>NZ_JBHUEY010000006.1:0-620189 GCF_042681205.1 Phenylobacterium terrae
GCACGGTCGGCGCGGGCGTCGTCTCGAAGATCATCGAATAGCCCACAGCGTCAGCTGAGAGCTGGAAGGGCCGCCGGAGCGATCCGGCGGCCTTTTTCTTCGTCCCGGCCTCCCGCCGCTTCGCAGGGGGAGTGGGGGCGAGCCGGCGCGGGATTTTCCTCGCCGCGATCCCGGGCGCCGTGCTTCCATGCGGGCGGAGGGGGCGCCGGTGTACGACGAGAGAGCAGGGACGGGGACCGCCCCGCAGCAGGTCGCGTACGGCCCTGCGCCGGATTGGATCGACGCCCCGGCCTTCGTTCCGCGGGGCCGGCCCGCCGAGCACGACGCCCACGAGGGCCGCTGGCATCTGTTCGCCGACGCCCAGTTCCGCCTAGATCCGGAGCTCTGCCAGTACTTCCGCCGCGTCTCGCAGGTGGTGAGCCCCGACGGGCTGCACGAGGCGGCGCAGCTCGACGTCAGTTTCGATCCGGGGTTCGAACGGCTCCGGATCCACCATGTGCGGGTGATCCGCGACGGCGTCGTCCGCGAGGTGGACCCGACGGCGGGGCTGGAGGTCTTCCGGCGCGAGCCGAACCTGGAGCGGGCGGTCTACGACGGCCGGCTGACCGCCCATTACGTCGTGCCCGACGTGCGGGTCGGCGACATCGTGGACACCGCCTACAGCATCGAGGGCGGCCATCCCACGCTGCGCGGCCGGTTCGGCGCCGAGTTCAGCTTCAACTGGTCCTGCTGGGTCGGCGAGACGCGCGTGCGCCTGCTCGCCTCGCCGGCGCGGCCGATCACCTGGAAGACGTTCAACGCCCCGCCCCCGGTCGAGGAGCGGCGGCTCGAAGACGGCCTCGTGGAACGGGTCTGGCGCAGCCGCGACACCGGGCCCGCGCCCTGGGAGCCGGACGTCCCGCCCTGGATCCGCCGTTTCGACACCGTGCTGCTGTCGGACGTACAGAGCTGGTCCGAGGCGGCCGACCTGTTCCGCGGCGCCTACGGGACCGACGAGCCGCCGCCCGAGGACCTGGCCGCCGAAATCGACAGGTTGGCGGCCGAGCATCCGGACCCAGCCGACCAGGCGGTCGCCGCGCTGCGGCTCGTGCAGTCGGGCCTGCGCTACCAGTCCGTCTCCATCGGCGAGGGGGGCTATGCGCCGCGTCCCGTCAGCCAGATCTGGGCGCGCCGGACCGGCGACTGCAAGGACGCCTCCCGGCTGCTCGTGGCGATGCTGCGCCGCCTGGGCCTGGAGGCCGACCCGGCTCTGGTGAACACCTGGCGCGGCCAGGCCCTCGCCGACGAGCCGCCCTCGGCGACCGCCTTCGACCACTGCCTCGTGCGGCTGAAGCTGGGCGGGCGCGTCTACTGGCTCGACCCGACCCGGTTCCCGCAGGGCGGCCGGCTGGAGGTGCTGCACCAGCCGCGCTTCGGCTGGGCGCTGCCCCTCGTCCCCGCCGCCGAGCTCGAGGCCATGGGCGAGGAGCCCGTGCGGAAGGTCGTCGAGATGCAGGAGGTCTTCACCATCGGCGCCGGTCCGGGCGACCCGGCGGACCTGAGAATCGAGACCACCTACCGGAGCTGGCGCGCCGACGAGATGCGCCGGCGGGTGAGCGGCGGCCGCGCGGCCCTGAGCCGCGACTTCCTCGGCTATTACCGGAGGATGTTCGGCGAGGCCCAGGAGGCGGCGCCGCTGGAGGCCGAGGACGACCTGGCCAACAACGAGCTGCGCACCCGTGAACGCTACCGGCTCGACCGGCCGTTCGAGGTGCGGGACGGCGGGGAGACGCTGCGATTCCTGACGCCGGACGACCTGTTCGCCACCGTGCTGGCGCCCGCCCGCACGGCCGCCCGGCGCTGGCCGGTGCATCTGGGCCCTCCGCGCAAGCACTCGTGCATCACCGACATCGTCCTGCCGCGCGAGATGCCGTTCGAGACCTGGGACCGCGTCTTCGAGATGGAGGGCCTCGTCGCGCGCTCGCGCCTGGAGGTGCTCGACGGGCCAGCGATGGCCGCGCGGCTGACCCGCAGCGTCGAGATCACCCGCCCGGTGATCCCCGCGGAGGAGGCCGAGCGCTATTTCGCCCTGAGAGAGGCGGCCATCGAGTACGCCGGAGTGATGGTCCCACTGACGACCAAGGGCGGCCGGTTCGTCCGTGCAGACGGCTCCGACGACAGCGGCTCGAACATCGCACGCTGGATCTTCATCGCATTGGTCATGGCCTTCATCGGGGCGATGTTCCGGCTCGCCGGGGCGGTGGCCCCATAGATGACCCCGGCGTCATGACCTCGAATTAAGCTGTGGCGGGGCAGGGGGTCGGATAGCTTCAGCTGGACATCCAGGTCGGAGACACAGCCCATGCGCCGCCTCATCGTCAGCTTCGCCGCCTTGGCGGCCACGGCCGCCGCGACGGGCGCCCAGGCCGCTTCGGTGGAGATCCGGGACGCGGTCGCGCGGGTGGTGGTCTCGCCGGAGTCGCGGGCCGACGTGGTCGTCGAGGTGCTGACCCGCAACGGCCGGCTGCCCCTGGAGGTGCGCCAGGCCGGCGACCGGGTGGTGGTCGACGGCGGCCTGTCGCGCCGCATCATGAACTGCTCCAGCCGGGGCGGACGCACCCGCGTGCACGTGCGCGGGGTCGGCGAGGTCGCCTACGCCGACATGCCGCAGATCCTGATCCGCACGCCGCGCCAAGTTGAGGTCGCCGCCGACGGGGCGGTGTTCGGCGAGGTCGGGCGGGCGGCCAGCGTGGACCTCTCCAACGCCGGTTGCGGCGACTGGCTGCTGGCCAACGTCGCGGGCCGGATGTCGATCCGCCAGGTGGGCTCGGGCGACACCCGGGCCGGGGCGGCGGGGGAGGCGGACCTGCAGGTCGCCGGCTCCGGGGACATCGTCACCCGGGCGATCGACGGGCGGCTGGCGATCAAGGTCGCCGGCAGCGGCGATGTGCTGGTCGAGCGGGTCACCGGCCCGATGACCGTGCAGGTGGCCGGCTCGGGCGACGTGAAGGTGCTGAGCGGCCAGGCGAGCGCCATGGACGTGACCATCGCCGGCTCCGGCGACGTGGACTTCGGCGGCGATGCGGCGAGCCTCTCGGCCAAGGTGATGGGCTCGGGCGACGTCCGGGCCCGGGCGGTGCGCGGCCAGGTGACCAAGACGGTGATGGGCTCCGGCGACGTGATCGTCGGGCGGTGACTTCCTCTCCCCCGAGGCGAAGCCCGAGGGGAGAGGATTAAGGAGAGGGGTGGAGCGGCCTCGCCGCGAGCTCCGCGGAAGGCCAATGGCCCGGCGCGGCTGGGCGCGCGAATGGCGCGACCATCCGGTGGAGCGGAGACATCGGCGTCGCCCCTCTCCTCAATCCTCCTTCCTCGCCCTTCGGGTCGGGGGGAGGAGGTTGAGCCCCGCTTGACGGCGGCCGAGTCAGAGGGTAATGACGCGCCTCCTGTTGGACCGGCTGTGCGCCCGACGGCGCAGACGCGGTTCGCGGAACGACCTGAGACTAGAGTATAAAAGCTAGCGTTTCGGGGTGGGCCCTCGCACATCGCGCGGGCTCAAGTCGTTTGTGCGGACTTCGCGTATCGGGCGCTCACAAGGCGTTCGGGCCGGTCTTTGAAATGGTCAAGATCACGCGGGCGGACCGCCGTCTGTAGGGAAACGAAAGAGCGATATGGATCGTCAGAACATCCGCATCAGGCTCAAGGCCTTCGATCACCGCGTGCTGGACCATTCCACCCGCGAGATCGTGAACACGGCCAAGCGCACTGGCGCGACCGTCCGGGGGCCGATCCCCCTGCCGACGCGGATCGAAAAATTCACCGTCAACCGTTCGCCGCACATCGACAAGAAGTCGCGCGAGCAGTTCGAAATCCGCACGCACAAGCGCGTGCTCGACATCGTCGATCCCACCCCGCAGACCGTCGACGCTCTGATGAAGCTCGACCTGTCCGCCGGCGTGGACGTCGAGATCAAGCTCTAAGGGGACCCGTCGATGCGTACCGGCGTGATCGCCAAGAAACTGGGCATGGCGCGCTTCTTCGACGAAGCCGGCGTCCACGTGCCCGTGACCGTGCTGTCGCTCGACGGCTGCCAGGTCGTCGGCCAGCGCACCGCTGACAAGGACGGCTATGTGGCCCTCCAGCTCGGCGCGGGCGCCAAGAAGGCCAAGAACACCTCCAAGGCCATGCGCGGCCACTTCGCCAAGGCGGAAGTGGAGCCCAAGCGGACCCTGGCCGAGTTCCGGGTGTCCGAGGACAACCTCATCGACGTGGGCGCGGAGCTTACCGCCGACCACTTCGTGCCGGGTCAGAAGATCGACGTCACCGGCACCACGGTGGGTAAGGGCTTCGCCGGCGCCATCAAGCGCTGGAACTTCGGCGGCCTTCGCGCCACCCACGGCGTCTCGGTCTCTCACCGTTCCCACGGCTCCACCGGCCAGCGGCAGGACCCTGGCAAGGTGTTCAAGAACAAGAAGATGGCCGGCCACCTCGGCCAGGAAACCGTCACCACCCTCAACCTCACCGTCTGGCGCGTCGATCCCGAGCGCAACCTCATCCTGGTGAAGGGCGCCGTCCCCGGCTCCGAGGGCTCCTACGTCAAGATCCGCGACGCCGTGAAGGCCGCCCTGCCGGCCGACGCTCCCAAGCCGGGCGCGTTCCGCAAGGCCGGCGGCGCTGCGCAACAACAAGCCGCTGCTGAAGAGCCGGCGGTGACCGAAGCCGCCCCCGAGGCGCCCGCGGCCGGAGGCGAAGAGCAGCAATGAAACTCGACGTCATCAAACTCGACGGCGGCAAGGGCGGCTCGATCGACCTGCCCGACGACATCTTCGGCATCGAAGAGATCCGCGGCGACATCCTGCAGCGCTGCGTCACCTGGCAGCTGGCCAAGCGCCGCGCCGGCACGCACAAGATCCAGGTCCGCAACGAGGTCTCTCGTACGGGCAAGAAGATGTACCGCCAGAAGGGCACCGGCGGCGCCCGCCACGGCTCGCGCCGGGCGGCCCAGTTCGTCGGCGGCGCCAAGGCCCACGGCCCGGTCGTGCGCAGCCATGCGTTCGACCTGCCCAAGAAGGTCCGCGCCCTGGCCCTGAAGCACGCGCTGTCCTCGAAGGCCAAGGCCGGTTCGCTGGTCGTGCTGGACCAGGCCGTGCTGCCGGAAGCCAAGACCGCCGCGCTGCGCGAAAGCTTCGGCAAGCTGGGGCTGACCAACGCCCTGGTGATCGGCGGCGCCCAACTGGACACCAACTTCCAGCTGGCGGCCCGCAACATCCCCAACGTGGACGTCCTGCCGAGCGCCGGCCTGAACGTCTATGACGTCCTGCGCCGGCAGACGCTGGTCCTGACCAAGGACGCGGTGGAAGCCATCCAGGCGCGGTTCGCTTCGAAGGAGGCCGCGTGATGGCCGAGCCCACCGCCCGCCACTACGACACCATCCTCTCGCCGGTGATCACCGAAAAGGCGACCCTGCTCTCGGAGCAGAACAAGGTCGTCTTCCGGGTCGCCGAGGATGCGTCCAAGGACGAGATCGCCGCCGCGGTCGAAGCGCTGTTCAAGGTCAATGTGACCAAGGTCAACACCCTCAACGTGAAGGGCAAGACCAAGCGCTTCCGCGGCCGTATCGGGCGTCGTTCGGACGTCAAGAAAGCCATCGTGACGCTGGCCGAAGGCCAGTCGATCGACATCACCACGGGGCTCTAGTTCGATGGCCTTGAAGACCTTCAATCCGACCTCGCCCGGCCGTCGTCAGCTGGTCCTGGTCGACAAGCGCGAGCTCCACAAGGGCAAGCCGGAAAAGTCCCTCGTCGAGGGCCTGACCAAGTCGGGCGGGCGGGGCGGCAACGGCCGCGTGGCCGTCCGCTTCCGCGGCGGCGGCGCCAAGCGCCTCTACCGCGTCATCGACTTCAAGCGCCGCAAGTTCGACGTCCCCGCGACGGTCGAGCGCCTGGAGTACGACCCCAACCGTTCGGCCTTCATCGCCCTGGTGAAGTACCAGGACGGCGAGCTGGCCTACATCTTGGCCCCGCAGCGCCTGCGGGCCGGCGACCAGATCCTGGCCGCCGAGAAGACCGACGTGAAGCCCGGCAACGCCATGCCGCTGCGCTCCATGCCGATCGGCACCATCATCCACAACGTGGAGATGAAGCCGATGAAGGGCGGCCAGATCGCCCGCGCCGCCGGCGGCTACGCCCAGCTGGTCGGCCGCGACGCCGGCTACGCCCAGATCCGCCTGAACTCGGGCGAGCTGCGCATGGTGCCGGACGGCTGCATGGCCACGGTCGGCGCGGTGTCGAACCCGGACCACATGAACGAGGTCCTGGGCAAGGCCGGCCGCTCGCGCCACAAGGGCCGCCGCCCGCACGTCCGCGGCGTGGCCATGAACCCGATCGACCACCCGCATGGCGGCGGTGAAGGCCGCACCTCGGGCGGCCGTCACCCGGTCACCCCCTGGGGCAAGCCCACCAAGGGCCGCAAGACCCGCACCAACAAGGCGACGCAGAAGTTCATCCTGCGTTCGCGCCACGCCAGGAAGTCCCGCTAATGACGCGCTCTGTCTGGAAAGGTCCGTTCGTCGACGGCTACCTGCTCAAGAAGGCCGAAACCGCTCAGGCTTCGGGCCGCAAGGACGTGATCAAGACCTGGTCGCGCCGCTCGACCATCATGCCCCAGTTCGTGGGCCTGACCTTCGGCGTCCACAACGGCCACAAGCATGTGCCCGTGCTGATCAGCGAAGACATGGTCGGCATGAAGCTCGGCGAGTTCGCCCCGACCCGGTACTTCCCCGGCCACGCGGCCGACAAGAAGGCCAAGAGGAAGTAGCCCGATGTCGAAGCCCAAGACCCAACGCCGGATCGGTCAGGCCGAAGCGATGGCCAAGGTGCGCACCCTGCGCACCAGCCCGCGCAAGCTCAACCTGGTGGCCGCCTCGATCCGCGGCCTGAAGGTGCAGCGCGCCCTCAACGAGCTGGAGTTCAGCCACAAGCGCATCGCCCGCGATGTGCGCAAGGCGCTCTACTCGGCGATCTCCAACGCCGAGAACAACCACAACCTCGACATCGACTCCCTGGTCGTGGCCGAGGCTTTCGTGGGCAAGAACCTGGTGATGAAGCGTTTCGCGGCGAGAGCCCGCGGCCGCGCGTCCCGCATCGAGAAGCCGTTCAGCGAGATCACGATCGTGGTCCGCGAGCTGGGTGAGGCCGCCTGATGGGTCAGAAAGTCAATCCGATCGGTCTGCGCCTCGGCGTCAACCGCACCTGGGACAGCCGCTGGTTCGCCGACGGCCAGGACTACGGGCGGCTGCTGCACGAGGACATCAAGGTCCGCCGCGAGCTGAAGAAGCGCCTCTACCAGGCCGGCGTGTCGCGGATCATCATCGAGCGTCCGCACAAGAAGTGCCGCATCACCATCTATGCCGCGCGCCCTGGCGTGATCATCGGCAAGAAGGGTGCGGACATCGACAAGCTGCGCCGCGACCTGTCGGTCCTGACCGACGGCGAAGTGCACCTGAACATCGTCGAGATCCGCAAGCCGGAGACCGACGCCCAGCTGGTGGCCGAGAACATCGCCCAGCAGCTCGAGCGCCGGGTCGCCTTCCGCCGGGCCATGAAGCGCGCCATGCAGAGCGCCATGCGCCTGGGCGCCAAGGGCGTGCGGATCAACGTTTCCGGCCGTCTGGGCGGCGCCGAGATCGCGCGGATGGAGTGGTATCGCGAAGGCCGCGTGCCGCTGCACACCCTGCGCGCCGACGTCGACTACGGCTTCACCGAGGCCAAGACGACCTACGGCGTCATCGGCGTGAAGGTGTGGGTCTTCAAGGGCGAAGTGCTCGAGCACGACCCGATGGCCCAGGACAAGCGGCTGGCCGGCGAGTCCGGTCCGGCAGGTGAGGGCGGCGGCCGCGAGCGCGGCGACCGTCCCGATCGCGGCCCGCGCCGCGACCGGCGTCAGAACGCCGAGGCGTAAGGTAACGAGCCATGCTTCAGCCGAAGAAGACCAAGTACCGCAAGCAGTTCAAGGGCCGCATCCACGGGATGACGAAGGGCGGCGCGACGCTGAACTTCGGCTCCTACGGGCTGAAGTCCGTCGAGCCTGAGCGGATCACCGCCCGCCAGATCGAGGCCGCCCGCCGGGCCATCACCCGCCAGATGAAGCGTCAGGGCCGGGTGTGGATCCGGATCTTCCCGGACGTGCCGGTGACCGACAAGCCGGCGGAAGTGCGGATGGGCAAGGGCAAGGGCTCGGTCGAGTACTGGGCCGCCCGCGTCGCCCCGGGCCGCATCATGTTCGAAATCGACGGCGTGTCCGACGAGGTCGCCCGCGAGGCGCTGCGCCTGGGCGCGGCCAAGCTGCCGGTGAAGACCCGCATCGTGACCCGCATCGACGCTGCGGCGACGGAGCACGCGTGATGAAGATCGACGAAGTCCGGGGCATGACGCCCGACCAGCTGACCGAGGCCCTCGTGAACCTGAAGAAGGAGCAGTTCAACCTGCGCTTCCAACAGGCGACGGGCCAGGTCGAGAAGACCCACCGGTTCGACGAGGTCCGCAAGGACATCGCCCGGATCAAGACCGTCCTGCGCACCAAGCAGGCGACGGCCTAAGGAGACCTGACGGATGCCCAAGCGAATTCTCGAAGGCGTTGTCGTCTCCGACAAGGGCGACAAGACCGTGGTTGTGAAGGTCGAGCGGACCTTCCTGCACCCGCTGCTGAAGAAGACCGTGCGCCGGTCCAAGAAGTACCACGCGCACGACGAGGCCAACGCCTACAAGACCGGCGAGCTGGCCCGCATCGTTGAGTGCGCGCCGCGCTCGAAGCTCAAGACCTGGGAAGTGCTGCCTAAGGGCGGCGCCCAGGAAGCCTAAGGAGGGGACGTCTCATGATCCAGATGCAGACCAACCTCGATGTGGCTGACAACTCCGGCGCGCGCCGGGTGATGTGCATCAAGGTGCTGGGCGGGGCCAAGCGGCGCTACGCCGGCGTCGGCGACAAGATCGTCGTGTCGGTGAAGGAAGCCATCCCGCGCGGCCGCGTGAAGAAGGGTGACGTGCTGCAGGCGATCGTCGTGCGCACCTCCTCGCCCATCAAGCGCAAGGACGGCTCGCTGATCCGCTTCGATAAGAACGCGGCCGTCATCGTCAACAAGCAGAGCGAGCCGATCGGCACGCGGATCTTCGGCCCGGTTCCCCGCGAACTGCGCGCCAAGAACCACATGAAGATCATCTCTCTGGCGCCTGAGGTTCTGTAGAGATGGCCGCGAAGATCAAGAAGGGCGACCGGGTGGTCGTCCTCACCGGCAAGGACAAGGGCAAGACCGGCTCTGTCCTGAAGGTGTTCCCGAAAGAGCAGCGCGTGCTGGTCGAGGGCCTCAACATGGTCCAGCGCCACACGCGTCCGTCGCAAGGCGATCCCCAGGGCGGGATCAAGAACAAGGAAGCGCCGCTGCACGTCTCGAACGTCGCCGTCGCCGATTCCAAGGGCAAGCCGACCCGCGTCGGCTTCCGCGAGGAGGGCGGCAAGAAGGTGCGTTTCGCCAAGACGACCGGCGAGGTGATCAATGGCTGAGCAAGCTTACGAGCCCCGGCTGAAGTCCGAATACCGCGAGCGGATCCGCGCGCGGATGAAGGAGCAGTTCGGCTACACCAACGAGATGCAGATCCCCAAGTTGGACAAGATCGTCATCAACATGGGGGTGGGCGAGGCCGTCGCGGACTCCAAGAAGATCCAGTCGGCGCTGGCTGACCTGGCGCGCATCGCCGGCCAGAAGCCGGTGGCGACCAAGGCCCGCAAGTCGGTCGCCAACTTCAAGCTGCGCGAGGGCATGGCCATCGGCGCGAAGGTCACGCTTCGCAAAGACCGCATGTACGAGTTCCTCGACCGGCTGATCACCATCGCCCTGCCGCGGGTGAAGGACTTCCGGGGCCTGAAGCCGACCTCGTTCGACGGCCGCGGCAACTACGCCATGGGTCTGAAGGAGCACATCGTGTTCCCGGAGATCAACTACGACCAGATCGACCAGATCTGGGGCATGGACATCGTCGTCACCACCACCGCGAAGACCGACGAGGAAGCGCGCGCGCTCCTCAAGGAATTCCAGTTCCCGTTCAACGCGTAAGGGCGGGAGAGGACAAGCAATGGCCAAGAAGAGCGCCGTCAACCGCAACGAGATGGTCAAGAAGCTCGCCAAGCAGTACGCCGCCAAGCGCGCGTCGCTGAAGGCGATCGCCAACGACGAGAGCCTGCCGCTCGAGGACCGTTTCGAAGCCCGCCTGAAGCTGGCCGAGCTGCCCCGCAACTCGGCTCCGAACCGCATCCGCAACCGGTGTGAAGTCACCGGCCGGCCGCGCGCCTATTACCGCAAGCTCAAGATGAGCCGGATCACGCTGCGGGACCTCGGGTCCCACGGCCAGATCCCCGGCCTCGTCAAGTCGAGCTGGTAGGGAGGGTCTCATGGTCAACGACCCCATCGGCGACATGATCGCCCGCATCAAGAACGCCGCCACCCGTGGCCGCGCCAAGGTCTCCACCCCCGCTTCGAAGATGCGGGCCCGGGTCCTCGACGTGCTGCTGGAGGAGGGCTACATCCGCGGCTACCACCTCGTCGAGAAGCCGGGCGCGTTCCCGGAATTCGAGATCGAGCTGAAGTACTTCGACAACCAGCCGGTGATCGTCGAGATCAGCCGCGTGTCGAAGCCGGGCCGCCGGGTCTATTCGTCGATCAGCGACCTGAAGCCGGTGAAGAACGGCCTCGGGATCTCGATCCTGTCGACGCCCAAGGGCGTCATGTCCGACACCGCCGCCCGCGAAGCCAACGTCGGCGGCGAAGTTCTCTGCCGGGTCTACTAAGATGTCGCGGATCGGAAAGAAGCCGGTGGCCATCCCCTCTGGGGTGACGGTCACCATCGACGGCCAGACCGTCACGGTGAAGGGGCCCAAGGGCCAGCTCGCCTGGACGCTCGCCGAAGAGATCGAGCCGCGCCTGGAAGGCTCGGAGCTCACCCTGGCCAAGCGCAACGAGACCACCCGGGCGCAAGCCATGTGGGGCCTCTCGCGCACCCTGGTGAACAACATGGTCGTGGGCGTCACCACCGGCTACGAGCGTTCGCTCGAGCTGGTCGGCGTCGGCTACCGGGCCGCGATGAAGGGCAACGCGCTCTCCATGCAGCTCGGTTTCTCGCACGAGGTAGACATCAAGCCGCCGGCGGGGATCACCTTCGCCACGCCCAAGCAGACCGAGATCAAGATCAGCGGGATCGACAAGCAGGCGGTCGGCGAGATCGCCGCCCAGATCCGCCGTATCCGTCCGCCGGAGCCCTACAAGGGCAAGGGCGTGCGCTACGCCGGCGAGAAGGTCCGCCGCAAGGAAGGCAAGAAGAAGTAGGCCATGTCGCTCTCTGCTCGTGATTCCACCCAGCGGCGCGCTCAGCGCAACCGGACCCGCCTGCGCAAGCTGGCGAACGGCCGTCTGCGCCTGTCGGTGTTCCGCTCGTCCAAGAACATCTACGCCCAGATCATCGACGATGAGCGCGGCGTGACCGTCGCGGCCGCTTCCTCGCTCGAAGGCGAGCAGAAGAAGGGTTCGGACAAGGACGCCGCCGCCAAGGTCGGCGCCCTGGTCGCCCAGCGCGCCATCGAGAAGGGCGTCAAGGACGTCGTCTTCGACCGTGGCGGCTATCTCTATCACGGCCGGGTCAAGGCCCTGGCCGACGCCGCGCGCGAAGCCGGCCTGAATTTCTGAGGAACCCAAGATGGCTCGTGGAAGCGAACAAGGCGGCGGCCGCGATCGTCGCGATCGGCGGGGCGGTCCCCAGCAGGACGACCGCGCCGATTCCGACATCGTCGAGAAGCTGGTTCACATCAACCGCGTCGCGGCGACCGTGAAGGGCGGCCGGCGCTTCTCGTTCGCCGCCCTGATGGTGGTGGGCGACCAGAAGGGCCGCGTCGGCTTCGGCCATGGCAAGGCGCGTGAAGTGCCGGAAGCCATCCGCAAGGCGACCGAGGAAGCCAAGAAGTCGATGATCCGCGTGCCGCTGCGCGAGAGCCGCACCCTGCACCACGACGGCGCCGGCCGTTGGGGCGCGGGCAAGGTGATGGTCCGCGCCGCCGCCCCCGGCACCGGCGTGATCGCCGGCGGCCCGATGCGCGCCGTGCTCGAAACGCTGGGCGTGCAGGACGTCGTGGGCAAGTCGATCGGCTCGTCCAACCCCTACAACATGGTGCGCGCGACCTTCGAGGCGCTGAAGGCCCAGTCTTCGCCCCGCCAGGTCGCCGCCAAGCGCGGCAAGAAGGTGGCTGACGTGGTCGGCCGCCGGTCCGACGCGGCCTCCGGGACCGCGGCCGCCGCCGACGCCGAAGGATAAGCTTCGATGGCTCAGATCAAAGTCCGTCAGACCGGCAGCCCGATCCGCCGCAAGAGTGACCAGCGCGCCACCCTGGTCGGCCTGGGCCTGAACCGCGTCGGCCGTGTCTCGACCCTGGAAGACACTCCCGCGGTGCGCGGGATGATCGCCAAGGTCCGGCACATGGTCGAAGTGATCGACTAGGCCTGATGCTCCCCCCCTAGGGGGAGCTCCCGGCGAAGCCGGGTGAGGGGGGCTTCATCCACCGACCCGGTGGGCCCGAACCCCCTCCACCGCTTCGCGGTCCCCCTCCCCCTGTGGGGGAGGATCCTTTCAAAGCCGAGTCGGGGCCGTCGGTCCCGGCGACAGATCTCCAAGGAGAGGCGAGATGACCAAGCTGAACGAACTGGCCCCGCGTGAGGGCTCCACCAAGGGCCGCATGCGCGTCGGCCGCGGCCCGGGCTCGGGCAAGGGCAAGACCTCCGGCCGCGGCGTGAAGGGCCAGAAGTCCCGGACCGGCGTCGCCATCGCCGGGTTCGAGGGCGGCCAGATGCCGCTGCACATGCGCATGCCCAAGCGCGGCTTCAACAACCCGTTCGCCAAGGACTTCGCCGAGGTGAACCTGTGGCGCATCGAGCAGGCGATCGCCGCCGGCAAGCTCGACGCCAAGGCGCCGATCGACGCCGAGGCCCTGGTCAAGGCCGGCGTGCTGCGCCGGGCCAAGGACGGCGTGAAGCTGCTCGGCAAGGGCGAGCTGAAGTCCAAGCTGAACCTGACCGTCTATTCCGCCTCCGCCTCGGCCCGCCGGGCCGTGGAGGCCGCCGGCGGCCAGCTGACCGTGACCCGTCCGGAGCCGGCCGCTCAGGAAGGCTGATCGCTCTGCGCCATCCCGCTCGCCGGGACCCCGTGTCGCGCACAAGACCCTGGGTCCCGGCGACGGCCGATGCTACGGCCGGGGTGACGAACGCCAGAGCGGCGCCTATGTGTGAGCACGCACCAGTCGTGGGGATCTAAATGGCTTCGGCCGCCGAACAGCTCGCAGCCAACATGAACATCGGCGCCTTCGCCAAGGCGACCGAGCTTCACAAGCGCATCTGGTTCACCCTGGGGGCGCTGATCGTCTATCGGATCGGCACCTTCATCCCGATCCCGGGCATCGACCCGGCCGCCTTCGCCCAGGCCTTCGAAGGCCAGAGCCAGGGCATCCTGGGCATGTTCAACATGTTCTCGGGCGGCGCCGTCGAGCGGATGGCCATCTTCGCCCTGAACGTGATGCCCTACATCTCGGCGTCGATCATCGTCCAGCTGCTGGGCACCATCTATCCGCCCTGGGAGAAGCTCAGGAAGGAAGGCGGCGAGGCGGGGCGCAAGACGCTCAACCAGTACACCCGCTACCTGACGGTCATCCTGGCCATTTTCCAGTCGTTCGGGATCGCCACGGCGCTGGCCTCGCAACCGGGCCTGGTCACCAGCTCGGGGCCTTTCTTCATCATCTCGACGGTCGTCACCCTGACCGGCGGGACCATGTTCCTGATGTGGCTGGGCGAGCAGGTGACGAGCCGCGGCGTCGGCAACGGCGTCAGCCTGATCATCTTCGCCGGCATCGTCGCCGGCCTGCCCGGCGGCATCCTGCGGCTGTTCAACCTGGGCGCCACCGGCGGCATCCCGACGATTGCGGTGCTGCTGATCGCCGCCATCGCGGTGGGCGTCGTCGTGGCCATCGTGTTCATGGAACGCTCGCAGCGCCGGCTGCTGGTCCAGTACCCCAAGCGCCAGCAGGGGAACCGGATGTTCGGCGGCGAGACCTCGTTCCTGCCGCTGAAGATCAACACCGCGGGCGTCATCCCGCCGATCTTCGCCTCCAGCCTGCTGCTGCTGCCGACGACGGTGATGGGCTTCCTGGCCACCGCCGACCTGCCGAGCTGGGCCCAGTGGCTGCCCACCGTGGTGGCCCAGCTGTCCCACGGCCAGCCGCTGTTCATGGTCTTCTACGGCGCCCTGATCGTCTTCTTCTGCTTCTTCTACACCTCGGTCGTGTTCAATCCGGAGGACACGGCGGAGAACCTTCGCAAGTACGGCGGCTTCCTGCCGGGCATCCGCCCCGGCAAGCGGACGGCCGAGTACCTGGACTTCGTGCTCACCCGCCTGACGGTGATCGGCGCGGCCTACATCACGGCCGTCTGCCTGCTGCCCGAGGCGCTGATCAGCTTCTACAACGTGCCCTTCTACCTGGGCGGGACGTCGATCCTGATCGTGGTCAGCGTGACGATGGACACCGTCACCCAGATCCAGTCGCACCTTTTGGCGCACCAGTACGAGGGCCTCATCAAACGGTCCAAGCTGCGCGGCTCGCGCCGAACCTAAGAAGCGTAAGCGCCGGGCCGAGGAGGGTCCGGCCGGGGGAGGGGTCCTTCAGATGAACTTGATCCTCTTTGGCCCGCCGGCGGCGGGCAAGGGAACGCAGGCCAAGCGGCTGGTCGACGGCCGCGGCATGGTCCAGCTCTCCACCGGCGACATGCTGCGCGCGGCGATCGCCTCGAAGTCCGAGCTCGGCCAGAAGGTGGAGGGCATCCTCCAGCGCGGCGAGCTGGTCAGCGACGAAATCGTCGTCGCCCTGATCGAGGAGCGGCTGCCGGAGACGGAAGCCGCCGCCGGGGCCATCTTCGACGGCTTTCCCCGCACCGTGGCCCAGGCCCAGGCGCTGGACGCCATGCTGGCCGGCCGCGGCAAGCAGATCGACCTGGTCATCCGGCTGAAGGTGGACGATGCGGAGCTGATGAAGCGCATCGCAGGCCGGTTCGCCGAGAGCGGCCGCCCGGACGACAACCCCGAGAGCTTCAAGGTCCGCCTCGACGCCTACAACTCCCAGACCGCGCCGCTGCTGCCCTACTACCGGGACCAGGGCAAGCTGGTGGAGGTCGACGGCATGGCGTCCGTCGAGGAGGTCGCGGCCCAGATCGACAAGGCGCTGGGCGCCGCGGTCAGCTGAGCCGAAGGCGGGGCAGGGTGACAGGTAGGGCTTTGCCCAACCCGTCACCGATGTGCGCCGGCGACTGGTTGCGTCGGCCAGGCGCTACCTGTCACCCACCGCTTCCGAATGGTGGCCGGCTTGAAGCCGGCCATGACGAACGCGGTTGGGCGAGGGCAGCGCCTGGGTCCCGGATCGGCAGTGCGCGCCGTCCGGGATGACGGCGAAGGTCACGAGATCACGAAGTCGCCCGCGCTGAGCTGCCCGGGCGCGATGCCCACGAAGGTGATGGTCGCCCCCTGGAAGTAGGTGAGGGTGGTGTTCCCGCCGGCGTAGACCGCGGTGGCCATCAGGCTCTGGAAGTCCAGCGGATCCGAGACCGTGATGTAGACCTGGTCCTGGCCGCGCTGGAAATTCAGGATCCGGTCGTTCCCGTCGAAGTCCTGCAGGTGGAAATCGTCGGCCCCGCCGCCGCCGCGCAGGGTGTCGTCGCCGCGGCCGCCGAAGATGACGTCGTCGCCGCCGCCGCCCTCGATGCTGTCGTTCCCGTCGCCGCCGGCGATGAAGTCCTCTCCGATCCCGCCGTTCAGGGTGTCGCGTCCGCCGTTGCCTTCCAGCAGGTCGCCGCCGTCGCCCCCGGTGACGATGTCGTCGCCGGCCCCGGCGATGACGATATCGTCGTCACGGCCGGCGTTGATGGTGTCGTTGCCGAGGCCGCCCTTGATCAGGTCCTGGCCTTCTCCGCCGTCGATCTTGTCGTTCCCCCATCCGCCGAACAGGTGGTCGGCGTCGTCGGCCCCCTTGATGGTGTCGTTGCCGGTCCCGCCCCAGGCCCAGCCGTCCTCGCCGTTGCGGACGGTCAGCTTGTCGTCGCCGCCGAGGCCGTAGAGGAAGTTCCAGTCCTCGCCGCCCTTGAGGTTGTCGGCGCCGGCTCCGCCGACCTGGACGTCGACCTTCACGTTCTCGGGCATCCAGACGCCGTAGGCCTCGGCCATGGCGTTGTCGTCGTCATCGAAGCGGATGTAGCGGTCGCCGACAGTGATGCCGGCGCCGTCCTCGTTCTGGTAAAGCCAGAAGTGGAGCTGCGCCAACGGGTCGCGCAGGTTGTTCGGCAGCGCGATCAGGAACGACGTGTTCTCCGGATCGGTATGGACGAACAGATTGTCTTCGGTCAGCCCGAACAGGGGCGGGCCCATCCGCGGCATCTGCAGGAAAAGCGAGAGCCCGCCTTCTTCGAGGGGAATCTCCGTCGCGGTCAGCGGCGGTTGGGGATAGCTGTTGCTCAGCGTCTCGTAGGCCGCGCCTGAGAAGACGAGCTCGCCGGTGATCGGGGCGCCCTCGGTAAATCCGAACGCCGCCGCTCCGTACTCAGCGCCGCTGAGATCGCCGCCGCTGAGTTGGTGGACGCCTTCGACGCCGCCGTAGAAGACGTAACGTGTGGGAACTGACGCCATGCCGACACTCCTTCTGAGCTCGAGGTTGGGTACAGACCGGGGCGTCAAACCTCAAAATGGGCCGAAAGTTGCCCCATTGAGGCGAAAGTTTGTCGGCTCGTTCGCCCGGGACTTGCGAAGCGGCCGGGCCGTCACGATTTGGGGCATTCCGCATTGACTGAGGCGCTTCGATCCCTATAAGGGAGCGCTTCCGCGAAAGGGCGCGAAGGACGTGCCGGCCCGGTTTGCAAGGGCCGGGGCGCCGTTCGCGCTTTTGGCGTGACCAGGAGATTACCCGCGTGGCCCGCATCGCAGGCGTCAACATTCCCACGAACAAGCGCGTCATCATCGCGCTTCAGTACATCCATGGCATCGGCGCGGCGAAGGCCCGCGAGATCGTCAGCAAGGTCGGCATCGAAGATGCCCGGCGCGTCAATCAGCTGACGGATCAGGAGGTGCTCCAGATCCGTGAGGCTATCGACCGTGACTACACGGTCGAAGGCGACCTGCGTCGCGAGACGGCGGTCAACATCAAGCGGCTGATGGACCTGGCCTGCTACCGCGGCCTGCGCCACCGGAAAGGCCTGCCGGTCCGCGGCCAGCGCACGCATACGAACGCCCGCACCCGCAAGGGTCCGGCCAAGCCGATCGCCGGCAAGAAGAAGTAAGCAAAGAGAGCCCTAGCCGATGGCCAAGGAACCGGCGCGCGTCAAACGTCGCGAGCGCAAGAACATCACCTCGGGCGTGGCGCATGTGAACGCCTCGTTCAACAACACGATGATCACCATCACCGACGCCCAGGGGAACACCATCTCCTGGTCCAGCGCCGGCATGATGGGCTTCAAGGGTTCGCGCAAATCGACGCCCTACGCCGCCCAGATGGCCGCCGAGGACGCGGGCCGCAAGGCCGCCGAGCACGGCGTGCGGACGCTGGAAGTGAACGTCTCCGGTCCCGGTTCGGGCCGTGAAAGCGCGCTTCGGGCCCTGCAGGCGGTCGGGATGACCATCACCACCATTCGTGACGTGACCCCGATTCCGCATAACGGCTGCCGGCCGCCCAAGCGCCGGCGCGTCTGAGTACGAACTAACGGCACTTCCCTACGCCGGACAGCAACCTCGCCGTCCGGCGACACGGCGTTTCAAGGGACCCCCATCCGTGATCGAAAGAAACTGGAACGAGCTCATCCGTCCCGAGAAGCCGCAGATCGAGCTCGGCGCCGACGCCTCCCGCAAGGCGCGCCTGGTGGCCGAGCCTCTCGAACGCGGCTTCGGCGTGACGCTGGGCAACAGCCTGCGCCGCGTGCTGCTGTCCTCGCTGCAGGGCGCGGCCGTGACCGCCGTCCAGATCGACGGCGTGGTCCACGAGTTCTCCTCGCTGGAAGGCGTGCGTGAGGACGTCGTCGACATCGTCCTGAACATCAAGCAACTGGCCGTCCGGATGCACTCCGAAGGGCCGAAGCGCATGACCCTGCGGGCCAACGGCCCGGGCGCGGTGACCGCCGGCCAGATCGAAGTCCCCGGCGACATCGAGATCCTGAACCCCGACCACGTGCTCTGCACGCTCGACGAGGGCGCCCAGGTGCGCATGGAGTTCACGGTCCAGAACGGCAAGGGCTACGTCCCGGCCGAGATGAATCGCCCCGAAGACGCCCCGATCGGCCTGATCGCCGTTGACGCCCTCTACTCGCCGGTCAAGCGCGTCGCCTACCGCGTCGAGCCGACCCGCCAGGGCCAGAGCCTCGACTACGACAAGCTGATCATGGAGGTGGAGACCAACGGCGCGGTCACGCCCGTCGACGCGGTGGCCTACGCCGCCCGCATCCTCCAGGACCAGCTGCAGATCTTCATCACCTTCGAAGAGCCGAAGAAGAAGGTCGAGAGCGAGGCCAAGCCCGAGCTGCCGTTCAACCCGGCGCTGCTGAAGAAGGTCGACGAGCTGGAGCTGTCGGTCCGTTCGGCCAACTGCCTGAAGAACGACAACATCGTCTACATCGGCGACCTGATCCAGAAGACCGAGGCGGAGATGCTCCGCACCCCGAACTTCGGGCGCAAGTCGCTGAACGAGATCAAGGAAGTCCTCGCCGGGATGGGCCTGCACCTGGGCATGGACGTGCCCAACTGGCCGCCCGAGAACATCGACGACCTGGCCAAGAAGTTCGAAGACCAGATGTAAGGCGTTTCGCGCCGACTCCGGGCCGCCTCGGCGGCCTGGGCCCGACGAGGCCGCGACCGCGGCGGAGGGCTCCAGCGCTTCGTGTTGACCCGGCCGGGAGCGCGCCGGGATTGTTCAGGCAGACGTCCGCCAAAGGATCGGCGGCGTCCAGTGGGCACGCCGCCCAGGAGATACGAGATGCGTCACGGTAAAGCCCACCGCAAACTGGGCCGCACGACCGCCCACCGGACCGCCATGTTCGCCAACATGGCCGCCAGCCTGATCAAGCACGAGCAGATCGTGACCACCCTGCCGAAGGCGAAGGAGCTGCGCCCCTTCGTCGAGAAGCTGGTGACCCTGGCCAAGAGGGGCGACCTGCACGCCCGCCGTCAGGCCATCAGCCACGTCCGCGACGTGGACCAGGTCGGCAAGCTGTTCGCCACCATCGGTCCGCGCTACGCCGGCCGCAACGGCGGCTACATCCGGGTGCTGAAGGCCGGCTACCGCTACGGCGACAACGCCCCGATGGCGGTGATCGAATTCGTCGACCGCGACCCGGCCGCCAAGGGCCAGGACTCGGGCCCGACCCAGGAGCGCGTGTTCGCCGAGGACTAAGGCGCGCCGCCTCTACGAGATATCGAAAGCCCCGGAGCCAAGCTCCGGGGCTTTTTCATTCCGCTCGGCTTCCACCTCCCGCCGCTTCGCGGGGGAGGTAGAGGAGGGTTAGGGTTGCTCATGGCCAATCCCCTCGCTCGCCTCCTTGCGCTGACGCTCGCCCTGCTGCTCTCCGCCTGCGCCACGACGCCGGCCCGCGAGCCTCGCGCCCCGGTCATCCTCATCTCCATCGACGGCTTCCGGCCCGACTACCTGGAGCGGGGGGCCACGCCGACGCTGCAGCGGTTGGCGGGGGAGGGGGCGAGCGCGGTCATGCGGCCGTCGTTTCCGTCCAACACCTTCCCCAACCACTACACGCTGGTCACCGGCCTCAGGCCCGACCAGCACGGGATCGTCGACAACACCATGACCGACCCGCAGATCCCCGGCGTGCGGTTCGCCATGTCGAACAAGGCGGCGGTGACGGACGCGCGCTGGTGGGACGGCGGGGTTCCGATCTGGGTCAGCGCCGAGCGGGGCGGGGTGCGCTCGGGCACGATGTTCTGGCCGGGCTCGGAGGCGGCGATCCGGGGCGTGCGGCCGAGCTACTGGCGTCCCTTCGACCAGAAGGTGTCGGCCAACGACCGGGTGGACCAGGTGCTGGCCTGGCTGGACGAGCCGGCGGACCGCTGGCCGAGGTTCCTGACGCTCTACTTCGACGAGGTGGACACCGCCGGTCACATGGTCGGGCCCGACTCGCCGCTAATGGCCAAGTCGCTGGCCAGCACCGATGCGGCGATCGCCCGTTTGCTGGAGGGGCTGAAGGGGCGGGGCGTGGACGCCAACCTGGTGATCGTCGCCGACCACGGCATGGCGCCGATCTCGCCGCAGCGGGTCGTGTGGCTGGAGGATGTACTGCCGGCCGGGGCGGCCGAGGCGGTCACCACCGGATCGAGCGCCGGCCTCGTTCCGACGCCCGGTCGCGAGGCGGAGGCGGAGAGGGCGCTGCTGGCGGCGCATCCGAACATGACCTGCTGGCGCAAGGGCGAGATCCCCGCCGCGCTGGCCTATGGGCGCCATCGGCGCGTTCCGCCGATCTTCTGCCTGGCCCGAACGGGCTGGCTGATCATGAGCCGCAGCCGGGCGGGCGCGATCGGTTCGGGCGCGCACGGGTACGATCCGGCCGACCCGCTGATGGCGGCGCTGTTCATCGCCCACGGTCCGGACATCCGGCCGGGGCGTCTGGAGAGCTTCGACAACGTGGAGGTCTACGGCCTGGTGATGGACCTGCTTGGGCTGACGCCGGAGCCCGGGACGGCGCCGGCGGCCGTGGCGCTACGCGCTGCGGCCGGCGACTAGCGTCTCCGCCCACAACGGCAGGGGGAGAGCGTCGTTATCCGGCCTTGCAGATACTTGCGTAATTCGGTAAATATTGCGCCAGAACGAAAGGAGCGTCGATATGGCCGAAACAGCGACCCCTGTCGAGTTCAAGTCGCCGCTGACGCCGACCGCCTTCTACCGCGATCCCAAGGCGGCGCTCGAGTGGCTGGAGCGGGCCTTCGGATTCGAGGTCAGCCTGCTGCTCACCGACGCGGACGGGAACATCGCCCACGCCGAGATGGCCTACCGCGGCGCCAACATCGGCGTGGCCGGGGAGTGGACGGTCGGCCGGACCGATGTCCCGGCCCGGGCCATGTCGCCCAGCAGCATCGGCGACGTCATCACCCAGTTCGTGTGGGTGGAGGTCGACGGCGACATCGACGCCCACTGCGCCCGCGCCAAGGCCGCCGGCGCGCGGATCATCGAGGAGCCGAAGGACCAGTTCTACGGCGCACGAACCTATCGCGCCCTCGACCCGGAGGGGCACGTCTGGAACTTCCGCCAGGAGGTTCGGCGGGTCTCCCTCGAGGAGATGGAGGCGGCCACCGGCCTGAAGTTCCAGAACACCGGAAGGAGCTGAGCGTCATGGCTGAGGACCAGGAACGCCCGCCGGTGTCGACCAGCGTCTGCTATCGCGACCCGATCGCCGCGCTCAAGTGGCTGGAGAGCGCCTTCGGCTTCGAGCCGCGGATCGTCGTGCTCGCCCCGGACGAGACGCTGGTGCACGCCGAGCTCGGCTACCACGAGGGGGTCATCGGGGTCGGAAGCGTCTGGTCGCCCAACCACGCCTCTCCGGCGGACCTCGGCGGCAAGAACACCCAGTCGGTGCACATCCAGCTTCGTGAGGACGTGGACGCCCACTATGCGCGGGCCAAGGCCGCCGGCGCCGAGATCCTGATGGCGCCGGCCGACCAGACCTATGGCGACCGCAACTACGTCGCCCGCGACCCGGAGGGCCATGTCTGGTCGTTCGGCCAGACCAAGAAGCGCTACGACCGCGAGGAGTTCGACCGCACCTACGGCACGACGACCCGGGATCGGATCTGAGCGATGCCCGCCTTCGACCTGGAGACCACCTACCTGAGCCTCGACGGCCGCGGCGGCGTCGCGGTCCACCCGGTGGACGCGGACTTCTGGCGGACGATCGACGCCAATCCCGCGCTGAAGGAGAACCTCGTCGGCGTCTACGCCGGCGACGCCGATTGGACGAGCTGGGAGATGCACCCGGCCGGCGACGAGGTGCTGGTGCTGCTCGAGGGGCGGATGAGCATGCTGTTCGAGCATCCGGACGGACGCCAGGACCGGCACGAGATGCGGGCGGGCTCGACCCTGGTCGTGCCGGCCGGCGTCTGGCATCGGGCGCTGGTTCCGGAGCCGACGCGGCTGCTGGCCATCACCTACGGCGCCGGCACCCGGCACAGGCCGGCGTGATGGCGCAGGCGCACACCGCAGCCGTCGACCGGACGCTCTCGGCCCTGGCTGATCCGCACCGGCGCCGGGTGGTCGAGCTGCTGCGCGAACGGCCCCGGCCGGCCGGCGAGCTGGCGCGGGAAGTGGGCCTAGCCCCGCCCGCCATGAGCCGCCACCTGCGCACGCTGCGCGAAAGCGGCCTGGTGGAGGAGAGCCACCCCGAGTTCGACGCCCGCGTGCGCGTCTACGCCCTGAGGCCCGAGCCCATGGTCCACCTGATACGCTGGCTCGAGGAGACCGAGCGGATGTGGAGCGAGCAGCTCCTGGCGTTCAAGCGGCACGTCGAAGGCGACGCATGACCTCCAAGGTCTATGTGGCCCTGCGGGTGCGCGCCACGCCCGAGCGCGCCTTCCAGGTGTTCGTCGAGGAGATCGGCTCCTGGTGGCGGGCGAGCCCGCTGTTCCAGACGACGCCGCGGGCCCCGGGCGAGCTGGCCTTCGAGCCGGGGGAGGGCGGGCGCCTCACCGAGACGCTGGCGGGCGGCAAGGTGTTCGAGATCGGCCGCATCACCGCCTGGGAGCCGCCGCGGCGGCTGCAGTTCACCTGGCGCCAGGCCAACTTCCCCCTCGACCTGCACACCGAGGTGGAGGTCCGCTTCGAGGCCGTCGGCGAGGAGACGCGGGTCAGCGTCGAGCACCGGGGCTACCATCAGGTGCCCGCCGAGAGCGCCGCCCGCCACCGCTTCCCCGACGCGGTGCTGCTGGCCCGGCTGGGGGACTATT
This sequence comes from Phenylobacterium terrae, assembly GCF_042681205.1. NCBI lineage: Bacteria > Pseudomonadati > Pseudomonadota > Alphaproteobacteria > Caulobacterales > Caulobacteraceae > Phenylobacterium > Phenylobacterium terrae. The sequence continues at coordinate 23,028 of NZ_JBHUEY010000006.1, forward strand.
GGCGCGCTCAGCTCGCGTCTTTGAGGACCGCAGTCGCCTGAGGCTTGCTAGAGTTCGTGTTTTGTTCCAGAGTGGCCGGGAGGGAGCCTGATGCACGTTTTCGGACTGGTCCGGGGCCGCTGTCGCGTGGGACATTCGGATCGCGCGGCCAGGGAGGAGCGTCATGGCTGAGCAGACCGCCGCCGCCCCGCCTGCGCGCCGGGCCGCCTTCGGCTTCATCTTCGCCGTCGCGCTGATCAACTCGATCTCGTTCGGGCTGATGATCCCGATCCTGCCGAACCTGGTGAAGAGCTTCACCGGGGGCGACACGGCCGCAGCCTCCGAGTGGAACGTGGTGTTCGCCGTCACCTGGGGGCTGCTGCAGTTCTTCTTCGCCCCGTTCCTGGGGGTGCTGTCGGACCGGGTGGGCCGCCGGCCGGTGCTGCTGGTTTCGCTGTTCGGTCTGGCGATCGACTTCCTGGTGATGGCCCTGGCGCCCAACCTGATGTGGCTGTGGATCGGCCGCTTCATCAACGGCCTGACCGCCGCCTCCATGCCCACCGCCAACGCCTATGTCGCCGACGTGACGCCGCCGGCCGAACGGGCCAAGGCGTTCGGCTGGATCGGCTCGGCGATGAGCTTCGGCTTCGTCGGCGGGCCGGCGATCGGCGGCTGGCTGGGCGACATCGACCTTCGGCTGCCGTTCTACGTCGCGGCGGCGCTGACGTCGCTGAACTGGCTCTACGGCCTCCTGATCCTTCCGGAGTCGCATCCGCCCGAGAAGCGGCTGAAGAAGTTCGACTGGAGCCGCGCCAACCCGCTGGGCTCGCTCAGGCTGCTGCGCTCGCACCACGAGCTGGTGAGCCTGGCCGCCATCTGGTTCCTCTACCAGCTGGCCCACATGGTCTACCCGGCCATCTTCGTCCTCTACATGGGCCATCGCTACGGCTGGTCGCCGGCCCTGATCGGCCTTTCGATGATGGTTTCGGGCGTGCTCGGGGTGCTGGTGCAGAGCTTCCTGGTCGGGCCCACCGTTCAGCGGCTGGGCGAGCGCGGAGCGCTGCTGCTGGGCGCCGCCGCCGGCGCGACCGGCATGGCCATCTACGGCTGGGCGCCCGCCCCCTGGGCCTATTTCGCCGCCATGCCGTTCGCCGCCCTGATGGCGCTGGTGATCCCGGGGCTGCAGGGGATGATGACCCGCCGTGTGGGCCCGCACGAGCAGGGCCAGCTGCAGGGCGCCAACCAGGGCCTGACCGGCATCGCCGCGCTGGCGGGGCCGATCCTGTTCGGCCTGACCTTCGCCTGGTCGCTGCGCAACGAGGCCGTGCTGCAGGCGCCGGGCCTGGCCATCTACATCGCCGCCGGCCTGATGGTGCTGGCGTTCGTCATCGCGCTGCGGACCGCCAAGGCGCCGCGGCCGGAGCTTTCCAAGGAGGCAGTCGGATGAGCGAAGAGATCGTCTTCTACCACAATCCGCAGTCCCGGGCCGCGATGGTCCACTTCATGCTGGAGGAGTGCGGAGCCGATTACCGGGTCGTGCCCATCGATTTCAGCAAGGGCGAGCACAAGGCGCCGGAGTTCCTGAAGCTCAACCCCATGGGCAAGCTGCCGACCATCGTCCACCGCGGAACGGTGGTGACCGAGACGCCGGCTATCATCGCCTACCTGGCGGACATCTTCCCGCAGGCGGGCCTGGCCCCGCCGATCGGCGATCCGGCGCGGGGGACCTACTACCGCTGGCTGTTCTTCGGCGGCAGCTGCTTCGAGCCGGCGATCCTCGACACCGCGACCAAGCGGCCCGCGCCGGACCCCGGCATGGCCGGCTACGGCAGCTACCAGGACGTGCTGACGGCGCTGAAGACGGCGCTCACTCCCGGGCCATGGTTGCTGGGCGAGCGCTACAGCGCCGCCGACGTCTATGTCGGCTCCGAGCTCAACTGGGCGATGATGTTCGGCGCACCGGGCCTGAAGGGCGAGAAGGTCTTCGACGACTACGTCGCCCGGCTGACCGCGCGGGAGGCCTACAAGAAGGTCTCGGGCGAGGCGGCGCCGGCCTGAGGCCTGCGAACACGACGCGGTTCGGCGACCCCGCCTACGCGCCGCATGGACGGCGGCCTGCGGCCAAGCTAGTCCTGCGGCGAGCTGGAGGGGGATTCCAATGCTTCGTCACTTCGCCGCCGCGATGGCGGCCGCGCTCGTGCTCGCCGGTCCGGCGCTCGCGGGCGATCAGGACTTCACGCTGATCAACAACACCGGCCACGTCGTCAATGAGGTCTACGTCTCGCCCTCGGCGGTGGACGACTGGGAGGAGGACGTGCTCGGCCAGGACGTGCTGGCCGACGGCGCGCGCACCGCGATCCGCTTCGACCGGGACACCGAGGCCTGCCTTTGGGACCTGCGGGTGGTCTACACAGGCGGCGAGACGGCCGACTGGGGCGGCCTGAACCTGTGCGAGATCTCGGTCATCGCCATCGAGTACGACGCGCGCACCGGCGAGACCACCGCCCAGTATGAGTAACGGGCGGGGCGGGCGAGCTGGGCTTTAAGAGCCTCTTCACCGACGCACGATTCAACTCGGGCCATGAAGCCCGCCCGTAACAGTCCCGCGTTCGACCATGGCGCCGCGTTGCGCGTCCCCCCGGCCCACGACTCCCGCAGCTGGGGCAAGCTGTGGCAGTGGCTGGGCGAGGACGGCCAGGCCCTGGACGAGCCGGGGACGGTGCGCGTGGCGACGCCCGACGGCTGGACCGTCGCGCTTCCAGGCGACTGGATCGTGCTGTCGGTCAGCGGCCGCTTCCATGTCGCCCACACGCGCCGGACGCTGGACGCCTGAGCCGCCACTTGCGCGGCCGGCGCAACGACCCGATCTAGACCGGAGCGGAGCTGAAGCCCGAAGCGCGCGCGCCTCGTTCAGCTCGCCTTCATGGCGCCCGAAATATCGAGACAGTTCCGCCCGCTAGATCGGCATCCTAGGAGACCTTATGCGCGCGCGACGTGTCCTGATCCCGCTTCTCGCCGCCGCCGCCGCGACCGCGCCGGCCGCTGGCTTCGCCCAGGCCGACATGGCCGCGCCGACCCGCTCGGTTCCGACCAGCGCGGCGGCCCTGAAGGCGAGCTTCGCCCCCGTCGTGCAGAAGGCCGCCCCGGCGGTGGTCAACATCTCGGCCAAGCGGCTGGTGCGCCAGACGGACCCGTTCTGGGAGCTGTTCGGGCTGGGCGCGCCGCGCGGGCGGATCGAAGGCTCGCTGGGCTCCGGCGTCATCGTCCGCGCCGACGGCGTGGTGGTGACCAACAACCACGTCGTCCAGGGCGGTCAGGAGATCACCGTCGCCCTGGCCGACCGGCGCGAGTTCCCGGCCCGCATCCTGCTGGCCGATCCGCGCACCGACCTGGCCGTGCTGAAGATCGACACCGGGGGCCAGCGGCTGCCGACGCTGGCCATCGACGACACCGGCGATGCGCAAGTGGGCGACCTGGTGCTGGCCATCGGCAACCCGTTCGGGGTCGGCCAGACGGTGACCAACGGCATCATCTCGGCCCTGAACCGCACCGCCGACCCGACCGGCGACGCCGGGTCGGCCTACATCCAGACCGACGCGGCGATCAATCCGGGCAACTCGGGCGGGGCGCTGGTCGACATGGACGGCGACCTGATCGGCATCAACAGCTTCATCCTCTCGCGCTCGGGCACCTCGTCGGGCGTCGGCTTCGCGGTGCCGGCGGTGATGATCCGCCGGGTCGTGGAGACCGCCGTCGGCGGCGGACGGGCCGTGGTGCGCCCCTGGCTGGGGGCGCGGACCCAGCCGATCACCGCCGAGATCGCCCGCACCCTGGGCCTGGCGACCCCGCAGGGGGCGCTGATCACCGACCTGTGGAGCGGCGGCCCGGCCGACCGGGCGGGCCTGGAGCAGGGCGACGTCGTGGTCTCGGTGGACGGCTCTCCCGTGGTCGACCCCGCGGCCCTGAACTACGCCATCGGCGCCCGCCGGCCGGGCGAGACCCTGACCCTCGGCGTCCTCGGCGCCGACGGCGCCCGGCGCGAGGTGCGGCTGAGGGCCGATGCGCCGCCGGCCACGCCCGCCCGCGACGAGCGCACCCTGACCGGCCGCAACCCGTTCGACGGGATGACGGTGGTCAACCTCTCGCCGGCCGTGGCCGACGAGCTGGGCGTCGACCCCTTCTCGGGCCCCGGCGTGCTGGTCACCGCGATCCGCGGGGGCCTGTCCCGCAATACCGGCATCCGCCCGGGCGACTTCATCCGGGCGGTGAACGGGCGGCCGATCGGCAGCGTCCGCGACCTGGCCGCCGCCGCCGCCTCCGGCGCGCGGGTCTGGGAAGTGGTGGTGCGCCGGGGCGGGCAGGAGGCGACGCTCTCCTTCCGCCTCTGAGGCTGATAGCTTAGGGCCCATGGCCGACCTTTTCGAAGCCGCGGGCCTGACGCCGCACGCTCCGTCCCCGCTCGCCGATCGGCTGCGGCCGACGACGCTCGACGAGGTCGTGGGCCAGGACCACCTGCTGGGGCCGGAGGGGCCGATCCGGCGGATGGCGGACGCCCGGCGCCTCGCCTCGATGATCCTCTGGGGCCCGCCGGGCACGGGCAAGACCACCATCGCCCGGCTGCTCGCCAAGGCGGCCGGCTACGAGTTCCAGCAGCTGTCGGCGGTGTTCTCCGGCGTCGCGGACCTCAAGAAGGCCTTCGAGGCCGCCCGGGCGCGCCGCGCCGCCGGCCAGTCCACCCTGCTGTTCGTCGACGAGATCCACCGCTTCAACCGCGCCCAGCAGGACGGCTTCCTGCCGTTCGTGGAGGAGGGGGTGGTCACCCTGGTGGGGGCGACGACCGAGAACCCCTCGTTCGAGCTGAACGGGGCGCTGCTCTCCCGCTGCCAGGTGTTCGTGCTGAAGCGCCTGGACGAGGCGGCGCTGGAGAGCCTGCTCGCCAAGGCCGAGGCCTTCGAGAACCGGCCGCTGCCGCTGGAGCCGGAGGCTCGCGGCGCGCTGGTCGCCCTGGCGGACGGCGACGGCCGCTATCTGCTGACGCTGGCCGAGACCCTGTTCAACATCGGCTCGGACCGGGCGCTGAGCACCAAGGAGCTGGGCCAGGTGCTGCAGAAGCGCAGCCCGGCCTACGACAAGGACCGCGAGGAGCACTACAACCTCGTCAGCGCGCTGCATAAGTCGATCCGCGGCTCGGACCCGGACGCGGCGCTCTACTGGCTGGCGCGCATGCTGGCCGGCGGCGAGGACCCGCTGTTCATCGCAAGGCGGCTGATCCGGGCGGCGGCCGAGGACATCGGCGAGGCCGACCCCATGTCGCTGGTGCTCGCCAACGCCGCCAAGGACACCTACGACTTCCTGGGCTCGCCCGAGGGCGAGATCGCCCTGGCCCAGGTGGTGGTGCATCTAGCGGCCGCGCCCAAGTCCAACGCCGTCTACACCGCCTTCAAGGCGGCCCAGGCGGCGGCCCGCGAGACCGGCTCGCTGATGCCGCCCAAGCACATCCTGAACGCGCCCACCCGGATGATGAAGGACCTCGGCTACGGCAAGGGCTACGCCTACGACCACGACGCCGAGGAAGGCTTCTCCGGCCAGGACTACTTCCCCGAGGAGATGGAGCGGCGGGTCTTCTACAAGCCGCGCGGGGAGGGGGTCGAGGCCCGCATCAAGGACCGCCTCGACCGCTGGGCGGCGATGCGGAAAGAGCGAGGCGGGCGGTGAGTCCGCGCCCGCCCCGAAAGGTGCGCGCCATCGACCGGCCCATCGAGCTCTCGGAGGCGGAGATCGCCTTCGTGCGCGGGCTGGTGATCTACGAGGACGCCGAGGTGCTGGCGCTGAACAAGCCGGCGGGGCTGTCGAGCCAGGGCGGGCGGGCGCAGGTCCATACGCTGGACGAGATGCTCTGGGCCTTCGCCAGGCCCGGGAAGGCGCGGCCCAGGCTGATCCACCGGCTGGACCGGGACACCTCAGGGGTGATCCTGACGGCCAGGACCCAGCCGGCGGCGGGCTTCCTCGGCAAGGCGATGATGGCCCGCCGGTTCCGCAAGACCTACCAGGCGGTGGTCGCGCCGGGCGTGCCGGAGCCTCGGGCCGGGACCATCGAGGTCCCGCTGCGGCGGGAGATGCTCGGCCGCGAGGCCTACATGCGGGTCTGCGCGCCCGACCATCCCGACGCCGAGACCGCCAAGACCCGCTACCGCACGCTGGCGGGCGGCCCCGAGGCGGCGCTGGTGGAGCTCTCGCCGGAGACGGGCCGGATGCACCAGCTTCGGGTCCACCTGGCGCACCTGGGACGGCCGATCGCCGGAGACGCCCGCTACGGCGGGGCGTTGACGCTCGGCGGCGAGGCCGTGCCGCGGCTGATGCTGCATGCCGCGGCGCTGGAGTTCCCGCACCCGGCCGGCGGGACGAAGCGGATCGAAGCGCCGGTCCCGGTTGACATGGCCGCCTTGCTGGAGCGGCTGGGCCTGGCGGGGAACGGCGGCGAGCAGCTGGCCGTTTGATCAGCTAAGATGCGGAAGCCCAACGGCTTTCGCCGTGGAGTTCATGCGATGGCCCGCCTCGTCGTCCCCGCCCTGGCCGCCCTGACGCTGGCGGCCTGCGCCACGGCCCCCACGGTCTACCAGCCGGCCCTCGGCCCGGCGGCCGTCGGCTATTCGGAGTACCGGATCGAGCCCGGCCGCTACCGGATCACCTTCCGCGGCGGACCCGGCGCGCCGGTGCAGCAGGTGGCCGACTACGCCCTGCTGCGCGCCGCCGACCTGGCCCTCGCCGAAGGCTACGACTGGTTCCGTGTGGCGGACCGCATCGTCCAGCAGGAGGGCTACGGCAGCGGCCCCCGGGTGTCGGTGGGAGCCGGCGGCGCCGACTTCGGCCGCCGCTCCAGCGTCGGCGTCGGCGTCGGCACCAGCTTCAACCTCGGCGGCGGCCCGGCGTTCTCGCAGACGCTGGAAGTGGTGATGGGCAAGGGCCCGCCGCCCCGCACCGCCGACGTCTACGACGCCCGGGCCATCCGCGACGCCATCGGCGCGCGGGCGTAGCGCCCCCTCCGTCTCGTCGCTTCGCGCCGATCCACCTCCCCCGTCCTCTCCGGGACGGGGGAGGAGCTGATGCGTACAGATCCTCCCCCGCAGCGCAGACTGCGGGGGAGGGGGACCGCCGGGGGCGGTGGAGGGGGCGCAGCGTTTGCCCTTGAGCGAGCGCCCGGCCATAAGGGCGGCATGGAAAAACTCCTGCTGGTGGGGCTCGGCGGCGGCGCGGGCGCTGTGCTGCGCTACCTGACCGGCGTGGCGGCGCACAGGGTGCTGGGCGGCGGCTGGCCCTGGGGCACCTTGGCGGTGAACGTGATCGGGGGCCTGGCCATGGGCCTGCTCGTCGACGTGCTGGCGCTGCGCGGCGGGGAGGGGCAGGAGAGACTTCGGCTGCTGCTGGGCGTCGGCCTGCTGGGCGGCTTCACCACCTTCTCGGCCTTCTCGCTGGAGCTTGGGTTGATGCTGCGGCGGCAGGAGATGGGGCAGGCGGCGATCTACGCCGCGGCCTCGGTCGTTCTATCGGTGGCCGCGCTGTTCGCCGGCATGGCGCTGGCCCGGAGGATTTTCGCTTGAGAGAGGTGCGCACCATTCCCGTGGCGCCCGGCGAGGACGGCGTGCGGCTGGACCGCTGGTTCCGCCGCCGCTGGCCGCACCTGACCCACGTGCAGCTGAACAAGCTGATCCGCTCGGGCCAGGTGCGGGTGGACGGCGGACGGGCCAAGCCGGACACCCGGCTGGAGGCGGGCAACCAGATCCGCGTGCCGCCGCTGCCGGATGCGCCGCCGAAGGGCGAGCGGGAGGGGCTCTCCGACCGCGACGTGGCCTTCGCCCGCTCCCTGGTGCTCTACGAGGACGAGGAGGTGCTGGTCCTCAACAAGCCCTCGGGCCTGGCGGTGCAGGGCGGCACCAAGACCACCCGGCACGTCGACCGGCTGCTGACCGCCTGGGGCGAGGGGCTGGAGCGGCCGAGGCTGGTCCACCGGCTGGACCGGGACACCTCCGGCGTGCTGGTGCTCGGCAAGAGCCCGGGCGCGGCGGCCAAGCTCTCCGGCGCGTTCGCCCGCCGCCGTGCGCAGAAGACCTACTGGGCGCTGGTGGCCGGCTTCCCCAAGCCGGGCGAGGGCATCCTGGAGCTGCCGCTGGTCAAGACCGGCGTCGGCGACCGCGAGCTGGTCCGCCCGGCCGATCCCAAGGAGTTCGGCGCCGAGCCGGCGGAGACCGAGTTCGTGACCATCTCCCGGGCCGGCAACAGGGTCGCCTGGATGGCGCTGCGGCCGCACACCGGCCGGACGCACCAGCTGCGGGCCCACATGCTGGCCATGGGCCACCCGATCCTGGGCGATCCGAAATATGGGAACGAGGCCTCGGCGGAACTCTCCGAGGGGCTGAAGCTGCAGCTGCACGCCCGCCGGCTGACCCTGCCGCACCCCTCGCGCGGGACGCTGATCCTGGAGGCGCCGCTGTCTCCCGAGATGAAGGCCGGCTTCGCGCGTTTCGGGTTCGACGAGCACGAGGCCGATCCGGAGCCGTTCGGGCCGCAACGCCGGCGCTGAGAGGGACGATGCCAGTTCAACGCGGATTCCACGAGCCGGCGGACAAACCCCGGCGCTTCTACAAGGCCGTCTCTGTGGAGCCGTCGCCGGACGGCTTCGAGGTGCGGCTCGACGCGCGCACCGTGCGCACGCCCAAAGGGGCCAAGCTGGCCCTGCCGACGCGGGCCCTGGCCGACCAGGTGGCGGAGGAATGGGCCGCCCAGGGCGAGACGATCGAGGTCGCCACCATGCACGTCATGCGGCTGGCCAACACCGCCCTCGAGGCGATCCCTGCGGCGCGGTCGGAGACCGCCGAGCAGGTGGCCCAGTACGCCGGCTCCGACCTGCTCTGCTACTTCGCCGAGGGGCCCGGCGCCCTGGTCGAGCGGCAGGCGGCCGGCTGGGGACCGATCCTCGACTGGGCCGAAGCCGAGCTGGGCCTGAGGTTCGTGCGGGTCTCGGGGATCATCCACCAGGACCAGCCGCAGGCGACGCTGGAAACGGTCAAGGCGCTCGCTCTGTCGCTCGACGACTTCCGGCTGGCCGGCCTGGCGTTCGGCTCGGCCCTGTTCGGCTCGACGCTGCTGGCGATCGCGGTGCTGAAGGGACGGCTGAGCGGCGAGGCGGCCTTCGACCTCTCGCGCGTCGACGAGGCCTTCCAGGAGGAGAAGTGGGGGATCGACGCCGAAGCGGCCGAGCGCACCGAGCGCCTGCGGGCCGAGGCGGCTATGCTCGAGCGGTGGTTCCGGGCGCTGGAGGGGTAAGCGCTCCCCCCTTTCCCGTGAACGGGAAAGGAATGAGGGCTAGGTCTTCATCTCGATCGCGTCGAAGCGGACGTTGGAGCGGCCGAAGTCGAGGGCGACGGCGTCGAACTGGCGCAGGATGTCCATGCCCAGGATGAGCGCCGGCGAGCGCTCCAGCTCCCAGAGCCGGAACACGTGGCTGTCGGCGTAGACCACCGGGACGGCGCCCATCTGCAGCCCGCCCAGTCGGACCCAGGGCAGGAAGCCCGCTTCGCCTTCGAACCGCTCGCCGGCGACGGAGATCAGCCCCACCGGCGCGCCCGGCTTGAAGGTCTTGTCCTTGCGCCGGGCGAGCTCGCGCAGGGCGAAGTTGCCGAGCGAGACCTCCGAGCCCGAGTCGACGATGGCGCTGATCCGCTCGCCGGACAGATCGGCGTCGACGATGGTCAGCTGGCCGGACTTTCGCCTGGCCGGCACGATGACGCTCTTCTCGGAGGGCTTGTCGGCCTTGGAGCGGGTGATCTCCAGCTTGTCCTCCGCAAAGCCCAGAACCAGCCGCTGGCCCTTCAGCCAGTCGACGCCGAGGACGCCGTCGGCCTTCAGGCCGGTGACCGGCAGGACGGGGGCGCGGACGCGTCGGTGGGTGCGCGCGCCGACCTGCAGCCGGTCGACCAGCACGCTCTGGCGCCGGCGCGAGCCGGCCACGGTGTTGACCTTGACCAGCGGCCCCGGAGGCAGGCCGAGCTGTTCGGCCAGGGCGGTGGCGATGCAGGAGATGTTGGCGCCGGTGTCGACCAGGAACTGGAACGGGCCCTGGCCGTCCACGAAGATCGGCGCTGTGACCTGCAGGGCGGGCGTGTCGAGGGTCGGGACCGAGGTGTCCTCGTGGACCTCGTCGGCGGAAGGCGCCGAGGGGGCGGCCTGGGCGCGGACCAGCGAGGGCGCGAAGGCGGCCGCAGCCGCCAGCAGCCCGATCGCCTCTCGCCTGTTCGCCCGCCCGGGCATGGCGTTTCCCCACGCTCCTTTCACGGACGATACGCCCATCCGGATAACGCCGCAATTTGAGATCGATCGGGTTCCGTGGCGGGAACTTGTCACAAGTCCTTGCGCCATCTACGCCTTCTCTCACGTCGGGGAGCGTGAGCGCGTAGGGAAGGAAGGCCTTGGTGAAGCACATCCTGGAGGAGCTCGAGCGGCGCAGGGACGTGGCGCGGCTGGGCGGGGGCGCGCGGCGCATCGAGAACCAGCACGCCAAGGGCAAGCTGACCGCCCGCGAGCGGCTGGACCTCCTCCTCGACGAGGGCAGCTTCGAAGAGTTCGACATGTTCGTCGAGCACCGGGCCACCGACTTCGGCATGGCCGACCAGCGCATCCCGGGGGACGGGGTGATCACCGGCTGGGGCACCATCAACGGCCGGACGGTGTTCGTCTTCTCCAAGGATTTCACGGTCTTCGGCGGCTCTCTTTCGAGCGCGCATGCGCAGAAGATCGTCAAGGTCCAGCGCCAGGCGATGAAGGTGGGCGCGCCGATCATCGGCCTGTTCGACGCCGGCGGGGCGCGCATCCAGGAGGGGGTCGATTCGCTGGCCGGCTACGCCGACATCTTCCTGGAGAACACCCTGGCCTCGGGCGTCATCCCGCAGATCAGCGTGATCATGGGCCCCTGCGCCGGGGGCGACGTCTATTCGCCGGCCATCACCGACTTCATCTTCATGGTGAAGGACACGAGCTACATGTACGTGACCGGCCCGGACGTGGTGCGCACGGTCACCCACGAGGACGTCAGCCACGAGGAGCTCGGCGGCTACCGGGTGCACGCGCTGAAGAGCGGCGTCGCCGACGGGGCTTTCGAGAACGACCTGGAGGCGCTGACCCAGGTGCGCCGGCTGGTGGACTTCCTGCCGCTTTCGAACCGCGAGAAGCCGCCGGTCCGCCAGAGCTTCGACGAGCCGGAGCGGGTGGAGGCGAGCCTCGACACCCTGGTGCCGGCCAACCCCAACAAGCCCTACGACATGAAGGAGCTGATCCTGAAGGTCGTGGACGAGGCCGACTTCTTCGAGATCAGCCCCGACTACGCCAAGAACATCGTCGTCGGCTTCGCGCGGATGGACGGCGCGCCGGTGGGCATCGTCGCCAACCAGCCGCAGGTGCTGGCGGGGGTGCTGGACATCGACGCCTCGCGCAAGGCGGCCCGCTTCGTGCGCTTCTGCGACGCCTTCGAGATCCCCATCGTCACCTTCGTGGACGTGCCCGGCTTCATGCCCGGCACCCGCCAGGAGCAGGGCGGCCTGATCCGCCACGGCGCCAAGCTGCTGTTCGCCTACGCCGAGGCGACGGTGCCCAAGGTGACGGTGATCACCCGCAAGGCCTACGGCGGCGCCTACGATGTGATGAGCTCCAAGCACATCCGCGGCGACGTGAACTACGCCTGGCCGACCGCCGAGATCGCGGTGATGGGTCCGAAAGGGGCGGTGGAGATCATCTTCCGCTCCGAGATCGGCGACCCCGACGCCATCGCCGCCCGCGAGGCCGAGTACAAGGCCCACTTCGCCAACCCGTTCGTCGCCGCCCAGCGCGGCTATATCGACGACGTGATCATGCCCCACTCGACGCGCCGCCGGATCGTCAGGGCGCTGAAGCACCTGAAGGGCAAGGTGCTCGAGAACCCCTGGAAGAAGCACGACAACATTCCGTTGTGATCCCTTCCTCCCTTGCGAAGCGGGGGAGGGGGCGAGCCCGCGCTGAACATTGGGGTGGGCATCGGAGCGGTCCACTGCGCCGCGCCCGTGGCCTGCCCTCTCCACCATGCGCTCTTCGCTGCGCTCGGCGCATGGTCGTCCTCTCCCATGAATGGGAGAGGAAGGAACGCCCCGGAACAACCTCCGCCATCCCCTTGTTACGCCGGCAGGGCGATCCCCCGCCCACGGTTTTCAACGAACAAGGGAGACCCTCGTCATGGCCGACAGGTGGACTGACGAACGCGACCGCGACTGGCGCGACCGGGATTGGCAGCGCTCGGAGCGGTTCGGGCGCGGACGGGACCGCGACCAGGACTATGGACAGCAGGGCTTCGAAGGCGGCCGCGAACGTGAGGGCCGCACCTTCGATCCGCGCGGCGGATACGACGACGACCGCGGCTACGACATGGACCGCACCTACGGCGGCGGCGCCGAGGACCGCGGCTATGGCGAAGGCGGCTTCGGCGGCCGGGGCTACGCCGGCGGCGCCCAGGGCGGCGGCTACGGCGAAGGGCGCGACTGGAACGAGGAGCGCTACGGCGGCCGCTATCAGAGCGGATTCCAGGGCGGGGGTTACGAAGGCGGCGGCTACCGCGGCGGCCGCAGCTGGGAAGGCCAGCGGCGCGGCGGCCAGGACGAGGACCAGCGGCGCGAGACCGCCGCGCGGTTCGCAGGCCCCGACCGCGACCGGGTGTTCGGCGAGCGCGAGACCGGGGCCAGCTACCGGCCCGGCGCGACGGGCTCGCAGGGCGCGGGCTATGGCGCGACGTCGGGGCGTGAGCGGGGCGGGGGACGCTACGACACCTACGGCAGCCAGACCGAGGGCTACGGCCCGACCGGCTATGGCGGCCGGCGCGAGTACGGCCACGGCGGCGAGCACTTCGGCCAGCCGTACGGCGACGAGGAGCGCCGGCGCCCGCAGGACTACCGCGCCGGCGGCCGCTTCTACGGCGACGACGCCCGCGAGCCGATCTACCGCGAGGAGTACGGCCAGGGCGGGCGCGAATATGGCGCGGTGCCGGCCGGCTACGATTCGCCCCGCTGGCAGGGCGGCTACGGCGGCGGCTCGCAAGCCTGGCGCGGCCGCGACCGCGACGACCACAACCCGCCCAACGTCCGCGAAGGCCGCGGCGAGGGCGGGCGCAGCTGGTGGGACCGGGCGAAGAACCAGGTCGCCTCCTTCTTCGGCGACGAGGACGCCGAGCGCCGCAGCCAGTGGGACCGCCAGACCCAGGGCGCCGGCGCCCAGGGGCACCGTGGGCGCGGCCCCAAGGGCTACAAGCGCTCCGACGAGCGGATCAGCGAGGAGGTCCACCAACGGCTGACGGACGATCCCTGGGTCGACGCCACCCACATCAACGTGGAGGTGAAGGACTGCGAGGTGACCCTGTCCGGCACGGTCTCCGACCGCGAGGAGCGGCGCCGGGCCGAACGCTGCGTCGAGGACATCTGGGGCGTGAACCACGTGCAGAACAACCTGCGCGTCCAGCAGTCCCAGGGGACCGGCGGCGACAACCCGCGCGAAGGCGCCGGCTCGATGATGGGGCGCGGCTCGTCCGACACCTCCAGCACCAACCCGGTCACCGGGACCGGCCACGGGTTCGGCGACAACATGCTGGCGGCGGGCGATCCCGCCGCGGCGGGCGCCGCCTCGCTCACCGACGCCGGCAACACCGGTCAGGCCGGCCAGAGCGGCACGACGACCGCCGGCTCGACGACCACGTCCACCGGCGCGCCGTCGACCCGGGACCGCAAGTAGATCGCAGGCGCCCTCCCCGGGGCCGGGGAGGGCGTCGCGGAAGGAGGCTCTGCGCCCGCTCCTCGGGCGTCGGCGCAGCGCCTCACCGAGCCCTCTCCCACCGGGAGAGGGCTTTTCTTCAGTAGGCGAACGCCCGGTAGCTCTCTTCGCGCTTCACCGCCTCGGCCAGGTTCTCGAACACCGGGTTGAAGCGCAGCCAGCGCTTCGCCCGCTCGGGCATGCGCGCCAGGGTGTCGGCGGGCACGCGGATCTGCACCTCGGGCCGGAACAGCCAGCGGCGGGAATAGCCGATCACCACCATCGGCCGGGGCGTCGCCGTCCGGTTGGGCGTGCCGCGGTGGATGTGCCGCACGTCGCGGATCAGCACGTCGCCGCGCCTCATGAACACCTTCTGCAGCGGCGCCTCGCCGGCCTCGATGCGGCGCATGCCCTCGGCCTTGGGCGTCATGTGGGTGCCGGCGGCGAACTCCATCGGGCCGTTCTCCTCGGTGACGTCGACCAGCGGGAAGTTGACCGCCAGCTGGTAGGGCGGGGTTTCGGCGCCGCTCTCGGGGAACAGCAGCTGGGTGTCGCGGTGCAGGTCCTGGTAGTCGGAGCCCAGCAGCGGCGTGTCGGTGGCCAGCTGGCACATGACGCCGTCCGCGCCCACCAGCTCCTCGACCACCGACATGACGACGTCGTTGTCGACGATCTGCGGGTCGGCCCACAGGTCGGTGAAGGGCAGGGTGACGTAGTGGCGGTTGGCGCCGCGATTGGGGTCGTCCCCCTCGCGCTCGATGGCGTCGAGCAGCAGGGGCTGGAAGGCCTCGTTCCAGGCGTCGATGACGCTGACGGGGAAGAGGCCGCGGATGATGGTGCAGCTCGTCTCGCGCACCTCGTCGGCGCGCGCCTTGGCTTCGGCGGTGGTGAGTTTCATGGCAGGCGTATCCCGGCTTGGCGGAGACGACGATAACGCCGGTGTTCCAGCCAAGCTTGGACGGCGGATGGTCGCAGGACGCCGTCCCGGCGGGTGGGGAGGAGGGGATGATGCACCGGTTCGAGCCATGGCTCGCGAAGTGGGGCCTGACGGCCGACGGCGCGCCCTTCGAGTCGCTGGCCGGCGCGCTGCTGCCGGTGCGGCGGGGGGACGCGCCGGCGATGCTGAAGCTGGCCGAGGCCGAGGAGGAACGCCGCGGGGCGGCGCTGCTCGCCTGGTATGGCGGCGAGGGGGCGGTGCGGGTGCTGGAGCGCGAGGCCGAGGCGCTGCTGATGGAGCGGGCGGTGGGGACGCGCGCGTTGGCCGAGATGGCCCGAAGCGGCGAGGACGATGAGGCCACGCGCATCCTCTGCAAGGTCGCGGGCGAGTTGCACGAGCCGCGGGACGCCGATCCGCCGGAGAGCCTCATCCCGCTGCCCCTCTGGTTCCGCGAGCTGGCGGTGGCCGCCAACCGCCATGGCGGCCCCTACGCCCTGGCCGCGTCGATCGCCGAGGAGCTGCTCGAGGCGCCGCAGGACATCGTCGTGCTGCACGGCGACATCCATCACCGCAACGTGCTGCACGACGCGACCCGCGGCTGGCTGGCGATCGATCCGAAGGGCGTGATCGGCGAGCGCGGCTACGACCACGCCAACATGCTCTGCAACCCGGATGTGGAGACGGCGACCGCGCCGGGGCGGCTGGTCCGGCAGCTGGAGGTGATCTGCGACGCGGCGGGCCTGGAGCGCGAGCGGCAGCTGATGTGGACGGTGGCCTACTGCGGCCTGTCGGCCAGCTGGACGCTCAGCGACGGGAACGATCCGTGGCGGGCGCTGAGGATACTGGAGATCGCGGCGGAGGAGCTTTGACCTCTCCCCCTGCCAAGCGGGGGGAGAGGGTAGGGTGAGGGGGGCGTCTGGGCGGGCGACAACCTTGGCGGATGACCCCCGCCGCCGGGCCTCCCTCACCCAACCCTCTCCCTCCGCAGGCGGAGGGAGAGGCCTTTAGGCGCTCACCTTCGCCGCGTTGTCGCCGCGGCCCAGCGGGTCGCGGAGCGGCTGGCCGTTCGGGACGAACTCCAGCGAGACCGAGTTGATGCAGTAGCGCAGGCGGGTCGGGGGCGGGCCGTCGGGGAAGACGTGGCCCTGGTGGGAATCGCAGCGGGCGCAGCGGGTCTCGATGCGGACCATGCCGTAGCTGACGTCGCGCACGCCGATCACGTGGGCCTCGTCGATAGGCGCGAAGAAGCTGGGCCAGCCGGTGCCGCTCTCGAACTTGGTCCGGGCCTGGAACAGCGGCAGGCCGCAGAGGCGGCAGCAGTAGACGCCGTCCTCCTTGTTATCGAGGAGACCGCCGCAGAACGGCGCCTCGGTGCCGTGGTGGAGGAGGACGTCGGCCTCCTCGGGCGAAAGGTCGGCTTCGAGGCGCTTGCGTTCCTCCGCGGAAGGCGGCGACAGGTCGAAACCGGAGGGGGAGACCGCTGGCGTGCTCATGCCCGTCAATCTAAGGTCCCGCCCACCACGGACCAAGGCCGGAGGACGCTTTAGACCATGCTGACGTCGACGACGCCGGGAATACCCGGCCGCGAGGTGGCCGAGACCCTCGGCGTGGTGTCCGGCGAGGCGATCATCGGCGCCCACATTTTCCGCGACTTCTTCGCCGGCATCACCAACATCATCGGCGGCCGCGCCGGCGGCTACGAGAAGGCCCTGCGCCAGGCCCGCGACATCGCCCTGCAGGAGATGTGCGACGAGGCCGCCGGCCGCGGCGCCACCGCGGTGATCGGCATCGACCTGGATTACGAAAGCCTCGGCGCCGACAACGGCATGCTGATGGTCACCGCCGCGGGCACGGCGGTCCGGCTGCGTTAGGCGAGGGGACGTGTTCGGTAAGATCCTCATCGCCAACCGGGGCGAGATCGCGGTCCGGATCATCAAGACCTGCCGCCGGATGGGCATTTCCACGGTGGTCGTCTACTCCGAAGCCGACGCCGACAGCCTGGCCGTCGAGTTGGCCGACGAGGCCGTGTTCATCGGCCCGCCGCCGGCGGCCCAGTCCTACCTCGTCATGGACAAGATCGTGGACGCCTGCCGCCAGACCGGCGCCGAGGCGGTCCACCCGGGCTTTGGCTTCCTCTCGGAGAACCCGGCCTTCGCCAAGCGGTTGGCGGAGGAGGGGATCGTCTTCATCGGGCCCAACCCCGAGGCCATCGCCGCCATGGGCGACAAGATCGCCTCCAAGCGCGCGGCCCAGGCGGCCGGCGTCTCCACCGTGCCGGGGCATGTCGGCGAGATCGCGGACGTGGCAGAAGCGGTGCGGATCAGCCGCGACATCGGCTATCCGGTGATGATCAAGGCCTCGGCCGGCGGGGGCGGCAAGGGCATCCGCGTCGCCCGCTCCGACCAGGACGTGGAGGAGGGCTTCCCCGCCGTGCGCGCGGAAGCCGCCGCCAGCTTCGGCGACGACCGCATCTTCATCGAGAAGTTCATCGAAAGCCCGCGCCACATCGAGGTGCAGGTGCTGGGCGACAAGCACGGCAATATCGTCCACCTGTTCGAGCGCGAGTGCTCCATCCAGCGGCGCAACCAGAAGGTCGTCGAGGAGGCGCCAAGCCCGCTGCTGGACGCGGCGACCCGCGAGGCAATGGGCGCCCAGGCGATCGCCCTGGCCCGGGCCGTCGGCTACGACTCGGCCGGCACCGTCGAGTTCGTGGCGGGGCAGGATCGCAGCTTCTTCTTCCTGGAGATGAACACCCGCCTGCAGGTGGAGCATCCGGTGACGGAGCTGATCACCGGGATCGACCTCGTCGAGCAGATGATCCGGGTGGCGGCGGGCGAGAAGCTGGGCTTCACCCAGGCCGACCTGAAGATCGACGGCTGGGCCATCGAGAGCCGCATCTACGCCGAGGACCCGTACCGCGGATTCCTGCCCTCGATCGGGCGGCTGGTGCGCTACGACCCGCCGGCCGAGGGCGAGCAGGGCGCAGGCCTGGTGCGCAACGACGCCGGGGTGCGGGAGGGCGACGAGATCTCGATGTTCTACGACCCGATGATCTCCAAACTCGCCGCCTGGGGGCCGGACCGGATCACCGCCGTGGACACCATGGCCGCGGCCCTGGAGGACTTCCACATCGAGGGGCCGGGCCACAACCTGCCCTTCCTTTCGGCGGTCATGGACGAGCAGCGGTTCCGCGAGGGGCGGCTGTCCACCAGCTACATCGCCGACGTCTTCCCGGAGGGCTTCCACGGCGTCGCGCCGACGGACGCCGACCGCGACATCGTCACGGCCGCGGCCTGCGCCATGCACCTGATCCTCGTCTCGCGGGCCAACGCCGGGCGGCGGCCGCGGGAGGACTGGGTGGTGCTAGCCGGTGAGGCCCGCCGGCCGGTGCGCCTGTCCTGGCCGGGCGATACCTTGCAGGTGGAGCTCACCGAGGAGGGACGGGCCCTGCTCCTGACCGACATCGCCTGGCGTCCGGGCCAGCCGGTGTTCCGCGGCGCGCTGGGCGGCCGCGGCTTCGCATTGCAGGTGCGTCCGGCGGCGGAAGGCTTTACCATTCGCCGGCGGGCCTGCAGCCTTCACGTGCTGGTGCTGACGCCGCGATCGGCCGAGCTGCACGAGAAGCTGCCGCCCAAGAAGGCGGCCGACACCTCCAAGCTGGTGGTCTCGCCGATGCCGGGGCTCGTCGTCTCGGTGGACGTGGCGCCCGGGCAGGAGGTGAAGGCCGGCGAGCAGTTGGCCATCGTCGAGGCGATGAAGATGCAGAACATCATCCGCGCCGAGCGGGACGGGGTGGTGAAGACCGTCGGGCCCAGGCCCGGCGACAGCGTCTCGGCCGACGAAGTGCTAGTGGAGTTTGCGTGAGCGACATGGCCCGGAAGCCCAACGGCCACGACCATCGACCCGAAGTCGTCGACCTGCGCCGCTACCGGCAGGCCGCGGCCAAGCGCAAGCCGCAGGCGGCCCCGCCGCCGCCGCCGAACCGCGGCCGCCGCCCGGGCCAGCGCGAGCCCTTCCTCGGTCCGCGCAAGAACGCCGGCGTGATCCTGCTGATCGTGCTGGCGGTGATGCTGGCGCTGTGGCTGCTGCCGGCGCTGCTGTAGCGGGGCGGGAGGGGCCATGAACTGGGCCGAGCTCTTCTTCAGCGCCGGGGGCCGGGCCTCGCGCGGGCCGTCGCTGATCGCGGCGGCGGTGCTGGTGACGCTGGCGGCGCTCTACGAGGCGGCCATGGGGCCGACGCTGCACTGGATCACCGGCTGGTTCGTCTATCCGGCGCTGATCTATTCCGGGGCCTGCGTGCTCTCCAAGCGGCTGCACGACCGCGGCCGCTCCGGCTGGTGGGCGGTGCTGGTGCTGCTGGCGGTGGTGGCGGTGTGGCCCAGGCCCGAGAGCTTCTTCGACTTCCTGTTCGTGCTGGTGCTGCTCTGGGCGCTCGTCGAGCTCGGCGTCATGGGCGGCGAGCCGGGGACCAACCGGTATGGCCCGAACCCGCTGCGGCTGGCGGCGGCTTAGCCCATGACCTCTCCCCGCGCAGCGGGGAGAGGGTAGGGTGAGGGGCCGCTGACTCACCGGGAGCGAAGGCGCCGGGCCTCCCTCTCCCTCCGCAAGCGGAGGGAAAGGTCTAGTTCAGTGCAGCGTCCGCGCCGGCATCGGGCCCGTGGCGGTGAGCTCCTGGAGGAGCTCGGTGCGGCGGGCGGCGAGGCGTTCGCCCAACTCGTAGAGGTCGAGGTCGGTCTGGCGGACCTTGGGGAAGAAGTCCGACTCCTCCTCGGCCACGTGGGCCTGGATGGCGGCCGAGAGGGTGAGGACCAGGTCCTCCTCCTCGGAGCTGGCCGCGCCCGCCTCGACGATGCGGTCGATGAGCTCCTTGGCCTCGTCGTGCTCGCGCTCGGCCTCGTCCACCAAGCCCTTGTCGGCGAAGGCCTTGCGGGCGGCGGGATAGAGGATCTCTTCCTCCGCCTGCATGTGGGCGACGAGGGCGGTGCAGATGCGCACCGCCCAGGCCTCCTTGTACGAAGGGTCGGTCTCGAACCGGTAGGCGTCGAACCAGCCCATCACCACCCGGTGGTCCTCCTCCAGGAGGCGGGTGACGTCGGGGGCGACCTTCTGGCCGGCCTTGGCGTACTCGGTCGGGGTCGTGGGGTCGCCGCGCATGCGGTTCATCATGTCCTTGGCGGGGGACTTCAGGTCCCCGGACATGTGGCTCATCGCGGCCTTGAGGCGCTCGAACATCGGATCGCCTCCCTTACGCCTGCAGGCCAGGATGCTGGTCGGAGTAGCCGCGGGTGCGGCCGTCGCCGCCCTGGCGGAGACCTTCGACCGGGTTGTCGCCCTCGGTCTCCAGGCGGTAGTCGCGCCCGTTGGCCTGGCGGTTCATCTCGATGACCTGTTCGCTGGGCGTACCCCCCTGGTTCACCCGGCTGTTGTAGGCGAAGTAGCGGTCCTCCTGGCCCAGGCTGCCGACCGGCACGAAGTCGCTCTCCTTGGAGGTCAGGTGGACCTGGGCGTCGAGGATGCCGCGGACCCACTGCTTGTTCTCCTCGAACGTCAGCACGTGATCGAGCGACTTGGGCAGCAGGGCCTCGGGATCGCGCCGCTCCACTTCGCGCATCAGCTCGGCGGCGATGTGCAGATGCTCGATCTCCATGGCCAGATGGGTCTCGTAGACCTGCTTCACGCGCGGATCCGGCTCGGTCTGCATGAACGAGTAGTAGATCCAGCACTCGTTGAGCTCGTGGAACAGGAGGTTCTCGATCCACGTCGCCGACGGGTCGAGGATGCTCTCGTAGTGGCTGACGTGCTGTTCCTCGATCATGCCGATCTCGGCGTAGAGGCCCCGGGCCAGCGGCTCGATGAACCGGTTCCCGATGGTCATGTAGTAGTTCATCGTCTGCTGCTCGGCGGACATCACCGTCAGCGCGTTGAGGATCGACTGCGGGTCGGAGGCGACCGCGGTCATCGGTCGGCGGATCTCGTCGAACGGGTGGCGGTGCTCGAAGATGGTCGGCCGCCCGGGGGTGATCTCGGTCAGCTCGCCGACGATCCAGTTGGCGTGCTTGCCCTCCATCAGCTCGTAGAGGTTCGAGTACCGGTAGAGGTGGTCGAAGTCCTCGAGCACTCCGAACTCGTAGACCTGGCGCAGGTAGGGATCGGTCTCGTGGCGGGCGATCCAGGCGGTGAGGTCGACGGCCACCTGTTCATAGCCGATGGTGACCTCCAGCGTGGTCTCCTCGCCGGGGATCAGCCAGTTGATCGCCTTCTGCTGCTGGGCCTCGACGCGGCGGACCATGGCCAGCCGCCGCTTGATGTCGGGGTCGAGGGTGTGACGGGCCATGTTGTGCGAGAACATGACGGCCTCGACCTCGATGCCGTTGGCGACGATCCCGCGGCAGCGGCTGAAGGGGTGGACGTCCTCCTTGCGGTAGGGCGTGACATTGAGTTCCGACCAGTTGCGCAGCTGGCGGTCGAGCGGGATTCCCCGCTCCTGCAGGGGGTTGAAGGACATGACGGCTCCGATGAAACGACGTCCTGTCCAACCGGCCGCCGGAAATTCGTGTTCCAGGCGAGCGGCCGATACCCTCAAAATTATATGGGCGGCTGGGATTCCACAGTCGGGCCAAACACTTCTGTGAAGCTGGCCCGCAGCGCCGCGTCGGCCTCGTCGAGGGTCACCGGCAGGCCGAGGTCCACCAGGCTGGTGACCCCGTGTTCGGTGACGCCGCAGGGGACGATCCCGGAGAAGTGGGCGAGGTCCGGCTCCACATTCAGCGCGACGCCGTGGAACGAGACCCACCGGCGCAGCTTGACCCCGATGGCGGCGATCTTGTCCTCGCGCGGCGGCGCGCTGGGCGTGCGGCGCTCGACCCAGACTCCGACCCGGCCGTCGCGAATCTGGCCCTCGACGTTGAACCGGGCCAGGGCGCCGATCAGCCAGGCTTCGAGGGCCGCGACGAAGGCGCGCACGTCCTTCTTCCGCGCCCCCAGGTCCAGCATCACATAGGCCACCCGCTGCCCCGGGCCGTGGTAGGTGAACTGGCCGCCGCGGCCGGTCTGGAAGACCGGGAAGCGGTCGGGGTCGATCAGGTCGGAGGGCTTGGCCGAGACGCCGGCGGTGTAGAGCGGCGGGTGCTCCAGCAGCCAGACGCATTCGCCGGCCCGGCCCTCGGCGATGGCCGCGGCGCGGGCCTCCATCGCCTGGACGGCGGCGGGGTAGGGGACCTGCCCTGGCGAGACCGCCCAGCCGGCCGGGCGGCCGTCGGCGCGCGCGAACGGGGGCGCGGTCAGGCCGGGGTTTAACGAGCGGTCAAGCATGTTGTCGGCAATGTGGCCCCTCGAAGCGGCGGCTCCAAGGTCGCCGCCAGTTCCAGGGTGAAGTTCGCGTGAGCCAGGTCAACGCCGTCAACGTCGAGATCTCCGTCCTCCTGGGGCGCTCGACCCTGCCGATGCAGCAGCTGCTGCGCATGGGCCGGGGCGCGGTGATTCCGCTGGACGCCAAGGTCACCGAGGAAGTCTGGATCCTGGCCAACAACCACCCGGTGGCCCGCGGCGAGATCCAGATCAGCGACGACAAGATCTCCATCGCCGTCACCCGCGCCGCCGACGTCTACGACTACATGGCCGGCGGCGGCTAGCGTCCGGCTCTGCTCCAGGCCCCGAAGGGGCATTTGGACACAAAGACCACAAAGGGCACGAAGACCACGAAGGGTTCAGCGTGAGCTCCTCGCGCAGGGTGCGCGTGGAAGCGCATGCGGGTCGCACTGCCCGGGCGCCTTCGTGTCCTTCGTGGTCTTTGTGTCCTTCGTGTTGAGAAGGGCGGCGCTGACGCGCTCAGGTCCCGCCCGAGTCCTCTTTCCAGAACCGCCAAGACCGCCAAGACCGCGAAGGCGATGAGTTGCCGGGTTCAGTCGGCGACGACGCGGTCGACTGGTCGTGGCCTTCGGCCACCGCGACGTCTTGGCGGTCTTGGCGGTCTTGGCGTTCAGAACTCACCGACAGGCGGGGCTTGGCGCGCTTGGTCGCGTCGCAGTCCTCTTCCCAAAGCGTCGGCGGTTTGCTAACCCCCGCGCCTCACCACGAGCGGTCGTGGCGGAATTGGTAGACGCGCAGCGTTGAGGTCGCTGTGGGGCAACCCGTGGAAGTTCGAGTCTTCTCGACCGCACCAGGTGAAATGGAATCAGCGCACACCAGAGGTGTCATCGGTCGTTAGGCGAGGGGGGTCCGCATGAGCCGTGAAACGGACGACCCGAAAACGCCTGCGACGGTCACCGACGAGCTGAAGAGCACGCTCGCCGCCGCCCTGGTCGAGGACGAGGACGAAGACCTCGAGGACCTGGCGCTGGGCGAGGACTACGCCCTGACCCCCGAGTTCGTGGCCATGGTGGTGGACGCCGCCGACCGGGCCGACGCCGAGCGGCTGCGCGAGCTGCTGGACGCCCTGCACCCGGCCGACGTCGCTGACCTGATGGGCTTCCTCTCGCCCGACTACCGCGAGGCGGTGCTGGCCCACGTGGACCCCGAGGCGCTGGCCGAGATCATCTCCGAGCTGGACACCGAGATCCGCGAGGACGTGCTGGACGCGGTCGCCCCGGCGACGCTCGCCAAGGCCCTCGAGGAGCTGGATTCCGACGACGCGGCCGACGTCGTGGACGACCTGGAGGCCGACAAGCGGGCCCAGGTGCTGGCGGCCATGCCGGAGGTGGAGCGGGTCGCCATCGAGACCTCGCTGGCCTACGAGGACGAGACCGCCGGCCGCCTGATGCAGCGCGAGGTGGTCGCCGCCCCGCAGTTCTGGACCGTCGGCCAGACGATCGACCACGTCCGCAAGGACGGCGACGAGCTGCCCGAACTGTTCTTCGACATCTATGTGGTCGACCCGAGCTTCAAGCCGGTCGGCGCGGTGCCGGTCAGCCTGCTGCTGCGCACCAAGCGCGATACGCCGCTGGCCCAGATCATGGAGCCGGTGACCGAGATCGCCGTCGACCTCGACCAGGAAGAGGTCGCCTACATCTTCGACAAGTACCACCTGATCAGCGCGCCGGTGGTCGAACCGGGCGGGCGCCTCGTCGGCCAGATCACCGTCGACGACATCGTCGGCGTCATCCACGAAGAGAGCGAGGAGGACATCCTGGCCCTGGCCGGCGTGTCCGACGCGGGCCGCAACGCCGACGTCATGGACATGATCAAGTCGCGCCTGCCGTGGCTGCTGATCAACACCCTGACCGCCGCCCTGGCGGTGAGCGTCATCAAGGCCTTCGAGGACGAGATCGAGAAGGTCGTCACCCTGGCGGTGCTGATGCCCATCGTCGCCTCGCTCGGCGGCAATGCGGGCACGCAGAGCCTGGCCGTCGCTGTGCGCGCGCTGGCCAGCCGCGAGCTCTCGGCGGTCAACGCCCTGCGGACCATCGGCAGGGAGATGTGGGTGGGCCTGATGAACGGGACGGCGCTGGCGCTGATCACCGGCCTGGCCGTCTATCTGCTGTTCCTCGACCTGCGGCTGGCGATCGCCTTCGGCATCGCCTTGATCATCAACCTGTTCGTGGCGGCCCTGGCGGGCGTGCTGGCGCCCTTGATGCTCGACCGCATGGGGCGCGACCCGGCCGTCTCGTCGTCCGTATTCGTGACCTTCGTCACCGATTTCACCGGATTCTTCGCCTTCCTGGGCCTGGCTGCGCTGATCCTGCTGTGATCGGCAGCTATCTTGCCTGACAGGGCCAGGCGCTCCACGCGTCTGTGTCATTCTGGGTCAGGAAGGCCATGAAACCGCGTCACCAGGTCTCGAGAGCCGCGATCGAACTGATCAAGCGGTTCGAGGGCTTCCGCGAAAAGGCGGCCCAGCTGCCCGACGGGCGCTGGACGCTGGGCTACGGCCACACGCTCACCGCACGGGACGGCGCCTGGGTCTCCGAACGGGACGCCGAGGCCCTCCTGATGTACGACCTGATCGGCGTCGCCCAGACGGTCAACGACCAGGTCTTCACGCCGCTCAACCAGAACCAGTTCGACGCGCTCTGCGCCTTCGCCTTCAACATCGGCCTGCCGGCGTTCAAGTCCTCGGCGGTGCTGATGCTGATCAACGAGGGCCAGCTGCTGCAGGCCGCCTGCGCCATGGAGCTGTGGCGCAAGGCCGACTTCGAGGGGGAGCGGATCGTGGTCGACGCCCTGGTCCGCCGCCGGGCCGCCGAGAAGGCGCTGTTCCTGACGCCGCCGGAGGGGTTCGTGCCCGCGCCGACCCCGATGCTGGCGCCGCACGTGGACGCCGACGGCCTGGGCCTGGTGCCCGCCGAGGCCCCGGCCGTGATCCGCGCCTCGCTGGACGGCGAGACGGCCAGCCTGACCCGTGAGCCGAGCCCGCCGGAGCCGGCCGAGACGGAGGCCGCCCCGGAAGTGATGGCCGCCGCGCTCGCCCAGCGCCTGGCCCGGATCTTCCCGGACAAGGCGTCCGAGATGGCCTTTCCGGCCGAGGCCGAACCGTCGCTGCCGGCGCCGGAGCCCGTCGTCGAACCCGAGGCCGAGCCGGCGGAGGTGGTCCAGCCGTCCGTCGAAGCCGAGGCGGCCGCGGAGGAGAATGGGAACGGCATGAAGGCCTTCGTGCTCAGCCCGCCCGCCGTCGGCGAGGCCGAGCCCGAGCCGGAGCCGGAAGTCGAAGCGCCGGCCGCGGAGCCCGCCGCAGCGCCGGAAACGCTCAAGGCGACCTCCGCCTGGCGCGGCAAGGTCCTGGGCCTGAGCGCCCTGGCGGCGCTCGGCGCCGTGCTGTTCGGGGCCAGCGTCTACTGGATGTTCGACGGCGGCCCGTCGCCGGCCGGCGCCCCGTCGACGATCGTCATCGGCTGGGTGATCGGAACCGCGGCGGTTCTGCTGGTCGGCGGGGCGGCCTATGTGCTGCTGGACCTGCTCGGCCGCGGCGACGAGGCGCTGGACGCGCTGGAGGACTGAGGCCCGCCACCGCGGGGCGCCCATCGGCGGCGGCTCATGCTAACCCTTCGCGCATGATCCCCAATCACGGCCCGTCACTGGAATTCGGCCTGGGCGAGACCGCCGACGCCCTGCGCGAGACCACCGCCCGTTTCGCCGCCGACGAGATCGCCCCGCTGGCCGCGCAGATCGACCGCGACAACGCCTTCCCGCGCGAGCTCTGGCCCAAGATGGGCGCCCTGGGCCTGCACGGGATCACCGTCGAGGAGGCGTACGGCGGCGCCGGCCTCGGTTACCTGGAGCACGTGGTGGCGATGGAGGAGGTCTCCCGGGCCTCGGCGTCCATCGGCCTGTCCTACGGCGCCCACTCGAACCTGTGCGTGAACCAGATCCGCCGCTGGGGCTCGGACGAGCAGAAGCGGCGCTATCTGCCGAGGCTGATCAGCGGCGAGCATGTCGGCGCCCTGGCGATGAGCGAGGCGGGCGCCGGCTCGGACGTGGTCTCCATGAAGCTGCGGGCCGAGCGGGTCGGCGACCGCTACGTCCTGAACGGGACCAAGTTCTGGATCACCAACGGTCCGCACGCCGACGTGCTGGTGGTCTACGCCAAGACCGAGCCGGAGGCGGCCAGCCGCGGCGTCACCGCCTTCCTGATCGAGAAGGATTTCAAGGGCTTCTCCTGCGCCCAGAAGCTGGACAAGCTCGGCATGCGCGGCTCGGACACCGGCGAACTGGTGTTCGAGGACTGCGAGGTGCCGGAGGAGAACGTCCTTGGGCAGACGGGCGGCGGCGTCGGCGTGCTGATGAGCGGGCTCGACTACGAGCGGGCGGTGCTGGCGGCCGGGCCGCTGGGCATCATGCAGGCCTGCCTCGACGTGGTGCTGCCCTACGTGCGCGAGCGCAAGCAGTTCGGCCAGCCGATCGGCTCGTTCCAGCTGATGCAGGCCAAGGTGGCCGACATGTACGTCGCCCTGAACTCGGCCCGGGCCTACGTCTACGCCGTCGCGAAGGCCTGCGATGCGGGAATGACCACGCGGTTCGACGCGGCGGGCGCCATCCTGATGGCCTCGGAGAATGCGGTGAAATGCGCGCTGGAGGCCGTCCAGGCGCTGGGCGGGGCGGGCTACACGAAGGACTATCCCGTCGAGCGCTTGCTTCGCGACGCCAAGCTCTATGACATTGGAGCCGGCACCAACGAGATCCGGCGCTATCTCATCGGACGGGAGCTGATCGGGGCATGACGCGGGCTGGGGCCCTTCTGGCGGCGTTGGCGCTCGCAGGCTGCGCGACCTCGTCGCACGAGCCGCCGCCGCCGGCGCCCTGCCCGGCCGGCGAGGAGCCCCTGCGCACGGCCCAGCTGTTCTTCGGCCCCAACATCGCCGGCCAGCCGGGCATCAGCGAAACCGCCTTCACCAGCTTCGTCGAGGAGGAGCTGACGCCGAGGTTCCCGCAGGGCCTGACGGTGCTGGACGGCGGGCGGCAGTGGCAGGGCTCGGAGAACGCGCTCATCCGCCAGGCGGCCAAGGTGGTGGTCATCGTGCTGCCGCGGAAGGGCTCCGACAAGCTGCTGGACGAGGTGCGGGCGCGGTACAAGAGCCGGTTCCAGCAGGAGTCCGTGCTGCTTATCGTCCAGGACTCCTGCCTGGAGGTGGAGTCCTAAGTCGGGCGCCCGACTCGGAACCGGCTTGGCCGGGGGCCGTTCCTAGCCGGACGTACCCCTGAGGAGACCTTCACCATGCGAACCGCCATCAAGCTTCTCCCCGTCGCGGCTCTGGGCCTGGCCCTTGCCGCCTGCGGCACCACCGTCACCGAACGCGCCGCCACCGGCGCCCTGGGCGGGGCCGTCGTCGGCGGGGCGGTGAGCGGCGATGTGGAAGGCGCGGCCGTGGGCGCCGCCATCGGCGGCGTGGCCGGCGCAGCGACCGCCGACCGCGACTAGTCCGAACGGACCTCCGAACAGCGAAAGGCCGCCGGGGTCGCCCGGCGGCCTTTCTTCTGTCGATCCCTCGGCCGGGGCTCTCGCGGACGAGCCTCTCCATGCCCGGCCTGGGGACGCAGCTCCGTGGGGCTCAGCGGTTGCGGAGCGAGCCCTTCGCGGATCCTTCGGCCGAGGCGGAGGCCTCGATGTCCCGAGCCTCGGCTTTGGCGGAGGCGTCGGCCTCGGCGTCGAACGCGGCGGAGAGGCCGCCGATCGGATCGACGTCAACGCGCCGCGCCTGCTCGGCGCCCCCGGCCGCCTCTGCCGAAGCCCGTCCGGCCCGCTTGCGCGCCTCGCCGCGGGTTTGCGAGGTCGTCGCCCCTAGGTCGCGGGTCAGCCGGCCCGGGCCTTCGAGGGTCCCGCCGAGGCGCCCGTGGCCGGCGATCTCGCCGGTCAGCCCGCCGACAGCGCCGCCCAGGCCGCCGCTCCCTCCGAGCGCGCCGCCCAGAAGCTGGGCTTGCGCCCCGCCGGCCAGGCCAAGGGCGCCGATCGCGGCGAGGGCGATGACAGGGATCCTACGCATTCGAACTCTCCTGATGGACCGAGGCGCTCCAGTCGTCGCCTCTCGTCAGGTCCAACGAGCCGTCCGGCCGGTTTCATCCCGGCCCGCGTGAAAAAGGCTCAGTCGCCGCGGATCGCGGGCCCGCGCGCCGCTACGGCGGCCGGGGCGGTGCGGCGGTCGGCGGCCACCAGCCCTGCGCCGAAGGTGCGGTCGCGGCCCTTGGGCCCCAGGTCGGCGGCGAGGCGGGAGAGGCCGCTCACGGCGCGGGCGGCCGCAGCCGGGTCCGGCTCTCCGAGCCGCCTGGCGAGCTCGCCGGCGACCAGAGGCGCGGCGAAGGAGGTCCCCCGCACGGGCGCGAAGCCGCCGGACGGGTGGGCGGCGGCCATGTCGGCGCCCGGCGCGGCGAAGTCCACGTGCTCGCCGCGTCCGGCCTCGAGCAGCGCCCGGCCGCGCCCGTCCACCCCGGTCACGGCGACGACGCCGGGGTAGGCGGCCGGGTACAGGGGCGGGGCGGCGGGGCCGTCGTTGCCGACCGCCGCCACCAGCAGGTGGCCGCGGGCGCTCAGCCCCTGCACGGCCGCCTCGAGCACCCGGTTCGGCGGGCCGACGAGGCTGACGTTGATCACCGGCGTGCGCATCTCGGCGAGCCAGGCCAGGGCCCGCACCAGGATGGCGGCGGACCCGCCGGTCGGACCGGAACCGTAGACGTCGGCCACGTAGAGCTCGGCGCCCGGCGCAGCGCCCCGGAAGGCGCCGGACCGCCCGGCGAGGAGCGAGGCCACGGCGGTGCCGTGCGGCTGGACCGTCAGGCCGCCGGGCGCGAAGCCGCGCTGGACGATCCGTCCCGAGGCCAGGGCCGGGTGGCGCGCGGCGACGCCGGTGTCCACCAGCCCGATCCGCACCGCGCCCCGCCGCCTCGGCGCGGGCCGCCCGGTCCCGCCGCCCGGCGCGGCGGCCTGGCCGGCGTCGGCGTAGAGGTGGTCGAACTCGTAGGTTCCCGCCGGATCGAGCTGCCGCAGCCGCTGGACGGCCTCGCGGGCGGACAGGCCCGAAGGCGGGCGCAGCACGATCAATTGGACGCCGATGGCGGCGAGGTCCGCCCGCTCGACGACCTCGAAGCCGGTCTGCCGGGCGGCGGCGAGCGCATCCTCGGTCGGCGCGAGCGCGAGGACGCGGCCGGAGACCACCGGCGCGCCCGCCTCGTCCTGCTCGAGCACCTGCGGGTGGGCGCGGAGCAACTCCTCCAGGCGCAGCCGCCGCAGTTGCGCAGGAACGGCCTCCAGCGTCTCGCCCACGGCGCCCGCGAGCGGGGGGACGGTCTCGCGCACGAGGCTCTCGGGCGCGGCAAGCGGCGGCGTGCGCGGCGTGCGCGCCCGGGGCGGCGACGGCCGCGGCAGGTCCGTGGTCGGCAGCCCCACGCCGGGCAGGCCGGGCAGGCCGCCGCCCCCGATCAGCTGCGCGCTCGCCGGCTGGGCGGCCAACGCGAGGGCGGCGGCGAGGGCTGCGATGGGGCTTCGGATCATGCGTGGTCTTTCCGGCGCCTCATTGTCCGGGTTCAGGGATGAAACGGTCGGGACCGGACGTTTCATCCAAAAGAGGCGAGGAGTTGAACGCATTCCAGCGGGAAATGGTCGAGCTGTTGCCGCGCCTGCGCCGGCTGGCGCGGGCGATCGCGCGCGAGCCGGCGGACGCGGACGATCTGGTCCAGCTGACGGTGGAGCGGGCGCTCTCGCGGGCGGAGCAATGGACGCCGGGGACGCGGCTGGATTCGTGGATGTTCCGGATCATGAAGAACGCCTGGATCGACGAGGCGCGGGCGCGCGGGCGGCGAGGGCAGGTGATGGCCCCGGAGGAGGAGGGCCTCTCGGTGGGCGACGCCGGGGCCGAGGTCGCCGAGATCCGGCTGCAGGCGGCCGAGGTGCGGCGCGAGATGGCCCGCCTGCCGGACGAACAGCGGCTGGCCATCGCCCTGGTGCTGGTGGAGGGCCTCTCCTACCGGGAGGCGGCCGACATTCTGGAGGTGCCGATGGGCACCCTGACGAGCCGGTTGGTGCGGGGCCGGACGGCGTTGATGGCCCGGCTCGGACGGCGGGAGGACGCGGCGTGAGCGGACTGAAGGACCAGGCCCTGATGGCCTATGTGGATGGCGAGCTGGACGAGACCCAGCGGCAGGCGCTCGAAGCCTCCATCGCCGGCGACCCGCAACTGGCGCGGGAAGTGGAGCGGCAGCGGGCGCTGCGGGCCGGCGTGCAGGGCGCCTTCGCCGGGGTGCTGGACGAGCCCGTGCCGGACCGGCTGACGGCGCTGATCGCAGGCGAGGCGGCCGACGAGGCGCCGCTGGTGCTGCGGCCGCAGTTCGGCGCGCGCAAGCCTAAGACCCGCAGCTTCCGTGCGGCGCACTGGGCGGCGATGGCGGCGAGTCTCGTGCTCGGCGCCGGGATCGGGCTCGCGGCAGGCTTCGGTCCCGGCCTGCTCGATCCGGCCCCGATCGCCACCGAGGGCGGGCGGATGGTGGCGCGCGGCGCCCTGGCCGATGCGCTCGACGGCCAGCTCGCCGCCGATGCGGCCGGCGAGGTGCAGGTCGGGCTCAGCTTCCGCGCCCAGGATGGCGCCTACTGCCGCACCTTCGTCATGGCCGGCGCGCAGGTCGCCGGGCTGGGGTGTCGCCAGGGCGAGGGCTGGACGGTTCGCGCGACGGCCGACGCGCCGGCCGGGCAGGGCGACTATCGCACCGCCGCCTCGGCGACGCCGGCGCCGATCCTGGCGGCCGTGGAGGGCCTGATCGCCGGCGAGCCGCTGGACGCGTCCCAGGAGGCGGCGGCGCGGGCGCGCGGCTGGCGGGAGTAGGGCGTCAGTCCAGTGACCGGGCGCCGGCGTAGCGGGCCTGGGCGGCGCGGCAGTCGCCGGTCTCCTTGGCGCGCCATGCGTCGCGCTCGGCTGCGCGGCCGGCGTCCTCGTAGGCGATGGCGACCAGCCGGGCCTTGACGCACAGATCGAGGGGATCGCCGCGCGTGCGGGCGACCTCGTAGGCGCCTACGGCGTCGGAGATGCGCGTGTCGTTCAGCGCCTGCTCGTAGCGCTGGCCGGTCCCGCAGGCGGACAGCGCCAGGGCGGCGATCACCAGCGCCGATCTCACCCGTGAGGCCCTCCCGCGAACGCGATCCGAGGTTTGCGAGTTTAGCTGAGGGATTCTGGTGGTCTAGCGACCGGTCGCGACCGGCGCTCAGATGAGAGACGCCTGATGAACGAGCACAATCCCCGCAGTACGGCCAAGGTCGCGGGGCATCCGCTGCACCCGATGATCGTGCCGTTCCCGATCGCCTTCCTGGTGTCGGCCCTGGCCACCGACATCGGCTACCTCAACACCGGCAGCGACGGCTGGGCGACGGCGTCCATGTGGATGCTGGGCGCCGGCATCTCGATGGCGCTGCTGGCGGCGGTCCTCGGCCTGACCGACTTCCTCGGCGACCGGAAGATCCGGATGCACCGGGCGGCCTGGCTGCACATGGTCGGCAATGTGATCGCCGTCGCGGTGGCGGCGGTGAACTTCTACCTGCGGGCCACGGGCGATGCGGCCGCGGCCATCGCCCCGGCCGGCGTGACGCTCTCGGCCGCCGTGGTGCTGATCCTGCTGTTCACCGGCTGGATGGGCTGGGAGCTGGTCTACCGCCACCGCACCGGGGTCTCCGAGGAGCCGGACATGGCGAGCGCGCGCGTCGAGACGCGGCGCTAGCCAGGCGAAGCGCGCTACACCGCGGCTATTACCTCCCCCGCGAAGCGGCGGGAGGGGGACCAGTCGCCGAGCGGAGCGAAGAGCGACTGGTGGAGGGGGCGGGCCACCAG
Organism: Phenylobacterium terrae; assembly: GCF_042681205.1. NCBI lineage: Bacteria > Pseudomonadati > Pseudomonadota > Alphaproteobacteria > Caulobacterales > Caulobacteraceae > Phenylobacterium > Phenylobacterium terrae. The sequence goes on from NZ_JBHUEY010000006.1 coordinate 54,993, forward strand.
CGCCACGCGTCGAACATTGCAAAGTGGAGCTGTCCACAGCGCTTCGCCTGTGGCCTGCCCCCTCCACCCCCCGCTCTCCAGCCGGCGTTCGCCGGCTTCGGCGGGCGGTCCCCCTCCCGCTGCTGCGCGGGGGAGGTAGAGAAATGCGAAAGGCCGCCCCATCGCTGGGGCGGCCTTTCCATAGTCGGACCGCAGCGCGGCTCCGGACCTATTCACCGAACCGGTGGTTAGGCGCGGACCTCGATGACGGAGGCCCAGGTCACGGTTTCCGGACTACGGATGAAACTATGAGACACTGGATCACCTCCTTTCAGTAAGTTGCTGGAGAGGCCAATATGGGGGCCTATCCCCCGACTCGCAATCGGAGCCGTTTGAAAGGCTCGTGATCAGCCGCCGGCGCGGGCCTTGAGGCGGGCGCGGCGTGGCGTCTCGGGCGCCGAGAGGCTGGGGCGGCGGCGCAGGTCGGTGACCGGCGCCTTGAGGCCGTCGAGGGCGGCGAGGGTGGCCTCGTAGCCGGCCCGGACGGCGGGCTCGTAGGCCTCCCAGTCGCGGATCTCCACGCCCTGGAGGTTGGGCATGACCAGCACGTCGGTCGCCTCGCGGGCGGCGGCGTGGTCGCGGCCTGTGGAGACGGTGGCCGCCCGCATCAGCAGCGAGACGATCGGCGGTCCCTTGCGCCACTGGCCGGACAGCAGCCAGCGCCACACCGAACTCGGCCGGGCGACGTCTTCGGCGGTGATGCTGCGCCCGCGGGTGACGTCCACGCCGACGATGGGGCCCAGCTGCAGGGCCTTCATGACGTCGGTCGGGAAGTTCTTCAGCACCGCCCCGTCCACCAGCACGTCGTCGTCGTCGGTGGACGGCGGCAGCACGCCGGGCAGGGCGATGGAGGCCCTGAGCGCCTGCACCAGCGAGCCGTGGCGGTGCAGATGGTAGGCGCCGGTCGTCAGGTTGGAGGAGACGCAGAAGAAGGGCAGCCACAGGTCGGCGATGTCGACGTCGCCGAAATGCTCCTCCAGCCGCTCGACCACCTTCTGGCCGCGGGTCATGGCCAGCAGCGGGAAGGCGATGTCGTCCAGCGGGCTGGAGGTCACGAAGGCCTTGCGGATCCGCTCGTCGAGCTCGACGTCGTCCCAGCCCATGGCCAGGCCCGCGGCGACGATGGCGCCCATCGAGACGCCGCCGACGAAGTCGATGGGGACCTTGCGCTCGCGCAGGGCCCGCACAGCGCCCACGTGGGCGTAGGCCCGGGCGCCGCCGCCGGACAGGACCAGCCCCACCGACTGGCCGGTGATCACCCGGGCCAGCCGGGCGGCGTCGGCGCGGTTCTCCCGGCGCATGTGGAAGACCCGGGCCGGGCGCACGGCGCTGGTCCAGACCTCCGAGCCGTGCGGGCGCCGTGCCCGGGACGGCTGCATCAGGATCAGGTCGACGAGCTGCTGGGCCTCCAGGGCGCTGGAGGCGGCGAGGGGGTGCTGGCTGGCGGGCGGCGGGCGGTCGCCGCGGCCGACGCGGAACAGCCGGTCCACCTGGCGCGAGACCACCTGGCGCCAGCCCAGGTCGCCGGCCTCGGCGACGTAGAGGACGAAGTCGTGGGCGTGCTCCACCTGCGAGAACCACTCGGTGGGGGCGCGGGCGGCCTCGGAGCCGATCACGTCGACGAGGTAGCCGAGCTTGCTGACCTCCCGGGCGATCTGGTCGACGATGGGCCGCAGGGACAGCGGCTCGCTGGCCGGGATGAAGCCGAACACCGAAGGCTCGCCGGCGGTCCCGCGTTCGGGTCCGGCGCGGGTGCGGGCCAGCATCAGCCGGGCCAGTTCGGTGATCACCGCCGGCTCTTCCTCGGCGGCCTCCAGGAAGACCTCGCGCGGCAGGGCGAAGATCTCCGAATCGCGCAGGGCGACGACCCGGGCGGTGTGGGCGGTGTCGCCGATCAGGGCCATCTCGCCGGCCGGCTCGCCGGGACGGATCACGCCGAGGAATTCGGGCTCGGCGCCCTCCTCGTGGCGGAAAGCCCCCAGGCGACCGGCCCGCACGACGTAGAGGTGGTCCGCCGGCTCGTCCCTGTCGAACAGCACCGAACCGCCCGGCAGGGAGAACCAGGTCGCCTCGCTGCGCCACGGCTCCATCTCGAACAGCCGAGCCAGGGCGCTGTCGTTGGGAAGGTCCGGCAGGTAGATCACAACGCGGCAAACTAGCGTGCGGCCCTGCGCCCGGCTATGCCTGAGCCATGCCGCGTCTCGCCACAGCCCTCGATCCCCACGGCGAGGTCTTCAAGTCCAACGAAGCCGTCAACCGGGCGCTCGTCGCACAGCTGCGCGAGCGCACGGCCCAGGCGGCGCTGGGCGGGCCGGAGGCTTCGCGCCAGCGCCACGCCGCACGCGGCAAGCTGTTGCCGCGCGAGCGGGTGATGCGCCTGATCGACCCCGGCTCGCCGTTCCTGGAGATCGGCGCCCTGACAGCCTACGGCCTCTACGACGGCGAGGCGCCGGCCGCCGGGCTGATCGCCGGGATCGGCCGGATCGCCGGGCGCGAGACGATGATCCTGGCCAACGACGCGACGGTGAAGGGCGGCGTCTACTTCCCGATGACGGTGAAGAAGCACCTGCGGGCCCAGGAGATCGCCCTGCAGAACCGGCTGCCCTGCGTCTACCTGGTGGATTCCGGCGGGGCCAACCTGCCGCACCAGGCCGAGGTGTTCCCGGACCGCGACCACTTCGGGCGCATCTTCTTCAACCAGGCGCAGATGAGCGCGGCGGGCATCGCCCAGATCGCCTGCGTGATGGGCTCGTGCACGGCCGGCGGCGCCTACGTCCCGGCGATGAGCGACGAGACGGTCATTGTCCGGGGGCAGGGGACCATCTTCCTGGGCGGGCCGCCGCTGGTGAAGGCGGCCACCGGCGAGGTGATCAGCGCCGAGGAGTTGGGCGGCGCCGACACCCACGGCCGCCGCTCCGGCGTGGTCGACCACGTGGCGGCCGACGACGAGCACGCGCTGACGATCGTCCGGTCCATCGTCGCGGGCCTGAACACCACCAAGCAGGTGGACCTGACGCTGGCCGAGCCCCGGCCGCCGGCCTACGACCCGGAAGAGCTCTACGGCGTGATCCCCACGGACGTTCGGGCCCCCTACGACGTGCGCGAGGTGATCGCCCGCATCGTCGACGGCTCGGAGTTCGACGAATTCAAGGCGCTCTACGGGACCACCCTGGTCTGCGGCTTCGCGCGGATCTGGGGCTACCCGGTGGCGATCCTGGCCAACAACGGCGTGCTGTTCTCGGAGAGCGCCCTCAAGGGGGCGCACTTCATCGAGCTCGCCTGCCAGCGGCGGATCCCGCTCGTCTTCCTGCAGAACATCTCCGGCTTCATGGTCGGCGGGAAGTACGAGGCCGGCGGCATCGCCAAGGACGGGGCCAAGCTGGTCACCGCCGTCGCCTGCGCCGCCGTGCCGAAGTTCACCGTGCTGATCGGCGGCTCGTTCGGGGCCGGCAACTACGGCATGTGCGGGCGGGCCTATTCGCCGAGGTTCCTGTGGACCTGGCCCAACAGCCGCATCTCGGTGATGGGCGGCGAGCAGGCCGCGAGCGTCCTGGCCACCGTCCGCCGCGACGGCCTGGAAGCGCGCGGCGAGACCTGGCCGGCCGAAGAGGAAGAGGCCTTCAAGGCCCCGATCCGCGAGCGCTACGAGGCGGAGGGCGATCCCTACTTCGCCACCGCCCGCCTGTGGGACGACGGGATCATCGATCCGGCCCAGACGCGCGACGTGCTGGGCCTGTCCATCTCCGCGGCGCTGAACGCGCCGGTCCCGGAGACGAAGTTCGGCGTTTTCCGGATGTGATCGCCTGCGCCGCAGGGTGTAAGGCGTAACAGACGTAACAAGAGGGGCCTGGCATGGCGAACGAGATCACCTCGAAATTCGTGCAGGGCGTCGACTCCGGCCCGCCGGGGCTGGTGGAGATGGAAGACACCGCCGAGGGCGTGGTGGTTGTGACCCTCAACCGGCCGGAGCGGAAGAACGCCTTCAACGCCGAGCTGATCGCCGCCATGGCCGAGGCGTTCGAGACGCTGCGGGTCGCCGAGCACGTGCGCGTGGTCTTCCTGCGCGGCGCGGGCGGGACCTTCAGCGCCGGGGCGGACCTGGACTGGATGCGCGAGGCGGCCGACCGCAACGAGGCCGACAACCGCGACGACGCCCTGCAGATGGCCAAGATGCTCAAGGCGCTGTGGGACATCCCGGCCCTGACCTGCGCCCTGATCGAGGGCGGCGCGTTCGGCGGCGGCGCGGGCCTGGCGGCGACCTGCGACCTGGCGATCGCCACCGAGGACGCCAAGTTCAGCTTCTCCGAGGTGCGGCTCGGGCTCGTGCCGGCGACCATCAGCCCCTACGTCGTGCAGGCCATCGGGCCGCGGCACGCGCGGGCCCTGTTCGCCACGGGCCTGGTGTTCAACGCCCGCTACGCCCGCGAAATCGGCCTGATCACCGAGGCGGTCGCCGACGTGCAGGAGCTGGACGCGGCCATGGAGCGGGTGGCCGACCAGATCATGGCCTGCGCGCCCGGCGCAGTGGCCGATTCCAAGCGGCTGGTCGCCGACGTCCTGGGCCACGCCATCGACAACCGGCTGCTGGACATGACCGCCCGCCGCATCGCCGCCGCCCGGGTGGGCGAGGAAGGGCAGGAGGGGGTGCGGGCCTTCCTGGAGCGGCGCAAGCCGTCCTGGGCGGCCGGCGAATGATCCGGCGGCTGCTGGTCGCCAACCGGGGGGAGATCGCGCGCCGCATCTTCCGCACCGCGCGGCGGATGGGGATCGGCACGGTGGCGGTCTGCTCCGAGGCGGATGTGGGCGCGCCGCACGCGCTGGAGGCGGACCGCGCGATCCTGATCGGCCCGGCGCCGGTGCGCGAGAGTTACCTCCTCACGGAACGCATCCTGGCTGCGGCCAAGGCGGCCGAGGCGGACGCGGTGCATCCCGGGTACGGCTTCCTCTCCGAGAACGCCGAGTTCGCCGAGCAGGTGATCGCCGCGGGGCTGACGTGGGTCGGCCCGCCGCCGTCCGCCATCCGGGCCATGGGCCTGAAGGACGCGGCCAAGACGCTGATGGCGCAGGCCGGCGTGCCGGTGACGCCGGGCTACCTGGGCGAGGACCAGAGCCCCGAGCGGCTGGCCAGCGAGGCCGCGGCGATCGGCTATCCGGTGCTGATCAAGGCGGTGGCCGGCGGCGGCGGCAAGGGCATGCGCAAGGTCGACCGGGCGGAGGACTTCGCCGCGGCCCTGGCGGCCGCAAAGCGCGAGGCGGCCGGGGCGTTCGGCGATGAGCGGGTGCTGCTGGAGACCTACGTCTCGCGCCCTCGGCACATCGAGGTGCAGGTGTTCGGCGACAGCCACGGCAACATCGTCCACCTGTTCGAGCGCGACTGCTCGCTGCAGCGCCGGCACCAGAAGGTGATCGAGGAGGCTCCCGCGCCCGGATTGCACGAGGCCACGCGCGAGGCCATCTGCGCCGCCGCCGTCCGCGCCGCCCAGGCGGTGGGCTACGTCGGCGCGGGGACGGTGGAGTTCATCGCCGACGCCTCGGCCGGGCTCACCGCCGAGCGCATCTGGTTCATGGAGATGAACACCCGGCTGCAGGTGGAGCATCCGGTCACCGAAGCGATCACCGGGCTGGACCTGGTGGAATGGCAGCTGCGCGTCGCCGCCGGCGAGCCGCTGCCGCTGCGGCAGGGGGAGATCGCCATGAGCGGCCATGCGGTCGAGGCGCGGCTCTACGCCGAGACGCCGGCGAGCGGCTTCCTGCCGGCCACCGGCCCGATCGAGCACCTGCGCTGGCCGACGAGCGTGCGGGTCGATGCGGGCGTTGAGGAGGGCGGGGCGGTGACGCCCTACTACGATCCGATGGTCGCCAAGCTGATCGCCCACGAGGCGACGCGCGAGGCGGCGCTGGCGGCGCTGGGCGAGGCCTGCGACGAGCTGGAGATCTGGCCGCTGAAGACCAACGCCTGCTTCCTCGCCCGCTGCCTCGAGGAGCCGGACTTCATCGCCGGCGACGTGGACACCGGCTTCATCGAGCGGCGCCTGGAGGCGCTGACCGCACGGCCCGATCCGTCGCCCTCGGCGCTGTCGGCGGCCGCCGAGGCGGCGCTGCTGGAGTCCGAGGACTTCGACCCCGAGCCCGCCTCGCCCTGGCGCGAGCTGGTCGGCTTCCGCCTGAACGCCGCGCCGGAGCGCAGCGTGCGCCTCTACCTCGGCGAGGCCGGCCACGCCGCGCCCCTGCACGTGGAGAGCGCTTCGCCCCGCAGCGTGCTGCTGACCGAGGACGGCGAGGTGGTGGTGTTCGAAAGCGGCGAGGCCTTCGCCTTCACCACCCGACCCCCGCCGCCCCTGGGCGGAGAAGCCGGCGGGGGCGACGCCACCGTCCGCGCGCCGATGCCCGGCAAGGTCGCCGCCATCCCCGTCGCAGAAGGCGAGGCGGTGAGCCGCGGCCAGTCCCTGGTCACCCTCGAGGCCATGAAGATGGAGCACGCGCTCGCCGCGCCCTTCGACGGGGAGGTGGAGGCGGTGCTGGTGAAGGCCGGCGACCAGGTGAGCGAAGGCGCCGCACTTCTCAGGCTGAAGGCGCCGGCGTAGAGGCGAGGTCATGCCGGTCCACATGATCAAGCTCTGCGTGGGCGCGAACACCATCGAGGACCTGCTCGAATGGCGCAAAAGCCATGCCGCGCCGGGCGAGCCGTGGATCCTGCGCACGCGGATGACGCCGAAGCGGGCGCCCGAGATGATCGACGGCGGCTCGGTCTATCGGGTGTTCAAGGGCGTCATCCTCTGCCGCCAGAGGATCGTCGACATCCGCACCGTCGGCGAGGGCGTGACCGCCCGCTGCGAGGTGGTGCTGGACGAAGAGGTGGTGCGCGTCGCCCCAACCCCGCGGCGGGCCTTCCAGGGCTGGCGCTACCTGGAGCCCAACGACGCCCCGCCGGACCTGGCCGAAGCCGGCGCCGAGGAGATCCCGCCGGAACTCGCCCGCGAGCTGCGGCTGCTCGGGGCGTGGTGAGCAAGCGCGCCTCCCGCAGGGTTCGGCCCACGGCAGATGCGTTTGGTGACAGGTAGCGCCTGGGGCGCAACCAGTCACCGAGCAGCGCCTTGCGGTTACGGGTTGGGCGAAGCCCTGCCTGTCACCCCGCTCAGACCCCCAGGTTGTCGATGAGGCGGGTCTTGCCGAGGAAGGCGGCGGCGAGGATGCGCTTGTCGCGGGACGAGCCTTCCTCGAGCCGGGCCAGGGTCTCGGCGTCGCGGACTTCGAAATAGTCGATGGGGGCGAAGCCGGCGCGTTCCAGCGCGGCGCGGCCGGTGGCCTCCACGCGCTCGATGGAGTCGCCCTCGCGCAGGCGGCGGGCGGCCTCGGCCAGGGCCTGGTGCAGGCGGGGCGCGATCTGGCGTTCTTCCTGCGAGAGGTAGGCGTTGCGGGAGGAGAGGGCGAGGCCGTCCTCGGCTCTAGCGGTGGGGGCGCCGACGATCTCCACCGGCAGGTCCAGGTCGCGGACCAGCCGGCGGATGACCTGGAGCTGCTGGTAGTCCTTCTCGCCGAAGACGGCCACGTCGGGCGCGGCCTGGATCAGCAGCTTGGAGACCACCGTGGCGACGCCGGCGAAATGGCCGGGGCGGGCGGCGCCGTCCAGGGGCTCGGACACGCCCGAAACCGTGACGGTGGTGGAGAAGCCGGGCGCGTACATCTCCTCGACCCCCGGCGCGAACAGCAGGTCGCAGTCGGCCCCGGCCAGCAGCTCGGCGTCGCGGGTCTCGGTGCGTGGATAGCGGGCGAAGTCCTCGTTGGGCCCGAACTGGGTCGGATTGACGAACACCGAGGCGACCACGTGGTCGGCGTGGCGGCGGGCCAGGGCGACCAGCGACAGGTGCCCTTCGTGCAGGGCGCCCATGGTGGGAACCAGGGCCACCTTCTGGCCGGCGCGCTTCCAGCCGGAGACGACGGCGCGCAAATCCTTGACGGTGCGGACGGTCGGGAGCGGGGGGCTCGGCATGGATCCGGCTTATGGCCGAGGCCGGGCGCAGCGTCCATGGGCCGCGGGCGGCGAAGCGCCCGTTGACGCTGGCCCCGGAAGGGAGTCTCGTCCCGGCTCAGACTCGGACTACAGCAACGCCCAAGGGGTCGGGGGATCGAACGCGCCATGTCACAGGCCAAGGTCATCGTCGTCGGCAACGAGAAGGGCGGCGCGGGCAAATCGACCATCGCCATTCACCTGGCGACGGCGCTGCTGCACGGGGGCGTGCGGCTGGGCGTCCTGGACCTCGATTTGCGCCAGCAGTCGATGGCCCACTTCTTCGCCAACCGGGCCGCCTGGCTGAAGGCGAACGGCAAGGACGCGCCGATGCCGGTGGCCATGCCGCTGGGCGGCGACGGGCCCAAGCTCGCCAAGCTGTCCGACGAACAGGCCGTCGCCCGCCTGACCGAAGCCTTCGAGGCCGCCGCCGCCGAGGCCGACGTGGTGCTGATCGACACCCCCGGTGGCGACACCGCCACCTCGCGCACGGCCCACGGCCTGGCGGACCTGATCGTCACGCCGATGAACGACAGCTTCGTCGACTTCGACATGCTGGGCGTGGTCGATCCCGTGAGCCTCGAGGTGAAGCGGCCGAGCCTCTATTCCGAGACGGTGTGGAACAGCCGCAAGATGCGGGCGGCCAGCCAGGGCCGGTCGATCGACTGGGTGGTGCTGCGCAACCGCCTGGCGCCCACCGAGGCGCGCAACCGCAAGCGGGTGGACGAGCGGGTGCAGGCGCTGGCCAAGCGGATCGGCTTCCGCGTCGGGCCCGGCCTGCGCGATCGGGTCATCTACCGCGAGCTCTTTCCCTTCGGCCTGACCATCGCCGACCTTTCCACCGACATCCGGCCGATCCCCGTCTCGCTGCAGCACGTCGCCGCCCGCCAGGAGCTGCGCAGCCTGTCCAGCTTCCTGGGCCTCTCCGAGCTGACCGGCGGGCGGCTGCTGGCCGCCGAGTGAGCTACCTCGCCATCGGGGCGGCGGCGCTGGCCCTGATCCTGTGGCTGAGCCGCGGCCGGCCGATTCTCAAGCGCGCCGAGTGGCGCATCGCCGCCGCCGCCATCGCGCTCGCCGCCTTCGCCGGCGCCGCCTACGTCGGCGTGCGCGGCGGCTGGGGCTCGGCCATCGTGCTGGTGGTGGTGGGTTTGTGGCTGCTCGTCTCGGCCCGGCGCACGGGCCTGGGCCCCGGGACCGCGGCCAAGGGCGGGCAGATGAGCGCGGCCGAGGCCCGCTCCATCCTCGGCGTCGGCCCCGAGGCGACGCCCGCCGAGATCCTCGCCGCCCACAAGCGCCTGATGACCATGGCCCACCCCGACAAGGGCGGCACCAGCGGCCTCGCGGCCCAGCTGAACGCGGCGCGGGATCGGCTGCTGAGGAAGTAGGGGTGTGGCCCTACCTCCCGCCGCTGCGCGGGGGAGGTCGGCGCCGCGCTTTGCCGACAAAGAAAAACCCCCGCCGAAGCGGGGGTGAAGCGGGTGTGGACCCAACTCTACGCGACGGACTGAACTAGCTCGGCTTGATGACCAGGCAGGGCTGCTTCTTGGCCTGCAGCTCGCGGCAGGCGGCTTTGGCGTTGGCCTCGGTCAGACCGGTGAACTGGGCGCGGTAGCGGCCGCCGCCGGCCGTCGTGATCCCGTTGGCGGCGGTGAACGGCGCGCCGTAGCGCTTCTTCACGTGGGCGAGTTGCTCCTGCGCGTCGGACTTCTTCTTGAAGGCGCCGACCTGGACCGTCCACTTGCCTTTGGCGGAGCTGGTCTTCGGCTCGTCCTTCTTCTTCGCGGGCTTGGCGGCCGCCGCCTTGGGCTGCGGCGTCGCCGAGGCGAGCACGATCTTCAGGCCGTCCTGGTCGGTGTCGCCCTGTTCCACCGACGGGCGGGTGAGGGGGCCGGAGGGCTCCGGCTCGAACAGGTTCTGGGCGACGGTGATCTGCTCGCCGAGCGCACGGCGGCGCAGCACCGAGAAGCCGGTCAGCATCAGGTCTTCGGCGTTGTTGTCCCGCGCCGCGCCGGAGGGGCCGCCGAGGACGATGGTGATCAGCCGGCGGCCGTCCTGCACGCCCGAGACGGCGATGTTGTAGCCGGACGCGTTGGTGAAGCCGGTCTTGATGCCGTCCACGCCCGGGACCCGGCCGAGCAGGCGGTTGTGCGAGCGGATGTTCTGGCCGCGGAACTCGAACGAGCGGGTGGAGAACAGCTTGTAGTACTGCGGGTAGTCGCGCATCACCGCGCGCGACAGGATGGCCAGGTCGCGGGCGGTGGTCAGCTGACGGCTGTCCGGCAGGCCCGAGGCGTTGGCGAAGTGGGTGTTGTCCATCCCCAGTTCCTTCGCCCGCAGGGTCATCAGCGCGGCGAAGCGGGACTCGGTGCCGCCGATGTGCTCGGCCAGGGCGACGGCGATGTCGTTGGCGGACTTGGTGGCCAGCGCCTTCATGGCGTCGTCGACGCTGATCGAATCGCCGGGGCGCAGGCCCAGCTTGGTCGGCGACTGGGCGGCGGCGCGCGGCGAGATCACCACCCGGTCGTCCAGCTTCAGCTTGCCCGCGGCCAGCTGCTCCATGACCAGATAAAGCGTCATGACCTTGGTGATCGAGGCGGGATAGCGGGGGCTGTCCGCCCGCTTCGCGTAGAGGACCTCGCCGGTCTTCGCGTCCACCACGATGGCCGCGTACTTGGGGGTCTGGGTCCAGCCGCTCGGCGCGGCCTGTGCGGGTGCCGGGAGGGTCGTTCCACTCAGCGCGACCGAGAGCGCGAGGCCAACGGAAAGCAACAGGCGGCGGGCGGGCTGGGTCATGCGCTTCGTCCGTCGAATCAACTGGTTAAGGGCTCTGACGCCCGCGAAGCCTGTAGCATGACCGATCGTGGTTTATGGGGGGTTAAACAGTCGCGTTACTGGTCCGATTTGTCGCAGTCCAGCCTGGAACTGTTTCGGGGGCGCCGCAAGCGCGAAGCTTACGCGAGGGCAGGTGGCATTGTGCAGTGCACAAAAACCCCTTGACTGCTGCACTGCAGCATGAGATTACACCGGTATGGCGAACGTATCTCGCCTCGAACCCATCACTGCGGCTCCCCCCGCCGCCCGACGAACCCGGAGCTAGACCTTATGGCCGCCGCCGAGACCATCAATTCGACTGTCGAGAAGTTCACCGCCGCTGGCAACCAGGCGTTCAAGGACGCCATGGAGAAGACGCTGGCCGCGATCAACGAAGCCAGCGCCTATTCGCGCCAGAACCTCGAGGCCGTGATCGCCTCGGCGACCGCCGCCGCGAAGGGCGCCGAAGCGCTCAACGCCCAGGCCGCCGCCTTCGCCAAGACCTCGGTCGAGAACCAGGTCGCCGCCGCCAAGTCGCTGGCTTCGGCCAAGAGCGTGCAGGAAGTGGTCGAACTGCAGACCACCTTCGCCCGCACCGCCCTCGAGACCTACCTCGCCGAGCTGAACCGCTGGGGCGAGACCGTCACCGCCTCGGTGAAGGATTCGGTCCAGCCGCTGAACGAGCGCGTGACCGCCACGGTCGAGCGCATCCAGGCGGCCCGCTAAGGCGGCCGACGAGCTCTCTCAGTCGCGCACCCTCCCTCTCCAGTCGCGCGAATGACCCGAAGGCCCGGACCGGCGACGGTCCGGGCCTTTTCTCGTTTTGAGCCGGCCGCAGGCTGCTGCTAGCTTGCCGCCATGTCGCAGGTGGAACAGCGTCTCGCCGCCCTCGGGCTGGAACTGCCCAATCCCGTCGCCCCGGTCGCCAACTATGTGCCGTTCGTGCGCATCGGCGAGCTGGTGCACATCTCAGGACAGGTGTCGGTGGACGCCTCAGGCGGGGTGCGCGGCACGGTCGGCGCCGACGTCGACATGGATACGGCGGTGAAGGCCGCCCAGCTGTGCGGCCTCAACCTGATCGCCCAGATGCGCGCGGCCTGCGAGGGGGACCTGGACCGGGTGGTCCGGGTGGTGAAACTCGGCGGGTTCGTGCAGGCCGCCCAGGACTTTTCCGCCATCCCTCAGGTGGTGAACGGCGCCTCCGACCTGATGGTCGAGGCGTTCGGCGACCTGGGCCGGCACGCGCGTTCGGCCGTGGGCGTCTACCGGCTGCCGATGGGCTTCGCCGTCGAGGTCGATGCGGTGGTGGCGGTGAGGTGAAGGCCAGGTTCGGCGAGGCCTGGGAGCTGCTCTTCCACCCGCCGGTGGCCCACCGCGGGCTGTGGTCCAAGGACGGCCCGCCGGAGAACTCCCTGGGCGCCTTCCAGGCCGCCTGCGCCGCCGGCTACGGCATCGAGCTCGACGTCCAGCTGTCGGCCGACGGCGAGGCGATGGTCTTCCACGACGAGGACCTGCAGCGGATGTGCGGCGTGCCCGGCCGGATCGGCGACCGCACCGCGGCGGAGCTTTCCGAGCTGAAGCTGGCCGGGACGGATGAGAGGATCCCGACCCTGGTGGAGGCCATGGCGGTGATCGGCCGCCGGGCCATGGTGCACGTGGAGCTGAAGACGCCCTACGGCGCCGTCGGTCCGCTGGAGCAGCGGGTGCACGACATCCTCATCGACCACAACGGCCCGGTCTGCGTGATCGGCTTCAATCCCTATTCCCACGCCTGGTTCGCGGACCGGCACCCGACTTTCCTGCGCGGCCTGGACAGCTACAGCTACAATCGTGCGCCGCACCTCAGCGAGGGCCAGCGCCAGGCCTTCGCCCGGCTGGAGCACGTGGAGATCGCCCGCCCGCACTTCCTGGCGCTGGGGATCGACATGCTGCCCTGCGCCCGCGCCGACGCCCTGCGCGAGAAGGGGATGCCGGTGGTGGCCTGGACGGTCCGAGATCCGTCGCAATGGTCGGCCATCAAGGACCATTGCGACAACCTCATCTTCGAGGGCTTTCACCCGTGAAGCTGAAGCCGGCGGTTCGGGTCTGCCGCCGCATTTCCGAGATCGGCAAGACGGGGTGGGACGCCTGCGCGGCGAACCCGGCCTACCTGGGCAACCCCTTCGTGCTCTACGACTTCCTGGACGCACTGGAGTCGGCGAACTGCGCCGTCGAGCGCACCGGGTGGGGGCCGCAGCACCTGGCGGTCGAGGACGAGGCGGGCGAGGTCGCGGCGGTGATGCCGCTCTACCTGAAGTCGCACAGCCAGGGGGAATACATCTTCGACCACGCCTGGGCCGACGCCTACGAGCGGGCGGGCGGGCGCTACTACCCCAAGCTGCTGTCGGCGGCGCCGTTCACGCCGGCCACGGGGCCGCGCCTGCTGGTGCGGCCGGACGTCGATGCCGACGAGGCGCGCAGCTACCTGGTCGGCGGGGCGCTGAGCCTGTGCGAGCGCTATGGGACCTCGTCCTTCCACGTGAACTTCCCGACGGAGGACGAGTGGCGGTGGATGGGGGCCCAGGGCATGGCCCTGCGCCAGGGCCAGCAGTACCACTGGAACAACGCCGGCTACGCGGACTTCGAGGGGTTCCTGGGCGCGCTGTCGTCGGGCCGGCGCAAGACCATCCGGCGCGAGCGGCGCGAGGCGCAGGCGGGGCTGGAGATCGCCTGCCTGACCGGCAAGGACCTGACCGAGGATCACTGGGACGCCTTCTTCGCCTTCTACATGGACACCGGCTCGCGCAAGTGGGGCCGGCCCTACCTGACGCGGGCCTTTTTCTCCGAGCTCGGCGAGCGGATGGCCGACCGGGTGCTGCTGGTGATGGCGAGGCGCGGCGGCCAGTGGATCGCCGGGGCGCTCAACCTGATCGGCGATGAGGCGCTCTACGGCCGCAACTGGGGCTGCATCGAGGACGTGCCCTTCCTGCACTTCGAGCTTTGCTACTACCAGGCCATCGAGTGGGCGATCGGCCGGGGCCTGAAGCGGGTGGAGGCCGGCGCCCAGGGCCAGCACAAGATCGCCCGCGGCTACCTGCCCACCCCCGTCTACTCGGCCCACTACATCGCCGACCCGGCCCTGCGCGGGCCCGTCGAGCGGTTCGTCGAGCAGGAGCGGTCGATGCTCCAGGGCGAGATGGAGTGGCTGAGCGAGGAGTATTCGCCGTTCCGGCAGGCGGCTGGTTCCTAGACCTCTCCCCGCGCCGCGGGGAGAGGGTAGGGTGAGGGGCCGCTGACTCGACGCAGGCGGAGGCGCCGGGCCTCCCTCTCCCAACCCTTTCCCTCCGCAGGCGGAGGGAAAGGTCTTAAGGCTCCTACGACCCCTCCCACGCCCGTCGCAGAAGCTCGCGCAGGCCTTCGTCCACCTCCGTCGAACTGGAGAGCTCCAGCCGCGCCTTCAGCCGCTCCGACCAGCCGTCGTTCTTCGGGCCCGAGAGCCGCGGGTCGGCGTCCGGGGTGAGCGCCAGGCCCAGCGCCGCCTTGCCGCCCTTCAGCGGGCGGAGGGCGGCGAAGGCGACGTTGCGGGAGAAGACGGTGAAGCCCTTGCGCTGGCCGACCACGACGCCGTCCAGGGCGCTCGCGGCCCGCTCCACGGCCTCCAGGATCGCGGTCGAGGCCGGATCGGTCCACAGCTTGGCCCGCAGGGCCTCCGGCTGGTCCCAGCGGTCCTCGGACGGGAAGGCCTGGGAGAGGACGTAGGACGCCCGGTTGACGCCCAGCCCGTGGTGTTCCTTGAGCCACTTCTGGCGCGCCTTGGGCTTCGTCTCCGGGCAGGTGCGGGCGATGGCGACCCACTCGTCGATGGTCTTGCCGGTGTCGCGCTCCAGGCTCGCCTGCACCGAGGCGAACCACTTCTGCTGGCGTTCGGTGAGCCCGGATTCTGCCGCCACGTTCCACCCGCCGGAGCGATTTGCTACGACAGCCCTCCACCAGATCGCGGAGCTGTCGGATGAGCTTGGACGGGACCTACGACGAGGGCAACATCTTCGCCAAGATCCTGCGCGGCGAGATGCCGTCGGCCAAGGTGTTCGAGGACGACCACGTCTTCGCCTTCATGGACGTCTTCCCGCAGTCCAAGGGCCACACCTTGGTGATCCCCAAGCACTCGCGGGCCCGCAACCTGCTGGAGGAGGAGCCGCAGGTGCTCTCCCATCTGATCCTGGGCGTGCAGCGGGTGGCGCGGGCGGTGCGGGCGGCGCTGCAGCCGGACGGCATCGTCATCACCCAGTTCAACGGCGCCCCGGCCGGCCAGACCGTCTACCACCTGCACATCCACATCATCCCGCGCTGGGAAGGCGTGCCGATGGGCCGCCACGCCTCGGGCGGCATGGCCGATCCCAAGGAGCTGGCGGCCCTGGCCGAGCAGATCGCGGCGAAGATCAGCTAGCTCGGGCTGGCGAGCTTCATCAGCACCAGCCCGCTGACGATCAGCACCGCGGCGAGGACCCGCATCGGGCTGAGCGACTCGCCCAGCACCGCCACGCCGACGACAAAGGCGCCGACCGCGCCGATGCCGGTCCAGACGGTGTAGGCGGTGCCGAGCGGCAGCGCCTTCATTGAATAGGAAAGCAGCGCGAAGCTGGCGAACATCGTCGCGAAGGTGATGATGGTGGGCGTCACGCGCGTGAAGCCGTCGGACTGCTTCATGAAGAAGGCCCAGACGACTTCCAGCAGGCCGGCGAAGAAGAGGGATATCCAGGCCACGGCAGGCCCTCCTTGTGACAAAGGGCCGGGCCGTCCCGGACTTCTGCCCTCGGGGAGAGGGGGAGGACGTGGCCTCGCGGCGGGTCAGATAGGCAAGACGGACGCAGGAGGCAACCGGATGAGCGACGAGCTGTCGCCGCGACTGAGGGCGATCGTCGAGGCGCTGCCGCTGCGCCCGGGGATGCGGGTGCTGGAGATCGGCTGCGGGCCAGGGGCGGCGGCGCGAGAGGTCGCCCGGCGCATCGGCGGCGGCCATGTGCTGGCCATCGACCGCTCCGCCAAGGCCATCGCCCAGGCCCGCGCCGGCTGCGCGGCGGAGATCGCCGCCGGCCGGCTCAGCGTCCGCCAGTCCGCCGTGGAGAGCTTCGAGCTCGCGCCGGGCGAAGCGCCCTACGACCTCGCCTTTGCGGTGCGCGTCGGCGCCCTGGACGGCCGCCACCCGCAGCTCGAGGCGCAGGCGCTGGCGCGGATCGCGGCGGCGCTGCGGCCGGACGGGCGGCTCTACATCGACGGCGGCGATCCGCTGAAGGAGATCCCGCTGCCCCGCTGAGGCTTCAGCGCCAGGCGAAGACCGGCTGCTCCAGGTCGGCGACGCGGGTGATGCGGCCGGCGACCAGTTCGCGCAGCTGGTAGACGAGGGCGGCGGTAGGGGCGTGGATGTACTGCTCGCCGATGTAGACGCGGATGACCGGCTTGGGGCTCTCCGGGATGGTTTCGAAGGCGATGGCGTCCTCGCGCCCGATCTGGTCGAGGCGAATGCAGTGGACGGAGGCCACCTCGTGCGGGTTCGGCCTCAGGGCGCTGACGTCGTCCAGCCAGGCGACGACCGGCGAGATCGCGTAGCCCGAGCGGGTCGGGTAGTCGTCGAGCACGCCCAGGATGTTCTCCGGCGGCAGAGTCAGGCCGAGCTCCTCCTCCAGCTCGCGCAGGGCCGCTTCCTCCAGCGTCTCGCCGGGATCGCAGCGGCCGCCGGGTAGGGCCCACTGGCCGGCGTGGGCGCGCAGCTCGGCCGAGCGACGCGTCAGCAGGAAGGCGGCCTCGCCCGAGCCGTCGTCGGCCTCCACCAGGGTGATGGCCACGGCCGCCCGCTTCAGGTCCTCGCCCTCGTAGGCGATGCGGGGGAAGGTGCGGCAGCGCTCGCCCAGGCGGCGGCGGAAGGCGTCGTCGAAGCGGGTCATGAACGCAGGGCCGCCCGCGCCAGCATCCGCACGTGGGACTGGATCAGCGGCTCGCGGTCGACCCACGGGAACTGCGGCCGCGCGATCAGCAGCGACACCAGCCCGTGCATCCCCGCCCACAGCGACTGGGCTAGCCGCTCGGGATCGTCGGTGGCGGTCAGGCCTTCCTCGTGCATCCGGACGATGGCGCGGCGCAGGACGTCGAACGCGCCCTCGCCGGGCTTCTTGGCCACCTGAGCGCCCTCCGGCGGCGGCGGCCCCTCGATCATGAAGGCGACGCGGTAGGCGTCAGGGTTCTCCAGGCCGAAATCCACATAGGTGCGGAAGGCGGCGGCGAGGCCCTCTTCCGTGTAGGCGAAGTGGGGGCCGGTCAGCCGCCGCTCCAGCTCGGCGAAGGCGCGGGCGGAGAGCTCGGCGGCGATGTGGTCCTTGGACGGGAAGTAGGCGTAGAGGGTCGGCTGGGAGATGCCCACGGCCTCGGCGATCTGGCGCGTGGAGACCCCGTGCACGCCGCGCTCGCCGAAGAGCCGCAGGGAGGCGGCGAGGATCTCCTCGCGGCGCTCGAAGCCGGAGCCTTTCGGCTTTCGCGGGGACGGGGACGGGGGCATCGGGACCTAACTTCCAGCCTTCGCGGCGCTTGACAATCGACCATTACCGATCACTGATAGACTATCAGTGATAGATTGGTGGCGTCGACGTGGCCAGAGCGGCGGTTTCGATCCTTTCGGCGATGGTGATGGCGGGGGTGCTCGCCGGGTGCGGAAGAGAGGCGGCGGCGCCCGAGGCGGCCCAGCCCATCGCCGTCCAGGCGGTTCGCGTGTCGGCGGCTCGGCCGACGGCCGAGCTCCAGGCCAGCGGCCGCATCGCGCGGCGCCGGGAGATGGAGCTGTCGTTCCGGGTGGCCGGGGTGATGACCGGGCTTTCCGTCGACGCCGGCGACCGCATCGCCGCCGGCCAGGTGCTGGCCAGCCTCGATCCCACCGGGCTTGCGGCCGCCGAGCAGCGGGCGAGCGCGGAGCTGGAGCGCGCCCGGCGCGACTACGCCCGCGACCAGGCGCTGTTCGAGAAGGGTTTCGTCAGCCGGCAGCGGCTGGACGACCGGGCCAGCGCCGTGAAGGCCGCCGAGGCCGGCCACAGCGCCGCCGCCTTCGACCGCCGCTGGACGCGGCTGGTCTCGCCGGTGTCCGGCGTGGTGCTCGAGCGCGTGCGTCAGAGCGGCGAGGTGGTCCAGCCGGGCCAGACGGTGCTGCGGGTCGCCGACGAGGCGAGCCCGCTGGTCGTCCGCGTGCCGGCGCCGGACCGTGAGGCGGGGCGCATCCGCCTGGGCGCCGCGGCCCGGGTGAGGATCGACGAGGCCACGCCCGCGCTCTCCGGCCGGGTCTCCCGCATCGGCGAGGCCGCCGACATGCGCACCGGTGCGGTGGAGATCGAAGTCGAGCTGCCGGCCGCCCCGGAGCTTCGCAGCGGCCAGATCGCCACCGTGTTCATCGCAACCGAGACCCCGGCCGCGGCCCAGCCCGCGGCGATGGCCCGGCTGCCCGCCGAGGCGATCCTGGAGGCCCAGGGCCGGCAGGCGGCGGTGCTGGTGGTCGACCCCGCCGGTTCGACGGCGCGCCGGCGGACGGTGACCTTCGGCGGCTTCGACGGCGACGATGCGCTGGTCCTGGGCCTGCCCGACGGGGCGCAGGTGATCACGGTCGGCGCGGGCTTCGTCTCCGACGGCGAGAAGGTGAGGGTGGTCGACCCGGCGCGCCTGTCGCCCCAGCGGACGGCCGCGCGGTGAGGTTCGATATCGCCGCCTTCTCGGTCCGCAACTGGCAGTTCACGCTGGTCGCCTTCGCCCTGCTGGCGATGCTGGGCCTGAACGCCCTGGCCACGACGCCCAGGTCCGAAGACCCGCACTTCCCGATGCCGATCATGGTCGTGCGGGCGGTGCTGCCCGGCGCCGAGCCGGCCGAACTCGAGCAGCTCGTCGCCGATCCCATCGAGGACGCGCTCTCCGGCCTCGACGACGTGGACGAGATCGGCTCGACCAGCCTGGATGGCGCGGCCGTCGTGCAGGTCGCCTTCACCTGGGACGTCGACCCCCAGCGCAAGTACGACGAGGTGGTCCGCGAGGTGAACGCCCTGCGCGGGACCCTGCCTCAGGGGCTCACGCAGCTGGAGGTGCGCCGTGCGCGGACCACCGAGGTCGCGGTGGTGCAGGTCGCGCTGGTCAGCGAGACCCTGCCCATGCGCCGGCTGGAGAAGCTGGCCGACCGGCTGCGCGAGCGGCTCGACCGCGTGCCGGGCGTGCGCCAGACCGAATACTGGGGCGCGACGCCGTCGGAGCTGCGGGTCGCGCTCGACCTCGGCCGGCTGGCCGAGCTGCAGCTGCCGCCGACCGCCGTCGCCGACGCCCTGCGCGCGGCGGGCGCGGAGGCGCCGGTCGGCGCGGTCCATGCCGGCGAGCGGCGGTTCAACGTCAAGACCGGCGGGGCCTTCCGCGACCCGTCCGAGGTGGCCGAGACGCCGGTGCGCGAGGTGAACGGGCAGGTCGTGCGGGTGCGCGACGTGGCCGAGGTCGGCTGGGCCGAGACCGAGGCCCAGCACCTGACCCGCTTCAACGGCCGCCGGGCGGTGTTCGTCACCGTCCAGCAGAAGGACGGCGCCGACGTCGCCAGGATAACCCGCGGCGTCGATGCGGCCCTCGCCGAGTTCGAGAAGACCCTGCCGGGCGGGGTGAAGCTGGAGCGCGGCTTCAGGCAGGCGGACAACGTCGAGCACCGGCTGGGGCGGCTGTTCCGCGACTTCGGCCTGGCGCTGGGGCTGGTGCTGATCACCCTGCTGCCGCTGGGCCTCAGGGCCGGCGGGGTGGTGATGATGTCGATCCCGCTGTCGCTGCTGATCGGCCTCGCCCTCGTCCAGCTGCTCGGCTTCACGGTGAACCAGCTGACCATCGCCGGTTTCGTGCTGGCGCTCGGCCTCCTGGTCGACGACTCCATCGTGGTCACCGAGAACATCGCCCGGCACCTGCGGATGGGGATGGAGCGCACCCAGGCCGCCATCGCCGCGACGGGCCAGATCTCGCTGGCCGTGCTCGGCTGCACGGCGACGCTGATGCTGGCCTTCGTGCCGCTGCTGGCCCTGCCAGGCGGTTCGGGCGCCTACATCCGCTCGCTGCCGGTGACGGTGCTGTGCACGGTGGGCGCCTCGCTGATCGTCTCGCTGACCATCATCCCGTTCCTGGCCAGCCGCATGCTCTCGCGCCACGAGGACCCGGAGGGCAACCGGATCCTGCGGGCGGTGAACGGGGCCATCCATCGCTTCTACGCCCCCGTGCTGCACCGGGGGCTGGCGCGGCCGTGGCTGACCCTGGCGATCATCGGGGCGATCTGCGCGACGACCGTCCCGCTGCTCGGCGCCATCGGCTCCAGCCTGTTCCCGCCGGCCGAGACGCCGCAGTTCCTGGTCCGCGTGGAGACGCCCCAGGGCAGCTCGCTGGCCCGCACCGACCAGGCGCTGCGGTTCGTGGACGAGCGGCTGCGGCGCGAGCCGGAGGTCGCCTGGACGGCGGCCAACCTCGGCCGCGGCAATCCGCAGATCTTCTACAACCAGAACCAGCGCCAGCCGCAGCCGAGCTACGCCGAGGTGTTCGTCTCTCTGAAGGCCTGGGAGCCGGGCCGGTCCGAGCGGGTGCTCGACGCCCTGCGGGCCGACTTCGCCGGCTACCCGGGCGCGCGGATCAGCGTCGAGACCTTCGAGAACGGCCCGCCGGTCGAGGCGCCGATCGCCGTGCGGATCTCCGGCGAGAACATGCAGGCGCTGAAGGCGCTGGCGGCCGAGGCCGAGCGGGTGCTGAAGGCCACCCCCGGCACGCGCGACGTGAACAACCCCCTGAGCGTCGACCGCACCGATCTCGACCTCGGCCTCGACGAGGGCAAGGCCGCGGCGCTGGGCGTGCCGGCCGGGGCCGCCCGTCGGGTGGCGCGGCTGGCGCTGTCGGGCGAAGAGACGGCCCGCTTCCGCGACCCCGACGGCGACGACTATCCGGTGCGCGTGCGCCTGCCGATGGACGGGCGCAACGAGCTGGCGGCGCTGTCGGCCGTCTACCTGCCGACCCCGTCCGGCGCCGCCGTGCCGATGGGCGCGGTGGCCGAGCCCAGCTTCCAGTCGAGCCCCGCCCGGATCACCCGCTTCCAGCGCGAGCGGACGGTGACCGTCACCAGCCAGGTGCGGACCGGCTACCTGACCTCGGACGTCACGGCCCAGGCGCAGGCGCGGCTCGCCAAGGAGCTGGCGGTCCCGCCCGGCTACCGCACCTCCTACGGCGGGCAGGCCGAGGCCCAGTCGGAGAGCTTCGCCGGCCTGGGCGCGGCGGTGCTGATCGCCATCTTCGGCATCCTGGCCGTGCTGGTGCTGGAGTTCGGCCGGTTCCGGACCGCGCTGGTGGTGGCCGGCGTCATTCCGCTCGGACTGTTCGGGGCCGTGGCGGCGCTGTTCCTGACCGGCAACTCGCTCTCGTTCACGGCCACCATCGGGCTGATCGCCCTCATCGGCATCGAGATCAAGAACTCCATCCTGCTGGTGGATTTCACCGAGCAGCTGCGCCGCCAGGGCGTCGCGTTGCGCGAAGCCATCGAGCGGGCAGGGGAGGTGCGCTTCCTGCCAGTGCTGCTGACCTCGGTCACCGCCATCGGCGGCCTGACGCCGCTGGCCCTGGAGGGCTCGGGCCTCTACTCCCCGCTGGCCATTGCGATCATCGGCGGTCTGGTGACCTCGACGCTGCTCTCGCGGGTGGCGACGCCGGTGACCTACTGGCTGCTCAGCCGGGGCGACAAGGCGCCGGCCGCCGTCGGGGCGGCGATGGCGCAGGCGGCCTGAGGGCCTAGGCCGGCTCGGCGGGCGCCCGGCCGGAGACGAGCTGGCGCATGTCCATCCCGCTCGGCTCCTGGAACACGCGCAGGCCGAACTGCGGCAGGATCGCCAGCAGGTGATCGAAGATGTCGGCCTGGATCAGCTCGTACTCCGCCCAGGCGGTGGTGCTGGTGAAGCAGTAGATCTCCAGCGGCAGGCCGTGCGGCGTCGGCGCCATCTGGCGCACCAGGAGGGTCATCTCCTGCGAGATCCGCGGATTGGCCCGCAGATAGGCTTCCACATAGGCGCGGAAGGTGCCGATGTTGGTGACCCGGCGCGCGTTCACCGGATCGCGCCCGCTGGCGATCAGCTCGGCGTTCCAGGCCTCGAGCTCCTGCCGCTTGCGCTCCAGATAGTCGTCGATGAGCGCGAAGCGGCGCAGCCTGGCGCGCTCCTCGTCGGTCAGGAACCGCACGCTGGTCTGGTCGATCATCAGCGAGCGTTTGATCCGCCGCCCGCCGGACTCGAACATTCCGCGCCAGTTCTTGAACGACTCGCTGATCAGCCGGTGCGTCGGGATGGTGGTGATGGTCTTGTCCCAGTTCTGGACCTTCACGGTGTGCAGGGCGATGTCGACCACGTCGCCGTCGGCGTTCAGCTGGGGCATCTCGATCCAGTCGCCGACCCGGATCATGTCGTTGGAGGTGAGCTGGACCGAGGCGACCAGCGACAGGATGGTGTCCTTGAACACCAGCATCAGCACGGCGGCCATCGCGCCCAGGCCCGAGAGCAGCAGCAGCGGCGAGCGCTCCATCAGCGCCGCGGCGATCAGGATCAGGCTGCCCCCGTAGAGGATGATCTTGGCGACCTGCAGGTAGCCCTTGATCGGGCGCGAGCGGGACTCCGGCCGCCGCTGGTAGAGCTCGTTGACCAGGTTGAGGGCCGCGCTGATCGCCAGCACCAGGGTCAGCACGATGAAGGCGCTGCAGACGTTGCGGGTCACCGTCACCACGTCCGGCGGCAGGTGCGGGACGAGCTGCACCCCGCGGGAGATGACGATCGCCGGCACCACGTTGGCCAGCCGCCGCACGATGGGGTCGGCGCCCGCCGCGTCGACCGCCAGCGACAGGCCGTCGAACCCGCGCAGGAACAGCCGCAGGATCACCTGCTTGACGATCAGGTTGGCCAGGGCGGCGGCGGCGGCCAGAACGGCCAGGCCGATCAGCGCCTGCAGCCAGGGGCTGTCCGGAAAGAGCGTGGCGAGGTCGTCGAGCGGCATGGGTCTCCGGCAGGTCCCGCGGCGGGCGCGGACCACGATCGGGCGCGCGACCGCGGGGCGGTGGCGCTCGGGTTTCGGGTTGCAGGGGCCTTGGCCTTATGGACGAAGCCGCCGGCCGGGGCAAATCGGGCCGGTCAGGCCGGTCCGTCGCCGGACCGCCTCAGAGAGCCGACGTCGATGATCGGCGAGGCGTCGATGCCGTTGGCGTCCAGCAGCGCCGCCACCCGTTCCAGGGCCGCGACCATCGCCGCCTGCTCCCAGCTCTCCAGTTCCTCGAAGCGCGCGGCGAAGCGGTTCTGCAGCACGTCCGGCGTGGTGACCAGGACGCGGCGTCCTTCGTCCGTCAGGGCGACCGCAACCCGGCGACGGTCTTCGGCGCTGCGGCGGCGCACCACCAGGCCCTTGTCCTCCAGCTTGTCCAGCAGGGCGGTGACCGTGGCCTGGCTGAGCCGCGCGGCCTCGGCCAGGGCGCCGGCGCTGAGCTCGCCGTCTCGGTCGATCAGCTGCAGGACCACCATCTGGGACGGCGTCAGCCCGGCGACCTTGGACAGGTCGCGGGCCGCGAACTCGGCCGCGCGCACGATCCGCCGAATCGCGATGAGGGCGCTGGTGACCCGTTGCTCCATGACCGATGTCCCGGACGGCGAAAGGCCGACTTCTTCCGTAGGAATCGCGGCGAGGCAAGCGGCGGCTCGGAGGCCTTATCAAATTAGTTTGAACAGTGAAAAGATTGGCCGGATTTCCGCCGTTATTCCCACTGTAAACCAAAGCTGAGCCTGTCAACCCATCATTGAAAGTGGGCGCTTTTCCGGCGGCCCAAGGTTGACCTATTTCGATCAGCGAACGAAATATCGGCCAATGGATACCGCTGAGCTAAAGCGAGCGTCCGGGGGCCTTGGACAGAAAACGACAGCTGGCCAGATCACCCTGGGCGCGCCGACGCCCGAGGACGGACCTGCGGTTCACGCGCTGATCAGCGCCTGTCCGCCGCTCGACCAGAACTCCGCCTACTGCAATGCCCTGCAGTGCACCCACTTCGCCGCCACCTGCGTGCTGGCCCGGCGGGACGGCGCGCCGGTCGGATGGGTCTCGGCCTATCTGCGGCCGGACTCGCCGGAGACGCTGTTCGTCTGGCAGGTCGCCGTCGCGCCTGAGGCGCGGGGCGCGGGCCTGGGGCTTCGCATGCTCGACGCGCTGCTGGCGCGCGAGGCCTGCCGGGGCGTGCGCCGGCTGGAGACCACCATCACCGGCAGCAATGCGCCCTCCTGGGCGCTGTTCCGCCGCCTCGCCGAGGGCCGCGGCGCGCCGATGCGGCATCGGCCCTGGCTGATGGAGGGCGCGCACCTGCCGCCTTCCGCGCCCACCGAGCACCTCGTCGCCATCGGCCCGTTCCCGGCCACGCCGTCCTGAATTTCAGAAGAGAAGAGGCCACATGTTTGACGCCGAAGTCACCGCGCGCGCGCCGCGCCGCTTCGCCACCTTCGAGCGGCTCGAATCCCGCGTCCGCTCCTACTCCCGAAGCTTCCCCACCGTGTTCGACCGCGCGGCCGGCGCCTGGCTCTACGACGCCGAGGGGCGGCAGTACCTGGACTTCCTGAGCGGCTGCTCGACCCTGAACTACGGCCACAACCATCCGGCCCTGAAGCAGCGGCTGATGGACTACGTGATGCAGGACGGGGTGGCCCACAGCCTCGACATGCACACCCGCGCCAAGGCCGAGTTCCTGGAGGCGTTCGAGAGCGTGATCCTGCGGCCGCGCGGCCTGAAGTACCGCGCGCAGTTCACCGGTCCGACCGGCGCCAATGCGGTCGAGGCGGCGCTCAAGCTGGCCCGCAAGCTGACCGGCCGCTCGAACGTCATCGCCTTCACCAACGGCTTCCACGGGGTGACCCTCGGGGCGCTGGCCGCGACCGGCAACGGCCATCACCGCGGCGCCGCCGGCCTGCCCGCCCAGGGCGTCACCCGGGCGGCCTACGACGGCTACTACGGCCCCGGCGTCGACACCGCCGGGCAGCTCGACCAGCTGCTCTCGGACCCCTCCGGCGGCATCGATCCGCCGGCGGCCATCATCCTGGAGACGGTGCAGGGCGAGGGCGGCCTCAACGTCGCCTCGGCGGCCTGGCTGCAGGCGATCGAGAAGATCGCCCGCAAGCACGGGGCGCTGCTGATCGTCGACGACATCCAGGCCGGCTGCGGCCGGGCCGGCGGCTTCTTCAGCTTCGAGGGCATGGGGATCTCCCCGGACATCGTGACGATGGCCAAGTCGCTGTCGGGGCTGGGCCTGCCGATGGCCCTGACGCTGATCAAGCCCGAGCTCGACGCCTGGGCCCCGGGCGAGCACAACGGCACGTTCCGCGGCAACTGCCACGCCTTCGTCACCGCCAAGGCGGCGATCGACACCTTCTGGCGCGACGAGAGCTTCGCGGCGGACGTCGCGCGCAAGGGCGAGGTGCTGCAGGCGGCGCTGGTCGACATCGCCGGCCGCCATTCCGAGACGGTGGTCAGCGTGAAGGGCCGCGGGATGATGCGCGGCCTCGACGTCGGCTCCGGCGAAACCGCCTTGCGGATCGTCCGCGCCGCCTTCGAGCGGGGCCTCGTCATCGAGACCAGCGGCGCCCACGACCAGATCGTGAAGGTGCTGGCCCCGCTCACCATCGCCGACGCCGACCTGCAGCGCGGCCTGCAGATCCTGGCCGCCGCCGTCGCCGAGGCGACCGGCCGCGCCGACCTGGACTCGGCCGCCTAAGGAGACCTATCGACCATGATCATCCGCGACCTCGCCGAAGCGAACGGGACTCGCCGCCGTGTGGTGTCGAAGGGCTGGGAAAGCACCCGGCTGCTGCTGAAGGACGACGCCATGGGCTTCTCCTTCCACATCACCACCATCTACGCCGGCGCCGAGCTGCCGATGCACTACAAGAACCACCTGGAGGCGGTCTATTGCATCTCCGGGGAGGGCTCGATCGAGGACCTGGCCACCGGCGCCAGGCACGAGATCCGGCCGGGCGTCCTCTACGCCCTCGACCAGCATGACAGGCACATCCTGCGCGGCCGCACCGAGATGGTGATGGCCTGCGTCTTCAACCCTCCGGTCACCGGCCGGGAGGTGCACGACGAGACCGGCGCCTACCCGCTCGAAGCCGAGCCGGTCTGAGCAGGAGCACCCGACATGATCGACGACATCTACCCGTCCCGGGTGGCGGGCGAGCCCGCATGGCTGCCCCGCAAGGACCCGGTGATCCACACCCCCTGGCGCTTCGACGCGCCGCTCACCGAAGGCCAGTGCGAGCGCTACGAGCAGGACGGCTTCCTGGTCATCGAGGGCCTGTTCGAGCCCGAGGAGATCGCGGTCCTGCAGCGCGAGTTGGAGGCGATGCGGCGCATCCCCGCCTCGCTGGACGAGAACACCCTCATCGCCGAGCCGAACTCGGGGACGCTGCGGTCGATCTTCGCGATCCACGAGCAGAACGCGTTGTTCCGGCGGCTGGCCGCCGACGAGCGGCTGGTGTCCATCGTCCGCCACATCCTGGGGGACGAGGTCTACATCCACCAGTCGCGGCTGAACTACAAAGACGGCTTCGACGGCAAGGAGTTCTACTGGCACTCCGACTTCGAGACCTGGCACGTGGAAGACGGCATGCCGCGCATGCGCGCCCTCTCGATCTCCGTGCAGCTGGCCGACAACCACGCGGTCAACGGGCCGCTGATGCTGATGCCGGGCTCGCACCGCACCTACGTCGCCTGCGTCGGCGAGACGCCGGAGGACCACTACAAGCAGTCGCTGCGCAGGCAGGAGTACGGCGTGCCCGATCGCGACAGCCTGACCCGGCTGGCCGAGGCGGGTGGCATCGTCGCGCCCACCGGCGCGGCTGGCTCGGTGGTGCTGTTCGACTGCAACACAATGCACGGCTCGAACGGCAACATCACGCCCTATCCGCGGGCCAACGCCTTCCTGGTCTACAATGCGATGTCCAACCGGCTGGTGGAGCCGTTCGGCGGCCGCGCGCCGCGGCCGCCGTTCGTCGCCGCCCGCGACGTCGCCGAGCCGCTGAAGCCGGTCGGCGGCGGCCTCGTCGAGACGAGGGCTGCGTGATGGCGGGGCACAGCGTCGAGAAGATCGGCGGCACGTCGATCAGCGACACCGAGGCGGTGCTGCAGAACGTGCTGATCGGGCCGCGCGAGGGCGAGGCTCTCTACCGGCGCATCTTTGTCGTCTCGGCCTACGCCGGAATGACCGACCGCCTGCTGGACCACAAGAAGACCGGCGAGCCGGGCGTCTACGCTTTGTTCGCCGCCGCCTCGGCCGGCGAAGGCGGCCGGGCCTGGCGGGCGGCGCTGGACCAGGCGGCCGCGGCCGCGCGGGCGATCAACGCCGAACGGTTCGAGGACGACGAGGACCGGGCCGCGGCGGACTTCTTCATCGAGCGCCGGATCTGCCGCGCCAGGTCCTGCCTGGCCGATCTGCAGCGCCTGTGCGCCCACGGCCACTTCCGGCTGGACGGGCAGCTGGGCGCCGTCCGCGAGATGCTGGCCTCGATCGGCGAAGCCCACAGCGCCCACAACCTGGCGCTCCAGCTGCGGCGGCGCGGCGTCAACGCCCGAATGGTCGACCTGACCGGCTGGGACGAGCAGGCCGCGCTGAGCCTGGACGAGACCATCTCCGCCGCCTTCGAGGACATCGATCTGGCCCGCGAGCTGCCGATCGTGACCGGCTACGCCAAGAGCCATCCGGGCCTGATCGCCGAGTACGGCCGCGGCTACACCGAGGTGGTGTTCAGCCGCATCGCGGCCCTCACCGGGGCGCGGGAGGCGATCATCCACAAGGAGTTCCACCTCTCCAGCGCCGACCCGAAGCTGGTGGGCGCCGACGCGGTGCGGAAGATTGGCCGGACCAACTACGACGTCGCCGACCAGCTGGCGAACCTGGGCATGGAGGCGATCCACCCGCGGGCCGCCGCGGGCCTGCGCCACGCCGGCATCCCGCTGTGCGTGCGCAACACCTTCGAGCCGAGCGACAAGGGGACCACCATCTGGTCCGACTTCGTCTCCGAGACCCCGCGCGTGGAGATCATCGCCGGGGCGACGGGCGTCACCGCCCTGGAGCTGTTCGAGCAGGATATGGTCGGGGTGAAGGGCTACGACGCCGGCGCCCTGGCGGTGCTGACCCGGCACACCGTGCGGATCCTCTCCAAGGCCTCCAACGCCAACACCATCACCCACTACCTCGACGCCAACCCGAAGCAGATCAAGCGGGTGATCGCCGACCTGGAGCTGCAGTTCCCCAACGCGACGGTGGCCACCCGGCCGGTGGCCCTGGTCTGCGTGATCGGCAGCGATCTGAACGTCCCCGGACTGACGGCCGAGGCCGCCCGGGCGCTGACCGAGGCGGGGGTGGAGATCCTGGGCATGCAGCAGCTGACCCGCCGGGTTGACCTGCAGTTCGTGGTCGACGAGCAGGACTACCAGGCCGCCGTTCGGGCGCTGCATGCGCGCCTGGTGGCGCCGGCCGACGGCGGTTCGCTGAAGACCGCGGCATGAGCGGCGGGCCCGCAGGGGAGGGGACCCCGAAAGAATATCCCGGCCTTCGACGCGCCGTCGCCGCCTCGGCGATCGGCAACGCCACGGAATGGTTCGACTACGGCATCTACGCCTACGGCCTGACCTACATCTCCGCGGCGCTGTTTCCCGGCGACACCCAGGAGGCGACGCTGTTCGCCCTGGCGACCTTCGCCATTTCCTTCCTGATCCGGCCGCTGGGCGGGCTGTTCTGGGGCCCGCTCGGGGACCGGCTGGGGCGCAAGCAGGTGCTCGCCATGACCATCCTGCTGATGGCCGGCGCGACCTTCCTGGTGGGGCTGGTCCCGTCCTACGAGACGGCCGGCTTCTGGGCGCCGCTGCTGCTGGTGATCCTGCGCATGGTGCAGGGGTTCTCGACGGGCGGCGAATACGGCGGCGCCGCCACCTTCATGGCCGAATACGCCCCGGACGCGCGGCGCGGATTCTTCGGCAGCTTCCTGGAGGTCGGGACCCTGGCCGGCTTCTCGCTCGGCGCGCTGCTGATGCTGGGCGCCTCGCTGCTGCTGGGCGACCAGGCGATGCAGGAGGGCGGCTGGCGGCTGCCCTTCCTGATCGCCGCGCCGCTGGGGCTTGTCGGGCTCTACCTGCGCTCCAAGATCGCCGACACCCCGGTGTTCCGCGAGATGGAGGCCTCCGAGGCCAAGGCCACGGCCCACGCCGGCAGCCTGAAGGAGCTGGCCGCCAACCACTGGCCGGCGCTGCTGACCATGGGCGGGCTGGTCATCGCGCTGAATGTCGTGAACTACACCCTGCTCAGCTACATGCCGACCTACCTCGAACGGCGGCTCGGCCTCTCCACCCAGGAGGCGCTGATCGTGCCGATCATCGGCATGCTGTTCATGATGGTGCTGCTGCCGTTTGCGGGGGCGCTATCCGATCGGGTTGGGCGCAAGCCGCTGTGGTGGTTCTCGCTCGTCGGCCTGTTCGTGCTGGCGATCCCGGTCTACCACCTGATGGGCGCGGGGCTGGCCGGCGCCATCCTCGGCTTCGCCGCGCTGGGCCTGCTCTATGCGCCGCAGCTGGCGACCATCTCGGCGACCTTCCCGGCGATGTTCCCGACCCATGTGCGGTTCGCCGGCTTCGCCATCGCCTACAACGTCGCCACCTCGGTGTTCGGCGGCACCGCCCCGGCGCTGAACTCCTGGCTGATCGGCCGGACCGGCGATGCGGTGGTGCCCGCCTACTACATGATGGGCGCCTGCGTCGTCGGGATGGTCGCGCTCTGCTTCATGGCCGAGACGGCGGGGCGGTCCCTTCGGGAGCCCCAGATTGGGGCCTCGAAACCCCTCCGGCCACGCTTGCTTCAGGAGCCTGCGGGACCATCTTAAGGACCCGCTCGATGCGACCTGCTGGCGCTTTTCGGTCCGCCTGATCAACGGACCCTCCCAGCCGCCGCGCGAGCGAACCAGGACGGCGTGCAGCGGCTTAGGAACCGCCTTGTCCCTCCCAAGGGATGCCGCCTGTCCTGGACCCTCGGGGCGCCCGACGCCTCGCCGCCCCGCCGAGGCGGGGCCGGCTGTCGCCCCCCGTTTTGTGGCCCCGTTGAGCGCGGTCGCTACGCGATCTGGCGCAGGATCACCGCGGTTCGGCGTCGAACTCGAACTGCCGGGGCTTCGGACCTGGGCCGTACGCCGGTTTCCGTTCCTGATATTCTACATAGACCGCGACGAGCACATCGACGTCTGGCGCGTCCTGCACGGCGGCCGGGAGAACCCTGAACTGATGCGCGGGCCGGAGATCTGAGCACGATGAGCTCGAGCGTTCTGGAGAATCCGCCTCCCGCCTCGGAGGCTTTCGAGCGCGCCAGCCTGGCGAGCACGCGCAGGTATCGCCTGCGCAGCGAGGCGATCGGCGAGACCTACCAGATCGATGTGGCGCTGCCGGCGACCCAGGCCCCCGCAGGGCGGCCGATGCCGGTGGTCTATCTCACCGACGCCAACACCATCTTCGGCATCGCCGCCCAGGCGCTGCGCTTCCTGCAGCAGGGCGACGGGGCTGCGCCCGCGCTGCTGGTGGGGATCGGCTACTGCCTGGACGGCGTGGAGCGGCCCAGAAACGCCTACGGCGCGTTGCGCACGCGCGACCTCACCCCCAGCCTCGACGAGGGCTTCCTGGCGCGGATCCTGGAGGCCCAGGAGGGCGGCCGGTTCCCGGTCGAGGTCCGGCCCGCCGGCGGGGCGGACGATTTCCTGGCCTTCCTCGTCGACCAGGTGCGCCCGTTCATCGCCGAACGCTACGACGTCGATGCGCACGACCAGACGCTCGTCGGCAGCTCGCTCGGCGGGCTCTTCAGCCTCCACGCCCTGCTGACCCGACCCGGCGCCTTCCGCCGCCACGGCGCGCTCAGTCCCTCGCTGTGGTGGCGTGACGGGGAGCTCTTCGCCCTCGAGGCCGAGGTGGCGAGGACCGCCGCCGACCTGCCGGTGGACCTCTTCATGTCCGTGGGCGGGAAAGAGACGGATCCCCGGTGGGACATGGTGCAGGGGATGAAGCGCTTCGCCGCGACCCTGGAAGGGCGCCGCTACCCCGGCCTGCGGCTCACGACCCACGTCTTCGAAGGCGAGACGCACACCTCGGTGATCCCGGCGGCGCTCAGCCGGGGCCTGCGGACGTTGCTTGGCGGTGCCTGACGTGAGGTGGCCCGAGGGCTGGACGCCCGTCGATGACGCCGCAGAAGCCGAGCGCCTGCAGGCGGAGTTGGCCCGCGAGGTCCCAAGGCGGCATCTGCTGGACGGGGAGAGGGTGACGCCGTTCGCCCGGGCGGAGGGCGCGGACGACGTTCTGTTCGCATGGCCCGACGGGCGGGTGGCCCAGGTGCATCTGACCTGGGCGGTCGAGACGGACCCGGCGTTTCCCGCGACGCAGATTTACGCCGATCTGGAGGACTGGCTCCGAAGGGGCGCCGGGACGAGCCCGGCGATGACGCGGGGAGGGGAGCGGTGACTGGTTGGGGCGCGAAACGGCCCTACCTGTCACCCTGCGCGGTCGACGGGAGAGGTAGCGCCTGCGGCGCAACCCGTCACCGAGGCTCGCCAACGAAAACGCCCGCCCGGGTTTCCCAGGGCGGGCGTGTGTCGTTCCGGGGCGCTGGCCGCTACTCGACCGGCTCGGCCTCGGCGGCGCCTTCGGCCGGGTTCTCGATGACCGGGGCCCCCGGCTCGCGGGGCGGGGACTCGGCTTCGATCTCGAACGCCAGCTTGCCGTCGGCGAGGACCACCTTGACGTGGCCGCCCTTGACCAGCCGGCCGAACAGGATCTCGTCGGCCAGCGGCTTCTTGATGTTCTCCTGGATGACCCGGGCCAGCGGCCGGGCGCCGTAGAGCTCGTCGAAGCCGTTCTTGGCCAGCCAGTCGGCCGCCTCGTCGGAGGTCTCGATGGTGACGTGCCGGTCCGCCAGCTGGGCTTCCAGCTGCATGACGAACTTCTGCACCACCTGGCGGATGATCTCCGGAGTCAGCGGGCGGAAGCCGACCACGGCGTCGAGGCGGTTGCGGAACTCCGGCGTGAAGGTGCGCTTGAGCGCCTCTTCCACTTCGTCGTCCTGCTTGCCGCGGCCGAAGCCGATGGCGTTCTTCTGCGCGTCCGATGCGCCGGCGTTGGTGGTCATGATCAGGACCACGTTCCGGAAGTCGATCTTCTTGCCGTTGGAGTCGGTCAGCTGACCGTGGTCCATGACCTGCAGGAGGATGTTGTAGACGTCCGGGTGGGCCTTCTCGATCTCGTCGAGCAGCACGACCGCGTGCGGGTGCTGGTCGACCGCGTCGGTCAAGAGGCCGCCCTGGTCGAAGCCGACGTAGCCCGGAGGGGCGCCGATCAGGCGGCTGACCGTGTGCCGCTCCATGTATTCCGACATGTCGAAGCGCAGGAGCTCGATGCCGAGCGTCGAGGCCAGCTGCCGGGCGGTCTCCGTCTTGCCGGTGCCGGTCGGGCCCGAGAAGAGGTAGCTGCCGATCGGCTTGTTGGCGTCGCGCAGGCCGGCCCGGGCCATCTTCATGGCCGCCGACAGCTGCTCGATGGCCTCGTCCTGGCCGTAGACGGCGCGCTTCAGGTCGACCTCGAGCTGCTTCAGCGCCTCGGTGTCGGACTTGGAGACCGACTTCGGCGGGATGCGGGCGATCTTGGCGACGACGCTTTCGATCTCCTTCAGGCCGATGACCTTCTTGCGCCGGCCTTCGGGCACCAGCATCTGGCTCGCCCCGGCCTCGTCGATGATGTCGATCGCCTTGTCCGGCAGCTTACGGTCGGTGATGTACTTGGCCGACAGCTCCACCGCCGCCTTCAGGGCGTCGGAGGTGTAGCGGAGCTTGTGGAACTCCTCGTAGTAGGTCTTCAGCCCTTTGAGGATCTTGATCGTGTCTTCGATGGTCGGCTCGTTGACGTCGATCTTCTGGAACCGGCGCACCAGGGCGCGGTCCTTCTCGAAGTGCTGGCGGAATTCCTTGTAGGTCGTCGAGCCCATGCACCGCAGGGTGCCGGAGGCGAGGGCGGGCTTGAGCAGGTTGGAGGCGTCCATCGCCCCGCCGCTGGTCGCGCCGGCCCCGATCACCGTGTGGATCTCGTCGATGAACAGGATGGCGTCGGGGTGGTTCTCCAGCTCCTTGACGACCTGCTTGACCCGCTCTTCGAAGTCGCCGCGATAGCGGGTGCCGGCCAAGAGCGCGCCCATGTCGAGCGAGAAGATGGTCGAGCCCGACAGCACCGCCGGGACTTGCTTGTTGACGATCTTGCGCGCCAGGCCCTCGGCGATGGCGGTCTTGCCGACGCCCGGGTCGCCAACCAGCAGCGGGTTGTTCTTGGTCCGGCGGCAGAGGATCTGGATGCAGCGCTCCACCTCGCCGGCCCGCCCGATCAGCGGGTCGACCTTGCCCTGCTTGGCCTTCTCGTTGAGGTTGATGCAGTAGGCCTCGAGCGCCTCGCCGCCGGTCTTCACCGTCGGCTTCTCCTCGTCATCCGCGCCCTTGACGGACTTGGCTTCCGAGGCGCCCGCCTTCTTGGCGATGCCGTGGGCGATGTAGTTGACCGCGTCGTAGCGCGTCATGTCCTGCTCTTGCAGGAAGTAGGCGGCGTGGCTCTCGCGCTCGGAGAAGATCGCGACCAGCACATTCGCGCCGGTGACCTCCTCGCGGCCCGAGGACTGGACGTGGATGACCGCGCGCTGGATCACGCGCTGGAAGCTCGACGTGGGCTTGGCGTCCTCGCCGTCGTCCACGATCAGGCTGCGCAGCTCGTTGTCGACGTAGTTGGTGAGGGTGGTCCGAAGAGCATTCAGATCCACATCGCACGCGCGCATCACTCCGGCGGCGTCCTCATCGTCGATGAGGCTGAGCAGCAGGTGCTCTAGCGTGGCGTATTCGTGCTTACGCTGGTTCGCATAAGCCACGGCGCGGTGGAGCGATTCTTCGAGCGGGCGCGAGAATGAAGGCAAGCTAGGCCTCTAATCCTTTTCCATTGTGCACTGGAGCGGGTGTTGATGCCGCCGTGCGGTATCAACGACCTGCGCCACTTTTGTTTCCGCCACTTCGTAGGTGAACACGCCACACACCCCCACGCCGTGCTGATGCACGTGCAGCATGATCCGAGTCGCGTCTTCGCGCGATTTGTTGAAGAACTGCTCCAGGACGTAGACGACGAACTCCATGGGGGTGTAGTCGTCGTTCAGCAAAAGCACCCGATACATCGAGGGCTTCTGTGTCTTCGGCTTGGTCTGGGTAACCACCGATGACTTGACGCCGGTGGCCTGATCACCTTGCTTGCGCTCGGCCATCGAACAGGTCTCCTGACAGACGCTAACGCTAACCACGGTCCGCCTGTCGCTGATTAGATATGCCATCGAGGGCCGTTTGGAAGGGTCTAATCGTCGCGACGCGCCCGGCTAACGCGCAACCGCTCATTTTTGCTGCGCTCCACAGCGCAGCTCAGGCCATCACTCAATCTTGAGCCGCGTCCCTTGACCGCAGGCTGCGGCCCGAAATCACGGCGCCCGGCCCGAATCGCGCCCGAATCGCGTCCAGCGTCTTTTCTTCCGCCAGGGCCCTCTTCTCATCGCCGGCGAAGAAGTCGGCCTCCACCGCGTCCGCCTCGACGAGCTCGGCCAGGCCGATGCCGATCAGCCGGTAGCTTCGGCCCTTGGCCTCGCCGGCCAACAGCTCGCGGCCGATGGCGAACATGGTCTTCGCGGTCTGGGTCGGCACCGGCAGGGTGCGGCGGCGGGTGAGGATTTTGAAGTCGGCCGTCTTCAGCTTCAGCTGCACCACCCGGCCGGCGACGCCGCCGGCCCGGGCCTGGCGGGCGACGCGCTCGCAGAGCGGGGCGAGCTTCTCCTCCAGGTCGGCGAGGCTGCGCAGGTCCTCGAAGAAGGTGGTCTCCGCGCTGATCCCCTTGCGGCCCTCGTCGGGATTGACGGGTCGGGCGTCCCGGCCGTGGGCCAGCTGGTGCAGGCGAAGGCCGTGCGCGCCGAAGCGCGTCGCCAGCACCTTCACGTCCGCCCGGGCGATGTCGCCGACGGTGGTGAAGCCGGCCTGGGACAGCGAGCGGACCATGGCCGGCCCGACGCCGGGCAGGACGCCCACTGGCCGCGGCGCCAGGAAGGCTTGCGCCTCCTGGCCCCCGATCACCGAGAAGCCGCGCGGCTTGTCGAGGTCCGAGGCGATCTTGGCCAGGAACTTGTTGGCGGCCAGTCCGATGGACACCGTCAGCCCGGTCTCGGCCTCGATCCGGGCCTGCAGCCTGGCCAGGGTGACCGCCGGCGCAGATCCGTGCAGCCGCTCGGTGCCGGAGAGGTCGATCCAGGCCTCGTCCAGCGACAGCGGCTGAACCAACGGCGTGAGCTCGGCGATCATGGCCATGATCCGCCGGCTCTCGAACTTGTACTTGGCGAACTCCGGCCGGATGACGACCGCCTCCGGGCAGGCGCGCAGAGCCTGGAACATCGGCATCGCCGAGCGGACGCCCTTGATGCGGGCGATGTAGCAGCAGGTGGTGACGACGCCGCGCTTGCCGCCGCCGACGATCACCGGAACGTCGCGCAGTTCGGGCCGGTCGCGCTTTTCCACCGAGGCGTAGAAGGCGTCGCAGTCCATGTGGGCGATGGACAGGCGCTCCAGCTCCTCGTGGGCCACGATCCGCGGCGAGGCGCAGGCCGGGCAGCGGCGGGGGCGGTCCTGCCCGGTCCAGAAGCAGTCGCGGCAGAGGGCGTTCACGGCGAGGCCAGCGGCCACAGCCAGGCCGCCCCGCGCACGCCGGAGGAATCGCCGTGGGCCGCCTTGCGGACCGGGGTCTCGAAGACGTCGGAGAAGACATGCGGGGCGATCGCGCCGGGCAGGCGGTCGTAGAGCTCGTCGACGTTGGACATGCCGCCGCCGAGCACGATGACGTCGGGGTCGAGCACGTTGGCGATCATCGCCAGGCCGCGGGCGAGGCGGCCGACGTAGCGGTCCAGCGCCGCGGCCGGCGGCTGAAGGCCCTCGCGGGCGGCGGCGACGGCGGCCTCGGCCGAGGTGACGCGGGCGTCCTCGGCGAAGCCGGGGCCGGAGATCCAGACCTCCAGGCAGCCGCGGCGGCCGCACCAGCAGAGCGGGCCGGGATATTCCGAGGGCCGCGGCCAGGGCAGGGGCGCGTGGCCCCACTCGCCGGCGATCCCGTTGCGGCCCTCGACCAGCGCGCCGTCGACGGCGACGCCGGCGCCGCAGCCTGTGCCCAGGATGGCGGCGAACACGACGCGCGCGCCTTCGCCGGCGCCGTCCGCCGCCTCCGACAGCGCCAGGCAGTTGGCGTCGTTGGCCAGCCGCACGGGCCGGCCCAGCACCCGCTCAAGGTCGGCCTGGAACGGCTGGCCGTTCAGCTGGGTGGAGTTGGCGTTGCGGATCAGCCCGTCCTTCGGCGAGGGCGAGCCGGGCGTGCCGACGCCGACACGCTCGGCCCTGGCGCCGACCTGTCGCTCCGCCTCGGCGACCAGCTCGGCGACCGCCGCCAGCCCATCGCCGTAACGGCGCGGGGACGCGGCCCGGACGCGCGCCTGGACCTTGCCCTCGGCGTCCAGCGCCGCGGCCTCGATCTTGGTGCCGCCGAAGTCGACTCCGAAGCGGATCATGCGGCGAGCCTAGCAGAACGTCCGGCGAACGCGAGAAGGTGCACGATCGTGCGCTTTTCTGGTTCTCATCGGCGCCCCGGGCGGCTAAAGGGGAGACTCACGGGAGGTGCTCATGAAGATCTATCACGCGCCGCGCAGCCGTTCCCTGCGCGTCATCTGGGCGGCCGAGGAGCTGGGCGTCCCTTACGAGACCACCGCCGCCTCGTTCGCCCGGCCAGACCCGGAGTTCCTGGAGGCCAACCCGGCCGGGACTCTGCCGGCCATGGTCGACGGCGAGGTGGTGATGACCGAGTCGGTGGCCATCATGCAGTACCTGGGGACCAAGCACGGGCCGACGCCGCTGGTCGTGGAGCCGGGCGATGCGCGCTATCCCGACTACTTGCAGTTCCTGCTGTTCGGCGAGGCGAGCCTGGCGGCGCCGCTGAACGCCCTCGTCGGGACCAAGTTCATGGCTCCGGAGGACCAGAAGGACAACTTCACGGTCAAGGTCATCACCCGCAGCTTCCACCGCCGCCTGGCCCTGATCGAGCGGCAGCTGCAGCGCGGCGACTACATGGCCGGCGATGCGTTCACCCTGGCCGACATCTCGGTAGGCTACGCCCTCGGTCTGGCGGACATGCTCGAACTGGGCGAGCTGCCGGCGACCGTCGACGCCTACGGCAAGCGACTGACCTCGCGCCCCGCCTACCAGCGGGCGCTGGCGGTGGCCTGAAGACCCGTCGTCTTTCTGGCCGCAGCGAAGCCGGGACCCAGTTCACCCCGCCCGCGGTCTGGGGCCCGGATCGGGCTGGCGGCCGTCCGGGATGACGGCTCAGGAGATCGCCTTCTCCACCGCCGCCGCCAGCTCGGCCCAGTCGTCGATGCGCGGGTGCCGCTCCGGCGCGCTGGGGGCGAGGGGGCGAAGGCGCGGGTCGGCGACGTGCTGGAAGGTGGCGACCTGCGGCGCGCGCTCGGCGACCGAGTCGAGGTTGGGCAGCAGGTCGTCGATGAAGGCGGCCGGCGCGTCGGCCAGGCGCACGAGCTCGGCGGTCATCGGGCCTTTAGGGCCGCTCCCCAGCAGCAGCGGATAGTCGAGGCCGTGGCGGGCGAGCCACTGGGTGCGCGCCAGCCGCGCCTGGGCCGGCGCGTTGGTGAAGATCACCACCTGCGCTCGCCCGGACAGCGCCCGCAGGGCGTCCGCGCCGCCGTCCGCGGGCGTCATCTCTCCGCAGGCGGTCCCGAAGAAGTCGTCGAACAGCCGCCGGCCGTCCTCGACCGGCAGGTGCTGGTCCTCGCCCGGCCGGTAGATGTTCTGGAATAGCGCGAAGCGGTCCAGCCGGAACTCGAATCCCTGGGCGGTCACGAACCGCTCGAATCCTTCGATGAACAGGCCCAGCACCTCGTCGACGTCGACGATAACCAGCGGGCGGCCTCGGACGAGGCCCAGGTTCGCGGCCTCAGGCGTCGGATTTTCAACGGAATTCGGGATTTTCGCGGCTCCGGGCGGTATTTCGGGACTAACGTCGGCTTAAGGATATCCGTGAGATCAACGATGACGAGACCCGAGTCGGCCAATCGCGCCGGCGCCGCAGAGCATCGTCGAGACCCGGATGGCCAAGAAGGTCCTCATCGTCGAGGATAACGAGCTGAACATGAAGCTCTTTCATGATCTGCTCGACGCCCAGGGCTATGAGACCTTGCAGACTCGCGAGGGTCTCCAGGCTCTGGCGCTGGCGCGCGAGCACCGGCCCGACCTGATCCTGATGGATATTCAGCTCCCCGAGATCTCCGGCCTGGAAGTCACCAAGTGGCTGAAAGAGGACGAGGAGCTGGCCCACATCCCGGTGGTGGCGGTGACCGCCTTCGCCATGAAGGGCGACGAGGAGCGGATCCGCGAGGGCGGCTGCGAGGCCTACATCTCCAAGCCGATCTCGGTCACCCACTTCCTCGACACCATCAAACGGCTGCTGAGCTAGGCCGATGACCGCCCGCATCCTGGTCGTCGACGATATCGAGGCCAACGTCCGGCTCCTGGAAGCCAAGCTGGCGGCGGAATACTACGGCGTGCTGACCGCCCACGACGGACCCACAGCCCTGGCGATGGCGGCGGCGGAGAAGCCGGACATCATCCTCCTCGACGTCATGATGCCGGGGATGGACGGCTTCGAGGTCTGCCGCCGGCTCAAGGACGACGTCGCGACCCGGCACATCCCGGTGGTGCTGGTCACCGCGCTGGACGGCCGCTCGGATCGGATCAACGGCCTGGAGGCCGGGGCCGACGAGTTCCTGACCAAGCCTATCGACGACATGATGCTGTTCGCCCGGGTGCGCAGCCTCACGCGGCTGAAGATGGTCATCGACGAGCTGCGCGAGCGCGAGGCCTCGGGCCGGCGCATGGGCGTGATCGCCGGCGCGGCTTCCAGGGTCGGCGGCGCGGGCGGCCGGGTGCTGGTGGTCGACGACCAGCCGCGCCAGGCCCAGCGGATCGTCTCAGAACTGGCGGTCGAGCACCGGCCGGTGGTCGAGAGCGATCCCGAGAAGGCGCTGATGACCGCCAAGGGGCCGGTGGACCTGGTCATCGTCAACGCCGGGGCCAAGGGGTTCGACGGCCTGCGCTTCGCCGCGACCCTGCGCAGCGACGAGGCCACCCGCCACCTGCCGATCCTGGCCGTCGTGGACTTCGACGAGCGGCCGCGGCTGGTGAAGGCGCTGGAGATCGGGGTCAACGACCTGCTCTCAAAGCCCATCGACCCGCAGGAGCTGGCCGCCCGGGCGCGCACCCAGATCCGCCGCAAGCGCTACACCGACTATCTGCGGCACAACCTCGACCATTCGCTGGAGCTGGCGGTCACCGACCAGCTCACGGGGCTGCACAACCGCCGCTACATGGCCGGGCAGCTCGAGGCGCTGGTGCGCCGCGCCAACCACGGCGGCGAGCCGGTCGCGGCCCTGCTGATCGACATCGACCACTTCAAGAAGATCAACGACGGCTACGGCCATGACGTGGGCGACGAGGTGTTGCGCGAGTTCGCCGTGCGGCTGGCCTCCAACGTCCGCGCCGTCGACCTGCCGTGCCGCTACGGCGGCGAGGAGTTCGTGGTGGTGATGCCCGACACCCGGCTCACCGACGCCGAGCGGATCGCCGAGCGGATCCGCACACACGTGGCCGGCGCCCCGTTCCGCACCAGCGGCGACAAGGACCTCCTGCAGGTCACCATCTCCATCGGTGTGGCGGCCGCCTCCGGCGCCGAGGACACCCCCGAGGCCCTGCTCAAGCGCGCCGACGAAGCGCTGTACGAGGCCAAGGCGTCGGGCCGCAACCGGGTGATCGCCCGGGCGGCCTAGCCCTCTCAACACCGCTCATCCCGGCGGAAGCGAACCCCCAAAGCAAAACGCCCGGCGCGGGGCCGGGCGTTCGGTAGGTCGGCTCGGAAGCCTGACTTACTTGATCTTGCCTTCGCGGAACTCGACGTGCTTGCGCGCGATCGGGTCGTACTTCTTCAGCACGAGCTTTTCGGTCTTGGTCCGGGCGTTCTTCTTGGTCACGTAGAAGTAGCCGGTGTCCGCCGACGAGTTGAGGCGGATCTTGATGTTGGCCGGTTTCGCCATGGCGTCCTCGCGGGGCCGGCGCGAAACGGCCGGCGGGTGTTCGAAAGAGCCGCGGACAATACGAATCGCGGCCTCAAAGTCAATGAGCCCGGTGCAGCCGATCCCACGCAGCGCGGATATCGGCGGCCGGACGCCTGGCCGATGTCCTTGACAAAAAATCCTGTCAAAGAAAACATCGCGGAATGCTGGACCTGGACGTAATCGATGAGCCGTCGGCGGCGGCCGCTGCGCTGGACCCGATCAAGACGCGGCTGCTGGGCGAACTGGCGGAGCCGGCGTCGGCCGCGGCCCTGGCCCAGCGGGTCGGGCTGCCGCGGCAGAAGGTGAACTACCACCTGCGCGGGCTCGAGGCGCACGGCCTCGTCCGGGCTGCCGGCGAGCGCCGCTGGGGCGGCCTGACCGAGCGGCTGATGGTGGCGTCCGCGCGCAGCTATGTCGTTTCGCCATCGGCGCTCGGACCTATCGCCGCAGACCCGGCGAGGGCGCGCGACCAGCTCTCGGCCAGCTACATGATTGCGCTGGGAGCGCGGATCGTACGCGAGGTGGGCGAGCTGTGGCGCAAGGCGCGGGAGACCGACAAGCGGCTCGCCACCCTCTCCATCGACACTGAGATCCGCTTCCGCTCGGCAGCCGAGCGCGCCGACTTCACCCGCGAGCTGACCCAGGCGATCACCGGGCTGGCCGCGCGCTACCACCATCCCGAGGCGGCCGAGGGCCGAACGCACCGACTGATGCTGCTGGCCCATCCTGCGCCCGCCGATCCCGCCAAGGAGGAGCCGTCATGCCACTGAAGAAGGATCCGAGCGGCCGCCGCGCCGTGGAGATGGAGCTGGACCTGCCGGGCACGCCGGAGCAGGTGTGGCGGGCCATGGCCACCGGGCCGGGCTACACCGCCTGGTTCGTGCCGGCGCAGGTCGAGGAGCGCGTGGGCGGAGCGATCCGCTTCGACTTCGGTCCCGGCATGACGTCGGAAGGGCGCGTCACGGTCTGGGAGCCGCCGTTCCGGTTCGGCTACGAGGAGTTCGCCTGGAGCGGCGAGGCGCCGCCGCTCGCCACTGAGATCATCGTCGAAGCGCGCGCCGGCGGGACCTGCCTCGTCCGGATGGTCCACAGCCTGTTCACCGACCGCGACGACTGGGACGACGAGATCGCCGGCTTCGAAAGCGGCTGGCCCGGGTTCTTCGCGGTGCTGCGGATCTACATGGCCCATTTCGCGGGGCAGCCGGCCGTCGGCATCCGTCCCACCGGCCAGTTCGGCGAGGGCCTGGACGGGGCGTGGGCCGCGCTCGTCGATCGCCTGGGCCTGGGCGAGCCGCGATTGGGAGAGTCCTGCCGCGCCACGGCAGGCGGGGCGCCGCGGCTGGCGGGCGTCGTCGAAGAGCTGCACCGGACCGGCCACGATCGCGCGGTCACGCTCCGGCTCAGCGATCCGGCGCCGGGCGTGGCCCTGATCGGCGTCTATCCGTTCGGCGACCACATCAACGTGGCGGCCAGCCTCTACTTCTACGGCGAGCAGGCCCAGGCCGCCGCCGATCGGGAGGGGCCGGCCTGGGACGCGTGGATGGAGCGGCATTTCCCGGCCGTCGAGGCAGGCGCGACGGAGCCGGCGGCGTAAGACGCCCGTCGGAGACCAGGAGGGCCGTTTTCCGCCATCCTGGAACGGCCCCGGGTGGTAGGCTTGGCGCGTGCAGACCGCCTTCGCCATCTTCGACACAGCGCTCGGCCACGCCGCGGTGGTCTGGCGTGAGACCGGGATCGTCGGCGTGCACCTGCCGGAGCTGGAACCGGAACGGACCCGAGCGGGCGTGCTGCGCCGGTATCCCGAGGCCGCCCCGGCCGAGCCGCCGGCGGGCGTCGCCGCGGCGATCTTGGGCGTGCAGGCGCTGCTGCGCGGGGAGGCGGCGGACCTGACCGGGGTCGAGCTCGACCTTTCCGCCAGCCCGGCCTTCAACCGCCGGGTCTACGAGATCGCCCGCGCCATTCCGCCGGGCAGGACGCTGACCTACGGCGAGGTCGCCGAGCAGCTCGGCGATCCGCTGCTCGCCCGCGCCGTCGGCCAGGCGTTGGGCCAGAACCCCTGCGCCATCATCGTGCCCTGCCACCGGGTGCTGGCGGCGGGCGGCCGGACCGGCGGCTTCTCGGCGCGCGGCGGGGTGAAGACCAAGCTGAAGCTCCTGGAGATCGAAGGCGCCCTGGCGCCCGACACCCTGCCGCTGTTCGCCCGCTAGGCCGCCCGCGGCCCCTGCGCGGCCCGCCACGCCTCGTGCCGCTTGCCCCATTCGGACATGACGGTGACGGCCTCGTTCAGGCTCAGCCCGTGGTCGGTGACGGCGTACTCGACCCGCGGGG
Organism: Phenylobacterium terrae; assembly: GCF_042681205.1. Classification (NCBI taxonomy): domain Bacteria; kingdom Pseudomonadati; phylum Pseudomonadota; class Alphaproteobacteria; order Caulobacterales; family Caulobacteraceae; genus Phenylobacterium; species Phenylobacterium terrae. Next base: position 97,490 of record NZ_JBHUEY010000006.1, read on the forward strand.
GGACCTCCTGGTGGTCGCGGCGGGCGACGATCCCGTCCGCCTCCATCTCCCGAAGCTGCTGGGCCAGCACCTTCTCGCTGACGCCGGGCAGGGCGCGGCGCAGGTCGGAGAAGCGTCGCGGCCCCAGGTGCACCTCCCAGAGGATCGCGGCCTTCCACTTTCCGCCGATGACGTTGAGGGCCGAAGCCAGGCCGCAGTCGTCGTGGGACAGCCGCCGCATGGGGCCTCCGAATAAAATGTGACGCTTACCTGCAGGTTCGTTCTTCCGGACCGCGCCCGCCACCCCACTCTACAGCCCAGCGCGCGCTCCCATCAAACCGGCCTCAGGATCCGGGGCCATCCAACACTTGGAGAGTCGAGTGAACCCGATCGTATGCGTGCTGGGCGCGGGCCGTATGGGCTCGTCCATCGTCAGAGCCCTTCTCCTGAGCGGCCACGCCGTCTGGGTGTGGAACCGCACGGCGGCGAAGACCGCGCCGCTGGCGGAGGCGGGCGCGAAGGTCGCCGAAACCGCGGCTGAGGCCGTGCGTGCGGCGGACCTCGTGATCGTCAATGTGCTCGACTACGACGTCAGCGATCGCATTCTCAGGACGCCCGCGGTCGTCGAGGCGCTAGCCGGCAAGACGCTGGTGCAGCTGACGTCCGGCTCTCCGCGCCTGGCGCGCGACCAGGAGGCATGGGCGAAGGTCCGGAGCGTGGCCTATCTGGACGGCGCCATCATGGCGACGCCGGACTTCATCGGCCGGCCGGAAGCGGCTCTGCTCTACGCCGGCTCCCGTTCGGCCTACGAGCGGTACGAGCCGACGCTGCGGCTTCTCGGCGCGGCCGGAGGGTACGTTGGCGAGGATGCCGGGCTCGCCAGCGCCCTCGACACCGCCCTGCTGACCCAGATGTGGGGCGCCCTGTTCGGGGCCTTGCAGGGCCTCGCCGTCGCGCAGGCCGAAGGCGTCGCGCCGTCCGCCTTCCTGGGCCATCTACGCGCCTTCAAGCCGGTGGTCGACGCGGCGGTGGTCGACGCGGTGGAGCGGGGCGGAGCCGGCCGGACCCGAGCTGACGAAGCGACGCTGGCGACGCTCGCCGCCCACTACAGCGCCTTCCAGCACCTGCTGGAGGTGACGAAGGTGCGGGGGATCGATCCTGCGCTGCCCGAGGCGCTCGACTCACTCTTCCGGAGGGCCGCCGCAGCGGGGCGGCTGGAGGACGACGACTTCGCCGCCCTGGCGCCGCTCGTGCTCGGGCGCGAGGAGGATCTGGCCGATGCGTGAGCCTTCACCGCGCCGCATCGCCGCCTGCGGGTGCGGTCAGCTGGAGGTGGCGGTGTCGGGCGAGCCCCGACGGGTCTACGCCTGCAGCTGCGCCGAGTGCCAGCGGGCCACCGGCTCGGCCTTCGCCTATCGGGCCGTCTTCCCTGAGGAGGCGGTGGCGGTCCTCAAGGGCGAGGGCCGGACCTGGCGGCGGGGCAGCGACGCGGGCCGTTGGGTGGAGCAGACCTTCTGTCCCGACTGCGGCGCGTTGCTGTTGATGCGCGGCGAGGGGCTGGCCGGCGCGGTCGCGGTCTCGGTGGGCTCGTTCGTCGATCCGGACTTCCCCGCGCCCGAGGCGATCCACCGGCCCGCCCGGCGCCATCGCTGGCTCGCCCTCGGCGTGCCGGAGGCGGGGTAGGCCCCGACGCGGGCGGGCGCCGCCCTCTAGAGGTGGGTGGTCGCCCAGCCGCGGCCCTTGAACCGCATGAACGGGGACGGGCGGTCGGGATCGGCCAGCCGCTCCACCGCCTCGCGGATCATCGTGCGGGTCACCGCCGGCAGGTTCAGCTGCAAGGCCTCGTCGAACTCGATCCAGGCGATCTCCTCGAGCTCGCCGCAGTCGGGCTTGCGCTCCAGGCTGACCAGGCGGTCGGCCTCGGCCAGCAGGAACCAGGTGTCGAACCGCTTGGCGACCATCGGCGGGGTCACCGCCCGGGCGATGACGTCCAGGGCGTCCAGGTCGGGGGCGACGCCCTCGGCCAGGAACTCGCGCCAGGGGCCGACGGCGGTGCGGGCCGGCACGGGCTTGGCCAGCAGCAGGCCGGCTTCCTCGAAGGTCTCGCGCACGGCGGCCATGGCCAGGGCGCGGCCCTTGTGCAGCGGCAGGTGGCGCGAGAACTTGGCGGCGACCTCCGACCTCAGGTCCGTGGCGTGCGGGGCGCGGTAGTCGCTGCGGTCGATGCGGCCGCCCGGGAACACCCACAGGTTCGGCATGAAGTCGTGGCCGCCGTGCCGCTTGCCCATCAGCACCTTCGGCTTGGGCCCGTCGCGGCGGACGATGATGATGGTGGCGGCGCTACGCGGGCGGACGGCTTTCGCGCCGGGGACCCGCGGCGGGCCCTCCGGCTTGCGGGTCAGGGTGGGGGCTTCGGACATCAAAACAACTGTATGACCCGCCGGCGGGCGGTGGGAAGCCGAAGTTGCTCAGGTGGAACCACGTTATTTGAGATTGACTTGCAGTCGCACCCCCTATAGTGCCGCTCCCGCTTTTGAGAAGCGATTGCACCGGGGTGGCCATGCGGCGGATTGGGTTGATGTTTGCCGCGGCGTCGGCCGGAGCGCTGTCGGCTGGAGCTGCGCGGGCCGACGACGCAGCGCTGTCGGAACTCGTCGTCATCGGGGAGAGGGGCGTCGCCGAGACGCCGGGCGCAGCGACGGTGCTGTCGCCGGCCGAGTACGAGCGGTCTCAGCCGCTTACCATAAACGACGTGCTTCGCCGGGTGCCGGGCATCTTCCCCCGCAGCGAGGAGGGTCTTGGCCTTCGCCCGAACATCGGCTTTCGCGGGCTGAACCCGACTCGGTCGAGCGAGGTGCTGCTGCTGGAAGACGGGGTTCCGCTCACCTACGCGCCGTATGGGGACAACGCGTCCTACTATCACCCACCGATCGAGCGGTTCTCCGGGGTCGAGGTGCTGAAGGGCTCGGGCCAGATCGTCTTCGGCCCCCATACCGTGGGCGGCGTGGTGAACTACCTGACGCCTCGCCCGCCGGCGGAGGCGCAAGGCCGGCTGATCGTTCGGGCTGGCGAGCGCGACACCCAGGAAGTGGTGCTGCAGGCCGGCGACACCTTCGGCCCCCTGGGGCTGTTCGGCGGCTTCGCCGCGCGGCACAGCGCCGGCGTCCGGGCCAATCACGACCTGAACTACGCGGACCTGTTCCTGAAGGCGGTCTACACGCTGAGCCCGGACCAGGAACTGACCCTGAAGCTCACCAGCTACCACGAGGACAGCCGGGTCAGCTATTCGGGTCTGACCCAGGCGGAGTTCCTGGCCGATCCGCGCGGCAATCCCTTCAAGAACGACTCGTTCGAGCTGTGGCGCCATGGCGGCGCGCTGGCCCACGGCTGGCGGATCAGCGACCGGGCCCGGCTGACCACCGTCGCCTATGCGGCCACCTTCGAGCGCGACTGGTGGCGCCAGTCCTCCAATTCCGGGCAGCGGCCGAACGACGCCTCGGACCCGGCCTGTGGCGGGATGGCCAACGTCGACACCACCTGCGGCAACGAGGGCCGACTGCGGCAGTACTACATGTTCGGCCTGGAGAGCCGGCTGGACCTGTCGTGGGGCGGCGAGGCGTTCGCAGGCCAGCTCACCACTGGCGCGCGGGTGCATGCGGAGAACCAGGAGCGGTTCCAGTTCAACGGAGACCGGCCGAACTCGCGTACGCCGGGGACGGGGGTGAACGCCGGCGTCCGTGAACAGAACGTGCGGGAGGCGAGGGCCGTCTCCGCCTTCGTTCAGAACACCTTCGACTTCGGAGCCCTGGCGGTCACACCGGGCCTGCGCTTCGAAACGATCGAGTTCGACCGATCCAACAAGCTCACCGGACGTCGCGGCTCGGAAGACGTCAGCGAATGGATCCCGGGGCTCGGCGTGTCGTGGACCGTCGGTCCGGAGTGGACCCTGTTCGGCGGGGTGCACCGCGGGTTCTCGCCGCCGAGAGTGGAAGACGTGGTGACCGACGCCGGCGGTTCAGTGGAGCTCGACGCCGAGCGCAGCGTGAACTGGGAGCTCGGCATGCGCGGCGCTCCCGCCCCTGGCGTGCGGCTGGAGCTCACCGCTTTCCGCATGGAGTTCGAGAACCAGATCATCCCGGCCTCGCTGGCCGGCGGGGTCGGAGCGACCGTCACCAGCGCCGGCGAGACCCTGCACCAGGGCCTGGAGGGCGCGGTCAGCTTCTCCTCCAAGGAAGCCCTGGGGACGTCCATCGACTGGTATGCCGACGCGACCTTCACCTGGGTGGAGACGGCCGAGTTCCGCGGACGGCGGTTCTCCAGCATCAACAACACACGCCCGGTGACGGGCAACCGGCTTCCCTACGCGCCCGAGTGGGTCGGCCGGTTTGCGGCCGGGTTCGACACGGGCCAGATCCAGGCCGAACTGGAGGCCGTCTACACGGGCGAGATGTTCGCCGACGACCTGAACACGATCACGCCCAGCGCCAACGGCCAGCAGGGGCTGATCGCCGATGCGTGGCAATGGAACCTGGCGGCGGCCTGGCGGATCCCGAACACGCCGGTGAAGCTGATGGCCTCGGTCCGCAACCTCGCCGACGAGACATTCATCGTCGACCGCTCGCGGGGGATCCTGGTCAACGAGCCCCGCATGGCGCAGGTGGGCTTGCAACTCGACTTCTGATCGCGCGGCGGCGCCCGCCGGTGCGGATCATCCGCGGCGGCCGCCCCTCCGCTGGGGCCGGCCCTCGGCGCGCCGGCGGACGCCGAGCCTGGGCCGCGGAGCGGACTTGTCGGCGGCCATCGGCTCGCTCAGCATCTCGAACAGCAGCCCGCCGGTGATCGGCGTCGCCTCGCGCAGCTGCACCTCGACGCTCATGCCAAGGGGCCAGCGCTGGCCGGTGCGTTCGCCGACCAGGGCGTGGGCCCGGTCGTCGTGGATGAAGTACTCCCCGCCAAGGCTGGAGACCGGCACGAGGCCGTCGGCGCCGGTCTCGGCCAGCCGCACGAACAGGCCGAAGCGGGTGACGCCGGTGATCCGGCCCTGGAACTCGGCCCCGACGCGGTCGGAGAGGAAGGCGGCGACGTAGCGGTCGGTGGCGTCCCGCTCGGCGGCCATGGCCCGGCGCTCGGCGTAGGTGATCCGCTCGGCGGTGTCCTTGATCTGGGCGATGTCGCCGTCGGTGATGCCGTCCTGGCCGAGGCCCAGCGCGCGGATCAGCGCCCGGTGGACGATCAGGTCGGCGTAGCGCCGGATCGGCGAGGTGAAGTGGGCGTAGCGGTCGAGGTTGAGGCCGTAGTGGCCGATGTTCTCGGACGAATAGTGGGCCTGCATCTGGGTGCGCAGGACCACCTCGTTGACGATTTCCGCGTGCGGCCCGCCGCGGGTCTGCTCCAGCAGCCGGTTGAACCGCTCGGTGCGGGGCTGTTCGCCCTTGCTCCAGGCGATGCCGATGGTGCCGAGGAACTCGGCCAGCGACTGCAGCTTCTCCTGGCTGGGCGCATCGTGCACCCGGTAGATCAGCGGCGTCTTCTTGCCCTCCAGCGTCTCGGCGGCGCAGACGTTGGCCTGGATCATCATCTCCTCGATCAGCCGGTGGGCCTCGAGGGAGACGCGGGGGGTGATGGACTCCACCTCGCCCTCGGCGCTGATGACGATCTTCCGCTCCAGGCTCTCGATGGCCAGCGGCGAGCGCTTCTCGCGGCCGATCAGCATGGTCCGGTAGGCGGCCCACAGGGGCTTCAGGATCGGCTCCAGCAGGGGCGCGGTCCTGTCGTCCGGCCAGCCGTCGATGGCGGCCTGGGCCTGCTCGTAGGAGAGCTTGGCGGCCGAGCGCATCAGGCCGCGCACGAAGCGGTGCGAGCGCTTCTTGCCCGTCCTGTCGAACACCATCCGCACGGCCAGGCAGGCGCGGTTCTCGCCCTGGCGCAGGGAGCACAGGCCCGCCGACAGCCGCTCGGGCAGCATCGGCTCGACCCGGTCGGGGAAGTAGACGGAGTTGCCCTTCTCGCGCGCCTCGCGGTCCAGGGCCGAGCCGGAGCGGACGTAGGCGGCCACGTCGGCGATGGCCACCCAGACGATCCAGCCGCCCTCGTTCTTCGGGTCCTTGTCGGGCTCGGCGTAGACTGCGTCGTCGTGGTCGCGCGCGTCGGCCGGGTCGATGGTGATCAGCGGCACGTCCCGCAGGTCCTCGCGGCCGGCGAGGGTGGGGGCCTCCGCCGCCTCCGCCTCGGCCTGGGCCTCCGACGAGAAGCCGGTGGGGATGCCGTGGGTGTGGATGGCGATCAGCGAGGCCGCGCGGGGCTGGTCCTCACGGCCCACCACCTCCAAGAGCTTGCCGCGCTTGGGGCCGTAGCGGCTCTCGCCGCCGCTGACCTGGGCCAGCACCAGATCGCCGTCCTCGAGGTCCTCGACACCGGAGAGCACCAGGGTCTCCTTGGACTTGCGGTCCACCGGTTCGACCCGGACCTCGCGCCGCGACTTGCGGACCACGCCCAGCACCCTGTGGGCGCTCTGGCCGAGCCGCTTGATCATCCGGGCCTCGACCTCGCCGGTCTCCAGCCGCTCGAAGCGGACCAGCAGCCGGTCGCCCAGGCCCGGCGCGCCGGCCACCGCCTCGCGCCGGTCGGGGGCCAGCCGCACGAGCGGGGCGTCCTCGGCCTTGGTCAGCTTGACCAGCAGGTCGCCGTCCGGGTCGCGCTCGACCACGTCGGCGACGCCGACCGGGGGCAGGGCGCCCACTTCCGAGAAGCCGCGCCGCCCGCGCCGGCCGAGGACGCCGTCCTCCTCCAGCTGACGCATCAGCTCGCGCAGGGCCCGGCGGTCGGCGCCCTTCAGGCCGAACGCCTTGGCGATCTCGCTGCGGTTCGCCTCGCCGGTGTCGCGGATGAACTTGAGCAGCGTGTCGCGGTCGGGGAGGCCCTGCGGCGGGCGTTCGACGTCACGGCGGGCGGGCCGGGCGGCTTTGGGTCTGGCCATGGGTTCTAAGTAACGCGAAAACCGCGGCTGAGGCGCCGAAAAGCGGAGCCGGCGGGCTCGGGGCAAGACCGATCAAGACGCCGGCGGGCCGAGGCGGCATCCTGAAGCCATGGTCAAGGCGTCCACACCGAGGCAGGCGCTCGAGGCGGCGGCGCTGAGCGCCGAGGAGGCCAAGGCCGCGCTCGCCTTCATCGAGCAGCATCTGTTCCAGCCGCTGGACGTGAAGACCATCGCCGCCGCCTGCGGGGTCTCGCCGTTCCGGTTCTCCCGCCAGTTCGCCGCGCGCCAGGGCGAGAGCGTCATGGCCTTCGTGCGCGGCCGGCGGCTGGAGGCGGCGGCGCGGCGGCTGCTGACTGAGCCCGACGCGCGGCTGGTCGATCTGGCCTTCGACTGCGGCTTCGATTCGCAGGAGGCCTTCACCCGGGCCTTCGCCCGCGCCTTCGGGGCCGCCCCCGGCCGCTTCCGGCGGACCGGCGCGATCGAGACCCTCGCTAGGAGACGGAAGAAGCGCATGCAGCTGGACATTCGCGAGAGCGTCGAGGACCTGACGGCCCTCGCCCTGGCCGGGCTCTCGGCCCATTTCACGCCCGCCACGACGGTGGAGATGTCGGGCCTGTGGGCGCGCCTCGTGCCGCTGATGGGCTTTGCCGGCCAGCTCGGCGGCAGGCAGACCTACGGCGTCTGGACGCGCCGCCACCCGGCCGACGGGAGCTTCGACTTCCTGGCCGGCGTGCGGGTGGAGCCGGGATCCGCGCCGCCCGCCCCGCTCGAGGCGCTGACCCTGCCGGCGCGGCGCTACCTGGTGTTCAAGCAGATGCTGGTCGAGGGCGAGCTGCACCCGCAGATGCTGGCCGCCACCGAGGAGATCTGGTCCGAGCGGCTGCCGCGGTCCGGCCACAGGCTGGCGGATGCGCCGGACTTCCAGATCTACCCCGCCGACTTCAAGGTCGAACCCGGCGGCTGGGTCGCCCACTACCTGCCCATCGTCGAGTAGGCGAGGGGGCTTGAGCCGGGCCGCCGCGCGCCCAAATTCCTCAATGCTTTCAGTTGGAACCAGGGAGGCGAATATGCTCGGTCACAACCTCTCGCGCGCCCGGCCGACGCTGCCCGGGACCTCGTCGCCGGCCGACGGGCCCATGCCGCTGGCGCGCATCCGCCAGGAGACGCCGTCTGCGGCCCAATCGGCGCCGCAGGCCGGCGCCTGGGTGCTGGAGTTCGAGCCGGCGGCGCCCAGCACCATCGACCCGCTCACCGGCTGGACGGTGACGACGGACCCGTTCGCCCAGATCCGCCTGCGGTTTCCCGACATGCAGGGCGCCATCGCCTTCGCCGAGCGCAAGGGGTGGAGCTATGTGGTCAGCGAGCCCGGCGCGCGCCGGATGACGCCGAAGCGGCCGCCGGGCGCTGCGTACGTGCCGTGGGACCGGATCTGGCGCCGGGCGGCGGCGGCCTAGATCCACCTCTGCCCGGGGGGGCGAGGTTTGGCGCTCAACCTCTTGAAAACGTACAAGTCCATCCTAACTCAAACGCGTCGCCGGACCCCGGCGACGGTCGGGTCCGGGCCCAGTCCGGTCCGGCGCGCAGCGCCTCTCCGGACGGGCCGGTCCCGGCATCGGAATGTTCGTGAAGAGGAGGAATTGCGATGACTCTTGGCGACCTGGTTCCCTGGGGCCGCAAGGACCGCAGCCTTGCTCTGAGCAACCCTGAGCAGGGCATGTCCAGCTCCGGCGAGATCAGCCCGTTCCTGAGGCTGCACCAGGAGATGAACCGCCTGTTCGATGATGTCTTCCGCAGCTTCGAAGCGCCCAGCCTGTGGCGCGGCTCAGGCGGCTGGCCGCACGTCGAGGTCCAGGAGACCGACGACGCGTACCGCGTCACCGCCGAACTGCCCGGCATGGATGAGCGCGACGTGGAGATCACCTTCCACGACGGCATGCTGACCCTGCGGGGCGAGAAGAAGACCGAGCACGAGAACCGCGAGCGCACCGTCAGCGAGCGCTGGTACGGCCGCTTCGAGCGGAGCATCGCGCTGGGCGAGGTGGACGAGGCCAAGGCCGACGCCCGCTTCGACAAGGGCGTGCTCACCGTGACCCTGCCCAAGAGCCCCGACGCCAAGGACAGGGTGCGGCGCATCCCCATCAACGGGGCGGGAACCAAGCACTGACGCTCTCTCCTTGAGAGCATGACTCTGGCCCGGGACGGCGACGTCCCGGGCATTTCTTTATCTGTCCCGGGGCGGCTCGGGCGGCGCCTCCGATTTCGACACGAAGACCACGAAGGACACGAAGTTCACGAAGAAGATCAACAAGCGGTCCCGGCTACTCGGCCCCTTTGCGCCCTTCGTGCCCTTCGTGTTCTTCGTGTTGAAAACCTTGCATCCGTTGCCCCTCCGGACGGGGGACCGCAGAGCCCAACCACCGCGGGATGGCCTTAGGCTTCGACCTTGGCCCGCTTTGCGGGGGCCTTCCTGGCCGGCGACTTCTTGGCTGCGGCCTTCTTCGGCTTGGCTTCGGCGGCGGCGGCCTTCGGAGCCGCCTTGGCTTTGCGGGCGGGCTTCTTCTTGCCGCCGCCCTTGGCTTCGCGTTCGGCGAGAAGCTTGACCGCCTCGTCCAGCGTCAGGGCCGTGGGATCGGCGCCCTTTGGCACGTTGGCGTTGGTGGAGCCGTGCTTCACGTAGGGGCCGAAGCGGCCGGAGAGGACGCGGACCGGCTCGCCGTCCACCGGGTGGGCGCCGAGCTCGGCCAGGGCCGCGGCCTGGGTCCGGCCGCCCTTGCCGCCGGCCCGCTTCTCGGCCAGCAGCGCGACGGCGCGGTTCAGCCCCACGTCGAACACCTCCTCGACCTCGGGCAGGTTGGCGTAGGTGCCGGCGTGCTCGACGAAGGGGCCGTAGCGGCCGATTCCGGCGGTGATCGGCTTGCCGTCGTCCGGGTGCTTGCCCACCTCGCGGGGCAGGCGCAGCAGCCGCAGCGCCTTGTCCAGGTCCATGGCGGCCGCCGACCAGCCCTTGGGCAGGCTGGAGCGCTTGGGCTTGTCGCCCTCGCCGAGCTGCACGTAGGGGCCGAAGCGGCCCGCCTTCAGGTAGACCGTCTCGCCGGTCACCGGGTCGATCCCCAGTTCCCGGTCGCCCGAGGCGCCCTCGTCCTCGCCGTCCGCCTGGGCGATCGGGCGGGTGAAGCGGCATTCGGGATAGTTGGAGCAGCCCACGAAGGCGCCGAACTTGCCGGTCTTCAGGGACAGCTGGCCGGAGGCGCAGGCCGGGCAGGCGCGGGGGTCCGAGCCGTCCGGCTTGGGCGGGAAGATCAGCGGGCCCAGGGCCTCGTTGAGCTTGTCCAGCACCTCCGTGACGCGCAGTTCGCCGATCTCGGCGACGGCGCCCTGGAAGTCTTTCCAGAAGTCGCGCAGCAGCACCTTCCAGTCGAGCTCGCCCGCCGAGACGAGGTCGAGCTTCTCCTCGAGGGCGGCGGTGAAGTCGTACTCGACGTAGCGGTTGAAGAACTGTTCCAGGAAGGCGGTGACCAGCCGGCCCTTGTCCTCGGGAACGAAGCGGTTCTTGTCCATCCGCACATAGGCGCGGTCGCGCAGCACCGACAGGATCGAGGCGTAGGTCGAGGGCCGGCCGATGCCGAGCTCCTCCATCTTCTTCACAAGGCTGGCTTCGGAGTAGCGCGGCGGCGGCTCGGTGAAGTGCTGGTCGGCGCGGGCGGCCTGGACGCGCGCCTCGGCGCCTTCGCGCACCTGGGGCAGGCGACCGCTCTCCTCGTCCTCCGGATCGTCGCGGCCCTCCTCGTAGACGGCGAGATAGCCGTCGAACAGCACCACCTGGCCGGTGGCGCGCAGGCCGGTCTTCCCGTCGGCGCTCTCCAGCTCGATGGTGGTCCGCTCGATGCGGGCGTTCTCCATCTGCGAGGCGATCATCCGCTTCCAGATCAGCTCGTAGAGGCGTGCGAGGTCGCCCTCCAGGCGCAGGGAGCCCGGGTTGCGGGCCAGCGAGGTCGGGCGGATCGCCTCGTGGGCCTCCTGGGCGTTCTTGGCCTTGGTGCGGTACTGGCGCGGCGCCTCGGGGACGTACTCCTTGCCGTAGAGGCCGCCGATCACCTGCCGCGCCTCGGTCAGCGCCTCCGGCGCGGCCTGCACGCCGTCGGTCCGCATGTAGGTGATGAGGCCGACCGTCTCGCCCCCGATGTCGACGCCCTCATAGAGCCGCTGGGCGGCCTGCATGGTGCGCTGGGCCGAGAAGCCGAGCTTGCGCGAGGCCTCCTGCTGCAGGGTGGAGGTGGTGAAGGGCGGCGGCGGGCTGCGCCGGGCCGGCTTCTTCTCCACCGAGGCGACCTTGAACTGGCCGGCCTGGACCGCGGCCTTGGCGGCCATCGCCGCGGCCTCGTTGGGCAGGTCGAACTTGGAAAGCCGCTTGCCCTCGTGCTTGACGAGGCGGGCGACGAAGGGATCGGCGCCGGCGGACACGTCCGCATCGACGGTCCAGTACTCCTGGGTCTTGAACTGCTCGATCTCGACCTCGCGGTCGACGATCAGGCGCAGGGCGACGGACTGCACCCGCCCGGCCGAGCGCGAGCCCGGCAGCTTGCGCCACAGCACCGGCGAGAGGGTGAAGCCGACCAGGTAGTCCAGCGCGCGGCGGGCCAGGTAGGCGTCGACCAGCTCCATGTCGAGGTCGCGTGGGTTGGCCATCGCCTCGGTCACCGCGCTCTTGGTGATGGCGTTGAACACCACCCGCTGGACCTTGGCGTCCTTCAGGGCCCGCTTCTTCTGCAGCACCTCCAGCACGTGCCAGGAGATGGCCTCGCCCTCGCGGTCGGGGTCGGTGGCCAGGATGATCTTGTCGGCGCCCTTGGCCGCCTCGGCGATCTCCGAGAGCCGCTTGGCCGCCTTGGCGTCCACGTCCCAGCTCATGGCGAAGTCCTCGTCGGGACGGACCGACCCGTCCTTGGCCGGCAGGTCGCGGACATGGCCGTACGAGGCCAGGACCTTGTAGTCCGAGCCCAGGTACTTGTTGATGGTCTTGGCCTTGGCCGGACTCTCGACGACGACGACGTTCATACTTTGGCTTTGTTCCGGGCCCTCGGGCCGAGCGCCCGTCAGAAGGGCGCGAAAGGTGGGGCTGCGTTTCGCGGCGTGTCAACCTGACAAGCCCGCACGGGACTGTGATGGGGTAAGTTGGGCGTGGCTTGGCGAGGAGCAAGAGGCGGTCAGAGGCGTCTGATCTCGCGCGGCGCTAGTTCAAGCTTCCCGCGCCCCTGCAGACGGCCGCTCTCTACCAGGGCCATGATCCGCGTCATACACCAGGAGTGGTCCACGCTGAGCACGCCTCGCTTCTCCATCTCCCACCAGAACTCCGTGACCACGAGCAGTGTGCGCTTGAAGGTCCTCCCAACAAACTGGAGCAACAAATCGTCATAGTGATCGAGGCCGACCGAAACGACCTCGCCCGCCTCAATCGTTCTGACCAGTGTGTTCTCGGCCTGGAGCCGCGCCCAAGTCGCCGCGCCATGTTCCCGTGTCTCCTGGTCGATCGGCCGTGCGAGCTCCAACAGGTGGTGGTTCACGATGGCGGCCGGTCCCATGTGGGAGATGGTGTTGGGCTTGATGGCAAGGGTTCCGTCCCGCAGCCTCAACGGGAGAAGCGTGTCCGTCATGTCGACGACCTCGGCGTCTCCTTCCATGCGACTGAGCCAGACCACGAAGCCGACGTACTCGTCCGGGCAACGGCGCGAGACCCAGGCGACCCGGCGAGGCGCGGGCGCAAGCGACCTTCGCCAGAAGGACCTCATCCGCGACGGGGTGTCGTCCTCGGCGAACGCCTCGGGTCTCGGCAGCTTGGGAGTGTCGAGCCAGTTGTAGAGGTTCTCGTGCATCCACCTGGAGCGCACGTCCGGATCGTCGGGCGCGATCGGGCCCAAGCTGTAGTCGTCGTACATCGCCACCACCCGGGCGTCGCGGCCGAGGATCTGCAGCGCCTCGATCAGCTGGCCCTGGGCCTGCACAGTGAAGACGATGTGGGTTTCCGGGCCGCTCACGCCGCGACCACCATCCCGCCCGGCAGGAGCTCGGCGCGGCCGGCGAGGCTGAGTTCGACGAGGGCGGCGAAGACGGCCGGGGCGGGGGCCGCCGCCGCGCGGACCAGCTCGTCGCGGGAGACCGGGGTGGGGGAGAGCAGGGCGGCGAGGCGGTCGCGAAGGGCCGCGCCTTCGGCCTCGGAAAGGCAGGGCGGCGGGGCGCGGTAGTGCGGCGCCTCGCGGGCGCGGAAGCCGCCGAAGGTCTCCAGCGCGCGCAGCACGTCGCCGGCGCCTTCGCACAGCGCCGCGCCCTGGCGGATCAGGTCGTTGGTCCCCTTGGCGCGCGGGTCGAGCGGGGAGCCGGGGACGGCGAGCACCTCCCGGCCCTGTTCGGCGGCGAGGCGGGCGGTGATCAACGAGCCGGAGCGCAGCTCGGCCTCGACGACCACGACGGCGCGGGAGAGGCCCGAGATGATCCGGTTGCGGCGGGGGAAGTCGCGGGCCTGGGCGGTGTAGCCGGGCGGACTTTCGGAGACGACGCAGCCGGCCTGCGCGATCGCCTCGTAGAGCTTGCGGTGCTCGGGCGGGTAGACGTCGTCGATCCCGCCGCCGAGCACGGCGACCGTGCCGGTTTCCAGAGCGCCCTCGTGCGCGGCGCCGTCGATGCCGCGGGCCAGGCCCGAGACGACGATCTGGCCGGCGTTCCCGAGCTCGGCGGCGAGGCCCCGGGCGAAGCGCTGGCCGGCGGCGGAGGCGACGCGCGCGCCGACGATGGCGACGGTCGGGCGGTCGAGCAGCTCGGGCTGGCCCAGCGTCCAGATCAGCGGCGGAGGCGGGTCGAGGGCGGCGAGCGCCTGCGGGAAGTCGGGCTCGCAGGCGCAGATCAGCCGCGCGCCGAGCCGCTCGCCGGCGGCGAGCTCGCCCTCCGCCTCGGCGGGGGAGGGAATCCGCATCGGGCCGGCCCGGCCGGCGCGGCGGGCGAGGTCGGGAAGGGCTTCGACGGCGGCGCGGGCGCTTCCGAAGCGGTTCAGCAGCTCGGCGAAGGTGACGGGTCCGACGCCGTCGGTGCGGGCCAGGCGTAGCCAGGCGAGCCGTTCGGCGTCGGAGGGGCCCTGCATCAGGCCTTCTTCGCCCCGATCCTGGGCTCCTGGCCCTTGGCGAGGCGGCGGATGTTGTCGAGGTGGCGGAAGTAGATCAGCACCGTCATGAAGCCGGCCAGCACCACCAGCGCCATCGGCCGGCCGGTGAACCAGACGTAGGCCGGGGCCAGCAGGGCTGCGACCAGCGCGGCCAGCGAGGAGATCCGGAACAGGAAGGCCATCAGCAGCCAGGTGGCGGCCGCGAGCAGGCCTGCGGGCCAGGCCGCCGCCAGCAGGGTCCCGAAGAAGGTCGCCACGCCCCGGCCGCCCTTGAAGCCCAGCCAGACTGGGAAGATGTGGCCCAGGAAGGCGGCGCCCCCGGCCAGGGCCGTGGCTTCGGCCTGGGTCAGCGGATCGGCCATGCGGGTGAGCCACCAGGCGATCCCCACCGCCAGCGCGCCCTTGCCGCCGTCGCCCAGCAGGGTGATCAGCGCCAGGTCCCGGCGGCCGGTGCGCAGGACGTTGGTCGCCCCGATGTTGCCCGAGCCGATCTGGCGCACGTCGCCGACGCCGGCCATTCGGGTGGCGATCACCCCGAAAGGAATGGAGCCCAGCAGGTAGCCGCCGACCAGGGCCACCGCGATCTGCACCGCGCTCAACATCCCGAACATGTCGCCTCCCCAGGCTCTTGCCGCCCGCCAGTGATGGCCGCCCGGCGCCGCCTTGTCGAGCCGCTAGAGGCTGGCCCCGTCGAACGGCTTCACCGCGAGCGAGCCCGGGTCCACGCCCTCAAGGCAGCGTGCGTTCACCGCCACCGTGCCCGGCCCCTCGACGAAGGGCGAGACCCCGCAGGTGGTGCAGAAGCGGTGGCGCAGGGCGTGCTTGTTGAAGGTGAACTCGCCGAGCTCGGCCGGCCGGCGGACCATCCGCACCTGCGCCTCTGGCACGAACCAGTGCAGATAGCCCTTCGGCTTGCAGACCGAGCAGTTGCAGTCGATCACCTCGCCGATCTCGCCCTCCACCTCGAAGGCGACCGCCCCGCACTTGCATCCGCCCTTGTAGAGCACTGTGAAATTCTCCCGTTTCGTCCGGGGCGAGACTAGCCCACGCAATCGGGAAGCACAAACCAAGAACATCTTCCTCCCCCGCGAAGCGGCGGGAGGGGGACCAGTCGCCGAGCGCAGCGAAGAGCGACTGGTGGAGGGGGCAGGCCGCAGACGCGGCGCTTTGGACTGCGGCGGGAGTCGCGGTGGAGAGGCGGCGCATGTGGCTCGCCCCCTCCACCCCCCGCTCTCCAGCCGGCGGGCGCCGGCTTCGGCGGGCGGTCCCCCTCCCACCGCTTCGCGGGGGAGGTAGGAGGATCAGCCCCGCCGGTACACGGCCCGCCCGTCGACCCAGGTGGTGATCACCTGGCCTTGCAGGCGGCGGCCGTCGAAGGGGGTGTTCTTGGACTTGGAGACGAGCTTGTCGGAGTCGATGACGACCGGGGCGTTCAGGTCGACGAGCACCAGGTCGGCCGGGGCGCCCTTGGCGATGCGGCCGGCCGGCAGGCCGAGGAGGTCGGCCGGGCGGGCGGTGACGGTGCGCAGCAGGTCGAGCAGCGGCAGGCCGCCGTCATGGTGCAGGTGGAGCAGGGCGGGGAGCAACACCTCCAGGCCCACGGCGCCGGGGGCGGCCTCGTCGTAGGGCAGGCGCTTGTCCTCGGCCGGAGCCGGCGCGTGGGCTGAGACGACGATGTCGATGAGGCCCGAGGCCAGGGCCTCGATCACCGCCTGGCGGTCGTCCTCGGAGCGCAGCGGCGGGTCCAGCTTGCAGAAGGTGCGGTAGTCGCCGATGTCGATCTCGTTGAACGACAGGTGGTTGATCGAGGTGGTGGCGGTGACCGGCAGGCCGCGCGCCTTGCCGCGTTCGAGCGCCTCGAGGCCCGCTGCGGTGGTGACTTGGTCGACCAGCAGCCGCGCTTCGGTCAGCTCGACGAGCGCCAGGTCCCGCTCCAGCATGATCTTCTCGGCGGCCGGCGGGACCGACGGCAGGCCCATGCGGCCGGCGAACTCGCCCTCGGTGGCCGCGGCGCCGGCGGAGAGCCAGGGGTCCTTCGGCCGGTGGGCGACCAGGACGTCGAAGCTCTTGGCGTAGGCCAGCACGCGGCGGAACACCTTGGAGTCGACGATCGGCCGGTCGGCGTCGGTCACGTAGACGCAGCCGGCCTCGCGCATCAGGCCGATCTCGGCCATCCGCTCGCCGCGCCCGCCCTTGGTGGCCGCGCCGGCCGGGTAGACGTGGACCAGCTCGATGTCGCGGGCCCGGCGGAGGATGAAATCGACCACCGAGGCCTCGTCGATCACGGGGTCGGTGTCGGGCTGGACGACGACGGTGGTCACGCCCCCGGCCGCGGCTGCGCGGGCGGCGGACTTCAGCGTCTCCTTGGTCTCGGCGCCCGGCTCGCCGGTCTTGACCCGCAGGTCCACGAGGCCGGGGATCAGCAGCTGGCCGCCGGCGTCGATCACCTCTACGTCCGGCGACAGCGAACCGAGGTCCTGGCCCTGGGCCACGTCGGCGATCACGCCTTCGGTGACGATCACCGCGCCGGGGCCGTCCCAGCCGCTGGCCGGGTCGATCAGGCGCAGGTTGGTGAGGGCGAAGGGCCGCTCGCTCATCGGTCGTTGTCCAGGCGGGCGGAGAGGGCGGTCAGCACGGCCATGCGGGCGGCGACGCCCATCTCGACCTGGTCCTGGATCAGGCTGACGGAGAGATCGTCGGCCACCTCGGAGTCGATCTCGACGCCGCGGTTCATCGGCCCCGGGTGCATCACCCGCACGCTTGGGGCCGCGTGGGCCAGCTTCTCGCGGTCCAGGCCGAAGAAGCGGAAGTATTCGCGCTGGGACGGCGCCAGCACCCCGTCCATCCGCTCCAGCTGCAGGCGCAGCATCATGACCACGTCGCAGCCGGCGATGCCGGCCTTCAGGTCGTGGAAGACATCGACCCCCCAGCGGTCGGCGGACGCCGGCATCAGGGTGGGCGGGCCCACCAGCCGCACGTTGGCGCCCAGCATCTGCAGCAGGGCGACGTTGGAGCGGGCGACTCGGCTGTGCAGCACGTCGCCGCAGATGGCGACCTTCAGGCCCGCGATGCGGCCGAAGGCGCGACGCATGGACAGGGCGTCGAGCAGGGCCTGGGTGGGGTGTTCGTGCTGGCCGTCGCCGGCGTTGATCACCGAGCAGGTGACCTTCTGGGACAGCAGCGAGGCCGCGCCCGACAAGGAATGGCGCACCACCAGCAGGTCCGGCTGCATCGCATTCAGCGTCACCGCCGTGTCGATCAGCGTCTCGCCCTTGGAGATCGACGAGGCCCGCGGGCTCATGTTGACCACATCGGCGCCGAGGCGCTTGCCGGCCAGTTCGAACGAGCTCTGGGTGCGGGTGGAGTTCTCGAAGAACAGGTTCATCAGCGTCCGACCCTTGAGCAGGTCGAGCTTCTTCGAGGTCTGGCGGTTGAGGGCGACGAATCCGTCGGCGAGGTCGAGGAGGGACGTCACCTCCACCTCGTTCAGGTCCAGAACGGAAAGGAAATGGCGCTTGGGGAAGGGGAAGGTCCGCCCCAGGACCGCATTCAGGCCGGCGTCCAGCGCTGTCATCGAGGCCGGGTCATAGGGGAGGCCGGGCCTCGCCACAAGCCACCCCGAACTAGGCGCTGCGCAATCGCTCCAGCGCGCCCTGGAGGATGTAGGCCGCGGCCATCTTGTCGACGAGGTCGGCCCGGCGGGCGCGGGTGGCGTCGGCCTCGGAGATCAGCATGCGGTTGATGGCCATGGTGCTCATCCGCTCGTCCCAGAAGGCGATGGGGACGTCCTTCAGGCGCAGGAGGTTGCGGGCGAAGGCTCTGGCGCTCTGCACGCGCGGGCCTTCCGAGCCGTCCATGTTGAGCGGCAGGCCGATGACGATCCCCTCGGCGCCGCGGCTCTCCATCAGCTGGAACAGGCGGGCGACGTCGTCGCTGAACTTGGTCTTGCGGATCAGCTCCAGCGGGCTGGCGACGGTGCGCGAGACGTCGGAGACCGCGACCCCGATGGTCTTCTCGCCCAGGTCCAGGCCGGCCAGCGGCGCGCGGGGGCCGATGGACTGCGGCAGTTCGGTGAGCTCGAGGACGGGCATGGCTTCCCCATACCCGTCATCCCGGCCGCAGCGAAGCGGAGAGCCGGGCCCCAGAGGCGCTGCCCGTGACGCGGGGTCCCGGATCGGCCTGCGGCCGTCCGGGATCATGTGGGGGGAGCTTGTCAAAGGGCGGGGCGCGCCCTAACCCGTCGCGCGACGTATTCAAGGAGGCCCCGATGGCCATCGATGCGGCGACCGTGAAGAAGGTCGCCAGGCTGGCGCGGATCGCCGAGCCCGACGACAAGCTGGAGCCGCTCGCCAGGGAGCTGACCGGCATCCTGAACTGGATCGAGCAGCTGAACGAAGTGGACACGACCGGCGTGGAGCCGATGACCTCGGCCGAGGCCGCCGTGCTGCCGATGCGCGAGGACGTGGTCACCGACGGCGGCGATCCGGCCAAGGTGCTGGCCAACGCGCCCAAGGCGGTGCGCGGGTTCTTCGTGGTGCCGAAGGTGGTGGAATGAGCGACCTCACCGGGCTCACCCTGAAGGACGCCCTCGACGGGCTCGCCTCCAAGCGCTTCTCGTCCGAGGAGCTGACCGTCGCGCACGTGCAGGCCGTCGAGGCCGCCCGGGCGCTCAACGCCTACGTGCTGGAGACGCCCGAGCGGGCCATCGAGATGGCCAAGGCGTCGGACGCCCGCCGGGCGAGCGGCCAGGCCGGGGCGCTGGAAGGCGCGCCGCTGGGTATCAAGGACCTGTTCTGCACCGAAGGGGTCCGCTCCACCGCCTGCTCGAAGATCCTCGGCGACTTCACCCCCACCTACGAGAGCACCGTCACCGCCAACCTGTGGCGCGACGGGGCGGTGATGCTGGGCAAGCTCAACATGGACGAGTTCGCCATGGGCTCGTCCAACGAGACCAGCGCCTTCGGGCCGGTGGTGAACCCCTGGCGCACCCAGGGCGGCAACGCCCAGCTGACCCCGGGCGGCTCGTCCGGGGGCTCGGCTTCAGCGGTGGCTGCTGAGCTGTGCCTGGGCGCGACGGCCACCGACACCGGCGGGTCGATCCGCCAGCCGGCGGCCTTCACCGGCACGGTCGGCATCAAGCCGACCTACGGGCGCTGCTCGCGCTGGGGCGTCGTCGCCTTCGCCTCCTCGCTGGACCAGGCCGGGCCGATCGCCCGCACGGTCGAAGACGCGGCCATCCTCCTGAAGTCGATGGCCGGGCACGACCCGAAGGACTCCACCAGCCTGCCGGTGGAGACGCCGGACTTCCCGGCCTTCTGCGGCAAGTCGGTGAAGGGGCTGCGGGTCGGGATCCCCAAGGAGTACCGGGTCGAGGGCATGCCGGCCGAGATCGAGGCGCTCTGGCAGCAGGGCATCGCCTGGCTGAAGGACGCCGGCTGCGAGATCGTCGAGGTCTCCCTGCCGCACACCAAGTACGCCCTGCCGGCCTACTATATCGTGGCCCCGGCCGAGGCCTCGTCGAACCTGGCCCGCTACGACGGCATGCGCTACGGCCTGCGGGTCGAGGGCGGCAACCTCACCGAGACCTACGAGAAGACCCGGGCCGAAGGCTTCGGGGCGGAAGTGAAGCGCCGGATCCTGATCGGCACCTATGTGCTCAGCGCCGGCTATTACGACGCCTACTATCTGAAGGCCCAGAAGGTGCGCCGGCGGATCGCCGACGACTTCGACCAGGCGTTCGAGAAGGTGGACGCGCTGCTGACGCCCACGGCCCCCAGCGCCGCCTTCGCCCTCGGCGAGAAGAGCGACGATCCGGTGGCGATGTACCTGAACGACATCTTCACCGTGACCGTGAACCTGGCCGGCCTGCCGGGGATGAGCATCCCCGCCGGCCTGGACGCAAACGGCCTGCCGCTGGGGCTTCAGCTGATCGGCAAGGCGCTGGACGAGGGGACGCTGTTCTCCCTCGGCTCCGCCATCGAGAAGGCCGCAGACTTCAAGGCCAAGCCGCAGAAGTGGTGGTGATCTGATCCTTCCTCCCCTGCGAAGCGGGGGAGGGGGACCACTCGCCGAAGCCGGCCAAGGCCGGCTGAAGAGCGAGGGGGGGAGGGGGCGAGCCGCCCGCACAATGGACGGAAAAGTGCAGATCGGCGCGATCCACAGCGCCGCGCCTGGGGCTTGCCCTTTCCACCATGCGCTCTTCGCTCCGCTCGGCGCATGGTCCCCCTTTCCCATGAATGGGAAAGGAACGAAAAAGGGCCGAAGCTTGGCTCCGGCCCCTCGATTCAACAGCTTACGCTGAAATCCTACTGGATCGCGTCGAAGTCGGCCTGGATCGCCTTCAGCTTGGCGTCGTCGATGGCGCCCTGGCTCATCGGGGCGACCTGGGCGAGCGTCATGCCGCTGATCTGGTCGTAGTAGGCGGTGATCTCGGGCAGCTGCTTTTCGAGCGCGGCCTTGGCCTTCTCGTTCTTCAGGATCTCGCCGATCGTGGTGGTTTCCACGGACAGCTTGGCGGACGCCTCGGCGGCGGGCGCGGAAGCCGGCGTCGCCTCCTGGGCGAGGGCGGGCGCAGCGAGGCCCAGCAGGGCGAGACCCGCGAGGGCGGCGGTGAGTTTCATAGGCAAGTTCCCCAACGACTTGTGGTGAGTGAACACTGTCCACTGAACCTTGCGTCAGGCAAGGCCATTTCCGCTTCCCCGCCGAGTGCGGCTGGCGTTAGAAGGCGCCCATGAGCGAGACCGCCAAACTCATTCAGGGCCGCACCGGCCCGTGGGAAATCGTCCTGGGCCTGGAAGTGCACGCCCAGGTCGCCTCCAACGCCAAGCTGTTCTCGGGCGCCGCCGTCGGCTTCGGGGCCGGGCCGAACGAGCAGGTCAGCCTGGTGGACGCGGCCATGCCCGGCATGCTGCCGGTGATCAACCGCCGCTGCGTCGAGCAGGCGGTCCGCACGGGCCTGGGGCTGAAGGCGCAGATCAACCTGAAGAGCCGCTTCGACCGGAAGAACTACTTCTATCCGGACCTGCCGCAGGGCTACCAGATCAGCCAGTTCGAGCAGCCGATCGTCGGCGAGGGCGAGGTTATCGTCGAGCGCGACGACGGCTCGACCTTCACCGTGCGCATCGAGCGGCTGCACCTGGAGCAGGACGCCGGCAAGAGCCTGCACGACCAGGACCCCAACTTCACCTACGTGGACCTCAACCGGTCCGGCACCGCGCTGATGGAGATCGTCTCCAAGCCGGACATGAGAAGTTCGGAAGAAGCCGCAGCTTACGTGAAGAAGCTGCGGACCATCCTGGTCTACCTCGGCACCTGCGACGGCGACATGGAGAAGGGCAACCTTCGGGCCGACGTGAACGTCTCGGTCTGCCGCCCGGGCGCCTACGAGAAGTATCGTGAGACCGGGGACTTCAGCCACCTGGGCACGCGCTGCGAGATCAAGAACGTCAACTCCTACCGCTTCATCCAGCAGGCGATCGAGTACGAGGCGCGCCGGCAGATCGAGATCCTCGAGGACGGCGGCAAAATCGACCAGGAGACCCGGCTGTTCGACCCCAACAAGGGGGAGACCCGGTCCATGCGCTCGAAGGAAGAGGCGCACGACTACCGCTACTTCCCCGACCCCGACCTCTTGCCGCTGGAACTCGACCCGGCGTGGGTGAAGGAGATCGAGGCCAGCCTGCCCGAGCTGCCGGACGCCAAGAAGGCGCGGCTGCAGAGCCAGTACGGCCTTTCGGCCTACGACGCCGGCGTGCTGGTGTCGGACGCGGCCAGGGCCGACTTCTTCGAGACCGCCGCCAAGGGCCGCGACGCCAAGCTGGTCGCCAACTGGGTGACCAATGAGCTCGCCGCCAAGCTCTCCGCCGGCGGCCTGGAGGTCGCCGAGAGCCCGCACGGGCCGGAGGCGGTCGCCGAACTCGTCGGCCTGATCGAAGAGGGCGTCATCTCCTCCAAGATCGCCAAGGACGTCTGGGAGCGGATGTGGGCCGGGGAGGGCACGCCGCGGCAGATCGTCGAGGCGCAGGGCCTGCAGCAGGTCTCCGACACCGGCGCCCTGGAGAAGATCATCGACGACCTGATCGCCGCCAACCCCGGCCAGGCCGAGTCGGTGAAGGCCAAGCCCCAGGCCATCGGCTGGTTCGTCGGCCAGGTGATGAAGGCGACCCAGGGCAAGGCGAACCCGGGCGCGGTCAATCAGCTGCTCAAGAGCAAGCTGGGCGTGGAGTGATAGATGCTCCCCCACAGGGGGAGCTGTCGCGAAGCGACTGAGGGGGTTCAAGCCCGCTGAGTTCGGAGCGGCGACAAGCGCACGCCGCGCGCGCGAACCCGCTCCACCGCCTTCGGCGGCCCCCTCCCCCTGCGGGGGAGGATCTCGAGGCCTAGTCCCGCACCACCTCGACCACCAGCCCGGAGACCATCTGGGTCAGCAGGAAGTCGTCGCCGACGCGGTACCAGGCGTAGCCGGACGGCGGCGGGCGCAGGCGGTGCCGGTCGAAGGCGTAGATGCGTTCGCCGCGATAGGCGGGGGGCAGGTAGGCGCCCCGGCGCCAGCCGGGCGGCGCCTCGTAGCGGCGGGGCGGCTCGCCGCGCAGGTTCCGGGGCGGGGGCAGACGGCGTTCGGTCCGGGGCTCCTGGCGCTGGTAGCGGCGTTCATCGCGCTCATAGCGGCGCTCGTACTGACGCGACTCGCGCTCGATGCGGCCGCGGCCATTGCCTCGGTCGGGCTTGGGGTCGGCCAGGGCTTCGCCCGCGGCGACCATCAGCGGTCCGGCCGCCACGAGGGCGGCGAGGGTCAACAGCAAGGATCTCAACGCAAACTCTTCCCTGAGGCGCGCCCGCACCAGTGGCGTAGCGCCCGTCCACGCTCGGAGGTTGCCGCTGCGAGCCTGAACTTGCGCTGAACGCCGTCTTGCGACGGAGCCCGGAAGCCCCAATTAAGCCAGACTGCGCCGAAACGTCGCCACCCGTAAGGAGCCGCATGCCCGCCCCCATCGAGATTCACTTCTGGCCGACTCCGAACGGCTACAAGATCGTCATCGCCTGCGAGGAGATGGGGCTGCCCTACGAGATCAAGCCGGTGAACATCGGGCGGGGCGACCAGTTCGAGCCGGGCTTCCAGGCGATCAGCCCGAACGGGCGGATGCCCGCCATCGTCGATCCCGAGGGGCCCGGCGGGGCGCCGATCTCGATCTTCGAGTCCGGGGCCATCCTGCAGTACCTGGGCCGCAAGACCAGCCAGTTCTACGGGGCCGACGAGCGCCAGCGGGTGCAGGTCGAGGAGTGGCTGTTCTGGCAGATGGCCGGCTTGGGCCCCATGGCTGGCCAGGCCCATCACTTCCGCGGCTATGCGCCCGCCATGCATGCGGACAGGCGGCTGACCGCCTACGGCGCGATCCGCTACACCAACGAGGTGCACCGGCTCTACGGGGTGCTGAACAAGCGGCTGGAAGGGCGCGAGTTCCTGGCCGGCGACTACTCCATCGCCGACATGGCCGCCTGGCCCTGGGTGCGGCCCTGGAAGATGCAGGGGATCATCCTCGACGAGTTCCCCAACGTGAAGGCCTGGTCGCAGCGGATCGGGGAGCGGGCGGCGGTGAAGCGGTCGATCGAGGTGGGCGAGGACCTGCGGCGCAGCATGGACCTGGCCGGCGCCGGCCGCGACGCCGAAGCCGCGCGGCGGATACTGTTCGGACAACGGGCCCGGTGAGGCCGGGAAAACACACGAAAACTACGCCGTCCCGGATCAAGACAGCAGCCGGCCGCGCTTAACCATATCTTCAGCTTGCGCCCACTTTCCTACTCGCCAGGGTAGACCGGTCCGTCCTCAGAACGACAGACGGCCGGTCAGGGATGAGGGGACGTTAGGATGTTGATGAGCGTGGAACAGGCTGAAGGCCTGCCGCTGCCAGGGCCGGAAGCCACCGGCGACGAGCTGTTCCGGCTGGGGCTGCTCTATTCCACCGGCCAGGGCGGGGCGCCGCTGGACTACGTGTCGGCCCACATGCTGTTCAACCTGGCGGCCATGCGCGGCTCGATCGAAGCGAAGGTCTACCGCAAGGAGCTGTCCCAGGAGATGGGCGCGGACGAGATCGCCGACGCCCAGCGCGCCGCCCGCGAGTGGCTGGCCCAGGGCTGATCTAGCCGGCGGCGACGCCGGCGAAGCCGCGGATGAACACGGCCTCCCAGCCGTTCTCGTAGCGCTCGCGCACGCGCGCCGCCTCGTCGCCCAGCGATTCCCACCCGGTGTGGGTGAGCACCACTTCGGTCCGGCCCGCGCCGGCCGGCGTGAAGGTCACCTCGATGTGCTGGCCCTCGGGCACGTTCCCGACCCGCCAGGTGAAGCCGACCCGCGCCGGCGGCTCCCAGACCTCCACATTTCCCCACACGAGCTCCTCGCCGTCCTCGGTGCGCTCGAAGAGCCGCCCGCCGAGCCGCGGCTCGAAGGCGCACGAGGTCGCCTTGCCCGAGCGGGAATGGGAGTGCAGCGGCCACCAGGATCCCAGCCCGTCGGTGAACCGGGCGAAGGCGCGGTCCTGGTCCAGCCCGACCGTCACCCGCTTGACGACCGGCGGGATGGGGAAGGGGGCGACCTCGGCCATCAGTCGTCTTCCTTGGCGGACTGCTCGTACTGGGCCAGCACGTCCTGCCACATCCGGTCGACGTAGCTGCGCAGCTCGCCCAGCTGCTCCGGGCGGGCGGAGTAGACGTGGCGGGCGCCCTCCTGGCGCAGGTCCACCAGGTCGGCCTCCTTGAGCACCTTCAGATGCTGCGAAACGGCCGGCCGCGAGACCGGCAGCTCGGCCGCGATCTCGCCCACCGTCCGGGGCCTCTGGGTCAGCAGCTCGAGCACCTTGCGCCGCGTCGGATCGGCGAGGACGGCGAGGGCGTTCGCGTAAGCCATGACTAACGCTGCGCTTCCGGCGTGGCGCGTGTCAAGGGCTGCTCATTCGATACGGCGCGCCTCCAGCGGCGGACGGCCGGCGCTGCGCAGGACGAATCCGGCCGGCCGGCCGTCAGGGCCGATCCGGAAGTCCACCTCGACCCCGACCTGCGGCTGGACGAAGGCGTCCGCGCCGGTGGGCGCGATCGGCATCAAGGGCGCGCCTGGGATCTGGAGCAGCAATCCCACGTCGGACGTGGAAACAACGAACACGGCGCCGGTGGGCGCCTGGTAGCGGCCGACGTATCGGCCGAGCGCTTCGGCGGGCAGGGTGGTGATCCGGTACGCTTTGGCGAGGGGATAATCCGGCCGCAGCAGGTGACGGGCGATGTCGGAGACGCCGATCGCCGTATTGGAGAGGACGACCACGCCTCGCCCCGCCGGCGGATCGCAGACGATGGCGGCGGTGAAGCCGTCGTCGGCGAGGCCGTCCTTGCTCAGGTAACCCGCCTCGCCCTGACCATGGACCTCCCAGCCGAGGGCCTGCTGCGCGCGCAGGCCAGGCGCCGGACGCGTGGCGGCCAACATCAGCGCCGCGGCCCGCGACAGGGGCGAGGCGGGATCGGTGAAGGCGCTCAGGAACCGAACCAGGTCCGCCGCGCAGGACCACAACCCGCCGCTGGGCGCCATGACCTCGAAGCGAGACGGTGGGAGCGGACGCAGGTCCTCGTCGTGTCCGGTGGCCAGCCGCGAGCGCATGGTCCGAGCCGGGACGACCGCCGTGGCCTGCAGACCCAGCGGGAACGCGATGCGCTCTCGGAGCAGGACGGTGTACCTCGCGCCGGCCCGCTGCGACAGCGCCTGGCCCAGCAATGCGTAGCCCACGTTCGAGTAGAGCCACTTCTGGCCGGGCGGCTCTTCGAGCGTCAGGCCGGCCAGGAAACGCTGCAGCTGCTCCAGCCGGTACGGCGGCGCGCCGGGGCCGACCGCCTGATCCGGGGCGCGAAACGGCAGGCCCGCAGTGTGGGTGGCCAGGTCGGCGAAGGTGATGGGGCGGCCCGGCGATGTCGGGAGCCGAAGCTCCGGCGGAAGGTGGTCGGACACCGGCTCGTCGAGACCGACCTCGCCGCGAGTCGCCATGTCCGCCAGGAGCAGGGCGGTGAAGAGCTTGGTCAGCGAGGCGATGCGAAAGACGGTCCGCCCGTTCGAGTGTCGCCCCCGCGCGCCGTAGGCGTCGAAGCTGACGCCCGCCGGCGTGAGCCGCCCGACGACGAGGCCGACGGCCTTCTTCTGCTCATCCACCCGCTCGCGCAGGATTGCGCCGATCCGCGCCTCGTCGGGCGCCGACCCGGGCTGCGCGGCCGCGGCCCCGCCGAGCCAGGCCGACAGTCCGGCCAGCTGGAACGCGCGTCTCGAGATGTCCATGGTCCCCCCTGCAGCTTGAGCGAATGGCGTTCGCTGAGAGGGAGGCGTGGGAACGCTCCGACGGATGCAGGCCCGATCGTGAACTCTTGGTAAGGCGCCGCTTCAGTTCACGCCCTGCTCGCCGAGGGCGTAGCTGAAGCCGAACTGGATGGGGGAGAGGTCGCGGAAGTACTGCTGGACGAACAGGCCCGCCTGGGCGACGCCGCTCCGGGGCACATAGACGATGTCGAAGCGGCGGAGGGGGACGAGGTCGGCGCCGTTGGTCTCGAGGCCCCGGCCCAGGTCGACGGTGCGGACCATCCCGCGGCCGTCCGGGCCCCGGCGGATGATGAACACCTTCCGGCGGTTCGCGCTGGGCTTGAAGTCGCCGGCCTGGATCACCGCGCGCAGGGCGTCGGAATCGCCGGCCATGTCGAGGATGCCGGGATTGCCGACCTCGCCGCCGACGAAGACCTTCAGCGGCGCGGCCTTGGCGGCGACGTTCACCTCCGGTCGGCGCAGCTGGCTCGAATAGGCGGCGGAAAGGTCGGCCTCCAGGTCGCCGATGGTGCGGTCGGCGGCCATCACCGGGCCGATCAGAGGCAGGGCGATTCGCCCATCCGGCTGGACGGTGACGGTCTTGGAGAGCTCCGGCGCGGTCGGCACCGTCACCTCGATCTCATCGCCCGGATAGAAGCGGTAAGGCGGCTCGTACTCGGTCCAGTCGGAATAGGTGATGTCGGGGAAGCGGTCGGAGGCGGCCGCCGCCTCGCCGACCGGCGCTGACGGCGTCGCGCAACCGGCCAGCAGGGCGGCCGAAACACCCGTGACGAGAAGGAATCTGCGACTGTGCCCCATGGCCCGGAAGGTTAAGGGAAATGGGTAACGAAGCCTTAAGCGCGGATCGCCAGGGTCCATGGGTGGGGCTACTCTCGTACCGATTCCATGGCTGACGCAGCGACCGCTTCGACGATGAGGCCGCGAGGGGCGTCTGCGCCCTCGTGGACCGCGCGGCCGCGCTATGCGCCGAGCGACATTCCGGTGCTGCTGTGGCGCGAGCGGTGGCTGATGGCGGGCGTGTTCGCGGCCATCTTCGTGCCGCTGCTGCTCATCGCGGCCCTGGCCCTGAAGCCCACCTATCCGGCCTACGCCAGCGTGCTGGTGCGCCTCGGCCAGGAATACGTCTACGAACCCCGCGCCGGCGACGCCGGCCGCGGCGCGGTGCCCGAGCCCGACCAGCTGATCCAGGCCGAGACCGAGATCCTCGGCAGCGAGGCGCTGAAGCGGCGGGTGATCGACAAGATCGGTGTGGCCAAGATCGACCCCAAGGCGGCCGCCAAGTACGAGAAGGCCGACGCCGCCGAGCGCCGGAAGATCATCGGCTCCGTCGTCCGCGGGTTCGAGCAGGACCTGTCCATCGAAACGGCCCCCGACACGCCGGTCATCCGCGTCGGCTTCGAGCACAAGAACCCCGAGCTGGCGGCCCTGATGCTGAACACCCTGCTCGAGGAATACCTGGTCTACCGCCGCAACGTGCTGATCGACCCGACCTCGCCGGTGATCGAGCAGCAGCGGATCATCTTCCAGCAGCGGCTGGCCGACGCCGACCAGGCCTACCAGGACTTCCTGGTCAACAACCGCATCGGCGACTTCGTGGCCGAGAAGGCGTCCCTGTCGCAGCTCCAGGCGCAGATCGAGCAGCAGAAGCTGCAGACCGAGGCGCAGCTGCAGGAGCGCACGGCCCGGCTGGCGGCGCTGCAGGCCCAACTGGGGCAGGTGGCGGCCGAGGTCGGCCTCTACCGCGACCTAAACACCGCCGCCTCGGACAAACTCGCCCAGCTGAAGGTCCAGCGCGAGGACCTGCTGTCCCGCTACAAGCCCGATGCGCGGCCCGTACAGGACCTGGACCTGCAGATCGCCCAGCTGGAGCAGGCGATGGCCCAGGGCCGCACCACCGCCGACGGCGCCCGCCGCTTCGGCGTCAACCCGGTTCGCCAGACGGTGGAGACCGACCGCATCCAGGCCGCCGCCGAGGTGGCCGCCCTGCAGCGGTCGCTGCAGACCCTGAACGAGCAGCTGCAGCAGGTGATGGACCGCCGGCTGCGGCTGGCGGCGCTGGAGCCGCGCTTCCAGGCCCTGTCGCTGGACCGCGACGTGCTGATGGCCAACGTCCGCGACTTCTCCGTCAAGGAGGAGCAGAGCCGGGCCGCCCAGGACATCGCCTCCCGCACCAACGACAACATACGGATCGTCCAACGGGCGGCGGTGCCGACCAAGGGCACGAGCCTGAAGCGGCCGCTGGCCGTGCTCGCCCTGCTGTTCGCCGGCTTCACCGCGCTTTGCGCCGGCCTGCTGCGGGGCTTCCTGCGGCCCGGCCTGCCGACCCCGCAGTCGGCCTCGCGCACCCTCGGCCTGCCGGTGCTGGGGGCTGCGTCGCTGAAGCCGGTTCGCTGAGCGGCGAGTCGGGCTAGCCTCCGCGTCGTCTGTAGGGTGGCGGATCGAGCATGGTGGACCTGAGCGCCGAGATGGCCGAGCTGTGGGCGTCGCTCGGCGCGCCGGCCGCCGGCGCCGGGCGCATCGTCCAGTTCATCGCCGCGCGGCGCGGGGAGGGGACCTCCACGGTCGCGCGCGAGCTCGCCCACTTCGCCGCCCGGCGGGCCGGCCGCAGCGTCTGGCTCGTCGACCTCGACCTGCTCCGCTCGCCCCAGCACGCGGCCATCGCCGCCGAGCCGGAGCGTTACGGGCCGCTGTCGAAGCCGGCGGGCGCGAGCCCCGACGGCTCGGCCTTCTTCACCATCCGCCCGCCCGGGGCCGACGCCGAGGGGCGGCCGATCCCCGACGCGGCCTGGCTCGCCGCCCACCAGGTGGGCGCGGGCCGCCTGTGGGTGACCCGTTTCCGCCGCGAGGCCCTGCAGGGCGGGCGCAGCGTGCACGTCCTGCCGACGCCGGGCTACTGGCGGGCGTTGCGGGCCCATGTGGACCTGATCATCGTCGATGCGCCCGCCGCCGACCGTTCGCGCGCCGGGCTGACGGTCGCGCCCCAGATGGACCAGACGGTGCTGGTGGTCGCCGCCGACCAGTCGGACGTCTCCGCGCCCGCCAAGCTCAAGGATGCGGTCCACGGCGCCGGCGGCCAGGTCTCGGGCCTGTTCTTCAACCGCGGCCAGGTGGAGGCGCCGGCCTTCCTGAAGGCCCTGCTGCCGTGACCGCCGTCCCGGCGCGGCCGGACGCGTTCGCCCCGCCGGCCGCCCTGGGCCTCGCCGCGCCGCTGGCCGTGGGCATGCTGCTGATCTACAGCGCCGCCTGGGTGCTGCCGCTGGCCGGCGACACGCCCGCCGCGGCGCAGGGCGGGCTGATCCGGGCGCTCTACATGCCGGCCTATGTGCTGGGTTTCGGGGTCTTCGCCCTGGCGCCGCTGCGCACCGTCCAGGCCGCCGTCCGCCAGCCGTTCCTGATCGCCTTGATGGGCGTGGCGGTGCTCTCGGTGTTCTGGTCGATCGCGCCGGACCAGAGCGCGCGGCGGGTGTTCGCCGTCGTCTGCACGACCGCGGGCGGACTGGTGATCGCCGCCCGGTTCGGCTGGGCGGCCCTCGCCGAGGTGGCGGCGGCGACCTTCGCCATCCTGGCCGCGGCGGCGCTGGTCGCTGCGGTGGCCGTGCCCTCGATCGGGGTGATGTCGGAGATCTTTCCCGGCGCCTGGCGCGGCCTGTGGCCGGAGAAGAACGCGCTTGGCGGCAACATGGCCCTGGGCTTCGTCTGCCTCTCGGCGGCGGCGGTGCTGAACCCAAGGCGCGCCTGGCTGTGGTGGGGCTTTGCGGCCCTGGCGCTGTTCCTGGTGCTGATGTCCACCTCTAAGACCTCGCTGGTCTCGCTGCTGCTGGGCGCGGCGATGCTGATGTTCGTCGGCCTGCTGCGGCGGGGGCCGGCGACCAAGGTGGCGATGGTCTGGCTGGCGGTGGTCGGGCTGATGATCGGGGCCGGGGCCCTGCTGTTCGCCGCCGACGCCATCTTCGAACTCCTGGGCAAGGACGCCACCCTGACCGGCCGGACGGAGATCTGGGACGCGGCCATGCGGCAGATCGAGAAGCGGCCCTGGACCGGTTACGGGTACGGGGTGGTCTGGGACGTGAAGGGCCCGTGGACGCCGTTCGCCTGGATCGAGCGCGAGGCCGGGTTCACGCCCCAGCACGCCCACAACGCCTGGATCGAGCAGTGGATCGGCCTCGGCATGCTGGGCCTGGGCGCGTTCGGCCTGTTCTACATCCAGACCATCGCTTTGACGCTGGTCGCGATGTTCCGCAGCGCCGGCGCCTACCTCGCCGCGCCGTTCGTCATCGTCTACAGCCTGATGAGCGTCACCGAGAGCGTGGCCTTCACCTACAACGACCTGCGCTGGGTGCTGTTCGTGGCCATCGCCGCGCGCTTGGCGCTGCCGGACCCGGCCGCCGACCATTGATTTCCGGGACGCCGAAGCCTAGCCTTCGGCCCAACATCAACCCGCGACGAGAGGAGAGGTCCAGATGACGCCCATTGCCAGCGGCCTTCGCCGCGTCGCCGGTTCGCGCCTCTAAGCTCCCCAGGAGAGAGGCCCCGTCCTTCGGCGGCGCGCGCTGAGAAGCGCCATTCCCCACACCGAAGGATATTCCATTGCTCATCACCTATGGCTGGAGCGATCAGCTCCAGCATGACTTCGCGCCGTTCGCGGCGCAGGGCCTCTCGCCTGCGCGGGTGGTCCTCCAGCAGCGGGGCCGCTACGGCCTCGTCACCGACGCCGGCGAGATCCTCGGCGCCCCGTCCGGCCGGCTGCAGCACGAGGCCGGGCCGGGCGCGCTGCCCGTGGCCGGCGACTGGGTGGCTGTCCAGCCGGCCCAGGGCGACGGCCTGGCGGTCGTCCGCCACGTCCTGCCCCGCCGCACGGAGTTCGTCCGCAAGGCGGCCGGCACCGGCGAGGCGCCCCAGGTCGTCGCCGCCAACATCGACCTGGCCTTCCTGGTCCTCGGCCTCGACGACGACTTCAACCTGCGCCGGTTGGAGCGCTACCTGGCCGCGGCCTGGGAGAGCGGCGCCCGGCCGGTGGTCGTGCTGACCAAGGCCGACGCCTGCGAGGACCTCGACGGCTTCGTCGAGGAGACCGAGCGCGTCGCCCTCGGCGTCGACGTGCTGCCGGTCTCCGCCGTCGCCGGCGAGGGGCTGGACGAGGTCCGGGCGCGTCTGGCGCCGGGCCTGACCGCCGTGCTGATCGGTATGTCCGGGGTGGGCAAGTCCACCCTGGTCAACGCCCTGCTGGGCGAGGACCGCCTGGCCACCGGGGCGGTGCGCGAGACCGACGGCCGCGGCAAGCACACCACCACCCACCGCGAGCTGGTGCTGCTGCCCGGCGGCGGCCTGATCCTCGACACGCCCGGGATGCGCGAGCTGGCCTTCTGGGACCCCGGCGGCGGGGTCTCCACGGCCTTCGCCGAGATCGAGGCGCTGGCCGAGCAGTGCCGGTTCCGAGACTGCCGCCACGAGACCGAGCCCGGCTGCGCGGTCCGCGCGGCGCGCGAGGCCGGCGAACTCGCCGAGGACCGCTGGCGCGGCTACGTGAAGCTCCAGCGCGAGCTCGACCACCTCGACCGCAAGGAGGACCCGGTGGCCCGGGAGGCCTGGCGCAGGCGATGGATCCACGTCGCCAAAGCGAATCGCAAGCGCTCGCGCGGGCGGGGCGTGGAGGCGGAGGAGTAGGGGGCGCCGAGTTCGGTGACTAGTTATCGTGTCCCTGCGCCGAGCTGCCGTCCGCGCCGTGGGACACGATTACCTGCCACCCTTCACAGGCGGCTGCGAGGGTGACAGGTAGCGTCGTCCCAATGAGTGGTCCAGATGATCGCGCCGGGACGCCGCAACCGGTCACCGGGGGCCATGACGGAAGAGAGGGGGGCGAGGGCGCCGCCGCGCTACCCCGCCAGCCGCCGCACGCCCTCGGCGACGGTGACCACCTCGAACCCGCCGTCCACGGCCGCGTCGATCAGGCCGGCGAGGGCCTTCGGCGTGCAGCCCCACTTCGACGGGCTGTCCTGGACGTCGTGGGTGTAGAGGATCAGCCAGGCCTTGCGGGCCCGGGCCTTGTCCAGCCAGCGGCGGGCGCTCGCCTCGCCGTCGGGGCCTTCGATGCCGACGGCCGGCGCCTGGTTGAGGTCGCAGCCCTTCTCAACCAGCCCCGGGTGCAGGGCGCGCAGCAGGCGGAAGCGGGCCGCCAGGATGGCCTTGGGGCCGGCGGCAACGTCGCCGTAGGGGTAGGCGAAGGTGGCGGGGAAGGGGATGTCCCAGGCTTCCAGCTGCTCGGCGTTGCGAACGGCCTCCGACAGGGCCGCGTGGCCCGCGGCCCTGCCGCAATCGAGGTGGGAGTAGGTGTGGCAGCCGATCTCGTGGCCGGCGCCGGCCAGGCGGCGGTAGTCGTCGGGCTCGGCATATCGGCCCATCGGCCCCTCGCTCCCGGCCAAGCCTGCGCTCACGTAGTAGGCGCCCTTGAGGCCGCGCGCCTCCAGCAGCTCGGCGCCCGTGCGGGCGGCGCTGGCGGGCGCATCGTCGAAGGTGAAGGAGACCATCGGACGCTCGGGGGCCGCGCCCAGCGGCCGGCGGTGGGCGCCGCGCACCAGCCGGCGGCGCAGCTTGCCCCCCAGGCTGGCGTCGGCCCGGTAGGCTTCCATCAGACGGCCTCCGCATAGAGGGCGGCGCGGTAGAGGCGCATGGCGAAGGCTCTCGCCTTCACCGGCGCGGCCGGCGCCAGGGCGTAGCGTTTCAGGAGCGGGCGCCAGACGGCTCTCAGCGGCGCGCGCTTGAGGATCTTGGCGGCGCGATAGCTGGGGTAGCCCGAGACCACCTCGCGGTGGGCCGCGACGACCCGGGCGAAGTTGGCGGCCGATTCCTCGTACTTGCGGGCGATGGTCGCGTCCGGCTCCAGGCCCAGGTGGGTGGCGGTGTTGTCGATGTGGACGATCGGCCAGCGGCGGGCGACGCGCATGGCCCACTCCACGTCCTCCCAGCCCCAGCCGGAGAAGGCCTCGTCGAAGGCCTCGGTCTCGAAGACGTCGCGGCGGACCAGCAGGTTGGAGGTGAACACCGACTTCTCGGGCGCGAGGCGCCGGCGGCTGGCGGGCAGACAGTCGCTGTGCAGGGCCATGGTCCGGTGCAGGGCGTGCTCGGGCGCGGCCTGCACCTGCTTCAGGGAGAAGCCGCCGAAGGCCACCGGCGGGTCGCCCGCGGCGATCAGCTCCAGCCAGGCGGCCAGGAAGTCCGGCTCGTCCGGCAGCATGTCGCTGTCCAGGAACAAGAGGTGGCTGGCCCGGGCGTGGCGCACCAGGCGGTTGCGGCCCTTGGAGCGGCCTTCGTTGCGCGTGAGGCGGATCAGGCGGGCGGGGAGGGGCAGGGCCTCCAGGGCGGCCTGTACCCTGGCCGTCAGCGCCTTGTCGCCCGTGCCGTCGTCCAGCAGCACCACCTCGGCCTCGACGCTCTCGCGGCCCAGGGCGGCGAGCAGCGGGGTGGGGTCGTCGCCCTTGAACGGGATCAGCACGGACAGCTGCGGCGCGGCGGCCGTCCAGCGCAGGTTGTCGAACAGGCTCTCGCGGGCGCGGGTCATGCGGCGGCTCCGGAGCTGAACCGGCGCAGCAGGGGCAGGGCGCGGCTGCGCAGGTTCCCCGCGTCCATGGCGAGCGCCAGGCCGAGGTAGACGGCCGCCCCCACCGAGGCCTTCAGGGCGAGCTCGGCCAGGCCCCCGGGCGCCGGGGTGAAGAACACGGCCACCGCCATCACTGCGCAGGCGAAGCCGGCCTGGGCCAGGCTCGTCCAGGGGATCGGCAGCGGCAGCACCCGCCGGCCGAGCGCGGCGGCGGCGGCGATGCCGATGGCGTAGCTGGCCAGCGTCGCCCACAGGGCGCCGTCCAGACCGTAGGCCGGGATCAGCAGCAGGTTGAGGACGAGGTTGGCCAGCGCCGGCGCGGCCATGGCGACGATCAGCAGGCCGGTGCGGCGGCCGAGCGTGAAGGCCTGGTTGAAGTAGTAGGTGGTCAGGCCCGAGAAGAGCGCGCTGGCGGCGATCCAGGGCGTCACGTGGGCCGCGCCGTCGCGCAGGTCTTCGCCGACCATCAGCTCGCAGAGGGGGCCGGCCACCAGCGCCAGGCCGACCACCGAAGGGGCGCCCAGCAGCAGCATCAGCGAGCCCTGTTGGCGGGCCTCGGACTCCAGGCCGGCGCGTCCGCCGCGCTCCAGGGCGGCGACCAGGGCCGGGCCGCCGGCCGCGCCCAGCCAGATGAACAGCACGTCGATCGTGCGCGAGGCCAGGCTGTAGCCGGCGTGGTAGAGGCCGACCGCCGCCTCGTCGAGGAAGGCGGCGAGCAGGAAGCGGTCGGTGGTGGTCAGCACCAGCGACAGGATCAGCGAGGCCGCCACCGGCGCGCCGTAGGCGGCGTAGCGGCGGGCCCGGGCGAGCTCAAAGCGGCCGCCGCGCCATGCCGCGCGCTCCTGAGGGATGGCCCAGACGATGGACAGGGCCGCCGCCGCGCCGAAGCCGATCAGCGGCGAGGCGCCGCCGAGGCCGGCGAAGGCGCAGACGGCGCCGATGGCGAAGCCGCCGAGGATCTGGACGAGGTCGATGGCCGCGGCCCCGCGCACGTCGCCGATGGCGCGCCGCCGCTCCTGGGCCAGCTTGGCGAAGGTGCGCGGCAGGATGGCGAGGAGGCCGCTCAGCACCGCCAGCTTCATCGGCCCGGACATCGGCCAGGCGAGGGCGGCGAGGCCGGCGATGGGCAGCACAAGCAGCAGGGCGAGCCAGGTGCGCTGGACCGTGGCGGCGTGGTCGGCGCCGGAGCCCCGGTCCTGCTCGGCCACCTGGAAGCGGGCGAGCGCCGCCTCGTTCCAGGTGAAGATCCCCGTGTGCAGCAGGGTCATCACCGAGAAGCCGAGCGCATAGTGGCCGAACTCGGCCGGCGAGAGCAGGCGGGTGAAGACGACGAGCGTCAGCAGGCCCACCACGCCCTGGGCGATGTTCACGGGCAGGTAGCCGAGGACGCCGCGCCAGAACATCGGGCTACCTGACCGCGGCCCTATCCCCGAGCAGGCAGGGGATGGTCATGGCCATGATGTAGAGGTCGAGCCAGAAGGACTGACGCTCGATGTAGGCGACGTCGAGCGCCACCCGACGACGGACCGCCTCGGGCGTGTCGACCGGCCCGCGCGAGCCGTGGATGGCGGCCCAGCCGGTCATGCCAGGCTTCATCCGGTGGCGGTGGGCGTACTCGGCGACCAGGCGGGCGGACTCCACGTCGCCGGTCTTCATGCCCACCGCGTGGGGACGGGGACCGACCAGCGACATCTCGCCGGCCAGCACGTTGAACAGCTGCGGCAGCTCGTCGAGGCTGGTGCGACGGATGAAGCGGCCGACGCGGGTGACCCGCTCGTCGCCGGCCATCACCTGCTGGGCGGCCTTGGGATCGGCCTTGTCGTGGCGCATGGAGCGGAACTTCCAGACCACGATCTCCTCGTTGTTGAAGCCGTGGCGCCGCTGGCGGAACATCACCGGCCCGGGGCTGTCGAGGCGGATGGCCAGGGCGATCAGCAGCATGAGGGGCGCGGCGAGGATCAGGGCGATCGCGCCGATCACCAGGTCCTGCGCCCGCTTGTTGAAGGCCCGCCAGGCGTCGCGGGGGATCCCCGAGATGGTGGCCAGCGGCACGTCGGCGATGCGGGCGAAATCGGCGGCCTCGCCGGCCGCGTCGCCGCCTTCTACGAGCAGGGCGATCTCGTTGGGCAGCACCCGCAGGCGGCCCATCAGCTGCCGCACCCGGTCGCGCGCGCCGGGCGGCACGGTGATCACGATGCGGTCCACATAGGGCATGATCCGGTGGCCGAGCATGGCCCGGGTGTCGCCCAGCACGCGCACGCCGCGGACGTCGCCGGGCGCGCGGGCCAGCCGGTCGTCGAAGACGCCCAGGACGTTCGCCTCGCGGCTCTTGAGCACCGCGGCGATGAGCCGGTCGGCGGCCTCGGTGGCGCCGACCACGACGATGTTGGGAGTCAGCCGGCCGTTGCGCCGCCAGCGGCGGATCGCGGCCCACCACAACCCGTGCAGGGCGAGCAGGGTCAGCGCCGTCCAGCCGGTCCAGGCCAGCACGAAACCGCCGGCCGCCGGGACGGGCATGAAGGGCACCAGGGCCAGCATGGTCGCGCAGCCGGCGAGCAGGATGCCGGTCGCGACGCGGGCCAGATGCAGCCGAAGCCCCTCGCGCCAGCCGAACTGGTAGGCCTTGAAGACGCCCAGTCCGACGACGCCGGCCAGGGCCGCCGTGGCGAAGGCCGGCGCCGACGCCTCCGCGCGCCAGCTCAGCGCAACGCCGAGGGTGACCAGCACCACGGCCATCGCGTCCAGACCCTGGAACACGGCGGCCACGGCGCGGCCCTGAAGGCGCAGGCGGCTTGGGGCCAGGCGGGTGGGACGGGAGGGGCCGCGCCGCTCTGGGACCGCAGGCTCGTTCAGGCCTTTGACGGCCTCGCGGGACGCAACGGCGGTAAGGGACATGGGGCCAGGATCACGCGACTTCTTCGACGGACTGGCGCCATCCTGCCGCAGCGGCGTGAGGTTCCCGTTAACGGCTCAGCCTGTTTCGGCCGGCCGACACTCGCCGGGCGCTTAGAACACCTCGTGGAGCTGTTCGCCGGCCAGCGCGGCGTAGATCACCGCCGGCGGGCAGAGCACGATGGCCGAGCCGAGGCCGCCGATCACCGCCATGACGATGGTGTTGGCGATCATCGCCGGGGTGAAGTAGGCGCCGATGGAGCTCATGTCGGGCCGCATCATCGCCTCCAGCGGCCCGTCGCCGCCGCTGATCGCCGCGCCGACCCCGAGGGAGATGGCCAGGCCCAGCATCGCCACCAGCAGGTAGAGGGCGAAGGCTGCGAGGTAGGTCAGGAAGACCTTGCCCGACCGCCCCTTGGTAAGCGCCCAGGAGCCGAACACGTCGACCCGTCCCCGCGCCAGGGTCATCGGGACCGCCAGCGAGAAGCGGGTCCAGAGCCACAGGATGCCCAGCATGACCAGCGGGATCATCACCAACATCAGGCCCGTGGCGCCCGCAGCGCCGCCGGCGCCGCCGGTCACGCCCATGACGATGGCGAGCACCAGGCCGCTGGCCACGCTGGCGCCCATGTAGGCGAAGAACAGGATGACCCCGACGACCACCAGGACCGCGAGGACCCGCAGCTCGTCGGCCCCGAAGCGGACATAGCCGAGGGTCTCGTCCTGCGGGTGCAGGACGGCCCGGCTCGCCGCCGCCGCCATCACGGCGCTGAACGCGAGCCAGATCAGCACGAAGAGCCCGTAGGCGGGCAGCAGCTGGTTGAACAGCGCCATGGTGGCGGCCGGGTCCTGCGCGGCGGTGCTCTCGGTGGTCGCCTGCAGAGTGTTCAGCGCCGGCCCGCCGATCCCCACCAGCACCAGCAGCGAGACGAAGCTGAACACCAGGTTCAGCCCGCACCACACGGCGATCGCCCGCGGCCGCTCCCGCGTCAGCCGAAAGCCCACCAGCCCGGCCTCACCGATCGAGAAGTCCCGCATGCGTACGCCCTTCATCGCCAAGGCCGCGTTCCGGCCAAGGAGTTTCCCCGCGGCGAGTTCCTGCCTGCCGCAGCGGCGGAGTCAAGGGAAGCGGGGGCGCGCCGCAGCCCCGGGCTCGAGGTCGAGACCATCGATGCCGCGAACGCTCCTCCGGCTCACCGTTGACGGCGGCCGATCCGACCCGCCAGAGACTCCTTCAACGAGGGCCTGGAAGCAGGTCAAGCTCCTCGACCCGAGGATCGCCGCCGGAGCTGCGCCATGACCCATGAACGCCGAGTCGTCCTGTCGCTGGCGATCGCACAGGCGCTGTTCCAGACTTCGTCGGTGCTGCTGGTCACCGTGGGCGGGCTGGCGGGCCAGATGCTGGCGCCCGACACCGCTCTGGCGACGCTGCCGATCGCCTGCGTGGCGCTGGGGACCGCGGTCGCGACGATCCCCGCCTCGCTGCTGATGGGGCGGGTGGGGCGGCGGCCCGGCTTCGTGCTGGGCGCGCTGCTCGGCGCCGGCGGCGGCGCTCTGGCGGCCTTCGCCATGCTGGCGGGAAGCTTTCCGCTGCTCTGCATCGCGACCGCCCTGGTCGGCGGCTATCAGGGGTTCGCCCAGTTCTATCGTTTCGCCGCCGCCGAGGCGGCAAGCGAGGCCTTCCGCAGCCGGGCGATCTCGCTGGTGCTGGCCGGCGGGGTGGTCGCCGCCCTGGCGGGGCCGCACCTCGGCGCAGCGACCAAGGACCTGATCGGCCCCGCCGCCTATGCCGGCTCGTTCCTCGCCGTGCTCGCCCTCGGCCTCGTCTCCGCCGTCGTCATCGCTGCGACGCCGCTGCCGACGACGCCGGCGAGCGGCGATGCGGCCGAGCCTTCGCGGCCGCTTCCCGTGATCATGCGCCAGCCCAAGTTCGTCGCCGCGGTGGTCGGCGCGGCGGTGGGCTACGCCGTCATGGTCCTGGTGATGACCGCGACGCCGCTCTCCATGGTGGGCCACCATCATGCGGTCTCGGACGCGGCCTTCGTCATCCAGTGGCACGTGCTCGGGATGTTCGTGCCCTCGTTCTTCACCGGCTGGCTGGTGAAGCGCTTCGGGCTGACGGCGATGATGCTGACGGGCGTCGGGCTGCTGCTGACCCATGTGGCCGTGGCGATGAGCGGGGTCGCGCTCGCCAACTTCCTCTCCGGCCTGGTGCTGCTGGGGGTCGGATGGAACTTCCTCTACGTCGGCGGGAGCACCCTGCTGACCGAGACCTACCGGCCGAGCGAGCGGGCGCGGGTGCAGGGCCTCAACGACTTCCTGATCGTCGGCGTGGCGGCGGCGGCCTCGTTTTCGGCCGGCGCCCTGGTGGACGCGTTCGGCTGGCGCGGGCTGAACCTGGCGGCGACGCCGTTCCTGGCGATCGCCGCCCTGGCGGTCGTGTTCGGCTCCGCCGGCGGCGCCCGCCGGGCCGTGGAGGCGGCGCCCCGATAGCCGGGCGAGAGAACGCGTTCACGCCGCGCCGCCGGTCGGCGGGGCGCCCGGCTAGGCCGTGGACGCCTCCTCCGCCGCGGCCATGTCGGCGGCGGCCTTGGCCATCATCTTCTGGAAGGCGCCGCTGCGGATCAACTCGCGCCGCTCCTCCAGGCCCCTGTGCAGCTCGACGAGCACCTTGGCGGCGGGATCCTGGTGCTGGATGGCCGCCCAGTAGGCCGCGACCTTCGGGTTCGCCGGGATCGGATCATCCAGCCCCACGGAGGGCAGCACGTTCTCCACCAGGAAGAGGGCGGGGACGAGGGCGCAGTCGGCCATCGTCAGGCGGCCGCAGCAGGCGAACCCATCGTCTCCGATCATCCTGTCGAGCGCCTTCAGGTTGCGCAGAACCTGGCCGCCGAGCAGGTCGACGACGCCCTGGTTGCGCGTGGCGGCGCGGGACTGGGGCGAGAGCATGAACATGTTGTTCATGATGTAGATGTCGCCGATGCGCGCGATCGTCCGGATATGCGCCGTCTCACGCGGCGTGGCGCCGAGCATCGAAGGCTCGGGATAGATCTCCTCCAGGTATTCGGCGATCACCTCCGACTCCGGAATGGCGTCGCCGTCGATCTCGAGCACCGGGATACGGCCGATCGGATGGTCCTGCCGGAACTGCGGGGTTC
This sequence comes from Phenylobacterium terrae, assembly GCF_042681205.1. Taxonomy (NCBI): domain Bacteria; kingdom Pseudomonadati; phylum Pseudomonadota; class Alphaproteobacteria; order Caulobacterales; family Caulobacteraceae; genus Phenylobacterium; species Phenylobacterium terrae. The sequence continues at coordinate 137,582 of NZ_JBHUEY010000006.1, forward strand.
CGAACGTCGCCGGCCGCACGATCTCGATGTCCGTGAGGCCCTTGGCGTAGATCTGCATCCTGACGCGGGCGGAGTAGGGGCTCAGGTCCCCGGAATAGAGCTTCATCGCCATCTCGAGCCCTCCTGCGGCCGGCGCAATGGATCACGCTGCGCGCGGGCCGTCACCTGCCATGGCCTATCGGATGGCCTGGGCGGGCCGGGCGGCGGAAGCGACGAGCGCGCGCAGCTCCCAGCGCGGCAGGAGGCTTCCCCGCAACGTACTCCAAGCTTGACAATAACTTGTAGATAGAACCTACGTGGCCTGGGGGGACTAAAGTTGCGTAGATTCTTTATCGGCGCCGCCGCGGCCATGCTCGCGACCTCGAGCCATGCTCAGGCGCCCAGGCCGCCGGAAGAAATTGCGGCGCCGGCGGCGCAAGCCGCTCCGGTCGCGAGCCGGCCGACGCTGAAACGCAAGGTCGCAGTCGGCCGGTTCTCCAACAGTACGCGCTACGGCAAGGCGCTGCTCCTCGACACCGAGGCCGACCCGCTGGCCAACCAGGCGGCGGACATGCTCACGGCGCGGCTGGTCGACACCGGCCACTTCATGGTCTTCGAGCGCACCGACATGGACGCCGTGCTGCGCGAGCAGGGCTCGGGCGCGCCCGGCAAGCTGGTGGGCGTCGACACCCTGATCGTCGGCTCGGTCACCGAATTCGGCCGCAAGCTCGAGGGCAAGGCCGGCTTCCTGAATTCCAAGACGCGCCAGGTCGCCACGGCGACGGTTGAAGTCCGGCTCGTCGATGTCGCGACCGGGCAGGCCTTCTTCAGCACATCCGGGCGGGGCGAGGCCGCGGTCGAGGTGGGCGAGGTGGCGGGCTTCGGATCCCGCGCCGGCTACGACGCGACGCTGAACGACCGGGCGATCTCGGCGGCCGTCTCCGACCTGATGACGAACGTCGTGCAGAAGCTGCAGGAGCGGCGCTGGTTCACCGACATCCTGCAGGTCCGGGGCGACCAGGTGTACCTGACCGGCGGACCGTCTCAGGGGCTGAGCGCTGGCGACACGCTGGCGGTGGAACTGCTGGGCGAGACCCTGGTCAGCGGTCAGACCGGCCTGCCGATACGGCTCCCGGGCCGGGAAGTGGCCCGCGTGCAGATCGTCTCGTTCTTCGGGGAAGGGCCCGAGAGCGAGGGCGCCATCGCCCGCCTCGTGCAAGGCCAGATCCCGCCCGACAACCTGAAGGCCCTGCGCGTGATCGAGGTGCGTTGATGTTCCGCGTTCTGAAATGGGCCGCGCTCGCGGGCGCGCTGACGCTCGCCGCCTGCGGCAAATATCCGGTGAGCTCGTCGCTGCAGGGAGCGCCGGCGAGCGGCCTGTTCTTCCGTGCGCCGGCCGACGCCCAGGTTTGGGTCGACGGCGCGCCCGCGGGCCTGGCCGCCAGCTTCGACGGGAAGAAGACGATCCTGACTGTCGCTCCGGGCTCTCACAAGGTGACCGTGCGCTCCGGCGAGCGCACCCTGTACGACAAGACGGTCTACGTGGGCGCCGGCTCTCGCGTGGCGATCGAGGCGCAATAGCATGACCCGTCATTCCCGTGCGGCCGCAGGCCTGGCGGCCGTCGCCCTGATGCTCGGGGCCTGCGCCACGACCACCAGCCGCTTCGAGTGGGGCGGCTACGAGGCCGCCCTCTACGGCTACGCCAAGAAGCCCGAGTTGCGCCCGCAGTACCGCGAGGCGCTGGAGAAGGCGATCGACCGGGGGCGCCGGACGAACCGGATCGCGCCGGGGCTGTTGGCCGAGCTGGGCTTCATCTGCCTCGAAGACGGAGACGCAACGACCGCGCTGGCGCTGTTCGAGGAGGAGATGAGGCTCTTCCCGGAATCCCGCTCGTTCCTCCAGGGCGTGGCCGCGCGGGCCAAGGGTGGTTCCCAGAAGACTGAGGTGGCGTCTTGAAGCGTTTCGGCCGAGCCCTGGGAGCCGCGGCGGCTCTCGCCTTGAGCGCCGCCCTTGCGGGTTGCGCGACCGCGCCGGCGACCAAGGACTACTCGGCGTTCCGCGCCGAGAGCCCCCGCAGCATCCTCGTGGTGCCGGCGCTGAACAACACCCTCAACGTGCCGGCTCCCGACTTCTTCCTTTCGACGATCAGCCGGCCGTTCGCGGAGCGGGGCTACTACGTCTTCCCGGCGCACATGGTGAAGCGGCTGATGGAGGAGGACGGCCTGGCCGACGCGGGCCTCGTCCATAGCGCCGACGCCGCGCGGCTCGGGCGGCTGTTCGGCTGCGACTCGGTGCTCTACGTCACCATCCAGCAGTGGGACTCGAAGTACGTCGTGCTGGCCACCCAAACGACGGTGAAGTTCGACTACGCGCTGAAGAGCTGCAAGACCGGCGCGGTCCTCTGGGAAGACAGCCAGTCGATGGTCTACAGTCCGCAGGCCAGCAGCAGCGGCAATCCGCTCGCCGACCTGATCGCCCAGGCCGTGGTGGCCGCGCTGGAGAAGGGCGCGCCGAACTACATGCCGCTGACCATCCAGGCGAACACCCTGGCCGCCGGCACGCCCGGCCGGGGGATTCCCGCTGGCCCCTACCTGCCGGCCCACTACGGCAAAGACATCGCGGTCTACCCGTCCGCGGCGAACTAGGGCCGAGGGCGCCGCGGGATGGCCCGATGGCGCCCGCCGGGCTAATTCCACGACATGGCCCGCAGCAAGCAGAGCGCCGAGTACGAGATCGAGGTCGGCGGGGAGCCCTATGTGTGGCGGCTTCAACGAAAGCCCCACTGGTCCAGCGACCCCGCCGAGCGGCGGGGGATGGGGATCGCCGTGCGCCACAAGGAAGGACAGCGTGAGGCCGTGCTGGAGTTCCCGCCCGGCCCGCAGCCCAGGTTCGGCGCCCCTCAACTGCAGGCCTCTCAGATCGCTCCGGCGCTCGTCGCGAAAGCCATCGGCTCCGCCATCGCCGCGGGATGGGAGCCGCTGTCGCGCGGCAAGACGGTCACCTTCCTCGTGGACGAGACCGGCGGCTGACGACTGGAGCTGGAGGGCGCGGGCATCGGGCCGCGCCCGGTGCAAGGGGGCGAGAGATGATCGCCTTTGGCGGTGACGGAGGGATTCGAACCCTCGGTACGGCTTTACACCGTACAACGGTTTAGCAAACCGCCGCCTTCAGCCACTCGGCCACGTCACCCGGTCCAAAGGACGCCCTCCATAGCCCAAGCCGGGCCGCCGGAGCAACGCCTTGCGCGACAGGTCGCAGGCGAAGGCCCCACTAGGAGGCCGGGGCCGGCTCGCGCGCCGGGGCGGGCGTCTCCATCACGAAGGCCTGCGGGTCCGCCACGGTGCGCTGGAAGAAGCCGCTGATCATGGTCATCAGCATGGGGCGAAGCTTGGGATTGTTGCCGAACCCGTGGGGGAGCCCGGCGAAGATGTGCAGGTCGACCCGGCCGCCGGCGGCGCGCAGCGCCTCCTCGAAACGGCGCGAGGCGCTGACCGGCACGACCTTGTCGACGTCGCCGTGCAGCAGCATGGCGGGCGGGTAGGCGGCGCTCACATGGCGGATGGGGCTGGCCAGGTCGCAGGCCTCGTCGGAGACGTCGCAGCCGGGCAGGGCGCGGGCCGCGGTGCCGCCGGAGGGCCGGGTCTCGCCGCGGTACATCAGCACCGGCGGGTAGATGGCCGCGACCGCGGCGCAGGCGGCGGAGATGCTGGTGTCGGCGTCCGGCGGGTCGAGCCGGGGCTCGTTCGGCGTGCCGGCGGCGAGCAGGACGAGGTGGGCGCCGGCCGAGTGGCCCTGCAGGCAGAGCCGGTCGGGCTCGAAGCCGAGCGAGGGGGCCTGGCCGCGGGTCCAGCGGATCGCCCGTTTCACGTCGTGGATCTGGGCCGGCCAGGGGGCCTCCGGCGTCAGCCGGTACTCCGGGGCCAGGGCGACGAAGCCGTCGCGGGCGAGGTGTTTGGCGTGCTCGGCCAGCATGCCGCGGTCGCCCTTCGACCAGCCGCCGCCGTGCACCAAGATGACCGCCGAGCCGTTCGGCTGGGCCGGCCGGTAGAGGTCGAGGCGCAGGGGCCGGCCTTCCGCGGCCTCGCCATAGACCACGTCCTTGGTGACGCTCACCTCGCTCATGGCATCCTCCCGTCTCTGTCGTTGGGAAAGCCTACGCCCGGGAGAGCGGCTGGGCTAGCGTGACGCCTGAAGAGGGAGGGACGTGGATGAAGGCCTATGTGCTGACCCCGGACGGGCCGAAGCTGACGCAGACCGACCCGCCGAAGCCGCGGCCAGCCGAGGTGCTGGTCCGGGTGCGCGCGGCGGCGCTGAACCGGGTCGACCTGGCGATGACCCGCGGCCATGTGCACGGCGGGGCCGGCGGCGAAGGCGCGGTGCTGGGGCTTGAGTGGGCCGGCGAGGTGGTCGAGACCGGGCCCGAGGTGCAGGGCCTGGCGGTGGGGCAGCGGGTGATGGGCTCGGGGGCCGGCGCCTTCGGGGAGTTCACGACCGCGGACTACGGCGGCGTCTGGCCGATCCCGGACGCCGACATGAGCTTCGAGACGGCCGCGACCCTGCCGGTGGCGCTGCGGACCATGCACGATGCTGTGGTGACCAACGGGGCGCTGCAGCCCGGCCAGGCGGTGATGATCAACGGCGCCAGCTCCGGCGTCGGGCTGATGGGGCTGCAGATCGCCAGGGCGATGGGCGCGGGGCTGGTCGTGGGCTCCTCGACGAACCCGGAGCGGCGGGCGCGGCTGGCCGAGTTCGGCGCGGACCTGGCGGTCGATCCCAACGACGAGCGCTGGGTCGGCGAGGTGCTCGAGGCGACGGAGAAGCGCGGCGTCGACCTGGTCGTCGACCAGGTGTCCGGGCCGGGCCTGCGGCGGCTGATGCAGGCGACGCGGGTCACCGGCCGGATCGTCAACGTGGGACGGCTGGGTGGCGAGCGGGCGGAGTTCGACTTCGACCTGCACGCGATGCGGCGGATCGCCTATGTCGGCGTAACCTTCCGCACGCGCTCCCGCAGCGAGGTGCGCGAGATCGTCCGCAAGGCGCGGGAGGACCTCTGGGCCCACCTGGAGGCCGGCCGCCTGTCGCTGCCGATCGACCGGGTGTTCCCGCTGGACGAGGTCGAGCAGGCGCTGGCCCGCATGAAGGCCAACGCCCACTTCGGCAAGATCGTGCTGAGCATCCCCTAGGGCGGGAGGGGCGGGGCCTAGCTGCGGTCCTTCCCGTCCTTCCGCTCACGGTCGTTGTCGTTGTCGCGGGTGTCGCCGCGGGCTTCGCCGTCGGTCGCCTTCTGGACGGCCGGGGAGGCCTGGGCGAAGCCGACGTCGCCGCCGGACTGGCCGGCCTGGCCCTCCGAGCCGCCCTCGGACCTGCCGGCGGGCTCGGCCTCGTGGGCCCCCGAGGGCGCCGTCGCCTGACTGCCGCCGAAGCTGGTCTGCTTGGCCCCGAAGCTGGCCCCGCCGGTGACGCCGGGCGCGACGCCGGTGTCGGGCGTGCCCCGCGTCAGGTTGCTCCGCTGGCTGCGCCACTGGCTGAAGGTCTCGCCGAAGGCCTGGCGGCGTTCGCCGCGCCAGGCGCGGTAGTCCTCGTCGTATTGGCGGAGCTGCTGGGTGCGCCAGTTGCGGTACTCCTCGTCGTGGCGGCGCATCTGTTCGTCGCGCCAGTGGGTGTAGTGCGGCTCGAACTCCTCGTCGTGCGGGTGGAAGCCATAGTCGTGCGGCACGCCGAACTCGCGCATGCCGCGGTCCTGCCGGTCGAGGTGGCTGTCGCCGTAAGGAGCGCCGTCGTCGCGCCAAGTGACGTGGCCCGCCCCGCCGCGCGGCTCGCCGCGGAACGGAGGATCGCCGCGGTCGTCCTGTCCGAACCGCTCCTCGAGACGGCGGCCGCTGCCGCCCTCGCTGCTGCGCTGGACGATGGACGAGCCGCGGTCACGGTCGTCGTGGTGGGCCTCGATGCCGTATTCCTGGCCGCCGTAGCCGACTTCGTCCGGACGACGGTTGCGCCAGGGCTCACGCTCCTCGCGCATCGGGCGGGTGTCCTGCCGCCAGCGGTCCTCGCCGCGCCAGCCGTAGCGCGCCCGGTCCTGGTCGTAGCGGCTGCCGGCCCGCTCGGCGCGCCAGGCCTCGGCCTGGCCCATCTCGCCTGGGTAGTCGCCGAGCCGTCCCGGCTGGTTCTCGGCGCCGTAGCGCGCCTCGTCGCTGCTGAATCGGCCGCGGTCTTCGAACGAGCGGCGCTCGGCGCCGCCCATGCGGCGCTGCGGGTCGCGATCGAGTTCGCGGCGGCGGCGCTGATACTCCTCGTATTCGCGGTTGCTGCGGAAGTCGTCGCGGCCAGGCATCTCGCGGTCCCTTGTCTTTGGCGTTGGTCCTCGAGGGCTCAACCGCCGAAGCTGGGGCTTGTTCCGATCCAGGCGCGCTCGCCTGACAGGCGAATCTGCGCCGTATTGTCACCTGTTTGATTAACCCGGATCGCGTACAATTCTCGCGTAGGCTGTAGGATCCGCCATGACGCGTAATAAGATCGATCAGGCCAAGCTCGACGCGGTGTCGCAACACCTGCGCGAGATGTTCCAAGCCGTTGAATCCATGCCGATCCCTGACCGTCTGATGTCGGTGATCGACCAGCTGGACGACGGCGATGACGAGGCGGCTCCCGCCCCCCTGCGGATGGCGAATCGCCGAGCTACATCCGGTTAGCGACGGCGAAATCGGTCGCCATCACGTCGGTGGCGTCCTCGGCGTCCATGATCTTCAGAAGACGCGCCCGGGCCCGGTTCACCCGGCTCTTGATGGTGCCCAGCGCGCAGCCGCAGATCTCCGCGGCTTCCTCGTAGGACAAGCCTGCCGCGCCCACCAGGATCAGCGCCTCGCGATGCTCGTCCGGCAACTGGGCGAGAGCCGTCTGGAGGGTGCGCATGGCCACGCTCCAGTCCTGGGTGGCCGGGGCCTTCAGGCCGCTGGCGTATTCCCCGGTCTCGTCCCGAACCTCGCGCCGGCGTCGGATCACGTTGGTGTAGTAGGTGTTCCGCAGGATCGTGAAGAGCCAGGCCCGCAGGTTGGTGCCGGGCTCGAACTTGTCGCGGTTGGTCCAGGCCTTGATCAGGGTGTCCTGCACCAGGTCGTCGGCGTCGGATCCGTTGTGGCTGAGCGACCAGGCGAACGCGCGCAGGGCCGGGATCAGCGAAACCACCTCGTCGCGCCAGTTGGTTGGCGAGGTCATGGCGGCCCTCCGATTACTTCGCCCCGCTCCAAAGCGGCCCGCTCCGGCGGTCGTTGAACGTGCCGCCCTTCCTTACGTTCCGGCCGTTTCGCGGTGGAAAACCCACCTATTTCGGGAACTTCCCGGAAACCGTGGGCGTTGGGCGCCGACCGGCGTTAAGCTTCTCCTTGGATCGGCGACCGGCGTTCCCCAAGTAAGGGCCTCTGCGGCGAGGAGACGGCATGCCCCCATCCGACGACGCCGGCCTGACTCGCCCGGAGGGGCAGGCCGGAAACCAGGCCCTGGACCGCTTCCGCCAGGTACGGGCGCGGACCCTCGATCTGGCGCGGCCGCTCAGCGCCGAGGACCAGGCCGTCCAGTCGATGCCGGACGCCAGCCCCACCAAATGGCACCTGGCGCACACCACCTGGTTCTTCGAGACCTTCATCCTTAGGCCGCTTGCCCCCGGCTATCGGGTGTTCGACGAGCGCTACGGATACCTGTTCAACTCCTACTATGAGGCCGTCGGCGCGCGGCAGCCGAGGCCGTTGCGCGGGCTCATCACGCGGCCTGGCCTTGACGAGGTGCTGGCCTACCGGGCCCGCATCGACCAGCACATGGAGCTGCTGCTGGAGAGCGGCGAGACGCCGGAGCTGCTCGAGCTGGGCCTGGCCCACGAGGAGCAGCATCAGGAGCTCATCCTGATGGACATCCTGCACCTGTTCGCCCAGTCGGCGCTGAGCCCCGCCTACCGGCCCGCGCCGGCCGCGGCGGTCGGCGCGCCGCCGGGCGAGGCCGGCTGGGTCGAGTTCGCAGGCGGGCTGGTGGAGATCGGCCATGCCGGCTCAGGCTTCTGCTTCGACAACGAAGGGCCGCGGCACAAGGTCTGGCTGGAGCCCTACAGGCTCGCGGACCGGCTGGTCACCAACGGCGACTGGCTGGCCTTCATCGAAGACGGCGGCTACCGGCGCCCCGAGTTCTGGCTGTCCGAGGGCTGGGCCCAGGTCCAGGCGGAGGGCTGGGGCGCGCCGCTTTACTGGCGCGAGACCGAAGGCGGCTGGCGCGAGATGACGCTGCACGGGTTGCGGCCGGTCGACCCGGCGGCGCCGGTCGCTCACGTCAGCTACTTCGAGGCCGAGGCGTTCGCCGCCTGGGCGGGGCGACGTCTGCCGACCGAGGCGGAGTGGGAGCATGCGGCGCAAGGACCGGTTCAGGGCCGGTTCCTGGACGCCTCGCCGGCCGGCCGGCTGACCCCGGCGCCGGTGAGCGGCCGGGGGGCGGGGCTGCGGCAGATGTACGGCGAGCTCTGGCAGTGGACCCGCAGCGCCTATTCGCCGTATCCGGGCTTCCGGCCCGCGGCCGGCGCGGTCGGCGAGTACAACGGCAAGTTCATGGTCGGCCAGATGGTCCTGCGGGGCGGAGCGTGCGTGACGCCGCCCGGCCACCTGCGGGCCAGCTACCGCAACTTCTTCTACCCCCACCAGCGCTGGATGTTCTCCGGACTGCGACTGGCCGACGACGGCGCATCCAAGGCCGTCAGCGTCCGGCCGCGGCGCTCGAGCTTCGCCTCGGACGTCCTGCAGGGCCTGTCCAAGTCCGACAAGAGCATTCCGCCGAAGCACTTCTACGACGCCGAGGGCTCGCGACTGTTCGAGGCGATCTGCGAGCTGGCGGAATACTACCCGACCCGGACCGAGATCGCCCTGTTGACGCGGCACGCCGCGGAGATCGCCGCCGAGGCGCCGGATGGGGCGGTGCTGGTCGAGTTCGGCAGCGGGGCCAGCGTGAAGACCCGCATCCTGCTGGACGCCGCGCCGCGGTTGGCCGCGTACGCCCCGATCGACATCAGCCGCGAGGCGCTGGAGGCCGCGGCGGCGGCGATCCGGCGGGACTACCCGGCGCTCCGGGTCGAGCCGCTGGTCGACGATTTCACGGCGGCGCTGGAGCTGCCGGCGGCGGTGCAGGGCATGCCCCACTTCGGCTTCTTCCCGGGCTCGACCATCGGCAACTTCACGCCGGGCGAGGCGGGCGCCTTCCTGGCCAACGCCCGGCGGCTGCTGGGCGAGGGCGCGCGGCTGCTGGTGGGGATCGACCTGGTCAAGGACGAGGCGACGCTGGTCGCCGCCTACGACGATCCGCAGGGGGTGACCGCGGCGTTCAACAAGAACCTGCTGGCGCGCATCAACCGCGAGCTGGGCGGGGACTTCGACCTCGAGGCCTTCGATCACCGGGCGGTGTGGAACGCCGAGGAGAGCCGGATCGAGATGCACCTGGTCTCCCGCGCGGACCAGCAGGTCCGCGTGCTCGGGCGAAGGTTCGAATTCCGGGAGGGGGAGAGCCTGCACACCGAGAACTCCTACAAGTTCACGGTCGAGGGCTTCTCAAGACTGGCGGCCGAGGCGGGATGGCGCGTGGGGCGGAGCTTTGCGAACCCCGCCCCCGCGTTTGCGGCCGTATTGCTGCAAGCCTAGCGCTCGGCTTCGGCGCCGCGGCCGCCGCGGCCGCCGCCGCGCGAGGCTTCGCCGCCCTTGCGGCCGGCCGAGGCGGCGAGGTCGCGGTCCTTGGCGAAGCTGCGCTTTTCGCCGGGCACGCTGGCGCCGCCCTTGCGGGCGATCTCGCGGCGGCGTTCGGGGTTCATCGCGGCGAAACCCCGGCGGGCGCGCGGCTTGTTCTGATCCAGGTTGGCCATGAGCTACTCCTGATTTGGCGACGGGTGGGGGAGGGGCCGCGAGCGCCATTTCGGCGCCTCTCCGGGGCTCCGTCCGGCCGCACGCGCGTCGCGGGGGGTGGGGCGCGCGCCGACGGCCGGGGGGTGATGGACGGGGCCGAGGAGGGACATGGCGTCTCGCGTATGGTTGCGCTCAAGCAAACCAACGAAAGCGCGATGAGGTTGCGAGAAAAAACCCGTGAACTTCCCCGGGTTATTCCCGACGCAGCGCCTCGATTGGATCCAGCCTCGCCGCGCGCCAGGACGGGTAGGCGCCGAAAGCCAGGCCGACCAGCATGGAGAAGCCCAGCGCCAGCGGTCCGGCCCATGTCGGAACCGCCGCCGGCCAGTCGCCGACCCGCGCCATCGCCAGGGCGCCGAGCACCCCGATCGTCAGGCCGATGATCCCGCCGGCGAGCGACAGGGCGACCGATTCCAGGGCGAACTGGATCAGCACGTCCGAGCGCCGGGCGCCCACCGCCATGCGCAGGCCGATCTCCCGCGTCCGCTCGGTCACCGCCACCAGCATGATGTTCATGATGCCGACCCCGCCGACCACCAGCGAGACCGCCGCCACCGCCGCCAGCAGGATGGTGAAGGTCGCCACCGCCGCCTGGCTGGCCTGGAGGATCGAGGCCATGTTCTGGGTCGAGAAGTCGTCGTCTTCGCCGGGCCGGATCCGGTGCTGCTGGCGCAGGACGTTGGTGACGTCCTCCTGCACGCGGGTGAGCTCGTCCTCGCTCTCCGCCTTCACATAGATGGTCTGGACGACCTCGCCGCGCAGCCGCCGGCCGACCACGCGGGAGCGGACCGCCTGAAGCGGCCCCAGCACGACGTCGTCCTGGTCCTGGCCGAAGCTGGACTGGCCCTTGGACTCCAGCACGCCGACGACTTCGAACGGCACCGACCGGACCCGCACCCGCCGGCCGATGGGGTCCTGCTCGCCCCACAGCTCGCGGGCGACGGTCTGGCCGATGACCAGCACCTTCTTGCCCTGGCGGGCCTCGCGGTCGTCGAACATGCGGCCGGAGGCCAGGGTCAGGTCGCGGGCGATCAGGTAGTCGGGCGTGACGCCCTCGATGCGGGTGTTCCAGTTGGCGCCGTCGGCGGCGAGCTGGGCCTGGCCGCGGACCACCGGCGCGACTGCGATGGCGCCCTCGACGTCGCGGGCGATCACCTCGGCGTCGTCCTCGGTGAGCGACAGGCCGGTGCCGGCGCCGCCCATCACGAAGCCGCCGCCGCCGCCCCCGCCGCCGCCCCGGGCCGCGCCCGGCGAGACGATGATCAGGTTGGAGCCGAGGCTGGCGATGGTCGAGGTGACCCGCTGCTGCGCGCCCAGACCGATGGACGTCATCATCACCACGGCGGCGACGCCGATGACCACGCCGAGCGAGGTCAGGCCGCTGCGCAGCGGGTGGGCGATGATGGCGCCGGTGGCGAAGCGGAGGAGCTCGATGAACTTCATGCGGGCGCCAGGGACCGGTCGTCGGCCACCACCTGGCCGTCGCGGAAGGCGATGCGGCGCTTGGCGTGGTCGGCCACCTCGCTCTCGTGGGTGACGATCACCAGGGTCAGCCCGTCGCGGTTCAGCTCCTCGAACAGCGCCAGCACCTCCTGGGTGGTGTGGGTGTCGAGCGCGCCGGTGGGCTCGTCGGCGAGCAGCAGGTCGGGGCTGTTGGCCAGCGCCCGGGCGATGGCCACGCGCTGCTGCTGGCCGCCGGACATCTGGGTCGGCCGGTGGCCCATGCGCGAGGCAAGGCCCACCCGCTCCAGCATCTCGGCGGCGCGGGCGCGCCGCTGGGCCGGGGGCCAGCCGCCGTAGATCATCGGCAGCTCGACGTTCTGCAGGGCCGTCAGGCGCGGCAGCAGCTGGAAGGACTGGAAGCAGAAGCCGATGCGCTGGTTGCGGAAGTGGGCCAGCTCGTCGTCGTCGAAGCCGCTGACGTCCTCGCCGTCGAACAGGTAGGCGCCGCCGTCCGGACGGTCGAGGCCGCCCAGGATGTTCATCAGCGTCGACTTGCCCGAGCCCGAGGGGCCGATCACCGCGATGTGCTCGCCGCGGGCGATGCTCAGCGAGACGCCGTCCAGCGCGGCCACCCGCTCGTCGCCCATCTGGTAGACCTTGGTGAGGTTGCGGACTTCGATCATCCGCTCAGAGCCTCACGCGGGTCGCGCCACCCTGACCGCCGCCGCCGAGCGGCGAGCGGGCCTGCACCTTGGGCTTGGGCCCGCCGCCGGTGATCACCTGGTCGCCGGCCTTCAGCGGGCCGCGGACCTCGGTGAAGGCGCCGTCGGTCGCGCCGATCTGCACCGGCACGGCGGTCGGCTTGCCGTCGCGCAGCACGTAGACGACGCCCGAGGTGAAGCCGCCGGCCCCGCCGCGGCGGCCGCCGAAGGACGCCATCCGGGCGCGCAGCTCGGCGAGCTTGGTCTTCTGCTCGGGCTTCAGGATGGCCTCCAGCTTGGTGAAGGCCTCCTCGCGCGCCTTACGGGCGGCTTCCCGGTCTCCGGACCCCATCGCGGCGCGGGTCTTCTCGCGCATCTCGGCGAAGATCGGCTCGGCCTTCTTCTGCTGGCCGGCGTCGAGACCCAGCTGCTGGGCCATCGCCTGACCGCCCATCAGGCCGGCGCGCTGGCCCTGGCCGCCGCCGCCCTGGCGCATCCCGCCGGGCGGGCCGCCGAAGCCGCCGCCCATGCCGGGCGGGCCGATGCGCACCTGCTGCTGCTGCTGCGCGCCGTCCGGCGTCCAGCGCAGGGCCGCGGCGGGCACCTTCATGACCCCGCGGCGCTCCTCGAGGATGATGTCGGCGTTGGCGGTCATGCCGGGCAGCAGCCGGCCTTGCGGATTCTCGGCCACGGCCATGACGACGTAGGCGGTGACGTTGCTCTCGGTGACCGGCTGCTTGCGCACCTGGGTGACCACGCCGGTGAAGTTGTCGTCCGGGAAGGCGTCGACGGTGAAGCGGACCTGCTGGCCCTCGCGCACCTGGCCGATGTCGGCCTCGTCGACGCTGATCTTCACCTCCACCTTCGACAGGTCCTGGGCGATCTTGAACAGGATCGGGGCCTGCAGGCTGGCGGCCACTGTCTGGCCCGGCTCCACCTGGCGGTCGACCACGACGCCGTCGATCGGCGAGGTGATGGTGGTGCGGCCGAGGTCGACCTGCTGGGCGCGCAGGGCCGCCTGCGACTGGCCGATGCGGGCGCGCTGCTGGGCCACCTGGGCCTGGGCCGAGGCGACCCCGGCCTGGGCCTGCTTGTAGGCCGCTTCGGCCTGCTCGAGCACCGAGGGGGCGTAGATGTTCTGTTCGACCAGAGTGCGCTTGCGGTCGTAGTCGGCGCGCGCGACCTCCAGGCGGGCCTGGGCTTCACGCACCGCGGCCTGAGTGGTGGCCAGCGCCGCGGTCCCGGCGGCGATCTCGGCCTGGCCCTGGGCGACGCGGGACTCGTAGGTCTGCGGATCGATCTCGGCCAGCACCTGGCCGCGCCGGACCTGATCGTTGAAATCCACATGCACCTCGCGGATCAGGCCGGAGATCTGCGAACCGACGTCGACGGTGACCAGCGGCTCCAGCACGCCCGACGCCGAGACCGTGCGGGTGATCGCGCCGTGTTCCACCGCGGCGGTGCGATACGGGGTCTCGTCCCCCTTCGGCCGGAACTGCCAGCCCACGACGGCGAGCAGCGCCAGCACGACCACGGCGACGCCGATCAGCGCCGGCCGCGGCAGCTTCGGCCGGCGGAGGGCGCGGGCGCCGGTGGGTTTCATTCCGGGAGGCGTGTCTTGGGGGAGGGTACGGCCGTGCATGTCTCTCTTGGCCTTAGGGGAGGCTCGCTGAACCCGGCATGACCGCCGATTCTCCCGCCCCGTTCAGGCAGCGAGAGACCATGCCGAGGTTGCGTGGGCGTTTCATGGCCGCGCCGCTCTCTTACCGCACGGCAACAAAGGGTTTAGAGCGGCAGCTCCACTCGCGCCGTGAGCCCGCCGCCCGGCCGGTTGATCAGCGACACATCGCCGCCGTGCCCGCGCGCCACCGAGCGGACCACGGCCAGGCCCAGCCCCGCGCCGCCGGTCTTGCGGCTGCGCGAGGGCTCGCGCCGGTAGAAGGGCTCGAACACCCGCTCCGTCTCGGAGGCCGGGATGCCTGGCCCGTCGTCGTCGATCTCGACGATGGCCGCGGTGTCGGTCTTGAACACCCGGGCGCGGGCCCGGCCGCCGAACTTCACGGCGTTCTCGAACAGGTTGGTGACCAGCCGGCGCAGGGCGATCGGGTCGCCGTCCAGCACCACCTTCTCGGCCTGCTCGACCTCGGTCTTGGCGCCCGTCTCGGCCATCTCGTCGGCGACGCTTTCGACCAGCGACGAGAGCTCCAGCGCCGTCCGCTCGCCGTGACTGGAGGCGTCGCGCACGAAGGTCAGGGCGGCCGAGATCATCTCCTCCATCTGGTCAATGTCGGCGGCCATCTTGGCGCGGACGTCGTCGGGCGCGCTCTCGATGCGGAAACGCAGCCGGGTGAGGGGAGTGCGCAGGTCGTGGGCGATGGCCCCGACCATGGCGGTGCGGTCCTCGACGTAGCGGCGCAGCCGCTCCTGCATCTCGTTGAAGGCCCGCACGGCGACGGCGATCTCGGCCGAGCCCTTCAGAGACAGGGGCGGGGCCCGCGGGTCGCGGCCGAGCCGCTCGGCGGCGTCGGCGAACAGCCGGATCGGCGCCGACAGGCGACGGGCGAACAGATAGGCGATGGGCACCATCACCAGGGCGCTCAGCACGAACCACAGCACGACCCGCTGCTGCCACGGCGTCAGGCCCAGGCCCTTGCGCGGCCGTGCGACCTCCCACAGGCCGTCCGGCCGCTGCACGGCGACCTCGAACGGGGCGATCAGGAAGTGCTCCGCGCGCCAGACGCCCTGCCGCTCGATGCGGTCGCGGACGATGCGCAGCACGCGGCGGTCCTGGAAGGGCGTGCGCGAGCTGGAGGAGATGGCGATCCGGCTCTCCTCGATGCCGAAGGTCTGGGCGAGCTCGCGGCGGATGATCGGCACGTTGCGGCCCATCATCCGCGGACCGGGCCGCTTGTGCTCGACGGTGACCTCCAGCGGCCGGCGCTCGCCGAAGTCGAGCTCGGCGCCCTGGAAGGTGCGCACCACCTCGCTGACCCGGTAGATGTCGGGCACCGGCGGCGGCAGGCTGAAGATCAGCCAGACGTTGATCAGGTTGGCGGCGATCAGGCTGAGGGCGATCAGGGCCAGCAGCTGTCCGAACAGCGTGGCCGTGGGGCGCGCGGCCCCGGGCAGCTTCATGTCCGCTTCACCTTCGGGGTGAACATGTAGCCTTCGTTGCGGATCGTGCGGATCAGGTCCTGGCCGCCCTGGCCGTCGTCGAGCTTGCGCCGCAGGCGGCTGATCTGCACGTCGATAGCGCGGTCGAACGCGTCGGAGTCCGGCCCGCGGGCGAAGTCCAGCAGCTGATCGCGGGTCAGCACCCGCTGCGGCCGCTCGACGAAGGCGCGCAGCAGGGAGAACTCGCCGGACGAGAGGTTGACCACGACGTCCTGCGGCGAGCGCAGCTCGCGGCGCACCAGGTCCAGCCGCCAGCCGGCGAACTCGCAGCCGGCGCCCAGCTCGCCGGAGGTGTTGCGCTGCTCGGCCCGGCGCAGCACGGCGCGGACGCGGGCCAGCAGTTCGCGCGGATTGCACGGCTTGGCCAGGTAGTCGTCGGCGCCCAGCTCCAGGCCGACGATGCGGTCGGTGTCCTCGCCCATGGCCGAGAGCATGATGATCGGCGGCCCGTCGCCCACGGCGAGGCGCCGGCAGATGGCCAGTCCGTCCTCGCCCGGCAGCATGACGTCCAGCACGATCAGGTCGACCGGACCCTTCTCCAGGGCCTGCTCCATCTCGCGCGCGTCGGCGGCGCAGTCGACCGAATAGCCGTGCTTGCCCAGGAAATCGGAAACGACGTCGCAGATGCCGGGGTCGTCGTCGACCATCAGGATGCGCGCGCCGCCCTGGGTCTGCTCACTACGGGTGTCCATGCGCGCCATGATCGAGTCCCGGGGTAACCTGCGGATTACAAAACTGTAAGGGTTGGAAACGCGCCTACCGCGCCAGCACGGCGTCGGCGACGAAGGGGTTGGTCTTCCGCTCCTGGCCGAAGGTCGACATCGGCCCGTGGCCGGGCACGAAGGCGACGTCGTCGCCCAGCGGCCAGAGCTTCTGGGTGATGGAATCGATCAGGTCCTGGTGGTTGCCGCGCGGGAAGTCGGTGCGGCCGATGGAGCCCTGGAACAGCACGTCGCCGACCTGGGCGAAGCGGGCCTCGCGGTTGAAGAACACGACGTGGCCGGGCGTGTGGCCGGGGCAGTGGAACACCTCCCACTCGGTCTCGCCGAGGGTGACCTTGTCGCCGTCCTGCAGCCAGCGGTCGGGGGTGAAGCCGCGGGCCTCGGGCATGCCCCAGCGCGCGCCCGACTCCTCCATCCGGTCGATCCAGAAGGCGTCGTCCGGGTGCGGGCCCTCGATCGGCGCGCCGGTGGCCTCCTTCAGTGCCGCCGTGCCGCCGGCGTGGTCCATGTGGCCGTGGGTGATCCAGATCTTCTCGAGGGTCAGGCCGTACTGGGTCAGCGCATCGAGCAGGCGCGGGACCTCGCCGCCGGGGTCGATGATCGCGGCCCGGTTGGTCTTCGTGCACCAGACGATGGTGCAGTTCTGCGCCAGCGGAGTCACCGGCGCGATCGCGGCTTTGATGGGGAGCGACAAGCGGTTCCTCGTGGAGCGTTTTGCAGGTCTTCGGCAGTAGATCGGCGCCCAAAGACATGGATTGAAGGCGCCGTGACGAAAAGTCATGTCTTCGCCGGGCTGGTCAATCCTCGCGTCGTCCAGATAGGCTCAGCTTGAAGCGTGGGGGATTCGATGCCTGACCAACCGAGCGGCCTCGAAGGCTTCTACCAATGGGTCGCCAACGTCAGCGACTTCATCTGGGGCGGGAGCTGGGCGGGCCAGACGGTGCTGCCGCTGCCGCCGATGGTCGTGGTCCTGCTGGGCGTCGGCCTGTGGCTGATGATCGGCCTGCGGTTCTACCCGCTGCGCAAGCTGGGCGCGGCCTTCGCCGGCCTCTTCCAGAAGGACAAGGAGGCGCAGGGCGGCGAGATCTCTCCCTTCGCGGCGCTGTCGACGGCGCTCTCGGGCCAGGTGGGCACCGGCAACCTGGCCGGCGTCGCCACGGCCATCACCCTGGGCGGGCCCGGGGCGCTGTTCTGGATGTGGATCACGGCCCTGTTCGGCATGGCGCTGGCCTTCGCCGAGGGCGCGCTGGCGGTCCGCTATCGGGAGCAGCGGCCGGACGGCCGCTACCAGGGCGGGCCGATGTACTACATCCGCCACGGCCTCGGTAAGAAGTGGCGCTGGCTGAGCGTGCTGTTCTGCATCGGGGCGCTGCTGTCCTCGATCGCCACCGGCAACATGATCCAGGCCAACTCCTTCGCCGACTCGGTGAACGGACTGACCGGCTGGCCGGAGTGGGTGGCGGGCCTCATCGCGGCGGTGGGCGTGTTCGCGGTGATCATCGGCGGGATCAAGTCGATCGGCCGGGTGGCCGAGACCATCGTGCCGTTCATGGCCATCGCCTATGTGGTGATGGCGCTCCTGGCGCTGGCGCTGAACTTCTCCGAGGTGCCGGGCGCCTTCGCCGTGATCTTCGAGAGCGCCTTCAGCGGCCAGGCGGCGACGGGCGGTTTCCTGGGCGCCGGCATGATCATGGCCGTCCGGGCCGGGGTCGCCCGGGGCCTGTTCTCCAACGAGGCGGGCCAGGGCTCCACGCCCATCGCCCACGCCGTGGCCCGCACCGACGATCCCGCCCGCCAGGGGCGCTTTGCGATGATGGGCACCTTCATCGACACTCTGGTGATCTGCACCGCGACGGGCCTTGTGATGCTCACCGTGCAGGGCGCCTTCCCGCACACCGGCCCCGACGGCGTCCAGGTGATGCAGGAACACGTCTGGACCTCCGACCTGCGCGGCTTCGCCATGACGCAGGCGGCCTATTCGGCGGCCTTCCCGATGCAGGTGATGGGCGATGTGAGCATCGGCGCGCTGATCGCCTCCGTCGCCCTGCTGCTGTTCGTTTTCACCACCCTCATCACGTGGGGCTACTACGGCGAGCGGGCGACGACCTACCTGTTCGGCCAGAAGCTCGCGATCCCGTTCCGCCTGCTCTGGGTCGTGATGATCTTCGTCGGCTCGTTCCAGGAGATCGAGTTCGTCTGGCGGCTGGGCGACATCTTCAACGCGGCCATGGCGCTGCCCAACCTCGTGGCGCTGGCGGCGCTGTCGGGCGTCGTGTTCGCCCTGGCGAGGGGCGACAAGAAGGCCGGGCCGGACCACGAGTAGCCGACGGGCGCCGCTCGCCGGGCGTCCATTGCAGGCGCTGATTTCGCGTGCCTATTCTGCACCGTAGGGCCCTGAGTCTCGGGCGCCAGGGGGAAGGCCACCCGATGCACCTATTCGCCAAGAAGCCCATCGACGTCCTGCTGGCCCAGGCCAGCGAGGAGGGCGAGCACACCCTGAAGCGCGGCCTGGGGCCCATAGCGGTCGTCGCGCTCGGCGTGGGGGCGGTGATCGGTGCGGGGATCTTCGTCCTGACCGGCCAGCAGGCGGCGGTGAACGCCGGCCCGGCGATCGTCCTGTCCTTCGTGCTGGCGGGCCTGACCTGCGCGGCGGCGGCGCTCTGCTACGCCGAACTCGCCTCGATGATCCCGGTCTCCGGCTCGGCCTACACCTACAGCTACGCGACCATGGGCCAGTTCGTGGCCTGGATCATCGCCTGGGACCTGATCGTCGAATACCTGTTCGCAGCCGGCACGGTCGCCGCCGGATGGTCCGGCTACCTCAGGAACTTCGTCGAGGGCTTCGGCTACTCTCTGCCCACCGAGTGGGTGACCGCCCCCTACACCTTCACCGGCCACGAGCTAGTGGCCACCGGCGCGATCCTCAACCTGCCGGCCATGTTCATCGTCGGACTGACGGCCGTGATCCTCATCTCCGGCATCACCCAGAGCGCCCTGTTCAACAACCTGATCGTGGCGCTGAAGGTGCTGGTGGTGCTGGCGGTGATCGGCTTCGGCTTCGCCTATGTGACGCCGGAGTACTGGACCCCGTTCATTCCGGAGCGGACGGCGCCGATCGGCGACGAGCCGGGCCGCTACGGGGTCCAGGGCATAGTGACCGCGGCCGGGGTCATCTTCTTCGCCTACATCGGCTTCGAGGCGGTCTCGACCGCGGCGCAGGAGGCGCGCAATCCGCAGAAGACCATGCCGATCGGCATCCTCGGCTCGCTGGCGATCTGCACCGTGCTCTACATCCTGATGGCCCTAGTGATCACCGGGCTGGCCCACTACTCGACCCTCAACAGCCCGGCGCCCGTGGCGGTGGCCCTGCAGAACGTTCCGGCGCTGCACTGGCTGCGGCAGGTGGTGAACGCTGGCGTGGTGATCGGCCTGGGCTCGACCATCCTGACGCTGCTCTACGGCCAGTCGCGGATCTTCTACGCCATGGCCCGCGACGGGCTGCTGCCGGCGGCGTTCGGCAGGATCAATCCGAAGACCCGTACGCCGGCGGTGGGGACGGCGATCACCGCCGTGGCGGCCGGCCTGATGGGCGGCCTGTTCCCGATCGGCATCCTGGGCGAGCTGGTCTCGGTCGGGACGCTGCTGGCCTTCGCCGTCATCTGCGGCGGCGTCCTTTGGCTGCGCGTGCGGCATCCGGAGATGAAGCGCAGCTTCCGCACGCCGTTCGTCTGGTTCACCGCCCCCCTGGGCATCGCCGCCTGCCTCTACCTGGTCGCCAACCTCGGCTGGCCGACCCTGATGCGGCTGTTCATCTGGATGGCCATCGGCCTGGCGGTCTACTTCGGCTGGGCGTACTGGCACGCGCGCCGCTTCGAGGCGGCCCGGGCCGCGCCGGCGGAGTGACGGAGCGCCCGGGCCCCGCTAGATCGGCGCCATGCTGCCGATCCACGAGGTCATCGGTGATCTGAAGGCGGCGCTGGCGGACCACGCCAGCGCCGTTCTCGTTGCGCCGCCCGGGGCCGGCAAGACCACCGTCGTGCCGCTGGAGCTGCTGGCGGAGCCGTGGCTGGGCGGCGGGAAGATCATCCTCCTCGAGCCGCGGCGCCTGGCCGCCCGCGCCGCCGCCGAGCGGATGGCCCGCACGCTCGGCGAGCCGGTGGGCGAGACCGTCGGTTACCGGGTGCGGATGCAGTCCAAGGTCTCGGCCCGCACCCGCATCGAGGTGGTCACCGAGGGCGTCTTCACCCGCATGATCCTGGCCGACCCGGAGCTGCCCGGCGTCGGCTGCGTGGTCTTCGACGAGTTCCACGAGCGCAGCCTGGACGCCGACCTCGGCCTTGCCCTGGCCCGCGACGCCCAAGGCGTCCTGCGCGAGGACCTGAAGCTGCTGGTCATGTCCGCGACCCTCGACGGGGCGGCGGTGGCGGGCCTGCTGGGCGATGCGCCGGTGGTGGAGAGCCAGGGCCGGGCCTTCCCCGTCGAGACCCGCTACCTCGGCCGGGACGATCGCCTGCGCCTGGAGGACCAGCTCGCCCGCGCCGTCGAGCGCGCCCTGGCGGCCGAGACCGGCAGCCTGCTGGTCTTCCTGCCGGGGCAGGGGGAGATCCGCCGCACAGCGGAGCTGCTGGAAGAGCGGGTGCGTCGGCCGGGCCTCGCCATCGCGCCGCTCTACGGCGCCCTCGGTCCACGCGAGCAGGACGCAGCCATCTCGCCGGCCCCGGCGGGGGTGCGCAAGGTGGTGCTGGCCACCTCCATCGCCGAGACCAGCCTGACCATCGAGGGCGTGCGGGTGGTCATCGACTGCGGCCTGGCGCGCGTGCCGCGCTATGACCCCGCGAGCGGCCTGACCCGGCTGGCCACCGTCCGGGTCAGCCGGGCCGCCGCCGACCAGCGCCGAGGCCGGGCGGGGCGCACCGAGCCCGGCGTCTGCTACCGGCTCTGGGACGAGGCCGAGACCCGCGCCCTGCCGGCCTACGGCGAGCCGGAGATCCGGGCGGCCGATCTTTCGGGCCTGGCCCTGGACCTGGCCCGCTGGGGCGCGCGCGACCCCGCCGAGCTCGCCTTCCTCGATCCTCCGCCGGCCGCCGCCTACGGCGAGGCGGTCGCGCTGCTGAAGCGGCTGGAGGCGCTGAACGGGGAGGGGGTGCTGACCGACCACGGCAAGGCGCTCGGCGAGCTGCCGCTGCCGCCGAGGCTCGGCCACATGCTGCTCAAGGCCGCCGACAGCGGACAGGCCGACCGCGCCGCGCGCATCGCCGCCCTGCTGACCGAGCGCGGCCTCGGCGGGCGCGACCCGGACCTGACCCATCGGCTCGAGGGGCTGGAGCGCGACCGCTCGGCCCGGGGGCGCGACGCGCGCGCCCTGGCCGACCGATGGGCCCGGCTGGCCGGTCCGTCAGGGCGGGCCGACCGCGTGCCCGACGGGATACTGCTGGCCTACGCCTATCCGGAGCGGATCGCCCGCGCCCGCGGGCCCCTGGGCGAGTTCCAGCTGGTCAGCGGCCGCGGCGCGTTCCTGGAGCCGACCGAGGCGCTGGCGCGCGCCGAGTGGCTGGCGGTCGGAGAACTGGGCGGCGGCGAGCGGCGCGACCGCATCCTGCTGGCCGCCGCGGCCGAGGCCGGCGACATCCTCGCCGCCTTCCGGGACCAGCTGGCCGAGGAGGCGCGGCTGGAGGAGGGCCCCGGCGGCCTGCGCGTGAAACGGCTGACCCGCCTTGGCCGCATCGTCGTGCGCGAGGCGCTGGAGGCGTCTCCAGACCCGGCCCTGCTGACCGCGGCCCTGCTGGACCAGGTGCGCCGCGAGGGCCTGGGCGCGCTGCCGCTCGGCCGGGGCGTGGAGGCCCTGCGGGCCCGCGTGGCCTTCCTGCGCGCGGCGGGGGAGGCGGACCTGCCGGACCTCTCGGACGCCGCCCTGATCGAGCGGCTGGACGAATGGCTGGCGCCCTTGCTGGCGGGCCAGCGCAGCCTGAAGTCGGTCCCGCCAGACGCGCTGGACGGGGCGCTGCGCAGCCTCATCCCGTGGGACCTCCAACGGCGGATCGACGCCGCCGCGCCGACCCACTTCACGGCGCCGACCGGCTCGCGGATTCCCATCGACTACGCGGCCGAGGGCGGGCCGATGGTCGAGGTGCGGGTGCAGGAGGTGTTCGGCCTGGCCGAGCATCCGGCCATCGCCGGCGGGCGGGTCCCGCTGACCTTCGCGCTGCTCTCGCCCGCCCGCCGGCCCATTCAGCTGACCCGTGACCTGCCAGGGTTCTGGCGCGGCTCCTGGCGTGACGTGCGGGCCGAGATGCGCGGCCGCTATCCCAGGCATGTCTGGCCGGAGGACCCTGCCCAGGCCGAGGCGACGACGCGGGCCAAGCCGCGCGCCTGAGGCGGGCGTTAACTTTTTTCGCGCCCGGCCCGAACTTATTTAAACGAACGGGGTTCTCCGGCTCGACTCGCCACAGCTCCGCTTGGCGACACGACGGGGGACATCCTGATGCCGACTGAAAATCCTGCAGTTCTCGAGGCCTTGGCCCTGCTGGCGGCGCTTGGCTACACCGAAGAAGCCGCGCAGATGCTGGCGCTGCTCGTCTACGCCCAGGCCGCCCAGGGGCAGCTGACGCCCACGGACGGCGACGACAACCTGTCCGACTTCATCGGACTCGGCTTCCTCTACGGCGCGGGCGGCAACGACACGCTCACCGGCGGCGGCATTCCGCTGCTGGAAGACGGCGGCGACATCCTCCTCGGCGGAGACGGCGACGACCTCATGAACGGCGGCGGGTTCCTGGTCTTCGTGAGCGGGGACGACACCCTCATCGGCGGGGCCGGCAACGACACCGCCAACGGCGCCGACGGCAACGACTCGCTGCTTGGCGACCTGGGCGCCGACCTGCTCAACGGCGAGGCCGGCGACGACACCATCATGGGCGTGCTCGGCGACCACCGGATGAACGGCGGCTCCGGCGCCGACCTGGTGCTGGGCGGGCTGGGCAACGAGCAGGTGAACGGCGGCACGGGCGACGATTCGCTCAGCGGCGGCCTCGGCGACGACACGCTGAATGGCGGCAACACCGAGCTGATCTTCATCTCCGGCGGCGCCGACACCATCGACGGCGGCCTCGGGAACGACAGCATCGACGGCAACGTCGCCAACGATTCGCTGATCGGCGGCTGGGGCGACGACACCATCCTCGGCGGCGCCGGCAACGACACCGCCGAGGGCGGGATCGGCGACGACCGGCTCGACGGCGGCAACGACCACGACAGCCTCCGCGGCGAATCCGGGCTCGACACCCTGATCGGCGGGAACGGCAACGACAGCGTCGACGGCGGATCCGGCGCCGACTCCCTGGCCGGCGGCAACGGCAACGACAGCATGGTCGGCGGGAGCGGCGCCGACACCCTCACGGGCGGTCAGGGCAGCGACACCCTGGAGGGCGGCGACGGGGCGGACCTGTTCTCCCTGGCCGGCTTCAGCAACAACAGCACGGACCGCATCCTCGATTTCGATTTCGCTGAGGGCGACCGCATTTCGCTGGGTGGAACCGGGCCGTGGACGGAATCGGCGCACGCGGACGGAACCCAGTTCACCAGCAGTTCGGGCCGCGTTCTGATCCTCGTCGGGGTCAATCCCGACGACGTCGACGCCTCGATCTTCGTCCCCTGAGCGGGCGGGCCGGGCGGGGGGCTGGCCGCCTCCCGCCGCGGTCCGACAGGCGTTCCCCTCGATTTTTCACGAGAATCGTGAACAAGAGTCAGGAACCCGACATCCGAGCCGGGGGTTTGGCTGGCGATGAGTTCAGACCGCGTACCCCGCTACTCGCTCGAGGACGACCTCGAGGAAGCCGCCGAGCGTGTCAGCCGGGAACTTCCCCAGCAGATCGCCCGCGTGCGGGCGCACGTGCGCGAAGCCCGACGCCGGCTCCTCGTCGAGGAGGACGACAACTCGTCCAGCACCACCGGGACCGACGGCTGAGGTTCAGCCGACCGCGTAGATCATGATGCCGGTGGCGACCGACAGGTTCAGGCTGTCGGCCCGGCCGCGCATGGGGATCTTCACGTTCACGTCCGTCAGGGCCGCCATCTCCGGCGGCAGCCCCTGCTGCTCGTTGCCCATCAGGATCAGCGCCGGCCGCGCGTAATCGGCTTGGCGGTGGTCGACCTCGGCGGTCAGCAGCGTCCCGACGACGGAGCCCGGCCAGCCGCCGCGCCAGGCGGCGAACTCGGTCTCGCTCGCCCGCACGATGGGCACGGCGAAGATCGAGCCCATGGTCGCCCGCACCGCCTCCACCGAATAGGGATCGCAGCACTCGCCGACCAGGATCACCGCGCCGCAGCCGGCCGCGTCGGCGGTGCGCACGATGGTCCCCAGGTTGCCCGGATCGCGCACCCGGTGCAGGGCCACCCAGACGTCGGCGCTCGGCGGCTGCAGGGCGTCCAGGGCCGTGAAGCGCTGTTTGAAGACGCCGACGACCGCCTGCGGATTGTCGCGCCGGGAGACCTTGGCGAGGATGTCGTGGGTGACCTCGATGGCCTCGCCGCCGGCGGCCAGGGTCGCGGCGACGGCCCGGCGGGTGAGGGGATGCTCCGCCGCGTCCTTGCCGAACATCAGCACCTGCGGGGCATGCCCCAGTTCGACGCCCTCGGTGACGTTCTTCAGCCCCTCGGCGACGAACAGTCCGGTCTCGTCGCGTTCCTTGCGCAGGTGCAGGGCCCGGACGGCCTTGACCGTCGGATTCGTCAGCGAGGTGACGGCCTTGACGCTCACGCCGACCACCGGGCGAAGAAGGAGAGGCCCACCTGCCGTTCGCCGGAGGCTTCCACCAGCGCCAGTTCGCCCCAGTCGATCCGTCCGCCGCGGCCGGTCAGCCGCTCGGCCAGCAGGCTGGCGAGCGCGGCCCCGCTGATCCGCTCGGCGTAGGCGTTGAGCAGCAGGAACCTGGCGTTTTCCGAAAGAAGCTCAGCACACAGAGCCGAAAGCTCGGGCAGGTCCTCGAGCAGCCGCCAGACCTCGCCGCCCGGTCCGCGGCCGTACTTCGGCGGGTCCAGGATGATCCCGTCGTAGCGCGAGCCGCGGCGCACTTCACGCTGCACGTAGCGCTTGGCGTCCTCGGTGATCCAGCGGACCGGCGCCTGCTCGAGGCCCGAGAGGGCGGCGTTCTCCCGCGCCCAGCCGACGGCCTTCTTGGAGGCGTCGACGTGGGTGACCGCGGCGCCGGCCGCGGCGCAGACGAGGCTGGCGACGCCGGTGTAGCCGAACAGGTTCAGGACCTTCGGCTGGCCGCCCATGCCGCGCACGGTCTCGTCCAGCCAGGTCCAGTTGGCGGCCTGCTCGGGGAAGAAGGCCAGGTGGCGGAAGGCGGTGAAGCGGCCGTGGAACTTCACCTGGCCCCAGCCCAGCGGCCAGCTGTCCTTCGGCCGGCCCTTGAAGCGCCAGCGCCCGGCGTCCTCCTCGCCCTCGGGATCGAACACGGCGTCGGCGCGGGCCCAGTCGGCGTCCTGGCGCGGGCTCCACAGGCACTGCGGCTCGGGTCGGACGACAGTGTAGGGGCCGTAACGCTCCAGCTTCCTGCCGTCGCCGCTGTCCAGCAGGGCGTAGTCCGCCCAGCCGGTGGTGCGCATCACGCAGGGCGCGTCGGCGACGGCGGGGCGGGTCATCGCCTGCGCTTACCCATTTCGCAGCCCTCTCGTCCAGGGCCGGCGCGCGCCTTCCGGCGGCCGCAAGGGGCGTGTAGCGTTCGGATCATGCGCATGCCCTCGCAGTTTTCCAGCGCGCTGCAGGCCAGGTCCGGCGTCAGCGTCCTCGAGGCCGAGCTGCTCGCCGAGACGGCGGCTTCGCTCGGCCGAGCCGGCCGCGAGGTCGAACACAGCCTGGAGCGCCTGCGGGCGTTCGACTCCGGAGAGACGGCCGGCGCCGACCGGGCGCAGCTGGTGCGCGATGCGGCCAGGGCGGTCTGGGGCTACTGGGTCCAGCGCGAGGCTTGCGGCCTAGTCGACCACCGGCAGGTGATCCGTGAACAGCGGATCCCGCGCGAGGTGCTGAACCGGGTGGGCATGATCTAGTCAGGCCTGATCGGGTTTTGCGCTCGGACCATAAGTTGCCTACGGTAACCCACGGTGAGGTCGCCGCGGCGGGCCGTCCTGGGGGGTGGCGCCTGTCCGCGGTGCAGAGTGGGGAGCATGAGCTGGTGAGCGAAGTTGCGGTGATCACGCGCCGGTCGGCCCGCAAGGCCAAGGGGGACGGCCACCTGCGCCGGGCCGAGATCCTGGACGCCGCCGAGCGGATCTTCGTGGCCGAAGGTTACGAGGGCGCGACGATCCGCAAGATCGCCGACGAGGTGGGGGTTTCGTCCACGGCGCTCTACATGCACTTCAAGGACAAGAGCTGCATCCTGCACGAGATCTGCGAGCGGACGATGCAGCAGCTGCTCGACCGCAACACCGAGATCGCCGGCCGGAGCGCCGACGCGCGGGTGCGGCTGAGGGCCATGCTGGAGGCCTACATGCTGTGGGGCTTCGAGCATCCGAACGCTTATCTGCTTGTGTTCGGCGGCGGCCGTCCCGTATCGGCGGTGCAGCACATCGGGACCACCGGCCTGGGCGCGCAATGCTACGAGATATTCTGCCGCGTCGTGGGCGAGCTGGGCGAAGCCGGGCGCCTGAAGAAGGGCGACACCGAGGCGGTGGCCCAGGCCCTGTGGGCGGCCTGCCATGGGATGGTCGCCCTTGTCGTCTCGCGCCCGGAAGTGAAGTGGGCGCCCCGGGACGAGCTGCTCGCCCTGACCCTGGACGGCCTGCTGGACGGGCTCGCGCCGGCCTGATCGCCCTGGCGGCGGGGCTGGCGCTGGCCCGGCCGGCCGCCGCCGCGCCGCGCGTCTTCTCCCTAGACCAGTGCGCCGACCAGTATGTGCTGGCGCTCAGCCCCCGCGAGGCGATCGTGGGGCTGTCGACCCGCGCCGACGACGCCGATTCGCGCCTGCGCGAGCGCGCCCGCGGCCTGCCGCTGCGGCGCTCGACCTTGGAGTCGGTGCTCGCCGCCCGCCCGGACATCGTGGTGCGTCACTGGGGCGGCGACGCCAAGCTGCTGGCGGCCCTGCGTCGCCACGGCGTCACGGTCGTCGACGTGCCCGAGGCGCAGGACTTCGCAGAGGTGCGCGACGGACTCCGCAAGGTCGGCGTCGCGCTCGGCCGCCCCGGGCCGGCCGAGGCGCTGATCGGCGAGATGGACGCCCGCCTCGCCCGCGCCGCCGGCGCCTGGGAAGGCAAGCGGGCCCTCTACGTCACGCCGGGCGGCGCGACCGCGGGGGAGGGAACCCTGATCGGCGCGATGCTCAAGGCGGCCGGCCTGACCAGCGCCGCCGAGCGGCCGGGCTACTCCACCGTCTCCCTCGAGGCGCTGGCGATGCGGCCGCCGACGGCCGTCGTGCTGGGCTTCTTCGACTCCTTCATGCTTGCCAACACCTACTGGGGGCCGGGGCGGCACCAGGCGCTGCGCAGGGCGGCGCAGGGCCGGACCATCGCCTCGCTGCCCGGGGCGGTGCTGGGATGTCCCGGCTGGTTCGTGGCCGAGGCGGCCGAGACCCTGGCGCTGCGGGCGCCGAAGTGAGCGCGCTGCGGCTGAATGGGCCGTTGCTGGCCGGGCTCGTGCTGCTCGCCGTCCTGGGGCTGGCGCTCGGCGAGACGGCGCTCGACGCCGGCGGCTACCTGCGCGCCCTGCAGCCCGGCACGCCCGAGGCGCAGATCCTGTGGGACATCCGGGCGCCGCGCATCGCCGCCGCCGCCGCCGTCGGGGCGGCCCTGGGCCTGGCCGGGGCGGTGATGCAGGGACTGCTGCGCAACCCATTGGCCGATCCCGGCGTGCTCGGCGTCTCGGCCGGCGCAGGCCTGGGCGCCGCCCTGGCGATCTCGGCAGGACTGGCGGCGCTGCCGGGCGGCGTCGAGGCCGCGGCCCTGGCGGCGGCGCTGGCGACCGGGGCGTTGCTGACGGGGCTCGCCGCCCGGTTCCGCGAGCCCGAGACCCTGATCCTGTTCGGCGTGGCCCTGTCGGCCTTCGCCGGCGCGCTCACCAGCCTCATCTTCAACCTCTCGCCGTCTCCGATCGCGACCAGCGAGATCCTCGCCTGGCTGCTGGGCTCGGTGGCGAACCGCGACTGGGGCGACCTGGCGCGCGCGGCGCCGCCGATGCTGGCGGGGGCGGGGCTCTGCCTCTACGCGGCCCGCGGCCTGCTGATGCTGACGCTGGGCGAGGAGGCGGCGGCGCTGTCCGGCCTGCCGATGGCGCGGCTGCGGGCCGCGGCCGTGGCCGGAGCGGCGCTGCTGACCGGCGCGGCGGTGGCCATGGCCGGGATCATCGGCTTCGTGGGCCTGGCCGCCCCCCACCTGGTGCGCGCCGCGGCGGGGGCGGACCCGGCCCGGACGCTGACGCCCTCGGCCCTGGCCGGCGCGGCCCTGCTGGTCGGCGCGGACCTGGCCGGCCGGCTGATCCCCACCGACCAGGAGCTGAAACTGGGCGTCGTCACGGCCCTGTTCGGCGCGCCGCTGTTCGCCCTGATCGCCTGGCGCGCGGCCCGGAGCTGGCGCGGATGAGCCTGGCGCTCGAGGTGACCGGTGCGCGGGCGCGCCTCGGCCGGGTGGAGGCCCTCTCCGGCGCCTCGCTCGCCGTGCGACCCGGCGAGCTGGTCGGGCTGGTGGGCCCCAACGGCGCGGGCAAGACGACCCTGCTGCGCGCCGCCCTTGGCCTGGTTCGCCTGCAGGCGGGGGCGGCCCGACTCGGGGGGCGGGAGGTCTCGGCCCTCTCCGACCTCCAGCGCGCGTCGCTCGCCGGCTACCTGCCCCAGGAGCGGCGGGTGGGCTGGAACCTGCCGGCCTGGCGCATCGCCAGTCTCGGCGCGGCGGACCGTGCGCCGGCGCAGGCGCGGGAGGCGGCGATGCAGGCCCTCGCTCGGGTCGGCATGGCGGACCAGGCCGCTCGCGGCGTGCTCGACCTCTCGGGCGGGGAGCGCGCGAGGGTGCTGTTCGCCCGGCTGCTGGCCACGGCCGCCCCGCTGCTCGCCGCCGACGAGCCCGCCGCCGGCCTCGATCCGGACGCCCAGCTGCTGGCCCTCGAGCTGCTGCGGGAGGAGGCCGGCGCGGGCCGCGCAGTCGTCGCCACCCTGCACGACCTCGGCCTCGCCGCCCGCAGCTGCGACCGGATCGTGGTGATCGCCCGCGGCAGGACCGTCGCCGACGGACCTCCGCAGGAGGCGCTTTCGCCGGCCGTGCTCTCGCAGGTGTTCGGTCTGGACGGCGAGCTCGTCTCGACCGAGCGGGGTCCCGTGCTGGCCGCGAGACGGAGCCGGCGCTGAGACGCCTCAGGGCTGAGCCTGGAGCGCGCCGACCAGCTTCACGAGGGCGTCCTCGAAGACGGGCTGGGTCAGGTAGGGAGAGCCCTCCAGGACCGCGGCGCGGACGGCGCCGATCACGGCCCGCGACATCACGAAGGCGTCGACGGCCTCGGGGCCGCTCGGCCACAGCACGTCCGCGGATTCGCTCTCCAGCATCGCCTTCAGCACGGCGCGGCGGGTGGCCGGCCGGTCGGAAAGCGCGCGGACGTAGGCGCGAATCCGCGCCCGCCGCTCGCTGACGCCGGCCGCCATCAGCTCGGCGGCGATGCCGTCCATGCGGGCGTTCTCTCGCCGCCCGATGGCGACCAGGATCGCCTGCTTGTTCGGGTAGTACTGATAGAGCGTGCCGATGGAGACGCCGGCCCGTTCGGCGATGCGGTTGGTGGTCAGGGCCGGCTCGCCCAGCTCCTCCAGGATGCGAGTTGTCGCCTCGAGGATGGCCGCGCAGGTGGCCTGCGCCCGCGCCTGGCTCGGCGCACGTCTTTGATTCCGTTGCGCGGCGGCCAAGGCCGGGTTCCTCCGCCGAAAGCGAGTAGCGAAGCTGAGCAATGCTCAGAAAGCTTGCACGGTCAACGGACGGAGGCGCGGATGAGTTGGGCGAAGGATCGGCTGCAGGCCCTTGTGGAGCGGCGGGCGGAGCCGCCGGCGGTGGTGGCGCAGCTCCGGCTGGGGACGCTCGACGCCTGGGGCGAGGGCTGGGTGAGGAAGCGCTGGGAGCCGGCCGCGGACGTGCTGGGCGCCGACGGCTCGTTGTTCGGGGGCCACCTGGCGGCGCTGGCCGATCAGGTGCTGACCTTCGCGGCCATGACCTGCGTGCCCGAGGACTGCGTCTTCCGCACCGGCAGCCTGCAGGTGCAGTTCCTGCGGGTCGGCGCCGCGCGGACGGTGGACATCGAGGCTCGCGTGCTGGCGCACGGCCGCCGCGTCATCGCCGCCGAGGCCGAGTTCCGGCAGGAAGATCGACTGATCGCCAAGGCCTACGCCCAGCAGATCGTGCTGCCGGGGGCGTCGGCCTGAGCGCGCAATAAGCGGGGCCCGCTCATGCGGACGAAAGCGAGAGGTCAGGCGCGCGGGGGCGGCCCGGCTGTTCGGCGAGGCGGCGACACTCCTCGTGCAGCCATTCGCGGAACAGCATCAGGCCCGGTGTCGGCGCCTTGGACTTCAGCCAGGTGAGCCAGTAGCCCCCGAGCGGGGCCTCGACGCCGAAGGGCTGCACAAGGGCGCCGCGCGCGATGCGAGCGGAGAACATCGATGCGGGCGCCAGGGCGACGCCAAGCCCCATCTCGGCCGCCTCGACCATCGCCAGCGAGCTGTCGAAGACCGGCCCGCGGAGGGGTGGGATCGCGAGGCCCGCGCGGTCGAACCACCGCGCCCACTCGTCGGCCCGATAGGAGCGGAGCAGGGTCTCCGACAGCAGGTCATGCGGCTGCGACAGGCGGCGAGCGACGCCCGGGGCGCACAGGGGGCTCAGCGCCGCGTCCATGAGCCACTCGGCGTGGGTGGCGTGCCAGGAGCCGTCGCCGAAGCGGATGGCGCAGTCCAGTCCCTCGGCCGCGAGGTCGACGCGGTTGTTGTTGGTGAAGAGCCGCACCTCCAGATGCGGCGCGACGGCCGCCAGCGTGGAGATGCGCGGCAGCAGGCAGCCGGTCGCAAACGTGCCGACGACGCCCACATTGACGACTTCGCGCGGACGTCCCGCGCCCACGCGCTCGAGCGCATCGCCCAGGCGGTCCAGGCTCTCGGCGACGGCGGGGAGGAGGGCGAGCCCTTCGTCCGTAAGGGCCAGTCCGCGCGGCAACCTGCGGAACAGGCGCCGTCCCAGCCGCTCCTCGAGCCCTTTCACCTGCTGACTGATCGCCGCCTGCGTCACGCACAGCTCGATGGCCGCCCGGGTGAAGGACAGGTGCCGCGCCGCCGCCTCGAAGGCGCGCAGACCATTCAACGGAAGGTAGGGTCGCACCATGCGAGCCATCACTTTAGCTTATGGCTCGCACCAGGAAAGGTCCTTTGCGCCGCATCGCGCGGTCGCGTCATCAATGGAGGGCGAGGGGGGCGCCGGGCCTCCCCGACGAAGCGTGAGGAACCCGATGCGCACTCTCTTCCTGGCCCTCGCCCTGGCCGCCGCCGTGCCTTCTGTGTCGGCGGCGCAGGACGCTCATCAACGGGTGGAATGGAACCGTCCGGCCGCGCCCTTCAGGATCACCGGCGAGGTCTACTATGTCGGCACTGCGGGCCTAGCCGCCTACCTGATCGCAGATCCCAAGGGGCACGTGCTGATCGACGGCGGCCTGCCTGAGAGCGCGCCGCTGATCGCGAACAACATCGAACAGCTCGGCTTCAGGCTCAGCGACATCCGCTACCTGCTGATCAACCACTCCCATTTCGACCACTCGGGGGGCTTGGCCGAACTGAAGCAGCGCAGCGGCGCCAAGCTCGTGGCGAGCGCAGGGGACCGGGCCGACCTGGAGGCCGGCCGCTCGATCGGGCGTCCGGAGCTGGACGGCTTCCCTGCGGTGAAGGTGGATCGGGTGGTGAAGGATGGCGAGACGCTTCGCCTTGGCCGGACCGTCCTCACGGCTCACCTGACGCCTGGCCACACGCGCGGCTGTACGAGCTGGTCGCTGGCCGCGCCGACCGGCACGGTGCTGTTCGCCTGCAGCCTCACCGTCGCCGGCCAGAAGCTGACGGGCGATCCGGCCTACCCCGAGGCGGCCGCCGATTTCCGCCGCAGTTTCGCGAAGCTGCGCTCGTTGAGGGCGGACTACTTCCTCAACTTCCACCCGGAGTTCTTCGATTTGGAGGGCAAGCGGGCCCGGCTGTCCCAGGGCGCGGCCGACCCGTTCCGCGATCCGGCGGAGCTCCACCGGCAGGTCGAACGGGCCGAGCGGCTGTTCGAGAAGGAGCTGGCCGCGCAGACCGGCGGCTGACAGGCGTGGCCGACTGTAGCTGCGCTAGTCCGCCATCGCGGCCACGCGCGGACCGCCATAGCGGCCGCGGGCCAGATCCTGCGACAGGGTGATCCTGGTCGAACCGCCGGCGAGCTTGGCCTTGTAGACCTGCATGCCCTCCATCACCCGCATGACGTAGGTGCGGGTCTCGGTGAAGGGGATGCACTCGATGAAGTCGATCGGATCGGTCCCGGAGGTCCGCGGGTCGCCGCAGAAGGCGATCCACTGGGGCGGACGTCCCGGGCCGGCGTTGTAGGCGGCCGCGCCCAGCACGTAGGAGCCGCTGAACTGGTCCACCACCTGGCCCAGGTAGGACGAGCCCAGACGCATGTTGTAGTCCGGGTCGTGCAGGCGGCTGACCGAATAGTCGACGCCCATCTTGCGGGCGACGATCTGGGCGGTGGAGGGCAGCAGCTGCATCATCCCCCGCGCGTCGGCGGAGGAGCGGACCATCGGGTCGAAGCCGCTTTCCTGGCGGGTGATGCCCAGCACCAGGGCCGGCTCCGGCGCGCCGTGGACCTGCGGCGGCGTGCGCATCGGATAGCCCCGATCGGTCAGCACAAAGCCGCGTTGCGCGGCCCCGCGGGCGGCCTTCATCGAGGTGTCCTGGTCGCCGTAGCCGCGGATCAGGTCGATCAGCTGGGCCTGGTCGACGTCGCTTTCCAGGATGTCGTCCAGGTGCAGGGCGAAGACCTTGAAGGTGTCCTTCTGGCCGGACTGGAACAGCAGCCGCGTCGCCCTGACCACCTCGCGGCCCTCGAAGCGAGCCTTGTCCGAGGCGCCGATCTGCGGGTCCTTGGCCAGGGTGATGCGGCCGCCATCCACCTTCTCGCCGGCCAGCTGGCCGTAGAAGGCGGTGTTGTACTTGGCCGAGGCCGCGTAGTGCCGCTGGGCTTCGCCTCTGTTGCCCTGCGCCTCGGCCGCCCGGCCGAGCCAGTAGAGGGCCTTGGAGCGGGTGATCGGCGAGGAGCCGATCTTCTCCAGGTTGGCGAAGTGGACCTGCGCCTGGCGCGCGTTCTTCAGCTTCGTCAGGGCGATCCAGCCGGCGTAGAACTCCAGCTCCGCGGCCGGCACGCCGCTCGTCAGGCCGCTGTTCGCGGCCGCCGTGTAGGCGCCCCGGTAGTCGCGGGTCTTCAGGGCGTCGAGGATCAGCGGATAGCGCACCTCCCAGATGCGGTCGGCCGCATCCTCGTGCAGCGCCTCCTTGGGCCCGTTGGCGAGCTGGTTGCGCGCCATCACGGTCAGGCCCTTGCGGCGGTAGTAGCCGGCGCGTTCGAAGGCGAGGCCCGGGTGCGAGGCCAGGTTGGCGGGCACGGCGGAGGCCAGCTGCAGGGCGTCGGATCCGCCGTTGCGCAGGGCCATCCGCGCCTGCGCCAGCGCGCGGTGATCGGGCGGCAGCAGGGAGACCATGTCGCGCGTCGCCGGCCCGTGCGTGCCGTAGAGCAGGGTGTCGGCCCGGCGGACGTGGTCGTCCTGGCTCAGCACGTCGCCGAAGCGGGCCAGCATGGTGCGCTGGGCCGAGGCCTCGAAGACCTTGTTGCGCCAGAAGTTGCGGATGAGGTTGGTCGCCAGCTGCGGCTGGCCGCCGGCGCGGAAGGCCGAGGCCAGGGCCATGGCGCCCTCGGGCGTCACCGGGTCCTTGCCGCCGAACCAGGCGATGATCTGCTGCGGGCTCTGGCCGGAGGTCTCCAGCAGCTTCTCGGCCAGCTCCTGCCGCCGCGCGCCGCGCGGGAAGTCGGCCAGCTCGCGACGGGCGCGGTCGACCTCGGCGAAGCTCATCGTCTCGCCGTTGACGTCCACCAGCGCCCAGAGGGCGACCTTGCGGGCGACCGGGTCCTTGATGGCCGACATGGCGCTGCGGGCGCCGGCCACGTCGCGGCGGCGCGCGGCCTCCATCGCCTGGACCATCAGCTGGGAGTCGCCCATCGCCACCGGCGCGGCCGCGCGGTACGGCTGCGGCGCGGCGGGCAGGGCGGGCGCCGGCTCAGGGCTGGAGGCCTGCGGGCCCAGCGCCTGGGCGGCGGCGACGCCGGCCAGCAGCGCCACAGCGCTGAATCCATAGAGGGCTTTGCGGGCCGAGGAGGTCAATGACGGTCTCCAGGTCGCGCCGAAGGCGATGAATCGTTGCGGGTGGGGGATAGGGGGCCATATTGTCCCGCCAAATCCCAGTCGCAACTTTGTGCGACGCATTCACGGCAATTTGCACTCCCAATGGTTGAACCCTTGTTCCGCGGCGTTTTTCCGGCCCTCGTGACCCCGTTTCGCGACGGCGCCGTGGACGAGGACGCTTTTGTCGCACTGGTCGAGCGGCAGATCGCCGGGGGCGTGCACGGCCTTGTGCCGGTCGGCACGACCGGCGAGAGCACCACCCTGAGCCACGGGGAGCATCGCCGCGTCGTCGAGCTGTGCGTCCAGACCGCGCGCGGGCGCGTGCCGGTGATCGCCGGGGCCGGCTCAAACTCCACCGCCGAGGCGATCGAGCTCGTCCAGCACGCCAAGCAGGTGGGCGCCGATGCCGCGCTGGTCGTCGCGCCCTACTACAACCGGCCGAGCCAGGAGGGCATCTACGCCCACTACAAGGCGATCAACGACGCCGTGCAGCTGCCGATCCTGCTCTACAACGTGCCCGGGCGCACGGTCGTGGACATCAGCAACGAGACGGTCGCGCGGCTGGCCAAGCTGCCCAACATCGTCGGCATCAAGGACGCCACCGGCGACCTGGCGCGCGCCAGCATCCAGCGGCTGGAGTGCGGGGAGGGCTGGTGCCTCCTGTCGGGCAACGACGACACCGGCCTGGGCTATATCGCGCACGGCGGACACGGCTGCATTTCGGTGACCGCCAACGTCGCGCCGGAGGCCTGCGCCCAGATGTACAACGACGCCCTGGCCGGCCAGTGGAAGGGCGCCCTCTACGGCCAGGACCGGCTGATCCGCCTGCACAAGGCGCTGTTCGCCGACGCATCGCCCGCGCCGACCAAGTTCGCCCTGGCCCAGCTCGGGCTCTGCAGCGAGGAGCTCCGGCTGCCGATCACGCCCGCGTCCGAGGCCGCCCGCGCCCAGGTCCTGGCGGCGATGAAGGAAGCCGGCGTCCACTGATGGCCGGCAAGGTGATCGCCGAGAACCGGCGGGCGAGGTTCGACTACTTCCTCGAGGACTTCACCGAGGCGGGCATCGCGCTGACCGGGTCGGAGGTGAAGTCGCTGCGCGGCGGCAAGGCCAACATCGCCGAGAGCTATGCGGCGGTGGAGGGCGACGAGATCGTGCTCGTCAACGCCGACATCCCGCCCTACGCCGGCGCCAACCGCTTCAACCACGAGCCGCGGCGGCCCAGGAAGCTGCTGCTGCACCGCCGCCAGATCGACAAGCTGATCGGCGCCGTGCAGCGGGAAGGGCGCACCATCATCCCGGTGAAGCTCTACTGGAACGAGAAGGGCCTGGCGAAACTCGAGATCGCGCTCGCCAAGGGCAAGAAGATCCACGACAAGCGCCAGACCGAGGCCGACCGCGACTGGCAGCGCGACAAGGCCCGGCTGCTTCGGGACCGCGGGTGATCGACGCCGCCGACGTCGAGGCCATCGAGCGAGCGACCATCGCCGCCCTGCCGCCCGAGGCGGTGATCGAGATCGGCGGCTGGCTCGTCGCCCTGGGCGCCGGCGCGGCGCGCCGCTCGAAGAGCGCCGTGCCGCTCAGCCACGAACTGGCGGCCGACGCTGCGGCCCTCGACGCGATCGAGGCCGCCTACGCCGAGCGGGGCCTCACGCCCGGCTTCCGCATCTGCGACGGGCCGGGCCTGGACGGGGTCCGGGCGGCCCTCGCCGACCGCGGCTATCGCCCCGAGCAGCCGACGCTCGTCAAGGTCGGAGACGTCGCCGGCATGCGCCAAGTCTGCGGCGGCGAACCGGCGGAGGTGATCGCGAGCCCGGACGAGAGCTGGAAGGCGGTCTTCCTGGGGCCGGGGTTCGACCCGGCCGACGGCGCCAGCCGGATCGACCTCCTCACCCGTTCCGGAGAGAACCGTTTCGGCGCGGTGCGTGACGCCGCCGGCGCGGCCCTGGCCGTCGGCGTCGCCTCCTTCGGCGACGGCTGGGCCAGCGTGCACGGCATGCGCACCGCCGCCGCGCACCGGGGGCAGGGGCTGGCCGGCCGCGTCCTGGCGGGCCTGGCCCAGTCCGCCGAAGACCGCGGCCTCACCCGCGTCTTCCTGCAGGTGGAGGAGCCGAACGCGCCGGCCCGCAGCCTCTACCGCCGGGCAGGCTTTCGGCCGGCGTGGCGGTACTTCTACTGGTCGAAACCGCCGGGCCAGGGCGCCTAGAGCACCAGCCCAGCGCCCATCGGTTGGTGACCGCTCAGGATGACCACCATCTCCTGCCCGACGCCGTCGCCGTTGATGTCGAACTCCAGCCGGGTCTGGTTCATGCCGTAGTCGATCACCGGCCTGACCTGGCCGGCGGTCCCGGTGAAGGCGCCTACGAACTCAAACGCTTGATCGCCGGCTACGCCCGGATTGGCGTCCACGCCCGAGACGTCGACGAGGTCCCCCAGGCTCCAGTCGAAGTCCAGCACCCGGTCGGGCGCGGCGGCGGTCGAATGTGCAGCGTTTGCGATCACAAACCGATCGGCGCCGGCGCCGCCTAGCAGATCGTCGGCGCCGGCTCCGCCGTGCAGGTGGTCGGCCCCGCCGCCGCCGTCGAGGGTGTCGTTCCCGCCCAGGCCGTAGAGGTAGTTGTCGGCGCCGTTCCCGGCCCCGGAGTCGTCCCCCGAGCCCAGCACCAGCCCCTCGATCTCGGCGAACACGTCGCCGGCTGCGGCCCCGGTGTTGGCGCCGGGGTTGGCCAGAGAGGCGGTGAAGCCGCCGTAGGCCTGGTCGTCGTAGCGGGCGTAGTCGAAGCCGGCCCCGCCATGCAGGTAGTCGGCCCCGGCGCCGCCGAACAGGTTGTCGGCTCCGCCCATGCCGTAGAGGTAGTTGGCGCCGGCGTCGCCGTAGGCGACATCGTTGCCGCTTCCCAGCACCAGGCCTTCGATCTCCACCAGCACGTCGCCGGCCGCCGCTCCCGAATTGCGCGCCGGGGCGGCGAGCGAGACGGTGAAGCCGCTCGTCTCCGCATCGTAGCGGACGTAGTCGAAGCCCGCGCCCCCGTGCAGGTAGTCGGCCCCCGCGCCGCCGATCAGGTTGTCGTGGCCGGCCATGCCGTAGAGGTAGTTGGCGCCCGCGTCGCCGTAGGCCCAGTCGTTTCCGCTCCCGAGGATCAGGCCCTCGATCTCGACGAACACGTCGCCGGCGGCCGCGCCGGTGTTGTGCGCCGGGTCGGCCAGCGAGGCGGTGAAGCCGCTCGTCTCCGCATCGTAGCGGGCGTAGTCGAAGCCGGAGCCGCCGTGCAGGTAGTCCGCCCCGGCCCCGCCGTAGAGATTGTCGTGGCCGGCCATGCCGTAGAGGTAGTTGTCGCCGCCGTCGCCGTAGCCGACGTCGTTGCCGGTCCCCAGCACCAGGCCCTCGATGCCGATCAGCACGTCGCCCGCCGCTGCGCCGGTGTTCAGCGCCGGGTTGGAAAGCGAGACGATGAAGCCGGCGTAGGCCTGGTCGTCGTAGCGGACGTAGTCGAAGCCCGCCCCGCCATCCAGGGTGTCGGC
The DNA here is from genome assembly GCF_042681205.1 of Phenylobacterium terrae. Lineage (NCBI taxonomy): Bacteria > Pseudomonadati > Pseudomonadota > Alphaproteobacteria > Caulobacterales > Caulobacteraceae > Phenylobacterium > Phenylobacterium terrae. The sequence continues at coordinate 175,468 of NZ_JBHUEY010000006.1, forward strand.
CCCGCCGCCGCCGTAGAGAATGTCGTGCCCGGCCAGGCCGTCGAGCCGGTTCGCGCCGCCGTCGCCGACCAGCCGATCGTTCCGGTTCGTGCCCGACAGGTTCTCGATACCCAGCAGCACGTCCCGTCCGAGCCCCTCGCCGACGTCCTGGGGCCCGGCGACCAGCAGGCTGACCTGCACGCCGGTCGCGCCGGCGCTGTTCGCATAGGTCACTCGGTCGATCCCCGCCCCGCCGGAGAGCGTGTCGTCGCCCCGCCCACCCTCGAGCAGGTCATCGTCGTCGCCGCCCGCGAGGCTGTCGTCGCCGGAGCCGCCGAACAGGATGTCGCCGCCCGCCAGCCCGTCGATCGTGTCGTTGGCGAGCCCGCCCCGGACGTGGTCGGGACCGGACGTGATCGCGCCTTCGATGAAGCTGACGATCGTGGCGCCGTTGTTGAAACCGAAGCCCTCGATCCCGCTGATCGCATCCGTGCCGTCCGGGCTGCCTGTGCGCAGATCGCGGATCTGCCAGACGGTCGTGACGCCGCTGACGATCATGTAGTCGGACTGCGACCCGGACAGGATCAGCAGGTCGTCGCCGTCGCCGCCTTCGACGTGGTCGTTGCCGGCCCCGCCGGAGAGGGTGTCGTGGCCCGCGCCGGCATTCAGGCTGTCCGCGCCCGCGGCGCCGACGAGACTGTCGTCGCCCGCCGCGGACGAGATCGTGTCGGAGCCGTCGTTGCCCGTCAGCGTGTCTGCGCCGGATCCGCCGTTGATCAGCTGGTCCGCGGGCGAAGGCTCCAGGGCGTCCTCGATGGTCATCATCTGGGCGCCGCTGGAGAAGCCGATCCGCTCGACCTCCGACACTAGGTCGACGCCGTCGCTCCCTCCATTGAGATGCTCGATCCGGACGCCGCCGGCGGTCGCGGTGATCGAGTAGGCCGTGCGCGCGCCGGTCAGGATCACCACGTCGTCGCCGTCCCCGCCGGTGAGGGAGTCCTCGCCTCCGCGGCCGTGCAAGGTGTCGTCGCCCGCCCCGCCGACGAGCGCGTTGGCGGCGGCGTTCCCGGCGAGGCGGTCGGCGAACGCCCCGCCGACGACGCGCTCGATGCGGACCAGGACGTCGTTGTCTTGCCAGACCCAGCTGCGGGTCAGGTCGATGTCGAGCGCGCTGGCCGCCAGGCCGTAGTCGGCCACGTCGTAGCCGTCGCCGCCGTCCAGGAAGTCCCCGTCCTTCACCCCCACCAGCTTGTCGTCGCCGGCGCCGGCGACGATGCTGATGGACGGCACGCCGCCAGTGAGGGTGTCGGCGTAACCGCTGCCGAGCAGCCGCTCGATATTCGAGATCTTGTCCTGGCCCTGACCGCCCCCGACGGTCTGCGGTCCGGAGATCCTCATGTCGACGACGACGCCCGCGCCCGCCGCGGCGTAGGAGAGGGTGTCGTGGTTGGCTCCGCCGTCGATGGTGTCGTCGCCGGCCCCGCCGTGCAGCGTGTCGTCGCCGGCCGCACCGTCCAGGCTGTCGCCCCCCTCGCTGCCGAGGAGGCTGTCCGCGCCGTCGCCGCCGGACAGGGTGTCGTGGCCGGGACCGCCCCAAACGATGTCGGCGCCGCCGGCCCCGCCGAGGCTGTCGTCTCCGCCGGCGCCGAACAGGACGTCCCAGAGCGATGCGCCGAGGTGCGAGTCACCGCCGGGTGAGCCGGCGAAGCCCGGCACGACCGCCGTCGGGGCCGTGAGGAAGGGCTCGAAGTCGATCCTGTGGACCAGCCACTGCGGGTCGTCATTCGCGTCTCGGATCATCGCTCCGATCACCTGCGGATCGGTCGTGCCCCAGTAGTTGCCGACGGCGTTCATATCGCCCTGGCCCTCGTCCGTGGTGGAGAGGGTGGGGCGTCCCACGTTCAGGAAGCTGTTGCCCGTGACCTGGGGCATCTCCGTGAGCGACGCACCCGAGGACATGATCGTCAGCCCGGCGGAGGCCGGGTCGCTGGCGATGAAGACGTTGCCGCTGATGGTGATCGGCCCGTCGACGTAGGTCGTGATCCGGCCGCAGTCGATCAGCAGGTTTCCGTCGATCAGCACGCTGTCGGCGTAGGTGAGGTTCCAGCCGCCGACGCCGATCAGCGCGCTGTTGGTGATCGAGACATTCCAGGAGGAGCCGACGGCGGAACTGGCGAGGAACGATCCGCCGCGCCAAAGCGCGTGCGCGATGTCCACCGTTCCATCGTTCAGATACGGCCCCTCGGTGATGGTGATCGCCACGTCGTCCAGCGAGACGGCGTTGGCCGCCGTCCCCTGCACATGCAGGGCCCCGCGGACATCCAGCTTGAAGCCCCCGCCGACAACCTTCGCGCCGGCCTCGATTGTCAGCGACACGCCCTCGCCGACGACGGTGTCTTCGGACAGGACGTAGGTCTGACCCGCCTGCCAGACGGTGTCACTGGAAATGATCACGTTGCGCCCCGCCCTGAACTCAACCCATGGTCAAGCTTCAACAGCCGTTCCGTCGGGGCGAGTCAAGCCGGGTCGCGCGGCGAGCGAACGGTCCTAGAGCGCCAGCCCCGACGCGCTCGGGAACTGGCCGGTGAGGAGGATGAGCATCTCCTGGCCGACGCCGTCGCCGTTCAGGTCGAACTCCAGCCGGGTTTCGTTCCGGGCCGCGTCGACCACCGCCCGCACCTGGCCCACGGTGTTCGTGAACGAGGCGACGAAGGCGAAGGCCTGGTCGCCGGACTGTCCGGGGTCGGCGTCGAGGGCCGAGACGTCGATGACGTCGCCCTGGCCGGGATCGAAGTCGAGCACCCGGTCGGGTCCGCTGGCCCTCGAGTGGCTGGCGCTGGAGATGACGAACCGGTCGGCGCCGGCCCCGCCGTGCAGGTGGTCGGCCCCGCCGCCGCCATCGAGGGTGTCGTCGCCGGCCATGCCGTAGAGGTAGTTGTCGGCGGCGTCGCCGACGCCGGAGTCGTTCCCGCTTCCCAGCACCAGGCCCTCGATCTCGGCGTAGCGGTCGCCGGCCGCGGCCCCGGTGTTGGCACCGGGGCTGCCCAGCGAGGCGGTGAAGCCGGCGTAGGCCTGATCGTCGTAGCGGGCGTAGTCGAAGCCGGCGCCGCCATGCAGGTAGTCGGCGCCCGCGCCGCCGATCAGGTTGTCATGGCCGCCCATGCCGTAGAGGTAGTTGGCGCCCGCGTCGCCATATCCGAAGTCATTGCCGGAGCCGAGGATGAGCCCCTCGATCTCGGCGTAGCGGTCGCCGGCCGCCGCGCCGGTGTTGCGCGTTGGGTCGGCCAGCGAGGCGGTGAACCCGGGATAGGCGGCATCGTCGTAGCGGACGTAATCGAAGCCGGCCCCGCCGTGCAGGTGGTCCGCGCCGGCCCCGCCGATAAGGTTGTCGTGGCCGCCCATGCCGTAGAGGTAGTTGTCGGCGCCGTCGCCATAGCCCCAATCGTTGCCGCTGCCCAGCACCAGCCCCTCGATGGCGACGAACACGTCGCCGGCCGCCGCGCCGGTGTTGCGCGTCGGATCCGCCAGCGAGGCGGTGAAGCCGGCGTAGGCGGCATCGTCGTAGCGGGCGTAGTCGAAGCCCCAACCGCCATCGAGCGTGTCGGCCCCGCCGCCGCCGTAGAGGTGGTCGTGGCCGCCGCGGCCGAGGATGCGGTTCGCCCCGGCGTCGCCATAGCCGCGATCGGACCCCGGGCTCAGGACCAGGCCCTCGATCGAATCGTAGGTGTCGCCGGCCGCCGCCCCGGTGTTGCGGGCAGGGTCGGCGAGCGAGGCGGTCAGGCCCCCGAACCCGGCGTCGTCGTATCGCGCCTCGTCGAAGCCGAGGCCGCCGGCGTGGTGGTCGGCGCCGGCGCCGCCGAACAGCGCGTCGTCGCCGTCGCCGCCGTCGAGGGCGTCGTTCCCGGCGCCGCCGAACAGCCAGTCGTCGTCCCCCGCGCCGGCCAGGACGTCGTCGCCCGCGTCGCCGACCAGCACATTGGCCCCGCCGTCGCCGATCAGGGTGTCCGAAAGGGTGCTTCCCCACACGCCCTCGATCTCGAAGAGCCCGTCCGACCCCGACGTCGCGCCGACCGCCTGCGCGGCGCCCAGGTCCACCGACACGCCCCCGGCGTCGGTGAACACCGCCCAGTCGAAGCCGATTCCGCCGACCAGCCGGTCGTCGCCGGCGTCGCCGAACAGGGCGTCGTCGCCCGCATCGCCGGCCAGCGTGTCGGCGCCGTCGCCGCCGAACAGCGCATCGGACTCGTCGCCGCCCGCCAGCTGGTCGTCGCCCAGCCCGCCGGACAGGGCGTTCCGGCCCGCGTCGCCGCTGAGCGTGTCGCCGAAGTCCGATCCCCACAGCCCCTCGATGCTGACGAGGGTGTCCAGGCCCATGCCGCCGCCAACGTCCTGGGCGGTGGCCAGGGCCAGGCTGACGACCACGCCCGCGCTCGCCGCACGGTAGGTGACCGCGTCGTAGCCCGCGCCGCCGTCCAGCCGGTCGGCGCCTGCGCCCCCGTCCAGCCAGTCCCAGCCGCCGCCGCCGCTCAGCGAGTCGTCGCCGTCGTCGCCCGCCAGGTGGTCATGCCCCGCCCCGCCGTCCAGCACGTCGGCGTCGGCGCCGCCGGACAGCTGGTCATCGCCGTCGGCGCCGGCGAGGCTGTCGGACCCCGCCAGGCCCGATACGGTCTCGCCCGTGGAATCGCCCGCAAACGTGTCGTCGCCGACGGTCTCCGCCGGCCCCGGACTCCAAACTCCCAAATCGCCCTCCTATCGCCGGCGTCTATCCTGCGGCGACAGCGTGTCGGGCGGGTTAACCGCTTGGTTTTTCGTCGAAAACCGGGTGCGCGACAGTGTCGCAGGAGCGCCGCGGGCGCGCGGCGGGGGCCTAGAGCACCAGCCCCAGAGCGGTCGCGAACTGGCCGGTGAGCAGGATCACCATCTCCTGGCCGGCGCCGTCGCCATTGAGATCGAACTCCAGCCGGGTCTGGTTCAGGCCGGCGTCGACCACGGCGCGGACCTGGCCGGCGGTTCCGCTGAACGCGGCGACGAAGGCGAAGGCCTGGTCGCCGCCCTGGCCGGGGTCGGCGTCCACGGCCGAGACGTCGATCAGGTCGCCCTCGCCGGGGTTGAAGTCCAGCACCCGGTCGGGCGCGGCGGCGCTGGAGTGCGCGGCGCTGGAGACCACGAACCGGTCGCCGCCGGCTCCTCCGTGCAGGTGGTCGGCGCCGGCGCCCCCGTCGAGGGTGTCGTTCCCGCCCAGGCCGTAGAGGTAGTTGTCGGCGCCGTTCCCGGCCCCGGAGTCGTCCCCGCTCCCCAGCACCAGCCCCTCGATCTCGGCGAACACGTCGCCGGCTGCGGCCCCGGTGTTGGCGCCGGGGTTGGCCAGAGAGGCGGTGAACCCGCCGTAGGCCTGGTCGTCGTAGCGGGCGTAGTCGAAGCCGGCCCCGCCATGCAGGTAGTCGGCTCCGGCGCCGCCGAACAGGTTGTCGGCTCCGCCCATGCCGTAGAGGTAGTTGGCGCCGGCGTCGCCGTAGGCGACATCGTTGCCCCCGCCCAGCACCAGGCCTTCGATCTCCACCAGCACGTCGCCGGCCGCCGCTCCCGAATTGCGCGCCGGGGCGGCGAGCGAGACGGTGAAGCCGCTCGTCTCCGCATCGTAGCGGACGTAGTCGAAGCCCGCGCCGCCGTGCAGGTAGTCGGCGCCCGCGCCGCCGATCAGGTTGTCGTGGCCGGCCATGCCGTAGAGGTAGTTGGCGCCCGCGTCGCCGTAGGCCCAGTCGTTTCCGCTCCCGAGGATCAGGCCTTCGATCTCGACGAACACGTCGCCGGCGGCCGCGCCGGTGTTGTGCGCCGGAACCGCCAGCGAGGCGGTGAAGCCGCTCGTCTCCGCATCGTAGCGGGCGTAGTCGAAGCCCGAGCCGCCGTGCAGGTAGTCCGCCCCGGCCCCGCCGTAGAGATTGTCGTGGCCGGCCATGCCGTAGAGGTAGTTGTCGCCGCCGTCGCCGTAGCCGACGTCGTTGCCGGTCCCCAGCACCAGGCCCTCGATGCCGATCAGCACGTCGCCCGCCGCTGCGCCGGTGTTCAGCGCCGGGTTGGAAAGCGAGACGATGAAGCCGGCGTAGGCCTGGTCGTCGTAGCGGACGTAGTCGAAGCCCGCCCCGCCATCCAGGGTGTCGGCCCCGTGGCCGCCGAACAGGTGGTCGTGGCCTGAGCCGCCGGTCAGGCGGTCGTCGCCCGCCTCTCCGAACAGGAGGTCATCGCCGCCCGCGCCGTTCAGGAGGTCGCCGCCGTCCCAGCCGAACAGCGTCTCCGCCGCGGCGGAGCCGGCGATCGTGTCGGCGAACACGCCCCCTAAGACCCATTCGAAGCCGGAGAGCGTGTCCTCGCCGGACGAGAAGCCCCGGCCCGCGGCCAGGTCGACCTGAACCGCCATCGTCGCCGACTCGTACGAGAGGAGGTCGAAGCCTGCACCTCCGGCCAGCCAGTCTCCATCCCGGCCGCCCTCGATCCAATCGTCGCCGGCCCCACCGTCGATGCTGTCTGCGCCGAAGTCGCCGAATAGACCGTCCGAGAAGGCGCCGCCCAGGAGCGTGTCGGTCCCGTCCTCTCCGTAGACGTCGCCGCTGATCGCGCCAAGACGCCCGTCGTAGACATCGTTGCCCACCCCGAGGAAGACGAAGCCGTCGACAAGCCCTTCGTTCCGGAGCTCCCCGTGCCCGTGGCCAAGGTCGACGATTCCGCGCATCGTGCCGCTGTTGCGGAACAGAAGAAGGTTCTCGTCCGACACGTACGGCCACACGATCAGGGCGTACTCGCCTTCGATCGTGCCCGAGTTGTGGAAGATCTGCCCGGCTCCGAAGGTCGCATTCCAACGCACCGCGACGGAGAGGTAGTCCGGGTCGTTGTCGGTCGCCCGGATCAGGCCGGAGTTCTGCAGCTCGCCCCCGAACCCATTGATGATGACGGCCTGCGTTCCAGTTCCGCCGGAGACGACGATGTTCCCGGAGTTCAGGACGGCGCCGGCGTTCGATAACCGCACGCCGTGCGCGAATCCGCCTGAGGTGACGGTGAACTCGCCGCTGTTCCGGAAGGTCCACGGGCCGGCGTCCCAGGTGACGAGCCCTGTGGCCCAGGACGCCGCCTCAATGTCGAAGACCCCTTCGTTGATGAACTGGGGTGACCAGCTGCTCGCAGCGTAGCCCGTCAGTTCCCCGTACGGGTCGGTCAAGGTCGCGCGAACGGCGCCGCCCGCGCTGATGTGGACGACGCCGTCCTGCCAACCGTATCCGATGCCGATGACGAAGTGGTCTCCGCTGTTCGCCTGCATGAGGACTTCGCCGTCTATGTACAGCGAAGGTGACGGAGCGCCGTGGTCTTCGATCCAGAAGGCGGCTTCATTGGTGAAGCTCAGCGTCTCGCCCGGGTAGACCCTGAAGTCGGAATAAACGTGGATCGTCGCCACAGCCCCCTCCACCCCGCCTGACTTCGGGTTTCGGCTTACACCGATAGAATTGGTCCCGCGCAGCGACCTCTAGTCAAGCTTGTAGGCCGCGAGTTGAACGCCTCGCGCGTGTGATGGGGCAGCGCGCCGGTCATCGGGAGGCGACGCCTGATCAGTGGATGGCTGGTTGTAGTCGGGAGGGGGACCCGCGCGCGCCCTAGCTCTTCCCGCGGTCCACCGTCTCGACGCTGGGGTTCGCCCGCAGGGCGGCGGCGATGTGGGTGAGGTGACGGGCGTCCTTGACCTCGACTTCGAACTCGACGTCGAAGAAGTCCTGCTGGCGGTGTCGCATGCGCAGGTTGACGATGTTGCCGCCGGCTTCGCCGATCACCGTGCAGGTCTGGCCGAGCACGCCGGGCGCGTTGCGGATGGTGGCCATCAGCCGGGCCCGCGAGATGGTGTTGCGCTCGGCCTCGGGCGTCCACTGCAGGTCGCGCCACAGCTCCTCGCGGTCCTCGTAGGCCTCGAGCTGTTCGCAGTCGATGGTGTGGATGGTCAGGCCTTCACCCTCGGGCTCCACGATGCCGACGATGCGGTCGCCGGGCACCGGGCTGCAGCAGCGGGCGAAGTGCAGCGACACGCCCGGGGTCAGGCCGCCGCCGCGCACGTAGAGCCGGGCGCCCTTGCCGCCCTCGATCCGCCGCTGGGCGGTGGCCGCGTCGCGCTCGGAGATGTTGAGGCCGGGGAAGACGATGTCCAGCACCTGGGTCGGCGTGATCCGCCCGCGGCCGAGGGATTCGAAGAGGTCGTCCTCGGCGGTGAGGGCGAAGCGGTCCAGCGCCGGGCGAAGCGAGACGTCGCTGCGCGCCTTGCCGGCCCGCTCGAAGGTCTGGTCCAGGCTCGCCCGGCCGAGGCGGACGAACTCCTCCTTCTCGGTCTGGCGGATGTGGCGGCGGATGGCCGAGCGGGCCCGGCCGGTGACGGTCAGGCTGCGCCAGTCGGGCGGCACGACGGGCTTGCCGCCGCGGATCACCTCCACCACGTCGCCGTTCTGCAGCGGCGTGCGCAGGGGGCGCAGCTCGCCGTTGATCTTCACTCCGATGCAGGTGTCGCCGACGTCGGTGTGGACGGCGTAGGCGAAGTCCAGCGGCATCGCGCCCCTGGGCAGGCTGACCAGCTGGCCCTTGGGGGTGAAGACGAACACCTGGTCGAGGAACATCTCGAGCTTGGCGTGCTCGACCAGCTCCTCGGCGTCGCCGCCGTGCTCCAGCACCTGGACCAGGTGGCGCAGGTTGACCAGCGGGTCGCGGCCGCCGGCGGCGGCCTGGGCCTCGGCGTCGAAGCCGTAGGACTGGTCCTTGTAGCGCCAGTGGGCGGCCACGCCCTCTTCGGCCACGCGGTCCATCGCCTCGGTGCGGATCTGCATCTCGATGCGCATGCCGCGGGGACCGACGACGGTGGTGTGCAGCGAGCGGTAGTTGTTCCGCTTGGGCGTGGAGATGAAGTCCTTGAACCGCTCGGGCACGCTGGGCCAGGCGCGGTGGATGACGCCGAGCGCGCGGTAGCAGTCGTCCTCGGTGTCGACGATCACCCGGAAGGCGTAGATGTCGGAGAGCTGGGAGAAGCCGATCGACTTGCGCTGCAGCTTGCGCCAGATCGAGTAGGGGTGCTTCTCGCGGCCGAACACCCGGGCCGGGATGCCGGCCGTCTCAAGCTTGGCGGCGATCTCGCCCGAGACCAGGGCCACCGCGCCGCCCTGTTCGGTGCGCAGGGCCTCGAGCCGGCGGCGGATGGCGTCGCGGGCCACCGGATTGAGATGGGTGAAGGCCAGCTCCTCCAGCTCCGAACAGATCCGGTGGACGCCGATGGAGCGGGCGAGGGGGGCGTAGATGTCGAGCGTCTCGCGGGCGATCCGCTCGCGCTTGGCCGGACTCTTGATGTGCTCCAGCGTGCGCATGTTGTGCAGCCGGTCGGCCAGCTTGACCATCAGGACGCGCACGTCCTTGGAGATGGCCAGGATGAACTTGCGCAGGTTCTCCGCCTGGCGGGTGTGCTCGGCGGCGAGCTCCAGCTGCGAGAGCTTGGTCACCCCCTCGACCAGTTCGGCGATCTCCAGGCCGAACTTCTCCTCGATGTCCTGGCGCGAGGCGACCGTGTCCTCGATGACGTCGTGGAGCAGGGCGGTGACGATGGTCGCCGTGTCCAGCCGGTAGTCCGTCAGGATCCCGGCGACCTCGATGGGGTGGGCGAAGTAGGGGTCGCCCGAGGCCCGCTTCTGCGAGCCGTGCATGCGGATCGCGTAGACGTAGGCGCGGTTGAGCAGCGCCTCGTCGGCGGTCGGGTCGTACGACTTGACCTTCTCGATCAGCTCGTACTGACGCAGGTAGCGCGGCCGCTGGGCGGGCGCGACTTTGGGAAGGGCGGCGGCTCGCGCCGCCTTGAGAGGGAGCGGATCTGCGCCGGGCAGGCTCAGTACCGCTCCTCCTGACCGCCGTCGCGGTCGCTTTGCAGGGCGCGCACGAGCTCGAGCTCGCTCATCTGCATGTGGGTCGGATCGGCCAGCAGGGCCAGGGTTTCGGCCTCTTCCTCGGCCTCGGAGCGCTCGTCGACGCGCTGCAGGGTGCCGATCAGGCTCTCGCGCAGCTCTTCGGAATCCACCACGTCGTCGGCGATCTCGCGCAGGGCCACGACCGGGTTCTTGTCGTTGTCGCGATCGACCGCCAGCGGCGCGCCGGACGAGATGGCGCGGGCGCGATGGGCCGCGAGCAGCACGAGGCTGAAGCGGTTGGGGACCTTCTCGATGCAGTCTTCGACCGTGACGCGGGCCATGGAGTCTCTCTAGCGGGGAGGAAGAACCTGGAAAGATAGCGAGCGCTGACTGATTGTGCAATGCCGCATGACCCGGGAGGGGCCAATGAACAGCGTCGTCCTCGAGCCGGCCGGGGCCGACCGGATCGCGACCCTCGCCAACCTCTTCCAGCTCTACACCCACGACTTTTCGGAGCACTGGGCGGGAACGGACGAGGGCGAGCTGGAGGAGGACGGCCGATTCGCCCCGTACCCGTACCTCGAATCCTACTGGAGCGACGCTGATCGCGTACCGCTGCTTCTAAGGGCCGCAGGCCGGCTTGCGGGCTTCTGTCTGATCAACCGTCACCACCATGGCGCGAGGCCGGTGGACTGGAACGTGGCGGAGTTCTTCGTGGTCCGGAAACATCGCCGGGCCGGCGTCGGGGCGGCCGCCGCGACCGCCGTCTTCCAGGCCCGGCCGGGCGTCTGGGAGGTGGCGGTGGCGCGGCGGAACACGGGCGCGCTCGTCTTCTGGCGCGGCGTCATCGAGAGCCAGCCGGGACTTTCCGCCCTGCACGAACTCGACGACGCAAGCGACTGGGACGGCACGGTTTTCCGGTTCAGGATCGGGTGAGGGGGGCGGCGTCCCGGCCCACCGTCGCGGCCGCCGCCAGCTCGGCCGCCGTCTTGTCCAGCACGGGGTGGCGCCAGGTCGGCGCGACCTCGGCGAGGGGGCCCATCACGAACCGCCGCTCGTGCGCCCGGGGGTGGGGCAGGGTGAGGGCCGGATCGTCCCTGACCAGCCGCCCGTAGGCGATCAGATCGAGGTCCAGCGTGCGGGGCGCGTTCTTGCCCTCGCGCACCCGACGGAAGGCCGCTTCCACCTGAAATAGTGTGTTCATAAGGGCTTCCGGCCCCCGGTTCGCCTCGACAAGGACGACGCCATTGCGATACTCAGGGCCTGACGGGTCGGGCCAGGCGGCCGAACGCCACCAGCCGGACCGCGCCAGAACCGGCAATCCCGCCTCCACCAGCTTGGCCACGGCGGCCTCGAGAAGGGCTTCGGACGAGACGAAATTCCCGGCAAGGTTGCCGCCCAAGGCGACGACGACGATTTCGTCCAGATCCAAGACCCTAGAGCTCCCTCTGAAGCAGGACCCCCTCCAAGGATGACCTTCTATCCCACGGACAGGCTGGCCTTGTTCATTGACGGCGCGAACCTCTACTCGGCCGCCAAGGGGCTCGGGTTCGACATAGACTACCGCAAGCTCCTCGAGGAGTTCCGCAAGCGCGGCAAGCTGATCCGCGCCTACTATTACACCGCCCTGGTGGAGGATCAGGAGTATTCGCCGATCCGGCCGCTGGTGGACTGGCTCGACTACAACGGCTTCCGCCTGGTGACCAAGCCGGCGCGGGAATACACCGACGCCCAGGGGCGCAAGCGCTGGCGCGGCGACATGGACGTCGAGATCGCCGTCGACATGATGGAGATGGCCGGCCACGTCGACCATCTGGTGCTGTTCTCCGGCGACGGCGACTTCCGGGTGCTGGTGGAAGCCATCCAGCGCAAGGGCTGCCGGGTGACGGTGGTCTCCACGGTCAAATCCCAGCCGCCGATGGCCTCCGACGACCTGCGCCGCCAGGCGGACAACTTCGTCGACCTGGCGGACCTGGCCGAGATCATCGGCCGGCCGTCGCGCCTGCCGCGGATGATCCAGGAAGCCCGGGCCGAGCGCGAGGCGGAGGCGGATGCCGACGTCGACTAGCGCTTCGGCGCTGCCGCCGCCCAGTTCCGAACCGCTCCGCGACTGCCCCCTCTGCCCCCGGCTGGTGGCCTACCGGCGCGCGAACCAGGCCGAGCATCCCGACTGGTTCAACGGCCCGGCGCCGTCGTTCGGCGATCCCGAGGCGCGGCTGCTGGTCGTGGGCCTGGCGCCCGGCCGCATGGGCGCGAACCGGACCGGCCGGCCGTTCACCGGCGACTACGCCGGGGTGCTGCTCTACGAGACGCTCCTGAAGCTGGGCTTCGCCCGGGGCCGCTACGAGGCCCGGCCGGACGACGGCCTGCAGCTGGTCGACTGCATGATCACCAATGCGGTGCGCTGCGCGCCTCCGGGGAACAAGCCGGAGACCAGCGAAGAGACCAACTGCCGCCAGTTCCTGACCGGCACGATCGAGGCGCTGCCGAGGCTCAAGGTGATCGTCACCCTGGGCGACGTCTCGCGCCGCAACGTCCTGCGGGCCCTGGGCCTGAAGGCCTCGGCCGGCATCGCCGGCCACGGCTCGGAGTTCGCCGCCGGTCCCTACACGGTGCTCAACAGCTACCACTGCTCGCGGCTGAACACGAACACCGGCCGGCTGACCGCGCCGATGTTCGAGGCCGTGTTCGAGCGGGCGAAGGCGCTGCTGGACGGCTAGTTGCGCGGCTCGGGGTAGTCGTAGTCGGGCTCGGGATACTCGGGCTCGCGGTACTCCGGCTCGTAATCGTCGTAGGGCTCGGCGTAGCCCCGGCGATAGTAGCTCTCGCTGTGCCGGTAGTAGGCGCGCGGCCGCTCGTAGCAGCAGGGGTCGTATCCTCCGCGGCCGTAGTAGCGCGGCGGCGGCGGCGGCGGGGGCGGGCCATAGACGGCGGCGTAGTCGTACATCGGGCGCGGCGGCCCGTAGATGGCCACGCCCCGCGACGTCGATCCGTAGACCGGCAGGCCCGAGTAGCGCGCGGTGCCGCAGGCCGCGGACGCCGATCCGGCGGCCGCGCCGGTGACCGCGCCGACAAAGCCGCCCAGGGCCGCCCCCTCCGCGACGACGCCGGCCGCCGCGGCCGCGCCGCCGGCCAGACCGCCCAGAAGCAGTCCCGTCAGACCCCAACCCAGGGCCCGGTTGCCGGCCTCACGCCGGCAGGGATCGGCGGGGCCGTACCGATAGCCGTAGGCCGGTGGCGGGGGGGGATACCCGTAGCCGTAGCCGTATCCCACGGCCGGATAGGGATCGTAGTAGCCTTGCGCTTGTGCTGGGCCCGAAGCCGCCGCCAGGGCCGCCGCCGCCAGGGCCGCCGCCGGAAGGGTCCGCTTCATCGTCGCCTCCAAGTAACCGGTGGTGTGGGTACGCGTACCATCGACCGCGGAATACGGCAGACGAGCCCGCGGCGCGTCCCGAGTTGCGGCAGTCGCCCATCTTGGGCGCGGCGGCGGGGCTTGTGAAGCGCGCTCAGCCGGCGCGCGAGTAAGGCCTATCCAGCCGGTAGAAACAGTATTCCACCTGAGCCCCGCGCGACCGGGACCAGCGCACGCCATCGTAGGTGCGCCGGAACCCGAGCTTCTCGAGCACCCGGCCCGAGGCGGGGTTCTCGGCCAGACGGCCGGCTTCGAGCCGGCGCACATCGGTCCGGCTGAAGACGAAGTCCACCACCGCGGCGCCGGCCTCGGCGGCGTAGCCGCGGCCCCAGGCGGCCTCGTCGAACCAGTAGCCGATCTCACCCTTCTCGCCGTCGAAGTCGTCGGCGTCGGCGCAGCCGATCACCGCCCCGTCGGCAAGCACGGCGAAGCGGAAGGCCGAGCCGGCCGCCCATTCTTCGGCATGCGAGGCGACCCAGGCCGCCATGACCTCCGGATCGGGCGGCCAAGGGGCCAGGCGCAGCATCCGGGTGACGTTCCAGTTCGACTGGATCTCGAAGAAGCGCCGGGCGTCTTCCGGCGAGGTGGGACGGAGCGTCAGGCGCGGCGTGGTCAGCACGATGTCGCGGGGGATCGGCACCGCGGGATCTAAAGCGCCCGCGCGCCCCCGCGACAAGGCCGCCCGCTGCGGTGTATGGAGCGGGACATGAACACCGACGACGTCCTCGCCGAATTCCGCGCCGCGGGCGCGCTCCGGGAGGGGCACTTCGTGCTCTCCTCGGGCCTGCACTCCGGCGTCTTCCTGCAGAAGAACCTGGTCTTCCAGTATCCCGAGCGCACCGAGCGCCTGTGCAAGGCGCTGGCGGGCAAGATCCGCGAGGCGGCAGGCGAGGTGGACCTGTGCATCTCGCCCGCCGTCGGCGGCATCATCCCGGGCTACGAGACGGCCCGTCAGCTGGGCGTCCCCTCCATGTACGTCGAGCGGGAAGGGGGCGAGTTCAAGCTGAGGCGCGCCTTCACCATCCCGCCGGGCGCCCGCATCGCCATGGTCGAGGACATCGTCACCACCGGCCTGTCGTCGCGCGAATGCGTCGAGGCGATCCGCAAGGCCGGCGGGAATGTCGTCGTGGCCGCCTGCATCGTCGACCGCTCGGGCGGCCGGGCCGACCCCGGGGCGCCGTTCGTGGCGCTCGCCCGCCTGGACGTGCCGGCCTACCCGGCCGACCAGCTGCCGCCGGAGCTGGCCGCCATCCCCATCGAGGACCCCGGCAGCCGGAGGCTTTCCGCATGACGAGCCGGCTGCGCCTGGGCGTCAACATCGACCACGTGGCGACCATCCGGAACGCCCGCGGCGAGACCTATCCCGACCCCGTCCGGGCCGCCGAGATGGCGCTGCTGGCCGGCGCGGACGGCATCACCGCCCACCTGCGCGAGGACCGGCGGCACATCTCGGACGGCGACATCGACGCCCTGGCGGCGATCCTGAAGAAGCGCGGCCGGCCGCTGAACCTGGAGATGGCGGTCACCGAGGAGATGGAGCGGATCGCGCTCGCCCACCGCCCGCACGCGGCCTGCCTGGTGCCCGAGCGGCGCGAGGAGGTCACCACCGAAGGCGGGCTGGACGTGATCGGCGGCCACAACCGCATCGCCCCGGTGATCGGCCGGCTGCGGGAGGCGGGCATCCGCGTCTCCTGCTTCATCGACCCGGACCCGGCCCAAGCCGCCGCCGCCAAGGCCGCGGGCGCGCACGTCGTCGAGCTGCACACCGGCGCCTACTGCGAGGCGGTGCGCCACCGCTCCCCCGAGGCTCCCGCTCTGCTCGAGAAGATCCGCACGGCCGCCCGCGAGGCCGCGGCCCTGGGCCTCGAGGTCCACGCCGGCCACGGGATCGACTACGAGACGGTGGGCGCGATCTCGGCCGTGCCGGAGGTCGTCGAGCTCAACATCGGCCATTTCCTGATCGGCGAGGCCATCTTCATCGGCCTGACCGCGGCCATCCAGAGGATGCGGGCGCTGATGGACGAAGCGCGCGCAAGGGCGGCGGCTTGATCGTCGGCATCGGCTCGGACCTGAGCGACATCCGCAGAGTCGCCCAGACGCTCGAACGGTTCGGCGAGCGGTTCACGATGCGCATCTTCACCGAGGTCGAGCGCACCCGCTCCGAGCGCAAGCCGGACCGGGCGGCCAGCTACGCCAAGCGGTTCGCGGCCAAGGAGGCCTGCGCCAAGGCGCTCGGCACCGGCATGCGCCGCGGCGTCTTCTGGCGCGACATGGGCGTCGTCAACTTGCGCACCGGCCAGCCGACCATGGCCCTGACCGGCGGCGCCGCCGAGCGGCTGAAGGCGCTGATCCCCGACGGCCACCGGCCGGTGATCCACCTGTCGCTCACCGACGATCACCCCTACGCCCAGGCGTTCGTGATCATCGAAGCTGTGCCGAATGTAGAAGAGTTCATGGGCGCCCGGGGCGATCCTGGTCTATCCAGGGCCTGACGCCGCGGGTTCGGAGGGCATATGGCGGAACGGGCCGAGGCCGCGCCGAAGGCGGCCAAGAACGAGACGGTCGAGACCTTGAAGGCCATCGGGGTCGCAGTCGCCATCTTCCTGGCCTTCCGCATCCTGGCCTTCCAGCCCTTCACCATCCCCTCGTCGTCCATGGAGCCGCAGCTCCAGATCGGCGACTACGTGATCGTCTCGAAGTACCCCTACGGCTGGTCGCGCCATTCGATCCCGTTCAGCCCGCCGCTGTTCTCCGGCCGCATCTTCGAACGGACCCCGGAGCGCGGGGACATCATCGTCTTCAAGCATCCCACCGACGGCATCGACATGATCAAGCGGCTGGTGGGCCTGCCGGGCGACCGGGTCCAGTTCCGCCAGGGCGTGCTCTACATCAACGGCCAGGCCGTCCCGCGCGAGCCGCTGCCGCCGGAGGCGGTGCGCACCGAGTTCGGGACGCTGGAGTTCGCCCGCTTCCGCGAGACGATGGACACCGGCAAGAGCTACATCACCTACGATCGGCCGGACCGGGACCCGGAGGTCAACGACACCGGCGTCTACATCGTGCCGGAGGGCCACTTCTTCTTCGTCGGCGACAACCGCGAGGACTCCCGCGATTCGCGGTTCCCCAGGGGCTACGGCGTCGGCTACGTGCCGGCGGAGAACCTGGTGGGCCGCGCTGAACTCGCGCTGTTGTCCTGGAACGAGGAAGCCTCCATCTGGAAGCCTTGGACGTGGTTCACGGAATTCCGCGCGGACCGCTCGTTCCGCCGGCTGTGAGCCGTTGATCTAGATTGCCGCAGGCCAGGCGCTTGCTCCGGCCCTCTCCTTGCCGTGGGGCGGGCGAGCGTCTAGCTAACCCCGGTCCGGGCGGCCGGACACCGCCCAGGGACCCCTGAATGAGCCAGCACGTGCAGACCGCCGAGGCCCCCGCCAAGCCCGGCGCGGTCAAAGAGACTGTCGAGATCGTCAAGACCATCGTCTACGCGCTGGCGATCGCGCTGGTCATCCGCGTGCTGCTGTTCCAGCCCTTCACCATCCCCTCGGCCTCGATGGAGCCGAACCTGCTGGTGGGCGACTACATCATCGTCTCCAAGTACAGCTACGGCTACTCCAAGCACTCGATCCCGTTCAGCCCGCCGCTGTTCGAGGGGCGGATCTTCGAGCGCACGCCCGAGCGGGGCGACGTCATCGTCTTCAAGCTGCCGAGCGACGGCAAGAAGGACTACATCAAGCGGCTGATCGGCCTGCCCGGCGACCGCATCCAGGTCCGCGACGGCGCCCTCTACATCAACGGCGCGCCGGCGAAGCGCGAGGTGGCGGCCGCCGTCCTGGAGGAGAGCCCCTTCGGCGAGGCCCGGATGGTCAAGCGGGTGCGCGAGACCTTCCCCGGCGGCAAGAGCTTCGTCACCAACGACTCGACCGAAAGCGACATGGACAACACGCCCGAGTTCGTGGTCCCGGCCGGCCACTACTTCTTCATGGGCGACAACCGCGACAACTCCCTCGACAGCCGTGTCGGCGAGGACGCCGGCGGCGTCGGCTTCGTCCCGGCCGAGAACCTCCAGGGCAAGGCCCAGGTCGTCCTGCTGTCCTGGGACAAGGCGAGCCTGTTCCAGCCCTGGACCTGGTTCACCCGCGCCCGGCCCGAACGGTTCCTGCAGCTGGTGAAATGAACCGGCGGCAGGCCGCCATCGCCGAGCTCGAGCGCCGCATCGGCCACCAGTTCCACGACCGCGAGCTCCTGGAACGGGCCCTGACCCACGCCTCGGTGGGGGAGGGCGCCGTGAAGGTGCGCCACTACGAGCGGCTGGAGTTCCTGGGCGACCGCGTGCTCAACCTGCTGGCCGCCGAGCGGCTGATGGCCATCTACACCGAGGCCCGGGAAGGGGAGATGAGCCGGCTCATGGCGGCGCTGGTCAACTACCACGCCTGCGCCCGGGTCGCCCGCGCCATCGGCCTGCCGGACGCTCTGCGCCTGTCGCCCAGCGCCAGCAAGGTGGGCGCCCGCGACAGCGAGACGGTCCTGGGCGACGCCTGCGAGGCGCTGATCGGAGCGCTCTACATCGACGGCGGCCTCGACACCGCCCGGGCCTTCTTCCTGGCCCACTGGAAGGACAACTTCGAGCGGCTCGACGCGCCCCAGGCGCGCGATCCCAAGACCCAGCTGCAGGAGTGGGCCCAGGGCCGCGGCCTGCCGCTGCCCAGCTACCGGGTCATCTCCCGCGTCGGGCCGGACCATGCGCCGAGCTTCACGGTGGAGGTGTTCGTCGAAGGCTACGAACCCGAGCGCGCCGAAGGCCGTTCGAAACAGGAGGCGGAGAAGGCGGCCGCCCAGGTTATGCTTCTGAAACGAGAGGGGCCGCTATGACCAGGGCCGGGTTCGCAGCCATCATCGGCGCGCCCAACGCCGGCAAGTCCACCCTGACCAACCGGCTGGTCGGAACCAAGGTCTCCATCGTCACCCAGAAGGTGCAGACGACGCGCTTCCCCGTGCGCGGCGTCATGATGGAGGACGAGGCGCAGGTCGTGCTGGTGGACACGCCGGGCATCTTCACGCCCAAGCGCCGGCTGGACCGGGCGATGGTGCGCTCCGCCTGGGGCGGGGCCGAGGAGGCCGACGCCGTCGTGCACCTGGTCGACGTGCAGGCCGAGCTGGCGGTGGCCGACAAGTCCGGCCGCCCGGCCGACCGCAAGGCGGTGCAGGACGTCCAGTCGATCGTCGAGGGGCTGAAGGCCTCGGGGCGGCAGGCCATCCTGGCGCTGAACAAGATCGACGGCGTCAAGCGCGAGCGGCTGCTGGAAGTCGCCCAGCGGCTCTTCGAGACCGGCGCCTATTCCGAGGTCTTCATGATCTCGGCGGCGGACGGCTCGGGCGTCGACGACCTGAAGCGCCGCCTGGCCGAGCTGATGCCCGAGGGTCCGTGGCTCTATCCGGAGGACCAGGCCGCCGACCTGCCGGTGCGGCTGATGGCGGCGGAGGTCACCCGGGAGAAGCTCTACCTGCGCGTCCACGAGGAACTGCCCTACGCCGCCGCCGTGGAGACCACCGCTTTCGAGGAGCGTAAGGACGGCTCGGCGCGCATCGAGCAGACCATCTACGTGGAACGCGAGAGCCAGCGGCCGATCGTGCTGGGCAGGGGCGGCCAGACGCTGAAGTGGATCGGCCAGAAGGCGCGCGAGGAGCTGACCGAGCTGCTCGACCGGCCCGTGCACCTGTTCCTGCATGTGAAGGTCGACGAGCGCTGGCAGGACAAGCGCGAGCACTACCAGGACGTGGGCCTCGACTTCGATGCTTGAGGACCTGGGCCCGAGGGCCTGATGGAATTCGAGGACGACGCCTTCGTGCTCTCGGCTCGCGCGCACGGGGAGGCCGGCGCGATCGTCGAGCTGCTGACCGCCCGTCACGGCAAGTACGCCGCCCACGTGGCCGGCGGCGCCTCGCGCAAGATGCGGCCGTTCCTGCAGGCGGGCGCCAGGACCATCGCCAGGTACCGGGCCCGCGTCGCCGACCAGCTCGGCTCGGCGCAGCTGGAGCCGGTGGGGGAGGGCCCCGCCGCCCTGTTCGACGACGCCCTGGCCCTGGCCGGCCTCTCGGCCGCCGCGGCCGTGGCGGCGGGCGCGCTGCCCGAGCGCGAGCCGCATCCGGGCGCCTTCCTGGCCTTCGAGGCGCTGACGTCTGCCCTCACGCACCCGGACATCTGGCCGGCGGTGTTCGTCCGCTTTGAGGCCGGCCTGCTGCAGGACCTCGGCTTCGGGCTGGACCTCTCCAAGTGCGCCGCCACCGGTTCGGTGGACGACCTCGTCTGGGTCAGCCCCCGCACCGGCCGGGCGGTGAGCCGCGCCGCCGGCGAGCCCTACAAGGACCGCCTGCTGCCGCTTCCGGGCTTCCTGCTCTCGTCCCAGTCGCCGCTGGAGCCCGGCGACGTGGGGCGGGGCCTCGATATCACCGCCCACTTCCTCGAGGCCTTCATCTTCAACCCGATGAACAAGCCGTTGCCGCCCGCCAGGGTCTGGCTCGTGGAGCGGCTGGCGGACGCGGGGCGGCTGTAGTGTTCACCTCTCCCCCCGCCCGGCGGGGGGAGAGGGTTGGGTGAGGGGGGACTCTGCGCCGCACAGATGTCCACCGCTTCGCGGCGGGGGGGGNNCGGCCGCGCGCCCTCACCCAACCCTCTCCCGCGAGCGGGAGAGGTCTGTGATAGCGAGGCGCGGGAAGATGCGTCACAGCGACCCCACCGCGCTTCCCCGCTAATCTCCCGCGTCCGAGGGATACGATTCGACCATGACCGTTCACACCCCGCCGCCGGGCGAGCCCGACCGCATTATCGACGAGCCGCTGAGCGAGGCGCTGTCGCGGCGCTATCTCGCCTATGCGCTCTCGACCATCACCAATCGCGCGCTTCCCGACGTGCGCGACGGGCTGAAGCCCGTGCACCGGCGGGTGCTGTACGCGATGAACCAGATGCGGCTGAACCCCGACGCGGCCGCGCGCAAGTGCGCCAAGGTCGTCGGCGAGGTGATGGGCCAGTATCACCCGCACGGGGACCAGGCGATCTACGACGCCTTGGTGCGCCTGGCGCAGGACTTCGCCCAGCGCTATCCGCTGGTGAACGGCCAGGGCAACTTCGGCAACATCGACGGCGATAACGCCGCGGCCATGCGCTACACCGAGTGCAAGCTGGCCCCCGCCGCCCAGCTGCTGCTCGAAGGCATCGACGAAGACGCCGTCGACTTCCGGCCGACCTACGACGGCGAGGACGAGGAGCCGGTGGTGCTGCCGGCCGGCTTTCCGAACCTGCTGGCCAACGGCTCCAGCGGCATCGCCGTGGGCATGGCCACCTCCATCCCGCCGCACAATGCGGCCGAGCTGATCGACGCCTGCCTGCTGCTGCTGGACAATCCCGACGCCACCACCGCCGACCTGATGGCCCACGTCCAGGGCCCGGACTTCCCGACCGGCGGGGTGATCGTCGAGCCGCGCGCCTCCCTGCTCGAGACCTATGAGACCGGCCGCGGCGGGGTGCGGGTGCGCGCCGCCTGGAGCCGCGAGGACACCGGCCGCGGCACCTACCAGATCGTCGTCACCGAGATCCCCTACCAGGTGAAGAAGGCCGACCTCGTCGAGCAGCTGGCGGGCCTCATCGAGACCAAGAAGGCGGCGCTGCTGGGCGACGTGCGCGACGAGAGCGCCGAGGACGTGCGGCTGGTGCTGGAGCCGAAGAGCCGCAACGTCGAGCCCGAGGTGCTGATGGAGAGCCTGTTCCGGCTCTCGGCCCTGGAGAGCCGCTTCCCGGTCAACATCAACGTGTTGGACGCCCGCGGCACGCCCGGCGTGATGGGCCTGAAGCAGGCCCTGGTCGCCTTCCTCGAGCACCGGCGCGAGGTGCTGGTGCGCCGCGGGCGGCATCGCCTGGCGAAGATCGAGGCCCGGCTGCACATCCTCGACGGCCTGCTGATCGCCTTCCTCAATCTCGACGAGGTGATCCGCATCGTCCGTTACGAGGACGAGCCCAAGGCCAAGCTGATCGCCGCCTTCGAACTCACCGAGATCCAGGCCGAGGCCATCCTCAACACCCGCCTGCGCCAACTCGCCAGGCTGGAGGAGATGGAGATCCGCCGCGAGCACGCCGAGCTCTCGCAGGAGCGCGACGAGCTCCTGAAGATGCTCGGCTCGGACAAGCTGCAGTGGCGGCTGGTCGGCGTCGGCCTGAAGGACGTCCGCGGCGTGCTGGGCCCCGAGACGACGCTCGGCAAGCGCCGCTCGATCTTCGCCGAGGCGCCGACCGTCGATCCGGACGCGGCCATCGAGGCGATGGTGGTGCGCGAGCCGATCACCGTCATCCTCTCCGAGCGTGGCTGGATCCGCGCCGCCAAGGGCAAGGTGGAGGATCCCTCCGAGCTGAAGTTCAAGGAAGGCGACAAGCTCGCCTTCCTGGTCCCCGCCGAGACCACCGACAAGCTGCTGATCTTCGCCACCGACGGGCGCTTCTTCACCCTTGGCTGCGACAAGCTCCCCTCCGCCCGCGGGCACGGGGAGCCCCTGCGGCTGATGCTCGACCTGGACGACAAGGTGGGGATCCTGGCGGTCTTCCCGCACAAGCCCGGCTCCAAGCGCCTGCTCGCCTCGCGCGCCGGCTACGGCTTCATCCTGCCCGAGGAGGAGGCCATCGCCTTCCGCCGGGCCGGCAAACAGGTGCTGAACGTCGACGCCAAGGGCGCGGCCCTGTGCCTGCCGGTCACCGGCGACCAAGTTGCGGTGATCGGCGACAACGGCAAGATCCTGATCTTCCCGCTGTCCGAACTGCCGGAGATGCCGCGCGGCAAGGGGGTGAAGCTGCAGTCCTACCGCGAGGGCGGCCTGCGCGACGCGCTGGTGTTCGACAGCGCCGAGGGGGCGAGCTGGATCGACCCGGCCGGCCGCACCCGCGCCTGGCCGGAGTGGGGCCAGTGGGCGGGCCGGCGCGCCAGCGCGGGCAAGGTCGCGCCCAAGGGCTTCCCGGCCGGCAAGCGCTTCAAGCCCAAGCAGGCCTAGGCTGAGCGCGCCCGAGCAGCCCCAGCCGTCCGGAACGCCCCGCCCCCGCGGGATCAGCGGCGCCGCGATCGCCCTGCTGGCGCTGTGGCTGGCGCTGGGCGGCGCGCTCGCCTTCGCGCCCGCTGCGCCGGACGTCCTGACCTTCCTGTTCGTGGTCGCCGGCTGGATCCTCGCGCTGATCGCCCACGAATTCGGCCACGCCTTCGTCGCCTGGAAGGCCGGCGACCACACCGTCGAGACCAAGGGCTACCTGACCCTAGACCCGTTCAAGTACGCCGACCTGGGGACCAGCCTCGTCATCCCGCTGATCGCCCTGGCGCTCGGCGGCATCGGCTTCCCGGGCGGGGCGGTCTACCTGCGCGAGGATCTGATGCGCAGCCGACTGTGGCGCTCGGCCGCCTCGCTGGCGGGCCCGGTGGGCACGCTCGCCGCTTTCGTGCTGCTCGCCGCGCTCGCCCAGTTCTGGCTCGGGGCCTTCGAGATGCAGGGGATCGCCCTGGTGTCGGGCCTGGCCTTCCTGGCGTTCCTGCAGGCGACGGCGCTGATCCTCAACCTGCTGCCGGTCCCGGGCCTGGACGGCTACGGCGTCTTCCGGCCCTTCCTGCCCCAGGCCGTCCGTCAGCGACTGCGCAAGTTCGAACCGCTCGCCATGCTGGGCCTGCTGCTGGCCCTGTTCCTCGTCCCCGGCGTCGCCCAGGCCCTCATCGGAACCGCCGTCGACCTGACGCAGGCCGCGGGCGTGCCCGGCATCGCCATCGCCACCGGGTTCGACGCCTTCCGCTTCTGGGATTGAGCTGGCTGAGCCTCGACTGCTTTAGTGGCCGCATGGCGCACCCAGAGCTCGCATTTGCCGACCCATTCTACTGGTTGTCGCTTGTGTTCGCGGCCGCAACCATTCCGCTCCTCTTCTGCGCGAACCGCTCGTGGTTCCCGCCGCGGGCGCGGATCCCGACGATCCTCGCGACTTTGGCCCTGGGTCCCGCCAGCGCGCTCTACGCGCTCCTCGGCTCCGCCTGTTACGTCTCCGGCTCCTGTCCCTAGAGCGATCCGGGGGCGTGGCGCCTTTCAGGCCTGAAATCGCGACGGCCGATTCCGCCCGCTAAGCTTGGGCCAACGACAAGAAAGTTCAGGGGGAGGGGCTGATGACCCATCGTGGAACACGACTGCTGGCGGCTGTCCTGGCGGCGAGCCTGGCCGCGGCCTCGGCCGCGCCGGCCTACGCCCAGCGCCGCCCGGCGGCGGAGCTCGCGCCGGCCGCCTCGCCCGAGGCGGTGGGCTTCTCGTCCGAGCGGCTGAAGAGGCTGGACGCGGCGATGGCCAAGGTCGTGGCCGACGGCGAGGTGGCGGGGATGACCACCTACCTGGCCCGCCACGGCAAGGTCGTGGCCTTCAACACCTATGGCGAGGCCGCGCCCGGCCGGCCGATGAGCAAGGACGCCATCGTCCGCATCTACTCCATGTCCAAGCCGATCACCGGCGTGGCCATGATGATCCTGTTCGAGGAGGGCAAGTGGCGGCTGGACGATCCGGTCACCCGCTACATCCCCGAGTTCAAGGGCCTGAAGGTGATGACCGGGACGGACGCCCACGGGCGGCCGATCCTGGAGGACCCGAAGAGCCCCATCACCATGCGCCAGCTGATGAGCCACACGGCGGGCTTCGGTTACGGCCTGTCGGACCAGCACTATGTGGACCAGCAGTTCCGGGCCAGCGGCGTGCTGCGCGCCAACGGCCTGCAGGAGATGGTCGGCAAGATCTCGACCATCCCGTTGATGTATCATCCGGGGGAGCGCTGGTATTACAGCGCCGCTGTCGACATCCAGGGATACCTCGTCGAGAAGCTCTCCGGAAAGCCGTTCGGCCAGTTCCTGCAGGAGCGGTTGTTCGGGCCCCTGAAGATGGTCGACACCGCCTTCTACGTCCCCGCCGACAAGGCCGGGCGGCTGGCGGAGGTCTATGGCTTCGATCCGCGGAATGGCAAGCTGATCGCAGCCTCGCAGAGCCCGGCCGGCGGGCGCGCCCAGGACTTCACCCGTCCCCCGGCCCTTGAGTCCGGCGGCGGGGGCCTCGTTTCCACCACCAGCGACTACGCCCGCTTCTGCCAGATGATCCTCAACGGCGGCGAGCTGGAGGGGGCGCGCATCCTCTCGCCGGCCTCCATCGAGCTGATGCGCACCAACGCCATTCCCGAGAAGGTGCTGGTCACCTCCGACGGCGGCGGCGGCGCCGGCTCGCGCTTCAACGAGCACGTCGGCTTCGGCCTCGACTTCATGGTCGTGCTGGACCCGCGCAAGGCCGGCACGCTGGAAGGCGAGGGGACGATGAGCTGGGGCGGGGCGGCCGGCACCTGGTTCTGGATCGACCCGACCAACGACCTGTTCTTCGTCGGCATGATCCAGCGCATGGGCGGGTCCCGCAGCGGGACGACGCCGCTTGGCGCCCTGTCGCGCACTTTGGTCTACCAGGCGCTCGTCGAGCCGGAGAAATAGGCGCGAGGCGCACCCGTCAGCCGAAATGGGACGCGGCGACGTGGCACGGGGCTTGCCTTGACAAAGGGGGGCGCGTCATGCGCCCTTCCGCGCCTTCCAACCCAGCCGGTCCGAACACGAAGATGCACCAATTCCGCACGCACACCTGCGGCGCCCTGCGCGCCGCCGATGAGGGCAAGACCGTCCGGCTGTCGGGCTGGATCCACCGCAAGCGCGACCACGGCGGGCTGATGTTCATCGACCTGCGCGACCACTATGGGCTGACGCAGCTGGTGCTGGCGCCCGGCACGCCGGGATTCGACGTCGCCGAGCGGCTGCGCGCCGAGAGCGTGATCAAGATCGACGGCGAGGTCGTGAAGCGCACGCCCGAAACGGTGAACGCCAACCTGCCGACCGGCGAGGTCGAGGTGCGCGTGCGCGGGCTGGACGTGCTGTCCGAGGCCGCCGAGCTGCCGCTGCCGGTCTTCGGTGAGCCGGAATATCCCGAAGAGATCCGGCTGAAGAACCGCCACCTGGACCTGCGCCGCGAGACCTTGCACCGCAACGTCGTGCTGCGTTCCAAGGTCATCCAGTCGATCCGCAACCGCATGACGGCCCAGGGCTTCCTGGAGTTCCAGACGCCGATCCTGACGGCGTCCAGCCCTGAGGGCGCGCGCGACTTCCTGGTCCCCTCGCGGCTGCACCCGGGCAGGTTCTACGCGCTGCCGCAGGCCCCGCAGCAGTTCAAGCAGCTGCTGATGGTCGCCGGCTTCGACCGCTATTTCCAGATCGCCCCCTGCTTCCGGGACGAGGACCTGCGCGCCGACCGCTCGCTCGAGTTCTACCAGCTCGACGTCGAGATGAGCTTCGTCACCCAAGAGGACGTATTCGCCGCCATCGAGCCGGTGCTGCACGGCGTCTTCGAGGAGTTCGCGGACGGCAAGGCGGTGACGCCCTATCCGTTCCCGCGCATCCCTTACCGGGAGGCGATCTCCAAGTACGGGACCGACAAGCCGGACCTGCGCAACCCGCTGGTGATGCAGGACGTCTCCGAGCACTTCCGCGGCGGCGGCTTCGGCGTCTTCGCGCGCATGCTGGAGAACCCGAAGAACGCCATCTGGGCCATTCCGGCGCCCGGCGGCGGCTCGCGCGCCTTCTGCGACAAGATGAACGCCTGGGCAGAGGGTGAGGGCCAGCCCGGCCTCGGCTACGTCTTCTGGCGCGAGGGCGAGGAGGGGGGCGCAGGCCCGATCGCCAAGAACCTGGGCGATGAGCGCACCCGCGCCATCCGCGATCAACTGGGGCTGAAGGAAGGCGATGCGGCCTTCTTCGTCGGCGGCGACCCGAAGGTCTTCTACAAGTTCGCGGGCCTGGCCCGGACCAAGGTCGGCACCGACCTGGAGCTGGTGGCCCAGGACCGGTTCGACTTCGTCTGGATCGTCGACTTCCCGATGTACGAGATGAACGAGGAGACGAACCACGTCGACTTCTCGCACAACCCGTTCTCGATGCCGCAGGGCGAGATGGAGGCCCTGGAGACCAAGGATCCGCTGGATATCCTGGCCTACCAGTACGACATCGTCTGCAACGGGTACGAGCTGTGCTCCGGCGCGGTGCGGAACCACCGGCCGGACATCATGCTGAAGGCGTTCGAGATCGCCGGCTACAACGCCGAGACGGTGGAGCGCGAGTTCGGCGGCATGCTGAACGCCTTCCGCCACGGCGCTCCGCCGCACGGGGGCCTCGCGCCCGGCATCGACCGGATCGTCATGCTGCTGGCCGGCGAGACCGCGATCCGCGAAGTCATCGCCTTCCCGCTGAACCAGCAGGGCCAGGACCTGATGATGAACGCCCCGTCTGAGGTGCTGGAGAAGCAGCTCAAGGAGCTGCACATCCGCCTGGCGCCGCCGGTGAAGGTCTAGAAGCTCTCGGCGATGATCAGGTAACGGGGCCCCGGCTGGGCCGGCTTCAGGGCCGGAACCGGTGGGATCGGCGGGACCTTCACAACGATTCCCGAACCGCGGCAGGCCCGGACCGTCAGGCCGCGCGGCAGCTTGGTCTGGGCGTCGCCGCAGGCCTCGTTCAGCTGCGATTGCTCAAGCCCGCGAGCGCCGGTGAGATCGGCGCCGGCGAGGCTGACGTGGGACAGGTCGGCGTCGTGGAAGTCGGCGCCCCGAAACGAGCCGCCCCGCAGCGCCGCCCCGCTCAGGTTGGCCGAGCGGAAGGACGCGCGGTCCAGCCGGCCGCCGCTGAAGTTCGTGGCGTGCAGCCTGGCGTCGCGGAAGTTCGCGCCACGGGCGTCGACGTTGCGGAACACCGCGCCCTGGAGGTTGGCGTCGGTGAACGCCGCCCCCGTCAGGGTGGCGCCGTTGAAGTTGGCCCCGAGAGCGCGGCTGTCGGTCAGGTCCACCCCGGAGAGATTGGCCGAGGAGAAGACCGTGCCGCTCGCCTCCACGTCGCGCATCCGCGCGCCGGTCAGGTTGGCGTGGGAGAAGTTGGCCCCGGTCATGTGGGCGTCGGTGAGGTCGGCGCGCGACAGGTCGGCCTTGGCGAGCACGGAGCCGACGAACCTGGCGCCGCGCAGGTCGGCCCCGACCAGCGAGGCGCCGGAGAAGTTCGCGCCGATGAAATGGGCCCCGGCCAGCCGCCGGCCCGCCAGCTCGCAGTTGGCGCAGGCGCCGCCGAACGAGGTGAAGCGCTGGACTTCCTTTTCGCCCGTCAAGGCGCTGGCGGCCGCCGGCAGGGCCAGGGCGGCGGCGAGAGCCAGGAAGAACGGAGTAATTCGGGTCATCAGACCTTGGCGGCTACTGGGGTGAGGCCACCATCTGCCGCCAAAGTTGACGCCGCCGCCACTTAAATCGCGGTAATTCTTCGAGGATCAACAGGGCGGGATGGAGAGGCCCGGCGGCAGCCGGGTGGCCGCGTCGCCGCAGGCGCGATTCAGCTGGCCCTGGGTCAGGCCGACCGCGCGGTCCATCTCGGCGCCCGAGAAATTGGCCCCGTCCAGCACCGCGCCGCGGAAGTTGGCGCCCTGCAGGTAGGTCCCGACGAAGCTCGCGCCGGTCAGGTTGGCGCCGGCGAAGCTGGAGCCGGTGAACACGCCGCCGTACGCCTCCACGTCGCGCAGGTCGGCGCGAGCGAAGCTGGTGCGGTTCATCACCGAAGCCGACAGGTCCGCCTGGCGCAGCCGCGCCCCGGCGAAGCTCTTGCCGCGCAGCTCGGTCCGCGAGAAATCGGCCTGGAAGAGGTTGCAGCCGGCGCAGCTGGCGCCCCGCTGGGCGCTGGCGATCTGGCCGGCGTTCTGGGCCAGCGCCGGCGTGGCGGCCAGCGCCAGGGCGGCGGCGAGGAGGGCGATCGGTCTCATTCTGGAACGCGCCTTTCGAGCGTGGGTCCGTTTGAGACGCTGACAGCAAGCGGCGGGCCAGCAGCGACGATCGGCGCCGGATAGGGAACTCCTGGCGCTGCTGGCGCAGGTGGAGGCCGCTCGCGGCTAGCGTCCGCCGCCTATGTCGAGCACGGCGCCCGTCGCGTAGGACGAGGCCTCGCTGAGCAGCCACAGGATGGCTTCGGCCACCTCTTCCGGCTGTCCCGGCCGGCCCATCGGCGTCGCCGATCCGAGGCGTTGCGCCCGGTCGGGCTGGCCGCCGCTGGCGTGGATTTCGGTGTCGATCAGGCCAGGACGGACGGCGTTCACGCGCACACCCTCGCCCCCGAGTTCCTTGGCGAGCCCCACCGTCAGGGTGTCCAGCGCCGCCTTCGATCCGGCGTAGTCCACGTACTCGAACGGCGAGCCGAGCCTGGCGGCGATCGACGAGACCAGGACGATGGCGCCGCCCTGGCCACCGCGGCTCCTGGACAGTCGTCGGGCGGCTTCCCGCGCGCACAGGTAGGCCCCGAGGACGTTGACGTCGAACATCCGCTTCAGGCGTTCGGCGCTCATCTCGGCGAGGGTTTGAGGCGGGCCCACGACCCCGGCGTTGACCACCACCCCTGTCAGAGGTCCCAGCGCCGCCTGAGCCGCCTCGAACATCCGCACGACGTCGCCTTCGCTCGAGACCTCCCCTTGGAGCGCCAGCGCGCGCCCGCCTCGGGACTCGATCGCCGCGATCGTGCTTTGGGCGGCGGCGGCGTCGGCGCGGTAGTTCACCGCCACAGACCAGCCACGTTGGGCGGCCAGGAGCGCGGTGGCGCGCCCGATGCCGCGGCTGCCGCCAGTGATGAGAAGGGCCGGCATCGCGCCGCGATCAGGCGCTCTTGTCAGGTTGGTATTCCCCGGCCCGGGTTCCACAGGTGTCGCAGATGAGGGCGGCACCCTTGCGGACCACGGCCATGTCGCCGCAGGCGGCGCAGACGTCGGCGGCTTCAAGGCTGGTGGGGCCGGGCGCCTTGCGCTCGCCGATGGGCAGGAAGACCAGGTTGTCCGGGGCCGCGCCGCGGGAGAAGCCCTTGGAGATGAAGCGGGAGGCGGGCTGGAGCTGGCCCTCGGCCAGGGCGGCGGCGGCGTCCTCGCCCTCGCCGCGGCCGAGGCCGTCGGCGTTGAGCTCGCCGGGGTCGGCGTTGGCCAGGTCCGAGCGGCCCAGGTAGGAGACGCCCAGCTCGCGGAAGATGTAGTCGAGGATCGAGGTGGCCGACTTGACCGAGTCGTTGCCGGTCACCGGCCCGGCCGGCTCGAACCGGGTGAACACGAAGGCGTCGACGAATTCGTCCAGCGGGACGCCGTACTGCAGCCCGATCGAGATCGCGATGGCGAAGTTGTTCATCAGGCTGCGGAAGGCGGCGCCTTCCTTGTGCATGTCGATGAAGATCTCGCCGAGCTCGCCGTCGTCGTACTCGCCGGTGTGGAGATAGACCTTGTGGCCGCCGACGGCGGCTTTCTGGATGTAGCCCTTGCGCCGGTCGGGCAGCTTGCGGCGGGTGCGTTCGCGCTCGACGATCCGCTCCACGACCCGCTCTTCCACGACGGGAGCGGGCGCGGCCTCGCGCATGGGCCTCGCCTGGGGCTCGGGCGCCTTGGGGAGGTCGAGGACGACGCTGGCGGGCGGGCCGGCGCGCTGGATCCAGACGGCCGAGGCGCCCAGCTGGGCGGCCTCGCGGACGAGCTCGGCCGCCTCGTCGGGAGCCGCGTCCCACGGCAGGGTGAACTCGGCCATGGCCGGGACGGCGAGGACCGGCCGCAGGGCGGCCAGCAGGGCGAGGTAGGGCGCGGGCCCGAGCTCGTCGGCGGAGGCGAACACCTGACGCTGGGCCGGCGTCAGGAAGCCGGCCTCGGCGAGCGAGCCGGAGCCCAGGGCGTAAGCCTCGGCGGCGGCGATCGCCTCGCGCGTGAAGCCGGCCCGCGCCAGGAGGTCGAAAGCGGGGTCGGAGAGTTCCGCGTCGCCGACGCCCAGCACGTCGCGCACGAAACCCTCGCCGACGGTTTCGACGGTGAAGGCGTCGGCCAAGCGGCTCGCGCCGGCCAGCGCGGCCTCGACGGCGACGATCTCGTGGTCGGTGAACCCGGCGGCGCGCAGGCCCTTGTGGTCGACGCCCGGCGACTGGGCGAGGTCGCCGTGACCCAGCGCCTCGGCGCGGGCGGCGGCGGCGTCCGCGCCGAGCCTGGCGAGGCCGGCAAGAGCGGCCTCGGAGAGGGTGCGGACGACGACGCCGTCGGCCGTCTCGGCGAAGCTCGTGGGGCCGGTCCACGGCTCGGCCGAGAGGCGCGCGCCGCCGAGCAGCAGGGCGAGTTCGGCGTCGTCGAACACCGACAGCCCGCCGTCCAGCGGCGCGCCGACGGCCCGCACCGCATCGGCCGCGCGGGCGTATAGGTCGCGCACGGCGTCGCGGCCCTCGGCCGAGTCGTAGGCCAGGCCCTGGGCCGCCAGCCATTCGGCCACGCCCGCCAGGCCCAGCAGCGCCGGCTGCGGGCGCAGGGCGGAGAGGGCCTGGGCCGCGAGGCGGACCACGGCCTCGAAGGAGGCGGCGTCGAAGGTCTCGTCCATCCCGAAGGCAAGGACGTTGACGGCGGCGCGGGCCGAACCGCGCACGCTCGCCAGGGCGCGGGCGTCCGTCTCGTCGAAGGCGACCCCGACGATGCCGCACTCCCAGGCGGTGCGGGCCAGCGCCTCGCCGGCGGGGCCGGCCAGGGCGGCCGCGTCGGCGACCGCCAGCAGGGCAGGGCCGCTCAGCGGGAAGCGGGGCGGTTCGGCGCGCCAGAGGCTTTCCCCGGCGCGGGCGAGGGCGATGGCGTCGAGAATCAGGGCGTCGGCGGCGCCGGCCGCGCGGGCGGCTTCGGCGGCCCGGGCGAGGGTGACGTTGGCGGCCGGGTCGGCGCACGCCGCAGGATCGCCCTCGCAGCGGAGCACGGCGTCCATCACCGCCTGCAGCCGGGCCGACAGCGTCTGGGCCGCGGCTTCCGCGGCCAGCTGGCCGCGCCGCTTGGCGCGGGCGGCCTCGATGCGGCGGGCGAAGTCGGGCTGGCTGGAGAGCACGACAGGCGGGACGGCCGCCGGGCCGCGGGCCGGGGCCACGGCCAGGGCCCCCGACAGCATCGCCGCGCCCAGGTCCCGGCGGAAGGCGGCGCGGTCCCGGGCGCTGGCGAACAGGCCCAGCGCCTCGCCCTTCTGCACCAGGTCCTCGGCGAAGCGGAAGATGGCGGCGGGCAGGTCGGCCGGCTCGCCGCCGGCCCAGTCGAGCCAGGCCTCCAGGCGGGCGTTGGTCCACGACGAGGGAGCCAGCACCTCGACGAACTCGCCGGTCCGCTCCAGCGTCCGCCGTTCGATCCTCGCCGTGCCCGCTTCGATACGCATGCGCCCGCTCCCTGCGAATCGAGGTTAGGAGAGCCGGCCGGTCCTCTCAATAGATGTTGCGGCCGCAGGGGCGGTCATCCCCAACATCTTGAATGCCGCCGCGCTGGACCCTCCCGAGTCGGCGGGGTATTGTCCGCGCGATTTTTCGGGCGCAGCCAAGGGTTCCAAGCGACGTGTTGAAGGCGATTTTCACCTGGTGGCACGGCGGGACCCTGGGCGCGAAGTTCCACATCAAGCGCCGCGGCGTGTTCGTCGGCCAGGACGAGCTTGGCAACAAGTACTACGAGGCCAAGGACACCTCCGACAGCTACGACGGGCGCAAGCGCCGCTGGGTGATCTTCAACGGCTACGCCGAGGCCTCCAAGGTCTCGCCCGACTGGCACGGCTGGCTGCACCACACCTTCACCGAGCCGCCGACCACCGCGCCCCTGCCGCGCAAGGCCTGGGAGCAGGACCACCTGCCGAACCTGTCGGGCACCCGCTTCGCCTGGCGGCCCAAGGGCTCGCTGACGCGCGGCGGCGAACGGCCGCGGGCGACCGGCGATTACGAGGCCTGGAAGCCGGACTAGAGTGCGGCCGATGACTCAGAGCGGCATCCATGGACGCAAGAGCCGACGGCTGCTGATCGGCGCGGCGACGCTGGCCGGCGCCGGTGCGATCGCCCTGGTGGTCTCGGCCCAGCCGGCGCCGCCGACCCAGCCGCCGCCGCCGGCGGTCCAGACCGCGCCGCCGGGCGACCTGATCGTCCCGCCGGTCGACGCCGCCCCGCCGCAGGAGGAGGCCCCGCCGGAGGTCGTCGAGGCGCTGCCGCCGGCGCCCGCGCCGCCGCTCGAAGCCGAGAAGGCCGAGCCCGAGCCGGAGCCTGAGGAAGACGCCAAGGCGCCCGAGGCGAAGGCCGCGCCCGAGCCGCCGCCGGCCAAGCGGATCCGGCACAACGTCGCGATCCTGCAGGCGATCGACAAGATCACCGCCGAGACGCTCCGCTTCGAGGCCCAGGTCGGCAAGCCGGTGCGCTACAAGAACCTGGTCTTCACCGTGCGGGCCTGCGAGCGGGCCACCGCCGAGGAGGCGATGGAGGACGCCATCGCCTATGTGGAGATCGACAGCCAGCCGCGGGCCCAGCCGGGCCGCTCGACGCCGCCGGCCCGCCGGGCCTTCCGGGGGTGGATGTACGCCTCCTCGCCGGGCCTGAACCCGCTGGAGCACCCGGTCTACGACGCCTGGGTGATCACCTGCAGGGCGCCCGTGCCGGCGCAGGTCGCCGCCGCGCCGAAGTCGGCCTCCACCGCCAGCGCGGCCGCCAGCCGGCCCTGATACTCGGCCCGGGGAATCTCCTCGGCCCCGAACTGCGCCAGGTGGTCGGTCATGAACTGGGCGTCCAGCAGCGTGAAGCCGGCCATCTTCAGACGCGCCACCAGGTGCACCAGGGCGACCTTGGAGGCGTCCCGCGCCCGGCTGAACATGCTCTCGCCGAAGAAGGCGCCCTTCAGCGAGACGCCGTAGAGGCCGCCGACCAGTTCGCCGTCTTTCCAGCATTCGACGCTGTGGGCGAATCCCAGGGCCGCGAGCTCGGAGTACATCCGCTCGATCGGCAGGTTGATCCAGGTCTCGTCGCGCTCGGCGGCGGTGGCGCAGGCCTCGACCACCTGCTCGAAGGCGGTGTCGAAGCGGATCTCGAAGGGTTCGCTGCGGACCGTGCGCGCCAGCCGCCGGGAGACGTGGAAGCGGTCGAGCGGGATCACGCCCCGTCGCTCCGGATCGATCAGGAAGATCCGCTCGTCGTCCCGCGCATCCGCCATCGGGAAGACGCCCCGGGCGTAACAGGCGAGAAGCTCACGGGGTCCGAAACGGGCGGACATGGGGGCATTCTACCTTTCCCTCTCCTTCAGGGGAGGGCCGACGATGCGAAGCATCGCGGGGTGGGGGAGTGACGAGCGTGTGAGGCGCTCGTCGTTCAGCGCTCTGCAAGGCCGGGACTTCCCGACCCGTCCGCTCGCTGCGCCCGCGGCCGCCCTCCCCTGAAGGGGAGGGAAGGCGCTGTTACGCCGCTTCGAGCTGCGTCTTCATCCAGCGTTCGAGCCAGTGGATGTCGTAGACGCCGGCCCGGATGTCGGGCTGGTTCAGCAGCTCCTGGAACAGCGGGATGGTGGTCTCGATCCCGCCGACGACCATCTCGGCCAGGCAGCGGCAGAGGCGAGCGATGCACTCCTCGCGGTCGCGGCCGTGGACGATCAGCTTGCCTGCCAGGCTGTCGTAGTAGGGCGGGATGGAATAGCCGGCGTAGAGGGCCGAATCGAGCCGCACGCCCAGGCCGCCGGGGGCGTGGAAGTCGGTGACCAGGCCCGGCGAGGGGGTGAAGGTCTTCGGGTTCTCGGCGTTGATCCGGCACTCGATGGCGTGGCCTTCGAAGACCACGTCCGACTGCTTGAAAGACAGCGGCTCGCCGGCGGCGATGCGGATCTGCTCGCGGACCAGGTCGATGCCGGTGATGGCTTCGGTGACCGGGTGCTCCACCTGCAGGCGGGTGTTCATCTCGATGAAGAAGAACTCCCCATTCTCGTAGAGGAATTCCACAGTCCCCACGCCGAGATAGCCGAACTTCTTCACGGCCTCGACGACGATCTGACCGATCCTTTCGCGAGCCTTCGCGTCGATAGCCGGGGAGGGCGCTTCCTCCAGAACCTTCTGGTGGCGGCGCTGCAGGGAGCAGTCGCGTTCGCCCAGGTGGCAGACGTTGCCGAAGCTGTCGGCGATGACCTGGATCTCGATGTGCCGCGGGGTCTGGAGGTAGCGCTCCATGTAGACGGCGTCGTCGCCGAACGCGGCGCGGGCCTCGGCCTGGGCGGTGGAGACCGCCTCGGCCAGGCTCTCCGGCGTCGCGGCGACCTTCATGCCACGCCCGCCGCCGCCGGCGGCGGCCTTGATCAGCACCGGGAAGCCGATCTGCTTGGCGGCGGCCTCGGCCTCTTCCTCGGTCTTCACGGCGCCGTCGGAGCCGGGGACCACCGGGATGCCGGCGTCCCTGGCCGCCTGCTTCGCGGTGATCTTGTCGCCCATCATCCGGATGTGCTCCGGCTTGGGTCCGATGAAGGTGAAGCCGTGCGCCTGGACGATCTCGGCGAAGCGGGCGTTCTCGGACAGGAAGCCGTAGCCCGGGTGGATGGCGTTGGCCCCGGTGATCTCCGCCGCGGCGATGATCGAAGGGATGTTCAGGTAGCTCTTGGCGGCGGGCGCCGGGCCGATGCAGACGCTCTCGTCGGCCAGCCGCACCCACATGGCGCCGGCGTCGGCCTCGGAGTGCACGGCCACGGTGGAGATGCCCATTTCCTTGCAGGCGCGGTGCACCCGCAGGGCGATCTCGCCGCGGTTGGCGATGAGGATTTTCTCGAACATGGCCCTACTCGAGGACGATCAGGGGCTCGCCGAACTCGACCGGCTGGCCGTCCTCGACGAGGATCTCCACGACCTTGCCGCCCTTCGGGGCGGGGATCGGGTTCATCGTCTTCATCGCCTCGACGATCATCAGCGTCTGGCCGGCCTGGACGGTGTCGCCGACCTTGACGAAGGGATCGGCGCCCGGCTGGGGCTGCAGGTAGACCGTGCCGACCATCGGCGAGTTGACCGTGTCCCCGCGCGGCGCGGCCGGGGCGGCGGGCGCGGCTTCGGCGGCGGGCGCGGCCGGGGCGTGGGCCGCAGGGGCGTAGGCGCTGGGCGCGACCTGGGCCTGGATGGTCAGGCTGCGGGCGACGCGGATCTTCAGGCCGTTGTGCTCGACCTCGATCTCGGTGAGGCCGGTATCTGTGAGGATGTCGGCCAGCTTGCGCACCATACGCGCATCGATCGGATCGGCCGAAGCCTTCGGACTGCTCGCCATGACAAAGACCCTTGTTGGAGGCTTACGCGGTGAGGCCCGCGGCGGCCTCGACGGCCAGTTCGTAGCTTCTCGCGCCGAAGCCTGAGACCAGGCCCGTGGCGGCGAGGGAGACGTAGGTGTGCCTGCGGAACTCCTCCCGCGCGGCCGGGTTCGACAGATGACACTCGACGATGGGAATGGCGAGCATCTTCAGCGCGTCCAGCAGCGCGACGGAGGTGTGGCCGTAGCCGGCCGGATTGATGACCAGGGCGCTGGCGGCCTCCCTTGCCTCCTGCACCCAATCGATGAGCTCGCCCTCATGGTTCGATTGACGGAACACAAGCGTGCGGCCGAGTGCAGCGGCGCGGGCCTCACAGGCCGCTCGCACGTCGTCCAAGGTCTGTTTTCCGTAAATCTCCGGCTCACGGACGCCCAAGAGGTTGAGATTGGGGCCGCTCAGCACATAGATCGGTTTCGACATTCGGCCCCGCGGTCGATTCCGGCGTCTTGTACCGGGGCGGGGCTGGGGTAACAAGCACTTGGCGACAGACCCATGACGACCTTGACCATCAACGGCGAGACCCGGGCGTTCCAGGAGGTCCGCGATATCGCGGGCCTGGTCGCCGCGCTGGGCCTCGATCCGCGCAAGGTCGCCGTGGAGCGCAACCTCGAGATCGTACCCCGCTCCGTCTATGCCAGGACCCCGATCGCCGACGGCGACCGGATCGAGATCGTGCAGTTCGTGGGAGGGGGATGATGGACGGCGCCGTGCAAGCCGAAGACACCTGGACCGTTGCGGGGCGCACCTTCCGCTCCCGCCTGATCGTCGGTACGGGCAAGTACAAGGACTACGCCCAGAACGCCGCCGCGGCGGAGGCCGCGGGCGCCGAGATCGTCACCGTGGCGCTGCGGCGGGTGAACCTGTCGGACCCCAGCCAGCCGATGCTGGTCGACCACGTGAAGCCCGACCGCTTCACCTTCCTGCCGAACACCGCCGGCTGCTACACCGGCGAGGAGGCGGTGCGCACCCTGCGGCTGGCCCGCGAGGCCGGCGGCTGGGACCTGGTGAAGCTGGAGGTGCTCTCCAACACCAAGCACCTGTTGCCGGACATGGAGGAGACGCTGCGGGCGCTGAAGCTGCTCGTCGCCGACGGCTTTCAGGTGATGGTCTACACCAACGACGACCCGGTCTACGCCAGGAAGCTGGAGGAGGCCGGCGCCGCGGCGATCATGCCGGCGGGCGCGCCGATCGGCTCCGGGCGCGGCATCCAGAACTTCCTCAACCTCGGCCTGATCCTCGAACAGTCGAAGGTGCCGGTGCTGGTGGACGCCGGGGTCGGCACGGCCTCCGACGCGGTGCTGGCGATGGAGCTCGGCTGCGACGCCGTGCTGATGAACACCGCCATCGCCGAGGCCAAGGACCCCATCCGCATGGCCCGGGCGATGAAGCACGCGGTGATCGCCGGCCGGGAGGCCTACCTCGCCGGCCGCATGCCCAAGCGGATGTACGCCGATCCCTCGAGCCCGCTGTCGGGGATGATCTAGTTCTGCGGCGAGACAGGTAGGGCTGCGCCCAACCAGTCACCAAGATCCGCCGGTGACGGGTTGGCCGCGTGCGGCCTACCTGTCACCCCAACCCCTAAGCCTGTCCGCTGCCCAGTCCCGTGGACTGCTCGCTGTCCTGGGCGATCTGGCCGCCCTTGTTGGTGACGTCGTCGCGGTTCTCGATCGGCTGGTCCGGGTTGGTCTTGCGTCCGTCGGCGCCCTGGACGCCGGGCTGCTTGTCGCCCTGAGGCGCGGAGCGGTCGGTGTTCGGTTCGGCCATGGCGGGACTCCTCGGGTGGCTGGTCGAGGGCTCAACCCGTCGCGGCGAAGCCCTGTTCCCCGAAATGCAACGCCATGCAACCGGGCCTGCACCGGTTGCAGACAGACGCTGCAACGGTGGCGCATCTCGCCGTGCGACGCTGCATCTGCTCGCCTTCCGCGAGCGCTCCTAAACACCCGGCCAACACGAGCGGCGGGCCGCATCGAGAAAACGCAGGGACGAAACCAGGATGATGAAGCCGCTGGAGCTGGCCGTCGGGGCCGTGGTCGCCATCGCCGTCGCCGCCACCATCGCCGACACGGCCTCGGGCCAGACGCCGCCCGTCGATCGCGGCGTGACCATTCAGCTGGCGCAGGCCGACGCGGCGCCGCCGAAGGCGGCCGCCCCGGTGCGCTATGCCCGCGCCTCGATCGAGAAGACCTGCGGCGGCGTCACCTACCGCCTGTCGACCGGCACGGGGAAGGGGACCTGCGCGTCGGGCGTCTCGGTCGCCGAGTGCACGGACGGGGCCGGGAACACGGCGCGGATGTACTGCGAGCGGGGCTGCACCCTGACCACCGGGAGCGGCGCCTGTGAGGAGAAGCGAGCCTGATGTGGGGCGTCAACACGCGGCCGGCGAACCTCTGATCCCCCCGGTTCCATCGGCCCAAACTCGCCGCCCGCTCCCTCCCCGGGGCGGGCGGCCTTTCTTTGCGCGCTAGCTGGCGGCGGCCTGCTGCGCGCCGCCGGCGCGGGCCTTGGCGATCGCCAGCCGCAGGGCGTCCATGTCGGCGCCGGAGACGGAGGTCCCGCCCACGATGAAGTGGGGCGTGCCCTGGATGCCCAGGGCCTCGGCCAGCCGATGGTTGTCGGTCAGGTGCTGGCGCACCGCCTCGGATTCGGCGGAGGCCTGAACGGCCTTCGGATCGAGGCCGACGGCCACCAGGTTGCGCTGGATCGCCGCGGCGTCGAGCGCCTTCTCGGACATCAGCCGCTGGTGCAGTTCGAGCGCCTTGGGCCGCACGGCGGGCGAGGCCATGACCTGCGCGGCGACCAGCGAGTCGCCGCCGAAGATCGGGTACTCCTTGAAGACGAAGCGCACGTCCGGGTTCTCGCGGATCAGCGTCGCGATCTCCGAGGCCACCAGCTTACAGTAGCCGCACTTGTAGTCGTAGAACTCGACGACGGTGATGGCCCCGTTCGGGTTGGCGACCACGTCGCGCGGATCGCGCTCCAGGGCCGCCTGATGCTTTTCGTAGCCGGCGCGAGCCAGGTTGGCGGCCTCGGCGGTGCGCTTCTCCTCCAGCTTCTGGCTGACCTCGACGAGCACCTCGGGGTTTTCGAGCAGGTAGGCGCGGACCTTCTGGCCGAACGCCGCGTCAGAGGAGCGTTGGCAGCCGGCGAGGGCGAGGGCGGCGGCGCCGAGCGCCAAGGCGAATCGGAAACTCATGGACGTAAGATGGCCCGGACTGGGGTTAAACCAAGCTCAGCGGATCGAGCCGCGTGCGATCGAGCCCTCTTTCGCCAGGTCCCGCAGGTCCTCCTTCGAGGGCTGGGAAGCCAGCACGATGTCGGTGGCCCGCCGCCACTGCGGGGTGTCCTTGGAGAGCTTCTCCCGGGCGCGCATCGCGAAGACCCGCGCTTCCTGCGCCTGGCCGATGGCGAAGTTGTAT
The DNA here is from genome assembly GCF_042681205.1 of Phenylobacterium terrae. Taxonomy (NCBI): domain Bacteria; kingdom Pseudomonadati; phylum Pseudomonadota; class Alphaproteobacteria; order Caulobacterales; family Caulobacteraceae; genus Phenylobacterium; species Phenylobacterium terrae. Next base: position 214,380 of record NZ_JBHUEY010000006.1, read on the forward strand.
TCGGCGGTGGCGAGCCGGGCCAGGCCCTCCTCGCCCTTGCGGTCGTAGGCGGTCGCCAGCAACCGCCAGGCGACGGCGTTGTCGTCCTCCTGGGTGACGGCCCTGCGCAGCTCGGCGATCCCCTCGTCCAGCTTCGCCGGATCGTCGAGGGCGATCAGCGTCTGGCCGAGGTTGATGCGCAGCAGCGGCGCCTCCGGCATCAGTTCGACCGACCGCCGCTGAGGCGCCTCGGCCTCCTTGGCTCGTCCGAATTCGAACAGGATCTGACCCTTCAGCTCCCACAGGTAGGCGTTCTCGGGCTGCTCCACGAGCAGTTCGTCGATGATCTTCAGCGCCTTGTCGGGCTGCTTGAGCTGGTAGTAGGCGATCGAGCGAGCGTAGCGGGCCGGATAGCTCGTGTCCTTCTCGCCGTACTTGGTGATCGCCACGCTGGGGTTCAGGAAGCCGTCGAGCTTGGCCTTCATCACATCGTACTCGGCCACCATCTCCGGCGGGCTCTCCTTTCCGTAGGACGGCAGGGTCTTGACCTTGGCCTGCAGGGCCGAGATCCGGTCCGAGGAGATCGGGTGGCTGCGGAAGTAGGCGTAGCGCCGGGCTTCGCTGAACACCTCCTGGTAGCGGAAATTGTTGAAGAACTCGACGAGGCCTTTGCCGGACACGCCGGCCCGCTCGAGGATCTGGGCGCCGGCCTGGTCGGCGCGGTGCTCCTGCTCGCGCGAGTGACCGAGGGCGCCCAGGGTGCCGAAGTAGGGGGCGCTGGTGACCAGGCCCGCGGCCGCTTCGCCGGAGCCGGCGAGGGCGGCGAGCACGCCCAAGCCCATGGTCAGCAGGAAGGGGCGCAGGCCGGCCCGGTTCATCTCGCCCGAGCGGGCGGAGTGGCCGCCCGACAGGTGTCCGACCTCGTGCGCCAGCACGCCCTGGATCTGGTTCGGGGTCTCCGATTCCAGGATCAGTCCGGTGTGCAGGCCGATGACGCCGGGCCCGGCGAAGGCGTTCAGGTCCTTGTCGCCGATCAGCAGGAACTCGACGTTCTTCGGCTCCATGCCGGCCGCCACGATCAGCGGATCGAGGTAGCCGCGCAGGGTCGCCTCGATCTCGGTGTCGCGGATCAGCGACATCCCCTGCGCATGGGCCTGCGCAGGCGGAATGAGAAGCGAGGCGGCGACAGCAAGGGCGGACGCCAGGCGGGACCAGAACTTAGGGGCGGCCATGCCGAACAATCTCCGAACACTCCCCCCAAATATGGCTCCGCCTGGAGCCTAACGCCTTAGCCGCGGCGCCACCAGCCTCGCCGCGGCGCGGGCGGCGGCGCCGAGATCTCGGCCGGATCCTCCTGCGGCGGCGGCCGGACGGCGCGTGGCGCCGGTGCGGCGGCCTCGGCCATCTCCGGCTCCGGCTGGCGGACCGGCTCGGCGGCCGCGGCCGGCTCGGGTTCCGGCGCAGGCGGGGCCGGCTCCGGCGCAGCCTCGGCGGCCGGAGGCGGCGCTGCGGCCTCCTCGGCGACCGGTGCGGCCGCCTCGGCGGCGGGCGCGGCCTTCTTGCTGCGCGAGCGGCGAGCCCGCTTGGGCTTTTCTTCCGCAGCCGGCAGCTCGACCCAGATCTCCTCGTCCGCGGCGGCGGCGGCCGGCGGGGCCGGCGGGGCAGCTTCGGTCACGGGCTCGGGGGCAGGGGCCTCGACAGGCGCCGTCGCGGCGACGGGCGCCGGGGCGGCTTCAGCCGCCGGACGCAGGTCCTCGGCCGGGTCGTGCCAGACGAACGGGTCCTCGCCCCAGGGCGCCCAGGGGCGGATCCAGGCGTAGACGTCGGACGGACGGCCTTCCTCGCGCATCCGGCGACCGCCGCGGCGGCCGCGGCGGCGACGGCGGGCCTGGCCCTCGTCCTCCTCGCGCGGCTCGCGGCCTTCGCGGACCTCGATCACCGGGCGCTCGCCGCCTTCGCGGGCTTCCTCGCCGCGGCGGCCGCGGCGGCGGCGGCGGCGGCGGCCGCCCCGGCCGCCCTCGGCCTCGCCGGCGTCGGCCTCGCGGCGGGGCGCGCGGGCATCGGCTTCGGCCTCGATCTCTTCCTCGTCCTCCTCGTCGAAGGCCGCCTCGAGCTCCTCGTCCTCGAACTCCTCGTCCACCGCCGGGGCGTAGGCCGCGGCCGGCGCCGAGGCGACCGGCACGTGGTCCGGCCGCGGCTCGGAGGAGGTCCGCTCGATCTCGTGCTCGGCGTGCGGCAGGGCGTCGTCGATCACCACCGTGACGAACAGGCCCAGCGTCTCGTTGAGGCGCGCCAGGTGGCTGCGCTTCTCATTGAGGATGTAGAGGCCGACGGCGCGAGGAACCTTCAGGGTCACTTCGCCGCCCCCCTTCAGGGCCTCGACCTCGACCGCGCGCAACGCCGCCAGGGCGCTCGATTCGACTGAGCGCACCCGGCCGGTGCCGCCGCAGTGCTCGCACACGTGGGTCGTGCCCTCCAGCACGCCGGTGCGGCGGCGCTGGCGGGAGATCTCCATCAGCCCGAAGGGACTGATCTTGCCCATCTGCACGCGGGCGCGGTCGTCCTTCAGCGAGTCCTTCAGCTTCTTCTCGACGGCCCGGTTGTTCTTCGCCTCATCCATGTCGATGAAGTCGATGACGATCAGGCCGGCCAGGTCGCGCAGCCGCAGCTGGCGGGCGGCTTCCTCGGCCGCTTCCATGTTGGTCTTGAGCGCCGTGGCCTCGATGTTCCGCTCGCGCGTCGCGCGGCCGGAGTTCACGTCAATGGCGACCAGGGCCTCGGTCTGGTTGATCACCAGGTAGCCGCCGCTCCGCAGCGGCACCACCGGCGAATAGATCTGGGACAGGTGGTCCTCGACCTTGTGCTTGACGAACAGCGGCGTCGGCTCGCGGTAGAGCTGCACCTTCTTCGCCTGCGACGGCATCAGCATGCGCATGAAGTCGCGCGCTTCCTTGAAGCCGGCCTCGCCCTCGACCCAGACCCCCTCGATGTCCTTGTCGTAGAGGTCGCGGATCGCCCGCTTCACCAGGTCCTCCTCCTCGTAGATCAGCGCCGGCGCGATCGAGTGGAGGGTGGTCTCGCGGATGTTCTCCCAAAGCCTGAGGAGATACTCGTAATCCCTTTTGATCTCGGCCTTTGTCCGCTTGGCGCCCGCGGTGCGGACGATCAGGCCCATGCCTTGCGGCACGTCCAGGCTCTGGACGACGGTCTTCAGCCGCTTGCGGTCGGTGGCCGTGGTGATCTTGCGGCTGATGCCCCCGCCGCGGGCGGTGTTGGGCATCAGGACGCCGTAGCGGCCGGCCAGGGAGAGGTAGGTGGTCAGGGCCGCGCCCTTGTTGCCGCGCTCTTCCTTGACGACCTGCACCAGCATGATCTGCCGGCGGCGGATCACTTCCTGGATCTTGTACTTGCGCATCAGCCGCCGGCGGCGCCGGGCGACCTCTTCCTCCATGACGTCGTCGTCGTCGTCGGCCGCGGCGACCGCGTCCTCGTCGTCGGCGTCGAGTTCACGGGCGACGACGGGCGCGTCGTCCTCCTCGGCTTCCTCGCGCAGCAGCGCCTCCCGGTCGGCGACCGGGATCTGGTAGTAGTCGGGGTGGATTTCGTTGAAGGCCAGGAAACCGTGGCGGTTGCCGCCGTACTCGACGAAGGCCGCCTGGAGCGAGGGCTCTACGCGGGTGACTTTGGCGAGATAGATGTTTCCCCGAAGCTGTTTCCTGCTCTGGCTCTCGAAATCGAAATCTTCAACGCGGTTCCCATCGACGAGCACCACACGCGTCTCTTCGGCGTGGGCGGCGTCGATCAGCATCTTCTTTGTCATTAAGCGGATCTCCGCGGCGCGCCGGGGCCGTAAGGCCTGGGCGCAGCCAGCTTGTATGAGGGGCGCGCGCGGGTCCGCGGATCGCGTCGCCAGTGGCGGCGCGGGCGGTGAGAGGCCGAGATGGGGCTCGTGCGACGCTGCCCATAATGTGTTCCCAAGACGCGCCGGGCGGCGCGCGATCGGATGAGTGCGTCGGGGCCGGTGACAGCCGTTGGCGACGCGGGGGGTCGGCGAACGCGGCGCCTGCGAAGATGGCCGGGCGCGTTCACGCGGCGCGACATTGCAACACCGGGGACCAAAAGGAAAGCGGCTGTCGGTCGCAACGTCTGCTTAACCATTTATGCACCCGCGCCTTGCGTAGTATTCAGACCCTTCTGTTGAGTGGCTGGGGCGAGGCATGCTCGCGCGCGTACGAGGTCTGTTGCAGCGGTCGGCGGTGCGTATCGGGGTCGTCGGCCTCGCGGCGGTCGCCGCGCTGACCGCCTTCGCCGCGTCCCACGCCGCGGCCGATCCGGGCGGCGTGAAGAAGGTGCGGGTGGGCGGCAGCGCCGCGGAGACCCGAATCGTCATCGATCTCGACAGCTCGGCCTCGGGCCGGGTCAGTTCCGACGGCTCGGGCGACCGCCGCGTCGTGGTGGCCCTGCCGGGCGTGAGCGTGGACCAGCCGCTGCAGGGCGGCCGCTACGGCCTGGTGAAGAGCTGGGTGCTGGACGAGAGCGGCGGGGCCGCCCGCCTGCGCCTCGACCTCGCGGCCGATGCGACCATCAAGCGCCGCTTCCTGCTGCCGCCCGCCGACGGGATCGCCCACTACAGGTACGTCATCGACCTGGCCGCCGCCAATCCGGCCGCCGCCAAGTCCGCCCAGCTGACCAGCCGTCCCACCCAGGTCCGCGCCGCGCCGCTGCGCCTGAAGAAGGTGGTGGTGATCGACGCCGGGCACGGCGGCAAGGACCCGGGCGCCCAGGGCCAGAAGTCGGTGGAGAAGGACCTCACGCTGGCGGCGGCCCAGGCCCTGAAGGCCCGCCTCGAGCGCGACGGCCGCTACAAGGTGGTGATGACCCGCGCCTCGGACCAGTACGTCCCGCTGGAGAGCCGGGTGCAGATCGCCCGCCGGGCCGACGCGGACCTGTTCATCTCGCTGCACGCCGACGCCGGCGCCGAGGACGGCCTGCGCGGCGCCTCGGTCTACACCCTGTCGGACAAGGCCGCCCACCGGTCGGCCAAGTTCGTCAACAAGGAGGACTGGTTCATGAGCGCCAGCGCCTCCGACACCGGCGTGCGCGACATCCTCCTGGACCTGACCCAGCGGGCCACCAAGAACCGCTCGGCGGCCTTCGCCGAGGTGCTGCTGGACGGCATCGACGACCACACCCCGCTGCTGCGCCGCAGCCACCGGGAGGCGGGCCTGGCGGTGCTGCTGGCCCCCGACGTGCCGGCCGTGCTGCTCGAAATGGGCTTCCTGACCAACGCCCGCGACGAGGCGAACCTGCGCTCCAAGGCCCACCGCACGCGGCTGATGAACGCCGTCGGCGACGCCATCGACGCCTACTTCGCCGAGCACACCAAGCTCGCGGCGCGCTGACGCGGCCGGCCAACTGGCCGTTGGCGCCCTTCGCGAACGGGTCTAGACGAACCCCTCTGGGCGGGAGGAGATCCCCGCGGAGGCGAAACGGTCTTGAAACCCCCTGAAAGATGGCTCGCGGTCGCCGGCGTCACGGCGCTCTCCGCCATCGCGGTGGCCGGCTTGTGCCTGGCGATCTACGCCGCCTGGCTGTTCCACGACATGCCCGACGCCGCGGACCTGGCCGACTACCGGCCGCCGACGGCCACCCGCGCCTACGCCTGGGACGGCACCCTGATCGGGGAATTCTCCCGCGAGCGGCGGATCTACGTGCCCTACGACGCCATGCCCGCCAATCTGGTGCAGGCGTTCATGGCCGCCGAGGACCGCAGCTTCTTCCAGCACGGCGGCGTCGATCCGGCGGGCCTGACGCGGGCGATGATCAAGAACGTCTTCAACCTGGTGCAGGGCAGGCGTCTCGAGGGCGGCTCGACCATCACCCAGCAGGTGGCCAAGAACGTCCTTCTGACCAGCGACGTCACGCTGGGCCGCAAGATGAGGGAGGCGATCCTCGCCGGCAGTCTGGAGCGGGTGCTCACCAAGGAGCAGATCCTCGAGCTCTATCTGAACGAGATCTGGCTGGGCTACCGCTCCTACGGGGTGGGCGCGGCGGCCTACAACTACTTCGGCAAGTCGATCAACGACCTGACCCTGGCCGAGGCCGCCTATCTGGCCGCCCTGCCGAAGGGGCCGCAGAACTACCACCCGATCCGCCGCAAGCAGCAGGCGCTGGAGCGGCGCAACTGGATCCTGCGCGAGATGGCCTCGCTGGGCTGGGTGAGCCACGAAGAGGCCCGCAAGGCCATGGCCGAGGACCTCAAGGTCCAGCAGGCGCCGGCGCGGGCGAGGTACCGCGACGCCGACTACTTCGTGGAGGAGGTCCGCCGCCGCGGCCTGGCCACCATGGGCGATGAGCTGCTGGAAGGCGGCTACTACATGCGCACCACCCTCGATCCGCGGCTGCAGACCGCCGCCCGGGTGGCGCTGATGAAGGGGCTGGAGGCCTACGACCGCCGCCACGGCTGGCGCGGGGCCCGGTTCCGCATCGACATCGCCCCGGGTTGGGAGAAGTCCGCCCTCAAGGTCGCCCGTCCCGCCGAGCGCGCCGAGTGGCGCCATGCGGTGGTCACCGACACGGCCGGCGGGGTCAAGGTGCTGACCGTGGAGAACGTCGCCGGCGAGCTGGTCAGCGAAGACGTCGCGTGGGCCAACCGCGGCAAGGGCCTCAACATCGGCGACATCGTCTTCGTCGAGCCGGGCGAGCAGGGCGGTTTCCGTCTGCGTCAGATTCCGGCGGTGAACGGCGCCCTGGTGGCGATCGAGCCTTACTCGGGCCGGGTGCTGGCCATGGTCGGCGGCTATTCCTTCTCGCTGCAGAACTTCAACCGGGCCACGCAGGCCTACCGGCAGCCCGGCTCGGCGTTCAAGCCGATCGTCTACGCCGCGGCGCTGGAGAACGGCTACACGCCCTCCAGCGTGGTGATGGACTCGGCGATCAGCCTGCCGGGCGCGACGCCGGGCTCGGTCTGGCGGCCGGAGAACTACAACCGCCAGTACTACGGCGCGCTGACCCTGCGCCGGGGCCTGGAGTTGTCGCGCAACACCATGACGGTGCGCCTGGCCCAGGGCGTCGGGATGCGCAAGGTCGTGGACCTGGCCAAGCGTATGGACGTGGTCGAGGACATGGCGCCTGTGCTGTCGATGTCGCTGGGGGCAGGGGAGACGACGCCCTTCCGGCTGACCGCCGCCTACGCCTCGTTCGTCAACGGCGGGCGCAAGATCAACCCGCACCTGATCGAGCTGGTCCAGAACCGCGAAGGGGAGGTCATCCTCAAGGCGGACGACCGCAAATGCCCGCGCTGCGACGCCGGCTTCGCCGGCGACGAGAGCCCGCGCATCCCGCCGGGCGGCGAGCAGGTGCTGGATCCGGTCACCGCCTACCAGATCACCTCCATGCTGGAGGGCGTGGTGCTGCGCGGCACCGCCGCCTCGGCGCGGGTGCTGGATCGGCCGGTGGGCGGCAAGACCGGCACCACCAACGAGTACCGCAGCGCCTGGTTCGTCGGCTTCTCGCCGCAGGTCGTGGTGGGCGTGTTCGTCGGCTTCGACGACAACCGCAGCCTCGGCAACGGCGAAACGGGCACGACCGCAGCGGTGCCGATCTTCATCGACTTCATGACCGAGGCCGCGAAGGACTGGCCGAAGACCGAGTTCAAGCCGCCGAAGACCGCCAAGTTCGGCATGGTGCGCGGCATCCGCGAGGCGTTCCGGCCCGGCACCGAGCCGCAGGCGCGTCAGCCGGTGTCCAGCGCGGCCGGCGCGGCGCGGACCCCGCGCGGCCCGCAGCCCTACACCAAGGCCTGGCCGGGCGGTCGGATCTCCGGGGCCGACAACGCCGCCGACGCCGTGCGCCCGCCGCCGCCCCCGCCGCCCAAGCGGCCCGCCGACGACATGAGCGGATTGTATTGAGCCGGGCCGCGGCCTATATCGCGCGGCCCATTCACCCCCCCACGGAGCCCTTCTCCATGAGAGCGGATGTCCAGGCCTCCTCGGCCGACATCGAGCAGTCGATCGAACTGCTCAGGAGGCGTCTTTGACTGGGAACCTGCCCTTCGCAAGCTCGACGAGCTGAACGCCCGGGTCGAGGATCCCACCCTCTGGGACGACGCTGAGGCCGCCCAGGCCATCATGCGCGAGCGCACCCGCCTCGCCAGCCAGGTCGAGGCCGTGCAGGGCCTCGAGCGCGACCTCGCCGAGGCCGTCGAGTACGCCGAACTGGCCGACGCCGAAGGCGACGAGTCGGCCCTCGAGGAGGCCCGCGCCCAGCTGGCCTCGCTGAAGGAGCGCGCCGCGCGGGCCGAGCTTGAGGCCCTGCTGAGCGGCGAGGCCGACGGCAACGACGCCTATGTCGAGATCAATTCCGGCGCCGGCGGCACCGAGTCCAACGACTGGGCCCTGATGCTGATGCGGATGTACAGCCGCTGGGCCCAGGCGCACGGCATGACCGTCGACGTGATCGAAGAGACCGCCGGCGAACAGGCCGGCATCAAGTCGGTGACCCTGCAGGTTAAGGGGCCCAACGCCTACGGCTGGCTGAAAACCGAGGCCGGCGTCCACCGGCTGGTGCGCATCAGCCCCTACGATTCCAGCGCCCGGCGGCACACCAGCTTCGCCTCGGTGTGGGTCTATCCGGTGGTCGACGACGCCATCGAGATCGAGATCAACCCGGCCGACGTGCGCACCGACACCTACCGGGCCTCGGGCGCGGGCGGCCAGCACGTCAACAAGACCGACTCGGCCGTGCGCCTGACGCACATCCCGACCGGCATCGCCGTGGCCTGTCAGACCGAACGGTCCCAGCACCAGAACCGCGATCGGGCCTGGAAGATGCTGAAGGCGCGACTGTACGAGTTGGAGCTGCAGAAGCGGGAAGCCGCCCAGCAGGCGCTGGAGGACTCCAAGACCGACATCGGCTGGGGCCACCAGATCCGCAGCTACGTCCTGCAGCCGTACCAGATGGTCAAGGACCTGCGCACCGACGTCGAGACGTCCGACACCCAGGGCGTCCTGGACGGCGACCTCGACCCGTTCATGGCCGCCTCGCTGGCGCAGCGGGTAGGGGCGACCCGGGCGGCCTAGCCGCGGACACGTGGACGAATCGCGACCGCAAGCCCTAGCTTCCGCTGTCGGATGCGGGGGCATGCCAGTGAAGCGTTGGATGTGGGGAGCGGCGCTGGCGCTGCCCCTGATGGCGGGCGAGGCTCTGGCTCAGGCTCCGGCCGACGCCGAGCCCGGCTTCTCCTACTGCGCCACCTACGAGGGGGTGAACGCCGCCAGCCGCGCGTTCATCACCCAGGTGATGCCCGGGCGCGTGACGCGGACGGAAAGCAATTTCCATGGTGATCCCAACGGCCCCTACACCGAATCCCGCATGGAGGCCCGTCTGAAGGCGTCCTTCGACGCCGCCGGCATTGAGACCCATGTGACGAACCCGCGGTGCGAAGGCTGGCCGACCCGTGAGCTGGCCGAGAAGTACCGGGCCGAGATGGCCGAGCGCTGGCAGGAGGACGGGGCTCCGCTGTTCGAGTTCGAGTACGCCCTGACCGGCGGCTCGGTCGGCAACTTCACCCCCTATTCGGGGAAACGGCGGCAGGTGACCGCGGCCCCTCCGCCGTCGGGACCCTCGAACGGTCCCGCAATCATCGTGAGCGGCCCCACTCAGGCGGAGCGTGCGGAGCGGCGACAGGAGATCCTGCGCCAGGAAGCCGAGCAGAAGGCGGAGCGTAAGCGCTCCGAGCAGCGCAAGGCCGAAGAGGTGCGGCGCCAGGCCGAGGCTCGGGCCGCCTTCGAGGCCTGGAAGAATGCGCCCTCCAAGTCGACGCCTTGCGGCGGCCCCGGCCAACGGGGCTGCGGCGCTTCCCGTCAGTAGAGGATCGCCGATGAAGCTGTCGCTCATCCTGCTGGGCGCGGGCCTGGTGCTCGCCCCGTCCGCTGCGCTGGCCCAGGCCGCGCCGGCCTGGTTCATCTGCGGCGCCAAGAACGACACCGCCAACGCGGTGGCCGTGACCCGGCCGTTCCAGGGCGATCTCGACTTCCTGGACTCCTACCGGGGCCAGTACGCCGAACACCTCGCCTCGGTGGGGCTGCTGGCCCCGGGCGCGCACCGCGACGCCGTCGCCTGCACCTGGGCCGACAGCGAGGCCGCCGCAACGGCCGAGCTCAAGCGCGTGACCACCCTTGGACCGGAGAACGACCCGCAGGTGAAATTCGTGACCCTCGACTGGCGGGGGAGGGACATCGGCGATCGGACGGTCTGGGAGGTCGATACGGGCGTCCAGGCCCTGAACCGTCAGATCAGCGAGCGCAATGCGGCCGCGCAGGCGCGGGAAAAGGCCGCCGAGGCCAGGCACCAGGCCGCCATGGCGGCCTTCGAGGCCCAGCAGAAGGCCTATCGCGAGGCGGTCGCCGCGACGGAGGCCGAAGCCGCCCGCCGCAAGGCCCAGTACGAAGCCGACCGCGCCGCCTGGCAGGCTCAGGTCGCCGCCTGCAAGTCGGGCGACCGGAGCGCCTGCGCCAAGGACTAGGCCTTTCCCTCCCCTTCAGGGGAGGAGGGGAGGGAAGGAGGTGGCTAGCTCGCCACAGCCACAGGCTTGTCGGCCGGCTTTTCGACCGGCTTGGGCGCCAGGATGGCGGCGGCCGCAGGCGCGGCCTGGCGCTGGAACTTCAGCGAGCGGCCCTGGAAGAAGGCGCCGGCCTCGATGGCCAGCTGCTCGTGGGTGATGTCGCCGTCCACATGGGCGCTGGCGGCCAGGCGGATCTGCTTGGCGGTGACCGCGCCGATGATCTTGCCGCGCACCTCGACGGTCTCGGCGGTGATCGTCCCCTCGATACGGCCGGTGTCGCCGATGGTCAGGCGGGTGACGCGGACCTCGCCCTTGATGGCGCCGTCGACGTGCAGCTCGCCCTCGGCGGTGATCGAGCCTTCCAGCGTCATGTTCTCGCCGATCAGCGAGGCGGCGACGGGCGATTTGCGCAGGTTGTTCGAGAGGGAGTCGTTGAGGGCCACGGGAGCGCTTTCCGGTTTGGGGGCGGGATCGGCCGCGGGGGCCGGGGCGGGGGTGAGGGTGGGGGCGGCCTGCGGCGCGATTGCGGCGGTCGGCTGCGGCGGGGCGGCGGGTGGTTTAGCTGGCTTGCCGAACATGATCCCCTGCTTTCAGGAAACGGTCTGGGTTCTGGGCGCGTCCATTGACCCACACCTCGTAGTGCAGATGGACGCCGGTGGAGCGGCCGGTGGAGCCCATGGCCCCCAGCCGCTGTCCGAGCACGACCCGCTGGCCCGGCTTCACCGAGATGGCGGCGAGGTGGGCGTAGCGGGTCTTGAAGCCACGGCCGTGGTCGACCTCGACGGTCTTGCCGTAGCCGGAGCGTTCGCCGGTGAAGGAGACCACCCCGGGCGCGGTGGCGGCGACCGGGGTCGCCAGTGCGCCGCCGAAGTCCAGGCCCGAATGGAAGGCCGGCCGGCGGGTGAACGGGTCGAGACGGAAGCCGAAGCCGCTGGAGCGGGCGGTGGCCGTCGGCCGGGCCAGCGGCAGCGTCTCGGCGGCCTCGGCGAGGGCCGTGGCCTCGGTGAGGCTGGCGGCCGCGCGCTGGATCCGCCCGGCGAAGGCCTCGTCGACGCCTAGCAGGGTGGCCAGGGCGCGCGAGTCCTTGGCCTCGATCAGCGGCCCGCCCAGCGAGCCGGGCGGCGGCGCGTAGCGGTCGGGGCTGAGGCCGGCCATCCGGAAGGCGAGCTTGAGCCGCTCGGCCCGGGTCTCGGCGTAGTCCTCGGCGGAGGCGACCAGCTGGTCCTGCGAGAGGCGGACCAGCTCGACCCGGCTCACCGGATCGGACTGGCTGGCCATCGCCACCTTGTTCAGAGCCGGCGCGAGCGCCTGGGCCGCCCCCGGCGCGCCCTTGGCGTCGGCCAGCAGCAGGGCGAGCGCGGCGTGGCGGTTCTCGACGGACGCGGCGAGCTCGGCCACCGAGCCGCTCTCGGTGTTCATCTGCGCGTAGAGGGAATCGAGACGGGCCTGGCGGTCGGCGATCAGCCGCTCGTAGCGAGCCTGGGTGCGGGCGATCTCCGCCTCGGCTTCCGAGGGCGTGACCCAGCTCAGCAGCAGGGCGGCGGTGGCGATCCCCATCCACAGGGCGGCGCCGGCGACGGCGCCGGCGAGGCCGAGCTGCTGGCGGGTGGTGAGCACGAACGCCTGCATCTGCCCGCCGGTGCGCACGTAGAGGTGGCGCTCCGGGAACATCGCCTCGATCGAGTGGTAGAGGCGCGCCAGGCGGGTGAAACTCATCGCGTCCGCGGACCTTCGCTGTGGAGGCCGCCAAGGTATGCATTGCTTGCGCGACTCCCGGCAAGCGCCAGGGCGCCGCGGGTCAGGCCGGTCAAGCGCGGCCACAGTCTCGCCGCAGCCGTTAATCGCCGCCGCACGGGCGGGCTCTCCTCGGGGAGCCGGGCGCGTTTCGGCCTGGCTCCGCGCGCGCTAGACGAGGCGTGTGCGGAACATGCGGCGTCAGGCCGCGACTTTGCGGCGGCTTTGCGGCGAGGCGTCAGGCGGCGGCGGTGAGCGCCTGGACGGCCTTGAGCACGTCCTGGGCGTGGCCGGGTACCTTCACCTTGCGCCAGATGCGGCGGATCACGCCGTCGCCGTCGATCAGGAAGGTCGAGCGGTCGATGCCCATGTACTTGCGCCCGTACATGCTCTTCTCGACCCAGGAGCCGTAGCGCTCGACCACGGCGCCTTCGGGGTCGGAGCCGAGGGGGATGGAAAGGCCGTACTTCTCCACGAACTTGCCGTGGCTCTTGACGCTGTCCTTGGAGACCCCGAGCACGGCCGCGCCGGCCTTCTTGAACTCGCCGGACAGGGCGGAGAAATCCTGCGCCTCCTTGGTGCAGCCGGTCGTGTCGTCCTTCGGGTAGAAGTAGAGGACCAGGGGCTTGCCGGCGAAGTCCGCCGGCCGGATCGGGCCGGCGTCGCCCTGCAGTTCGAAGTCGGGCGCCTTGGCGCCCTCGGTCAGCTCGGCCATCGCGTTCCTCCGCTTCCCGTCACCTAGCGCGGCGGCCTGAGCCGGTTCAAGTGCAGCTCGCGCTGATAGAGGCCGGCCGCGTCCATCCGGGCCTGCATGGTCCGGGCGTGCGCCAGGTCCGGGTGGATGCGCATCAGCATCTCCGGGCTCTCCAGGCCCGCCTTGAAGTCGGCCATCGTCTGGCGCTGGGCGTCGGAGATGCGGATCAGGCTGGCGCCCATCACCGCCTGCTGGGCCAGCATCAGGCCGGCGGCGGCCACGACGCCCACCTCCACCAGCTGGGGCCGGGCCCGCCAGGCCCGCGCCGCGTACAGCGAGGCGAAGATCACGAAACCGGCGTGCAGCGGCACGAGCTGGGCCTGATAGCGGACGGAGACGTTGGAGGGCTCGTCGATCCCGGTGCGGCCCAGGGCGGCCATCAGCGCCGCGCCCAGCGAATAGAGCACCAGCCGGCTCGCCAGCCGCTCGCCGCGCGAGGCCTCGGGGCCGCCCCGCAACAGGACGATCGCCGAGCCGATCGCCGCAACGCCGAGGCCCAGCACCCATCCGTACGCCGGAGCGACGCGGGTCCAGGGCAGGCCGAGGAAGCTCAGCGCCAGCTGCACGGCCGAGACGAAGTCCGAGAACGACCAGTCCAGCGGGCTCTTGGCCCCCGTGCCGCTCTGACCGCGGACGTAGAGGCCGATGTAGACGACGGCCGCAGCCGCCAGGATGGCGAGCCAGCGCCGGTCCTGGCCGCTGCGCAGGGCGCCGTAGATCAGAACCGGCCAGACCGCCAGGCCCACGCCGTTGCCGAAGGGGGCGGCGGCGGCGAACAGCAGCGCTGCGAAGTGGCGCGGGCGCAGGCCGGCCTTCACGTTCTCCGGCTCGGCCAAGGCGATAGCGACGACGACGAAGAACAGGGTGTGCACGTACTGGGCGTTGATGTGGATGGTCGCGTCCGGGATCACCGCCCCGAGCAGGGCGAACATCGCCGCCAGCACGCCGGCCGCCAGGCCCAGCGGCGGCGGGGCCGCCCGGGCCGCCTCGCGTCCGAGGACGGCGGCCGCCCCGGCGATGGCGAGCACGGTCACCGCCACGATCAGCAGGTTGCTCGCCCCGAAGAACCGGACATCCAGGTCCATCAGGCCGAAGGTGGTGACCAGCCGGTGGAAGTTGTGCGGGATCAGCAGGTACTGGTCGAGCGGCACGCCCTCCCGATAGTTCAGGTACCGGAACACCCAGTCGTACATGTCCGAATAGGGCTGCAGCACGGTCGTGCGCCAGGCGATGTAGCCGGTCAGCCCGACGTAGGCCGCCAGCAGGACCCAAAGTCCCAGCCGCACGCTCCGGCTCGCCTCGCCGGCGGGCTCGGGCGGCGCCTCCGCGGCCGGGTAGGTGGTTGGCCACATCTCCACTTGCTGCTCCCGAACTTGCTGCTTGTGCGAACCGCCCGATGATGGGAGGGCGGCGTCGGCGGGCCCGTCGGCGCGCGAGGCAAGGGTTGTGGCATGGATTCTGCGGAAGGGGGAGCAGCCGACCGGACCGCGAACAGCGCCTCGGCGCGCGCGCGCCGCGGAGCGCTTCTGTCCGTCATCATCCCCATGCACAACGAAGAGGCCGCGCTCGGCCCGCTGTTTGCCCGGCTCGACGAGGTGCTGCCCAAGGACGTGGCGGTGGAGATCGTCTGCGTCGACGACGGCAGCCGGGACGGCACCGCCGCGGCGCTGGCCGCCCGGGCTGCGACCGATCCGCGCCTGCGCGTCCTGCTGCTGGCCCGCAACTTCGGCCAGGAGGCGGCGCTGACCGCCGGGCTGGAGGCCGCCCGAGGCGACATGCTGGTGCTGCTCGACGCCGACCTGCAGGACCCGCCCGAGCTGATCGGCGAGTTCATCGCCCTGTGGGAGCAGGGCTACGACGTGGTCTACGGCATCCGGGCGGACCGCAGCCGCGACGGTTTCTTCAAACGCTCCACGGCCGGGCTGTTCTACCGGGTGTTCAACGCCCTGTCGGACGTGCCTATCCCGCCGGACACCGGCTCGTTCCGGCTGGTGGACCGCAGGGTGGTCGAGGCCCTGAACGGCCTGCCCGAGCGCACCCGGTTCCTGCGCGGCCTGTTCACCTGGGTAGGCTTTCGCCAGGTGGGCGTGCCCTACGTCCGGCCGGAGCGGGTGGCGGGAGCCACTTCGTATGGCCTGGGCCGCATGTGGCGGCTGGCGGTGGACGGGCTGACCTCGTTCACCACCGCGCCGCTGCGCATCTGGACGGCGGTGGGCTTGGCGCTGGCCGGCCTGGCGCTGCTCTACGCCGGCTACACGGTCCTGAGGGTGCTGATCCACGGGCGCGAGGCGCCCGGCTGGGCCTCGCTGATGGTGGTCATGCTGTTCGGCTTCGCCGTGCAGATGATCGCCTTCGGGGTGCTCGGCGAGTACGTCGGGCGCCTCTATCAGGAGGTGAAGGGCCGGCCGATCTACCTGGTGCGCGAGAAGATCGGGTTCGACCGGTGAGCCGGCCCCTCGAGCCCCTCGTGCGACTGATCCGCCAGGGCGCGGTGTTCGGCGTGGTCGGCGTGGCCGCCACCCTGACCCACGTGCTGATCGCCCTGGCGCTGGAGGGTCTGGCCGGGCTCGAGCCGCTGATCGCCAACCTGATCGGCTATACCTGCGGGATCGGCGTCTCCTACCTAGGCCACGCGCGGCTGACCTTCGCCTCGCCGGCGCGGGACGGGGCCCAGTTCGCAAGGTTCCTGGCCGTGACCCTGTTCGCCCTCGGCCTCAACCAGCTGATCGTCTGGATCTGCGTGCACCGGATCGGCTGGCCGTTCTGGGCGGCCCTGATCGCGGTGGTGCTGCTGGTGCCCGGCCCGACTTTCGTGCTCGCCAAGCTGTGGGCGTTCCGGCGGCCGTCGGTGTGACGAAGCCCGTCTTACCTCCCCCGCGAAGCGGCGGGAGGGGGACCGCGGGCCGAAGCCGGCGAAGGCCGGCTGAAGAGCGCGTGGTGGAGGGGGCAGGCCACACGCGCAGGCGAGACTACATCCTCCACGCCACCGAAGCGGCACGAGCGGCGGAGCAGGCGGCCCGCCCCCTCCACCGCCCGCTCTGCGGCGGGCGGTCCGCCTCCCGCCGCTTCGCGGGGGAGGTAGAGACCGCGTCATTCAGACCGGCTTCACCAGCACGATCTTCTTCTTGCCGGCGGCGAGCTTGATGACGCCGTCGACGACGTCGGCGGTGGTCACCAGGCGGCTCGCGTCGGTCTCGGCCTTGTCATTGACCCGCAGGCCGCCCCCCTGGGCCAGGCGGCGGGCCTCCGAGCGCGAGGCGGCGAGCCCCGCGTCGGCCGCCAGCGCCGCCAGCGGCACGCCTTCCTCGAGCGCGGCGCGGGGCGTCTCGATGCTCGGCAGGTCGGCGGAGAGGGCGCCTTGTTCGAACGCCTTCTCGGCCGCCTCGCGGGCCGTGCGGGCCGCCTCTGCGCCGTGCAGCAGTGTGGTGGCCTCGTCGGCGAGCCGCTTCTTGGCCTCGTTGATCTGCGCGCCCTGCAGCTGTTCGAGCCGGGCGATCTCTTCCGGCTCCAGGTCGGTGAACAGCCTGAGGAACCGGCCGACGTCCGCATCCTCCGTGTTCCGCCAGAACTGCCAGTAGTCGTAGGGGCTGCGCATCTCGGCGTTCAGCCACACGGCCCCGCCCACCGTCTTGCCCATCTTCTGGCCCGAAGCGGTGGAGAGCAGGGGGGTGGTCAGCCCGAAGGCGGGCTTCTGGTCGACGCGGCGGATCAGCTCCACCCCGTTGACGATGTTCCCCCACTGGTCCGAGCCGCCCATCTGCAGCAGGCAGCCGAACCGGCGCTCGAGCTCCAGGAAGTCCACCGACTGCATCAGCATGTAGTTGAACTCGAGGAAGGTCATCGGCTGCTCGCGCTCGAGCCGCAGCTTTACGCTCTCGAAGCTCAGCATCCGGTTGATGGTGAAGTGGACGCCGTACTCGCGCAGGAACTCCACGTAGCCGAGCTTCTCCAGCCAGTCGGCGTTGTTGACCATCACCGCGTCGGTGGGCCCGTCGCCGAAGGTGAGGAACTTGCCGAAGGTCGACTTGATGCCGGCGATGTTGGCGGCGATCTGCTCGTCCGAGAGCAGGGGACGCGACTGGTCCTTGTCGGTGGGATCGCCGACCTTGGTGGTCCCGCCGCCCATCACCACGATGGGCTTGTGGCCCGACTGCTGCAGCCGGCGCAGCATCATGATCTGGATCAGGTGGCCCACATGCAGGGAAGGCGCGGTGGCGTCGAAGCCGATGTAGGCGGTGATCGGGCCCGCCGCGCAGGCCTCGTCCAACTCCACCGGGTGGGTGATCTGGTGGATGTAGCCGCGCGCCTCCATGGTTCGCAGGAATGCGGACTTGAAGGGCTGATCGGCCATGGGACTGCTCTCGCGCGTGGAAAGCGCGGGCTCTAGCACGAGCGCTGTGGGACTATCGAGAGGCATCTCTAAGGGCTCCTGGTGTGGGGCCGAAGACGCATCCGCTCGAGGGGTTCAGGTCGCGCCGCCGGCCAGGGGTGGCGGCGCGTAGGATCGATCGCCCGCCTGCTCAGAGCAGGCGGTAATAGCGGCCGGCGAGGGTGGCGCGGTCGATCATGGGCGGGCAGGTACGCCCATCGTCACGCAAGGTCAAGTTGCGGGCGGGAGGCGATGCGCCTGGGCAGGCCCATGGCCCCGCGTCCTGTGAGGCTACGGCTCGCGCGAGGAGCTCTCGGCGGATCGGCGGTGCGCGGCGCCAGGCGAGCTCGGGGCGGCCTTGACGGCCCTCCTGGCCTGAGCTGCGCCTAGCGCGCGGCGCTGAACCCTGGCAGTCAAGGCGCATGCGCGTTCTCGGCTTCATGACCGGCACCTCGCTCGACGCCGTCGACATGGCGATCCTCGAAACCGACGGGGTGGCGATCGCCGCGTTCGGACCGGCGGGAGAGCGCAAGCTGACCGACGGCGCCCGGGACCTGCTGCTCGATGCGACCCAGGCCGCCCTGCACTGGGAGCGCGGCGCGCCGCGCCCACTGATCTTCCAGGACGCCGAGCGGGCGGTGGCGGAGGAGCATTTCGCCGCCGCCGACGCCTTCCTTTCCGAGCACGATCTTGCCTGGGACGACATCGAGCTGATCGGCATGCACGGTCAGACGGTGCTGCACGAGCGCCCGGCGGAGGGGCGGCTCGGGCGCACCGTGCAACTCGGCGACGGGGCGCTGTTGGCCCAGCTGACCGGCCGCCCGGTCGCCTTCGACTTCCGCAGCGACGATGTGGCCGCGGGCGGGGAGGGGGCGCCGATCGCCCCGGCCTACCACCTGGCCCGGCTGAGGGCCTCCGAGGTGGCGGCTCCGGCGGCCGTGCTGAACCTCGGCGGGGTGGCCAACATCACCCACTGGCGGGGCGGCGAGGACGTGGTCGCCTTCGACACCGGCCCGGCCAACGGCATGCTGGACCTCCTGATGCAGAGCCGCGGGGCCGGCCGCTACGACCCGGACGGCAAGTACGCCAGCGTGGGCCAGGTGGACGAGACGGTCCTGCTGAGCCTGCTCGCCCATACGTATTTCGAGAGCCCGCCGCCCAAGTCGCTCGACCGCTACGACTTCTCGCTCGAGCCGCTGGAGCCGCTGAAGCTGGAGGACGCGGCCGCGACGCTGGTGGCGTTCACCGCCGAGTCGTTGAGGCTGGGCCTGGAGCGCGCCGGGCCGGAGCCGACGGTGGTGATCGCCTGCGGCGGCGGACGCCACAACCCGGTGCTGATGCAAGCCATCCGTGAGCGGGTCTCGGCCCCCTTGGAGCCGGCCGAGGCCCTGGGCTGGCGCGGCGATTCCATCGAGGCCGAAGCCATCGCCTACCTCGCGGCACGCTGCGCCAAGGGCCTGCCGATCACCTTCCCGAGCACGACGGGGGTGTCCCAGCCGATGACCGGCGGACGCATCGTGGAGCCGTAATCACACCGTCAGCCCGGCCGCAGCGAAGCGTGGAGCCGGGACCCAGTGGGTCTGCGGGGCGCCGGTTCTGGGCCCAGGATCGGCCTTCGGCCGTCCGGGATGACGTAGATTTACGCCGGCTCGGCCGCCAGCCGCTTGTCCAGATAGGCCCCGACGCGGCTCTCGACCTCCTGCAGGTTCTCGGCCCAGAAGTGGGTGGCGCCGTCGACGACGTCGTAGTCGATGACGATGCCCTTCTGGGTGCGCAGCTTGGAGACCACGCGCTCCACCTCGTTGGGCGGCACCACGGTGTCGGCGCCGCCATGCAGGATCAGCCCCGAGGCCGGGCAGGGGGCCAGGAAGGAGAAGTCGTACATGTTGGTCGGCGGGGAGACGGAGATGAAGCCGTCGGTCTCCGGCCGGCGCATGAGCAGCTGCATGCCGATCCAGGCGCCGAAGGAGTAGCCGGCGACCCAGCACTGCGAGGCGGCCGGGTTGGTCGACTGCAGCCAGTCCAGCGCCGTGGCCGCGTCGGCCAGCTCGCCGATGCCGGAATCGAACTCGCCCTGGCTGCGCCCCACGCCGCGGAAATTGAACCGCAGCACCGAGAAGCCGCGCTTCATGAACAGGTGGAAGAGCTGCACCGCCACCGGGTTGTTCATCTGGCCGCCGGCCTTGGGGTGCGGGTGCAGGATGAGGGCGATGGGGGCGGTCTCGCTCTTGCCGGCGGAGTAGCGTCCTTCGATCCGCCCGGCCGCGCCGGTCAGCACCACCTCTGGCATTCGATCCCCTCTCGTGACGAATACTTGACTACTGCGCTTGGTCTTCCTAGATGCCGGCCATCCTGGCCGCGCGCCCGGTCGCCCTCGCGAGGCGGCGGGCTTGTAGCATAGGCGGGCGCGGATGCGCGCGAAAACTAACACTTAGCGGGTTCACCAGATGCGCCTCTCCACCAAGGGCCGCTACGCCGTGATGGCCATGACCGACCTGGCGCGCCGCGAGGGCGAGCGGGCCGTGGCGCTGGCGGACATCGCCGCCCGTCAGGAGATCTCCCTGGCCTACCTCGAGCAGCTGTTCTCCCGCCTACGCCGCAAGGGGCTGGTGATCAGCGCCCGTGGCCCCGGCGGCGGCTATCGGCTGGCCCGCAGCGCCGCCGAGACGACCATCGCCGACATCGTCACCGCCGTGGACGAGCCGCTGCGCACGACCCGCTGCTCGGGCGAGGAGCGCAAGGGCTGCATGCTCAAGGGCGAGCGCTGCCTGACCCACGACCTGTGGGAGGAGATGGGCCGCCAGATTCACGACTATCTCGCCTCCGTCTCCCTGGACGACGTGGCCAACGGGCGGCTGAAGACCGCCCAGCCGGAGGCGGCATGACCAGCGTCTACCTCGACTGCAACGCCACCGCCCCGGTGCGCGCCGAGGCCATCGAGGCGATGGCCCGGGCCATCCAGCTCGGCGGCAATCCATCGTCGGTGCACGCGGCCGGGCGGGCCGCGCGGGCCCTGGTGGAGGACGCCCGCGGCGCGGTGGCGGCCCTGGTCGGCGCGCCGGCCTCGACCGTGGTGTTCGTCAGCGGCGGCACCGAAGCCAACGCCCTGGCCATCGAGAGCGCCCGTGCGGCGGGCTCGCGGCGGATGATCGTCAGCGCCGTGGAGCACGACAGCGTGCTGGAGACCGCCCGCCAGAGCGGGGCCGAGGTCGACGTCCTGCCGGTGGACCGCGAGGGCCTGGCCGACCTCGCCTGGCTGGAGGACCGGCTGTCCCGCTGGGACGGCGCCTGGGGCCGGCCGTTCGTCGCCCTGATGCTGGCCAACAACGAGACCGGCGTGATCCAGCCGGTGGCCCGGGCGGCCGAGATCGTCCGCGCCGCCGACGGCTGGCTGCACGTGGACGCCATCCAGGCGGCCGGCAAGATCGCCGTCGACAGCCGCGCGCTGGGCGCCGACACCCTGTCGGTGTCCGGCCACAAGCTGGGCGGGCCGCAGGGCGTGGGCGCCCTGACCTTCGGTCCGCGCGCCAGCCTGGTGCGCCGCCAGCACGGCGGCAGCCAGGAGCGGGGCCGGCGCGCCGGCACCGAGAACGTCCCGGGGATCGCCGGCATGGGCGCGGCCGCGCGGGCCTCGATGAACGGTCTTGCGGCGCTGCAGGCGCAGGCCGCCTGGCGGGACGCGGCCGCCGAACGGCTGAAGGACGCCGGCGCCGTCATCATGGGGGCCGGCGCGGAGCGGTTGGCCAACACCCTGTGCTTCGCCATGCCGGGTTTTTCGGCGGAGCTGCAGGTCATGGGCCTCGACTTGACCGGCGTCATGGTCAGCTCGGGCGCGGCCTGCTCTTCCGGCAAGGTGAAACCCTCGCACGTCCTCTCGGCCATGGGCCTGGCCGACCTCGCCGGCTGCGCGGTGCGCGCCAGCGGCGGCTGGGCCACGCGCCAGGAGGACTGGAACAGGCTCGTCGAGGCCTGGATTGAACTCAACGGCCGCCACGCCGCGCGTCGCCGCGCGCCGGCCGCGTAAAGGTAAAGCTTATGCCCGTCGCCAAGCAGACCGTCGAACACGTCGAATCGCTCGAAAAGTACAAGCACGGCTTCGTCACCGACATCGACCAGGAGTTCGCGCCCAAGGGGCTGAGCGCCGACACCATCCGCTTCATCTCGGCCAAGAAGGAAGAGCCGGAGTGGATGCTGGAATGGCGGCTGGGCGCCTATGAGCGCTGGCTGGCGCTCGAGGAGCCGGCCTGGGCCAAGGTCCACTTCCCGCGCATCGACTACCAGGACAGCTACTACTACGCCGCGCCGAAGACCAAGGAAGGGCCCAAGAGCCTGGACGAGGTCGATCCGGAGATCCTGGCGACCTACGACAAGCTCGGCATCCCCATCAAGGAACAGATGGTGCTGGCGGGCGTCGAGGGCGCGCCCAAGTACGCGGTCGATGCAGTGTTCGACAGCGTCTCGGTGGTCACCACCTTCAAGAAGGAGCTGGCCGAGGCCGGCGTGATCTTCTGCTCGATGAGCGAGGCCATCCGCGATCACGGCGATCTGGTCAGAAAGTACCTGGGGTCGGTGGTGCCGGTCTCGGACAACTACTACGCCTGCCTCAACAGCGCGGTCTTCTCCGACGGCTCGTTCGTCTATGTGCCGCCGGGCGTGCGCTGCCCGATGGAGCTGTCCACCTACTTCCGCATCAATGCGGCCGAGAGCGGCCAGTTCGAACGCACCCTGATCATCGCCGATGCGGGCTCCTACGTGTCCTACCTGGAGGGCTGCACGGCCCCGATGCGGGACGAGAACCAGCTGCACGCCGCAGTGGTGGAGCTGGTCGCCCTGGACGATGCCGAGATCAAATACTCCACCGTCCAGAACTGGTACCCGGGCGATCCGCAGACCGGCAAGGGCGGCATCTACAACTTCGTCACCAAGCGGGCCGACTGCCGCGGGGCGCGCTCGAAGGTCTCCTGGACCCAGGTCGAGACCGGCTCGGCGATCACCTGGAAGTACCCGTCCTGCATCCTGCGCGGCGACGACAGCGTCGGCGAGTTCTACTCGATCGCCATCACCAACGGCCGCCAGCAGGCCGACACCGGCACCAAGATGATCCACCTGGGCGCCGGCACGCGCTCGCGGATCATCTCCAAGGGCATCTCGGCCGGCCGCTCGTCCAACACCTACCGCGGTCTGGTCTCGGCCCACCCGAAGGCCAAGGGCGCGCGCAACTTCACCCAATGCGACTCCCTGCTGATCGGCAAGCAGTGCGCGGCCCACACCGTGCCGTACATCGAGGCCCGCAACGGCCAGGCGGTGTTCGAGCACGAGGCGACGACCACGCGCCTGTCGGAAGACCAGCTGTTCTACGTGATGCAGCGCGGCCTCAGCCAGGAGGAGGCGGTGCAGCTGCTGGTCAACGGCTTCGTCAAGGACGTGCTGCAGGAGCTGCCGATGGAGTTCGCCGTCGAGGCGCAGAAGCTGGTGGCCATCTCTCTGGAAGGGAGCGTCGGATGACCGATACGAGACCGGACCTGAGGGTCAGCCTGAAGACGGCGTTCGAAGCCGAACAGGCGCGGCGGGACGCCGAGCGCCGCGAGCGCGAGGACGCCGAGCGCCGCCAGCAGGAGGAGGATCTCGCCCGCGCCGAGGCGCTGGAGCGCCTGCTGGGCGAGGATCCGGGCTTCCTGCAGAGCAAGGGCCTGGTGCTCGATCGTCGCCGCTACACGGTCACGCTGGACCACGCCGACTTCCGGCTGGCCGCCTATTTCGAGGGCGGCCGGGCCTCGGTCCGCGCGGCCGACAAGCGCACCGCCATCTCGGGCGCTGCGCCGCGCAAGGAGACCATGGTCGACAGCGTCGAGGACGCCGTCCTGGTCATGGCCCAGTACCTCGCCGACGAGGGGGTCTGATGCGCCGGCCCCGCCAATTCGCCACCTTCCGCGCCCCGGTCTGGGCGCGCCGCCTGAAAGTTCGCTGATGCTGTCGATCAACAACCTGCACGTCTCCGTCGAGGACAAGCCGATCCTGAAAGGGCTCAGCCTCGACCTGCCGGCCGGCGAGGTGCACGCCATCATGGGGCCGAACGGGGCGGGCAAGTCGACGCTCTCCTACGTCCTGACCGGCCGCGAGGGCTACGAGGTCACGAACGGCGCCGTCAGCCTCGACGGCGAGGACCTGCTGGAGCTGGAGCCCAACGAGCGGGCGGCCAAGGGCCTGTTCCTGTCGTTCCAGTACCCGCTGGAGATCCCGGGCGTGCCGGCCATGCACTTCCTGCGCACGGCGATGAACGCCCAGCGCAAGGCGAGGGGCGAGCCGGAGGTCGGGGCCGGGGAGTTCATCAAGCTCGCCCGCGAGACCGCCGCCAAGCTGAAGATCGACTTCGAGATGCTCAAGCGCGCGCTCAACGTCGGCTTCTCCGGCGGCGAGAAGAAGCGGATGGAGATCTTCCAGATGGCGATGCTCCAGCCGCGCCTGCTGATCCTCGACGAGACGGACTCGGGCCTTGACATCGACGCCCTGCGGATCGTCGCCGACGGGGTGAACGCCATGCGCAGCCCCGAGCGGTCGATGCTGGTGATCACCCATTACCAGCGCCTGCTGGACTACATCCGGCCGGACAAGGTGCACGTGCTGGCCGCCGGCCGCATCGTCGCCTCGGGCGGGCCGGAGTTGGCCCACGAGCTCGAGCGCGAGGGCTACGAGAAGTACGAGAGGGCCGCGGCTTGACGCTTTCCGCCGCAATACGCACGGGCGACGTCGCCCAGCTTCCCGGCAAGCGCGACGAGGACTGGCGCTGGACCGACCTGCGCGGCCTGATCCGCGTCCTGCCGCCGGCCTCTCCGGCGTTCGCCGGCGAGGTGGGCGAAGGGCCGTTCGGCCCGGCCGAGCTGACGATCGTGAACGGCCAACTCCGGGGCGAGGCCTCGGCGCTGATCGTGCCGGCCGGCGAGAGCCGCACCGTGCGCCTGCGCTTCGTCTCCGCCAGCGCCGGAACCTCGCACGGCGTCCATCTCGGCGTCGAGGTGGCGGACGGGGCGAGCCTGATCTTGCTGGAAAGCTACGAGGGCCGCGCCGCCGACTACGTGGCCGACGCGGTGCTGACCGTCGGCCTCGGCGAAGGCGCCAGCCTGGAGCGGATCGTGCTGACGGACGACGACGCCGGCGCGGTGAGCGTCTCCACGGCCATCGTCACGCTCGGGTTTGGCGCGCGCCTGCACCAGACGGTGCTGGCCGGCGGGGCCAAGCGCCAGAGGATCGAGACGCGGGTCAATCACCCAGGCCATGGCGCGGAGGTGCGGCTGGACGGCGTCTACCTGCTGGCCGGGCAGCGCCACGCCGACCAGACCACCGTCGTCACCCACGAGGGCCTGGGCGGGGTCACCGACCAGCTGACCAAGGGGGTGGTGCGCGACCAGGCCCGCGGCGTCTTCCAGGGCCGGATCGTCGTCGCCGAGGGCGCGGATAAGACCGACGCCCGGATGGGCCACCATGCGCTGATCCTCTCCGAGCGCGCCGAGGTGGACGCCAAGCCGGAGCTGGAGATCTACGCCGACGACGTCGCCTGCGCCCACGGCAACACGGTCGGCGCCCTGGACGAGGACGCGCTGTTCTACATCCGCCAGCGGGGCGTCCCCGAGGCGGAAGCCCGCGCCCTGCTGACCGAGGCTTTCGTCGGCGAGGTGGTCGAGCGGATCGAGCACGAGGCCGCGCGCGCGGCCGCCGCGGCCTGGGTCGCCCAGCGGCTGGGAGGCTGAGCATGGCCTTCGACGTCCACGCCGCCCGGGCCGAGTTCCCGATCCTCGCCCGCCAGGTGCACGGCAAGCCGCTGGTCTATCTGGACAGCGCCGCCTCGGCCCAGAAGCCGCGGGCGGTGATCGAGGCGATGAGCCATGCGATGGAGCACGCCTACTCCAACGTCCACCGCGGCCTCCACACCCTGGGCAACGAGGTGACCGAGGCCTACGAGGCCGCCCGCCGCAAGGTGGCCGCCTTCATCGGCTGCGACGTCGGCGAGGTGGTGTTCACCAAGGGCGGCACCGAGGCGATCAACCTCGTCGCCGCGGGGCTGGCGCGCACGCTGAAGCCGGGCGATGAGATCCTGCTCACGCAGATGGAGCACCACGCCAACATCGTCCCCTGGCACTTCCTGCGCGAGCACTGGGGCGCGGTGCTGAAGTTCGCGCCGGTGAACGACGATGGCTCGCTGGACGTCGAAGGCTTCCAGGCGCTGCTCAGCGAGCGGACCAAGGTGGTCGCCTTCACCCACATGTCCAACGTTCTGGGGACCAAGAACCCCGTCCGCGAGCTCACCAGGATGGCGCAGGACGCCGGCGCCCAGGTGCTGATCGACGGCTGCCAGGGCATCGTCCACGGCCCGGTCGACGTGCGCGAGATCGGCTGCGACTAC
Source organism: Phenylobacterium terrae (assembly GCF_042681205.1). Lineage (NCBI taxonomy): Bacteria > Pseudomonadati > Pseudomonadota > Alphaproteobacteria > Caulobacterales > Caulobacteraceae > Phenylobacterium > Phenylobacterium terrae. The sequence goes on from NZ_JBHUEY010000006.1 coordinate 240,178, forward strand.
TACGTATTCTCCGGCCACAAGCTCTACGGTCCCACGGGAATCGGCATCCTTTACGGCAAGGCCGAACGGCTGGCCGCGCTGCCGCCCTATCAGGGCGGGGGAGAGATGATCGGCACCGTGACGTTCGACGAGATCACCTACGCGGACGCCCCGCACCGCTTTGAAGCGGGCACCCCGCCGATCCTGGAGGCCATCGGCCTGGGCGCGGCGATCGACTGGCTGGGCGGCTACGACCGCGCCGAGATCGCCGAGCACGAGGCCAAGCTCTACCGCCGGGTCCGCGAGGCGCTGAACGGGGCCAACTGGCTGCGCGTGCTGGGCGAGGCGGAAGGGAAGGGAGCGATCCTCTCCTTCACCGTCGACGGCGCCCACGCCCACGACGTGGCCCAGATCCTCGACCGCTACGGCGTCGCCGTGCGCGCCGGCACCCACTGCGCCGAGCCCCTTATGCGGCGTTTCGGCGTCACGTCGAGCGCTCGGGCCTCCTTCGCCCTATATAACACCGAGGAGGAGGCCGACGCCTTTGTCGACGCGCTTACCCGAACTCAGGCTTTCTTCGCTTAAGTGAGCTCCATGGACGACGCGACCGCCATCGATGGGACGACCAAGACGCCGCTCAGCCAGGCTGAGCTGGACGCGCTGACCGACGAGCTGATCGAGAAGCTCAAGACGGTCTACGACCCCGAAATCCCTGTCGACATCTACGAGCTCGGCCTGATCTATAAGGTCGACGTCTCGGACGACAAGGACATCGCCATCGACATGACCCTGACCGCCCCCGGCTGCCCGGTGGCCGGCGAGATGCCGGGCTGGGTGCAGGATGCGGTGCAGTCGATCCCGGGCGTGCGCAACGTCAAGGTCGAGCTGGTCTTCGATCCGCCGTGGGACCCGTCGCGGATGAGCGACGAGGCCAAGCTCCAGCTGAACATGTTCTGACCATGACCGAGCTGCAGACCACCTTCACCCCCAGAGCCCGCCGCCCAAGGCCCAAGGTCGTCACCCTGACCGACGCCGCCGCCGAGCGCGTGCGCGAGATCATGGCCGGCGCCGACCGGCCCTACATCGGCCTGCGCGTTGGCGTGAAGAATGGCGGTTGCGCGGGACAGGAGTACGTCCTCGAGTACGCCGAGAAGGCCGACCCGCTGGACGAAGTGGTGGAGGACAAGGGCGTCACCATCCTGATCGAGCCCAAGGCGGTGCTGTTCCTGCTCGGCACGGTGATCGACTACGAGGTCACCCGCCTGTCCTCCAAGTTCGTCTTCCAGAACCCCAACGAAACCGACGCCTGCGGCTGCGGCGAGAGCGTGACGATCGAGCCGGCGAAACCGGAATAGCTCTTCCCTCCCCTTCATGGGGAGGGTGGACGCCCGCGAAGCGGGCGGACGGGTGGGGAACGGTCGTGTAAGCTCTACCTATGGGGTCGCCCACGAATATGGCTCGGCGGCTGCGGTCGAGCATGAGTTCGCACGAGGTCCGGCTCTGGAGCCGCCTCAAGCGACTGCGCGAACGTGGATTTCACATCCGCCGACAGGCCCCGTTTCGAGGTTACTTCCTGGACTTCGTTTGCTTCAGCCGCAGGCTGGTCATCGAAGTCGACGGCAGCCAGCACCAGGATGAGGTTCAGGCGGACCATGATCTGGTCAGGGATAGGATCCTGGCGCGTGAGGGCTTCAGAACGCTGCGACTTACGACGGGCCAGATCAACGAAGACATCGGCGCCGTCATGGACACGATCGTCTTCGAGCTCGAGGCGAGACCCGACTTCCCCACCCGTCCCCGCGCTGCGCGCGGGTCCACCCTCCCCATGAAGGGGAGGGAAGGGCGCGCCACCCTCCCCTGAAGGGGAGGGAAGGGGGACCGTCTCCCCTAACGTCCCGAGAACTGGGCCGGGCGCTTCTGGATGAAGGCGGCGACGCCTTCGCGGAAGTCCTCGGTGCGGCCGGCGTCGCGCTGGACGACGCGTTCGGCGTGGAGCTGATCGGCGAAGTCGTTGTCGAGGGAGTCCCAGATCAGCCGGCGGATCATGCCGATGGACTTGGGCCCGCTGGCGAGCGCCCGGGCGAGCTCTAGGGCGGTGGGCATCAGCTGCTCGTCCGGGACGCAGCGGTTGATCAGCCCCCATTCCAACGCCTGGCGGGCCGGCAGCCGCTCGCCGAGGAGGGCCATCTCCATCGCCCGGGCCCGACCGATGTGGCGGGGCAGGATGTAGGTGGAGCCGCCGTCCGGCACGAGGCCGATGCGGCGGAAGGCCTGCAGGAAGTAGGCGCTCTCGCCGGCCACGATCAGGTCGCCCATCAGCGCCAGCGAGCAGCCGACGCCCGCGGCCGCCCCGTTCACCGCCGTGACGATGGCGTGCGGGTAGTTGCGCAGGCCGGTGATGAACGGGTTGTAGACGCTCTCCAGCGCGGCCCCGGCGTCGTTCTCGCCGCGCGGCTGGCTGAGGCCGCCGGCCGCGCCGCCGCCCGCCGTGAGGTTGGCCCCCGAGCAGAAGCCGCGGCCCTCGCCGGTGAGCACCACCGCCCGTACCCCGGAGTCTTCCCGGGCGAACCCGTCGAAGGCGGCCCGCAGCCCCTCCATCACGTCCATGCCGGCCGCGTTCAGCGTCGCCGGGTCGTTGATGGTGATGACGCCGACCTGGCCGTCGGTATGGGTCCTGACCTTATCCACGCGCGCCTCCTGATTTTGGAGGCATCATGAACCGCTGTCGCCGCGTCAGGCTAGGCCGCGTTGGCGATCGACTCGGCGCTGGTGACGCGGTTGCGGCCGTTGCGCTTGGAGGCGTAGAGCGCCGCGTCCGCCCGCTCGACCAGCGAGTGCGGCGTCTCGCCGGGGCGCAGCATGGCCATGCCGGCGGAGAGGGTGATCTGGCCCAGATCTTCGCCGGTGGACCGGCGCTTGAGGATCCGCGAGTTCACCTCGGCGCGCATGGCCTGCAGGCCGGCGTAGACGTCCGCCGCGCTCTCGCCCGTGAAGATGACCGCGAACTCCTCGCCGCCGTAGCGGGCGCAGAACCTCGGCGCAGGCGCGTTGCGGCCGATGACGCTGGCCACGTAGCGCAGCACCTGGTCGCCGGTCTGATGGCCCCAGGTGTCGTTGAAGAGTTTGAAGTGGTCGATGTCGAGCACGGCCAGCGCCAGCGGCCGGCCGGTCTGGCGCGCGTCCTCGCAGGCCTGCTCGAGCTTCTCGTCGAAGGACTTGCGGTTGGCGATGTTGGTCAGGCCGTCGGTGGTGGCGTCCTTGCGCACCTGCTCCAGGTGGTCGCGCAGCCGGCTGACCTCGGCGCTGGACTCGGCCAGGCGGGCCTCCAGGGCGCGGTTCTCGTCCTGCACCCGCTGGGTCGCCGTGGACAGGGTGTCGACGGTGGCCTTCAGCCGCTCCACGTCCTGGACGCCGCCGCCGAGGTTGCGGCTGGCGACCGCCAGGGTCTCGCCATAGACGTGGCTGGTCTTCTGGGCGTCGGCGATGGCCAGCGACACGGCCGCCAGTTCGCGACCCAGCTGGTCGCCGGCGTCGCGGATGTGGTCGGTCAGCCGGGACTTCGGCAGGAAGTGCGCGGCCAGCTGCTCGGTCACGCTTTCGGTGAACGCCTCGCCGGAGGAGATCAGGCGGTCGATCTCCTGGGCCAGCGGGCTTTGCGGATCGGCGACGTAGTTGACCCAGAGTTCGAAGTTAACGGCCGTCGGCCAGACGCCGGCCTTCTCCATCGCGTCGACCGCGTTGCGGGCCAGGGCGTAACCGCCGTGGGCGCGCAGCCTGCTGTCGACTCCCTCTGACATCACAATCGGTTCCCCTGACGCGGGCGCCGCTGCGCGGCTCCCTGGGCGCCATAGGACGCTAGCCGGGATAGTCGAATGGACGGTTAAGCCGCTAGGTTTACAACCGTTTAGGACGGACGGGTCGGACGCAGCAGGAAGGCCGGGGCCTCCTCGCCGAAACCCACCACCGCGCCGTCGTCGTCGCCTTCGCGGCGCGGCCGTTCGCGGCCGCGACGGGCGGCCTCGCGGGGCGGGCGCTCGCGCTCGGCACGTTCAGGACGTTCGGTCCGTTCGGGCCGCTCGGCGCGGGCCGGGCGCTCGGCCCGCGGAGCCGGCGCTTCGGCGGCCTCGGGCGCTTCGGCCTCGGCCGCCTCGGGCTCGCGCTCGCGGCGGCTGCGGCTCGGACGCTCGCGGCGCTCGGCGCCCTCGCTGCGCGGCGCGCGCTCGCCACGGGCGCCGCGTTCGCGACGGGCGCCGCGCTCGCGCCCGCCGCCGCGGCTCTCGTCCTTCAGGCTGTCCCAGTCGAGGTCGAGCTCGATCCGGTCGACGTTCTTGACGATCAGCTTCTGGACCTTGTCCAGGTTCTTGGAGTCGGCCGGCGTGACGATCATGAACGCCTGCCCCGACTTGCCGGCCCGGCCGGTGCGGCCGATCCGGTGGACGTAGTCGTCGGCGTGGTGCGGCACGTCGTAGTTGAAGACGTGGGAGACGTCCGGGATGTCCAGGCCCCGGGCGGCGACGTCCGAGGCGCAGAGCAGCTTCAGCTCGCCCTTGCGGAACGAATCCAGCGTGCGCATGCGGGTCGCCTGGTCCAGGTCGCCGTGGATCGGCGCGGCGTCGAAGCCGTGCTTCTTCAGCGACTTGGCGACGATGTCGACTTCGCTCTTGCGGTTGCAGAAGACGATGCCGTTCTTCACGTCGGCCCGCTCCACGAGGGCGCGCAGCGCGGCGCGCTTGGCCTTCGGGTCGGCGGTGGGGATCGGCACCAGGTGCTGGGCGATGGTCTCGGCGGTGGTCGCCGGGCGGGCCACCTCGATCCGCAGCGGATCGTTCAGGAACTGCTTGGTGAGCCGGGTGATCTCCGGCGGCATGGTGGCCGAGAAGAACAGCGTCTGCTTCTTCGGCGGCGTCAGCTTGAAGATGCGCTCGAGGTCCGGGATGAAGCCCATGTCGAGCATCCGGTCGGCCTCGTCCACGACCATGACCTGCACGCCGGTCATAAGCAGCTTGCCGCGCTCGAAGTGGTCGAGCAGCCGGCCCGGGGTGGCGATCAGCACGTCCACGCCCCGGTCGAGCTTGGCCTCCTGGTCGCCGAACGAGACGCCGCCGATCAGCAGCGCCCAGGACAGCTTCTGGCCCTTGGAATAGCGTTCGAACGAGGCGGCCACCTGGTCGGCCAGCTCCCGCGTCGGGGCCAACACCAGGCACCGGGGCATGCGCGCCTTCGAGCGGCCTGCCGCCAGCCTGTCGATCGTCGGCAGGGTGAAGGCCGCCGTCTTGCCGGTGCCGGTCTGGGCGATCCCGAGGATATCGCGGCCCTGCAGCGCCACGGGGATGGCCTGGGCCTGGATCGGTGTTGCGGTGGTGTAGCCGGTCTCGGCGACGGCGGCGAGCGTCGCAGGCGAGAGGCCCAGTTCAGAAAATTCGGTCATGGTCGACTAATCGGGCGTTCGGTTGGGCGCGAGGGCGCGCCGTCCCGACTCGCGGCGGCGCGGACGAGGCTCGGCCGCGCGCCGCGGAACATAGGGAGATAGGCCCTGCTGTCAACGCGAGGCGGCCGTCTCATCTCGCCCTCGGGTAGACGTTGATCTGGATGAAGGCGCGGAAGACCTGGTCGGTGCGCCCCCGCCGCTCGGCGCGCCGAGCCTCCCGGCGATGGCGCCAGGCGGCGAAATCGATCGTGCGGCGCAGGCCGAAACCGGCGATGCGGGCCCGGAGCGAGGGCCTGGGCCGCTCGGCGACGCTGTACTCCGGCACGTGGGTGACGGCGCCCGCGGGCGCCGTCAGTGGGCGGGCGAAGTCTCCGGGGCGGTCCCCGGCTTTTTTTTTGGCGCCGCGGGCTCCTCGTCCTTCTGTTCGGGCCAAGCGGCCCGGGCGTCGGCCATCGCCTTGCCCCGATGCAGGGCGTCGACGAACGAGCGGCTCGCCTCGCCGAGCGCGAAGGCCAGCGCCGAGCTGCCGCTCGCCACCGCGCCGGCGGCGTCCTGGGCCGCGTGCGGGGCTTCGGCGGGCGGGTGATCGCGCAGGAACCGCCGGGTCTTGGAGTTCTTCTTCGCCTGGGTCCCGACAACCGCCGCACCGGCGGCCACCAGGGCGTCGGCGAGGATGTTGCGGCCCATCGGCGAGCTCAGCACGCCGTCCAGGTCACGCCGCAGCCGCTTGGGGACCTTGGCGCCGGCGATACGCTTGGGCACGACGCCCTTCTTCTTCTTCGACTTCTTCTTGGCCATGAGCCGTCTCCGTCAGTCGCCGAGACAACGTGACCGGAGCGGCGACGTTCCGAGGCGGCCTCAGACGTCCAGGTCGGCGGCGGCGAACTCGGCGTTTTCCTGGATGAAGCGGAAGCGCAGCTCGGGCTTGCGGCCCATCAGGGTCTCCACCAGGTCCTCGACCGCCTCCTCGGCGCGGGGAAGGGTGACGCGGGCCAGGGTCCGGGTCTTCGGATCCATGGTCGTCTCCTTCAGCTGGGCCGGCATCATCTCGCCCAGGCCCTTGAAGCGGCTGATGTCCGGCTTCTTGCCCTTGAACTCGGTGGCCAGCAGCTGCTCGCGGTGCTCGTCGTCCTTGGCGTAGACGACCTTGGAGCCGTGGCTGATCCGGTAGAGCGGGGGCAGGGCCAGATAGAGCCGGCCCGAACGGATCAGCTCCGGCATGGTCCGGTAGAAGAAGGTGATCAGCAGGCTGGCGATGTGGGCCCCGTCCACGTCGGCGTCGGTCATGATGACCACCCGCTCGTAGCGCAGGTCCTCTTCCTTGAACTTGCTGCCCGCCTGGACGCCGAGGGCCAGCAGCAGGTCGGCCAGCTCCTTGTTGGCCACCAGCTTGTCGGCGCCGGCGGAGGCGACGTTCAGGATCTTGCCGCGCAGGGGCAGGATGGCCTGGGTGCGCCGGTCGCGCGCCTGCTTGGCCGAGCCGCCGGCGCTATCGCCCTCGACCAGGAAGATCTCGGTCCCGTCGGTCGCCTGGCCCGAGCAGTCGGCCAGCTTGCCAGGCAGCCGCAGCTTGCGCGTGGCCGAGGCCCGGGCGACCTCCTTCTCCTTGCGCCGCTTCAGCCGCTCCTCGGCCCGTTCGATGACGAACTGGAGGAGGGCGCCAGCCGCCTTCGGCTGGCCGGTCAGCCAGTGGTCGAAGGGATCGCGAAGGGCGTTCTCGACGAGGCGCTGGGCTTCCGAGGAGGACAGCCGCTCCTTGGTCTGGCCCTGGAACTCGGGGTTGCGGATGAACACCGAGACCATGCAGCCGGCCTGGGCGACCACGTCCTCGGCGGTGATCAGCCCGGCCCGCTTCTCGCCGACCAGTTCGCCATAGGCCTTGAGGCCGCGGGTGAGGGCGGCGCGCAAGCCCGCCTCGTGGGTGCCGCCCTCGGGGGTCGGCACGGTGTTGCAGTAGGACTGCATGAAGCCGTCGGCCTCGCCGAAGCCGGCGGGCGTCCAGGCGACGGCCCATTCCACCTTGTGCGGATCGCCCGGGCGCTCGTAGCGGCCGGCGAAGGGCTCGGGGGTGACCGTCTCGATGTCCTTGACCCGTTCGGCCAGGAAGTCGGCCAGGCCGTTGGGGAAGCGGAAGACCGCCTCGGCCGGAGTCTGGTCGTGGATCCGCGAGGGGTCGCACTTCCAGCGGATCTCGACGCCGCCGAACAGGTAGGCCTTCGAGCGGGCCATCCGGTAGAGCCGGGCCGGCTTGAAGGCGCAGCCCTCTCCGAAGATCTGCTCGTCGGGCCGGAAGGCGACGGCCGTGCCCTTGCGCTTGGTGGGCTCAAGCTTCTCGATCTGGCCCAGCGGCTTGCCGCGCGCGAAGGCCTGGCGCCAGACGAAGCCGTCCTTCCAGGAGGTGACCTCGACGTGCTCGGAAAGGGCGTTGACGACCGACACGCCCACGCCGTGCAGGCCGCCGGAGGTCTCGTAGGCCTTGCCGGAGAATTTCCCGCCCGAGTGCAGGACGGTCATGATCACTTCCAGCGCCGACTTGCCCGGGTGCTTCGGGTGCGGGTCGACCGGGATGCCGCGGCCGTCGTCGCGCACAGTCAGCGTGCCGTCGGCTGCGAGGGTGACCTCGATCACCTTGGCGAAGCCGCCCACGGCCTCGTCCATGGCGTTGTCGAGCACTTCGGCGAACAGGTGGTGCAGGGCCCGCTCGTCGGTCCCGCCGATGTACATGCCCGGCCGCTTGCGGACCGGCTCCAGCCCCTCCAGGACCTCGATGTCCTTGGCCGAATAGCCGCTTGCGGGCGCCTTGACGCCCACGACGGCGGGATCGGGGCGCGGCTCGTGAGCCTCGGCCAGCGGCGCGGCCGGGGCCGGGTTCAGCGCATCGTCGAAGAGTGAGGCTTGGGCGGTCTTTGGCACGGGAGCAAGGTGGCGCGATTCGGGGAGGGGTTCGTATGCGGCAGGGCGGCCGCCGGGGGCAAGCTCCACCGCAATGTGGCGTCTCGCCGCTTGCCAAGCGCGTGGGCCTCTGGCTCCATTCGCCCGGACGCGGACAAGCGCCAGCATAGGCGCGGCCGCGGGCTTGGGAGGATCAACCTATGTCGCTCGAGAGCGCGCGCCCGCGTGGGCGCCCCGTACCCAAAGAAATCCTGAACATCGTCGGCACGGCGCTCGCCGTGTTCCTGGCCGTGTTCCTGGGCAGCCTGCTGGTCTCGGTGATCCCGCCGGAGAGCAAGTCGGTCTGGTTCACCGCCGGGGCCTTCCTGACGCCCGCGGCGGCGATGTTCGCGCTCTACTGGCTGATCGCGCAGAAGTTCTGAGGCGAACCTTCCTTCCGCACGAGGCTCGCCGGTGACGGGTTGGGACGCAATGCGGCCCTACCTGTCACCCTGCGCGCGGTGGGTGACAGGCAGCGCCTGCGGCGCAGCCCGTCACCGGACGGTCAGTCCTTCGCCCGTTCCACGTAGGAGCCGTCCTCGGTGAGGACGACGATCTTCGTGCCCGCGGTGATGTAGGGCGGGATCATCGCCCGTTGGCCGTTCGACAGGATGGCCGGCTTGTAGGACGACGAGGCCGTCTGGCCCTTCACCGCCGGCTCGGTCTCGACGATCTCGAGCGTCACGCGCTGGGGCAGGGTGATGGCGATCGGCACACCGTCGTGGGTGGAGAGGGAGACGGTCATCCCTTCCTGCAGGTAGACGGCCGCATCGCCGATCACTTCCGGGCTGGCGACCAGCTGGTCGTAGTTCTCCGGGTTCATGAAGTGGAAGCCTTCGCCGTCCTGGTAGAGGAAGGTGTGGTCCCGCTCGTCCACGAAGGCGCGCTCCACCTGCTCGGTGGTGCGGTAGCGCTCGGAGATCTTCACCCCGTCGGAGATGCGGCGCATGTTCAGCTGGGTCACCGGGGTGCCCTTGCCGGGGTGGATGTTCTCGGCGTTCAGGACGACGTAGAGCTTGCCGTCGATGTCGACGACGGACCCTTTCCTGAGCGAGCTGGCGGCGACCTTCACGTCTTTCGTATCCTTCGTTCTCGTCCGCGGCCGTTTGAGCCGCGCCCGGTGTAATTTTCGCTAAACAGCGGCGTGGGCGTGCACCTATAGCGATTGGCGCAAATTCGCCAGCCGCCGTCGCGTCGCGCCCGACCCCAGGTTCCCATTGTCCCAGCCGTCCCCATCCCCCTGGTGGAGCCCAGAGCGCCACGCCGACCGCCGCCCGTTCCTTGCAGCGCGCGCGCGCATCAAGGCGGGCCTGCGCGGCTGGTTCGAGGGCCAGGGGTTCACCGAGGTGGAGGCCGGGATCCTGCAGGTCTCGCCCGGCAACGAGGCCCATCTGCACGCCTTCGCCACCGAGGCGCTTGGGCCGGCCGGCGAGCGGCGGGGGCTCTACCTCCACACCTCGCCGGAGTTCGCGGCCAAGAAGCTGCTGGCGGCCGGGGAGGGGGCGATCTTCGACTTCGCCCGGGTGTTCCGCAACCGCGAGCGCGGGCCGCTGCACCATCCCGAGTTCACCATGCTGGAATGGTACCGGGCCGGCGCGCCGTACCAGGTTCTGATGGACGATTGCGCCTCGCTCCTGGGGCTAGCCGCCGAGATGGCCGGGGCCGCGACGCTCGCCTTCCGCGGCCGGACGGCCGATCCGTTCGCCGAGCCGGAGCGGGTCACCCTGGCCGAGGCGTTCGACCGGTTCGCCGGGATCGACCTGCTCGCCACCGTTGAGGCCGAAGAGGTGGACCGCGACGGCCTGGCCGCCGCGGCGTCCGCCGCGGGCGTCCGCGTTGCGGCGGACGACGGCTGGTCCGACATCTTCTCCAAGGTGCTGGTTGAGCGGATCGAGCCGCACCTGGGCGACGGCCGGCCGACGATCCTGTGCGAATATCCGGCGCAGGAGGCCGCGCTCGCCCGGCCCAAGCCGTCGGACCCGAGGGTGGCCGAGCGGTTCGAGCTCTACGCCTGCGGCGTTGAGCTGGCCAACGCCTTCGGCGAGCTCACCGACCCGGCCGAGCAGCGCCGCCGCTTCGAGGCGGAGATGGCCGAGAAGGCGCGCGTCTATGGCGAGCGCTATCCCATCGACGAGGACTTCCTGGCGGCGCTCGCCCGGATGCCGCCGGCCAGCGGCTCGGCGCTGGGCTTCGACCGGCTGGTGATGCTGGTTACGGGCGCCCAGAGGATCGAGCAGGTGCTATGGACGCCCGTCCCCGAGTTCGATCCGCCCCGATGACCTTCCACAAGACGCTGCGCACCGCCGAGGCCCTGGCCGACGCCGGGCTGATCGATCCCGCGCGGCTCCCGGAGCTGCAGGCGGTGGCCGCCCGCTACGCGGTGGCGGTGACGCCGGCGGTGGCCGAGCGGGTCGCGGCCGAGAACGGGGAGGGGCCCGTCTCCCGCCAGTTCCTGCCCGACCCCGCCGAGCTGGAGACACGCCCAGAGGAGAGCGCCGATCCGATCGGCGACTTCGCCCATGCGCCGGTGGAGGGCATCGTCCACCGCTACCCCGACCGGGTGCTGCTGAAGGTCACCCACACCTGCGCCGTCTACTGCCGCTTCTGCTTCCGGCGGGAGATGGTGGGGCCGGACGGGCACGGCGCGCTGGCCGGCGAGGCGCTGGACGAGGCCCTGGCCTACATCGCCGCCCGTCCCGAGATCTGGGAGGTGATCCTGACCGGCGGCGATCCGCTGGTGCTGTCCCCCCGCCGGATCGCCGAACTGATGGCCAGGCTGGGCGCGATCGAGCATGTGAAGGTCGTGCGCATCCACACCCGTGTGCCGGCGGTCGATCCCGAGGCGGTGACGCCGGAACTCGTCGCGGCCCTGCAGCCGCCGGCGGGCAAGGCCGTGTGGGTCGCCCTGCACGCCAACCACGCCGACGAACTGACGCCGGCGGCCCGCGCCGCCTGCGCCCGGCTGATCGACGCCGGCCTGCCGATGGTCTCCCAGACGGTGCTGCTGAAGGGCGTCAACGACACGCCGCAGGCGCTGGCCGCCCTGATGCGCGCCTTCGTCGAGACCCGCATCCGGCCCTACTACCTGCACCATCCGGACCTGGCCCCGGGCACCAGCCATCTGCGCCCGACGCTGGAAGAGGGCCGGGCGGTGGTCTCGGCGCTGCGCGGGGCGGTGTCGGGCCTGGCCCAGCCCACCTACGTCGTCGACCTGCCAGGCGGCCGGGGCAAGGTTCCTGCGAGCGAGGCCTGGCTGGAGGCCGACGCCCAGGGTGAGCCCGATTACGCCTCGGCCAGGCGCCCCACGACGCAGGGGAACGGCGGCTAGCGGACCGCCTCGCGCGCCATGCGCCCCACCTCCCGCCACAGCCGCAGCTCCTGCTCGGCGTCGGCCAGGGCGCGGTGGCGGACCGGTTCGGTGGCGACCGCTAGGCGGGCGAGCGTGACGAGCCCCTCCACCTCCTCCGGCGTGGGATCACGGCCCCAGGCCTCGGCGATGGCCGCCGCGTGCGCCTCGGCGGTCGGCTTGAAGCGCATCGCGTGGCGCGGGAGCCCGGCGGCGCGGAGCAGCACGCTCAGCCACTTCCCGTCCCACGACGGGGCGCTGACGTAGACCTCGTTGTCGCCAAGAACCTCGAGGATCCGGCGGGCGACGGCCTCGTGCGGCTCGCCCTCGCTCAGCAGGCGCTCGCGGGTCAGTCGGTGCACGGCCGCCGCGTCGGCGGCCCAGTCGGTCCAGCCGGGCGCTGGCCGGATCAGGTGCTCCTCGCGCCGGCCGTCCTCGAACACCCATCCGACCTCGATGGGATAGCTGTCGTCGGCCAGCGAGGAGGCTTCGAAGTCGAGGAAGGCGCGCATCGCGGAAGGGAACGTATCACCCCCGTGAACGGATAAGCCTTGCGGAACAGTGTTCGGATCGCCCCACTGTGGGCCGACAAGACGTTGGGGAGATGAAGACCATGGCCGACGGCGCCGTAGATGTACTGGCGGACGCCCGGGCGCTGGCCCGCAGGCGCGCCTACGAGACCCCGCTGGAGACGCTGAACCCGGCCTGGGCCTCGGCCTTCCGCGACGATTCGCACTGGGTCTATTTCGACCGGCTGCGCAAGGAAGACCCGGTCCACTACACCCCGGACAGCAACTACGGGGCCTTCTGGTCGATCACCAAGTACAACGACATCATGGCGATCGACACCAATCACCAGGTGTTCTCGTCGGCCAAGGGCATCGCCCTGTCGCCCAAGTCCAGCGTCCTGCCGCCTGAGGCGCAGCTGGCCCGCGACCGCGCCGCCGCTCCGAGCTTCATCGGCATGGATCCACCCGGCCACGACGTCCAGCGCAAGACCGTGAGCCCGGCCGTCGCCCCGGCCCGGCTGCACGAGATGGCGCCGCAGATCCGCGAGCGCGCCGGCCAGATCCTCGATTCGCTGCCGATCGGCGAGCCGTTCGACTGGGTCGACCTGGTCTCGAAAGAGCTCACCACCATGACGCTGGCGACGCTGTTCGACTTCCCGTTCGAGGAGCGCCGCAAGCTGACCTTCTGGTCCGACACCATGACCACGGCGCCCGGCCACGGCCCGGTGGCCAGCTACCAGGAGATGCGCGAGGCGCTGAACGACTGCCGGAACTACTTCATCGACCTGTGGAACCAGCGGGTGAACGCCCCGCCGGCCGGCGACCTGATCTCGATGCTTGCGCACGGGCCGGAGACCCGCGACTGCACGATGGACGAGTTCTTCTCCAACGTGACGCTGCTGATCATCGGCGGCAACGACACCACCCGGAACACCATCTCCGGCTCGGTGTTCGCCCTGAACCGCAACCCGGACCAGTACGAGAAGCTGCGGGCGAACCCGGCCCTGATCCCCTCGATGGTGTCGGAGACCATCCGCTGGCAGACGCCGCTGGCGCACATGTCGCGCACGGCCAACCAGGACTTCGAGTTCCAGGGCAAGACCATCCGCGAGGGCGACAAGGTGGTCATGTGGTACGTCTCGGGGAACCGGGACGACGAGGTCATCGAGGACCCGTACGCCTACATCATCGACCGGCCGCGGCCGCGCCAGCACCTGTCGTTCGGCTTCGGCATCCACCGCTGCGTCGGCAACCGGCTGGCCGAGCTGCAACTGACCATCATCTGGGAAGAGATCCTCAAGCGCTTCCCGGAGGTCCGTGTGCTCGAGGAGCCCAAGCGCACCTATTCGATCTTCGTCAAAGGCTACGAGGAGATGAAGGTCCTGATCCCCTCCCGGCGTTAGACGCCGAGAGCTGCGGCGTTTCCGCAGACCTTTTCAGGGCCTGGCGATCGCTCGCCAGGCCCTGTTTTCGCGCTAGTGCTGGCTCTCGGGCGTCTGCACGAGCAGGCCGTCGAGTTCGGGCTTCACCTTGATCTGGCAGGCGAGGCGGGAGTTCTCCTGGGTGTTCTCGGCGAAATCGAGCATGCTCCGCTCCATGTCCGAGGCCGGCTCCAGCCGGTCCAGCCAGCTCTCGTCCACATAGACGTGGCAGGTGGCGCAGGCGCAGGCGCCGCCGCAGTCGGCGTCGATCCCGCCGATGGCGTTCTTCACGGCGCCCTCCATGACGGAGAGGCCTTCCGGCAGCTCCAGGGTCCGCTCTTCCCCGCTATAGGTCCTGTAGGTGATCTTCGGCATGGTCCTCCCCTCGGCGATGCTGTCCGCCGCCTTGTGGGATCGAATACAACGACCTGAACGCTGTTCGAAAAGCCGACAAAACAGCATCTTGCAGCGGGCCCTGAGGGAGGCGGCGAGGGCGGCGCGGCGCCCGCCGACGACACACGGCCCGCGAAAAGCGCGCCGCCGTCGCAGCGGCGCTTGCAGAGCGGGGGCATCGTGGCTTCACTGGCCTCCCGCGTCCCGCCTGACCCGAGCCCCGCATGAGCATCCCGACCGCCGCCCAGCCGGCGCGTCCGCCGCGCCACTACCCGACGCCCGCCGCCAAGTGCGCGGACCTGGTGGTGCACGTGGTCGGCCTGACGCTGGCGCTGGTGGGCGGGGCCGTGCTGCTGATCCTCGCCGTGCAGGAGCGCTCGATCAGCCTCGTCGTGGGCGTGTCGATCTACGCCGCGGGCCTGCTGGCGATGCTGGGCTTCTCCACCGCCTACAACTTCGCCAAGGCCGCCTGGCGGCCGCGGCTGCGGCGCCTCGACCACGCCGGCATCTTCCTGATGATCGCCGGCTCCTACACCCCCTTCACGACCCAGCTGCTCGACGGCGCCTGGGCCATCGGCATGACTGCGGCGGTGTGGTCGATCGCCGGCCTCGGCGCCCTCGGCAAGCTCTTCCTGAAGGAGCTCGACCGCAAGTTCTGGGTGGTGCTCTACCTGGCGCTGGGCTGGATCGTCGTCATCGCCCTGCGCCCGCTCGCCTCCAGCATCACCTGGGGCGCGCTGGTGCTGCTGGCCGTCGGCGGCGTCCTCTACTCCACCGGCGTCGCCTTCTACGTGAACAAGCGACTGAAATTCGCCAGAGCCATCTGGCACGGCCACGTCGTCGCCGCCGCCTCGGCCCACTGGGCCGCCGTGCTGATCGGCGTGGTGCTCGCCTCGCGCTGAGGCGTCGAAGCCGTCAGGAGGACCCTGCCCATGACCATCGCGCGATCCCTTATCGCCCTGGCGGCCGCGGGGCTGCTGGCGGCCTGCCAGGCGGCGGCGGGGGCGGGGCCGCCGTCGTCGGGCGGACGGCCGGGCCCGGGCGGGATGTGCGGCGGCATCGCCGGCTTCTCCTGCCCGAGCGGCCAGAGCTGCATGATGGAGCCCGGCCAGTGCCGCATGCCGGACGCGGCGGGCGTCTGCCGGCCGACGCCGCAGGCCTGCACCCGCATCTACCAGCCGGTCTGCGGCTGCGACGGCAAGACCTACGGCAACGCCTGCGAGGCGCAGTCGGCGGGCACGAACGTGCTCTCGCAGGGCGAGTGCCCGGCGAACTGACCGGCGCCTCGGCCGGCGTGCGCCACAATCGGCTTTACGGCGGCGCAGAGAGCCCCTAGCGAGCGATCCGCCCCGCCTGTCGATGGCGGGCGACCTTTGGGGGACTTCGCATGGCCTCGGGCCTCGCCGCACTGCTCGACGACGTCGCCGGCATCGCCAAGATCGCCGCCGCCTCGGTGGACGACGTCGCCGGGGCGGCCGGGCGGGCGGGCTCCAAGGCGGTCGGGGTGGTGGTCGACGATGCGGCGGTGACGCCCGGCTACGCCATGGGCTTCACGCCCGACCGCGAGCTGCCGATCATCTGGAAGATCGCCCTCGGCTCGCTGAAGAACAAGTTCGTCTTCCTGCTGCCCGGCGCCCTGCTGCTCAGCGCCTTCGCCCCCTGGGCGGTGACCCCGCTGCTGATGCTCGGCGGCGCCTATCTCTGCTTCGAGGCCACAGAGAAGCTCATGGAGGCCGTCGGCGGCCACCACCCCGGCGAGGACCTGAGCGAGCTGGCCCTCAGCTCCGAAGAGCTGGAGAAGCAGAAGGTCGCGGGCGCGATCCGCACCGACCTGATCCTCTCGGCCGAGATCATGGCCATCGCACTGGCCGATCTCTCCGACCGGTCGCTGGCCGTGCAGGCGGCCGCCCTGGCGCTGGTCGGGCTGGTCATCACCGTCGGCGTCTACGGCGTCGTGGCGCTGATCGTGAAGATGGACGACGTCGGCGTGCACCTGTCGCAGCGGCCGGACGCCTTCCGCCGCGGCCTGGGGCGCGGGCTGGTCCGCGCCATGCCGCACGTGCTCTCGCTGCTGTCGGTGGTCGGCACCGCAGCGATGCTGTGGGTCGGCGGCGGCATCATCGTGCACGGGCTTCACGAGTTCCACGTCGACTTCGTGCCGAACCTGGTGGAGGGCGCCCGGCACGCCGCCGCCGCGGCCCTGCCGGCCGTCGGCGGCGTCGCCGGCTGGATCGCCTACGCCGCCGCCTCGGCGGTCGTGGGGCTGACGGTCGGCGCGGCCGTCGTCGCCGCCTTGCTGCCCTTCCACCGCAAGCACTAGCCGCGGAACCCTCATCCAGCGACGCAGTTAGCGTTGCAATGGTCCTGAGTAAGTTCGCGTTTTCGCCCCGCCCGCAGACCCTGCGCGTCGTCTCCGCCGCAGACCTCCCCCATCGCCGTCCGCCGCTCGGCTGGCCCGTCCGGGCGGTGCGCCAGGCGAGCCTGATGCTTTGCGCCTCGGCGGTCCTGGCCACCGGCGCCGCGTGCCAGGAGGGGCCGCCGGGGGACGTCGCAGGCGCGGAGCTGCGCCGCCTCGCCGGCGATCCTCTGGTGGAGCGGTTCTACTCGGCCCGCGGCTGGAGCGCCGCCTGGGGCGAGCGCGAGGCGAGGGCGTTGACCGAGGCGCTGGAGGCCGCGCCGCGCCACGGCCTGAACGCCCAACCCTTCCTCGAGATGATCGTCGCCTCGGAGGATCCGGCCCGGCGCGATGCGGGCCTGACCCAGGCCGCCCTGGCCTACGCCAAGGCGCTGGCCCATGGCGTGGTCGACCCGAACAGCCTGCACGACATTTTCGAGCTGGAGCGGAACAACGTCGACGTGGTCGCCGGCCTCGCCCAGGCCTTGGAGCGCGGCGAGGTTGCGGATTGGCTGGCCTCGCTGCCGCCGCAGGACGCCGAGTACCAGGCGCTGTCCCGCGCCTATCTTGCGGCGCGCGCCGATCCTGCCCCCGGCGGCGGCCTGGAGGACGGGCCGCTGATCCGCCCCGGAGGTTCCGATGCGCGCCTGCCGGCGATCGCGCGACACCTGCAGGCGCGCGGTTATCTGGACGAGGCCGCGGATCCGGAGACCTACGGCCCCGACCTGGTCGCCGCGGTCCGCAAGCTGCAGACGGAGGCGGGCCTGAAGCCCGACGGGATCATCGGGCCGGCGACCCTGAAAGCCCTGGGCGCCGGCTCGGCCGAGCGGGCCCGGCAGCTGGCGGTGAACCTGGAGCGCCGCCGCTGGCTCGCGCGCCGTCCGCCGGCGACCCGCATCGACGTGAACACCGCCTGGGCGACGCTGGCCTACGTGGACAACGGGGCGGTGGCCTGGTCGGGCCGCACGGTGGTCGGCGAGAAGAAGCGGGCGACGCCGATGCTGCAGGACTCGTTCCGGCAGCTGGTCGTGAACCCGCCCTGGAACGTGCCCCAGCGGATCGCCGCCGAGGAGATCCTGCCCAAGGGCGCCGGCTACCTGCGCCGCAACAACATGGTCGTGCAGGACGGACGGGTGATCCAGCGCCCGGGCCCCGACGCCGCCCTGGGGCTGGTCAAGTTCGACATGCAGAACGAGTACGCCATCTATCTGCACGACACCCCGGCCAAGGCCCTGTTCGCCACCGACCGGCGGCACCGGAGCCATGGCTGCGTCAGGGTGGAGAAGGCGGTCGAGTTCGCCCGCTTCCTGGCCGAGCGGTACGGCGCCGCCAACTTCGAGGACGCTCTCGCCTCGGGGGAGACGACGGTGGTGGAGCTCACCGCCGAGCTTCCGGTGCGACTGCTCTACCACTCGGCCGTCCTGGGCCCCGACGGCCGCATCCTGCTGGGGCCGGACCCCTACGGCTGGGACGCGCGGCTGGCGCAGGCGATGGGGCTGGGCGGCGGCGAGGGGGCCGCGTCCGAGGCCGAGAGCGCCGGAGCGGTGGAACTCGGGCCCTAGGCGTTCAGGGTCGGGGTCGTCAGGCCGGTTTCGCGCTGCACCTCGCCGGCGGCGAGCCCCGGCGCCGCGACCCAGTTGGCGAACAGCTTGCAGTTGGCCTGCAGCACGGCCTCGGGCGTGAAGGCAGAGGTCAGGTCCGCGACGTACTCGGCCCAGATGCGCCAGCCGCTCTCCCACAGACCGATGGCCTCGACGGCGCCCTTGCCGAGCGTCTCGGCGGCCAGGTGGGGCAGGAAGGGGTGCGGTGCTGGGGTCATGACGGCCTCCTCGCCCCCCGGCGCGATGTCTAGACCGGCCTTGCCTTCCGGCGCGAATCACAAGGCGGCCCTTAACGAGCTTTTCGGCATTCGCTGCGAATATCGTCGTTCGGGAACGGCTCTGTCGCCGACTTGGGCGATCCGGAGCCGAGGGGAGGCCCGCGGTGGACACACTCGGCGGCGCGCGCATGGCCGATGGCGAGTTCGGCATCCAGACGACCCGCCGGCTCGGCCGATCGAGCCAGCGCGGCCGGTTGGCCGCGGCCGCCGCGTTCGCGCTGATCGCCCTGATCTTCCTGCCCTGGCCCTTCGTGATGGGCTGGCTGGCGGCGGTGCTCATCTGGGAGGCGGTCAGCACCCAGCTTCTCGACCGCTACGTCGTCGGCCTGCCGCAGGAGAGGGGCCTGGCGGTCTACGCGGTGCTCAACGTCGCGGGCGCGGCCATCTTCCACCTGCTCGCCGTGGCCTCGCTCGCCCAGGGTTCTGCCGTCGGGGTGGCGCTCGGGATCGCCTGGCTGTCGGGCTCCTTCACCAACATCTTCGTCTATTTCGCCGGGTCGCGCCGCCTGCTGTGGATCTCGCTGGCGCCGGGGATCCTGGCGGCCCTGGCCGGCCCGATCCTCGCCTACGGCCCCGGCCTGACGGCGCTGGCGATCTCAGGCCTGATCCTGATGGGCCTGGTCGCGGCCCGCGGCTACGCCCTGGACCACCAGGCGGTGCTGAGCCAGCTCGCCGACCGGCAGTTCGACCTCCTGGACCTGGAGCGCAAGGTCTCCGTCGCGCTAGAGGCGGCCGGCGACGGCCTGATCGAGTACGACCTGCGCAACGGGGCCTACTACGGCGACCGCAACTGGCTGGCGATGTTCGGCTATGCGCCGGGCGAGCTTGCCATGCCGATCCTGCACCTCAGCGACTTCCTCCATCCCGAGGACGAGGGCCGTCTGCGCAGGAGCTACGCCGAGCACCTGGAGGGCCGCACGCCGCACACCACCTGCGAGGTGCGGATGCGCTGCAAGGACGGGAGCTACAAATGGGTCCTGACCCGCGGCCGCGTCGTCGAGCGCGACGCCGCGGGCGAGGCCGTGCGCATCCTGGGCACGGTCATCGACATCTCCGCCCGCAAGGCGCTCGAGCATGAGCTGGAGGCCGCCCGCGACGCGGCCGAGGCCGCCAACCTCGCCAAGAGCCAGTTCGTCGCCAACATGAGCCACGAGATCCGCACGCCGCTGAACGGCGTGGTCGGCGTGGCCGGCGCGCTGGCGCGGACCGGCCTGACCCCGCAGCAGCAGGAGATGGTGGGTCTCATCCAGTCCTCGGGCCAGGTGCTTGAGCGGCTGCTGAGCGACATCCTCGACCAGGCCAAGATCGAGTCCGGCGCCTTCGCGCTGGAGACCGCCCCGTTCGACCTGCGGGCCGAGATCGACAGCGCGGTCGAGCTGATGCGCGCCCGGGCCGAGGAGAAGGGGCTGGCGTTCCGGCTGGTCTACGGCCTGGCGGCCCAGGGCGTGTTCGTCGGCGACGCCGTTCGGATCCGCCAGATCGTCTCCAACCTCGCCTCCAACGCCATCAAGTTCACTGACGCCGGCGAGGTGCGCATCACCGTCGACGCGGTGGCCGGGGAGGGCGGGAGCGAGCGGCTGAGGATCGCGGTCGCGGACACCGGCATCGGCATCGCGCCGGACGCGGCCGTGCGGCTCTTCCAGCGGTTCAGCCAGGCGGACGGCTCCATCTCGCGCCGGTTCGGCGGCACCGGGCTGGGCCTGTCGATCAGCCGCGCGCTCGCCGAACTGATGGGCGGCGACATAGCCGTCGCGTCCGAGCCGGGGCGGGGCAGCGTCTTCACCGTGACCGTCCCGCTGGCCCGGGCCGAGAGTTCGGCGCCGGTCCCGGAGGGCGCCCGCGCCCAGGACGAGCCGCTCGCCCGGCTGAAGGGCATGCGCGTGCTGCTAGCCGAGGACCACCCGACCAACCAGAAGGTCGTGCAGCTGATCCTGGAGCCGCTCGGCGTGGCGCTGCACGTGGTCGACAACGGCGCCCTGGCGGTGGACGCCTTCCGGCCCGGCGCCTTCGACCTGGTGCTGATGGACATGCAGATGCCGGTGATGGACGGGCTGGCGGCGGTGGGCGAGATCCGCCGCCGCGAGGCCCGGGCCGGCGCGGCCCCCACGCCGATCGCCATGCTGACCGCCAACGCCTCGCCCGAACATCGCCAGGCCGCCGAGGCGGCCGGCGCCGACGCCCACGTGGCCAAGCCGATCACCCCGGAGAGCCTGATCGCCGGCATCGCCGCCGCGCTGGCGCCGGAAGGGCGCGGCGCGGCCCGGACCGGCTGACGCGCCTGACCTAACGGAAACCGAATTGCGCCCTCCCTGGCGCCCGCTAAAGTGGTGGGAACGATAAAGGGAGGAACGCCGATGCCCTACGCTGCGGGCCGGGTCATCAACGACGCCGACAGCCACATCATGGAGAGCCTGGACTGGCTATCCAGCTACGCCGATCCCGCCGTGAAGGACCGGCTGGGCAGCATGCGGCTGGAGGCCGGCGGATCGGGCGCCGCCAAGGCGATCGCCAGGGCCGTGGAGCGGATCAAGGATCCGGCGGCCACCGCCGAGATCGCCAGCAACGTCGTCGCCGGGCCCAAGGGCTGGGCCGCCTTCGGCGCCATCGACCCGGACGAGCGGCGCAAGGCGCTCGACGACCTGGGCTTCGCCCGCCAGCTGGTGTTCACCACCTTCGCCGGCTCGCAGTTCCTGCCGGCCAAGGATCCGGAGGTGAAGTACGGCGGCGCGCGGGCGCTAAACCGGGCGATGGCCGACTTCTGCAAGGGCGATCCGCGGCTGATCGGGGTCGGCGTCGTGCCGCTGGACGAGCCGGCCCTGGCGCTGGCGGAGATCGATGCGGCCATCCGCGCCGGCTGCGGCGCCATCTGGCTGCCCGCCGCGCCCGCCGGCGAGCGCTCGCCCGGCCATCCGGACCTCGATCCGGTCTGGCGGCGGATGAGCGAGGCGGGCGTGCCGTTCATGCTGCACGTGGGCGCGCTGTCGCCGACCCTGCCGAGCGCCTACCACAACAACGGCCACCCGCGGCCCAAGGACTGGCTGGGCGGGGGCGAGAACCTGCGCGCCAAGGACTTCTTCTCGCTGTCCTTCGCGCCGCAGAATTTCCTGGCGGCCATGGCCCTCGACGGCGTCTTCGAGCGCTTCCCGAAGCTGCGCGGCGGGGTCATCGAGCTGGGCGCCGGCTGGGTTCCGGACTTCCTGCGCCGCCTCGACCAGGCCTGGAAGGGCTGGCGCAAGACCGACCCGGTGGTGGGCTCGCTCACCGTCCCGCCGTCGGAGTACATCCGCCGGGCCGTGCGCTTCACGCCCTTCGCCACCGAGGACGCGGGCCTGATCATCCGCGAGGGCGGGGAAGAGCTCTTCCTGTTCTCCTCCGACTACCCGCACCCGGAGGGCACCAAGAACCCCATCGAGCGGTTCGAGGCCAGCTTCGAGGGGCTGAGCGAAGAGGCGAAGGACCGCTTCTATCGCCGCAACTTCGAGGACATGTTCGCGGGCTGAGCGACCACCGCTCTACCTCCCCCGCGCAGCGGCGTGAGGGGGACCAGTCGCCGAGCGCCAGCGAAGAGCGACTGGTGGAGGGGGCGGGCCACGGGCCGGGCGCTTTGGACTGCCGCAGGATCGCGGTGGAGAGGCGGAGCATGCGGCTCGCCCCCTCCACTCCCCGCTCTTCAGCCGGCCTTCGCCGGCTTCGGCGGGCGGTCCCCCTCCCGCCGCTTCGCGGGGGAGGTAGGAGCTAGCTGTCCGCGAAGCCGAACGGCGCCGTCGTTCGGCGGATGTCGTCGGGGAGGATCTGGCGGCCGATGGGCGGGGCGCTGCGGGCGGTGCATTCGGTGCGGTGGCACAGGCGGCAGGTGACGCCGATCGGGGTCGCCGCCTCCGGACGCTGGCCGCCGGGCCCCTGGGTATAGATCAGCTTGTGGGCGTGCTCCTCGGCGCAGAGCAGGCCGATGGCCCGGTCGACCCGGGGGCGGCCATAGCCGCCGCCGCCCGCGGTCACCGTGCGGGCGATGGAGAAGAACTTCTGCCCGTCCGGCAGCTCCAGCCATTGGGTGAGGATCTGCCTGGGCCGCTGGAAGGTCTCGTGGACGTTCCACAGCGGGCAGCCGCCGCCGTGGCGGGCGAACGGGAAGCCCGCCCCGTCCAGCCGCTTGGAGACGTTGCCGGCCGGGTCGACCCGGATGAAGAAGAACGGCACCCGCTCCTGGCCGGGCTTCTGCAGGGTGGTGAGCCGGTGGGCGGTCTGCTCGAAGCTGGCCCCGAACTGGCGGGCCAGGGCCTCCACGTCGTAGCGGCGCGCCTCCACCGCCCGGGCGAACGGGCCGTAGGGCATCATGATGGCCGCCGCCGCATAGCCGGCCAGGGCGCGGCGGGTCAGCCGCTCGCCGCTCTCTGTGGCGAAGCTGCCCTCGGCCAGCGCGGTGTCGATCTCCTTGCCCATCTCGAGATAGGCGAGCTGCAGGGCCAACTGGAACCGCTGGCTGGCGGCGTCCAGTTCGTCGTCGAGCAGGATCTCGCGCCGGTGATGGTCCAGCCTTCGCATCGAGCCGACCATCACGCTGGAGGGGATGCGCCGGACCCGCAGGTTGTGGCGGTCCTTGAAGTAGGCCGGCAGGCTGCCCTCGTGCTCGGCGATCAAGGCGGCGAACTTCTCGGCCGCATCGTCCAGCAAGGGGAAGCAGTTGCGGCGCGCCGCCAGGAACCGGCGCGACTCGTCCACCGGATCGGGGGCCTCCGAGCCCTCGCGCCCCTCCGCGCCGCGGTCGGCCAGCGCCAGGTGCTCCTCCTGGTAGGCGGTGTAGAGGCGCAGGAAGGCCTCGGCGACGCCCGGGAAGTTGCCGGCCACGTCGCCGACCTCCAGCGAGGGCAGCTCGATGTCGGCGAAGATCGGGTCCTTCAGCACCTGCTGCAGCTTGGCCGAGACGTCCGCCCCGCCGCCGCCGGTCAGGCTGGCGATGTCGAGGTTGTAGGTCTGGGCCAGGCGCAGCAGCATCTCGGCGCTGAGCGGCCGGTGGTTGCGCTCCAAGAGGGCCACATAGGAGGGGGAGACCTCCAGGTCCTGGGCCATGTCGAACTGGGTCAGGCCCCGCTCGCGGCGGATCCGCCGAAGAGCCGGGCCGAGGTAGAGGCGGCGGTCTGCACGCATGCCGTATCGGTCCTTGGCGTCGAGCCGCACGTCGCCGGACGGGCTCGGTGTAAGAACCTTACAACATAACACAGAAGAGCTGTAAAGTTATACCACTGCACTGCACAACGGCTCGCCACGCCGGCGCGGGTGTTGCTAAGGCCTCGGTCAACTTCAGTTTTTCCGCCGAGGTCGCGTTATGCCCTACCAAGACCACATCATCGAGATGAGCCAGCTCATCAAGAACAAGAACGGCGCCTGGGACGGGATCGATCCCGAAGCCGTCGCCCGCATGCGCCTGCAGAACCGGTTCAAGACCGGCCTCGAGATCGCCCGCTACACCGCGGACATCATGCGCAAGGACATGGCGGCCTACGACGCCGACCCGGCCAACTACACCCAGTCGCTCGGCTGCTGGCACGGCTTCATCGCCCAGCAGAAGATGATCGCCATTAAGAAGCACTTCGGCACCACCAAGGGCCGCTACATCTACCTCTCGGGCTGGATGGTCGCCGCGCTGCGCTCGGAGTTCGGCCCGCTGCCCGACCAGTCGATGCACGAGAAGACCTCGGTCCCCGAGCTGATCGAAGAGATCTACACCTTCCTGCGCCAGGCCGACGCCCGTGAGCTGGGCCTGCTGTTCCGCGACCTGGACGCCGCCCGCAAGGCCGGCGACTCCAAGAAGGAGCAGGAGCTGCAGGACAAGATCGACAACTACGAAACCCACGTCGTGCCGATGATCTGCGACATCGACGCGGGCTTCGGCAACGCCGAGGCGACCTACCTGCTGGCCAAGAAGATGATCGAGGCCGGCGCCTGCTGCATCCAGATCGAGAACCAGGTCTCCGACGAGAAGCAGTGCGGCCACCAGGACGGCAAGGTCACCGTCCCGCATGAGGACTTCATCCAGAAGCTGCGCGCGGTCCGCTACGCCTTCCTCGAGCTGGGCGTCGACAACGGCGTCATCGTCGCCCGCACCGACAGCCTGGGTGCGGGCCTGACCAAGCAGATCGCCTACTCCAAGGAGCCGGGCGACCTGGGCGACAAGTACAACAGCTTCCTCGACGTCGAGGAGATCGACCCGGCGACCGCCAAGAACGGCGACGTGGTGATCAACCGCAACGGCAAGCTGTTCCGTCCGAAGCGCCTGCCCTCGAACCTGTTCCAGTTCCGCGCCGGCACCGGCGAGGACCGCTGCGTCCTCGACTGCATCACCGCGCTGCAGAACGGCGCCGACCTGCTGTGGATCGAGACCGAGAAGCCCCACATCGGCCAGATCGCCGGCATGGTGGACCGCATCCGCGAGGTCTTCCCGAACGCCAAGCTCGCCTACAACAACAGCCCGTCGTTCAACTGGACGCTGAACTTCCGTCAGCAGGTGTTCGACGACTACGTGAAGGCCGGCAAGGACGTCTCCGCCTACGACCGCGACAAGCTGATGAGCGTCGACTACGACGCCACCGAGCTGGCGATCGAGGCCGACAACCGCATCCGCACCTTCCAGAAGGACGCGGCCGCGCGGGCGGGCATCTTCCACCACCTGATCACCCTGCCGACCTACCACACCGCGGCCCTGTCGACCGACAACCTGGCCAAGGAGTACTTCGGCGCCGCCGGCATGCTCGGCTACGTGGCCGGCGTGCAGCGCAAGGAGATCCGCGAAGGCATCGCCTGTGTGAAGCACCAGAACATGTCCGGCTCGGACATCGGCGACGACCACAAGGAGTACTTCGCCGGTGAAGCCGCCCTGAAGGCGGGCGGCGTCCACAACACCATGAACCAGTTCGCGTAAGCGGCCGGTTCGGCGCCTCTTCTCCTCCCCCGCGCAGCGGGGGAGGGGGACCGCGAAGCGGTGGAGGGGGCGCAGGAGTTTCGAGCGCCCCCTCCGTCTCGGCGCTCGCGCGCCGATCCACCTCCCCCGCAGTCTTCGCTGCAGGTGAGGAGCTGGAAGGCGCCGTTTGGTTCCGGCTCTTGCGTGAGGGGACGTCAAGGGCCGAAAGAGCAGGGCGCTTCGGAGACTCCGGGGCGCCCTGTTCCGTGACAGCTTGCAGGCAGAGTGAGACCGCCCATGGACGTCAGCTCCAATCTCTTCGTCGACGACCTTCTCCACGCCTTCGTCGAAAAGGAGCTGCTGCCGGGGACCAAGGTAGAGCCGGCCGCCTTCTGGGCCGCCCTCGAGGCCCTGCTGGCCGACTTCACCCCGAAGAACGATGCGCTGCTGGCCCGCCGGGACGAGCTGCAGGCCAAGATCGACGCTTGGTGGCGCGAGCGCCGCGGCAAGGACGTGTCCGTCGCCGAGCAGGAGGCCTTCCTGCGCGAGATCGGCTACCTGCTGCCCGAGCCCGCGCCGTTCTCCATCGAGACCCAGAACGTCGACCCCGAGTTCGGGCAGATCGCCGGCCCGCAGCTGGTGGTGCCGGTCTCCAACGGCCGCTACGCCCTGAACGCGGCGAACGCCCGCTGGGGCAGCCTCTACGACGCCCTCTACGGCACAGACGCCCTGGAGCCCCCGACCGGCGGCAAGGGTTATGACCCGGTGCGCGGCGGCAAGGTGATCGCCTACGCCCGCGCGCTGCTGGACCGCGTCGCCCCGCTGACCGGCGGCAGCCACACCGACGCGGCCGGCTACGCCGTCGAGGGCGGCAAGCTGGTGGTCGCCCAGCAGGGCGGCGGCCAGGCCCGGCTTTCCGACGAGGCCCAGCTGAAGGGCTGGCGCGGGAATGCGGAGGCCCCTTCGGCCGTGCTGCTCGGCCACAACGGCCTGCACCTGGAGATCCAGATCGACCGGGTCCACAACATCGGCAAGGACGACCCCGCCGGCGTCGCCGACGTGCTGGTGGAGAGCGCGCTCACCACCATCCAGGACTGCGAGGACTCCGTCGCCGCCGTCGACGCCGAGGACAAGACGGGCGTCTACCGCAACTGGCTCGGCCTGATGAAAGGCGACCTGGTCGCCCGCTTCGACAAGGGCGGCCGCACCGAGACCCGGGCCCTCAACGAGGACCGGAGCTACACCGCCCCGGACGGCTCGACCCTCACCCTGCGCGGCCGCTCCCTGATGCTGGTGCGCAACGTCGGCCACCACATGACCACCGACGCGGTCCGCTTTAGGGGCAAGGACGCCTACGAGACCGTGGTCGACGCCCTGATCACCGTCACCGCCGCCCTGCACGACCTGAACGGCGCGCGCCGCAACAGCCGCCACGGCTCGGTCTATGTCGTGAAGCCCAAGATGCACGGGCCGGACGAGGTGGCCCTCGCCGTCGAGCTGTTCGACCGGGTGGAGGACGCCCTGGGCCTGGCCCGCAACACGGTCAAGCTGGGCATCATGGACGAGGAGCGCCGCACCAGCGCCAACCTCGCCGCCTGCATCGCGGCCGCCAAGAGCCGGGTCGTGTTCATCAACACCGGCTTCCTCGACCGCACCGGCGATGAGATCCACACGGCCATGGAAGCCGGCCCGGTAGTCCGCAAGGACGCCATGAAGGCCGAGCCGTGGCTGGCGTCCTACGAGAAGCGCAACGTGGAGATCGGCCTTTCCGCCGGCTTCCGCGGCAAGGCCCAGATCGGCAAGGGCATGTGGGCCGCGCCCGACATGATGGCCGACATGCTGAAGACCAAGGTCGGCCACCCCAAAGCCGGCGCCAACACCGCCTGGGTGCCCAGCCCGACGGCCGCCACCCTGCACGCCCTGCACTACCACGAGGTGGACGTCCCCAGCCTGCAAGAGGAGATGGCCGCGGCCGCCCAGCGCACGGGCCTGGAGGATCTGCTCAAGGCTCCGCTGGCGAAGTCGAACTGGAGCCCCGCCGATGTCCAGCAGGAGCTGGACAACAACGCCCAGGGCATCCTCGGCTATGTGGTCCGCTGGATCGACCAGGGCGTCGGCTGCTCGAAGGTGCCCGACATCCACGACGTCGGCCTCATGGAAGACCGAGCCACCCTGCGCATCTCCTCCCAGCACATCGCCAACTGGCTCCACCACGGCGTCTGCACCGAAGCCCAGGTCCGCGAGACCTTCGCGCGGATGGCCAAGGTCGTGGACAAGCAGAATGCGGGCGATCCGCTGTACCGGCCGATGGCGGAGGACCTCGAGGGCAGTGTCGCCTACCAGGCGGCGCTCGAGCTTGTGTTCGAGGGGCGGGCGCAACCGAACGGCTACACCGAGCACGTGCTGACCCGCCGGCGGCGGGAGCGGAAGGCGAGGGGGTAGGAGGCGGGGGCCCGCTCTTGGCGGACCCCGAGGCTTCGGCGATCGCCTACGGCGCGCGCGCGCCAAGGTCGTCAGGATATCCCGCCTTCAGCCGGGGCCACTGGGAGGTGGGGCGGCCGTCGGTGGTCATCCCTTCCGGGTCCTGCGGCCATCCGGGAGGCGAGTCTTCCCAGTCCTGCTGCCGGCCGTAGAGGGTGAGGTCGAGGAGGCGGTAGTTGTTGTCCATGGCCTCGACGCCGCGGCGGGTGGTCCAGTAGGTCTCGAAGACGTCGGACCCCTGCCGCAGGTAGCAGATGAGATACATCCGGCCGGCGGGGCGTCCGTCCAGCAGGGTGGCGAGCGAAGCCTCCGGGACCGCGTACCAGGGCAGGTCCCAGCCCATGAAGTCGCGGTAGCGCGCGCTCTCCGCATAGGGACCTTGGCAGAAGGTGGCGTAGGTGACGCCCTTGGCGTGCAGGGTCGAGACCTCGCGGACCTGCGAGGTGAAGAAGGTGCAGCCCTCGCATTGCCGCGCCGCAGGACGGCCGGGATACCACATGAAATAGTAGGCGATGAGCTGGCGGCGGCCCTCGAACGCATCCAGCAGCCTCACTGTCCCGCAGCCGCCGACGAGCGGCGTGGATGCGTCGACCTGCACGATCGGAAGCCGCCGGCGGGCGGCGGCGATCGCGTCGCCCTCCCTTGTGTGCGCCTTTTCCCGAACGCGCAGGCCCTCAACTGCGCTCTGGAAGGTCGATCGATCGACGACGTTGGGGATCGCGGAACTCTCGTTGCGCATCGCTGGACTCCATGGGCCCCGCCGCGGGGGAGAATGGGGCGCAGCGGCGTCGGCCGCCATGTCGAAAATCGGCGATTTCCTGCCAACGCGGGCCATTGTGAGAGTGGGGGTGGTGGCGTTCTCGGCGACGGCGGCTGCCGAGCTCGGCGACTATGGCGAGAACCCGGTGATCCTGTTCAGCTACGGTGACCTGCCGCATCCGTTCAGCGCGGCCTGAGCCCCGCGCCGCCGCACGACGGGCTTTCATTCAGCGTCCGAGCAGCGCCCTAGGTCCGCACACCCGTCGCGGTCATCCAACCCCAATCGCCGCGTGGCTTGCGCACCTCGACGGCGTCGAACCCGGCGTCGGCCAACGCGGCGGCCACGTCGTCGGGCTTGCGCGGGGTGAATATGTCCGCGGGCATGTTCATCCGGTCCATGCGCGCCTTGGGTACGAACCCTAGGACGACCCGACCGCCGGGCTTGAGCACGCGGCCAATCTCCCGGGCGCCGCTTTCGAGGCTTTTCCAGAAGTAGACCGTGTTGACGCTCAGCGCCTTGTCGAACGCGGCGTCGGGAGAGGGCAGGCTCTCGACCATGCCGACGCGGAACTCCGCGCGTCCGGCGCTGACGTCGTTCGCAAACCGAGTAGTCGCAGCCTTGACCACATCTGGCGAGGCGTCGACGCCGCAGACGTAGGCGGCCTCGCGGATCGGGCGCGGCAGCGCGACGCCGCCGCCGAACCCGATCTCCAGCACCCGATCGTCGGCGGAAAGGCGCAACTGCTCCACGGCATAGCTGTTCAGGCTCGCGTTGCCGCGGTTCATCAAGCTGCGGATGATGCGGCCGCCAAGGCCGGTCGGCCGGGAGAGCTGCCTTGCGACGAACCTGGGCGCCATGGTCGCCTCCGCGCGTACGCCTGAGCTTGCCGCCACAGGCGCCTCTCGGCAACGACCTGGCCGCGCGGGTCCGCGGGTTCGGCGACCTCGCGCTTCTCATCGGGGCGCGGCGCCCTGCCGCCGCTCGCCACTCCGCCGCGGCGCGCCCTCGATGAACCCCACCGCCGTCGCCAGCTCGTCCTCCTGCGCGATCCGCCCCGCCAGCCGGCCCGCGGCCCGCGCCATCCCCGGCTGCGCGGCCGCATCGAACGCGCGGGCGAGGGCGTCGGCGGTGAGGCGGCGGCGGTCGAGGGGGGCGGGGCCGGCGCCGAGGTCGTGGACGCGGCGGGCCCAGAACGGCTGATCGCCCATGAAGGGGCAGACGATGGTCGGCAGGCCGGCCGAGAGGGAGGCCCCGGTGGTCCCGGCGCCGCCGTGGTGGAGGGCGGCGGACATGAGCGGCAGCAGCGCGGTGTGCGGGGCGGCGTCGATGAAGTGGACGTGCGGGCCGGCGGCGATGGGCGTCAGGGCGCCGCCGCCGGTAGCCAGCACGCCGCGCCGGCCCGCCCTGGCCAGCGCCGCGGCCACCGTCTCGGTGAGTTCGCGGGGGTCGATCCCCGGCATGCTGCCGAACCCGACGTACACCGGCCTGTCGCCGGCGCTCAGGAAGGCGGCGAGGTCGGCCGGCGGCGCCCAGGGCGCGTCCAGCACCCAGTAGCCGCTGACGCAGACGTCGTCGGACCAGTCGGCGGGCCGAGGGAGCACGGCGGGGCTGTAGGCGTAGAGGGTCCGCACCGGCGCCCGGCCGGCGCCCGCCCCGTCCAGCCCGAGGACGGAGGCGCGCCACTGCGCGATGGCGCGGCGAAACAGGGTCTGCCCACCCTGGATCGCGAGGCGATGGCTCGCCCGGTTGAGCGGTCCGAGGGTGCGGAACGGCAGCAGGGGGCTGGGGAAGGCGGCGGTGGGCGTGAACCCCGGCAGCGGCGAGGCGAGGAGGGCCTCCACCCCAAGCTTCTCGGCCATGTGGGGCGAGGCGAGGGACTTGGGGTGGTGGACGATCAGGTCGGGCGAAAAGCCGGCCGCGGCCCGCCATTCGGCGTCGAACAGCTCGCGCATCAGGGGGCGGACGTGCTTGAGCAGTTTCAGCCCGCCGGAGAAGCCGCGGCCCCGGGCGATCGCGGCCTTGCCCTGGGGCGTGTCGAGCAGGTCCAGGAAGCCGGCCGGCAGCGGCGCGAACGGCACGCCCTGGCCCTCGATGAGCCCGGCGAACTGCTGCGGCGCGGCCAGTAGCACTTGGTGGCCTGCGCGTATGAGCGCCAGCGCCAGGGCGAGGTAGGGCTGGACGTCCCCGCGGGTGCCCAGCGTGTGGATCGAGATCTTCATGCGGACCGGCGTCGCAACCAGCGCAGGCGGGGTCAAGGCCGGCCGGCCGAGGTCCGGGGCCGCCGCAACTTGTCTGCGGTTCTAGGCGCTGGTCCCGCCTGGCTGGCGCGCCAGCATGGCGAGGATGACCGCCCTGAGTTCCGCCTTGGCTTCCTCCGCAGAGAGTTCGTTCGCGATCACGGCGTTGGAGAGCGCCTCGGCGGCGCCCAGCATCGCGCGCAGCCCGGCCAGGCCCACGCTGCCCGAGGGGGACGCCGGTGCAAGCGCGTCCCGGCACTTCGCCAGGAAGGCGCTCTCGCATTCCCGCCTGACGCGCTCGAGCTCGGGCGAGCCGGACAGGGCCGCCACGACGCCCGGGATCTCCCGCCCCTGCGCCAGCACGCAGTTCACATAGGACTCGGCCAGCATGTCCGCCCGGGCGTCGGCCGTCGGGGCGCTGGCGGCGATAGCGGCGTCGATCTGTTCGTTCTGGCGCGCGTCGAACTCGAGATAGAGCGCGGTGAGGAGGCCGTTCCGATCGCCGAAGTGGTCGTACACGACCGGCTTCGTGACCCCCGCCTTCTCCGCAAGGTGGCCCAGCGTGAGCGCCTCCGTGCCGGCGTCCTGGACTATGGCCCAGGCGACGGAGATCAGCTGGCGCCGCCGCTCGTCACGGGCCAGCCGAGACCGGTGCGATGGAGGCGGAGCGGGCGCCCGTCCCGAACCTGCGTTCGTCGTTGACACTGCTATATACCAAACGTAACTTACTAATAGTATATAGCGCGCTCGCACCGCGGGCAATCGGTCGACAGGATGTTGAACATGCATGCGCTCATTGTCGTCGCTCATCCCCAGAGCGCTTCGCTGACCCGCGCGGTGGCGGAGCAGCTGGCCGCGGGTGTGGAGTCCGACGGACGGCACACCGCCGAGATCGCCGACCTCGCCGCCGAAGGGTTCGACCCCCGCTTCTCGGCCGCAGACGTCGGCGCCTACAAGGGCCAGGCAGGGATCCCGCCGGACGTGGCGGCGGAGCAGGCGCGGATTGACCGCGCGGACGCCCTGGTCCTCGTCTACCCCGTCTATTGGTGGTCCTTCCCGGCCCTCCTGAAGGGCTGGATCGACCGCGTCTTCAGCAATGGCTGGGCCTATTTGGAGACGCCGGACGGAGGCCTGGTGAAGAAGCTCCAGCGGCTCGACGTTCACCTCGTGGGCATCGGCGGGGCGGACATGCGGACCTTCGCGCGGCGCGGATACCTCTGGGCGATGAGGACCCAGATCGAACACGGCATCTTCGACTATTGCGGGGCCCGGGTGGTCACGTCGGAGCTGCTGTTGCCGCCGGCCGAAGGCGACCGGACCCTTGATCTGGCCGCAGCGCGCGGCCTCGGCGAAGCCGTCTTCAGGACGATGTCCAGCACGGTGGCTGCGGCCTAGACGGAATCTCAGCGCCAAGAGAGGCCAGAACGGCTGGTCGCCCACGACGCCGGGCCCTCCAGCGCGGCCGCCTCAGGCCAGAAGGCCTGACCTCCCGGCGGCCCGGAGCCGGGCCGCCAGCGGCAACATGAGCAGGCCGTGAAGCACGGCCCAGATGCCGATGGCCCAGAGGAGACTCAGGGCGCCGACCTTCGGCGCCGCGATCAGCGCGACGCCGAACAGCGCCGACATCGCCCCATTGAGGAGGACGCCCAGGTCCCGCCGGCCGTGAGGCTTCGATGCGGCGTCGGCGCCCCGCAGGGCCGGCTCGCAGATGATCTCCGCGGCGCCGTGCAGGATCAGCCAGCCGCCGAGAACCCGCACGAGCAGCAGGGCGAGGAGTTCCGGCTGGGTCAGCGCCACCACCCCAACGACGACATTGATCGTCGCCCGCAGCGTCAGCCAGGGGCGGCGACGGTCGAGGTTCGCCGTCATCAGGAACAGGACCAGCCCGTCGAACACCGCGTAGGCGCCGAACAACCCGAGGAGCGCCTGCGCGGAGTGTCTGGGCCAGGCGAGGGTGAGCGCGCCGAAGGCGATCGCCGCAAGGGCGCGAAGCAGGATCACCCACCAGATCCGGGACGTCGGGTCGTGGATTATCGGCTGGCCAAGCCGAACCTCGGCGCCTTCGGTCAGCGCACGCGCGCTCCGTCTCAGCGCGCCTGCCTTGCGGGCGAGTTGAAGCCGCTTGGCGCCGGGGTTCCGCGCAATCTCGTTCATGTCCCGGGCGCGAGGTTCATCGTGACAGGCGTTGGGATGGGTGCAGCCTGGAGCCTGCCTCGGGGCGGCCTGCCGAGCCATCAGGTTCAACCCTGACGCCGGGGCGGCCAAGAATGCGCCCGCCGCAAAGGAAAAGGGCCGCGGAGCGCATGCCCCGCGGCCCTCAGATCCAGCGCTAAGAGCTGCGCCCTAGCACTTGTAGTACATGTCGAATTCGACCGGGTGCGGGTGCAGCTGCAGGCGCATCACCTCTTCCATCTTCAGCTCGATGTAGCTGTCGATGAAGTCGTCGTCCATGACGCCGCCCTTCTTGAGGAAGGCGCGGTCCTTGTCGAGGTTCTCGAGGGCTTCGCGCAGGCTGCCGCAGACCTCGGGGACCTTCTTCTGCTCGCGCGGGGGCAGGTCGTAGAGGTTCTTGTCCATGGCCGGGCCCGGATCGATCTTGTTCTCGATGCCGTCGAGGCCGGCCATCAGCAGGGCCACGAAGGTCAGGTACGGGTTGCCCATGGGGTCGGGGAAGCGGGCCTCGATGCGCTTGGCCTTGGGGCTCTCCACGTGCGGGATGCGGATGGAGGCCGAGCGGTTGCGCGAGGAGTAGGCGAGCTTGACCGGAGCCTCGTAGCCCGGGACCAGGCGCTTGTAGCTGTTGGTCGTCGAGTTGGAGAAGGCGTTGATCGCCTTGGCGTGCTTGATGATGCCGCCGATGTACCACAGGCACATGTCCGACAGGCCGGCGTACTTGTCGCCGGCGAACAGCGGCTTGCCGTCCTTCCAGATCGACTGGTGCACGTGCATGCCCGAGCCGTTGTCGCCGAACATCGGCTTGGCCATGAAGGTGGCCGTCTTGCCGTAGGCCGCGGCGACGTTGTGGATGACGTACTTATAGAGCTGCATCCGGTCGGCCATGGTGATCAGCTCGGCGAACTTCAGGCCGAGCTCGTGCTGGGCCGGCGCCACCTCGTGGTGGTGCTTCTCGGGCTGCATGCCGAGGTCGCGCATCACCGACAGCATCTCGCCGCGGAGGTCCTGGGCGCTGTCCACCGGGTTGACCGGGAAGTAGCCGCCCTTCGGGCCCGGGCGGTGGCCCATGTTGCCTTCGGGATATTCGCGCGCCGAGTTGGACGGCAGCTCGCGGTCGTCGAACGAGTAGCCGGTGTTCTGCGCGGCGGTCGACCAGCGCACGTCGTCGAACAGGAAGAACTCGGCTTCCGGACCGAAGAACACGGTGTCGCCGATGCCGGCGCTCTTGATGTAGTTCAGCGCGTTCTTGGCGATCGAGCGCGGATCGCGGTTGTACGGCGTGTTGGTGTCGGGGTTCAGCACGTCGCAGAACAGCGCCAGCGTGGTCTGCTGGTAGAAGGGGTCGATGTAGGCGCTGTCCAGGTCCGGACGCAGCTTCATGTCGGACTCGTTGATCGCCTTCCAGCCGGCGATCGAGGAGCCGTCGAACATGGTGCCGTCGGTCAGGAAGTCCTCGTCCACCAGGTCGATGTCGAAGGTGACGTGCTGCATCTTCCCGCGGATGTCGGTGAAGCGGACGTCGACGTAGGCGACCTCCTTCTCCTTGATCAGGTTCAGGATGTCTTGGGCGGAAGCCATGGGTTCTGTTCCCCTGTTTGAAGCTCGATGATGGTCAGATGGCCGACGTGCCGGTCTCGCCGGTGCGGATGCGCAGCACCTCGGCGACGTCGGAGACGAAGATCTTGCCGTCGCCGATGCGGCCCGTGCGGGCGGCGGTGACGATGGCTTCGAGGGCGGCTTGCAGCTGGTCGTCGCCGACCACCACCTCGATCTTGATCTTGGGCAGGAAGTCCACGACGTACTCGGCGCCGCGGTAGAGCTCGGTCTGGCCCTTCTGGCGCCCGTAGCCCTTGGCCTCCAGCACGGTCATGCCCTGGACGCCCAGCTCCTGCAGGGCCTCCTTCACCTCGTCGAGCTTGAACGGCTTGATGATGGCTTCGATCTTTTTCATGCGCCTTGGGCTCTGTTCCGTTCGACGAGAGGGCCGCCCCCGAGCGGTCGGCGCGAACCAGCATGCTCCGGGCGGGGCGAACAAGGGGCTGTCGGCGGTTGGCGCGGCCCGCTGAGCGGGTTTCGTGCGTTTGCCCACGAAATAGGCGCCGGGCGCCTCGTTTGCGCGCAGTGCGGTTTTGGGCGCGGTTGGCGGGAAATTGGGGGCCGCGGGAAGGGCGGCCTGTCACCCGGGCTGCAGGGGACGCCGTTTCGAGCGCGGGATTGCGGGCGAACAGGGTGAATCCGCGCTGCGGCCGCTTCCGCCGCTGCGCTGCGAAACGGCCGGGTTTGCTGAGAATTGCGGCGGCGGAGGCGCCTCCCAACCGCTCACCCCGGCCTCCGCCGGGATCAGCGGGGAGAGGGCGCCCCCGTCACAGAACCGTTGCCTCGCGCCGCCAGACAGGGAACAACGCCGCCAAACGAGGAGACCGCCCATGCCCCACCTCTATCTGATCCGCCACGGCAAGCCGGCGCAGGTGTGGGGGCAGGGGAGCGACGAGGATCCGGGCCTGGACGAGCAGGGCCGGGCCCAGGCCGAGGCCGCGCGCGACGCCCTCCTCGCCCGGCCCGAGCACGAGAGGCCCAAGCGCGTGGTCTCCAGCCCCCTGCGCCGCTGCCGCGAGACCGCCCAGCCGCTGGCCGACGCCCTGGGCGTCGAGGTGGAGATCGACCCGGTGGTCGGCGAGATCCCGACGCCCTCGACGATCGCGGCCGAGAACCGCAGCGCCTGGCTGCGGCAGGTCTTCCAGAGCCAGTGGGGCGAGATCGAGGGCGACATCGACTACGACGAATGGCGCCACGCCATCGCCCGCTCGCTGCGGGCCCGCGGCGACACCGCCGTCTTCTCCCACTACGTCGCGATCAACGCGGTGCTCTCGCACCTGGAGGGCCACGATCGGGTGCTGAGCTTCCGGCCGGACCACTGCTCCATCACCGTGCTGGAGACCGACGGCGAGGAGCTGCGGCTGGTCGAGAAGGGGCGGGAGGCGACGACCGGGGTGCTCTGAACTCATTTCCCGCTCATGCCCGCGAAGGCGGGGCGCCCATTCGGCCTCTCCGCCGCGATGGATTCAGCATGGGTCCCCGCCTTCGCGGGGATGAGCGGGTTGGTGAGTTGACCTGGCCGGACGCCGAGGCTGCAATCTCGCCATGGGGCTTAAGCATATCCAGCCTTCGATGAAGGCCGGCGGAACCGGGGGCCTGATGACGAGCGTGAACGCGTGACCCCCCGGCAGATCCTCTCCGTCGCCGAGATCGCCGCCGCCGACAAGGCCGCCATCGCCGCCGGCACGCCCGGCGTGGTGCTGATGGAGCGCGCCGGGCAGGCCGTGGTGGAGGAGGTCGTCCGCCGCTTCACGCCCCGGCGCACGGTCGTGCTCTGCGGCCCCGGCAACAACGGCGGCGACGGCTATGTCATCGCCCGGCTGCTGAAGGCCCGCGGCTGGCCCGTGCGCGTGCTGGCGCTGGGCAAGCCCGAGACCGGCGACGCCAAGGCCGCCGCGGCCCAGTGGGACGGGGAGACCGCGCCGCTGCGCGCGCCTGTCGGCGGCGAGCTGGTGGTCGACGCCCTGTTCGGCGTGGGCCTGAGCCGGCCGCTGAGCGGCGAGGCGGCGGCGGTGGCGCTGGAGCTGGCCGAGCGGCCGGCCCAGGTGGTCGCCGTCGACGTCCCCAGCGGCCTGCCGGGCGATGCGGCCCAGCCGTCGGGGCCCTGCGCCTGCGCCGGCCTCACCGTCACCTTCCACGCCCGCAAGATCGCCCACGCCCTGGAGCCCGGCCGCAGCCGCTGCGGCGAGGTGGTGGTGGCCGACATCGGACTCTCGGACACCGCCTCTCGCCTCTACGAGAACACGCCGGCCCTGTGGCTGCCGCGCTTCCCCTGGCCCTCGGCCGCCTCGCACAAGCACGCCCGCGGGCGGATGATCGTCATCTCGGGCCCGGTCGCCAGCACCGGCGCGGCGCGGCTGTCCGCGCGGGCCGGCCTGCGCATCGGCGCGGGCCTGGTGACCGTGCTCTCGCCGCCCGATGCGCTGGAGGTCAACGCCGCCCACCTGGAGGCGGTGATGCTGCGCGGCTTCGAGACCGACCTGGAGCTGGAGACGATCGCCCAGCAGGTCGACGCCGCGGTGATCGGCCCGGCCGCCGGCGTCACCGAGGCGACGCTGATGAACCTGCTGGCGCTGGCGCGCACCGGCGCGGCGCTGGTGATCGACGCCGACGCCATCACCGCCTTCCGGGGCGATCCGGACGAGCTGTTCTCGGTGCTGGACCGCGACGATGTGCTCACCCCCCATCCGGGGGAGTTCGAGCGGATCTTCCCGCGCCTGCTCGGCGCCTCTCCCGAGCGCATCGCCGCCGCCCGCGCCGCCGCGGAGCGGGCCGGCGCCGTGGTGCTGCTCAAGGGGCCCGACACGGTGATCGCCGCCCCGGACGGGCGCGCGGCGGTGAACCTCAACGGCAGCCCCTGGCTCGCCACCGCCGGCTCGGGCGACGTGCTGGCCGGCTTCATCGCCGGGCTGGTGGCCCAGGGGATGGAGAGCTTCGAGGCGGCCTGCGCCGGCGCCTGGATCCATGCGGAGGCGGCCGCCGGCTTCGGCCCCGGCCTGATCGCCGAGGACCTGCCCGGCCTCGCCCCGGCGGTGCTCAAGCGGCTGTACGAGGGCGGGCGCTAGTCGCGCAGAGCGCGATCTCGGCGCCCTGTCGGAAGTGTCCGGCCCGGCGCCAGGATGTTTCCGGACCGGACGTTTCCGAGATTTCGGGTCCTCTGCGAGGGCCCGCCGGCACTACGGAGGCCACGCGCGAATGTTGCAAGTGGGCTCGCCTCTCGCGTGCGTAGGTTATCGGTGATCCGGCCAATATGTCGCAGGGCTGGCCGCTTCGGAGGGCGCAGAGTGCGCAAAGCGCCGGCTGGCGGAGAGAAGCGAGGCCGGCCGGCGCCCTGGGCTGTTCAGGGCCGCGCAGCAAAGCTTGGCCCTGAACAGCCCAACGCGGGGCGGGCGTCGCCGTTCCACGGCGAGGCTTAATGGGCGACGCGGCCCAGCGTCTCGGTGAGTTGCGTCATCACGAACGGCTTGGCCAGGAAGCTGGACGGCTTCACCGCCTCGGTGCGGTAGCGGATCCCCGGGGCGCCGGAGATGAACACCACCGGGATCTCGGGATAGACGGCGCGAAAGCAGCGCGCGACGCCGAACCCGTCGGTGGGGCCGCCCAGGTCGATGTCGGTGACCAGCGCCTCGAACGAGCGCGGCTCCTCGATGGCCCGCAGGGCCTCCCGCGCGGTGCCGGCGCAGGTGACGTCATAGCCGCAGGCCTCCAGCTCCTCACGGATCAGCAGCGACACCAGAGGGTCGTCTTCGACAAGCAGCACGTTCCGCACCAGAGGACCTCGTGGGGATTGGAACCGCCCCCCCAACGTTCGCGGAACAACGAACTTTATCAAATGATTGTTCCCGCCGCTGCACATGAAGGCGCCGCGGCGCTGGCCAGGGCGGGGCGGTTTGGCCTAAACCCAGGCGGCCCCTGGGCGGATGTGGCGGAACTGGTAGACGCACTGGATTTAGGTTCCAGCGCCGCAAGGCGTGGAGGTTCGAGTCCTCTCATCCGCACCAGGGGCGGGGCCGGCGAAGCGTCAACCATGGTTTGCGCTTTTCCGCTTGGCCGGCTCATGACATAAACCGCCCGCCGCCGCCCGGCCCTTCGGGCGGCGTAATCAATTCCAGCCGTATGCGGCGATACACCAAGGCCGCCGGAAGCCCTGAAGATGTCCATGCAGATCGTTGATAAGTCTGGTGAAGGCCTGAGCCGCGTGTTCGGCGTGACGGTGCCCGCCCAGGACCTGGCCGAGCGCCTCGAAGCCCGCATCGCCGAGATCACGCCCCGGCTCAACATCAAGGGCTTCCGCCCGGGCAAGGTGCCGGCCGCGCACGTGAAGCGCATCTACGGCAAGGCGCTGATGAGCGAAGTGCTCGAGCAGACCTTCAATGAGACCACCCAGAAGGTGCTCGAAGACAACAAGCTGCGTCCGGCCGGCGAGCCGGACCTGAAGCCGGAAGGCGACCTGGAGCAGGTCATCGAAGGCAAGGCCGACCTCTCCTACGAGATCGCCGTCGACGTGATGCCGGAGTTCGAGCCGGTGGATCCTTCGACCCTGTCGCTGGTCCGCCCGGTCCACGAGCCGACCGACGAGGAGGTCGACGAGGCGGTGAAGGAGCTGGCGGCCCAGAACCGCACCTTTGAGCCGCGCACCGGCAAGACCGTGAAGGCCAAGGACGGCGACCAGGTGGTCATCGACTTCGTCGGCCGCATCGACGGCGAGGCCTTCGAAGGCGGCTCGGCCGAGGACGTGCCGCTGGTGCTGGGCTCGAACCAGTTCATTCCCGGCTTCGAGGAGCAGCTGGTCGGCGCCAAGCCCGACAGCGAGGTGACCGTCAAGGTGACCTTCCCCGCCGAGTACCAGGCCGCTCACCTGGCCGGCAAGGAAGCCGAGTTCGAGGTCAAGGTGAAGGAGGTCAAGGCGCCGGTGGAAGCCGCCGTCGACGACGAGCTCGCCAAGCGCCTGGGCGTCGATGACCTGGAAGCGCTCAAGAAGCTGATCCGCGAGAACCTGCAGCAGCAGTTCCAGCCGTTCTCGCGCTTCAAGCTGAAGCGGGCCCTGCTGGACGAGCTGGACTCCAAGCACGACTTCCCGCTGCCGCCGAAGATGGTCGAGGCCGAGTTCAACGCCATCTGGAGCCAGGTGCTCGCCGACAAGGAGAACGGCCAGCTTCCGGAGGAGGACGCCGCCAAGTCCGAAGAGCAGCTTCAGACCGAATACCGCAAGATCGCCGAGCGCCGCGTGCGCCTGGGTCTGGTGCTGGCCGAGATCGGCCGGGCCAACAACGTCCAGGTGACCGAGCAGGAGCTGGCCCAGGCGATGCGCCAGGAGGCCATGCGCTACGGCGCCCAGGCCCAGCAGATCTTCGACCTGCTGCGCAAGAACCCCAACGCCCAGGCGCAGATGCGCGCCCCGATCTTCGAGGACAAGGTCGTCGACCTGATCGTTGAGAAGGCCAAGGTCGAGGACAAGCCCGTCTCCAAGGAAGAGCTCCTGAAGGAAGACGACCTGCCGGCGGGCTACGGCGAGATCTGACGCCCGGGATGAGGCGTCCGGCCGGATCGCGTCGCCTCGTCCGCACCGTCACGGTGATTGCGGCCAGCGTCCTCCTCGCGGGGGCGCTGGCCGTTTCGATTCTGCAGGTCAGTCGCGCGCGGTGCTTCGCGCTCACCGGCCCCGTCGTCTGCCGCGTGGAGACGGAGCGGCCCTTGGTCGCGCTGACCTTCGACGACGGCCCCACGGAGGCGGGCGTCGGCGCCGTGCTGCCGGTGCTCCAGGCCCACGGGGCGAAGGCCACCTTCTTCCTGATCGGGCGCGAGACGGCCGAGCGGCCGCAGCTCGCCGCCCGGCTTGTCGCCGCCGGCCACGAGATCGCCAACCACAGCTACAGCCACCAGCGGATGGTCGGTCGCTCGCGCGGCTTCTACGAGCGTGAGCTCGCCGCGACCCAGGCCGCGCTCGAAGGCGCCGGCGGCGAGAGCCGGCTTTTTCGGCCGCCCTATGGAAAGAAGCTGGCTGGCCTGCCGAATGAAGTCCGCCGTCAGGGGCTGACCCTCGTCATGTGGGACGTCGAGGACCCGCAGACGCAGGACCCTGCGGCCTTCGCCGACAAGGTGGTGACGAAGGCCCGGCCCGGCTCGATCATCCTGCTGCACGCCATGTATCCGGCCAATGCGACGGCCCGCGAGGCCTTGCCGCGCATCCTAGAAGGGCTGCGCGGCAAGGGGCTTCAGGCGGTCAGCGTCACAACCCTGCTGGAGCAGGCTAGGCGGCCGGAACCTTCATCGTGAGGTAGGGCGTCTTGGCCTGCTCCGGCGTGGTGGGGCCGGGGACTTTGTGCTCGACCGGGGGCAGGGACTTCAGGTAGGCCGCCAGGGCCCTGGCGTCGTCGGGCGTGAGGTTGGCGTAGGCGTGCGAGGGCATGATCGGCGCCAGGATCCGGCCGTCCGGCCGCTCGCCCTTGGTGACGGCGGTAATGATCTGCTCTTCGGTCCAGGCCCCCAGGCCGGTCTCGTGCGGCGTCAGGTTCGGCGGGTAGACGACGCCGAAGCCCGGGATCTCGAAACCTTCCTGCGAGCCGGAGAGGGGCGTGTCGGGCCTGGCCTGGCCGGTCAGGGCCCCAGGCCGATGGCATCCGGCGCAGTCCATGATGTTGGCCAGGTACTTGCCCCGCGCCACGACGTCGGTTGCGGAGGCCGCGGGCGGCGCGGCGGCGCTTGCCGGAGCGGGCGCCTCCGGGGCGCAGGCGCCGAGCGCCAGAAGGCTCGCGGCCGCGGCGGCCGCCAGGGTCCATGACTGTCTCATTGATGGTGGTCCTCAGGGGTTGGCGCGCCGATCGGGGCCGGGACATCCGTGCCGAAAGCGCCGCACAGGTCTTGCCGAACCAAGTTCGTTGACGGGCGAGGCCGGTGAAATAACCGCGCCGCGAGGCCGGCTCAATCCGCAGGAACGCTGTACGGCTCTGCAGTTCCGCAGAGCGGCCGTCGCACGACCGGCGCCATCGGCCGCCTTGCAACCGCGCTGGCGGCGGGCGATATCCGGTACAAGGCGGGCGCTTCTCCCACGCCCGTAGATTCTCGAGAAAAGGCCGGCCACATGCGTGACCCCATGTCCATGCTCAACCTCGTGCCGATGGTCGTCGAGCAGACGAGCCGCGGCGAGCGCGCCTACGACATCTTCTCCCGCCTGCTGAAGGAGCGGGTGATCATGCTCTCCGGGCCCGTCGAGGACGGCATGGCCGCGCTGATCACCTCGCAGCTCCTCTACCTGGAGAGCGAGAACCCGAAGCGCGAAATCCAGATGTACATCAACTCGCCGGGCGGGGTCGTGACCTCGGGCCTGGCGATCTACGACACCATGCAATACATCCGCAGCCCCGTGGCGACCTTCTGCGTCGGCATGGCGGCCTCGATGGGCTCCTTCCTGCTGATGGCCGGCGAGCCCGGCATGCGGGTGTCGCTGCCGAATTCGCGGATCATGGTGCACCAGCCGTCGGGCGGCTATTCCGGCAAGGCCTCCGACATCCAGCGCCATGCCGAGGACATCGTGAAGACCAAGCGCCGGCTGAACGAGATTTACGCCAAGCACACCGGCCGCACCTACCAGGAGGTCGAGGAGACCCTCGACCGCGACTTCTTCATGACCGCCGAGGAAGCCAAGGCCTGGGGTCTGGTCGACCACGTCATCGAAAAGCGCGACGACCAGCCGGGGTCGTAACGCCGCGATGCCGGCGGCGCGCGGCCACGCCCTGATGGTCGGCGGCACGGGCATGCTGTCCGCCGCCGCCGACGCCCTGGCCGCCGACGGCTGGCGGGTCAGCCACATCGCCCGCCGTGCGGCCGCCTTCGCCGAGGGGCGGGAAGGGCAGGCGGGGTTCGACGCCGACTACCACGACGAGGCCGCCTTCCGCCGCGCGCTGGACGCGGCCCTGGCCTGGGGCGGGGCGGCGGAGCTGGGGATCGCCTGGTTCCGCACGTTGAAGCTGGAGACGCCGCGGCTGATGGCCCAGGCCCTGGGCGCGCCCGGCCGGCCCGCGCGCCTGTTCCAGGTGGTCGGCAGCCGCACCGCCCATCCCGATCACCCCGACCGCCTGCCAAGGGCCGCCGCTGTGGCCGAGGGCCTTCCGGATTGCCGCTTGCGCCAGGTCGTACTGGGCTTTCGCGTCGAACCTGCCGGAGCGCGGGCCAACACCAACGAGGAGATCAGCGCCGGCGTGCTGGAAGCCATCGCCGCCGACCGGCCGCTGACCATCGTCGGACAGGTCGATCCCTGGCCGTTGGATCGGTGAGCGGTTGGGGGCGCGCAGCGGCCCGGCCCGTCACCGGGTGAGCCGAGTGGCGGCGGCGAGCACAGCCGTGCGGGCTTCGGCGTCGGTCACCTCGATGCGCTCCCATTCGCCGTCGGGACCGCGGACGTCCGCGAACAGGCCCTTGGGATCCTCGTGGAAGTGCAGGAAGGCCTTGGACCTTCGGTAGAAGACGCCGCGCGACTTCTCTTGCACGCCGGGCAGGGCGCGCAGCTCCTCGAGCAGGTCCGACAGCTCGTCCAGGGCGGCGGGGCCGGCATGCCTCATGCCGGCGAGCTTATCCGCAGATCAGTGTTTCTCGAAGCGGCTGTCGAGGGCGGAGAGGAGCTGGCGGCGGCCGACGTCGGAGCCGACCTCGAAGCGGTCGAACTCATGGCCGTGCGGCCAGCGCAGGTCGGCGTAACAGGCCTCGCCGTCCTCCATGAAGCGCAGGAACAGGCGGCTCTCGGCGTAGAACTCGCCCGGCGCCTTCTCCTCGAGCTGCGGCCTGCGGCGCACCTCGTCGATCAGCGGCTCGAGCTTCCTCAGGGTTTCGGGTCCGGCCTCGTGCATGGCCCAACAACGCTAGAGGCGGGGATATTGTTCTGGACGGGCGA
The DNA here is from genome assembly GCF_042681205.1 of Phenylobacterium terrae. Classification (NCBI taxonomy): domain Bacteria; kingdom Pseudomonadati; phylum Pseudomonadota; class Alphaproteobacteria; order Caulobacterales; family Caulobacteraceae; genus Phenylobacterium; species Phenylobacterium terrae. The sequence goes on from NZ_JBHUEY010000006.1 coordinate 283,490, forward strand.
GGTAGTAGGCGGCGCCCTCCGATCCGGCTTCGGCCTCGACGCAGGCGTTGTAGACCCGACCCTCGAAGCCGCCCCGTTCGGCGCGCTTGGCCAGCCGCCTGGCCTCGACCTCGGCCAGGCCCGTCCCGCTCGCCTGCGCCAGCGCGATGACCACCTCCAGCACGTCGGCCAGCTCCTCGATCAGCGAATCGGCGTCGGCGCCGACCGCCTCCGCAGCTTCCTCGAGCAGCTTCTTCTTCAGCTCGGAGAGGTACTCGGCCTCGTCCAGCGCGCGCGCAAACACCCGGAGGCCCTGGCCGCGCATGATCTCCGGAAGGCCGTCGCGGATCAGCTTCTCCACCCTGAACCGCATCACCTCGCTCATGGCCGCCCCCTGAACACCCGATAGCCTTTGATGTCGGCGATGTGCAGCATCTCCGTATCGCCGCTCGAGTCGCCGTAGGCGGCCGCCAGCCGAAGATTCGGCCCGAAAGCCTGGCGCAGGCGGCGCACCTTCTCCATGCCGCGGTTGTTCTCGCCGATCAGCGCGCCGGCGACCCGGTCCTGGGTGTCGAACTCCAGCTCGGTGCCGAGCAGCAGGTCCGCGCCCAGCATGTCGGCGAAGGGGGCGATCAGGATGGTCGGCGAGGCGGTCACGATCACCACCTTCGCGCCCTTGCGCTTCCAGTCCTCCCAGGCGGCCAGGGCGTCGGGGCGGAACAGGCGCGGGGCCGCGGCCTGCGCGAACGCCCGCGCGTCCGCCGCCAGCTGCTCGCGCCCGACGCCGAACAGGAACTGCCGCACCGCGTGCGCCTTGATGCGGCCCCGGTCGCGGTGGAACAGATAGCTCACCATATTGGGCGCCAGCATGGCCAGCGCGACCGCATAGCCGCCGTGCCCGGCCCGCCAGCGCAGGAAGGCCGTGAAGCTGTCCCTGACGGTCAGCGTCCCGTCGAAGTCGAAGGCCGCCACCTGCGCCTCGCCCGCGGGCTGTTCCAGAACTCTCTGTTCGCCGACCGTCAACGTCTCACCCTGTGTCCCTTCGCCGCCGCGGGATGTCCGGCAATTGGACTTGTTCCAAAACGGCGCGCGTCCCATCTATCATTGTGCAACGATGCGTCGCCGAGGCCCTTCCGACACGATTTGTCGCTGCGGTGCAGGAAGGGTTGTGATCCGAGGGCGGATCGGGGAATGTCAAGGATTAGACAACCGGCGGCGCGTATCCTGCATTGATGCCGTGGGCGCCCCCGTGTGGGACGCTGTCGGACCGGTGTCCGACGGGGTCTAGGAAGTGAGAAGCGAACGATGACCAAGGCCGCGAGCGGGGACTCCAAGAGCACGCTGTACTGCTCGTTCTGCGGAAAGAGCCAGCACGAGGTGAGGAAGCTCATCGCGGGCCCGACGGTGTTCATCTGCGACGAGTGCGTCGAGCTGTGCATGGACATCATCCGCGAGGAGCACAAAATCTCCTTCGTGAAGTCCAAGGACGGCGTCCCCACGCCCCGCGAGATCCGCGAGGTGCTGGACGACTACGTCATTGGCCAGGACCATGCGAAGAAGGTCCTCTCGGTCGCCGTCCACAACCACTACAAGCGGCTGAACCACGCCCAGAAGAACAACGACGTCGAGCTCGGCAAGGCCAACATCCTGCTGATCGGCCCGACCGGCACCGGCAAGACGCTGCTGGCCCAGACGCTGGCGCGGATCATCGACGTGCCGTTCACCGTGGCCGACGCCACGACCCTGACCGAAGCCGGCTACGTCGGCGAGGACGTCGAGAACATCATCCTGAAGCTGCTGCAGGCGGCCGACTACAACGTCGAGCGGGCCCAGCGCGGCATTGTCTACATCGACGAGGTCGACAAGATCAGCCGCAAGTCGGACAACCCCTCGATCACCCGCGACGTGTCGGGCGAGGGCGTCCAGCAGGCGCTGCTCAAGATCATGGAAGGCACCGTCGCCTCCGTGCCGCCGCAGGGCGGGCGCAAGCATCCGCAGCAGGAGTTCCTGCAGGTCGACACGACCAACATCCTGTTCATCTGCGGCGGCGCCTTCGCCGGCCTCGAGAAGATCATCTCGGCGCGCGGGCAGGGGACCTCGATCGGCTTCGGCGCCAAGGTCGCCGACCCGGACGAGCGCCGCACGGGCGAGATCTTCCGCAAGGTCGAGCCGGACGATCTGCTGCGCTTCGGCCTGATCCCGGAATTCATCGGCCGTCTGCCGGTGATCGCCACCCTGGACGACCTCGACGAGGCGGCCCTGGTGAAGATCCTGACCGAGCCGAAGAACGCCTTCGTCAAGCAGTACCAGCGCCTGTTCGACATGGAGAACGTCGGCCTGACGTTCACCGACGACGCGCTCAACGCCGTCGCCCGCAAGGCGATCGCGCGCAAGACCGGCGCCCGGGGCCTGCGCTCGATCCTGGAAGGCATCCTGCTCGACACCATGTACGAGCTGCCCAGCTACGACGGCGTCGAGGAAGTGGTCGTCAACGCCGAGGTGGTGGAAGGCCGGGCCAAGCCCCTGGTCATCTACGCCGAGCGGCGGGACAAGGGCGGCGCGGCCTAAGCGCCGAGGCCTGATCGGAACCGAGAAGCCCGGCCTCACGGCCGGGCTTTTTCGTTGCTAGGCTCCGGCCATGCATCCCGAGCACGCCCGCCTCTTAGAGGAGATCCGCAAGGCCGGACGCCCGCCGGCCATGCCGCCGCCGGGCAACGACTCCTTCGGCAGCAGCGGACGGGTCAGCTATTTCGTCTCCGTCCCGGGCCGGCGGGCGATCGCCAGGGGCTGGGCGCAGGCCCGCCGTCAATCCGAGCCCCAGGCGGTGCTGGCGGTCGTCGAGAGCCTGCTGGACGGCGAGTCGTTCGAGGAGCGGACGCTGGCGACCTTCCTGCTGGCCTATCACGGGCCGGCGCGAGGCGCGGTGCGGCCGGAGCAGGTGGAGAGCTGGCTGGGTCGCCTGAACGGCTGGGCCGAGGTGGACGGGCTCTGCCAGAGCCTGTTTCCCGCCGACCAGTTGCTGGCCGACTGGCCGGCCTGGCGGGCGACGCTGGAGCGGCTGGCCGGAGAGCCCGACCCCAACAAGCGCCGGGCCTCGCTGGTGCTGCTCACCGGGCCGGTGAAGGCCAGCGACGATCCGCGGCTGAAGACCGCCGCGTTCGGGGCCATCGACCGCCTGGGGAGCGAGCGGGACCCGCTGATCGCCAAGGCCGTCTCCTGGCTGCTCCGGGCGCTCTGCCAGCGCCATCGGGCCGAGGTCGAGGCCTACCTCGAGCGCCACGCTTCAAGGCTGACGGCGCTCGCCGTCCGGGAGACGCGGACCAAGCTTGCGACCGGGGTGAAGACCCCCAGACGCCCACGCTGGGGCCTCTGAGGCGCGGTTCAGTGAATGTCGTTGTCGGCGACGAACGGCTGCAGGTCGTCCGGGGTCACCCCCTCGGCGGCGGCCACGAGGTTCAGCGCCCGGACCAGCTCCACGTTGGCCTGGATGTCCTTGAGCGCCGCCTGCAGGCGCGCTCGCGCGCGGAGCGTCTCGGTGAGCAGGCGGTCCAGGTCAGCGGACCGGCGCGCTCCATCCTCGCTCATCCCCAGACCTCGCAGGGTCTCGAAAAGCTTGTTGGCATCGGCGAGCTTCGCGCGCGAACGGCGATAAGCCGCGTGCGCTGCGCCGTACGCGCCAATCAGTTCACCCCAGCCCAAACCATCCCCCAGTCCTCACGCCTAGGGCATGAGCGGCCTGCGAACCTCGTTTAGGCCCCCGGAGTTCCACGCGAGCCCGTTCAGAGGCCGAAAAAACTTCACAATTGCTGCTGGTTCGCTCCCTGGCGGTTGCATGCGGACCGGCCTCGCGCGTGAGGGGAGGCCGTTCAGGTGCGAGTCATCTTCAGGCGGCGATGCTTGCCTGAGTCGGGGATCAGACAGTTTGGGAGAGGTCCCCCTTGGCTCACCGACGCAGTCCCGGCGCTTCGAAAATCGCCTATGCGCCCGCAAGCCCGAGATCCCACCGGGCCGGTGGGACCGACGAGGCGCTGCGGCCGCCGGCCGAGGCGGTCGTGCACGATCTCTTCAAGCGGCAGCTTCTCGAGCACATTCCCCGGCTGCGCGCGTTCGCGCTCAGCCTGACCCACAACGCCGAAGAGGCGGACGACCTGGTGCAGGACGTCCTGCTGCGGGCCTGGCGGGCGCGGAAAAGCTTCGAGCTGGGCACCAACCTGCACGCTTGGCTGTTCCGCATCCTGCGCAACACCTTCTACAACGACGCGGTCGTGAAGCGCCGTGCGGTCCAGGATGTCGACGGCGTCATGGCGGCCAACGTTCCGGCGGCCCCCAACCAGGAATGGCGGGTCCGCTGGGGCGAGATGCTGGAGGGGCTGCAGGAGCTGAAGCCGCACGCCCGCGAGGCCCTGCTGATGATCGCCGCCGCCGGGATGAGCTACGAGGAAGCCGCGCAGATCTGCGGCTGCCCGGTCGGGACCATCAAGAGCCGCGTGAAGCGGGCCCGGACGGAGCTGGCCCAGCGCATCGACTTCGAACTGCCGCCGCTGTCGGAGGTGGGCGCCGACCGCCGCTGCGCGTGAGGCGCCCGCGGGCCGCTCTTGAACAACGTCAAGATCATCCTAGATCTTGGGGCGTGAACCGGCCGCCGGCTTCGGGCGACGATTTCATGCCCCCGACGCTCGAAGATTCGCTTTCTAAGAGCAAGTTATCCACATGGGGCGCATCGTCGCGCAATGTTCTTGCCCAGCTTGAAGAAGCCTGCAAACGGTCCACATAAATGCCAAATCGTACGCCCTCCGACGGGCGGACGGATCGCCCGACTCAAGCGCATCGTTTGAGTTACCGCGGTCCGTCGGTCGGCGCCGATCAAAGCCGCGTCGGCCAGGAGTAATGCATCATGTCCGAGATCAAGACCCTGCCCATCCTGCCCCTGCGGGATATCGTCGTCTTCCCGCACCAGCCGGTCCCGCTCTTCGTGGGGCGCGAGAAGAGCGTGCGCGCGCTTGAAGAAGCGATGCGCATCGAGGGCAAGCAGATCCTCCTGGCCACCCAGAAGGACAAGGACGACGACGATCCCAAGCCCGAGGCCATCTATGACGTGGGCGTGGTCGCCACCGTCCTGCAGCTGCTGAAGCTGCCCGACGGCACCGTGAAGGTCCTGGTGGAAGGCCAGGCCCGCGCCGGCATCAGCCACTTCACGCGCCAGGCCGACTATTACGAAGCCGAGATCGCCCTCGTCACCGAGGACGGCGCCGGCACGCCCGAGGCCGAGGCCCTGAGCCGCGCGGTCATCGAGCAGTTCGAGAACTACGTGAAGCTCAACAAGAAGGTGCCGCCCGAGGCGCTGGCCGCCATGCCGCAGGTCGAAAGCCCCGGCGAGCTGGCCGACCGCGTCGCTTCGCACCTGTCGGTGAAGATCGCCGACAAGCAGCAGCTCCTGGAGATCTTCAACGTCGTCAAGCGCCTGGAGAAGGTCTACGCCCTCATGGAGGGCGAGATCTCGGTCATGCAGACCGAGAAGAAGATCCGCAACCGCGTGAAGCGGCAGATGGAGAAGACCCAGCGCGAGTACTATCTGAACGAGCAGATGAAGGCCATCCAGCGCGAGCTGGGCGAGCATGACGACGCGCGCGACGAGCTGATCGAGCTCGAGAAGCGGATCAAGAAGACCAAGCTGTCCAAGGAGGCCCGCGCCAAGGCCGAGGCGGAGCTCAAGAAGCTGCGCAACATGAGCCCGATGAGCGCGGAATCGACGGTGGTCCGGAACTACCTGGACTGGCTGCTGTCGATCCCCTGGGGCAAGGCCAAGCAGAAGCCCATCGACCTGCAGAAGGCCGAGGAGATCCTCGACGAGGACCACTACGGCCTGGAGAAGGTCAAGGAACGGATCCTGGAGTACCTGGCCGTGCAGTCGCGGGTGGGCACCCTGAAGGGCCCGATCCTGTGCCTCGTGGGCCCTCCGGGCGTCGGCAAGACCTCGCTCGGCCGCTCGATCGCCAAGGCGACGGGGCGTGAGTTCGTCCGGGTCTCCCTGGGCGGCGTGCGCGACGAGGCCGAGATCCGCGGCCACCGGCGGACCTACATCGGCTCCATGCCCGGCAAGATCATCCAGTCGATGAAGAAGGCCAAGACGACCAACGCCTTCTTCCTGCTGGACGAGATCGACAAGATGGGCTCGGACTGGCGGGGCGATCCCTCGTCGGCCCTGCTCGAGGTGCTGGACCCGGCGCAGAACTCGACCTTCGCCGACCACTACCTGGAGGTCGACTACGACCTGTCGCCGGTGATGTTCGTCACCACCGCCAACAGCCTGAACATGCCCCAGCCGCTGCTGGACCGCATGGAGATCATCCGCATCCCCGGTTACACCGAGGATGAGAAGGTGCAGATCGCCAAGCGGCACATCCTGGCCAAGCTGACCAAGGACCACGGGCTGAAGCCGGAGGAGTTCATCGTTCCGGACGCCGCCATCCGCGACCTGATCCGCTACTACACCCGCGAAGCCGGGGTGCGGAATCTGGAGCGGGAGCTGGGCAACCTGGCCCGTAAGACGGTCCGTGACCTGGCCCGCGAGAACGTCGCCTCGATCACCATCGACGACGAGCGGCTGGCCAAGTACGCCGGGGTCAAGAAGTACCGCTACGGCGAGACCGACGCGGAGGATCAGGTCGGCATCATCACCGGCCTGGCCTACACCGACTTCGGCGGCGACATCCTGACCATCGAGGCGGTCAAGATGCCGGGCAAGGGCCGGATGACGGTCACGGGCAACCTGAAGGACGTGATGAAGGAGTCGATCTCGGCTGCGGCGTCCTACGTCCGCTCGCGGGCCACGCGGTTCGGCATCGAGCCGCCGGTCTTCGAGAGGACCGACATCCACGTGCACGTTCCCGAAGGGGCGACCCCGAAGGACGGCCCGTCGGCCGGCGTCGCCATGACCACGGCGATCATCTCGGTGCTGACCGGCAACCCCATCCGCAAGGACATCGCCATGACCGGCGAGGTCACCCTGCGGGGCCGGGTGCTGGCCATCGGCGGCCTGAAGGAGAAGCTGCTCGCGGCGCTCCGCTCGGGCGTGAAGACGGTGCTGATCCCCTCGGAGAACGAGAAGGACCTGGCCGACATCCCGGCGAACGTGAGGGACGCCCTGGAGATCATCCCGGTCTCCACCGTCGACGAGGTGCTGGTCCGGGCGCTGACCCGGCCGCTGACCCCGATCGAGTGGAACGAGGCGGACCATCCGGCGCCGGTCGCCGCTGAAGGCGAGGGCGACGACGTCGAGACGGTGATCACCCACTGATCGGCCGACAGGCTCGAAAAGTTGAGCGGCGCGGGAGCTTCCCGCGCCGCTTTCTTTTTGACCCCCACCGTCCGGCGCCGCTTAATTCGCGTTTCCCGGACCGCCGCGCCAAGACGACGGCCAGGGGGCTCACAACGAGGTGGGAGGCGAAACGTGACCAAGGGCGAACTCGTGGCCGCGATGGCGGAGAAGGCCGGGATCAGCAGGACGGAAGCCAGGCAGGCCCTGGAAGCCTTCATCTCGTCGGTCGTCGGGGCCCTGAAACAGGGCGACGAGGTGCGCCTGGTGGGCTTCGGCAGCTTCACGCCCGTGCGCCGCCCGGCCGGCGCCGCCCGCAATCCGCGCACCGGCGAGACCGTCCGCCGGGCCGCCTCCGCCACCGCCCGTTTCCGGGCCGGCGACAGCCTGAAGAGCGCGCTCAACGGCCACGGCTGAGGCGCCGCAAACGGACTCTCCAAACCGCCGCCCGCGCGCTAAGAAGCCGGCGACGGGCGGCTAGCTCAGCTGGTCAGAGCACCTGGTTTACACCCAGGGGGTCGGGGGTTCGAACCCCTCGCCGCCCACCACTTCCCCCGTGCGGAAGTTTCGCCGGTTCGTTGAACCCGCGGCCAGCTTGAGCGTTAGCAGCGGCGGGTGGCCTCAACACGAGGGTGGTCATGCGCGGGTCGGTTGCAGCGGCGCTGGGCGTCGGAGTTGTCGCGTTCTTCCTTTCGGGCTGCGGCGAGGGCGGCGCCACCGAGGCGGCGGTGGCCGCCGAATCGGGCGTCGCCGGCGTGCCGGCCCCTCCCGACCTCGACCTCGACGTTCCCTACGTGCCCACCCGCGAGCCGGTGGTCGAGAAGATGCTGGAGATGGCCAACGTCCAGAAGGACGACTTCGTCATCGACCTGGGGTCCGGGGACGGGCGCATTCCGATCGCCGCCGCCAAGAAGCACGGCGCCCGCGGCTTCGGGGTGGACATCAACCCGCAGCGGATCTCGGAGGCCAACGCCAACGCCAAGGCCGCCGGGGTGACCGACAAGGTCGAGTTCCGCCGGCAGGACCTGTTCAAGACCAAGATCTCCGACGCGACGGTGCTGACCATGTACCTGCTGCCGTCGGTGAACATGCAGCTGCGCCCGCGCATCCTTTCCGAGCTGAAGCCGGGGACGCGGGTGGTCTCGCACGCCTTCGACATGGAGGACTGGAAGCCGGACGAGGAGGCGGTGGTCGACGGCTCCAACGTCTATCTCTGGATCGTGCCGGCCCAGGCGCAGGGCCGCTGGCGGGTGAGCGGCGGCCAGGCCGGCGACATGACGCTGGACCTCACGCAGACGTTCCAGGAGCTGTCAGGGACGGTGACCGTGGGCGGCCAGTCCCGGCCGATCCGCGACGGCCGCGTCCGGGGCGACACCCTGGCGTTCGCCTACGACAGCCCCTCGGGGCCCCGGCTGTTCTCGGCGCGGGTGGCCGGGAACACGCTGACGCCCGCGCCGGCGCCGGCCGGCGCGAGCGGCCAGGTCGTCAGCGGCTGGAAGGCCGTCAAGGCGTCGTGACGCGGGCCCTCGGTGGCGGTTGAGCGGCCTTCGCCCCGCCCGGGGCTCTCCGCGTTCGACGGGGCGGCGATCGTCGTCGGCATCGTCGTCGGCGTCGGGCTGTTCCGCTCCCCGCCGGTGGTCGCGGCCAATGTGCCGAACGAGTTGGCCTACATGGCCGTCTGGGTGGCCGGCGGGCTGATCGCGGTCATCGGGGGCCTCTGCTACGCCGAGCTGGGGTCCGCCTTCCCCAGCGCCGGGGGCGAGTACCGCTACCTGCAGCGCGCGTTCGGCCGTCCGCTGGCGGTGCTGTTCGCCTGGGCGCGGGGGGCGGTGATCCAGACGGGGGCGATCGCCGTGGTCGCCTTCGCCTACGCCGACTACGCCCAGCAGCTGGCGCCGCTGGGCGAGCGCGGGCCGGCCATCCACGCCGCCGTGGCGGTGGCGGCGCTCACCGGGCTCAATCTCATCGGACGCGGCGGGGCCGTCGGGGTCCAGCGGCTGCTGTCCATGGCCCTGGTGTTCGCGCTGGTGGTGCTGGTTCCGATCGTCGCAGCCGGGGTGGCGCTGGGCGTCCTGCCGGCCCCGCCCGCGCCCCCGCCGCCGTCGGAGGCGACGACGGGCGCTCTCGGGCTGGCCATGGTCTTCGTGCTCCTGACCTATGGCGGCTGGAACGAGGCGGCCTATCTCGGCGAGGACCTGCGCGACCCGGGCCGCGACACCGTGCGGGTGCTGGTGCTGGGCCTCGGGGCCGTGGCGGCCATCTACCTGATCGTCAACCTGGCCTTCCTGGCGGTGCTGGGCCTCGACGGCCTGCGGGCGGCCGACGCCGTCGGCGCGGACCTGATGCGCGCGACGGTGGGGGAGGGCGGCGCCTGGGGCGTCAGCCTGGCGGTCTGCATCGCCGCCCTCAGCACCCTGAACGCGACGATCTTCACCGGCGCGCGCACCTCCTACGCCCTGGGGCGGGACGTGAGGGTGCTCGGCTGGCTCGGCGGCTGGCGGCCGGGCGGGGAGAACCCGGCGCCGGCGCTGGTGCTGCAGGCGGCGGTGAGCCTCGCCCTGATCGCCTTCGGTGCGGCGGCCCGGGACGGCTTCCAGGCGATGGTGGACTACACCGCGCCGACCTTCTGGTTCTTCATGCTGCTGGTGGGGCTGGCGGTGATCCGCCTGCGCATGACCCAACCCGACGCGCCCCGGCCGTTCCGCACGCCGCTCTATCCGGCCACGCCGATCCTGTTCTGTCTCACCTGCGCCTACCTGCTCTATTCCAGTATCGCCTACACCGGGCTCGGCGCCCTGCTGGGCGTCGGAGTTCTGCTGGCCGGCGCGCCGCTGGTCTGGGCCATCCTGCGCGACGAGGCGGACCACAATCGCAAGGCGCCGGCGCAGGGCGAGTAGGGCCCCTCATACGAGCAGGGTGAGCGCGGCCCAGGCGATCAGCACGAGGCCGGCGGCGCGCCCGATCCACGGTCCGCCCGGCGCGACCTTCTCGGCAAGCACCAGCAGCGACAGCACCGCGATCCACGCCAGGTTCATCACCCCGCCGACGAACAGCAGCGCCATCAGCGCCCAGCAGCAGCCGACGCAGTAGGCCCCGTGCAGGAGGCCCAGCCGCACGGCGCCCGACGCGCCCGGGCGCCAGTGGCGGGTGAGGAACTGCGCCGGCGAGCGGCAGTGGCTCAGGCAGGCCGCCTGCAGGGGCGAGAGCTGGTAGACACCGGCCGCGAGCAGGAGCGCGGCCGAAAACCAGCGGTCGCGCGAGCCGGCCATCGCCGAGGCGACGAGCCCGCTCTGCTCCAGCCCCCACTGGGCCGCGGTGGCGGCGAGCGCGAACGCCAGCCAGGCGAGGAAATAGCCGGCCGCGAAGGCGCCCGTCGGGGCGAGGCCGCGCCCGTCCGGCCGACCGCCGGCGTGGCGCACGACCCGGGCGTAGAGCAGCACGGCCGGCGCGGCGCTGGGCGACATCATCGCCACCATCATCGTCCACCACATGGCCGCGACCAGCAGCCAGAGACCGGCGCTCCAGGCGGGAGGCGAGGCCTCGGCCACGCCCTCCATCGGCATGTCCATGCCAGGCATCGCATCCGGCGCCGGCGCGGCCGTGTGCGGGAACAGCGACAGCCGGGTCGTCTCCACAGGGCCGTGGCCCATGCCGGCCCCGGCCAGCAGGTAGAGCCAGGCGAGCAGGCCCAGCAGCGCCAGCGCGCCCCCCACGACGGCCCGCTGTCGCCGGGCCAGGCGCTCGGCGAGCGCCGGATGGTCCGTCAAGCCAGGGCCTCGGCCGCCGCCCGGCCGCGCACCACGCCCTGGTTGTTCAGGTGCAGGTGGGCGAACTGGGCGTACTTGCTGTCGATCTCGACCCGCATCGGACCGCTCGTGCGGCTGGTCCCGCTGCCGATCTCGGCGATCTCGTATTCGAAGCCCTCGGGCAGGTGGATCCGGGCCCGGTGCTCGGCGCCGCTCACCGGATTGCGGATCGGCTCGCCGGTCAGCTCGACATAGCCCGGGATCGCCACGCGGCCGCGGCGGGCCTCCACATCGATGTCGATGTCGATGCGGGTGAACACTGGCGGGTGCATGGTCGTCACGGTGCTCGCGAAGACCGCGAACATGGTGGCGAACGGCGCGGTGTCCTGGCCGGTCATGATCTTCAGCAGGGCCTCGCGCTGTTCGGGCGCGGCCCGCTCGTCCACGAAGGCGATCGCCTCGCCGTCGCCCTCGTGGATCGCCCCCGGCCATTTGAAGATCGCTCCGATCCTCAGGCCGTCCAGCGGGATGTCCCCATAGCGGCCCCTGTCGATGTCGATGCCCGCCACCGCATGGCAGTGGCCCTTGTCCGGCAAGGCGTTGAACTGGCAGTTGCAGCCGTATTCGCAGGTGCAGTTGATCAGTTCCCGTCCCTTCAGCTCCCACGGCGTCATTGCCCGGCTCCTTCAGTAACGGCGTTATGCGACGATACGCCCATCGCCGGGTGGGGCCAATGGAGCGGGATGCGGCTCCCCAAAGCGTGACCGGCGCACGGCCTGCGGCTAGATGTCGGACCATGCTCTACCGCCCCCTCGGCCGCACCGGCCTGACGGTCTCCGAGATCGGCCTCGGCTGCGCCAGCTGGTGGGGGATGAAGGCCTTCCCGGAGGGCGAAGCCCACGCGCTGGTCCACGCCGCCATCGACCGCGGCGTCACCTTCTTCGACACCGGCGCCAGCTACTCGCACGGCGAGGCCGAGCCGCGGCTCGGGCGGGCCCTGGCCGGCCGCGCGACGGACCGGCTGGTGATCGCCACCAAGGCCGGCACCTACCACGCCGGCGGCGGGCGGATCGCTCGCGACTTCTCGCCGGGCGCGGTGCAGGCGAGCCTGGAGCGCAGCCTGCGCAACCTGGGCGTCGAGGCCGTGGGCCTGCTGCAGCTGCATGGGCCGTCCCGCGACGAGCTGAGCGACGACCTGCTGGCGACGCTGCAGGCGTTGAAGGACCGCGGCCACGCCCGCGCCGTGGGGCTGAACAGCTTCGATCCCGCAGTGATCGAGCACGCCCTGGCGCTGCCGGTCATCGACGTGGTGATGGTCGACTACAACGTCCTGCGGCCGGAGCGTGAGCCGCTGATCGCGCGCGCCGCGGCGGCGGGGAAGGGGGTGCTGGCGGGCATGGCGCTGGCCATGGGCCACACCGGCAAGCAGGTGCTGAAGCTCCGCTCCCCGCGCGACGTCTGGTACGCGCTTCGGGCGCTGAAGAACCACCGCGCCGACATCGCCCGCGGCGCACGCTTCGGCTTCCTGGGCCGGCTGGAGGATATGAGCGGCCCGCAGGCGGCGCTCGCCTATGTGCTGGCCAACCCGAACGTCGCCTGCGCGGTGGTGGGCACGACGCGGCTGGCCCACCTTCTGGAGAACCTGGAGGCTTCCGGACGCACGCTGACGCCGGAACTGCTCGGCCGGATCCGAGCCGCGCAGGGTTGACTTCCGGTAAGGCAGGTCGCCGCAATCGGCGGAAAACAACGACAACGGGGAGACGCCCATGAGCACGCTCGACGAGGCTCTCGAGGCCGCCCACCTGCCTTCGCTCATCGTCTGCCTCGTGCACCTGACGGGCGATGCGTCCTGGCTGAGGCCGGAGTGGAAGCCCACCTACACGCCGCTGTCGCGCGGCGACACCGGTCTCTCCCAGGACGAGGAGGCGAAGATCCGCGCGGCGGCCAAGCCGGTGCTGGAGGCCTGGCTGGCCGGCGACCGGACCCTGCCGCCGCCGCCGCCGCCCGAGACGGTCCGCCGGATGATGGATTTCGTGGCCGGCGCGGAGATCCCCGAAGGCTACGCCGACTTCCTGATGGACGAGCTGGCCCTGGGCGGGGAGAGCACGAAGGATCCCAAGTGGGAGGCCCCGCCGCTGAAGCAGGCGGCGCGGCGGCTGAAGGTGGTGGTGGTCGGGGCCGGCATGTCGGGCCTGCTGGCCGGCATCCGCCTCTCCCAGGCCGGCGTCGACTTCACCATCCTGGAGAAGAACCCAGACGTCGGCGGCACCTGGTTCGAGAACACCTACCCGGGCTGCCGGGTGGACTCCTCCAACCACATGTACAGCTACAGCTTCGAGCCGAACCACGCCTGGCCGCAGCACTTCTCCACCCAGCCGGTGCTGCTGGACTACTTCCGCAGCGTCGCCGACCGCTACGGGCTGCGCGAGAAGATCCGCTTCCGCACGACCGTCGAGGAGATGGCCTGGGACGAGGGGCGGGGGCTCTGGCGCGTGAAGGCCGTGGACGCCGAGGGCCGGGACGTGAGCTTGGAGGCGAGCGCGGTGATCTGCGCCGTCGGCCAGCTCAACCGGCCGCGCTATCCGGACATCCCCGGCCGCGACAGCTTCGGCGGGATCGCCTTCCACTCGGCCGAGTGGCGGCACGACGTGGACCTGGCCGGCAAGCGGGTGGCGGTGATCGGCACCGGGGCCAGCGCCTTCCAGTTCGTGCCGGAGATCGCGCCGTGCGTGGCCAGCCTGAAGGTCTTCCAGCGCACGCCGCCCTGGTGCTTCCCCACGCCCCACTACCACGAGGACGTGCCGGAGGGATTCAAGTGGCTGCTCGAGCACGTGCCCTATTACGACAAGTGGTACCGCTTCTTCCTGTTCTGGATGGTCACCGACGGGCTGCTGCCGGCGGTGAAGGCCGACCCGGCCTGGGACGGGCCGCCCAGCGCCGTCAGCGCCGCCAATGCGATGTTCCGCGAGATGATCGCCCAGGCCCTGGCGGCCCAGGTCGCCGACCGGCCCGACCTCGTCGACAAGGTGATCCCCAGCTATCCGGTGGGCGGCAAGCGGGCGCTGTTGGACAACGGCGTGTGGCTCGCGGCGCTGAAGCGCGAGAACGTCTCGCTGGTCACCGAGCCGATCGCCGAGATCACGCCCAAGGGCCTGAAGACCCAGGACGGGACCGAGCACGAGGTCGACGTGATCATCTACGGCACCGGATTCCACGCCAGCCGCTTCCTGTGGCCTATGAAGATCAAGGGGCGCGGCGGCCGCGACCTGCACGAGACCTGGGGCGGCGATCCGCGCGCCTACCTCGGCATGACCACGCCGGGCTTTCCCAACCTGTTCATGATCTACGGGCCCAACACCAACATCGTGGTCAACGGCTCGATCATCTTCTTCTCGGAGTGTTCGGTCCGCTACATCGTCGGCTGCTTGAAGCTGCTGGCCGAGACCGGGGCCAAGGCCCTGGAGCCGAAGCGGGAGGTGTTCGAGGCCTTCAACGCCCGCGTGGACGAAGCCAACCGGCTGATGGCCTGGGGCTCGCCCAACGTCACGAGCTGGTACAAGAACGAGGCCGGCCGGGTGACCCAGAACTGGCCCTTCGGCCTCGTCGACTACTGGCGCGCGACGCTCGAGCCGAACCCCGACGACTTCGTGCTGGAGAGGGACCGGGAAGCGGCGGTCGGCTGACCGCGTCCGCCTTCCGATATCCCGGCCCGGCGCATGTGCTCGGCGATGGAGCGGCCTTCGATCGTGCAGGTCGCCACGACCCGGTCCCAGGAGCGCTTCTGGGCCTTGCAGGTCGCCTGCTTGCCCTCGGCGATGCGGGCGAGGGCGGCCTTGGCGGCGGCGCCCTCCCGCGAGGCCAACTCGGGGGCGTAGAAGTCGGCCACCCGCACCTCGACCCATTGGTCCCGGCGGGGGCCTGTGGCCACGCAGAGCGAGTCGCCGTCGCCCACATAGGTGACCTTGCCGGAGAAGGTCGCCCCGCGCTTCAGGCCGGCCGGCATCGGCCCCTTGTCAGGGATGGCGGTGCAGGGATCGGCATGGGCGGCGGCGGCGCTTAGCAGGAGGCCGGCGAGGCCGGCGAGGACGGGACGCAACATTGCGCCAAGCTCGGCCGGCAGGGTTAACGAGACCTTGTCGCCGGCGACGGAGGGTCCATTGGGTTCGACACGCACCAGCGCCGGCCTGCTGGTCTGGCGCCGCGGTCAGGACGGGATCGAGTTCCTGCTGGCCCATCCCGGCGGCCCGCTCTGGGCGAAGCGCGACGACGGCGCCTGGATGATCCCCAAGGGCGAGATCGACGAGGATGAGGACCCACTGGCCTGCGCCGTTCGCGAATTCGAGGAGGAGGTGGGACAGGCGGTCCCCGGGCCGTTCGAGCCGCTGACGCCGATCCGCCAGAAGGGCGGCAAACGCGTGCTCTGCTGGCTCGTCGAGGCCGACCTCGACCTCACGGGCTTCCGCAGCAACACCTTCCACATGGAGTGGCCGCGAGGCTCCGGACGCCTGCTCGAAGTCCCCGAGATTGAGAAGGCCGCCTACTGGCCGGCGAAGGACGCGATGACCAAGATCCTGCCGAGCCAGGCGCCGCTGCTGGCGGAGGCGCTTGCGCGGCTGGCGCCCTAGGGGCGACGAAACGGTTCGCAGCCGATCCCGTCGTTGTCCCTGTCCAGGTGGGCGCCATATCCGGGGTCGCCCCGACGGACGGGGGCAGCTCCGGCCGCGCGAGCTGCATCGCAGTTCCGGAAGGCGGTGGCCGGAGCCGAGAGGTTTCTTGTGGCCGCGGTCGGCCGGTCGCCATCGGCTGCGCTCCGGCCGTGGCAGTGGCGATCGCCGGTCTTGCGATTCGTGTGACAGCCCTGGGCGTCCAGACCGCCCGGATGGGCCGACGCCGTAAGCGGAAGACCAACAGCGGCGCAGGCGAGGAGAATCGCGGCGCGCTTCATGAGGTCAGCTCCACAGTCGCGACGGCGCAGAGCCTACGGCTGTAGGGCTAATGAAGGATGGAGGGGCGGCCGGCCCTTAGGCCTAATGGCGCGAGTGACGGGGCTCGAACCCGCGACCTCCGGCGTGACAGGCCGGCGCTCTAACCAACTGAGCTACACCCGCGTAGGCGCTCGCTAGAAGCGAGGGCGGTCTGATAGGCGCCGACTTGCCTTTAGTCAACGGGAGAGTGGTCGCAGATGGTTAAGGAGCGACGGTTCCTGTGGGCGGCGTGTAGTGAACGCCCGCCGCCGGGCCCAGCGGCAGCTCGAAGGCGGCCCACAGGCCGGTCATCAGCACGCCGGCGGCCATCATCGCGGCCGAGTAGGGGAGCATGGCGCTGATCAGGCCGCCGACCCCGAAGTCCGGCTTCCAGCGCTGGCAGAAGGCCAGGCCGAGGCCGAAGTAGGGCATCAGGGGGCTGGCCATGTTCACCGTCGAATCGCCCATCCGGTAGGCGGCGGTGGTCATCTCCGGGCTGACGCCCACCAGCATCAGCATCGGCACCAGCACCGGGGCGAGCGCCGCCCACTTGGCCGAGGCCGAACCGATCAGCATGTCGAGGGCGGCGGTGAGCAGCACGAGGCCCATCAGCAGGACGGGAATCGGCAGCCCGGAGGCGCGCAGGGCCTCGGCGCCATGGATGGCGGTGATGGCCCCCAGGTTCGACCAGCTGAACATGGCGATGAAGTGGGCCGCCGCGAAGGCCAGCACGATGTAGGGCGCCATGGCGGCCATGGAGTCGGCGCACAGCCGCACCACGTCCTTGTCCGAGCGGATCGCCCCGACCGCCAGGCCGTAGGCGAGGCCGGTGGAAAGGAACAGCACGAAGAAGCCGGCGACCAGCGAGCGGAAGAAGGGCGTCCAGCGGGCGGGGCCCGCGGCTTCCGGATCCACGAGCGGCGCGCCGGGCGCGAGCGCCAGCGCCGCCCAGGTGGCCAGCACCGCCAGGGCGACGAGGCCGGCGATTCGCAGCCCGCGGCGTTCGGCGGGATCGAGGGGTGCGGCCATCGCCGCCCGGCCATCGGCCGGCCGCCAGGGTCCCAGGCGCGGCTCCACGATCCTGTCGGTGACGAACCAGGCGACGGGGATGAAGACCAGCGCGCCGGCGGCGGTGAAGAACCAGTTGCCCACCAGGTTGGCGGTCCAGCCCTTGTCGATCAGCCTTGCGGCGGGCTCGGTGAGGCCGAGGATCAGGGCGTCGAACTGGCCGGGCAGGGGATTGCCGGCGAAGCTGCCCACCACGCCGGCGAACGCCGCCGCGATGCCGGCGATCGGGTGACGTCCCGCCGCGGCGAAGGCCACGCCGGCCAGCGGCAGCAGGATCACGAACCCCGAGTCGGCGGCCTGGTTGGCCAGGAGGCCGATCAGGATGACCATCGGAGTGATCAGCCGCTTCGGCGCGGCGCCCATCAGCACCCGCAGCGCCGCCGGCAGTAGGCCGACCCGTTCGGCCAGCCCCGCGCCCAGCATGATCAGCAGCACGTAGCCGAGCGGGGCGAAGCCGGTGAGGGTGCGCGGCATCTCCACCAGCAGCTGGCGCACGTTCTCGGGCGCGAGCAGGCTCTGGGCGCGCAGCACCTCGCCGTCCACGGGATTGACGGCGCTGACCCCCAGCGCGGCGCAGACCACGCTGGCCAGCACCAGCGCGCCGATGAACCAGGCGAAGATGAACACCGGGTCCGGCAGCTTGTCCCCCAGCCGCTCGATGGCGTCGAGGATGCGGTAGATCAGCGGCTTGGAAGGCGAGGCGGGCGCGGTCACAAGCGCCACCCTAGTGGGCGCACCGCCGCCGTAAAGCCGCCCTTGTCCACAGGCGGGACGCCCCGCCGGGTTGCGCACCGGACCCTACCGTAGGGTATGGAGCGCCCGAAGCGGAGGCGGGGCGATGGCGCAGCGGTGGCGCGCGGAGGATTGGCTGGCGTTCGGGGCCGAGCGGCTTCGCGAGGGCGGGCCCGAAGCCCTGGCGCTCGACCGGCTGTGCGCGGCGGCGGGACGGACCAAGGGCTCCTTCTATCACCACTTCCCGACCATGGCCGAGTTCACCCGTCGGGTGCTGACGCGGTGGCGGGACGGCGCGCTGGCCGCGCTGGAGACCTGGCGCGAGGCCGATCCGGGGGCCCCGCGGCGGGCCAGGCTCGCGGCGCTGTCGCAGGCGGTGGACGACCGGCTGGAAGCCGCCATCCGCGCCCTGGCCGCCCGGGACGCCGCCGCCAAGGCGCTGGTGGCGGAGGTGGACGCCGCCCGCGAGTCGGCGATCACCCGCTTCCTCGCCGAGAACTGGGCGCTGCCGGCGCTGCGCGCCCAGCGGGCTGCGCAGATTCTCTACGCCCTGTTCGTGGCGGCCCAGGCGCGCGCGCCGGGCGATGTGGCCCGGTTCACCGCGCCGCTGGAAGCCCAGGTGGTCAGGTGGCTCGGCCAGCCCAGGCCGGACACGGCCGAGGAGCCCGGCGACCAGCTAACATTGTTCTGATTTCATTTGATAAGAGCGCTTGGTTGCGCGCCCGGGCGTGGATATATCCGCGGCCCACGAGGCGAGGGCGCCAGTCATCGCATCACCCCGGACAACGCACCGCAAACCTCGCGTTTGAACGGCGCGCGCACGTGGTCTAGAAGGGCGCCCGACTCCTCCCCGAGGACCTAATGGAAGCCTTTCTTCTGCAGTACCTGCCGATCGTGATCTTCTTCGGGATCGCGGCGGCCCTGGGTGTCGCCTTCGTGCTGGCGGCCGCGATCCTGGCGCCGAAGTCGCCGGACCCCGAGAAGCTGTCCACCTACGAGTGCGGCTTCAACGCCTTCGACGATGCGCGGATGAAGTTCGACGTCCGGTTCTACCTGGTCTCGATCCTGTTCATCATCTTCGATCTCGAGGTCGCCTTCCTGTTTCCGTGGGCGGTGACCCTCATGAAGCTGCCGCCGGAGACGGCGCAGTTCGCCTTCTGGTCGATGATGACCTTCCTCGGCGTCCTCACCGTCGGCTTCATCTACGAATGGAAAAAGGGAGCGCTGGAATGGGAATAATCCAGCCGCCCAAGGCGCCGGCGCTGTCCGCCGGGCGCACGACGGTCGAGGGGTATGACCCCAAGGTCCACGACCCGTTCTTCGACCACGTCAACGACCAGCTCGCCGACCGCGGCTTCATCACCGCGGCGGCCGACGACATCATCACCTGGGCCCGCACCGGCTCCTTGATGTGGATGACCTTCGGCCTGGCCTGCTGCGCCGTGGAGATGATGCAGGCCTCGATGCCCAGGTACGACCTGGAGCGCTACGGCTTCGCGCCCCGCGCCAGCCCGCGACAGTCGGACGTGATGATCGTCGCCGGCACCCTGTGCAACAAGATGGCCCCGGCCCTGCGCAAGGTCTACGACCAGATGCCGGAGCCGCGCTACGTCATCTCCATGGGCAGCTGCGCCAACGGCGGCGGCTACTACTACTTCAGCTATTCGGTGGTGCGCGGCTGCGACCGCATCGTGCCGGTGGACATCTACGTCCCCGGCTGCCCGCCGACCGCCGAGGCCCTGGTCTACGGCGTGCTGCAGCTGCAGAAGAAGATCCGCCGCGAGGGGACCATCGAGCGATGAGCTGGGCGGTCACCCACGAGGACCTGGACGCGCTGGGCCAGCGCATCGTCGCCGACGCCGCGGGCGCCTTCGGCGGCTACAAGGTCGAGTTCAACGAGCTGACGCTGACCGCGGCCCTGCCGCGCATCGTCGAGGCGCTGACCTTGCTGCGCGATCATCCCGACCTGCGCTTCAACCAGCTGATCGACATCGCCGGGGTCGACTGGCCCCAGCGCGAGCGCCGGTTCGACGTCGTCTACCACCTGCTGAGCTACCCCAAGAACCGCCGCATCCGGATCAAGCTGGAGACGGACGAGGACACGGCGGTGCCGTCGGTGGTCGGGGTCTATCCCAGCGCCGACTGGTACGAGCGCGAGGCGTTCGACATGTACGGGATCTTCTTCGAGGGCCATCCGGACCTTCGGCGGATCCTCACCG
The DNA here is from genome assembly GCF_042681205.1 of Phenylobacterium terrae. Lineage (NCBI taxonomy): Bacteria > Pseudomonadati > Pseudomonadota > Alphaproteobacteria > Caulobacterales > Caulobacteraceae > Phenylobacterium > Phenylobacterium terrae. The sequence goes on from NZ_JBHUEY010000006.1 coordinate 303,513, forward strand.
ACTACGGCTTCCACGGCCATCCGCTGCGCAAGGACTTCCCGATGAGCGGCTATGTGGAGGTCCGCTACGACGACGAGCTCAAGCGCGTCGTCTACGAGCCGATCAAGATGACCGAGTGGCGGAACTGGGACTTCCTGTCGCCCTGGGAAGGCGACGAGCGCGGCTATGCGCCCAAGGTCCTGCCGGGCGACGAGAAGGCGGAGGCCAAGTGATGGGCGCTTCGCACCTCAAGCAGCTGCCGGGCCTCCTGGCCTTCAACTCGGGCGTGATGTTCTTCATCGGCCTGGCCGCCTCGCTGGCCTCGCTGCCGACCGGCGCGGCGTTCGCCGCCGACCAGCTGCAGGCGATCGGCCTGGGCGTGCTGCTGGCGCTGGTGGCGATCGCCGCCGGCTTCGCCTCGGCCGCGCGGGTGGAGTTCGCCCGCCGGGCCGGCGACAAGCTGCCCTTCGCCTGGTTCGCCCCGGCCGCCCTGGTGGGCGCGCCGATCGGCGCGCAGCTGGGTTCGGGGGAACTCTTCACGTCCGTGCCGGCGCTGCCGGCGGCGGGCGTGGGCCTGGCCCTGCTGGGCCTGGCCTGGACGGCGCTGCAAGCGCGCAAGGTGAAGGCATGACCGGCCAGAACACCCCGGCTGTCGGGCAGGAGACGACCCTCTTCCCCGAGACCCCGGTCCGCAAGTTCAACATCAACTTCGGCCCGCAGCACCCGGCCGCGCACGGGGTGCTGCGCCTGGTGCTGGAGCTGGACGGCGAAGTGGTCGACCGCGTCGACCCGCACATCGGCCTGCTGCACCGCGGCACCGAGAAGCTGATGGAGATGCGGCCCTACGCCCAGACGATCCCCTACTTCGATCGCCTGGACTACGTGGCCCCGATGAACCAGGAGCACGCCTATGTGCTCGCCCTCGAAAAGCTCATGGGCGTCGAGGTCCCGATCCGCGGCCAGATCATCCGGGTGCTCTATTCCGAGATCGGCCGGATCCTGAACCACCTGCTGAACGTGACGACCCAGGCCATGGACGTCGGCGCCCTGACGCCGCCGCTCTGGGGCTTCGAGGAGCGCGAGAAGCTGATGGTGTTCTACGAGCGCGCCTCGGGCGCTCGCCTGCACGCCAACTACTTCCGGGTCGGCGGCGTGCGCCAGGACCTGCCGCCCGAGCTGGTGCAGGACATCAGCGACTGGTGCGACCACTTCCCGCGCGTGCTGGACGACATCGAAGGGCTGATCACCGACAACCGCATCTTCAAGCAGCGGAACGTCGACATCGGCAAGGTGAGCAAGGACGAGGCCTACGCCTGGGGCTTCTCCGGCGTGATGCTGCGCGGCTCGGGCATCGCCTGGGACCTGCGCCGCAACCAGCCGTACGAGAACTACTCCGACTTCGAGTTCGACATCCCGCTGGGCGTCAACGGCGACTGCTACGACCGCTACCTGTGCCGCATGCAGGAGATGCGGGAGTCGACCAAGATCATGAAGCAGGCCTGCCTGATGCTTCAGAAGACGCCGGGCCTGGTGCTGTCGGACGATCACAAGGTCTCCCCGCCGCGGCGGGGCGAGATGAAGCGCTCGATGGAGGCGCTCATCCACCACTTCAAGCTCTACACCGAGGGCTACCGGCCCCCGCCGGGCGAGGTCTACGCCTGCGTCGAGGCGCCGAAGGGCGAGTTCGGCGTCTATCTGGTCAGCGACGGCACCAACAAGCCCTACCGCTGCAAGATCCGCGCGCCGGGCTTCCCGCACCTGCAGGCCATGGACTGGATGAACCGCGGCCACATGCTGGCGGACGTCTCGGCCATCCTCGGCTCGCTCGACATCGTGTTCGGGGAGATCGACCGGTGAACGCGCCTTCCAACCCGACGCCCGTCGACCTCGCCCAGGGCCAGCTCGACGCCTACAACGCCCAGGACCTGGACGCCTACTGCAGCTTCTTCGCCGACGACCTGGTGGTCTCGGACCTGAACGGGCAGGTGACCATCCAGGGCCTCCAGGCCTTCCGGGACAAGTACGCCCAGGTGTTCGCCGACTTCCCGGAGAACCGGGTCGAGCTGCTGAACCGGATCGCTCTTTCGAACACCGTCATCGACCACGAGAAGGTCATCCGCCGTGCGGGCGGGGAGACCTTCGAGGTGGCGGCCATCTACACCATCGCCGGCGGCAAGATCGCCCGCGTCGATTTCGTGAAGTGAGGGCCCGTTGAGCGTCCGCCGCCTCTCGACCGTCCAGCCGGAAAGCTTCGAGTTCTCCAAGGAGACGATGAAGCAGGCCCAGTGGTGGATGGCCAAGTATCCGCCCGGCCGCCAGCAGTCGGCGGTCATCCCGCTGCTGTGGCTCGTCCAGAAGCAGGAGGGCTGGGTCTCCGAGCCGGCCATCCGCGCCGTCGCCGAGCTGCTCGGCATGGCCAAGATCCGGGTGCTGGAGGTCGCGACCTTCTACACCATGTTCCACCTCGAGCCGGTCGGCCAAACGGTCGTGCAGGTCTGCGGGACGACGCCGTGCCAGCTGCGCGGCTCCGAGGCCCTGATGGCCGTCTGCAAGAAGAAGATCGGGCCGAAGGACCATCGCTCGGCCGACGGCAAGCTCTACTGGCAGGAAGTCGAGTGCATGGGCGCCTGCGCCAACGCGCCGATGGCCGCCATCAACGACTACTACTACGAGGACCTGACGCCCGAGGCGCTGGAGAAGCTGATCGACCAGTTCGCGGCGGGCGAGAGCCCCAAGCCCGGCTCGGCGATCGGACGCCAGGGCTCGGCGCCGGAGGGCGGGCCGCTGGTGCTGACCGATCCGTCGCTCTACGACGGCTCGCGCGCCAAGCCCTTCGCGCTGCCGAACGCGGCGAAGGAGCCGGCCGAGTGATCCAGCAGGTCAGGGGCGTGGGCGAGCCTCGCGCGAATAGGGGAGTGCGCTGACCGTGGTCGGCATTCTGGAAGACAAGGACCGCATCTTCACCAACCTCTACGGCCTGCATGATTTCGGGCTGGAGGGGGCGAAGCAGCGCGGCGCCTACAACCTCGTGCGCGAGATCCTGCAGCAGACCCCGGAGTGGATCTGCGACCAGATCAAGGCCTCGGGCCTGCGCGGCCGCGGGGGCGGGGGCTTCGGCACCGGCCTGAAGTGGACCTTCATGCCCAAGCAGGAGAGCGAACGGCCGCACTTCCTGGTGGTCAACGCCGACGAGTCCGAGCCGGGCGCCTGCAAGGACCGCGAGATCCTGCGCAACGATCCGCACCTGCTGATCGAGGGCTGCCTGATCGCCAGCTACGCGATCCGGGCGCACACGGCCTACATCTACATCCGCGGCGAGTACGTCTACGAGCGCGAGCGGCTGGAGGCGGCCATCGCCCAGGCCTACAAGGCCAAGCTGATCGGCAAGGACAACATCTTCGGCTGGCCGTTCGACCTCTACGTGACGCACGGCGGCGGGGCCTACATCTGCGGCGACGAGACCGCCCTGATGGAGAGCCTTGAGGGCAAGAAGGGCCAGCCTCGCCTGAAGCCGCCGTTCCCGGCCGGCGCCGGCATCTACGGCTGCCCGACCACCATCAACAACGTCGAGTCCATCGCCGTCGTCGGCACCATCCTGCGCCGCGGCGCGGACTGGTTCGCGGGCTTCGGCTCGGAGCGCTCCACCGGCACCAAGCTGATGGCCGCGGCCGGCCACGTGAACAAGCCGTGCGTGGTCGAGGAGACCATGTCGATCCCGATGAAGCAGCTCATCGAGGAGCACTTCGGCGGGGTGCGCGGCGGCTGGGGCAACCTGAAGGCCGTCATCCCGGGCGGCCTCTCCATGAAGATGATCCCGGCCGAAGAGGCCGAGGTGGCGCTGATGGAGTTCGAGGACCTGCAGAAGCGCGGCTCGGGCCTGGGCACGGCGACCATGATCGTCATGGACAAGGACACCGACCTCATCAAGGCGATCGCCCGCGGCGCCTACTTCTACAAGCACGAGAGCTGCGGCCAGTGCACGCCGTGCCGCGAAGGCACCGGCTGGATGTGGCGGGTGATGGAGCGGATGGCCACTGGCGAGGCCGAGATGCGGGAGATCGACCTCCTGCTCGACGTCGCCAGCCAGGTCGAAGGCCACACCATCTGCGGCCTGGGCGATGCGGCCGCCTGGCCGATCCAGGGCCTTTTCAAGCACTTCCGCCATGAAGTGGAAGAGCGGATCAACAACTACCGGGCCGGCAAACCGCACGTGCAGGGCGCACGGGTGGCGGCGGAGTAAGCGAGCATGCCCAAGGCCAAGGTCAACGGGGTCGAGATCGAGTTCGAGCCGGGGATGAACGTCCTGCAGGTGGCCGAGCTCGCCGGCGAGGAGATCCCGCGCTTCTGCTACCACGAGCGGCTGTCGATCGCCGGCAACTGCCGCATGTGCCTGGTCGAGGTGAAGCCCGGCCCGCCGAAGCCGCAGGCCAGCTGCGCCCTGCCGGCCGCAGAGGGGATGGAGATCCTCACCGACACGCCGATGGTCAAGAAGGCGCGCCACGGGGTGATGGAGTTCCTGCTCATCAACCACCCTCTGGACTGCCCGATCTGCGACCAGGGCGGCGAGTGCGACCTGCAGGACCAGGCGATGGCCTATGGCCGCGACGATTCCCGCTACGCCGAGAACAAGCGGGCCGTCGAAGAAAAGTACATGGGTCCTCTGATCAAGACGGTGATGACCCGCTGCATCCAGTGCACCCGCTGCGTGCGCTTCATCACCGAGGTCGCGGGCGTGCCCGACATCGGCCTGATCAGCCGCGGCGAGGACGTGGAGATCGTCACCTACCTGGACAAGGCGGTGGCCAGCGAGCTCTCGGCCAATGTCATCGACCTGTGCCCGGTGGGCGCCCTGACCCATAAGCCGTGGGCCTTCAACTACCGCCCTTGGGAGCTGAAGAAGACCGAGACGGTGGACGTCATGGACGCCCTCGGCTCGGCGATCCGCGTCGACGCCCGTGGGCCGGCCGTTCTGCGCGTGCTGCCGCGCGTGAACGACGAGATCAACGAGGAGTGGATCAGCGACAAGACCCGCTACGTGGTCGACGGGCTGTCGCGCCAACGCCTCGACCGCCCCTATATCCGTGAAGCCGGCAAGCTGCGCCCCGCCACCTGGGCCGAGGCGCTGGACGCCGTCGCCCAGAAGGTGAAGGCCGCCGCGCCGGAACGCGTGGGCGCGATCGCCGGGGACCTGCAGGACGCCGAGTCCATGAAGGCGGCGATGGACCTCTTCCGCTCGCTGGGCGTGAAGAACCTGGACTGCCGGCAGGACGGCATGGCGCTGGGCGAGGGCCCGCGCGAGTCCTGGCTGCTCAACTCGACCATCGCCGGCATCGAAGAGGCCGACGCGGTCCTGCTGATCGGGACCAATCCGCGGCTCGAGGCGCCGGTGTTCAACGCCCGCCTGCGCAAGCGCTGGCTGGCCGGCGCGCTGCGCATCGGCGTGGTCGGCGAGGCGGCGGACCTGACCTACGGCTACGAGCACCTGGGCACGGGGCCGGCCGATCTGTCCAAGCTCACTCGCTCGCGGAGCGAGTTCGTCAAGTTCCTGAAGGAAGCCAAGAACCCGGCGGTCATCGTGGGCGCCGGCGCGCTCGCCCGGCCGGACGGGGCGGCGGTGCTGAAGGCCGCCGCAGGCGTCGCCAAGGCGTTCGGCGCGACCTGGAACGTGCTGCATACCGCGGCCTCGCGCGTGGCCGGCCTCGATATGGGCTTCGTGCCGGTCGGCGGGCTTTCCGCCCCGGCCATGGTGCAGCCCGGGGCGCTGGACGTGCTCTTCCTGCTGGGCGCGGACGAGATCGACGCCCGGGGCTCCGACGCCTTCGTCGTCTATGTGGGCACCCACGGGGACGCCGGCGCGCACCGCGCCGACGTCATCCTGCCGGGCGCGGCCTACACCGAGAAGAACGGCCTTTACGTCAACACCGAGGGCCGGGTGCAGATGGGCATGCGGGCCGTCTTCCCGAAGGGCGAGGCGCGCGAGGACTGGGCGATCTTCCGCGCCCTGTCGGAGCGGCTGGGCGCGACCCTGCCGTACGACGACCTGGACCAGCTGCGGGCCAAACTGTTCGCCGACCATCCGACCTTCGGCCAGATCGACTACGTGGCCAGCGGCCAGGGCCGCGACCTCGACTTCGACGCCCTGGGCGTGAAGGGCGATGTCTCGGATGCGCCGTTCGCCTCGCCGATCACCGCCTTCCACCTGACCAATCCCATCGCCCGCGCCAGCGTGACGATGGCCGAATGCGCCGCCCTGGCCACGTCCAGCGCCGCCAAGATCGCTGCGGAGTAGGGGATGGAGCAGACCCAGTCCTTTTGGGCCACGCCGGGCGGCTGGACGCTGATCACCGTCGGTCAGGTGCTGATCGTGATGGTCGGCGTGCTGCTCTCGCTCGCCTTCCTGCTGCTCGCCGACCGGAAGATCTGGGCCGGCGTGCAGATGCGCAAGGGGCCCAACGTCGTGGGCCCGTTCGGCCTGCTCCAGTCCTTCGCCGACTTCTTCAAGTTCGTGCTGAAGGAGATCGTCGTCCCGTCAGGGGCCGACAAGGTGGTCTTCATCCTGGCCCCGCTGCTGAGCTTCGTGCTCGCCTTCGTGGCCTGGGCGGTGATCCCGTTCGCGCCCGGCTGGGTGGTCTCCGACATCAACGTGGGCATCCTGTTCCTGTTCGCGGTGTCCTCGCTCGGCGTCTACGGCATCATCATGGGCGGCTGGGCGTCGAACTCGAAGTACCCCTTCCTGGGCTCGCTCCGCTCGGCCGCGCAGATGGTCTCCTACGAGGTCAGCCTCGGCTTCGTGATCATCACCGTCATCCTGCTCGCCGGCTCGATGAACCTGACGACCATCGTCAACAACCAGGCCGGCTGGATCTGGAACTGGCACTTCCTCGGCGGCGGGCTCACCCAGCTGCCGCTGGTGCTGATCATGCTGCCGATGAGCGTGATCTTCTTCATCAGCTTCCTGGCCGAGACGAACCGCCCGCCGTTCGATCTGCCGGAGGCCGAGTCCGAGCTCGTCGCCGGCTACCAGGTCGAATACTCCTCGACCCCGTACCTGCTGTTCATGATCGGCGAGTACTCGAACATCGTGCTGATGTGCGCGCTGATCAGCATCCTGTTCTTCGGCGGCTGGCACCCGGGCTTCCCGACCACCTTCCTGGAGAGCTGGCCGGCCTTCATGGCCAACATCTTCTACCTGCTCGTCTTCGTGATGAAGGTGGTCTTCTGGTTCTTCATGGTCGCCGTCGTGAAGGCGATCGTGCCCCGCTACCGCTACGACCAGCTGATGCGGCTGGGCTGGAAGGTCTTCCTGCCGTTCTCGCTGGTCGCCGTGGCCGTCATCGCCGCCTGGCGGGTGTTCGGCCCCGCCTCTGGAGCCGCTTAAGACCATGGGTTTCGCAACACGCATCGCTCAGGCCGCCAAGGGCGCGGCGCTGCTCGACTTCGCCGGCGCCTTCGGGCTGGCGATGAAGTACATGGTCCGCCCCAAGGCGACCGTGATCTATCCGAACGAGCGCAACCCGCAGAGCCCCAGGTTCCGCGGCGAGCACGCCCTGCGCCGCTATCCCAACGGGGAAGAGCGCTGCATCGCCTGCAAGCTCTGCGAGGCGGTCTGCCCGGCCCAGGCGATCACCATCGAGGCCGAGCCCCGGGAGGACGGCAGCCGCCGGACGACCCGCTACGACATCGACATGGTCAAGTGCATCTACTGCGGCCTGTGCCAGGAGGCCTGCCCGGTGGACGCCATCGTGGAGGGCCCGAACCTGGAGTTCGCCACCGAGACGCGCGAGGAGCTCTACTACGACAAGGAGCGCCTGCTCGCGAACGGCGACCGCTGGGAGCGGGAGATCGCAAAGAACCTGGAACTCGACGCGCCCTATCGCTAAGACGGCCGCGCGAATCCGAGCATGAGGCCGGGGCGGCGCTGTCCGCCCCTTTGGTTTGGTAGTTTTCGAGGGAGCTGGTCCCGCCGATGGCCTTGCAGGCGATCGCATTCTATCTGCTGGCGACAGTCACCATCGCCGCGGGATTCGCCGTCGTCTCGGCCCGCAATCCCGTGCACTCGGTGCTGTTCCTGATCCTGGCCTTCTTCTCGGCCGCCGGACTGTTCGTGCTCCTCGGGGCCGAGTTCCTGGCGATGCTGCTGGTGGTGGTCTACGTCGGCGCCGTGGCGGTGCTGTTCCTGTTCGTCGTCATGATGCTGGACGTCGACTTCGCGGCCCTGCGCCAGGGCTTCGCCAGATACCTGCCGCTGGGCGGGCTGGTGGCGGCCATCCTGTCGATCGAGATGATCGCGGTGGCCAGCGCGGTCGCCACGCAAGGCGCGGCCCGCGGCAACGCCGAGCCGGCCGCGGCCGGTCCTGACGTGACCAACGCCGAGGTGATCGGGCGGGTGCTCTACACCGACTACGTCTACTTCTTCCAGGCGGCCGGGCTGGTGCTGCTGGTGGCGATGATCGGGGCGATCGTGCTGACCCTGCGCCACAAGCCGAACGTCCGCCGCCAGCTGGTCGCCGACCAGGTCCTCCGCAATCCGAAGACGGGCATGCGTATCGTGCAGATCAAGCCGGGCGAGGGGATCGGCGAATGACCATCGGTCTCGTCCACTACCTGGCGGTCGCCGCCATCCTGTTCACCATCGGCGTCTTCGGCATCTTCGTGAACCGCAAGAACGTCATCGTCATCCTGATGAGCATCGAGCTCATCCTGCTGGCGGTGAACATCAACCTGGTGGCCTTCTCGGTCTACCTGCACAACGTGGTGGGGCAGATCTTCGCCATGTTCGTGCTGACGGTGGCCGCGGCCGAGGCCGCCGTGGGCCTGGCCATCCTCGTCACCTTCTTCCGGAACAGGGGCGACATCTCCGTCGATGACGCCTCCATGATGCGGGGCTAAGGGGCGCATGGAGACCCTCGTCACCGTCCTCCTTTTCGCGCCGATCGTCGGCGCGATCATCGCGGGGCTGTTCGGCCGCAAGATCGGCGACGTGCCCTCGATGGCCGTCACCACGGGCCTGCTGCTGCTCTCCTGCGCCCTGTCCTGGACGGTCTTCGTCCAGTGGACCTGGGGCGGGCTGGAGCCCTTCACCCACACCCTGCTGCGGTTCATCCACGTCGGCGACTTCCAGTCGAACTGGGCGATCCGCATCGACGGTCTGTCGGCCGTGATGCTGATCGTGGTGACCACGGTCTCGGCCCTCGTCCACGTCTATTCGTGGGGCTACATGGCCGACGATCCGCACAAGCCGCGGTTCTTCGCCTATCTGTCGCTGTTCACCTTCGCCATGCTGGCGCTGGTCACCGCCGCCGACTTCATGCAGCTGTTCCTCGGCTGGGAAGGGGTGGGCCTGGCCAGCTACCTGCTGATCGGCTTCTGGTTCCAGAAGGACACGGCCAACGCCGCGGCCATCAAGGCCTTCGTGGTCAACCGGGTCGGCGACTTCGGCTTCGCCCTCGGCATCATGACGGTGTTCTGGGCGTTCGGGACGATCGAGTTCGCCGAGATCTTCCCGCAGGTCGCCGCCAACGCCGACCGCACCTGGGAGTTCGCCGGCCAGAACTGGCGGCTGATGGACCTGGCCTGCGCGCTGCTGTTCGTCGGCGCGATGGGCAAGTCCGCCCAGTTCTTCCTGCACACCTGGCTGCCCGACGCCATGGAGGGCCCGACCCCGGTCTCGGCCCTGATCCACGCCGCCACCATGGTGACCGCCGGCGTCTACATGGTCTGCCTGCTGTCGCCGATGTTCGAGTACGCGCCGGTCGCGAAGAACATCGTCACGGTCGTCGGCGCGGTGACGGCGCTGTTCGCCGCCACGGTCGGCATGACCCAGAACGACATCAAGCGGGTCATCGCCTATTCGACCTGCTCGCAGCTGGGCTACATGTTCTTCGCCGCGGGCGTGGGCGCCTACCAGGCGGCCATGTTCCACCTGTTCACCCACGCCTTCTTCAAGGCGCTGCTGTTCCTGGGCGCCGGCTCGGTGATCCACGGCATGCACCACGAGCAGGACATGCGCCGCTACGGCGCGCTGGCCAAGGCGCTGCCGATCACCTACGCGGTGATGACCATCGGGACCATCGCCATCACCGGGATCGGAATCCCGCCGGTGTTCGGCCTCGAGCCGCTCGGCTTCGCCGGCTTCTACTCCAAGGAGTCCATCCTGCACGCCGCGTTCGCCGCGGGACATGACAACGGGCTGGCCTACTTCGCCTTCGTGATCGGCGTCCTGGTGGCAGGCCTGACCTCCTTCTACTCCTGGCGGGTCGCCTTCTTCACCTTCAACGGCCACGCCCGCTGGGGCCACGACGATCACGGCCACGTCGAAGCTCATCACGCCGACGACCACGCCTCGGCGGCCCAGATCGAGACCCACGACGAGCCGCTGGCCCACGCCGCCCACGCCCACGACGACCACGGGCATGGCCACGACCACAAGCCGCACGAGAGCCCGTGGATCATGCTGGTCCCCCTGCTGGTGCTGAGCGTCGGGGCGATCTTCGCCGGCGGCTTCTTCGAAGGCTGGTTCATCGGCCATCACCAGGCCGAGTTCTGGCGCGGCGCCATCTTCACCGGCCCCGACAACCACGTGATGGAGCACCACGAGGCCCCGGCCTGGTCGGTCCTGGCCCCGATCATCGCGGCGCTGCTCGGCCTGGGCGTGGCGGCCTACATGTACCTGTTCCGCGAAGGCCTGGGCGCGCGCCTGGCCGCCCACGGCGGGCCCGCCTACACCTTCTTCTACAACAAGTGGTTCTTCGACGAGCTCTACCAGGCGACCTTCGTGCGTGGGGCCAAACTGCTCGGCGACCTGTTCTGGAAGGGCGGGGACCAGAAGATCATCGATGGCCTGGGCCCCGACGGGGTCTCTGCGGTCAGCTATGAGGTCGGCCGCCGGGCCGGCAAGCTGCAGAGCGGCTACGTCTACCACTATGCGTTCGTGATGCTGCTCGGGGTGGCGGGGATCCTGTCCTACGCGCTCTGGGCCTGGGGCCGATAAGCGTCATGCCTGGGATTCTCTCGCTCATCACCTTCTCGCCCCTGATCGGGGTGGCCGGGATCCTGGCGCTGCTGCTGCTCGGCCAGTCCGAGGACCCGCGCACCGTCAGCCGCGCCAAGTGGATCGCGCTGCTGACCACGCTGGCGACGCTGGCGCTGTCGGTGCTGCTCGTCCTGCAGTTCGATCCCACGACGGCGGACTTCCAGTTCGTCGAGGACGTCCCCTGGTTCGCGGGGCTGCACTACCGCATGGGCGTCGACGGCATCTCGGTGCTGTTCGTCCTGCTGACCGCCTTCCTGATGCCGATCTGCATCGCCGCGTCCTGGAACTCCATCGAGCACCGGGTGCTGGAGTACCTGGCGGCGTTCCTGGTGCTCGAGACGCTGGTGATCGGCGTCTTCTGCGCCCTCGACATTATCCTGTTCTATCTGTTCTTCGAGTTCGGCCTGGCGCCGATGTTCCTGATCATCGGGGTCTGGGGCGGCCAGCGGCGGGTCTACGCGGCCTTCAAGTTCTTCCTCTACACCCTGCTGGGCTCGGTGCTGATGCTGGCGGCCATCCTGGCGATGATCAGCGTGGCCGGCACCGCTTCGATCCCGGAGCTGATGGCCTACCAGTTCCCCGCGGGCATGCAGACCTGGCTGTGGCTGGCCTTCTTCGCCTCCTTCGCGGTGAAGATGCCGATGTGGCCGGTGCACACCTGGCTGCCCGACGCCCACGTGGAGGCGCCGACCGCCGGTTCGGTGATCCTGGCCGGCATCCTGCTGAAGATGGGCGGCTACGGCTTCATGCGCTTCAGCCTGCCGATGTTCCCGAACGCCTCGGAGATGTTCACGCCGCTGGTGTTCGCCCTGTCGGTGATCGCCGTGGTCTACACCTCGCTGGTCGCCTTCCGGCAGGTCGATATCAAGAAGCTGATCGCCTACTCCTCGGTGGCCCACATGGGCCTGGTGACCATGGGCATCTTCTCCGGCAACGCCGCCGGCGAGCAGGGCGCCCTCTACCAGATGATCAGCCACGGGGTGATCTCGGGCGCGCTCTTCCTCTGCGTCGGCGTCATCTACGACCGGATGCACACCCGCGAGATCGCCTTCTACGGCGGGCTGGTGAACCGCATGCCCTGGTACGCGGCGACCTTCATGGTCTTCACCATGGGCAACGTCGGCCTGCCGGGCACCTCGGGCTTCCCGGGCGAGATCCTGACCATGACCGGCGCCTACCAGGTCTCCACCTGGACGGCGATCATCGCGGCCACCGGCGTCATCCTCTCGGCAGTGTACATGCTGACCGTGTACCGCAAGGTGGTGTTCGGCCAGCTCACCAACCCCAAGCTCCAGACGATCAACGACCTGGAGTTCCGCGAGGTGATGATCTTCGCCCCGCTGATCGTCTCCACCCTGGTGCTGGGCTTCTACCCGGCCGCCATCTTCGACATCACCCAGACCTCCGTCGACCACCTCGTCGCGACCTATCGCGCGGCGACGGGCGGGTAGGGGGCTAGACGAGCGCCATGACCTTCTCCGCCGACCTCGGCCTCACCTATCCGGAGCTCATCCTCGCCGGCGGCGCCATGCTGCTGCTGGTCTGGGGCGCCTTCCAGCCGCGCGCCAACACGGCGGTGGGCTATGCGGCCATGGCCGTGCTGGCCGCGGCCGCCGTGGCCGCCGCCTTCACCCCGTTCGGCCGCGGGTTCGCCGGCGGCTTCATCTCGGACGCGGCGGCGACGTTCGCCAAGGTGGCGATCTACGTCGCCAGCGCCGTGGCCATCCCGCTCGGCCAGAACTGGTTCGCGCGCCGCGGCGTGCGCAACTTCGAGTTCCCGGTGCTGATCCTCATCGCCGCCCTGGGCATGGGGATGATGGCCTCGGCCGGCGACCTGATCTCGCTCTACATCGGCGTCGAGCTCCACTCGCTGGCGCTTTACGTCCTGGCGGCCATGAAGCGCGACGACGCCAAGGCCTCGGAAGCGGGCCTGAAGTATTTCGTGCTGGGCTCGCTCTCCTCCGGCCTGCTGCTCTACGGCGCCAGCCTGATCTACGGCTTCGCGGGCTCGACCATCTTCAGCGACATCGCCGTGGCGGTGCAGGAAGGCGCCGGGACGGGCGTGCTGTTCGGCATGGTGTTCCTGATCTGCGGCCTGGCCTTCAAGGTCTCGGCCGCGCCGTTCCACATGTGGACGCCGGACGTCTACGAGGGCGCGCCGACCCCGATCGTCGCCTTCTTCGCCGCCGCGCCCAAGCTGGCCGCGATGGTGGTGTTCGCCCGGGCGCTGTCGGAAGGCTTCACCGGCGCGGTGGAGCAGTGGCAGCAGGTGCTGATCGCCATCGCCCTGATCTCGGTCGCCGTCGGCGCCTTCGCCGGCCTGGCCCAGAAGAACCTCAAGCGCCTGTGGGCCTACTCCTCGATCGCCAACATCGGCTACGCGGTGCTGGGCCTGGCGGCCGGCGATGCGCAGGGCGTGCAGGCCATGCTGGTCTTCATGGTCCTCTACATGATCGACGTGACCGGCTTCTTCGCCTGCCTGGCGGCGCTGTCGCGCGAGGGCCGTCCGATGGAGACCTTCGACGACGTCGCGGGCCTGTTCCGCGAACGTCCGGGCATCGCCATGGCGATGACCGTCTTCTCGCTCTCGGCGCTCGGCCTGCCGCCGTTCTCGGGCTTCTGGGCCAAGTACTACGTCTTCAAGGCCGCCATCGACTCCGGCTTCGTGCTGGCCGCCGTGGCCGCCTTTGTGGGCAGCGTCGTGGCCGCCTACTACTACCTGCGCCTCTTCAAGGTGATGTGGTTCGACCCGGCGCCGGGCCGCACCGACGCGCCGGCCGGGGAGGCGAGGGTGGTGGCCCTGTCGCTGGCCCTGTTCTCCTTCCCCGTGGTGCTGGTCGCGATGACCTACCTCGACCCGCTGGCCGCCGCCGCGGCGGCCGCCCTGCGCCTGCCCTAAGCGTTGGAAGCTCGCCCGCCGATCGAGGTCTACGACGAGCTCGACTCGACCAACCTGGAGGCCCGCCGCCGCGCCGAGGCGGGGGCCGAAGGGCCGGTCTGGATCTGCGCCCTGCGCCAGAGCGCCGGCAAGGGCCGCCGCGGGCGGCCCTGGTCCAGCGAGGTGGGCAACCTCGCCGCGACCCTGCTCTTCGTCACCGACAAGCGGCCGATCGAGGCGGCGCAGGCCTCGTTCGTCGCCGCCCTCGCCGCGCATGAGCTGGCCGAGACCTGCCTGGGCCCGGGCGCCGCGCGGCTGAAGTGGCCCAACGACCTGCTGGTCCATGGGCGCAAGGCCGTCGGCATCCTGGTGGAGTCCGGCGCCCGTCCCGACGGGCGGCTGTGGATGGCGGTGGGGATCGGCGTCAACCTCAAGCACGCGCCGGAGAACGTCGAGCGTCCCGCGACCGCCTTCGCCGACCACATGGCCGGTCCGCCGCCGGCGCCCGCCGACGCGCTCGAAGTGTTGGCCCGCGCCTTCGAACGCTGGCGCCAGCTGTGGGACCGCGAGGGCTTCCCGCCCATCGGCCGGGCCTGGACCGAGCGCGCGCTGGGCATGGGCGCCCGCTGCGAGGCGCGACTGACCCACGAGACGCTGAGCGGCGTCGCAGAGGGCCTGGAGCCGGACGGGGCCTTGCGGCTGCGCCTGGACGACGGCCAGGTTCGCCGGATAACGGCCGGCGACGTGTTCTTCTAAAGGGGGCTTTCCGATGCTTCTGGCGATCGAGCAGGGCAACACCAACACCCTCTTCGCGGTGCACGACGGCGAACGCTGGATCGCCCAGTGGCGCGCGGCCACCGACTCGACCCGCACGGCCGACGAGTACGCCGTCTGGCTCTCGCAGCTGCTGCACATGGCCGGGCTGCAGATGGGGGTGCTGGACGAGTGCATCATCTCGTCCGTGGTGCCGCAGTCGATTTTCAACCTGCGCAACCTGGCCCGCCGCTACCTCCACACCGAGCCGCTGGTGATCGGCGAGAACGCCGAGCTCGGCATCGAAGTGCGGATCGACAAGCCCTCCGAGGCCGGCGCGGACCGCCTGGTCAACGCCATCGGCGCCCATGTCGCCTACAAGGGGCCGCTGATCGTCATCGACTCCGGCACCGCCACCACCTTCGACGTCGTGGCCGCCGACGGCGCCTTCGAGGGCGGGGTGATCGCGCCCGGGATCAATCTGTCGATGGAGGCGTTGCACACGGCGGCCGCCAAGCTTCCACGCGTGGCGATCCAGAAGCCCCAGCGGGTGGTGGGCAAGGACACGGTGACCGCCATGCAGTCCGGCGTCTTCTGGGGCTACATCGCCCTGATCGAAGGCCTGATCGCTCGCATCAAATCCGAGTGGGACTCGCCGATGACGGTCGTCGCGACCGGCGGCGTGGCCTCTCTGTTCCACGGGGCCACGATGGCCATCGACCATTTCGATCCGGACCTGACGATCCGCGGCATGCTCGAGATCCAACACCGCAACAGGAAGAAGAGCTGATGGCGCGTAACGGCCGGGACGAACTCGTCTTCCTGCCCCTGGGCGGGTCGAACGAGATCGGCATGAACTTCAATCTCTACGGCTTCGGCCCGCCGGACGACCGCAAGTGGATCGTGGTCGACCTCGGCGTGACCTTCGGCGACCAGACGACGCCGGGGGTTGAGATCATCCTGCCCGACCCGGCCTTCATCGAGGCGCACAAGGACGACATCCTGGGGATCGTCCTGACCCACGCGCACGAGGACCACATCGGCGCCGTCGCCTGGCTGTGGCCGCGGATCAAGGCGCCCCTCTACGCCACGCCCTTCACCGCCTTCCTGCTGCGCGAGAAGCTGCGCGAGACGGACCTGCAGGGCGAGGCCGAGATCACCGAGGTGCCGCTCGGCGGCTCGATCAAGCTCGGGCCGTTCGAGATCGACCTAATCACCCTGACCCACTCCATTCCCGAGCCCAACGGGCTGGCGATCCGGACCCCGCTGGGGACCGTGCTGCACACCGGCGACTGGAAGATCGACCCCGATCCGCTGCTCGGCGGGCCGACCGACGAGGAAGCCATCCGCCGCCTCGGCGACGAGGGGGTGCTGGCGATGGTCTGCGACTCCACCAACGTCTTCGTCGACGGGGTGGCCGGCTCCGAGGCCGGGGTGCGCGAGGCGCTGAGCAAGCTGATCGCCGGCCTGAAGGGCAAGATCGCCGTCGCCTGCTTCGCCTCCAACGTGGCCCGGATGGACTCCGTGATCCGCGCCGCCGAGGCCTGCGGGCGCCGGGTCTGCCTCGTCGGCCGCTCGATGCACCGCATGGCCGCGGCGGCCAAGTCGGTCGGGCTGATGGCCGACGTGAAGGACTTCGTCAGCGAGAACGAGGCCGGCTACTTCCCGGGCGACTCCATCCTCTACCTGTGCACCGGCAGCCAGGGCGAGCCGCGCGCGGCGCTGTCCCGGATCGCGGAAGGGAACCACCCGCACGTGACGCTGGGGGAGGGGGACCACTGCATCTTCTCCTCGCGGGTCATCCCCGGGAACGAGATCCCGATCCGCAACCTGCAGAACAAGCTCGCCGACCGCGGCGTGCGCCTCTACACCGAGCGCGACCATCCGGGCATCCACGTCTCCGGCCACCCCTGCCGCGACGAGCTGGCCGAGATGTACCGCTGGGCCCGGCCGCAGGTCGCGGTGCCGACCCACGGCGAGCGCCGCCACCTGCTGGAGCACGTCGCCTTCGCCCGCGATCTGCAGGTGCCTCAGCAGGTCGCGCCCCGGAACGGGGACATGGTCCGCCTGGCCCCCGGCCGGGCCGAGATCATCGACGAGGTGCCGGCCGGCCGGCTGTTCGTCGACGCCGGCGTGATCACCGCCGAAAACGGCCCGGCGCTGCGCGAGCGGCGGCACGCGGCCTACAACGGCGTGCTCTCGGTGGCCGTCGTGCTGGACGGCAAGGGCCGTATCGCCTCGGGTCCGCAGGTGAGGGCGCTGGGCCTGCCGACGGACGAGGACTATCCGCTGGACGACGTGCTGGACGACCTGGCCGACGAGGCCGAGGACGCCCTCGGGCGGCTGGCCCGCGAGGCGCTGGGCCAGGACGAGGCGGTGGAGACCGCGCTCTCCCGGGCGGTGAAGAAGGCCAGCCAGCGGATCTGGGGCCGGCGCCCCGTGGTCGAGACGACGGTCCTGAGAATCTAACCAACAGACGCCGAATCTGACGTAACGGCACTTGCCGACCGTGTTCCGTGAAGCTTTCATGGCCTGAAAGGCCGGGCACACGGCCGCGGGAGGAGAGCGTTGATGTCGGCCTTTGCGGGCGTGCGGATCGTCGACTTCACTCAGGGGCTGGCCGGGCCCATGGCGGCGATGCTGCTCGGCGACTACGAGGCCGACGTCATCAAGATCGAGCCGCCCGGCGGCGACCGGCTGAAGGACCATCCCGGCTACATCACCTGGAACCGCAACAAGCGCATCCTGACGCTTGATCTGGCGAACGAAACGGACCGGCAGAAGGCGCGCGATCTGATCGCCCTGGCGGATGTCGCGATGTTCGATCACGCGCCCGGCGGCCTCGAGGCGCTGGGCTTCGACGCCGAGACCCTGACCCAGGCGCACCCGGCGCTGATCCACGTCTGGATGCCGCCCTACGGGACGACCCGGGCCTGGGCGCATCTGCCCTCGCACCACAGCCTGCTGACGGCGCTGACCGGCGTCGCCTTCCGGCAGGGCGCCTATGCCGACCAGCCGATCCACCTGATCCTGCCGCTCTGCCACTACGGCCAGGCGGTGATGGGCGCGGCGTCCATCGGGGCGGCGCTCTACGAGCGCACCCGCTCAGGCCAGGGCCAGGCGGTCACCGTCAGCGGCCTGCACGGCATGAGCGAGGTGACCGGGCCGGTGAAGATGCTGGCCGGGCCGCCGCTGCCGCGCGGCCAGCCGCTGGGCGCCTCGCCCAGCTATCGGCTGTACGAGTGCGCGGACGGCCAGTGGCTGTTCCTGGGCACCCTGTTCGCCAACTTCTACCACAAGGCCGTGGAGGTGCTGGGCCTCGGGGACCGCTGGCTCGATTTCGTCGCCGATCCGGCCCTGGCCCGGGAGACCCTGAAGGCGGTCTTCCTCACCCGCCCGCGGGCCGAGTGGCTGGAGCTGTTCCTGGAGCACGCCGTGCCCGCCGCGCCGGTCGGCAGCCGCGAGGACTGGTTCGCCAGCGACTGCGTCGCCGAGGCGGGCCTGAGGCTCACCTTCGACCATCCCGAACGCGGCAAGGTGCACATGCCGGCGCCGCCCGCGCGCCTCAGCGTCACGCCGGCGTCGGTGCGGGGACTCGCCCGGCCGCTGGAGGGCGATCCCGGCTGGGCGCCGCGCCCGGCGCCCGAGCGCCGGATCGGCGAGCACGGCGACCAGCCGCTCAGCGGCGTTCGCGTGCTGGACCTGGGCACCGTCATCGCCGGCGCCTACGCCGGGGCGGTGCTGGCCAACCTGGGCGCCGACGTCATCAAGATCGAGCCGCACGAGGCCGACCCGTTCCGCTCCGACGGCGGCGGCTTCATGGCCTACAACAGGGGAAAGCGGGGCCTGGGCATCGACCTGAAACTGCCGGCCGCCCGCGAGCTGTTTTACGAGATGGTCCGCCAGGCCGACGTGGTGGTGGACAACTACCGCCTGGGCGTGCGCGAGCGGCTGGGCATCGACTACGAGACGCTCAAGGCCATCAATCCGCGGCTGATCTCCTGCTCGATCACCGCCTACGGCCGCGGCGGGTCGCGCTCGCCACGGCCCGGGTTCGACCCGCTGCTGCAGGCCGAGGGCGGGATGATGGCCGGGCAGGGCGGCGACGGCGAGCCGATCCTCCACACCATCCCGGTGAACGACGTCGCCACCGCCGGCGTCGTCGCCTTCAGCGTGATCGCCGCCCTGAACGCCCGCGACCGCACCGGGGAAGGCCAGGAGATCATCACCAGCCTGATGGCCCAGAGCCTGACCTTCCAGTACGGCGAGGTGACCACCTACGAAGGCCGGCCGCCCAACGATCCGGGCGACCGGGACTGCATCGGCGTGCGGGCGCTGCACCGCTACTACGAGTGCGCCAACGGCTGGATCGCCATCGTCTGCGAGACGGAAGTCGAGGCCCGCGGGCTGGCGGGCGCCTTGGATCTGGAGCTCGGCGACGCCCGCGCCGCCCTGACGGCCCAGCGGGACGGGCCGCTGGCGCAGGCCCTCGCCCGGGCGCTGGCCCGCATGCCGCGCGAGGAGGCGCTGCACAGGCTGCGCCAGGCGAGGGTCCCCGCCGCCCCCGCCATCCGCGGCGTCGAGGCCTACGAGAGTGAGTGGCTCTGGGACGAGCGGCTGTTCGACATCTGGGATCATCCGCGGCTCGGCGAGTTCATCAGCGTCCGCAGCTTCTCGGATTTCTCGCGGACGCCGGCCGGCTACATCCGCCCGACGCCGGACCTGGGCGAACATTCGGCCGAGGTGCTGGAAAGCTTCGGCATTCCCCCTGGGGAGATCGAGTCCCTGTTCGCCACCGGCGCCGTGTTCGGGCCCGACGCGGTCGTCGCCCGGATGAGCAAGTCCGCCCGCCCGGGCGACGGCGGCGCGGCGTTGGCGACGATCTAGGGCGCGGGGTCGCAAGGGGGTTGCGCGGCGCGCCAACCTTCGTCATCTGCACGCCATGATCGGCCGACTGAACCACGTGGGGGTCGCCACGCCCTCCATCGAGGCGTCCGCCCGCATGTACCGCGAGATGCTGGGCGCGACCTCCATCACCGAGAAGCGGGCCTTGCCCGAGCAGGGGGTCTGGGTCGCCTTCGTCGACCTGCCCAACAGCCAGATCGAGCTGATCGAGCCGCTGGGCGAGGACTCGCCGCTGAAGGGCTTCCTGGAGAAGAACCCGAAGGGCGGCCAGCACCACGTCTGCTTCGAGGTCCCCGACATCATCGCCGCCCGCGACGAGATGCGCGCCAAGGGCGCGACTGTGCTAGGGAACGGCGAGCCACGCATCGGCGCCCATGGCGTGCCGGTGATCTTCCTCCATCCCAAGGACATGGGCGGCGTCCTTGTGGAGCTGATGCAGACGCCTGCGGAGCCTCACTGATGGGCCTGACGACCGGTGTGGCCATCTACTTCACCATCTGGTGGGTGGTGCTGTTCGCCGTCCTGCCGCTTGGCGTCGTCAGCCATGCGGAGGCCGGCATCGACAAGGGCGACGGGGGCGACCCCGGCGCGCCGGTGGACCCGAAGCTGAAGCGCAAGTTCTTCACCACGACCTGGATCTCGGCCGTGCTGTTCGCCATCCTCTGGGCGGTGCTCCACTTCGGCCTGATCCAGCTCCCGCCGATCCGCGACGCCTACGGGGCCGGATGAGCGCACCCGACGCCCGCGCGCCCGCCGCCAACGGCCTGGGCGCTGCGCCCTTCAGCTTCTGGGAGCGCCTGCTCGCCTTCCGCTATCTGCGCGCCAAGCGCAGCCAGGGCGGGGCGACGCTGATCTCCATCATCTCCTTCACCGGCATCGCGCTTTCGGTGGCCGTGCTGATCATCGTCATGTCGGTGATGAACGGCTTCCGCGCCGAGCTGCTGAGCCGCGTGCTGGGCGTGGGCGCCCACGTCTACGTGGCCGGCGGGGTGCTGACCAATCCCGGGCACGAGGCGACGGCGGCCAAGATCCGCACCATCCCGGGCGTCACCCAGGCGACCCCCATCGTCGAGGCCCAGGCGCTGGCGATGGGCGCGGGCCAGATCTCCGGAGCCATCGTACGCGGCATCTCGCCGGCCGAGCTCCGGGCCACCAAGCTGGTCTCCTCCAACATCGTCTCGGGTTCGCTGGAAGGGTTCGGCGACGGCGAGTTCGGGGGCGATCTGATCCTGGTCGGCGATCGGCTGGCGAGCCAGCTCGGCGTACGGGCCGGCGATCCGCTGACGCTGGTCTCGCCCACCGGCGGCGCCACCGCCTTCGGTTCGATGGGCCAGCGCAAGACCTACGTCGTGGGCGGCACGTTCACGGTCGGCGTCAGCGAGTTCGACCAAGCCTTCATCTACATGCCGCTGGAGCAGGCGCAGATCCTGTTCGGGCGCGATCCCCTGGTGGACGTGATCGAGGTGAAGCTCTCAAATCCGGACCGGGCGCCGGCCATGAAGGCCGATATCGCCCAGGCCGTGGGGCCGGCGGCGATGATCACCGACTGGACCCAGCGCAACGCCTCCTTCTGGGACGCCCTGAAGATCGAGCGCAGCGTGATGCGGCTGATCCTGATGCTGATCGTCGCCATCGCGACGCTGAACATCATCTCCGGCCTGGTCATGCTGGTGAAGAACAAGAGCCGCGACATCGCCATCCTGCGCACCATGGGCGCGGGGCAGGGGGCCGTGATGCGGATCTTCATGATGGCCGGCGCCTCGGTGGGCGTGCTGGGGACGGCTGCGGGCCTGCTGCTGGGGATCGTCTTCTGCGCCTTCATCGCCCAGATCCAGGGCGCGCTGGAGGCCATCACCGGGATGAGCCTCTTCTCATCGGACGTCTATTACCTCTCCCACCTGCCGGCGAAGATCGACTGGCGGGAGGTCTCGGTGATCACCCTGTTCGCCTTCGGCATGAGCGTTCTGGTCACCCTCTACCCCTCCTGGCGGGCCTCGCGCCTCGATCCGGTGGAGGCGCTCCGCTATGAGTGAGCCGGTCCTTTCGGTCCGCGGCCTGGAGCGGGTCTACGAGACGGGCGCCGGGCCGCTGCCGGTGCTCAAGGGTGTCGACCTCGACGTCTATCCCGGCGAGATCGTCGGGCTGGTGGGCCCGTCCGGCTCGGGCAAGTCCTCGCTCCTGCACGCCGCCGGCCTGCTGGAGCACCCGAACGCCGGTCGCATCGTGATCGAGGGGCGGGACTGTTCGACCCTGACGGACAAGCAGCGGACCAAGGTGCGGCTGGGCGCCATCGGCTTCGTCTACCAGTTCCACCACCTGCTGGCCGAGTTCACCGCCCTCGACAACGTGGCCCTGCCGCAGATGATCGCCGGCCGTTCGCGCGCGGCGGCCCAGGCGCGGGCGAAGGACCTGCTGTCGGAGCTCGGCCTCGCCGAGCGGCTCACCCACCAGCCGCCGCAGCTGTCGGGCGGCGAGCAGCAGCGGGTCGCCGTCGCCCGGGCGCTCGCCAACGCGCCGCGCCTGCTGCTGGCCGACGAGCCCACCGGCAACCTCGACCCGTCGACCTCGACCTCGGTGTTCGACAACATCTACGACCTGGCCCGCCGCCAGGGCATCGCCGCCCTGGTCGCCACCCACAACCTCGAGCTCGCCCGCCACATGGACCGTGTGCTGACGCTCAAGGACGGCCACCTGGAGCCGCATACGTTCAGCTGACCTTCTACCTCCCCTGCGAAGCGGGGGAGGGGGACCGGTCGCCGAGCGCAGCGAAGAGCGACTGGTGGAGGGGGCGGGCCGCCTGCGCCGCGCCTTGAACAGAGTGCAGATTGGAGCAAGCCGCAGCGCCGCGTCTGTGGCTCGCCCCCTCCACCCCCCGCTCTTCAGCCGGCTTGCGCCGGCTTCGGCGGGCGGTCCCCCTCCCGCCGCTGCGCGGGGGAGGTAGGGCGCAGGAGGCTAGGGCGCCTTCGACAGCGACCGCGCCAGGATCTCCAGCGTCAGCCGCGCCGCCGTGCGCACCTCGTCCGGCTCGCCGCGCTCGAAGGTCATCAGGCCGGCCTCGAACAGCTGGTCGAGGTCCTGCTGGCTCAACACCTCCTTGCGCCGAAGCGTGGAGAGCAGGCCCACCAGCAGCGCCTGGGTCGCGGCGAGGAGGCCGGCGCGCTCGGCTTCGGGGGAGATCGGGTCCATGGCGGAGGGGTCCTTCGTGCGCGCCAAACTAGCGGGCGCGAACGAGCTTGACGATGAGAACAAAACCGGAATAGAACATACCAGGAACACACACAGCCGGAAGGTCGCACATGGTTCGCCTCGCCCGAGAATCACTCGCCTTTGTCTCCGTGGCGGGCTTTGTCTGGATGGTCTGCGTGGCGGCCCATCTGGTGACCTGAGGGGCCCGCCGCCATGCGAATGGGGGAGGCGGCATTGGGCGAGACCGGCGGCGGCTTTGTTCACCTGAGGGTGCGCTCGGCCTATTCGCTGCTGGAAGGCGCCATCAAGGCCGACAAGATCGGGACCATGGCCGCCGAGGCCGAGATGCCGGCGGTGGCGCTCACCGACCGGGCCAACCTGTTCGGCGCGCTGGAGTTCTCGGTCGTCACCAAGGGCGCGGGCGTGCAGCCGATCGTCGGCTGCGCCCTGCCGGTCACCGGCATCGGCGCCGGTCCCCCTGAGCGCTGGGCCAAATGCCCGACCATCGTGCTGCTGGCGCAGAACGAGCGGGGCTACCTCAATCTCTGCGAGCTCTCTTCGTCCGCCTACGTCGACGCCGACCCCACGGCCGAGCCGTCGGTGACCTGGGAGAAGGTGGAGGCCTATTCCGAGGGGCTGATCCTGCTCTCCGGCGGGTGGGACGGGCCGGTGGACCCGCTGTTCGTCGCCGGCAAGACCGCCGAGGGGCGGGCGGCGCTGGCCGAGATGGCCAGGGTGTTCGGCGACCGCTTCTACATCGAGCTGCAGCGGCACGGGATGCAGGTCCAGGCCATCGCCGAGCCCGAGTTGGTGGACTTCGCCTACGAACACGACGTGCCGCTGGCGGCCACCAACGACGTCTATTTCAAGCAGGCGTCGATGTACGCCGCCCACGACGCGCTGCTGTGCATCGCGGACGGCAGCTTCATCGGCCAGGACGAGCGGCGCCGGATCACCGCCGAGCACTGGTTCAAGCCGGCCCACGAGATGCGGGCCCTGTTCCACGACCTGCCCGAGGCCTGCGACAACACCCTCGACATCGCCCGGCGCTGCGCCTTCGCGGTGGCCAAGCGCGATCCGATCCTGCCGAGCTTCCCCACCGAGGGCGGCCGTTCGGAAGCCGAGGAGCTGGCCCACCAGGCGCGGGAGGGCCTGAAGGCGCGGATGGCCGCGGGCCGCGCCAACACCGCCCCGGAGGCCGAGTACTGGGCGCGGCTGGAGCGCGAGATCGGCGTCATCCAGCAGATGGGCTTCCCGGGCTACTTCCTGATCGTTTCCGACTTCATCAAGTACGCCAAGGCCAAGGGGATCCCCGTCGGCCCGGGGCGGGGGTCCGGGGCCGGTTCGCTGGTGGCCTATTCGCTGACCATCACCGACCTCGATCCGCTGCAGTACGGCCTGCTGTTCGAGCGCTTCCTGAACCCTGAACGGGTCTCGATGCCCGACTTCGACATCGACTTCTGCCAGGAGCGGCGGGAGGAGGTGATCGCCTACGTCCAGCAGCGGTACGGCCGCGACAAGGTCGCCCAGATCATCACCTTCGGCACCCTGCAGGCCCGCGCCGTGCTGCGCGACGTCGGACGGGTGCTGCAGCTGTCCCTCGGCCAGGTGGACCGGCTGGCCAAGATGGTGCCGGCCAACCCCGCCAACCCGGTGACCCTGGCCCAGGCCATCCAGATCGAGCCGCGCCTCAAGCATGAGCGCGACAACGACGAGGCGGTCGCCCAGCTGCTGGACGTCTCGCTGCAGCTCGAGGGCCTCTACCGGAACGCCTCGACCCACGCCGCCGGCGTGGTCATCGGCGACCGGCCGCTGACCCAGCTGACGCCGCTCTACAAGGACCCGCGCTCGGAGCTGCCGGCCACCCAGTTCAACATGAAGTGGGTCGAGAGCGCCGGCCTGGTGAAGTTCGACTTCCTGGGCCTGAAGACGCTGACCGTCATCGACCGGGCGCTGAAGCACCTGGAGAAGCGCGGCGAGGTCGTGGACATCGGCAAGCTGCCGCTGGACG
Source organism: Phenylobacterium terrae (assembly GCF_042681205.1). Classification (NCBI taxonomy): domain Bacteria; kingdom Pseudomonadati; phylum Pseudomonadota; class Alphaproteobacteria; order Caulobacterales; family Caulobacteraceae; genus Phenylobacterium; species Phenylobacterium terrae. The sequence goes on from NZ_JBHUEY010000006.1 coordinate 328,257, forward strand.
ACCAGAAGACCTACGACCTGATGAGCGCGGGCCTGACCGTCGGGGTGTTCCAGCTGGAAGGGCAGGGGATGCGCGACACCCTGCGCCAGCTGCGCCCGGGTTCGATCGAGGACGTCACCGCCGTCGGCGCCCTCTACCGGCCGGGCCCGATGGACAACATCCCGGCCTTCATCGACTGCAAGTTCGGCCGCAAGCCCATCGACACCCTGCATCCCTCCCTCGAGCCGGTGCTGAAGGAGACCTACGGCATCATCGTCTACCAGGAGCAGGTGATGCAGATCGCCCAGATCCTGGCGGGCTACAGCCTGGGCGAAGCCGACCTTCTGCGCCGCGCGATGGGCAAGAAGAAGAAGGAGGAGATGGAGCAGCAGCGCGCCCGCTTCGTCTCCGGGGCGGCCGAGAAGGGCGTCTCGGCCGAGCAGGCCGGCGCCATCTTCGACCTCGTCGACAAGTTCGCCGGCTACGGCTTCAACAAGTCCCACGCCGCGGCCTACGCCGTGGTCAGCTACCAGACCGCCTGGCTGAAGGCGAACGCGCCGGTCGAGTTCTTCGCCGCCTCGATGAGCCTCGACATCGCCAACACCGACAAGCTGGCGGTCTTCTACCAGGACGCCAAGCGGTTCGGGGTGAAGATCCGACCGCCCTGCGTGAACCGCTCCTTCGCCGACTTCGAGGTGGAGAACGGCGAGGTGCTCTACGCCCTGGGCGGCATCCGCAACGTGGGCCTGGCGGCCATGGAGCACCTGGTCGAGGTGCGCCGCGAAGGCGGGCCGTTCCGCGACATCTTCGACTTCGTCGAGCGCGTCGATCCCAAGCAGGTCAACAAGCGCACCTTCGAGACCCTGGCCCGGGCCGGCGCGTTCGATTCCATCCACCCCAACCGCGCCCAGCTGATGGCCGCGGCCGACGCCCTGGTCGCCTACGGACAGTCGGTGGCCGCCGAGCGGATCAGCGCCCAGGCCAGCCTGTTCGGCGCCGACCAGGCCGAGGCGGCCCGCCCGCGGATCCCCAAGGCCGATCCCTGGACGCCCACCCAGCGGCTGGACGAGGAGCTGGCGGCGGTCGGCTTCTACCTCTCCGGGCACCCGCTGGAGGACATGGTCGAGGCCCTGCGCCGCCGGCGCACCGACCTTCTCACCGACGTCATCGCCAAGGCCGAGGCCGGCGCCGAGGTGTTCCGCATGGCCGGCGTCGTGCGCCGCAAGCAGGAGCGGGCGAGCGCCTCCAGCGGCGAGAAGTTCGCCTTCGTGACCCTCTCCGACCCGACCGGCGAGTACGAAGTGCTGTTCCCGCCGGAATCCCTGCGCCGCTGCCGCGACCTGCTGGAGCCCGGCAAGGCGGTGGCGATCAAGGTCCGCGCAAAGGCCCGCGACGGCGAGGTCCGCTTCTTCGGCGACGACGCCGAGCCGGTGGACAAGGCCATCGAGAACGCCGTCGCCGGCGTGCGCGTCCACATCGCCCCGCGCAGCGCCGAGATCGACGCGCTGAAGCGCCGGCTCGAGGGCCTGAACAACCCCCGCGGCGGCGAGATCGTGCTGGTCGCGGCCCTGCAGCCCGGCCGCGAGGTCGAGGTCAAGCTCCCGGGCCGCTTCACCCTGGACGGTCCGGTCCGCGGCGCCCTGAAGACCGCGCCCGGGGTGATGTACCTCGAGGAGCTGTAAGGCCGGCGGCCAGACGCTAGCGGCCGAGGCTTTGGCCGATGCGCGGTTCGGTCCCGGCGATCAGGCGCCGGATGTTCTCGCGGTGGCGGACGATGACGTAGGCGGCGCCCGCGACGACCAGCAGCCGGTAGGGCGTCGGGTGTTCGAGGCCGAGGATGAGCAGGGTCGCCGCCAACGCCGCCGATATCGAGCCGAGCGAGACCCGGCGAGAAACGGCCGTGACGGCGCCGAACAGCGCCAGGGCGCCCAAGGCGACCGGCCAGGACAGGGCGAGCACCACGCCCAGGCCCGTCGCGACGGACTTGCCGCCGGAGAACTTCAGCCAGACCGAACGGCTGTGGCCCAGCAACGCCGCCAGTCCGGCCACGCCGACGGCCCAGGGCGTCCAGACCTGCTCGTCCAGCGTCGGCGGCGCGCCGAAGAGCGGGTGGGCGAAGAGCTGCGAACAGAGCCAGCGGACGAGGACGATCGCCGCCGCGCCCTTGAGCACATCGACCAGCAGGACCACCAGCGCCGGCGCCTTGCCCAGGACCCGCAGCGCGTTCGTCGCCCCGACGGACTTCGAGCCGCGCTCTCGGATGTCGAGGCCGTACATCCGGCCCGCCAGATAGGCGGTGGGGATCGAGCCGAGAAGGTAGGCTCCGCACCATCCGGCCAAGGTCGCAATCCAGAAGGCCATGCCGCCTCACCTCTATCGACGCTCAAGCTACCATCTGGCCCCTCGCCCACAAGCGGGCCGACCGTAGCCAAAGCTGCGCCCACCGCCGGCGGCGGGCGCAGCTTTGGCCAAAGACACCAGGTTGACGTTCGCCTCGGCGGGGAAGGGCGCCATGGTGCGCGCGCCGCATTTCCATAGCGGGGCCGCCCATGCGGAAGCTGACGTTGGTGCTGTCGGCGATCTACCTCGCCGCGATCGGGCTCGCACTGGTGCTGGTCCCGCTGCAGTTCGGCGTCGGCGCCGTGCCGCAGGACGCGTCCCCGGAGCTGGTGGCCTTGCTGCGTCTTCTCGGCGGCCCGTTCCTGGGCATCGCGGTGCTGAACTGGCTCACCCGGAACGCCGAACCCTCCTCGACGCTCAGGGCCGTCCTGATCGCCAACCTGGTCGGGTTCGGCGCCGTGGCGGCCAACGACGTCTGGGGCGTGGCGAGCGGCGAGGCGCGGGAGATCGCCAAGGTGTTCCTCGTCGTCCATCTGCTGTTCGCGATCGCGTTCGCGGCGGCGGTGCGCGCCGCCCTCGGCGGCGGTCGGGCGCGGGCAGGGTAGGGCCCGACGCTCCGGCGGCTCCGGCGAGGGAACGCCCAAGCTTGGCGCACGCTTTAGCTACGCACCGCGGCCGAGCCGCTGAAGGGGACCGCCCATGTCCATCCTCGTCTTCGCCATCATCGTCCTGGTCGTGGCCGCGCTCATCGCCTGGGCCGTCCAGAAGCTCCCGCTGCCGTCGCCCTTCGGCCAGATCATCCAGGCGCTGATCCTGATCATCGCCGCCGTCGTAATCGCCCAGCGCGCCGGCCTGTTCTAGGACAGGCCCCTCCCGACCTGGGCTACAGCCGCTCGATCGGGTGGGCCCGGATCAGCACCTCCTCCTGGTCGAGATCGCGCTCGAGGCGGGCGCGAAGCCGGCGCCACCAGGCCCGGTCGAGCGCCTCGACCAGCACCTCCAGGATCACCACCTCGTCGGTCTGGACCTCCTCGCCGTCGGACCAGCGGCCGCGGGCCGGGACGCGGGTGAAGGCGGTGACGCCGCCGAATCCCTTGGTCAGCTCGCGCTCCAGTTCCGCCAGATAGCGCCCCTCGACCGGCCCGCCGTCCGAGCGGAACAGGGGCACGAAGATCTCCACGCAGTGGCCGTGAACGGGGTCCATGCGGCTCCAATGCCGCGCCGCCGCGAGCGTTCCGGCGCAGGTCCGGCTCGCGACCCTTGCTTTTCCGCCGCTTTGCGCCTATCTGCCCGCCCCATCACACACGCAGGCGTTTGGCGAGGGGCGGGGAGACATCCCGCTCGTTTCCATTCCGGGCCCCGAAAGGGGTTTTGGCCTGCGGAGGCGCACCGGAAAAAGGAGCATACCTATGGCGCTTCCCGAATTCTCCATGCGGCAGCTGCTGGAAGCTGGCGCCCACTTCGGCCACCAGACGCACCGGTGGAACCCGAAGATGGACCGCTACATCTTCGGCGCCCGGTCGAACATCCACATCATCGACCTGTCGCAGACCATCCCGCTGCTGCACCAGGCGCTGGTCAAGGCCCGCGACGTCGCCGCCGGCGGCGGTCGGGTGCTGTTCGTCGGCACCAAGCGCCAGGCCTCCGAGCCGGTCGCCGGCGCCGCCAAGCGCTGCGCCCAGTACTACGTGAACCACCGCTGGCTGGGCGGCACGATGACCAACTGGCGCACCGTGTCCCAGTCGATCCAGCGCCTGCGCGAGCTCGAAGGCCTGCTGGAAGGCGAAGGCCAGGGCCGCTCCAAGAAGGAGCTGCTGCAGCTCACCCGCGAGCGCGACAAGCTCGAACTGTCGCTCGGCGGGATCAAGGACATGGGCGGCATCCCCGACCTGATGTTCGTGATCGACACCAACAAGGAAGCGATCGCGATCCAGGAAGCGCGCAAGCTGAACATCCCGGTGATCGCCATCCTGGACACCAACTGCGATCCGGACGGCATCACCCTGCCGATCCCCGGCAACGACGACGCGGCCCGCGCCATCCAGCTCTACTGCGACCTGATGGCCGACGCGATCCTCGACGGCCTGGCCGCCGGCCAGGCGGCCTCGGGCGTCGACATCGGCGCCGCCGAGGCCCCGATCGAGCCGGCCCTGGCCCGCGAACTGGGCGCCGACCAGGCGACCCCGGGCGCGGACGAGGGTGTCGAGCAGGCGAGCGAACAGCCGGCTGAAGCCCAGGCGGCCGAAGCGCCGTCGGCGAGCTGACATCAATCCAACGTAAGGGCGGGACCATCCGGGTCCCGCCGGACCGCTAACCTTTAAGGAGCCGACCATGGCGGAGATCACCGCTCAGCTGGTCAAAGACCTGCGCGAGAAGTCCGGCGCGGGCATGATGGACTGCAAGAAGGCCTTGCAGGAGAACAACGGCGACGTCGAAGCGGCGATGGACTGGCTGCGCACCAAGGGCCTGTCCAAGGCGGCCAAGAAGTCCGACCGCGCCGCCGCCGAAGGCGTCGTGGCCGGCCTGATCTCGGCCGACGGCAAGACCGGCGTGCTGATCGAGCTGAACTCCGAAACCGACTTCGTGGCCAAGAACGACAAGTTCCAGCAGGCCGCCCGCGACATCGCCCAGGTGGCGCTGACCGTCGAGGGCGTGGAGGCCATCTCGGCCGCCAAGACCGCCAGCGGCGAAGTGGTGTCGGACCTGGTCACCAACCTGATCGCCACCATCGGCGAGAACATGCGCCTGCGCCGTTCGGCCCGCCTGACGGTGGACCAGGGCGCCGTGGCCCTCTACCTGCACAACGTGGCGGGCGAGGGCGTGGCGCGCCTCGGCGTGCTGGTGGCGCTGGAAGGCGCCGGCGACCAGCAGGTGCTGAAGGACGTCGGCCGCCGCATCGCCATGCACGTGGCCGGCACGCCGACCCCGCCGCTGGCGCTCAACTCCGACGAGCTCGACCCCGAGGTCGTGGCCAAGGAGCGGGAAATCCAGACCCAGACCGCGATGGAGTCGGGCAAGCCCCGCGAGATCGCCGAGAAGATGGTCGAGGGCCGCATCCGCAAGTGGCAGGAAGAGGTCGTGCTGATGAAGCAGCCCTTCGTCATGAACCCGGACCAGACCATCGAGCAGCTGATCGCCGAGACGTCCAAGCAGGCCGGCTCGCCGGTGACCGTGAAGGCCTTCGTCCGCTTCGCGCTGGGCGAGGGCGTCGACCGCGGCCCCGGCGGCGATTTCGCCGCGGAAGTCGCGCAGATGACCGGCCAGGCCTAGCCTCCGGTTCAGGCCGTTCTATAAGGGCGCGGCGCGCATCGACGCGCCGCGCCCTTTCGCTATTCTGAAGCCGCCGACTCGGAGCCGCGATGCCCGCCGAACCGCCCCGCTATAAACGCATCCTGCTGAAGGTTTCCGGGGAGGCCGGGGCCGGCGGCGAAGGCTTCGGGATCGATCCCAAGACCCTCGACCGGGTCGCCGCCGACATCGCCGAGGTGGTGCGCGAGGGGATCGAGGTCTGCCTGGTGATCGGCGGCGGCAACATCTTCCGGGGCGCCCTGCTGGCCGAGAGCGGCATGGAGCGGGCCAGCGCCGACTACATGGGCATGCTGGCGACGGTGATGAACGCCCTGGCGCTGCAGGCCAGCCTGGAGAAGATCGGCGTCTACACCCGCGTCCAGTCGGCGATCCCGATGGCCGCGATCTGCGAGCCCTACATCCGCCGCCGGGCGCTGCGGCACCTGGAGAAGGGCCGAGTGGTGATCTTCGCCGCCGGGCTGGGCGCGCCGTTCTTCACCACCGACACCCCGGCCGCGCTGCGCGCCGCCGAGATGGGCTGCGACGCGCTGTTCAAGGGCACCAGCGTCGACGGCGTCTACACCGCCGACCCGAAGAAGGACCCCAGCGCCACCCGCTACGAGCGGCTGACCTACCACGACGTGCTGGCCAAGGACCTGAAGGTGATGGACGCCTCGGCCATCTCGCTGATGCGGGACAACCACATCCCGATCGTGGTCTTCTCGATCCGCGAACGGGGAAATCTGCTCAAGGTGCTGAAAGGCGAGGGAGTCCACACGACCATCGCCTGAGGCGCGCGCGTTTCGGCATCGCCCGCCGCGCGTTTTATCCATAGGTTCTAGGAAGTCGCCCCGTTCCTGCACCGAAGCTGCACAACTTCGGAGCCGGACCGGTCTATAGCTCGCAAGACGTGAGGAGCGCCAATGGCCACCGTCGAGAAACCGGTGCTTTCGAAGTACAAGGATCGCATGGACAAGGCGATCTCGGTCCTGAAGGAGGAATTCGCCAGCCTTCGGACCGGGCGCGCCTCGGCCAGCCTCCTCGACCAGGTGCACGTGGAAGCCTACGGCTCGACCATGCCGCTGAACCAGGTGGCCGCCGTCTCCGTGCCCGAGCCGCGGATGATCTCGGTCAACGTGTGGGACCGCGGCATGGTGGTGTCGGTGGAGAAGGCCATCCGCGCCTCCGGCCTGGGACTGAATCCCGTGGTCGACGGTCAGAACCTGCGCATCCCGATCCCGCCGCTCACCGAGGAGCGGCGCAAGGATCTCGCCAAGCTGGCCGGCAAGTACGCCGAGCAACAAAGGGTGGCGGTGCGCAACATCCGTAGAGACGCCAACGACGACCTGAAGAAGGCCGAGAAGGCCGGGGTCATCAATCAGGACGAGCTCAAGCGTATGGAGGCCGAGGTCCAGAAGATCACCGACCAGGAGATCAAGCGGATCGACGAAGCCTTGAAAACCAAAGAACAAGAGATCATGCAGGTCTGAAGCCTCCCAAGGGCTTCCCCTTCAAAAGGACGAGTTCGCCCATGGCCGGCGGCAAACGTGGAGAGCCGAAAGGCGCCGCCCCTTCCGGCGAAGCCGGCGCGGGTCAGTCTTTGCACGTCGCGATCGTGATGGACGGCAACGGCCGCTGGGCCAAGCGCCGCGGCCTGCCGCGCACGCTCGGCCACCGGGCGGGCGTGGAGTCCCTCAAGCGCACCGTCTCGGCCGCCTCCGAGCTGGGCGTGCGCTGGCTGACGGTGTTCGGCTTCTCCACCGAGAACTGGAGCCGTCCGGCCGCCGAGGTGGCCGAGCTGATGGCCCTGCCCAAGCGCTATTTCGAGACCGACCTGGCCCGCCTCGAGCGGGAAGGGGTGCGGGTGCGGGTGCTGGGCCGCCGCGAGGGCCTGTCGGCCGACCTCGTGCAGATCATCGAGGAGGCGGAGCGCCGGACGGCGCACAACGACCGCTTCTTCCTGCAGGTGGCGTTCAACTACGGCGGACAGGCCGACATCGTCGACGCCGCGCGGCGGTTCGCCGAGGCCGTGGCCGAAGGCCGGGCGCGCCCCGAGGAGCTGACGGAAGGCGCGTTCGCCGGGCTGTTGTCGACGGGCGGCGCGCCGGCCCCGGACCTGGTGATCCGGCCCTCCGGAGAGCGGCGGCTGTCCAACTTCCTGTTGTGGGAGTCGGCCTACGCCGAGTTCGTCTTCCAGGACGTGCTGTGGCCCGACTACGGGGCCGAGCACCTGAAGGCGGCGATCGAGGAGTTCCAGACCCGCGAGCGGCGGTACGGCGGCGCCGTAGCCGATGACGTGCTTGCCGCAGGCTAGGCGTTTCGACTGGTCGAACCTGGGCGTGCGGGCGGTTTCCACGCTCGTGCTCGTGCCCCTGGTGCTGGTGGCGGTCTGGCTGGACGGCCTGTGGTTCCTGCTGCTGATGAGCGTCGGCGTGGCGCTGCTGGCCATCGAGTGGGGCCAGATGACGGCTCCGCAGGCGCCGGTGCGGATCTCCGCGGCGGTGACCGCCGCCGTGCTGGCCAGCCTCTTCCTCGTCTACCAGGACCACACCGCGCTCGCCTGGATCGCCATGGTCATCGGCGCGGCGGCCGCGGCGCTGATCGCCCGCGGGGTGGCCGAACGGCCGGCCGATGCGGCCTTCGGCGTGGTCTACATCGCCATCCCGTCCGTCTGCCTGGTCTGGCTGCGGGACAAGCCGGAAGGCCAGTGGTGGACCTACCTGCTGTTCGCGGTGACCTGGGCCGCGGACATCTTCGCCTTCCTGGTCGGCAGCGCCCTGAAGGGGCCCAAGCTGTGGCCCAGGTTCTCGCCCAACAAGACCTGGTCCGGCTTCGGCGGCGGCCTGGGCGGCTCGATGGCCGTCGGGGCCGTGGTGGCGGCGCTGACGCCGCTGCACCTGGCGCTGCCCGCGGCCGCCTTCATCGGCCTCATGGGGGGCGCGGCGACCATGGCGGGCGATCTGTGGGAGTCGATGCTCAAGCGCCGCTTCGGCGTGAAGGACTCCGGCGACCTGATCCCCGGCCATGGGGGCTTGCTGGACCGGGTGGACGGGCTGATGTTCGCGGCCGTGGTGCTGGCCGCCGCACGATTGGTGGATTTCGGATGGCATTGAACCTGCCGCGGCGCGTCAGCGTCCTGGGCTCGACGGGCTCGGTGGGGGTCTCGACCCTCGACCTGTTCGACAAGGCCGGAGTCGAGGTCGAGATGGTCGCCCTGACGGGCGGCCGCAACGTCGAGCGGCTGGCCGAGCAGGCCCTGCGCTGGCGGCCGCAGATCGCGGTGATCGAGAGCGAGGCCGCGCTGCCCGAGCTGCGCGAGCGGTTGAAGGGCTCGGGCGTCGAGGCCGCGGCCGGCGCCGCGGCCGTCGCCGAGGCCGCCTCCGCCGAGGTCCAGTGGGTGATGAGCGCCATCGTCGGCTTCGCGGGCCTTGCGCCGACGCTCTCGGCCGCCCGGGCCGGGGCGGTCGTCGCCCTGGCCAACAAGGAGAGCCTGGTCTGCGCCGGCCCGGCGCTGCTCCGCACGGCCAAGCTGGCGGGCGGGGCGGTCGTGCCGGTGGATTCGGAGCACTCGGCCATCTTCCAGGTGCTGGACCCGACGTTGGCCCAGCACGTCGAGCGGCTGATCCTCACCGCCTCGGGCGGGCCTTTCCGCTGCGCCAGCCTGGAGGCGATGCGCGCCGCCACGCCCGAGCAGGCCCTGGCCCATCCCAACTGGAGCATGGGCGCGAAGATCTCCATCGACTCCGCGACGATGATGAACAAGGGGCTGGAGGTGATCGAGGCCGCCTACCTGTTCGCCATGCCGCCGGAACGGGTCTCGGTGCTGATCCACCCGCAGTCGATCGTGCACAGCATGGTGGAGTACCGCGACGGCTCGACCCTGGCGCAGCTGGGCCCGGCCGACATGCGCGCCCCGATCGCCTGCGCCTTCGCCTGGCCCGACCGGCTGCCCTGGCCCGCGCCCAAGCTCGACCTGGTGCGCGACGGGCCGTTGTCGTTCGAGGAGCCGGACCTGGACCGCTTCCCGGCGCTGGCCCTCGCCAAGCAGGCGCTGGTGATGGGCGGCGGGGCGCCGGCCGCGCTGAACGCCGCCAACGAGGCCGCCGTCGGGGCCTTCCTTGACCGGAAGATCGGCTTTCTCGATATTGCCGCCACCGTAGCCGAAACGTTGGAGCGCATGGAGCGGACGGGCGCACTGACACCAAGCGGCGAGGACGCGCTGGAGAGCGCCAGATTGACCGATGCGACGGCGCGCCACGTGGCCGCCGAGGTCATCGCGGGTCTAGGGCGGCTCTAGGCCCGATGGAGTTGTCCGCCTGATGCTCGATTTCCTGCAAGGTGCAGCCTTCTACGTGATCCCCTTCCTGCTGGTGCTGGGGGTGGTGGTCACGGTTCACGAGCTCGGCCACTTCTGGGCCGCGCGCGCGCTCGGCATCAGCGTCGACCGCTTCTCGCTGGGCTTCGGCAAGGCCATCGCCCAGTGGAAGGACAAGGCCGGCGTCGAATGGCGCATCGGCTGGCTGCCGCTGGGCGGCTATGTGAAGTTCTCCGGAGACGAGAACGAAGCCAGCGTCCCCGACCAGGACCACCTCGACGCGCTCCGGCGCGAACTGGTCGCCCGCGGCGACGAGACGGCCCTGAACAGCTACTTCCAGTTCCGCCCGGTCTGGCAGCGCGCCGTCGTCACCGCCGCCGGCCCGCTGGCCAATTTCGCCCTGGCCATCGCCATCTTCGCCGCCATCGCCGGCTTTGTCGGCGAGCCCTACACCCCGGCGCGGGTCGGCCAGGTGGTGCCGAACTCGGCCGCCGCCGAGGCCGGCTTCCGGCCCGGCGACCTGGTCCTGGAGGTCGACGGCAGCCCCATCGACCGCTTCCAGGAGCTGGAGGTGGCGATCAAGCTGCGCTCCGACACCCGCACCAGCTTCCTGGTCGAGCGGGGAGGGGAGCGCCTGCTGATCCAGGCCACGCCCAGGCGGCAGGAGATCGTCAACCCGCTCGGCCGCACCGACCGGCTCGGCGTGCTGGGGATCCGCAGCGACACGGCCCTCGAGCTCAAGCGCTACGGCCCGATCGAGGCGGTGGGCCGCGGCGTCGCCCAGACCTCGGCGACCATCGAGACGACCCTGTTCTACCTCGGCCGCCTGTTCACCGGACGCGAAGGCCCCGAGCAGCTGAGCGGCCCGCTGGGCATGGCCCACCTCTCCGGCGACCTGGCCAAGCTGACCCGCGAGCAGGCGCCCGACAACGAGACCTTCCTGCTGAACCTCGGCCTTCGGATGATCAACCTGGCCGCTGTCATCTCGGTGGGAATCGGGTTCATCAATCTGCTGCCGATCCCGGTGCTGGATGGGGGGCACCTGCTCTTCTACGCCTACGAAGCGCTGGCCCGTCGCCCTCTTGCCGCCAAGGTTCAGGCTGTAGGCTACCGTGCAGGTCTTGCGCTGGTGCTCGGATTGATGTTGTTCGCCACCTGGAACGATCTGCAGCGCCTGCGAGTGTTCTCAATCCTCGGCGGCCTGGGCACGTAACGCGGCCCGGCCCCTTTTCCAGTGACGGCTGACCTGATGCAACGATCCCGCGCCCGTAGCGCCGCGCTCGCCTCCGGACTGGCGGTGCTCTGCGCCTCGACCGCCCTGACGGCGCCGAGCTTGGCCTTCGCCCAAGAGCCCGCGGCCCCGCCGGCGACGCCTGAAGCCGCGCCGCCCGAGGCGGCCGCCGCGCCGGAGGGGGCCGTCCCCGTCGCGCCGGCCGCGCCCAACACCGGCGTGGTCACGCGGATCATCGTGCAGGGCAACGAGCGGATCGAGCAGAGCACCGTGCTCTCCTACCTGCCGATCCAGCCGGGTGAGCCAGTCGACCCGGCCAAGATCGACACCGCCCTGAAGGCGCTGTTCCGCACCGACCTGTTCGCCGACGTGCGCATCGACTTCGCGAACGGCGACCTCACCGTGCAGGTGGTCGAGAACCCGATCATCAACCGGGTGATCTTCGAAGGGAACCGGGGCCTTAAGGAAGACAAGCTGCGCGAGGAGGTGAGCGTCCGGCCGCGCGGGATCTTCACCCGCGCCCGCGTCCAGCAGGACGTGCAGCGGATCATCGAACTCTATCGCCGCTCGGGCCGCATCTCGGCCCAGGTGACGCCCAAGGTCGTCGAGCTGCCGCAGAAGCGGGTGGACCTGATCTTCGAGATCGACGAGGGGCCGAAGAGCGGCATCCTGCGGGTCAACTTCCTGGGCAACCAGGAGTTCTCCGACAACGACCTGCGCGACGTCGTCGTGACCGAGCAGAGCGCCTGGTACAAGTTCTTCTCGAACAACGCCAACTACGACCCGGACCGCCTGGAGTACGACAAGGAGCAGCTGCGCAAGCACTACCGCAACCGCGGCTTCTATGACTTCCGGGTGGTCTCGGCGGTGGCCGAGCTGGCCCCCGACAAGAACGGCTTCGTGGTCACCTACACGCTGGACGAGGGCCCCGAGTACAGGTTCGGCAAGGTCGAGGTCGAGACCGAGCTGCAGCGGCTGAACAAGGACGCCCTGACCGCGCTGCTGCCGATCCGCACCGGCCAGACCTATCAGGACGAGGCCATCGAGCAGGCCACAGACTCGCTCACCTTCGCCGCCGGCGCGGCCGGGTTCGCGTTCGTGGACGTGCGGCCCCGCTACACGGCCAATCCCGAGACCCAGACCGTCGACGTCAGCTTCCAGGTCCGCGAGGGCCCGCGCGTCTACGTCGACCGCATCGACATCGTCGGCAACACCCAGACGCTGGACCACGTGATCCGGCGCGAGATGAACGTGGCCGAAGGCGACGCCTACAACCGCGTGCTGGTCGACCGCTCGCGCAATCAGATCCGCGCCCTCGGCTTCTTCAAGGAAGTCGGCATCGAGGAGCTGCCCGGCTCCGCGCCGGACCGCACCACCCTGCAGGTGCGCGTCGAGGAGCAGCCCACCGGCGAACTCTCGTTCAGCGCCGGCTACAGCTCGGTGGACCAGCTGGTGCTGGACCTGGGCGTCACCCAGCGCAACTTCCGCGGCCGCGGCCAGGACCTGCGGGCCCGCGTCTCGGCGGGCTCCTACCGGCAGATCGTGGACTTCTCGTTCACCGAGCCGCGCTTCATGGGCCGCGACCTGCGCGCGACCTTCGACCTCTACCACTTCCGGCAGGACTACTCGGAGTTCCAGTCCTACACGACGGCCGCCACCGGCGGCGGCGTGCGGTTCGGCTTCCCGATGACGCTGAATTCGTTCGGCTCGGTGCGCTACACCCTGCGGCACGACTCCGTGGAGATCCCCAGCGGCCTCTGCGACAACATCTTCGTCTCGCGGGTGTTCTGCGAGCAGGAAGGCGACTACCTGACCTCGCTGGTCGGCTACACCTGGCGCTGGGACAAGCGGAACGACCCCGTGGTCCCGACGCGCGGCTTCTACACCAGCGTGAGCCAGGACTTCGCGGGCCTCGGCGGCGACGTGAACTACCTGAAAACCGAGGTGGACGGCGCCTGGTACCACGGCTTCAACAAGGACTTTAAGCTGAGCGTCTCCGGCTCGGCCGGCTACATCACCGGCTTCGGCTCCGAGCCGATCCGCATCAACGACCGCTTCTACAAGGGCGGCAACAACTTCCGCGGCTTCGAGACGGCGGGCGTCGGTCCGCGGGACCTGACCGGGGGCCTCAACGAGCCGCTGGGCGGCAAGGCCTTCGCGATCGGCTCGGTGGAGCTGGAGATCCCGACCTTCATCCCCGAGCAGTACGGGATCAAGGCGGCGCTGTTCAGCGACTTCGGCACCGTCGGGCAGCTGGACGACGACTATCTCTACTATCGCCCCGGCGACGTGGACTGCCTGGTCCCGACCATCGAAGACCCGACGACTCCGGGCAACTTCATCCCCAATCCGGCGACCCCGGGGGCGCGCAACGTCTGCATCCGCGACGACCTGTCCCTGCGCGCTTCGGCCGGCATTAGCATATTCTGGCGCTCTCCGATGGGGCCCATCAGGTTCGACTTCAGCCAGATTTTGGCCAAAGAAGACTACGACAAGACCGAAACCTTCCGGTTCTCCACCTCAACCAGGTTCTGATCCCTATGAAAATCCAGTCCATCGTGGCGAGCGCCTGCGTCGCAGCGCTTAGCTTCACCGCCACATCGGCGCTGGCCCAGGCCCGGCCGGCCCAACCTGCTCAGCAACAGCAACAGCAACAGCAGCAACAGGCGCCGCAGATCACCCACGGCGCCGCGGTCAGCGGCATCTGCACGATCGACCCGCAGGCCAGCGTCCTGGCGACTAACGCGGTCCAGGCCGTCGAGCGCAAGATCAACTCCGAGTTCGCCGCCGAGGGCCAGAAGCTCCAGCAGGAACTGGCCCCCTACCAGGCCAACCCGCAGAGCACGCCCGAGGCCCTGCGCAAGCGCGTGCAGGACCTGCAGAACAAGATCGCCGCGCGTCGCAACAACCTGCAACCGGCCGAGCGTCAGGCGCAGGAGCAGATCGCCAACCAGATCTCGCCGACCATCGCCGAGGTCTACCAACAGCGCCGCTGCAGCGTGCTGATCGACCGCAACGTGCTGGTCATCGGCAACCCGTCGATGGACATCACCCAGGCCGTCGTCGACCGTCTCAACCAGAAGGTTCCGGCTCCGGCTCTGGCCGCCGCCGCTCCGGCCGCGCCCGCCGCCACCGCCCAGCGCCGCTGACGCGGGCCGCATCGCGGGTAGGATAGCGCATGCCTGACCCGCGATTCTTCGAGACCGGCCCCCCCATCTCCCTCGGCGAACTGGCCGAGCTGACGGGGGCCGAGCTCTCCCGACCCGAGGCCGCCAGCCTGGCCATCACCGCCGTCGCGGTGCTGGGCCGGGCGGGTCCGGGCAGCGTCACCTTCCTTTCGGACCGGCGCTACGTCGCCCAGCTGGCGGCCACGGAGGCCAGCGCCGCCTTCGTGACCGCCCGCGAGGCCGGCTCCGCGCCCGCGGGCTGCGTGGCCCTGGTCACGCCCCATCCCCAAGCCGCCTACGCCGCCGCCGCCGAGCGGCTGCACCGTCCCCGCCGGATCGAAGGGGGGGAGGCGATCTCCCCGTCGGCGCGGCTGGAGGAGGGGGTGCGGCTCGCCCCCGGCGTCGTCATCGGTCCGGGCGCGGAGATTGGACGCGGGACCGTCCTGGGCCCCGGCGTCGTGGTCGGCCCGGGCGTGGCCATCGGCCGCGACTGCCAGGTCGGCGCCAACGCCGTCATCGGCTTCGCCCTGGTCGGCGACCGGGTGCGGATCCTGGCCGGCGCGGTGATCGGCGAGCCCGGCTTCGGCGCGGCCCCCGGCCCGAAGGGCGTCGTCGACATCCCCCAACTCGGGCGCGTGATCCTCCAGGATGGGGTGACGGTCGGCGCGAACACCTGCATAGACCGCGGCGCCTTTGACGACACCGTCATCGGCGAGAACACGAAGATCGACAACCAGGTGCAGATCGCCCACAACGTGCGCGTCGGGCGCAACTGCGCCATGGCGGCCCACACCGGCATTTCCGGCAGCGTGGTCATCGGCGACGGCGCCCAGTTCGGCGGCCGGGCCGGCGTCGCCGACCATGTGTCCATCGGTCCGGGCGCGCGCATCGCGGCGGCGTCCGGGGTCATGAAGGACGTCCCCGCCGGCGAGACCTGGGGCGGATCGCCGGCCCGGCCGCTGAAGCGGTGGATGCGAGAGACGGCCTGGATCGCGAAATCGGCGGCCCGCCGCAGGGAGGGAGCGGAAGAATGAGCCGTAAGGCCCCGGTCAACGACGCGCCGGGCGACATCGACATCAGCGAGATCGTCAAGCGGATCCCTCACCGCTACCCGTTCCTGCTGGTCGATCGCGCGGAAGACTACAAGCCCCACCAGTCGATCGTGGGGATCAAGTGCGTGACCATCAACGAGCCCTTCTTCGTGGGCCACTTCCCGGAATACCCGGTCATGCCGGGCGTGCTGATCGTCGAGGCGCTGGCCCAGACGGGCGCCGTGCTGATGTCCAAGTCGCTGAACGTCGACGTGGCCGGCAAGACGATCTTCTTCACCTCGCTCGACAACTGCCGATTCCGCGCGCCGGTGCGGCCGGGGGACGTGCTGCGCATGCCTGTCGAAGTGGTGCGGGCGAGGGGGGACATGTTCAAGTTCCGCGGACGCGGCCTGGTGGGCGACCGGGTGGCCGCCGAGGCCGAGTTCGCCGCCATGGTGGTGGAGACCCAGTGAGCGTCACCATTCATCCCACCGCGATCGTCGAGGAGGGCGCCGAGCTGGCCGATGGCGTCAGCATCGGACCCTATTCGCTGGTCGGACCCAACGTGCGCATCGGACCCAGGACCAAGCTCCTGGCCCATGTGGTCATCGAAGGGCACACCCAGATCGGCGCGGACTGCACGATCCGCAACTTCTCCAACCTGGGCGGGCCGCCGCACCACACCGGCTATCGCGGCGAGCCGACCCAGCTGATCATCGGCGACCGCAACCTGATCTGGGAGCACGTCACCATGCACATCGGCACGCCCGATGGCGGCGGGGTGACGACGGTGGGCGACGACGGCATGTTCATGGCCACCTGCCACGTCGGCCACGACTGCGCGGTCGGCGACAACGTGATCCTGGCCCACTCTGCGACGCTCGGCGGCCACGTCACGGTCGGCGACTTCGTGATGGTCTCGGGTCTGGCGGCCGTGCACCAGTATTGCCGGGTCGGCCGCTACTCGTTCATCGGCGGCCTGGCGGCGGTGACCAAGGACGTCATCCCCTACGGCCTGGTGTGGGGCAACCACGCCCACCTAGAGGGCCTGAACCTGGTGGGCCTGAAGCGCCGCAACTTCTCGCGCGAGACGGTGAGCGAGCTGCGCTCGGCGTACAGGCTGCTGTTCGCCGAGGAAGGCACCTTCCAGGAGCGGGTGGACGACACCGCCGCCACCTTCGGCCACAGCGCGCCGGTGATGGAGATCATCGACTTCATCCGCGCCGACGCCGAGCGGCCGCTGTGCCTGCCCGAGCGGGAGGTCTGACGGGGGACACATGGTGAAGCTGGGCCTGATCGCCGGCGGCGGGGCGCTGCCGGTGGAGATCGCGACCCACTGCGAGCGGGCGGGGCGTCCGTTCTTCGTGGTTCGGCTGAAGGGTTCGGCCGGGCCCGAGCTCGCCCGCTTCGCCGGCGCCGAGGTGGGCATCGCCGAGCTGGGCAAGTGCTTCAAGGCGCTCAAGCGCGCCGGTTGCAAGGCCGTCTGCTTCGCCGGCCAGGTGATGCGGCCCGACTTTCGCTCTCTGGCGCCGGACCTGCGGGGCCTGGTGGCGCTGCCCGGGGTGCTCGCCGCCGCCCGCAAGGGCGACGATGCGCTCTTGCGCGCGCTGCTCGCGGAGTTCGAGAAGGAAGGCTTCGCCATCGAAGGCGCGCACGAGGTGATGGGCGACCTGACCCTTCCCGCCGGACCGCTGGGCCGCGTCAAGCCGGGCCCCGAGCACGAGGCCGACATCGCCCGCGCGCTTGAGGTCGCCCGCGCCATCGGCCGTCTCGACATCGGCCAGGGCGCCGTCGTCTGCGAGGGGCTGGTGCTGGCGGTGGAGGCCCAGGAAGGCACCGACGCCATGCTGCGCCGGGTGGTCGAGCTGCCGGCGGCGATCCGCGGCGCGCCCGAGGCGCCCCGGGGCGTTCTGGCCAAGGCCCCCAAGCCGATCCAGGAGACCCGGGTCGATCTGCCGACCATCGGCCTTGGCACCATCCAGCGCGCGGCGCGGGCGGGCCTGGCGGGCGTGGCGGGGGAAGCGCACGGGCTGATCGTCCTGGACCGGGAGGCGGTCATCGCCCTGGCCGACGAGCTCGGGCTGTTCATCGTCGGCGTCGAGGCGCCGTGACGGCGCTGACCGTGATGCTGGTGGCCGCCGAGGCCTCCGGCGACGACCGTGGCGCCGGCCTGATGCAGGCCCTGAGGCGCCGGCTCGGCCAGGATGTCCGCTTCTTCGGCGTGGGCGGCGCGCGGATGGCCGCCGAGGGGCTGGAGAGCCCGTTCGACATCGCGGAGCTGTCGGTGCTCGGCCTGCTCGAGGGGCTGATGGCCTATCGAAGGGTCGTGCGGCGGGCCGACGAGACGGCGGCGCTGGCGGCCCGCGAGCGTCCGGACGTGGCGGTGCTGATCGACTCCTGGGGCTTCACCCTGCGGGTCGCCCAGCGGTTGCGTCGCCAGGATCCCAGGCTGCCGCTGGTGAAGTACGTCGGCCCGCAGGTCTGGGCCAGCCGGCCGGGCCGGGCCAAGGTGCTGGCCCAGGCGGTCGACCACCTCCTGACCATCCACAAGTTCGACGCGCCGATCTTCGAGGCCGCCGGCCTTCCGACCACCTTCGTCGGCAACTCGGCCCTGTCGCTGGATTTCTCCAGGGCCGATCCGTCCGTGGGGCAGGGCCCGGACGGGCCGGTGCTGCTGGTCCTGCCCGGCAGCCGGCCTTCCGAGATCAAGCACGTCCTGCCGTCGTTCGAGGACGCGGTCCGAATCCTGAAGCAAAAGCGGCCCGACCTGCGGATCCTCATTCCGGCCGCCCCCACGGTCGCCGAGCAGGTGAAGGCGCGCGTCGCCGGCTGGCCGTTTTCCGCCGAGGTGCTGGAAGGCGAGCCGGCCAAGCTGGGCGCCATGAAGGCCGCCACCGTCGCGCTCGCCTGCAGCGGGACGGTGACCACCGAACTGGCGCTGGCCGGCTGCCCGATGGTGGTCGGCTATCGGCTGGGCCGGGTGACGCATACCATCCTGAAGCGGCTGATCCGCACGCCCTACATCACCCTGTTCAACATCGCCGCGCAGGACTTCGTCGCGCCGGAGTTCGTCCAGGACGACTGCAATGGCCCGGCCCTGGCGGCGGCGATCGAGGCCCGGCTGGCCGATCCCGCGTTGCGCGGCCGCCAGGTGGAGCGGCAGTTCGAGGCGCTGGACCGTATGGGCCGAGGCGGCCCCGATCCGTCCGAGGCCGCGGCCGAGGCGGTGCTCAAGGTCGTGGAGAGCCGGCGCCGCGTCTGACATATTTCCGAAACTGCGGTATGCGACCCCACGGCCAAGCAAGAATGGGGGGAGGGGAGAGATGCGCGCCAAGACGGTATGGGCGGCTGGAGCCGTGGCGGCGCTTTCGGCGCTCGCGGGGCTCGCCGCCACGGCCTTCGCCCAGGCGCCTGCGGGGCGGGCCGAGCAGGCCCATCCCGGCCGCGCCGTCTACGAGCGCGCCTGCGCCGCCTGCCACGACAACCCCGACACGAAGTCGCCGCCTCTGGCCGCCCTGCAGACGCTCGGCGCCGACGCCGTGCTGGCCTCGCTGACGGTCGGCAAGATGAAGGAGCAAGGCTCGCTCCTGAAGGCGCCGGAGCTCCAGGCCGTCGTCGACTACCTGTCGGCCGGCGCCAGGCGGGACGAGGCGTGGATCGCCAAGGCGGCCTGCCCCGCGGACAAGCGAGTCGTCGACCTCTCGGGGCCGGAGACCTGGACCCGCTTCGGCGTCGACTATGCCGGTTCCCGCCGGCTGGACGCCAAGCGCGCCGGACTGACCACCGCGGACCTCGGGCGGCTGGAGGTCGCCTGGGCGCTGGGCCTGCCGCAGACCAACTCCCTGCGCTCGGCCCCGGTGATCGTCGGCTCGACGCTGTTCTACTCCGCCAGTCAGGCCGGCTACCTGCTGGCGCTGGACACCCAGACCGGCTGCATCAAGTGGTCCCTGAAGACTCCGCGGCCCATGCGCACCTCGATGACCTATGGCCAGCTCGGCCGCGGCGGGCCCAAGGCGCTGATCGTCGGCGACGTGGCCGGCCAGGTGCTGGCGGTGGACGCCCGGAGCGGCCAACTGCTGTGGTCGGCGGAAGGCCGCCACGACCCCGAGGCCGTGCTGACCGGCGCCCCGGTGCTGTGGCGCGACCGGATCATCGTGCCGGTGTCGGCGATGGACGTGGCCCGCGCCGGCAATCCGAAGTTCCCCTGCTGCAAGGTGCACGGCGCCGTCGTGGCGCTGAACGCCAAGGACGGCGCACGCCTGTGGGTCGCCCACACCATGCCCGACGCCAAGCCGACCGGCGGCCGCAACGCCGCGGGCGCCGACCTCTGGGGGCCCTCGGGCGCGCCGGTCTGGTCGAGCCCGACGATCAACGAGCGTCGACGGGTGATCTACGTCGGGACGGGGCAGAACACCTCCCACCCGGCCACCGCCACCAGCGACGCCATCTGGTCGCTCGACGCCATGAAGGGGGCGACGCGCTGGTTCTTCCAGGCGCTGTCGAACGACGTCTGGAACATGGCCTGTTCGCGCGGCGCCAACTGCCCGGCCGCGGTCGGCAGCGTGCGCAAGGACTTCGACTTCGGATCCCAGGCGATCGTCGCCCGCGACGCGCGCGGCAAGGAGATCGTGGTGGCGGGCCAGAAGAGCGGCGACGTCTGGGGGATAGACGCGAGCGGCCGCGAAGTCTGGCGCCGGAACCTGTCCCCCGGCTCGCCCCTGGGCGGGGTCCACTGGGGCTTGGCCAGCGACGGGACGCGGGTGTTCGCCCCGATCGCCGATCCCACGGGCGCAGGCATGCACGCTCTCGACGTCTCCACGGGTCAGGTGATCTGGCAGCGGCTGCTCGGCGATCCGTCCTGCCGCACGCTGCGCGCCGGCGACGGGCCGCCGCCGGATCGCGCCGCCTTCGCCAAGTGCCGCAACATCGGCATGTCGGCGACGCCGCTGGTGATAGATGGGGCGGTCGTGGCGGGCACGCTCGACGGAAAGCTGATGATCTTCGCTGCCGAGGACGGGCGGGAGATCGCCACGGTCGACACCGCGCGCACCTTCGAGACGCTGAACGGCGTCCCCGGCAAGGGCGGCTCCATCGACAGCCACTCGATCTTCGCCGGCGACGGGCTGCTGTTCGTCGGCTCCGGCTACGCCCAGTTCGGCGCGCCGGCCGGCAACGTACTCGTCGCCTACCGGCCCAAGTCCGCGGATTAGCAAGGCTTTAGGAGGTCGTCCCTACACTGACGGTTCTCAGCGGGCGACAGACCCGCGCCTTCCGGTGGGAGGGACGAAAGAGTGACCCGGCTGCAGGCCGACGACACCTGGTGGCTCGGCGTCGCGGTGGCGGCGTTCGCGGTCATCTCCGGCCAGACGGTGATGGTGCTGGGCGGGGCGCCGGCGCATGCAGCCTGGGTCCAGTTCGTGGCCATCACCCTCGCCGCGGCCACCTTCCCGCTGATGAGCCAGGGCGCCGAGCAGGCGATGCGCTGGCCGCTCGCCACCCTCTGGCTGGGCGTCCTCGCCATCCTGCTCACCCTGATGTTCGGGCCCGACATACAGGGGGTCCGCCGCTGGGCCGGCCTGCCCGGGGCGGCGATCCACATCGGCCATCTGGTGACGCCGCTGGCGATCGGCGTGGCGGCCAAGCGGCCCGGGCCCTGGCCGGCCGCGGGGCTCGCTGCGCTGAGCCTCGGGTTCGCCCTGCAGCCGGACGCGGCCGCCGCCATCGCGCTCGCCGCAGGCCTGGGGGTGCTGCTGGCGCTCGAACCCAACCGCTGGAGCGCCGCAGGCCTGGCCGCCGCCGCAGCCGCGGCCGCCTGGACGCTCGCCCACCCCGATCCGCTCGCGCCCGTCCGCTGGGTCGAGGGGATGCCCCAGACCGCCCTCGACATCGAGCCCTGGCTGGGCTTCCTGGTGTGCCTCGGCCTCTGCCTGATGCCGATGCCGTTTGTCTTCATCGCCGCCCAGGGCCGGAGGCGGCGGCCGCTGGCGGGCGCGCTGGCCGCCTACTGGGTCGGGCTGATCGGCGCCTCGCTGATCGGCGCCTTCCCGACGCCTCTGGTCGGCTACGGCGTCGGCCCGATCCTCGGCTACGTCCTGTCCTGGGCGCTGCTCCGCGCGGGGGGGCCGTCGGCCCGCCAGCGGTAGTCCGGCTGGTCGATCGCCAGCCGCTCCAGCGTGTTGGCCCTCAAGGCCTCGAGCAGCCCGGGCGAGGCGGCGTCCAACTCGCCCTCCCGCAAGGCCCGGCACAGCTCCGAGGTGAGGCTCTCCAGAGAACCCTCGCGGCCGAGCAGCCGCGAAAGCCGCGCCGCCGCCGCAGCCTCCGCGGCCGGCCCCTGCGCCAGCTCGCGGCCGACGATGCCCAGCGCGTTCTGGGCCACCCGGGCCATGAAGGCCTCGCGCGGGGGCAGGGCGGGGGTCAGCCGTTCGAGGAAGGCGGAGACGGCGGCCGTCAGTTCTCCGGCGGTGGGATGGGTGGTCACAGGCCGGCCTCCAGCAGCGTCAGGATGTCGATCTCGGTCTCGCTGACCCGGCGCCCGATGACGTGGCGCTCCAGCGCCGCCTCGCCGGCCGGGCCGCCCGAGCCGGTGAACATCATCAGGCACATCACGCCCCACTTCAGCGAGCCCAGCATCTGCCAGTAGCGGATCCGCTCCAGGGTCATGGCCGGGTCGCCGTAGCCGTCCAGCAGGTCCTGATAGTCGCCGAAGCCGCCGACCGGCCGGTCCGCCGCCCCGAAGCGCCAGGAATTGACGCACAGCCAACCGAGGTCCTCGGCGGGATCGCCGATGTGCGACAGCTCCCAGTCGAGCGCTGCGACGATCCCGCGCTCGGGATCGACCATCAGGTTGCCGGTCCGGAAATCGCCGTGCAGCAGTCTCGGCTGGAGCGGCGGCGGCGCATGGCGGCGCAGGTGACGCAGGGCCAGCTCCAGCACCGGGCGCTCGGCCCCGCTCGCCCGGTAGGCCGCCTCGTAGCGGTCGAGCTCGCCCACCGCGTCGGAGGTCGCAAGCCGCGCGCCCGGGGGCGGGGGCGTGGCGTGGATGGCCCTCAGGATCTCGCCGCACTGACGGGCGAGGCGCGGCCGCACCGCGGCGAACCGCTCGCCGCGGACGATGCGCCGGCCCAGGGTCTCACCCTCAACGCGCCGCACGATCAGGGCCTCGCCGAGACCATCCTCCGGTTCGGCCAGGCGGACCAGTTCGGCCACCGGCGCGCCGTTTGCGCCGGCCGCCGCGATCAGAGCGGCTTCGGCGGACAGCGGCACGGCGGTCGCCCCCTCGGCGACGGGGTTGGGACGGCGGCGCAGGATCAGCGGGACGGGCCCGCCGGGCGTCGTCACCTGGAAGGCGAAGGTCTGCAGCGAGGCGCCGCCGGAGAGCTGCGTCAGCCCCTCGATCCCGCGTCCCCCCGGCGCGAGCTTCGGCGCAAGCCGGCCCAGGGCCTCGGCCACGTCCTCCATCCGGTCTCCTCCCTTGTCCGCCCTTGCCTGACCGGACGGAACGGCAGTCAAACTGCTCTTCACGCAAGCATAGCCCGCCGCAGAGCGGGAATGGGAGGATGGCCGTGGACTTCACTCTGCCGGCCGAGCTGACTGCCTATCTGGCCGAGCTCGACGCTTTCATCGAAGCCGAGATCAAGCCGCTGGAGCGGGAAGGGGACAACATCCGCTTCTTCGACCATCGGCGCGAATACGCGCGGACCGACTGGGACGCCGGCGGCCTGCCGCGCAAGGAGTGGGAGCAACTGCTCGCCGAGGCCAGACGCCGGGCCGACGCGGCCGGCCACCTGCGCTTCGCCTGGCCCAAGGAGATGGGCGGCAAGGGCGGCTCGAACCTGGCCATGGCGGTGATCCGCGAGCACCTGGCGGCCAAGGGCCTGGGCCTGCACAACGACCTGCAGAACGAGCACTCGATCGTCGGCAACAACCCTTTCATCCTGATGGTCAAGGAGTTCGCGACCAACGCCCAGTACGAGCGCTACGCGGACGACCTGCTGAACGGGCGCATCCGCACCGGCTTTGGCCTGACGGAGCCGAACCACGGCTCCGACGCCACCTTCATGGAGACCCGGGCGGTCCCCCACACCCGCGACGGCCGGCCCGGCTGGCTGATCAACGGCGAGAAGATGTGGACCACCGGCATGCACGTGGCGACCCACGTGATGGTTTTCGCCCGCACCAGCGGCGAGGACGGCGATGCGGCCGGCATCACCTGCTTCCTCGTGCCCGCCGATGCGCCCGGCGTGAAGATCGAGGAGTGGCTGTGGACCTTCAACATGCCCACCGACCACCCACGCGTGTCGTTCACCGACGTCTGGATCCCGGAGGACAGCTACTGGGGCGAGATCGGCCGGGGTCTGGGGCTCGGCCAGAGCTTTGTCCACCAGAACCGCATCCGCCAGGCGGCCTCCTCGCTGGGCGCGGCCGTCTACTGCATCGAGGAGAGCGTGAAGTACGCTCGGGCCCGCAAGCCGTTCGGCAAGCCGCTGGCCGAGAACCAGGCCATCCAGTGGCCGCTGGTCGAGCTCGCCACCCAGGCCGAGATGCTGCGCCTGCTGATCCGCAAGACTGCCTGGGAGATGGACCGCACGCCCCACAAGCAGATCGAGCGGGAGATCTCCGACAAGGTCTCGATGTGCAACTACTGGGCGAACCGGCTGGTCTGCGAGGCGGCCGACCGGGCCATGCAGGTGCACGGCGGCATCGGCTACTCCCGCCACAAGCCTTTCGAGCACATCTACCGCCACCACCGCCGCTATCGCATCACCGAGGGCTCCGAGGAGATCCAGATGCGCAAGGTCGCCGCCTTCCTGTTCGGCTTCATGGGTCCGCGGCGTGGGGCGCTGGCGGAAGCGGCGGAGTGATCGTCACTTGAACTCCGGTTCGGCCCAGTCCGGCCAGATGTCGGGCAGGTCGGTGGAGACCTTGTTGGGGAAGGCGGCGGGGCGCTTCTCCAGGAAGGAGGTCACGCCCTCGCGGGCGTCGGCGGAGGCGCCGCGGGCCTGGATGCCGCGGCTGTCGGCGCGGTGGGCCTCCATCGGGTGGGCCGCGCCGGCCATGCGCCAGAGCAGCTGGCGGGTGAGGGCGATCGAAACCGGCGCGGTGTTGTCGGCGATCTCGCGGGCGAGGGCCCTGGCGGCGGGCAGCAGCTCGTCGGGGGCGTGGAGCGAGCGCACGAGGCCCCGGTCCAGCGCCTCCTGGGCCGGGAAGACGCGGCCGGTGTAGCACCACTCCAGCGCCGTCTGGACGCCCACCAGCCTGGGCAGGAACCAGGATGAGGCCGCCTCCGGGTTCATGCCCCGCCTGGCGAACACGAAGCCGAACCGCGCCTCGGTGGAGGCCAGGCGAATGTCCATCGGCAGCTGCATGGTGACGCCCACCCCCACTGCGGCCCCGTTCACCGCGGCGATGACCGGCTTGAGGCTGCGGAAGATGCGCAAGGAGACGAGGCCGCCGCCGTCGCGCTGAACGCCGCCCTGGGTGCGCGCCGCCTGGTCCTCGCCGCCGCGCGCGGCATAGTCGAACGTCGTGGCGCCGGCCGATAGGTCCGCCCCGGCGCAGAAGGCGCGGCCCGCGCCGGTGACGATCACCGCCCGGACGGCGTCGTCCGCGTCGGTGGCGTCGAAGGCGGCGATCAGGTCCTTCAGCATCTGGGTGTTGAAGGCGTTCAGCTTGTCGGGCCGGGAGAGGGTGAGGAGGGCGACGCCGTCCTCGATCTCAAGCCTCAGGGTCTCGAACTTAGCCATCGCCACACCTCCGCTGCCTCTTGGCCGAGACTGCGCGGGTTGCGCGGCGTCAGGTCAAGCGGAGACGGGCGCCTCGAGGGTCCGGCGTATGGCCTGGGCCCCGAGCTCCATCTGCGCCTCGATGTGGCCGGCGAGCTCGTTGGGCAGAAGATCCACCGTCCAGGCGAAGCGGCAGCGGCCTTCGCCCTGGGGCGTCACCTCCACCGTGCCCTGGTAGGTCAGGAAGGGCGGCTCGGCGATGGCGTAGACCAGACGGCGTTCGGCCGGATCGGCGCTCACCAGGTGCTCGCGAAAGACCTGGCCGCTGGCGAAGGTGACCACGCGGCTCTCGCCGTCCAGACGGCAGTCCGTGAGGAAGCCGGGTGCGATCCGCCGGTGCACGGCGCCGAAGTCGGCGAGGGCGTCCCACACCCGGTCGGCGGGCGCGGCGAGGTCGAGGCTCTTGCGGATGGTGGCCATGGGGCGGTCTCCTGTTTCGCTCGCAGCATGGGCCGGCGCGGCGAGGTCGTCTGGCCGTTTCCGGACGTCGTCACCTCCGAACAAGATGCGGGGTTTGCGAGGCGCCCGCCCTGGTCGCCACGAGCCGTTGCGAGCCGCCTGCGCTGTACAAATATGGGGAACTATCCGGCGCCGCCGCGGCTTGCTGGACGGCGAGGTCGGGTTTCCCTTTGTCCGGAAGAGGAGGCCAAGCGATGAAGATCGCCCAAGTGTCCCCGCTCTGCGAAGCCGTGCCGCCGAAGCTCTATGGCGGGACCGAGCGCGTGGTCGCGCACCTCACCGACGCCCTGGTGAGGCTGGGACACGACGTCACCCTGTTCGCCGCCGCCGACGCGAGGACCTCGGCCAATCTGGTCGCCTGCCGTGATCAGGCCATCCGGCTGGATCCGGCGCCGCTCTGCTCGGACGTCGCCGCGCACCTGAACATGCTGGCCGAAGTGCGTGAGCGGGCGAGCGAATTCGACGTCATCCATTTCCACACCGATCTGTTGCACTTCCCCTTCTTCGCCGACCGGCCCCGGCAGACCCTGACGACGCTGCACGGACGGCTCGACCTGAAGGACCTGCCGGAGGCCTACGCCCGCTGGTCTGCGTTCCCGCTGGTGTCGATCAGCAACGCCCAGCGCCGTCACCTGCCGGGAGGCGCATGGGCCGGCACGGTCTATCACGGGCTGGAGGCCTCGATGTTCCACCCGAGCCTTCGCAGCGAAGGCTATCTCGCCTTCCTGGGCCGCATCTCGCCCGAGAAGCGGCCGGACCGGGCCATCGAGATCGCCCAGCGCCTCGGCCGCAAGCTGAAGATCGCCGCCAAGGTGGACGCCGTCGACAAGGCCTACTTCGAGGAGAAGATCGAGCCCCTGATCCTGGGCCAGCCGATGATCGAATTCATCGGCGAGATCTCCGATGCGGAGAAGTCGGACTTCCTGGGCGGGGCCGACGCCCTGCTGTTCCCGATCGACTGGCCCGAGCCCTTCGGCCTGGTGATGATCGAGGCGATGGCCTGCGGTACGCCGGTGATCGCGTTCGACGCCGGCTCGACGCGCGAGGTGATCGAACCTGGCGTCACCGGCTTCGTGGTCCGAAGCATCGATGAGGCGATCCAGGCCGTGCGCCGGGTCGAGGCGCTGGATCGCCACCTCGTCAGGCGCCGGTTCGAGGCGCGGTTCACCTCCGACGTGATGGCCAGGGCCTACGTCGATCTTTACACTCAGCGCCTGCCAGCGGCGCATCCGAAGACCTTCGCTCTCGCCGCCGGCGCCTGAGGTCGCTCGATGGACGATCTGGCTCCTGCAACCGAGGCCCACGTCGAGCAGGGCGAAACCCGGGAACCGCGCGTGCCCGTGCGGATGTTCGCGCTGAAGGATGCGGACACCTTCGTGGTCGCCGACGCCTCGGGCGACATCCTGGGGGCCGGCGACGGCTTCTTCCACAACGACACCCGCATGCTCTCGCGCTGGCGGCTGCTGCTCGGCCCGGCGCCGCCCAAGCTGCTCAGCGCGGCGGTGGCCGCCGACGACGTCTTCTTCACCGCCCACCTGTCGAACCAGGCCCTGCCGTTCCCGGGCGGCGGCGTGGGGCCGCCGGGCGTGCTGCACGTCGAGCGCAAGCGCTTCCTATGGGACGAGCGGCTGTATGAGCGGGTGGCGATCGTCAACTACAGCCGCGACCCGGTGATGGTGCCGCTGGCCTTCGAGTTCGGGGCCGACTTCCACGACATGTTCGAGGTCCGCGGCGCCCGCCGGCGAGGGCGGGGCGTGCGCCGGGCCACGGTGTTGGAGGGGCGCGGCGTCCGCTTCGGCTACGACGGGCTGGACGGCCTGGCGCGGACGACCGTGGTGGCCTTTTCCGACACCCCGGCGCGCCTGTCGCAGGGCCGGGCCGAGTTCATGTACAGCCTGGGCCCGGAGGGGCGGCTGGAGCTGTATGCGGAGGTCGGCGCCCCGACGGACGACACCCCGAGCTGCGAACGCTACCGTGCGGCCGCGGCGCGGGCGCTGCTGGAGCGCCGGCGGACGAACCGCCGCGGCGCCAAGCTGTCGAGCTCCAGCCGGCTGTTCAACGCCTGGCTGGAGAAGTCCCGCGCCGATGTTTCGCTGCTGGTGACCGCCACCGACTGGGGGCCCTATCCTTACGCAGGCATCCCGTGGTTCTCGACGGCCTTCGGCCGCGATGCGGTGATCACCGCCTGGCAGGTCCTGTGGCTCGATCCGGGCCTGGCCCGTGGGGTCCTGCGCTATCTCGCGGCGCACCAGGCCCAGGAGACCTCGGCGTTCCGGGATTCGGCGCCGGGGAAGATCATGCACGAGACCCGCAAGTGCGAGATGGCCAACCTCGGGGAGGTCCCGTTCGCGCGCTACTACGGCGGGGTCGACACCACGCCGCTGTTCGTCGCCCTGGCCGGCGCCTACGCGGACCGGACAGGCGACTACGCCTTGATCGACGAGTTGTGGCCGGCGCTGACCCGCGCCATCGGCTGGGTGGAGCAGTTCGAGGACGGGTTCATCGCCTATGCACGCGGAGCCGCGTCCGGCCTCGCGAACCAGGGCTGGAAGGACAGCGAGGACTCCGTCTTCCACAAGAACGGGCGCTTCCCGCCGGGGCCGATCGCTCTGGTCGAGGTGCAGGGCTACGCCTACGCCGCCTTCCTGGCGATGGGCGGCTTCGCTCGTCGGCGCGGCGACGATGAGGCGGCCGAGCGCTGGTGCGCCCAGGCCGAGCGGGTGCGCGACATGGTCGAGGCCCGGTTCTGGATGGAGGCGGAGGGCTTCTACGGCATCGCCATCGACGGGGAGGGGCGGCTCTGCGAGACGCTGACGTCCAACCCTGGCCATCTGCTCTTCACCGGATTGCCGAGCCAGGCGCGGGCCAAGCGCGTCGCCGAGCGGCTGCTGTCGAAGCGGTTCAACAGCGGCTGGGGCCTGCGCACGCTCGCCGAGGGCCAGGCGCGCTACAACCCGATGTCGTACCACAACGGATCGGTGTGGCCGCACGACACCGCCATCTGCGCCGCGGGTCTGGCGCGCTACGGCGAACGGGCCCGGGTGGTCCAGCTGATGGACGAGCTGTTCGAGACCGCCGCCAACTTCGACATGCGCCTGCCGGAGCTGTTTTGCGGCTTTCCCAGGACCAGCGGCGAGCCGCCGGTGGCCTATCCCGTCGCCTGCCTGCCGCAGGCCTGGGCCGCGGGCTCATGCTTCATGATGCTGCAGGCCTGCCTCGGCCTCAGGATCGACGGCGAGCACGGGCGCATCGAGCTGCTCAGTCCGCATCTGCCGGCCGGGCTCGACCGGCTGGCGATCCGCCACCTGGAGGTCGGCGGCCGGCGCGTGGACCTGGTGCTGGAAGCCGCAGGGCGCACCTGCGAGGTGCACACCCGCGGCGAAGTCGACGTGTCGGTGATCTAGAGAGGCGCGGAGCCGCCCGCCCGATGGCGGCGCGGGACGGCTCCGGCCGGCGCGGGCTCAGCCGCGCTTGTCGATCGTGCTGTAGTCGCGTTGCGCGGCGCCCGTGTAGATCTGGCGCGGACGGCCGATCTTCTGGGACGGGTCTTCGATCATTTCCTTCCACTGGGCGATCCAGCCGACGGTGCGGGCGACCGCGAACAGCACCGTGAACATCTCGGGCGGGAAGCCCAGGGCGCGCAGGGTGATGCCGGAGTAGAAGTCGACGTTCGGGTAGAGCTTGCGCTCGATGAAGTACTCGTCCGAGAGGGCGACCTTCTCGAGCTCCATGGCCACGTTCAGCAGCGGGTCGTTGGTGATCCCGACTTCCTTCAGCACCTCGTGGCAGGTCTGCTGCATGACCTTCGCGCGCGGGTCGTAGTTCTTGTAGACCCGGTGGCCGAAGCCCATCAGGCGGTAGCGGCGGTCCTTCACCCCCTGGACGTACTCGGGGATGCGGTCGACCGTGCCGATCTCCGCCAGCATGTTCAGCGCCTCTTCGTTGGCGCCGCCGTGCGCGGGACCCCAGAGGCAGGCGATGCCGGCCGCGATGCAGGCGAACGGATTGGCGCCCGACGAGCCCGCCAGCCGCACGGTCGAGGTGGAGGCGTTCTGCTCGTGGTCCGCGTGCAGGATGAAAATCCGGTCCATGGCCCGGGTCAGCACCGGGTTCGGCTTCCAGTCCTCGGCCGGCACCGAGAAGCACATCCGCAGGAAGTTCTCGGCGTAGGAGAGGTCGTTGCGCGGGTGCACGAACGGCTGGCCGCGGAAGTATTTGAACGCCCGCGCCGCGATCGTCGGCATCTTGGCGATCATCCGATGCGCCGAGATCATCCGCTGCTGCGGATCGTCGATGTTGGTGCTGTCGTGGTAGAAGGCCGACAGGGCCCCGACCGCGCCGACCATGATCGCCATCGGGTGAGCATCCCGACGGAAGCCTTGGAAGAACCTATCGAACTGCTCGTGGAGCATGGTGTGATAGGTGATGTTGTGGTCGAACTCCTCGAACTGCGCCGCGGTCGGCAGCTCGCCGTGCAGCAGCAGGTAGCAGACCTCGAGGAAGCTGGACTTCTCGGCCAGCTGGTCGATCGGGTAGCCGCGGTGCAGCAGCACGCCGGCGTCGCCGTCGATGTAGGTGATCTTGCTCTCGCAGGAGGCGGTCGAGGTGAAGCCGGGATCGTAGGTGAACACGTCGGCTTCGGCGTAGAGCTTACGCACGTCGATCACGTCCGGACCGGCCGTGCCCTTGAGCAGCGGCAGTTCGACGGTTTTCGCGCCGACGTTCACCTTCGCCGTGTCACCCATGCCGTCGTCCCCTTTCTCACTCTAGTCAGGCTAAACGCTTGTTCGCCGGGCCTTATAGCGGTTTACGCCCCGGAAGAAAGCGCATCCTCGACCCTGGCCAAGCTTTCTTCGCGACCGATCGCCACCAGGGCGCCGGCCAGGTCCGGCGCAGGCGAGCCGCCCGACAGGACGGCGCGCAGGGCCGGGCCGAACTTGCCGATACCGACGCCCTCGGCTTCGGCGAAAGCGCGGATCAGCGACTCCAGATCGCCGACCTGCCAGGCCTGGGCGGCCTTCAGCTGCTCGGCGAGTCGCGAGAGCCGGCCGCGAGTCTCCTCGGTCAGCAGGCCCTTGGCCTTCTCCGGCAGCTCGAGGGGGCGCTTGCGGATGGCGAAGACGCAGGCGTCGGCCAGCTCCAGCAGCGTCTTGGCCCCGTCGCGGACCAGCGGGATGGTGCGC
This sequence comes from Phenylobacterium terrae, assembly GCF_042681205.1. NCBI lineage: Bacteria > Pseudomonadati > Pseudomonadota > Alphaproteobacteria > Caulobacterales > Caulobacteraceae > Phenylobacterium > Phenylobacterium terrae. The sequence continues at coordinate 359,032 of NZ_JBHUEY010000006.1, forward strand.
GCCAGCACCTCGCGATCGTCGCCCGAGATGGCCCAATCCCGGCTCTTCAGGATGGTCTCGACCAGGCCGGTCAGCCGCGGGACGTCCGCCTGGCGGATGTAGTGGTTGTTGACGTGGTTGAGCTTGTCCCAGTCCAGCCGGGCCGGGGCCGAGACCACGTCCGTGATGTCGAACCAGGCCTTGGCCTGCTCGTCGGAGAAGATCTCGTCGTCGCCGTGGCCCCAGCCGAGCTTGGCCAGGTAGTTGCGCATGGCCTCGGGCAGGTAGCCCATGGAGTCGAACTCCGAGACCGCCTGGGCGCCGTGGCGCTTGGAGAGCTTCTTGCCGTCCGGGCCATGGATCATCGGCAGGTGGGCCCAGGCGGGGACCTCCCAGCCCATGCCCTGGTAGATGTGCGTCTGGCGGGCGGCGTTGTTCAGGTGGTCGTCGCCGCGGATCACATGGGTGATGCCCATGTCGTGGTCGTCGACGACAACGGCCAGGTTGTAGGTCGGCGTCCCGTCCGTGCGCAGCAGGATGAGGTCGTCCAGGTTCTCGTTCTGGAAGACGATGCGGCCCTTCACCTGGTCGTCGATCACCGTCTCGCCGGTCTGCGGCGTCTTCAGGCGCACCACGAACGGCCGGTCGGGGGCGTCGTTGGGCGAGCGGTCGCGCCAGGGGGAGCGGACGACCCGGCCCTCGGCTCTCGCGAGCTCGCGCTCGGCCTCCAGCTCCTCGGGCGTCATGAAGTCCTTGTAGGCTGCGCCCTTCTCGAGCAGCGCCTGGGCCACCTCGCGGTGGCGGTCGGCGCGAGCGAACTGGAACACCGGCTCTTCGTCGGGGTCGAGGCCCAGCCACTTCAGCCCGTCGAAGATCACCTGCACGGCGTTGGGCGTCGATCGTTCGCGGTCGGTGTCCTCGATGCGCAGCAGGAACTGGCCGCCGGTGTGGCGCGCGTAAAGCCAGTTGAAAAGCGCGGTGCGAGCCGTGCCAATGTGCATGTCGCCGGTGGGCGAGGGGGCGATACGGGTGCGGACGGGGCGGTCTGACATCGAATTTCCAGGAGCGGCCGGCGAAGCGGCGGCGCCTCTTAGCACGCGCCTTCCCGGCCGGCCTAGGGTGCAGGCGGCGATCGCCTCGGTGGCGGCGGAGGCGGCCGCGCAGCTCGAGCGTTGGGTGCTGTGGGCGCCGGTGGCCTTGGGCGCCGGGGCGGGGACCTATTTCGCCCTGCCGCGTGAGCCGAGCCTGGTCCTGGCGCTCGGGCTGCTGGCGCTCGCAGGCCTTGCGGGGCTGGCCGCCGTGCGCTGGGCCGGCGGGCGAGCCGTCGGCGTGCTGGTGCTGCTGGCGGCGTTCGGCCTGGCCGGCTTCTCGGCCGCCAAGCTGCGGGCCTGGCGGGTGGCCGCGCCCGTGGTCCTTGAAGCGACCGGACCGCGCACGGTCTCAGGCTGGGTGGTGGACGTGGCGAGCCCGGGGCAGGGCGGGCAGCGGCTGTTGCTGGCGCCGGTGCGGATCAGCGGGATGGCGCCCGAGGCGACGCCGGTCCGGGTGCGGGTGACCCTCAGAGACGGCCAGGCGCCGCCGGATCCCGGCTCGGCCGTCGCCCTGCGCGCCATCCTCAATCCGCCGCCGCCGCCCGCCAGCCCCGGCGCCTACGACTTCGCGCGCGACGCCTGGTTCGAGAGCATCGGGGCGGTGGGCTTTTCCCTGACGCCGGTCCGCGAGACGGCTCTCGATTCGCCGCCGTCCCGGCTGCGGCTGACCATGCAGGTGAACGCCATCCGCTGGGCCCTGGCCGAGAAGATCGTGGCCACCATGGGCGTGGAGACTGGCGGCCTGGCGGCGGCGATGGTCACCGGCCACGAGGCCTTCATCCCGCGCGAGCAGGTGGAGGCCATGCGGGCCGCGGGGCTGGCCCACATCATCTCCATCTCCGGCCTGCACATGGCCATCGTCGGCGGCTTCGTCTTCTTCGCCCTGCGCCTGGGGATCGCCGCCTGGCCCTGGCTGGCGCTGCGGATCAACGCGAAGAAGGCCGCCGCAGTCGCCGGGTTGGCGGCCGTGGCCGGCTATCTGGTCATCTCCGGCTCGCCGCCGCCGGCCGAGCGGGCGGCCATCACCGCCGGCGTCGCGTTCGCGGCGATCCTGTTCGACCGGCGGGCGATCACCCTGCGCGGCCTGGCGATCGCCGCCCTGATCATCCTGGCGGCCCAGCCGGAGGCGGTGACCACGCCGGGCTTCCAGATGTCGTTCGCCGCCACCGCGGCCCTGGTGGCGCTCGCCGAGGCCTGGAACCGGCCGATCCGCGAGATCGAGACGCCCTGGTGGATCCGCGCGCCCCAGGCGGCCGGCGTCTGGATCGCCGCCAGCGTGGGGGCGAGCTTCGTGGCGGGCCTGGCCACCGGCCCCTTCGCCATGCAGCACTTCAACCGCGTCGCGACCTGGGGCCTGATCGCCAATCTGCTGACCGCGCCGATCTCCTCGTTCGTGATGATGCCGGCCCTGGCCATCGGCGCGGCCCTGACGCCGGTGGGCCTCGGCGAGCTGCCGCTGAAGGCCGCCGGCTGGGCCATCGGGCTGATGACCGGGATCGCCGAACGGGCCGCCGCCGCGCCCAGCGCCACCCTGATCGTGCCCAGCGCGCCGGCCTGGACCCTGCCGGCCGCCTTCGTCGGCATCCTGTGGGTCTGCATCTGGCGCGGCCGGCTGCGTTGGGCCGGGGTCCCCTTCGCGCTGGCGGTGGCGCTGACGCCGAAACCGGCGGTCCCGGACGTCTGGATCGCTTCCGACGGGGCGGCGGTGGCGGTGCGCAACGGCCGCGAGGCGGTGCTGCTGAGGCCGGGCGCCAAGCGCTTCGCCGCCGACCTGTGGGCGCGTCGCCGCGGGCTGACGGTCGACGAGACGCCGGAGACGCTGTTCGACTGCGACCGCTGGACCTGCCGGCCCATCGCCGCCGACCCGGCGCTGAAGGTGGCCGCCAGCTTCAGCCGCCGGCCGATCAAGCCGGCCGAACGGGAGCGTCTGTGCGCCGAGGCCGAGGTGATCGTCGTCCGCAGCCTGCCTCAGGGACCGGTCTGCCCCGGGAAGGTGGTGTTGACCGGCCGCGACTTCGCCCGCGGCGGGTCGGTCGAGCTATGGCGACGGCCCGACGGCTGGCGCATCCGCTGGGCTCAGGAGATGCGCGGCTGGCGGCCCTGGAGCTGGTCGGCGGACGGGGCCGAACCGAACGGGTGAGCGGCTAGTGGTAGCGGCGGATCAGGCCCACCAGGCGGCCCTGCACGGCCACCTGGTCGGGGCCGTAGATGCGGGTCTCGTAGGCGGGGTTGGCGGCCTCCAGGGCGATCGAGGCGCCCTTGCGGCGCAGCCGCTTGAGGGTGGCTTCCTCGCCCTTGACCAGCGCCACGACGATGTCGCCGGAGTTGGCGGTGTCGGTCTTGCGGATGACCACGAAGTCGCCGTCCAGGATGCCGGCGTTGATCATCGAATCGCCGCTGATCTCCAGCACGTAGTGTTCGCCGGCGCCGAGGATGGTCTCGGGCACCTGCAGCCGGTCGCGCTCGTGCTGGATAGCCTCGATGGGCGTGCCGGCGGCGATGCGGCCCAGGATCGGCAGCTCGCGCACGTCGTTGGCCGCCACCGGGGCCGAGGCGGGCGCCTCGACCAGCTGGGGCTTGAAGGCGCCGCGGCCCTTGGGCGGCGCGGTCGCCGTCGCCTGCTGCGGCAGCTTCACCACCTCCAGCGCCCGGGCCCGGTGGGGCAGGCGGCGCAGGAAGCCGCGCTCCTCCAGGGCGGTGATCAGGCGGTGGATGCCCGACTTGGACGCCAGGTCCAGGGCGTCCTTCATCTCGTCGAACGAGGGGGAGACGCCGGTCTCCTTGATCCGCTCATGGATGAACATGAGCAGTTCGTGCTGTTTGCGGGTCAACATGGCCGAGGAGCCCTTCGGGAACAAAGCGCCAACTTCAGGAATGTTCTCTAGGTGTTCCTGGTTAATGTCAAGTTACGGCGCCGGCGCAGGTTCGCGCGTGTCATTTCAGCAGTTTAGCTTCGCCGCGGGGGCGGCTCATCCAGCCCTTTGGCGCGACTCAGCTTGCGCTCTTCTGCGTCAGGCCTTGGCCGCGGGCCGGCGGGCCAGCAAGGCGCCGAGCGCGCCGCCGGCGGCGCCGGTCACCGCCGAGCTCGCGGTCCCGAGAAGCAGGAGCATGGGCTCGACGTCGCCCAGCGCCAGGCTGACGGCGATGCCGATCAGGCCGCAGAGGCCGCCGGCGATCGCGCCGCCGAGGGCGCCGGCCCGCAGGCCGGCCCTGGCCAGCAGGGCGTAGACGAGGCCCGCGATCAGCGAGATTCCCATACCGCCGACCGCGAACATGGCGGCGACGGCGGGCTCGGAATGGCCCCACAGCACCATGATCAGCTGCAGGACGGTTCCGACGGCGGTTGCGAGGAATAGCGGGCGCAGCATTTCGCGCCTCCCTGGATTGATCCCCGCTCAAGCTGCGCCGGCGCCCGGTCTGCGTCAATCCGCAGACCGCCGTTCGGTGACTAGCCGCCGAGGAGCGCGCGGGTGGCCGCCTCGACGTCCGGCTGGCGCATCAGGCTCTCGCCGACCAGCATGGCCCGCGCGCCGCAGCGCTCCAGCCGGGCCACGTCCAGGGTCGTGAAGATGCCGCTCTCGGTGACCAGCAGCGCATCGCCAGGCGCCAGCGGCGCCAGACGCTCGGTGACGCCCAGGTCGGTCTCGAAGGTGCGCAGGTTGCGGTTGTTGACGCCGATCAGCTTGGCGCCGAGCTTCCTGGCCCGGGCCATCTCGGCCTCGTCGTGCACCTCGACCAGCACGTCCATCCCCCAGCGCTGCGCTTCGGACATCAGCGCCTTGGCGACCTCGTCGTCGACCATGGCCAGGATCACCAGCACCGCATCCGCGCCGATGGCCCGGCTCTCGACCACCTGCCAGGGATCGACCAGGAAGTCCTTGCGCAGCACCGGCAGTTCGACGGCGTTGCGGGCGGCGACGAGGAACCGCTCGTGCCCCTGGAAGCTCGGCTCGTCGGTCAGCACCGAGAGGCAGGCCGCCCCGCCCAGCTCGTAGGCGCTGGCCAGGATCGGCGGGTCGAAGTCCTCCCGGATCAGCCCCTTGGAGGGCGAGGCCTTCTTGATCTCGGCGATCAGGGCCAGGCGGCCCGGGGCGTGGGCGGCCTCCAGCGCGGCGCGGAAGCCGCGGGGCGCGGAGGCGTGGCGGGCGTCCCACTCCAGGTCCGAGAAGCCGATCTTGGCCTTCCGCTCGGCCACTTCCTGGGCCTTGTAGGCGGCGATGCGGTCGAGGATGTCGCTCATGCGTGGGTCGCGGCCGTCAGCTTGTCGAGGGCGCCCTGGGCGCGGCCGTCGTCGATGACGGCGGCGGCGAGTTCCACGCCTTCGCGCAGGGTCTCGACGCGGTCGGAGATCAGCAGCGCCGCAGCGGTGTTCAGCAGCACGACGTCCCGGTAGGGGCCCTTGGAGCCGGCCAGGAGTTCGCGCAGGGCGCGGGCGTTGTGGGCCGGATCGCCGCCCACCAGGTCGGCCAGCGCCGCCCGCGGCAGGCCGACCGCCTCCGGCGTGATGGTGAACAGCCGCACCTGGCCCTCGCGCAACTCGGCCACATGGGTCTCGCCCGTGGTGGTGATCTCGTCCATGCCCTGGCCGTGGGCCACCCAGGCGCGCGTCGTCCCGAGCGCGCCGAGCACCTTGGCCAGCGGCTCGACCCAGCGGTCGGAGAAGACCCCGAGCAGCTGGCGCTGGGCGCTGGCCGGGTTGGACAGCGGGCCCAGGAGGTTGAAGACGGTGCGGAAGCCCAGCTCGGCGCGCACCGGCGAGACGTGCCGCATGGCGCTGTTGTGGGCCTGGGCGAACATGAAGCAGATGCCGGCCTCGTCCAGCGCCCGGCGGTGCTGTTCGAGCGTCGCGCTGATGTTGACGCCGAGCTCGGCCAGCACGTCGGCCGTGCCGGAGCGGGAGGAGAGGGCCCGGTTGCCGTGCTTGGCGACCTTCAGCCCCGCGCCGGCCGCAACGAAGCCCACGGCGGTGGAGATGTTGAGCGTGTGCAGCCCGTCGCCGCCGGTGCCGCAGACGTCGATCACCTCGTACGGCAGGTCGAGCTTCAGCGCCGCGGCGCGCATGGCGCGGGCGCAGGCGGTGATCTCGCCCACCGTCTCACCGCGCATGCGCATGGCGGTCAGGGCCGCGGCGACCTGGGCCGGCGTCGGCTCGCCCTGCAGGCAGGCGGCGAAGAAGGTCTGGGCGTCGTCCTCGCTCAGGGTCGCGCCGTCCGCGAGCCGGGAGAGCAGGGGCTTGAAGGCGTCGGACACGGGCGTCAGGCGTGCGCCAGGCGCGAGGCTTTCGCCAGGCGGAGGAAGTTGGCCAGGAGGTCGTGGCCGCCCTCGGTGGCGATGGATTCGGGGTGGAACTGGACGCCGAAGATCGGCCGCGTCCTGTGCTGCACGCCCATGATCTCGCCGTCGTCCGTCCAGGCGGTCACCTCCAGCTCGGCGGGGAGGGTGTCCTCCTTGATCGCCAGGCTGTGGTAGCGGGTGGCGGTGAAGGGGTTGGGCATGCCTTCGAACACGCCCTTGCCGGTGTGATGGATGGCGCTGGTCTTGCCGTGCATGATCGACTTGGCCCGCACCACCTCGCCGCCCAGCGCCTGGCCGATGGACTGGTGGCCGAGGCAGACGCCGAGGATCGGCAGGTCCTCCGGCGCGCCGTTCAGCAGCGGCAGGCAGATCCCGGCCTCGTTCGGCGTGCACGGTCCCGGCGACAGCAGCACGCCGTCGGGCTTCAGGCCCAGCGCGTCCTGCACGCTGATGGCGTCGTTGCGATAGACGGCCGTCTCCGCCCCAAGCTCGTTCAGGTAGTGGACGAGGTTGTAGGTGAAGCTGTCGTAGTTATCGATGACCAGGATCATGACGCCTCTCTAGGCTGTGATCATTACGACGCCAAGACCGCGTTGCGCCGCGCGCCGCAGGCGCCGATAACGGCGTCTTCCATGCCGCCCGCCGATTCCATCCTCGATCCGCTCGCCATAGCCAGAGCCCGCCGCCTGCTCGCCACCCCCGTGCGCCGCGAGCGCGTGTGGCCGACCCTGGCGGCCGCGGGGTTCGCAGCGGTGGGGGCGATGGTGCTGGCCAGCGCGATGATCTTCATGGCGCCGGTCGGGCCGGCCACGGAGCAGCTCGAGCGATAGCGGGCGCCCACGCGCGACCTCCTCGCCAGCTTCGCAGGAACGGAAGGGTCGCTCCGGGTTGCGGCGGTGAACGGCGGGGCCTGGTCACCTCCGGCGGAGAAGCCGTTCTCCGACCTCCTGTTGGGCGAGGAAGTCCTGCATCATCCTGGCGACGTCGTCGCCGGCTCCCAACGGCACGAAGGATTTCCCTCCGTACCAGCTCACACAGGCCTGGCCGTCCTTCAGGCTGAAGACGACGCCGTTCGGGGCGCGGTGGGGGCCGTTCAGCCATAGAGGGTCCGCACCGACCTTCCGGATGGCCCAGGCCGTTGCGATGATCAGGACCGCGGTGACGCCGAACACAAGGAGGCCGAACAGGTCGCTGGGCGTTTCGAAGAGTTCGAAGCGTGGCCCCACGAACAGGAAGTCGCCGAGGGCCGCGGAGGCGAGGGCGACGGCGCCGGCCGCTCGCCAGTCGAGCAGGAGGGCTGTGAGCGTCACGAAGGGCAGGTAGGTGATAAACGCTGTGCCCTGAACGACCTCGTCCACAGACGCGTAGACGAGCGTCGGCGCCGTGATCGCCGCCAGCGCGCAAAGCAGCATCGGCATTCCCGTGAGAGGCGGGGCGGAAAGCCACTTCCTCAACAGGACCGTCAGGTTCATCAGCTCACCCCGTCGATTGGGTCGACTATCCGACCAGCACTCATCGCAGCGCCCAGTCTGTCAGGGAAGTCGGCGTTCGGCGACGTGGCGGGATAGCGCTTTCTCGCGGCGACGACGGGCGCCGGACGCCCGTCGCCGTCGGCGCCGCCGCTCGCTAGCTCAGGCTCGCCAGCGCCGTCCGCTCGAAGGCCATCAGTTCCTCGGTGCGCCCCTCCTTCACCTTCAGCGCCCACTTGGGGTCCTGAAGCAGGGCGCGGCCGACGCCGACGAGGTCGAAGTCGCCGCGTTCCAGGCGGCGCTCCAGCTCGTCGAGGGAGGCGGGCTTGGAGCCTTCGCCGGCGAAGGCGGCGATGAATTCGCCGGTCAGGCCCACCGAGCCGACGGTGATGGTGGGGGCGCCGGTCAGCTTCTTGGCCCAGCCGGCGAAGTTCAGGTCCGAGCCCTCGAACTCGGGCTCCCAGAAGCGCCGCTGCGAACAGTGGAGGATGTCGGCGCCGGCGTCGGTGAGGGTGGTCAGCCAGGCCTCCATCTCGTCCGGCGTGTGGGCGAGCTTCACCGCATAGTCCTGCTGCTTCCACTGCGAGATGCGCAGGATCACCGGGTACTCGGGCCCGACGGCTCGGCGCACCTCGCGCAGGATCTCGGCGGCGAACCGGGAGCGGTCCACGATGGTGGCGCCGCCATACGGGTCGTTCCGCAGGTTGGTGCCTTCCCAGAAGAACTGGTCGATCAGGTAGCCGTGGGCGCCGTGCAGCTCGACGGCGTCGAAGCCCAGCCGCTTGGCGTTGGCGGCGGCCTCGGCGAAGGCGCGCACCGCGTCGGCCACCTCGGCGTCGGTCATCGGCTGGCCGAAGGGCTTCTCGGGCCGGGAGAGGCCCGAGGGGCTGTCGTAGGGGCCGGGCGGCGTCCATTCCGGATGGCGGGTGCGCACGTTCCCCACGTGCCAGAGCTGAGGCGCCATGACCCCGCCGGCCGCATGCACCTCGTCGATCACCGTCTTCCACGCGGCCAGCTCCCTCTCGCCGTGGAAACGGGGGACGTTGGGATCGTTCAGCGAGGCCGGACGGTCCACGCCCGTCCCTTCGGAGACGATCAGCCCGACCTCGGCCTCGGCGCGGCGGCGGTAGTAGCCGGCCACGTCCTGCGTCGCGATCCCGCCCGGCGAGAAGGAACGGGTCATGGGCGCCATGACGATGCGGTTGCGCAGGGCCAGGCCCTTGAAGGCGTAGGGCTGGAAGAGGGCGTCGGCGGGCATATGGCGCTCCGTTCAAACAGGTGTTTTAGTAGATAGAGGAGGCTGCGCATCTCGGCGAGCCGTCTCCAGGGGAGAGCGCTGCCAGTTTTTCTTCCGCGCGGATGAGCGGTCCTGCTCGCTGCGCCGGTTCGCCACCGACCCAAGCTTCGCATCCACCCAGGGATCATCCATGAAGTTCGACGACGTCGTCCTCGGCCGCCGCAGCATCCGCGGATACAAGCCAGATCCCGTTCCTCGTGAATTGATCGAGGAGATCATCGCTCTGGCGATGCGCGCGCCGTCGTCGATGAACACCCAGCCGTGGAACTTCTACATCGTCACCGGCGAGCCGCTGGACCGCATCCGCGCCGGCAACACCGAGCGGATGGTGGCGGGCGTTCCGCAGTCGCGCGAGTTCCGCACCGGGCAGGCCTTCGCCGGCCAGCATCGCGAGCGGCAGATCGGCGTCGCCAAGCAGCTGTTCGCGGCGATGGGCATCGCCCGCGACGACAAGGAGATGCGCCAGGACTGGGTGCTGCGCGGCTTCCGCCAGTTCGACGCCCCGGTCTGCGTGATCGTCACCTACGACCGCGTGCTGGACGGCAGCGACGACACCCCGTTCGACTGCGGCGCAGTGACCAACGCCCTGGTCAACGCCGCCTGGTCCCGCGGTCTGGGCGCGGTGATCAACAGCCAGGGCATCATGCAGTCGCCGGTCGTGCGCGAGCATGCCGGCATCGCCGACGACCAGGTGATCATGAAAAGCATCGCCCTGGGCTGGCCCGACTGGAGCTTCCCGGCCAACGCCGTGGTGTCCGAGCGCAAGTCCGTGGCCGAGGCCACGGTGTTCGTCGGTTTCGACGAGTGAAGCGGGAGAGGGGTGACAGGTAGCGCCGTGCCGGCGCAACCAGTCACCGGAGAGAGTCGGTGACTGGTTGGGCGCAAGCCCTACCCGTCACCCATCCCAGGTCAGACGAACCGCCAGGCCTCTTCGGCCGCATCGCGCAGGGCGCGGGCCTTGTGGAGGGTCTCGTCGTATTCGGCGTCGGGATCGGAGTCGGCCACCACCCCGCCGCCGGCCTGGACGTACATGGTCCCGTCCTTGAAGCAGGCGGTGCGCAGGACGATGCAGGTGTCCACCGCTCCGTCGGCGCCGAAGTAGCCGACCGCGCCGGCGTAGGCGATGCCGCGCTTTTCGATCTCCAGCTCGTCGATGATCTGCATGGCCCGCACCTTGGGCGCGCCCGACAGGGTGCCGGCGGGCAGGGCGGCCATCAGCACGTCCACCGGATCGACGTTCTCGGGCGCATCGCCCTCGACGTTTGAGACCAGGTGCATGACGCGGGCGTAGCGCTCGACGAAGAACGAGGCGGTCACACGCACGTGCGGCGCGCGGGCCTGCCCGGGCGCGGGCGGCGGGGCGTTGCGGCCCTCCTGGCCCAGCATGGCCACGCGGCCGACGTCGTTGCGGCCGAGGTCGAGCAGCATCAGGTGCTCGGCCCGCTCCTTGGGGTCAGCGATGAGCTCGGCTTCGAGCGCACGGTCCTCCTCGGGGGTGGCGCCCCTCGGCCTCGTGCCGGCGATCGGGCGGATGGTGATCTTGCCGTCGCGCAGCCGCACCAGGATCTCCGGCGAGGAGCCGGCCAGCTGGAAGCCGCCGAAGTTCAGGTAGAACAGGAATGGCGAAGGGTTGCTCCGCCGCAGCGACCGGTAGAGGGCGAACGGATCGTGCGGGAAGGGCGCGCGGAACCGGTGGCTCGGCACCACCTGGAAGATATCGCCGGCGCGGATGTACTCCTTGGCCCGCTCCACGATCTCCCGGTAGCGCTCGCGGCTGACCGGCGTCTCGAAGCGGTCGGGCAGGGGCTGGCCGTCGCCGGCCACGGGAGGGGTCGGCTTCTTCAGGTCGGCGACCACCTTGGCCAGGCGGCCGATGGCGGCCTCGTAGGCCTCGCGCGCCGGAGCGGTTCCCGCGCGCACCGTGGTGGTCAGGATGATCTCCTGGGCCACGCCGTCGAAGATGGCCACGATCGAGGGGCGCACCATGACCCCGTCGGGCAGGTCGAGCGGGTCGGCGGGGACGTCCTTCACCGGCTCGACGAGCCGGACCATGTCGTAGCCGAGGGCCCCGAACACGCCGGCGGCCATCGGCGGCAGGCCGGCCGGGATGTCGAGCCGCGAGGCGGCGACGAGGTCTCGCAGGGACTCCAGCGTCTCGCCCGCGGGCCGGAAGCGCTCGGCGGCGATATCGGCGCCCTCGGCGATCTCGGCGGCCTCGCCGCGGCAGCGCCAGACGATGTCGGGCCCGAGGGTGATGACCGAATAGCGGCCCCTCCAGGCGCCGCCCTCCACGGACTCGAACAGGAAGGCGTACGGCTGGCCCTGGCCGATCTTCAGATAGGCCGAGACGGGGGTCTCCAGGTCGTCGACCAGCCGGGTCCAGACCACCTGGGCGGCGCCGGTCCGGTAGCGGGACTCGAAGGCGTCGAAGGCCGGCTCGACGTTCACTTGCCCGCCCCCGCCTTGCCCGCGGCGCCCTTGGCCGCATCGCCCTCGGCGATCGGGTCGAGGCCCAGCGCCTGCCGGGCGCGAGCGTGGTCGACCTTCGGCTCCAGCTTGCGGCGGGCGGCGTCTTCGAGGCTGGCGGCCAGGTCCTGGAAGATGGCGGGGGCCAGCTGCGGCCGCACCGCCTGGGTGAACTGGGCCGCCTCGCTGACCTGCGGGGCGCGCACGGCCTCGAGCTTGCCGACGGCGATGACCAGACCCTGGCCCATGGCGGTGAAGGTCTCGCCGGGACGCGCGCCGAAGATCTGCTGCAGGATGGCCGGCGGGACCTGGGTGTTCTGGCCGGCGGTGCGCCGGGTCAGGCCCACCGCCCGCTGCAGCGGGCTGCCGCCCGCCGAGGCGGCGACCGCCTCCAGGCTCTCCCCGCGCTTCAGGCGCGCCGAGAGCTCCTGGGCCTTGGCCTGCAGGCTGGCCTGCACCTGACGCTGCATCCAGGCCTGGGTGAGAGGGCCCCGGATCTCGGCCAGCGGCGGCATCGACGACTTGATGACCTTTTCCACGCGGACGGCGTAATACTCGCCCTGTCCGGTGTCCTGCAGGTCGCTCTCGCCGCCTTCCGGCAGGTCGAAGGCGACGTCCAGCATCTGCGGGCTGACGCCCTCGACCGGCTGGTTCTGCTGGTCGAGGCCCTGTTGCGAGACCGGCGGCAGGGTCTGGGCGGGGACGCCCGCCTTCTTGGCGGCCTCGGCGAGGGTGGCCCCGCTGGTGTGGGCCTCCTCGTAGATCTCGCTCTTCTCGTAGACCGCCTTGGCGGCCGCTTCCTGGCGAAGCTCGGCCTCGATCACCGGGCGCGCCTCCTCGAGCGTCGGCGTCCGGCCGGGCGTGACCTCGGTCACCTTGACGACGGACAGGCCCAGGTCGCCCTGGATCGGCCCCGAGACCTGGCCCTGCGCCAGCTTGAAGGCGGCTTCGGCGACCTTGCGGTCGGCGATCGCGGTCTGCGGCCGGTCCTCGTAGACCACCGGCTCGACGCCGATGGACTTGGCGATGGCTTCGGGGTCTTCGCCCTTGGTCAGGCGTTGGGCGATCGTCTGGGCGGTCGCCGCGTCCTTGGCCGGGATCTGCACCAGCGAGCGGGTTTCCGCCTGGGACATGGTGTCCTTGCGGTAGTCGAAGCGGGCCTGGATCTCGGCTTCGCTGATCGGGCCAGCGCCCGCCGCGGCGTTCGGCGAGAAGCGGACGACGGTCAGCACCCGGTACTCCGGCCGGGTCAGCTGGGCCGCGTTCTCCTTCATGAACTGGGTGAGCTGGGCCTCGGTCGGCGGCGCCGGCCGCGGCACGCTGTCGCCGGTGATGACGAAGAAGGCCGCGTCGCGCTCCTCGAGGCCCTGGAGCACCGTCAGGGCGGCGTAGGACCTGGGCGCGGTGAAGCCGGCCGCCATGGCGGCGCCCATGTGTTCCAGGGCGATCTGGTCGGAGCGCTCGGCCTCGAACTGCGCGGGCGTCTGGCCGACGCCCTGCAGCGCCTGCTCATAGGCCTGCCGATCGAACGCGCCGGTGATCGGGTCGAAGAAGGCCGGGATCTTCTGGATCTCCCGGGTGACCAGCTTGCCCGACGGGCGGATGCCCAGGCGGTGCATGATCTCGCCGAGCACCGTCTGCTGAACCAGTCCTTCCAGCACCTGCCGGTCCAGGCCGTTCTGGGCGGCGAACTCGGTGCTGACCGGCTGGCCGAACTGCTCCTCGGCGCGGCGGCGGGCGTTCTCGAACGCCTGGCGGAACTGCGTAGCCGTGACGGTGCGGTCGCCGACGCTGATGACCGCATCGCCGGGCGTGCTGCGGAAGACGTCGTTGATCCCGAAGATGGCGAAGCTGACGATCAGCAGCCCGATCAGGATGAGCGCGACCCAGGATTTGGCGAAGCGGCGAGTGGCGGCGAGCATGAAGCGGCGTCCTGGGGCGCGGAGTGGTTGGGCGGGTATAGTGGAGGCCTGTCGCAAGGGGCAAGCGCGTGACAGACGCGCCGGCTTGGCTTAACCGCCGCACCCGTCGCTTTTTTTCGAGGGTTTGTGGATGAGCGCGCCGGTCCCCCTGATCGCCGGAAACTGGAAGATGCACGGGCTTGCGGCCTCGCTGGACGAGGCGCGGGCCATCGCAGCGGGCTGCACGGCCGCCTCCCCGAGGGTGGCGATCTGCCCGCCGTCGGTGCTGATCCACCGGATGGCGCAGGCGCTGGCGGACACCAAGGTGCAGGTCGGCGGTCAGGACGCCCACTTCGACGATTTCGGCGCCTTCACCGGCGACGTCTCGGCCGAGATGCTGGCCGACGCCGGCGCCAGGCTGGTCATCCTCGGCCACTCCGAGCGGCGCACCGGCTATCGCGAGACCGACGCCCTGGTGGCCAAGAAGGTGCTGGCGGCCCTGCGCGCCGGCCTCGAGCCCATCGTCTGCGTCGGCGAGACGCTGGACGAGCGAAAGGCGGGCCGGGCGCTGGAAGTGGTCACCGGCCAGGTGAGGGGCTCGCTCCCCGCCGAGCTGGCCGGCAAGGCCTTCGCGGTCGCCTACGAGCCGGTCTGGGCCATCGGCACCGGCCTGACCCCCACCACGCCCGAGATCGAGGAGATGCACCGGGCCATCCGCGCCACCCTGAACGAGATGTTCGGGGCCCATGGCGCGGGCGTGCCGATCCTCTACGGCGGCTCGGTCAAGCCGAACAACGCGGCCGAGATCCTCAAGGCCGACGAAGTGGGCGGCGCCCTGGTCGGCGGCGCCTCGCTGAAGGCCAGCGACTTCCTGGCGATCGTGCAGGCCGCGTGAGGCTTCGTTCCTCCCCTGGGAAGCGGGGGAGGGGGGCCGCTCTACAGCGCCAGAGCGAACAGGCGCCGGTCCCGGCGCTGGTCGTCGATCAGCGGGCCGCGCTCGAGGCCGGCCTGACGGAAGCCCAGCCGCTGGAGCAGGGCCTCGGCCCGGCGGTCGCCGAGGCAGGTGCGGCCGTTGAGGCGGCGCAGGTTGAGGCCGGTGGCGCAGCGGACCAGCGCCTCCAGCGCCTCCTGGGCCAGGTCGCTCGACCAGGCCTCGGGGGCGAACACGAAGCCGATCTCGGCGCTGCGGGCGGCGCGGTTGAGTTCGGCCAGCTCGCAGACGCCCAGGAAGCGGCCCTCGAGCGTCCGGACGGCCCAGTAGAAGCCGCGGCCGCAGGCCATCTCCAGCACCTGGCCGTCGACCATCTCGGCCACCTTCTCCGGCTCGTCGAGCGTCTCGCAGTCCCAGTGGGCGATCACCTGCGGATCGCTCATGATCGGGAACAGCAGATCGGCGTCGGCGGACTCCAGCGGGACCAGCCGCAGGCGCTCGGTCTCCAGCGTCTGGATCCGCTTCAGGGCCAGCTCCCACGACCGGCGCACGGCGGGCAGAGCGGGGAGGACGGGGCGGGCGGCGCGTTTCAATGCGAGAATCATGGTTGCCATCAGGCTGCGACCCCCTAGCTATGGCCTTGCGGCGAGCGCAGTGGTAGAGCGCCCGCTTCATTTCAGCGCGGTGTTGCCGCGCGGCTTCACTATGGGCTCCTTATGCTCCTCGGCATCCTGCTCACCGTCCACATCCTGGTCTGCATCGCGCTGATCGGCGTCGTGCTGCTGCAGCGGTCGGAAGGCGGCGGCCTGGTGTCGAGCGGCGGCGGGTCGGGGTTCCTGACGGCCCGCGGCGGCAGCGATCTGCTGACCCGCACCAGCTGGATCCTCGGGACCATCTTCTTCGTGCTCAGCCTGGCGCTGACCATGCTGTCGGGCGGCGTCCGGCAAGGCGGCTCGGTGACCGACCGGTTCGAGGTCGAATCGATCGACCCCGACACGCTGAACCAGCCGCAGGCTCCGGAAGCGCCCACGCCCACCGCCCCGCTGCTGCCGGGCGCGCCCGCCGCGGCGCCGGCGCCGGGCGAGGCGCCCACGCCGACCCTGCGCAACCCGCTCGAGCTTCCGCCGGCGCAGCCCGCCGCGCCGGCTCCCGCCGCGCCCGCGCAATAAGCCGCACAATGGCCGCAATCAGGGCAGGGGCGACCCGCCCGAATCGGGTCTAATCTGGAGTCCCATGGCCCGGTACATCTTCATCACCGGCGGCGTGGTTTCCTCTCTCGGAAAAGGCCTCACGTCCGCCGCCCTCGGCGCGCTCCTGCAGGCGCGCGGATTCAAGGTCCGTCTGCGCAAGCTGGACCCCTACCTCAACGTCGATCCGGGGACGATGAGCCCCTATCAGCATGGCGAGGTGTTCGTGACCGACGACGGGGCCGAGACCGACCTCGACCTCGGCCATTACGAGCGGTTCACGGGGGTCAACGCCACCAAGGCCGACAACATCACCACCGGCCAGATCTACAAGACGATCATCGAGAAGGAGCGCCGGGGCGACTACCTGGGCGCGACCGTGCAGGTGATCCCGCACGTGACCGACGAGATCAAGAAGTTCGTCCTGTCCGATCCCGGCGAGGGGGTGGATTTCGTGCTGGTGGAGATCGGCGGGACGGTCGGCGACATCGAGGGCCTGCCGTTCTTCGAGGCCATCCGCCAGCTCGGCCAGCAACTGCCCAGAGGCCACGCCTGCTTCATCCACCTGACCCTGCTGCCGTACATCAAGACGGCCGGGGAGATGAAGACCAAGCCGACCCAGCACTCGGTGAAGGAGCTGCGCAGCATCGGCATCCAGCCGGACGTGCTGCTCTGCCGCACCGAGCTGCCGCTGCCGGCCAGCGAACGGCGCAAGATCGCGCTGTTCTGCAACGTGCGGGAAAGCGCCGTCATCCAGGCGATGGACTCGGCCAACATCTACGCCGTGCCGCTGGACTACCACGCCCAGGGCCTCGACACCGAGGTGCTGGACGTCTTCGGCATGCACGACGCCCCGCCGCCGAACCTGGCGCGCTGGCAGGACATCGCCCACCGGCTGAGCCACCCGGACGGCGAGGTGAACATCGCCATCGTCGGCAAGTACACCGGCCTGACCGACGCCTATAAGTCGCTGGTCGAGGCGCTGGTCCACGGCGGCGTGGCCAACAACGTCCGGGTCAAGTTCGACTGGGTCGAGGGTCAGGCCTTCGAAGAGGTCGACGAGGCGCTGGTCGCCGAGCGGCTGACCGGCGTCCACGGCGTGCTGGTGCCCGGCGCCTTCGGCGAGCGCGGCTCGGAGGGGATGATCCGCGCCGTCCGCTTCGCGCGCGAGCACGACATCCCCTATTTCGGCATCTGCTTCGGCATGCAGATGGCGATGATCGAGGCTGCCCGGAACCTGGCCGGCATCAAGCAGGCCTCCTCCACCGAGTTCGGTCCGACTTCGGAGCCGATCGTCGGCCTGATGACCGAGTGGACCCGCGGCAACGAGAAGGAAGTCCGCAAAGAGGGCGACGCCCTCGGCGGCACCATGCGCCTGGGGTCCTACGAGGCCGTGCTGGCCCCGGGCTCGCGGGTGGCCGACATCTATGGCGGGACGGCCATCAGCGAGCGGCACCGCCACCGCTACGAGGTCAACATCCGCTACCGCGAGGCCATCGAGCAGACGGGGCTGAGGTTCACCGGCCTGTCGCCCGACGGCGTCCTGCCGGAGATCTGCGAGCGCGAGGACCATCCCTGGTTCGTCGGCGTCCAGTTCCACCCCGAACTGAAGAGCCGCCCCTTCGACCCGCACCCTCTCTTCGCCAGCTTCATCGGGGCGGCGAAGGAACGGAGCCGGCTGGTCTGATGCCTGCCCAGACCTCTCCCCGCAGAGCGGGGAGAGGGTAGGGTGAGGGGCGAGCCGGCGCAGCCGGCGAGACTGGCCAACCGCCGCGCTTGCGGAGAGTCCCCCCTCACCCAACCCTCTCCCCCCGCCGGGCGGGGGGAGAGGTCTATGTGCTATCGTCCCCCATGCCCACCCGCGACGACATCCGCCGGATCGCGCTCGCCCAGCCGCAGGCCTACGAGGCGGACCACCACGGGATCCCGTCGTTCCGGGTGGGGAAGAAGATCTTCTGCACGGTCCACCTCGACCGTCCGCGCATCGTGCTGAAGCTCGACCGCGAGGCGCAGTTGGACATGATCGCGGCCCATCCGGGCGTGGTCGAGGAATGCGACTACCAGCCCCAGCACGGCTGGACCTTCGTCTGGTTCGAGACGGCCGACCTGCCGACGCTGGAGACCCTGCTCCGGCTGGCCTGGAGCGCCGTGGCGCCGAAGAAGCTCCTGAAGGCGCAGGCCACCGCTTGAAACGCGGGAGGCTTTCGGGCATACACCCGCGCTCACGTCGGCGGCCCCTTCCGGCCGCCGTTTGAATTTGCACGCCTAAGAGATTCTCAAATGGCCGTCCCTAAGCGAAAGACCTCGCCGTCCCGGCGCAACATGCGCCGCTCGCACCATGCGCTCGGCCCGAACGCCTACGCCGAGGACAAGGAAACCGGCGAGCTGAAGCGGCCGCACCACGTCGACCTGAAGACCGGCATGTACAAGGGCCGCCAGGTCCTGACGCCGAAGGAAGACTGATCCCTTCGCGAATCGCCGCCGAGGCCTGAGGCCCCGGCGGCGCTCGCATGTCACCTGCGGGCGGACAGGTCTGACGGGCTCGAGAAGGCCAGGTCGTAGCCGTCCGGATCCCTTAGGACGATCTCGTCCAGGCCGTACTCCTGGGCCTCCGGGTCTTCCACCTGAAGCCCTTTGGCGCGCAGGTCGCGGACCAGGGCGTGGACGTCGTCCACCGCAATGCACAGCACAGCGTCGGTGTAGCGCTCGCGCGCCAGCCGGTGGCCGGGATCGCCGCCCCGGCCGTTCAGCATGACCTGGACCTGGCCCTTCTGCAGCCTGGCCCAGGCGAGCCTTCCTTCCCAGTCGTAGGATCCGACCACCGTGAACCCCAGCAGGTCGCGCCAGAAGGCGAGACTTCGGGTGACGTCCTGCACGTTGAGCAGGGGGGTGAGGCTGTTCATGGCGCTCAGGCTCCCTTCGCGGGGGTGAGCACGGGGCGCTGGCCGGGCTCGTCCCAGCGCCAGCAAGGCCCGCCTGGAGCGATCTCGACGCCGCCGACCCATCGTTGCGGCGCGCCCATCGCCTGCCAGTCGGCGCGGCCGGTCCGCACGGCCTCTCCAGCCTCCGTGAGGCCGATGGTGCGCTCGGCCCAGGAGGTGTCGTGGTGTCCCGCCGGCGGCGCCTCGACGAGCGGGGTCTGGCCGGAGGCCAGCGCGCGCAGCACGACCCAGAACATGGCGTCGCCCATGAAGGGCAGGGGCTCGCGTTCGCGGGTCAGTTGCTGGAACAGCGCCCTGGCGGGCTGCGGCCCGCATTCGGCGAGCAGCTCGAGCGTCAGCTGCTCGGTCAGCGAGAGGCCGTTCGTGATGCTCGGCAGTTCGCGCAGGTGCCGCGCCAAGGCCGCGCTCATCGGCGGGACGGCCGGCGTGCCTTCGCGGCTGATCCGGTGCAGGCCCTCCGGACTGGTGTCCGTCAGCGCCGTCCAGACGGCGCGGCCCAGCTGGCGTTGCGCCGGCTCCACGGGCACGCGGCCGTCGTAGAACAGCCGCAGGACCTCCGGCGCGAGCTGCCCGAGCCCGAGGAACCGCGCCACGCCGGGGGTGCGGTCGACGCAGACCAGGAAGGCGCGAACACCCTGCGGCAGGGTGGCCAGCAACCTGGCGAGGATCAGCTGGTCGTAGCTGTCGTGCTCGAACCAGAGCACCACTTCCTCCCAGGCCGACAGGTCAGCCCAGGCCGCGTATTCCCGCTGCAGCCGCTTCAGCGCCACCTCGGGCAGGAGGCGGTAGGCCTCGGCGATGAAGTCCGCCCGCGCCGCGATCAGCGCCGGCTCGGGCAGGTTCTGCACCGGGCCCTGGCAGTAGGGATCGGCGAACTCCAGGAAGCCGCCCAGGAAGCCGGCCCGCTCCAACGCCGCCTTCAGGTCGGAGCCGCAGCGGACGTGCAGAGTGCGGGCGGTGTCGGGCGCCGCCTCCGGCCGGGCCATGTCGCTGCGCGCCTGGACGAGCCGTTCGGTGTGGGCCTTCAGCCGCGCCCAGCTGGCGAATCCCGCCTCGCGGGCGATCGCCGACTGGGCGTCGGCGAGCTGGGCGGCCGCCGGATCCAGCCGGTCGCCTTTGGGGTGGTGTCGCCGGAGACGCGCCAGCGCCTCGGGCGCGCCCTCGCGGACGGCCTTCATCAGTTCCTTGGCGCGCTTCTTCTGCTGTTCGAGGTTGAGGCGGCCGTCGCTCAGCGGACGGCCCGTATCGTCGGGCATAGCCAATCCCTCTCGTATCGCGCCCGCGTCCGCCTGACGGGCAAGAAGGATCGTCTGGGATAAGCGACGAGGGTACTTGGGTCGGGCGCAGCCCTTTCCGCGGACCAGGAGGGCGTGAGCCCTTCGGCGGATGATAGGCGCCTCTGGGCCGACCTGTCAGCTACTTCTGCGCCCGCGACCTGGCCTGCACCGCCGCCCGGCGCTCTTCGACCATCTCCGGGGTGACCCCCGCGTTATGGCGGCTGGAGCGTTCGTGTTCGAGCGCGAGGCCGTCCTGCAGCGACAGGGCGTAGCCGTCGTCGATCAGCGCCTTCTGGACGATCAGCATGTCGGCGTCGATCTGGGCCATGTCGGCCGCGATCTTCAGGGCCGCGGGCATCAGCTCGGCAGGCTCCACCACTCGGTTCACCAGCCCCCACTCGTAGGCGGTGCGGGCGTCCAGGAAGTTGCCGGTGAGCGACAGCTCTTTCGCCCGATAGGGGCCGATCAGCCGCGGCAGCTTCTGCGAGAGGCCCCAGCCGGGCGTGATGCCGACCCGGGCGTGGGTGTCGGCGAAGCGGGCGCTCGCCGAGGCGACGATCACGTCGCAGGCCAGCGCCAGCTCGAAGCCGCCGGTGATGGCCACGCCGTTGACCGCCGCGATCACCGGCTTGCGGCAGGCGAGGACCGCGCGGGCGGGGTTCTCGGCGGGATCGGTGGCGTTGGCGGCCTGCATCCCGTCGGGATCGGAGCCGAGCTCCTTCAGGTCCAGGCCCGCGGTGAAGGCCCGATCGCCGGCCCCTGTCAGCACGATGGCCCGCACGGCGGGATCGCCGTCGAGCCGCCGCAGCGTCTCATGAAGCTCCGCGCGCAGGGCCTTGGAGAGGGCGTTCATCGCCTCGGGCCGGTTCAGCGTGACGAGGGCGACCCCGTCCGAGGGCGCATCGACGAGCAGCATTCGGTTCTCCTCCCGGTCGCCGGCATCAGCGCGGGTTGCGACATCGAGTCAAGGCGAGCGTTGCCGGGGCCGCAATCCTTGCGCTAAGGCAGGCGCCTCCCCGAACCCAGACTGAGGCCGCCATGACCGAGATCGTCGACATCACCGCCCGCGAAATCCTCGATTCCCGGGGCAATCCGACGGTGGAGGTGGACGTCGTCCTCGAGGACGGCTCGATGGGCCGGGCCGCCGTGCCCTCCGGCGCCTCGACCGGCGCCCACGAAGCGGTGGAGAAGCGCGACGGCGACAAGTCCCGCTACCTCGGCAAGGGCGTCTCGCAGGCCGTCGACGCGGTGAACGGCGAGATCTTCGACGCGCTTTCCGGCCAGGACGCCGAGGACCAGCGCCGCATCGACCGGATGCTGATCGAACTGGACGGCACGCCGAACAAGAGCCGGCTGGGCGCCAACGCCATCCTGGGCGTGAGCCTGGCGGCCGCCAAGGCCGCGGCGGGCAGCGCCAACCTGCCGCTCTACAAGTACGTCGGCGGCGTCTCGGCCCGCATCCTGCCGGTGCCGCTGATGAACATCATCAACGGCGGCGCCCACGCCGACAATCCGATCGACGTGCAGGAGTTCATGATCCTGCCGAGCGGGGCAGACACCTTCGCCGAGGCGCTGCGGATGGGCGCGGAGATCTTCCACGCCCTGAAGAAGGCCCTGCACGACGCCGGCCACTCCACCAACGTCGGCGATGAGGGCGGCTTTGCGCCCAACCTGGCGAGCTCCCAGGAGGCGCTGAGCTTCATCATGAAGGCCGGCGAGGCGGCGGGCTACCGCCCCGGCGAGGACTTCGTGCTGGGCCTGGACGTGGCCTCCACCGAGTTCTTCAAGTCCGGCAAGTATGTGATGGAAGGCGAGGGCAAGACCCTCGATCCGGCCGGCATGGTCGACTACCTGGAGGCCCTGGTCGGCCAGTTCCCCATCGTCTCCATCGAGGACGGCTGCGCCGAGGACGACTTCGACGGCTGGAAGCTGCTGACCGACCGGCTGGGCGGGCGCGTGCAGCTGGTGGGCGACGACCTGTTCGTCACCAACCCGGCCCGCCTGTCCGACGGCATCAGCCGCGGCCTGGCGAACTCGATCCTGGTGAAGGTCAACCAGATCGGGACCTTGTCGGAAACTCTTGACGCGGTGAACATGGCCCACCGGGCCGCCTACACCGCCGTCATGAGCCACCGCTCGGGCGAGACCGAGGACTCCACCATCGCCGACCTGGCGGTCGCCACCAACTGCGGCCAGATCAAGACCGGCTCGCTCTCGCGCTCCGACCGCATGGCCAAGTACAACCAGCTACTGCGCATCGAAGAGGAACTCGCCGACCAGGCCCTCTACGCTGGCCGCGGCGCGATCCGGGCGAGCTAGGCTTCACCACAAGGGCGCCGCAATCTAGGCTTGCAGGGGCGGTTGAAGGGCCGCCCCCCTTTGCCGAGCACGCCCATGCTGATCGCCGTTCTCTTCGCCGCCGCCTTGATGCTGGCGCCGGCGCCCGCCTCGACCGAGGGACGGGCGCTCGTCGCGCGTATGGAGCAGGAGCTGGCCGCCGTTCGGGCCCGCCACGCGCAGGCGCCGCCGAAGGACGACGTGGAACGCCTCCAACGGCTTGGCGAACTAGACCAGGTCCTCCGCCAGATCGTCGTCCACGCCGAGTTCTCGGCCATCCCAGAAGCCGACCGAGTCGCGGCGCGAGAGGCCGCCGGAGCCCTCATCGATAGCGTCGACCGCGAGAACCAGGCGGCGCTGGTCGCCATGCTGCCGCCGGAGGGGTGGTTCTACGAGAGCCGCTACGGACGTCCGGCCGCGCAGGCCGCCTTCCACGTCGTGCAGCATGCCGATACCGAGTTGCAGCGGCGGTTCCTACCGATCCTCGCCGAGCTGGTCCCGAAGGGCGAAGTCGAGGGGCAGAGCTACGCCCTGATGTACGACCGGGTGGCGATGGCCGAGGGAAGGCCGCAGCGCTACGGCTCCCAGTTCCGCTGCGAAGACGGTCGCTGGACAGTCTATCGGATCGAGGATCCCGCTCAGCTCGACGCTCTTCGGCAGACGATGGGGCTCGGACCGTTCGCGGAGATGAAGGCGCAGGTGGACAAGCTGCCGCCCTGCCTGGAGCCTGCTAGGCGCTGAGCTCCAGCCCGAGTTCGCGCCGCAGATGCGCGCGACAGGCGCTCTCGAGGCGTTGGGGCCACGTGACCCCGGCGCTTTCGGCCAGCCTCCGCGCCCTCGGAAGGAACGCCGCGGCGAGGCCGACGCTGGCCGCCAGGGCCGATTCGCGTGTTGCGGCAGGGCTCGGCAGGCTCGCAAGCACGGCGATGTCCTCCGGCGGCAGCACCCGCGACAGGCTCTTGGCGCCGGGCGGGGCCGCGGGGTTCTGCTCGGCGACCATCAGCTCGATCAGCAAACCGCGCAGCAGCCCGTTCCCGGTGACGGCTCCGACATAGTCGCGCCGGCCGAGCGCGACAGGCGCCAGGGCCAGCACGCGCAGGAACTCCTCGACGATCCGCTCGACGGCCTCGGGCCTGAGGGTACGGGCCGGCGGGTGCGGGGGCAGCGCCTCGTAGACGCCAGCGCGGTCCAGCAGCGGCCGGGCGCGGTCGCGGCTGAGGCCCAGTCGGTCCGGCGCGGCGATGGTCAGGTCGAAGCGCAGCCACTCAGGCGTGATGGCGTGGAACAGCGGGTAGGGCGGGTGGACCTGTCTCCATAGCACTACCTCGGTCAGCGCCTCCAACCACGACCGTGCCTCCGCGACCATGTCCGGCAGGTCGCTCGGAGCGACCACCATGACGGTGTCGATGTCGCTGTATGCGTCAGCCTCTGCCGTCGCGAGGCTGCCGGTCAGGAGGAATGCAAGGACGCGCGGGTCCGCACGGGCGGCTTCCGTCGCAGCCCCAAGGAGGTCGTCTCGGGTCATGGCGGAAGGCTCGTCGCCGGCCGAGCCCGGCGCAATCGAGTTCTAGGCCCGCGCCTTGTGAGCGGAGATCACGACCTCCTTGCTGTCGTGCGGTTCGTGGCCGTCTGCAGGCTCAGCAGAGCCTGCGCCATCGCGGCGCCTTCGTGGTCTTCGTGTTTCAATGGCGGCCGCCGGATCGAACCGCGCTTGGTGGTTCTGGTCGGCTCGATTCTTCCCCAACCTGGGCAGGGAAGTTGTACGGCTAAGCTTCGCGGTTAGCGTGGAATTAAGCATCACGGCGCAGGTTGGGCAGGCTGCTCCTCCCGCCGGATTCGACCCGTGATCGTCAGACTGCGTCCCTATCTGCCGACCGCCGCCCTGGCGTTCCTGATCTTCTACTTCGGCTTCCACGCCCTGACGGGCGAGCGGGGCTTGTTGTCGTCGCCGGTGCGGGACGCCGAGCTCTCCGCCAAGCGCCACGAGCTGGCCCTGCTGCAGGCCGAGCGGGCGGACCTGGAAGTGCGGGCCAAGCTGCTGCGCGATAGCAGCCTGTCACGCGATCTTCTCGAAGAGCGGGCCCGCTCCCTGCTAGGCTACAGCGATCCAAGAGACTATGTGATCCGCATCGAGCACTAGCCCGGAACCCGCCAGGGGCGGTCCCGAGTTAGGGCTCGCACATGGGTTCTGGGAGACGCCGATGGCGCGTGCGCGGCAGGCCGCGAAAGCCGAAGGATCGAAGGAGGCCCCCGAACGGGCCGCCGACAAGGACGAGCTTCTCAAATACTACCGGGACATGCTGCTGATCCGCCGCTTCGAGGAGCGGGCGGGGCAGCTCTACGGCATGGGCCTGATCGGCGGCTTCTGCCACCTCTACATCGGCCAGGAGGCGATCGCGGTCGGCGTCCAGGCGGTGCAGGAGGAGGGCGATCAGGTCATCACCGGCTACCGCGACCACGGCCACATGCTGGCCTGCGGGATGGACCCGCGCGAGGTGATGGCCGAGCTCACCGGCCGCGAGGGCGGCTCGTCCAAGGGCAAGGGCGGGTCGATGCACATGTTCTCGACCCAGGCCGGCTTCTACGGCGGCCACGGCATCGTCGGGGCGCAGGTGAGCCTGGGCACCGGTCTGGCCTTCGCCAACCGCTACAAGCAGAACGGCAAGGTCGCGTTCGTCTATTTCGGGGACGGGGCGGCCAACCAGGGCCAGGTCTACGAGAGCTTCAATATGGCCGAGCTGTGGAGCCTGCCGGCCGTCTACATCATCGAGAACAACCAGTACGCCATGGGCACGTCCATCGAGCGCTCCAGCTCGGAGACCCTGCTCTACAAGCGCGGCGCCTCGTTCCGCATTCCGGGCGAGGAGGTGGACGGGATGGACGTGCTGGCGGTGCGTGACGCCGCCCGTAAGGCCGCCGAGCACGCCCGCAGCGGCGAGGGGCCCTACATCCTGGAGATGAAGACCTACCGCTACCGCGGCCACTCGATGAGCGATCCGGCCAAGTACCGCACCCGCGAGGAAGTGGACGAGGTCCGCAAGACGCGCGACCCGATCGACCATCTGCGTGAGATGCTGGAGAAGCGCGGCTTCGCCGACGAGGCCGCGCTGCGCGAGATCGATTCCGAGGTGAAGGCCATCGTCGCCGACGCCGCCGAGTTCGCCCGCACCTCGCCCGAGCCCGACCCCTCGGAGCTCTACACCGACGTCTACGTGGAGGCGGCCCAGTGACCGACGTCCTGATGCCCGCCCTCTCGCCGACCATGGAGGAGGGCACCCTCGCCAAGTGGCACGTGAAGGTCGGCGACAAGGTCGCCGCCGGCGACGTGATCGCCGAGATCGAGACCGACAAGGCGACCATGGAGGTCGAGGCGGTCGACGACGGCGTTGTCGAGGAACTCCTCGTGGCCGAAGGGACCGAGGAGGTGAAGGTCAACACCCCCATCGCCCGCCTGGCCGGTGAGGGCGGGGCGGCCGCTCCGAAAAGCAACGGCGGCGCCGCGCCGGCCGCTGCCGAGGCGAAGCAGGAAGACACCGTCTCCGATCGCGCCTTCGCCAAGGAGCCGTCGGGCGACGAGGAGAAGAAGGGGCCCTCCGAGGCCAAGGGCGACCGGCCGGAGGGCGAGGGGCCGGCGGCCGTGCGCCCGCAAGCCGAGCCGCTGAAGGATCCGGAACTGCCGGAGGGCGCCAAGATGGTCCGCCAGACCGTCCGCGACGCCCTGCGCGACGCCATGGCCGAGGAGATGCGCCGCGACGAGGCGGTGTTCCTGATGGGCGAAGAGGTCGCCCAGTACCAGGGCGCCTACAAGGTCTCCCGCGACCTGCTGCAGGAGTTCGGCGACCGCCGCGTCGTGGACACGCCCATCACCGAACACGGCTTCGCCGGGCTGGGCGTCGGCGCGTCGATGGCGGGCCTGAAGCCGATCGTCGAGTTCATGACCTGGAACTTCGCCATGCAGGCGATCGACCAGATCATCAACTCGGCGGCCAAGACCAACTACATGTCCGGCGGCCAGATCCGCTGCCCCGTGGTGTTCCGCGGCCCGAACGGCGCCGCCGCCCGGGTGGCGGCCCAGCACAGCCAGGACTACGCCGCCTGGTACGGCCACGTGCCGGGGCTGAAGGTGATCGCGCCGTATGACGCCGCCGACGCGAAGGGGCTTCTGAAGGCGGCCATCCGCGACCCGAACCCCGTGGTCTTCCTGGAGCACGAGATGCTCTACGGCCAGGAGTTCGACGTGCCGGAAGTGGAGGACTGGGTCCTGCCGATCGGCAAGGCCAAGGTCCGCCGCGAGGGGAACGGGGTCACCCTCGTGGCCTACTCCCGGATGGTGGGCCTGGCGCTGAAGGCGGCCGAGGAGCTGGCCGCCGAGGGGCTTGAGGCGGAGGTGGTCGACCTTCGCAGCATCCGGCCGCTTGACCACGAAACCGTCGTCGAGAGCGTCAAGAAGACCAACCGCATCGTCACCGTCGAGGAAGGCTGGGGCCCGATGGGCGTCGGCGCCGAGGTGATCGCCCGGGTGATCGAGCACGCCTTCGACTATCTGGACGCCCCGCCGGCGCGGGTCTGCCAGGAGGACGTGCCGCTGCCCTACGCAGCCAACCTCGAGGCCCTGTCGCTGCCGTCGGTCGAGAAGATCGTGAAGGCCGCCAAGGCGGTGAGCTATCGTGGCTAGCGGCCAGGACGCCTTCACCTGGCGCGCCGGCGGCTGCCACTGCGGCGGGGTGCGGTTCGAGGTCTGCCTGCCGGCCGAGGTCGAGGCCCAGACCTGCAACTGCTCCATGTGCGCCAAGTCGGGCTTCGTGCACGTGATCGTGCCGGAGAGCCGGTTCCGCCTGACCAGGGGCGCCGAGCGGCTGGCCGAGTACACGTTCAACACGCGGGTGGCGCGGCACCTGTTCTGCTCCGAGTGCGGCATCAAGAGCTTCTACCGCCCGCGCTCGAACCCCGACGGCTGGAGCGTCAACGCCCGCTGCCTGGACGACACCGAGGGGCTGACGCTGAACATCGCCGCCTTCGACGGCCAGAACTGGGAAGCCAACGCCGCCGAACTCGCCCATCTGTCCAAGGAGTTCTCATGAGCGAGCTCGCGGGCCGGTGCCATTGCGGGGCGATCAAGGTGCTGCTGCATCCGGCCAGAACGCCCGAAGAGTTGCCGCTAAGGGCCTGTCAGTGCGGGTTTTGCCGCCGGCACGGTGCGGCGACGACCTCGGATCCCGAGAGCCGCCTGTTCATCGAGGCCGCGCCCGGCGCGCTGACCCGCTACCGGTTCGGACGAAAGCAGGTGGATGCGCTGATCTGCGCCGAGTGCGGGGTCTATGTGGCCTCCTACCTGCCGCTGAACGGCCGCGGCCTGGCCACGCTGAACGCCTGGGGCGCGGGCCTGGAGGCCTTCCAGGGCCGTACGCCCGAGCCTGTCACCTACGATGACGAGACCGACGAGGAGAAGCTGGCCCGCCGCAGGGCCCGCTGGACCCCGACCGAGCTCGTCGAAGCCATGCCGAGCGCCTGAGCCATGCCGATCGATGTCCTGATGCCCGCTCTGTCGCCCACCATGGAGGAGGGCGCGCTCGCCAAGTGGCACGTCAAGGTGGGCGACAAGGTCTCCGCCGGCGACGTGATCGCCGAGATCGAGACCGACAAGGCGACCATGGAGGTCGAGGCGGTCGACGAGGGCGTGGTCGAGGAGATCCTCGTTCCCGAAGGGACCGAGGAGGTGAAGGTCAACACCCCCATCGCCCGGCTGAGCGGCGAGGGGCGCGCGGCTGCGCCTGCAAAGGCCGAGTCTGCGCCAAGCGCCCCCTCCACCGCTTCGCGGTCCCCCTCCCCCGCGAGCGGGGGAGGAGAGAAAGAACAGGCTCCTGCGCCCAGATCCTCACCCGTCGCGAAGACGACGGGGGAGGGGGACCAGCCGAAGGCTGGTGGAGGGGGCGCGCGCATCTTCGCCTCGCCGCTGGCCCGGCGGATCGCCGAGCAGAAGGGGATCGACCTCTCCGCGATCCAGGGTTCGGGCCCGCACGGCCGGATCATCAAGGCCGACGTGGAGAAGGCCCAGCCGGGTGCGGCGAAACCAGCCCAGAAGCCTGCCGGAGCTCCGGCGGCGCGCGGCGAGCCGCGGCCGGTCCAGTCGCTGCAGCAGATGGGCATCCCGGAAGGCAGCTACGACCTGATCCCGCTGGACGGCATGAGGAAGACGGTCGCCCGGCGGATGACCGACAGCTTCCGGGACGTGCCGCACTTCCCGCTGAACATCGACCTGGAGATCGACCGGCTGCTGGAGGCGAGGAGCCGGATCAACGCCATGCTCGAGAAGGAGGGCGTGAAGGTCAGCGTCAACGACATGGTGATCAAGGCCGCGGCCATCGCCCTGAAGCGGGTGCCGGAGGCCAACGCCTCCTATTCGCCCGAAGGCATCGCCATGCACCACCACGCCGACATCGCCATGGCCGTGGCGGTGGAAGGCGGGCTGATCACGCCGATCATCCGCCGGGCCGAAGAGAAGGGGCTGGCCCAGATCGCCCGGGAGGCCAAGGACCTGGCCGAGCGCGCGCGGTCCCGCAAACTGAAGCCCGAGGAGTTCCAGGGCGGCACCTTCTCGATCTCCAACCTCGGCATGTTCGGGATCAAGAGCTTCGCCTCGATCATCAACGAGCCGCAGGGGGCGATCCTGTCGGTAGGCGCCGGCGAGAAGCGGCCCGTGGTGCGCGGCGACCAGTTGGCCATCGCTACGGTGATGAGCGTCACGCTCACCTGCGATCACCGCGTGGTGGACGGGGCGACCGGCGCGCGCTGGCTGGCGGCCTTCAAGCCGCTGATCGAAGACCCCCTGACGATGATCGTCTAAGCCGGAGCGCACATGGCAACAGAGTTCGATGTCATCGTCATCGGCGCCGGTCCGGGCGGCTACGTCACCGCCATCCGCTCGGCTCAGCTGGGCCTGAAGACCGCCATCGTGGAGCGCGAGGCGCTGGGCGGGGTCTGCCTCAACTGGGGCTGCATCCCGACCAAGGCCCTGCTCAAGAGCGGTGAGGTCTACGAGCAGCTGGGCCACCTGAAGGACTACGGCCTGGCCGCCGAGAACCGCAGCTTCGACTTCTCCGGCATCGTCGAGCGCTCGCGCAAGGTCGCCGCCCAGCTCAACGCCGGCGTCGGCTTCCTGATGAAGAAGCACAAGATCGAGGTGATCGACGGCTCGGCCAAGCTCGAGAAGGGCGATCCCGCGCCCAAGGTGGTGGTCGCCCTGAAGAAGGGCGGCGCGCGCACCGTCCAGGCAAAGCACGTGATCCTGGCCACCGGCGCGCGGGCGCGGACCATTCCCGCCGCCGGCCTGGAGCCGGACGGCGAGCTGATCTGGACCTATCGCGAGGCGATGGTCCCGAAGGCCTGCCCCAAGTCGCTGATCGTCGTGGGATCCGGCGCGATCGGGATCGAATTCGCCAGCTTCTACAGAGCGTTGGGCGCGGAAGTTACGGTCATTGAGGCGCTGCCGCGAGTGCTGCCCGTGGAGGACGAGGAGGTCTCCAAGGCCGCCCAGAAGGCGTTCGAGAAGCGGGGGATCAAGTTCCGTATCGGCGCCTCCGTGAAGAAGCTGTCCAAGGGCAAGGACGGCGTCACGGTCGAGCTCGAGGCGGGCGGGAAGGCGGAAACCCTGAAGGCCGAGCGGGCCATCGTCGCCGTCGGGATCACCGGCAATGTCGAGGACCTGGGCCTGGAGGCGGTCGGCGCCAAGGTCGAGAAGGGCCACATCGTCACCGACGCCCACGGCGGGACCGGCGTTCCCGGCCTCTACGCCATCGGCGACGTCGCCGGCCCGCCCTGGCTGGCCCACAAGGCGAGCCACGAGGGCGTCCACTGCGTCGAGCACATCGCCGGCTTCCCCGCGGCCAACCTGACGGCGCCGATCCCCGGCTGCACCTACTCCCAGCCGCAGGTCGCCTCGGTGGGGCTGACGGAGGCGCAGGCGAAGGAGAAGGGGATCAAGACCAAGATCGGGCGCTTCCCCTTCAAGGTGAACGGCAAGGCCATCGCCTCAGGCGAGACCGAGGGGTTCGTGAAGACCATCTTCGACGAGGCCACCGGCGCCCTGATCGGCGCGCACATGATCGGGGCCGAGGTCACCGAGATGATCCAGGGCTACGCCCTGGCCATCACCATGGAGGCCACCGAAGCCGAGCTGCACGCCACCGTCTATCCGCACCCGACGATGAGCGAAGCCATGCACGAGGCCGCCCTCGACGCCTTCGGACGGGTCCTGCACATCTGACGTCAGCGCCGCCGCCGGCCCATCATGTCGTCCAGCGCCGGCCGGCCGGGGCCGGCGAACACCAGGTAGAGGAAGACGAAGCAGTAGAGGATGGCCGCATCGCCGCCGTTGGAGAGCGGGTAGGGGCCCTGCGGCGCGTGGAACATCCAGTAGGCCACGGCCATCTCGCCGGCCAGGATGAAGGCCACGGGACGGGTGAACAGGCCGAGCACGATCAGCGCTCCGCCGACCAGTTCCAGGAGCCCGCCGATGCCCATCAGCGACATCAGCGGCGGGTTGACCGGCTGGCCCTCGCCGGGCGGCGGGAAGCCGAGCAGCTTGGAGCTGCCATGTTCGAGGAAGATCAGGCCCGTGACGATGCGAAGGACGCCGAGCATCCACGGTGCGTACGCGGAAAGGCCGCCCATGCGGGTCTCCTTTCGGCTGGAGGGATCCCAAACTCAGGCGGAGCCATAAGGCGCCGCTTTCCTAAGACGCACAAGGCCGTGCTTCGATCCCTCGGCTAGGCCGCCCGGCTGTTGCCCTCGGCCTTGGCCATGCGCTCGACGGCCACGTAGTCGGTCTTGCCGGTGCCGAGGACGGGGACCTCCGGCACGCGGATGATCTTGCGCGGCACCGCGATCTCCGGCGCGCCGATCGCCTGGGCGTGGGCGAGCAGGGGGGCCGGGTCGGCGTCGCGCCGGTCGGTGACCAGCACCAGCCGCTCGCCCTTCTTCGGGTCCGGCATGGCGATGACCGCGTGGCGGCAGTCCGGCCAGACGGAGACCGCCAGGTCCTCGGCGGCGGTCAGCGAGATCATCTCGCCGCCCACCTTGGCGAAGCGCTTCACCCGCCCGAGGATGGTGATCCACTGGTCCTCGGTCATCGAGACCACGTCGCCGGTGTCGTGCCAGCCCCCCGCCGGGGGCTCGATGGTCCCGCCCGGCGCCAGGTAGCCGGCCATCACGTTCGGGCCGCGCACCAGCAGCTTGCCGCCGCCGGGGATGCCCTCGACCGGCTCGAGCCGCGTCTCCATGCCGGGCAGCAGGCCGCCGACGGTGCCGCGGCGGTTGTCGGTGGGCTTGTTCACCGCGATCACCGGCGAGGCCTCGGTCGCGCCGTAGCCCTCCAGCAGGGGGATCGGCCCGAACCGCTCGGTGATCAGGTTATGGGTCTCCTCGCGCACCTTCTCGGCGCCGCAGACGACGAACTGCAGGCCCGAGAGCTCGTCCCGCTCGGCGGCGCGGGCGTACTGGTTCACGAAGGTGTCGGTGGCCAGCAGGATCGAGGCCTTGGAGTCCTTCACCAGCGGCGGGATCTGCTTCACATGCAGGGGCGAGGGGTACTGGAACGCCTTCATGCCCGTCAGGATCGGCAGCAGTACGCCGCCGGTGAGGCCGAAGCAGTGGAACACCGGCAGCGGATTGAACATCACCCAGGCCGGATCGAGTTCGATGTGGGCCTCGATCTGGCGCACGTTGGCGATCAGGTTGGACTGGCTGAGCACCACCCCTTTGGGGGCGCCGAAGCTGCCGGAGGTGAACAGGATGACGCCGGGGTCGGATGGCCTGGTCGCAACCCGGAACTGCTTGGGGAAGGCGCCGGCCGCGGCGGCGAACAGCTTGTCGGCCATTCCCACCGTGTTGCGCACGTCCTCCAGGTAGGTGATGGCCGCAATGGGCTCGAGGGCGTCGATCAGGTCGTGAAGCTTGCCCTGCTCGACGAAGCGGTGGGAGGTCAGCACCCGCTTCACCCCCGCCAGCTCGCAGGCCGACTTCAGGCTGCGGATCCCGGCCGTGAAGTTCAGCATGGTGGGGATGCGGCCGAACGCGTGCAGGGCGAAGAAGGTCACGACGCCGCCGGCGCTCGACGGCAGCATGACCCCGACCCGCTCGCCCTTCTCGGTCATCGCGGCGAGCTTGCGGCCCAGCGCGAAGCTCGCGCGGATCAGGTCGAGGTAGGAGAGGGGATTCCGCTCCTGGTCCTCCAGGATCGGCTTCTTGGCGCCGAATCGCGCGCTCGCTTCCAGGAGCGCGTCGAACACCGAGCGTTCGCTGTCCTTCGGATTGAAGGCGTGGGGCAAGAGGACTTTCCTCCCGGCGCTTCGGCCGTGTTTTCGCGTTGGCGAGAACCTATCGCTCGCGTGATAGGATGAAAAGAAGCGTTACAGACCGTGAGGTCGGAGGCGGGATGGAAAAGGTGGTCGGCGTCGGCGGCGTGTTCTTCCGGGCCAGGGATCCCCAGGGTCTGGCGCGCTGGTATGAAGAGCACCTCGGGATTACTGGCGGCGAGGCGATCTGGTCGCAGGCGGCTGGGCCCACCGTCTTCGCGCCGTTCAAGGCCGACAGCGACTACTTCCCCGCGGACAAGCAGTGGATGATGAACTTCCGCGTCGGCGATCTGGACGCGCTGCTGGCGCAGCTCCGCGCGGCCGGAATCGACGCCGAGACCCGCGCCGAGTGGGACGATCCGCAGGTCGGCCGCTTTGCGAGGATCCACGACCCCGAGGGCAACC
Organism: Phenylobacterium terrae; assembly: GCF_042681205.1. Classification (NCBI taxonomy): domain Bacteria; kingdom Pseudomonadati; phylum Pseudomonadota; class Alphaproteobacteria; order Caulobacterales; family Caulobacteraceae; genus Phenylobacterium; species Phenylobacterium terrae. Next base: position 391,961 of record NZ_JBHUEY010000006.1, read on the forward strand.
CCATCGAGCTGTGGGAGCCGGCGGCGGGGCCGTGACGACGTAGGGGATTGATCGGCCCGCCTTGAGCGACGATTTAAGCCCTCATGGCCGTCGTCATCGACACCGTGGGCCAACCGCGGCCCCGACACCCCGAAAAGCAGAACCGGCCCGACAGCCCGCTGCTTCGAAAGCCCGAGTGGCTGCGCGTGCGCGCGCCCGGCTCGCCCGGCTATTCCGCCACGCGCGACATCGTCCGGGCCAACCGCCTGACCACGGTCTGCGAGGAGGCGGCCTGTCCGAACATCGGCGAGTGCTGGAGCCAGAGCCACGCCACCTTCATGATCATGGGGGAGATCTGCACGCGGGCCTGCGCCTTCTGCAACGTGGCGACCGGCAAGCCGGGGCCGCTGGATCCCTCCGAACCCGAGCGGGTCGCCGAGGCGGTCCGCAAGATGGGCCTGAAGCACGTGGTGGTGACCTCGGTCGACCGGGACGACCTGGCCGACGGCGGCGCCGCCCACTTCGCCGCTGTGGTGCGGGCGATCCGCGCCGCGTCGCCGGCCACGACCATCGAGATCCTGACGCCGGACTTCCACCGCAAGGGCGCGGCCCCCGAGGTGGTGATCGAATCGCGGCCCGATGTGTTCAACCACAACCTGGAGACCGTGCCGCGGCTCTACCTCTCGATCCGTCCCGGCGCGCGCTACTACCACTCGCTGCGGCTGCTGGAGCGGGTGAAGGAGCAGGACCCGGTCCAGTTCACCAAGTCCGGCCTGATGGTCGGCCTCGGCGAGACCAAGGAAGAGGTGATGCAGGTGATGGACGACATGCGTTCGGCCGGCGTCGACTTCATCACCATCGGCCAATACCTGCAGCCGACGCGCAAGCACGCGCCCATCGACCGGTTCTGGCATCCGGACGAGTTCAAGGCCCTGGAGGAGATCGCCAAGGCCAAGGGCTTTCTGATGGTCTCGGCCAGCCCGCTGACCCGCTCCTCCCACCACGCCGGCGAGGACTTCGCCCGCCTGCAGGCCGCGCGCCGGGCCAGGGAAGCGGCCGCTTGAAGCCGCTGCGCCACGACCTGGTGAAGGTGCTGCCCTACACGCCCGAGCAGCTGTTCAAGCTGGTCGGCGACGTGGCCGCCTATCCGGAATTCGTGCCCTGGATCAAGGCCATGCGGACCTGGAACGCCCGCGAGGCGGCGCCGGGGATCGACACCCTCGACGCCGAGGCCACCGTCGGCTTCAAGCTGCTGAACGAGCGGTTCTCCACCCGTGTGCGGCGCGATTCGATGCTGAAGCGCATCGACGTGAACCTGATCTCCGGGCCGTTCCACACGCTGGTGAACAACTGGGCCTTCTATCCCGACCCGGGCGGGACGCGGGTCGAGTTCCACATCGAGTTCGCCTTCAAGTCCCGCATCCTCGAGACCCTGCTGGCCGCCAACTTCCACCATGCGGTGGACCGGCTGATGCATTGCTTCGAGGCCCGGGCGAAGAAGCTCTATGGCGCCAGCGCGCAAGCGGCGCAGTAGCCGAAGTGCGGGGTGACAGGTAGCGCCGTGCCGGCGCACCAGTCACCGGAGAGCGTCGGTGACTGGTTGGGCGCATGCCCTACCTGTCACCCATCGCCGCCACGATCCCTCAGCTGATCCGGTCGCGCAGGGCCTGCAGGGCCGATTGGACTGCGGCCAACTGGATCTCCTCGCGGGTCTCGCCGTCGAACAGCTCGGCCTTGTGCATCAGCGCCTGATTGGAGCGGGCGGTGGCGATGTGGACGGTGCCCACCGGCTTCATCGGGGTGCCGCCGCCGGGGCCGGCGATGCCGGTCACCGAGACCGCCAGGTGGGCGTTGGAGTTCTCCAGGGCGCCTTCGGCCATCATCCGGGCCACCGGTTCGGAGACGGCGCCGAGGTCGGCGATCAGGTCGCCGGGCACGCCCAGCAGCTCCTGTTTGGCGCGGTTGGTGTAGGCGACGAAGCCCCGCTCGAAGACGTCGGACGCTCCGGCGACGGAGCAGATGGCGCCGGCGACGAGGCCGCCGGTGCAGCTTTCGGCGGTGACGATGCGCAAGGACCGCTCCCGCGCCTCGTCGATCAGCAGCCGCGCCAGGGTCACGATCTCCAGGGAAAACATTTCCGACGGCTCCCACAGGCGCTAGGCAAGCGCAAAGCCAGACCACAACATCGGCTCCGCCGCAGATTCAAGCCCCCGGACGCCCATGACAGTCATTGAAGCCGGCGCGAAGCCGGCCGCATCGATCTCGCCCGCGCTGTTCGCGGTGACGGTGTTCGCGAGCGCGGGGCTGGTGTTCATGGTCCAGCCGATGGTGGCCAAGCTGGTGCTGCCGCTGCTCGGCGGTTCGCCGTCGGTGTGGAACACCTCCATCGCCTTCTTCCAGGCGGCGCTGCTGGCCGGCTACGGCTACGCCCACCTGCTGCAGCGGGTGAGTTCGGTGCGGCGACAGGCGATGATCCATGCCGCGGCGCTGCTCGTCGCGGCCCTGGCGCTGCCGCTCCGCGTCAGCGAGCTGGCGGGGCCGCCGAGCTCGGAGCATCCGAGCCTCTGGCTGCTGGCCGTGCTGGCGCTCTCCATCGGCGCGCCGTTCGCGGTGCTGTCGGCGACGGCGCCGCTGGTGCAGGCCTGGCATGCGCGCGTGTTCCGCGCCCAGGGCGGGCCCGAGCCCTATGTCCTCTACGCCGCCAGCAACCTGGGCAGCCTGATCGCCCTGCTGGCCTACCCGCTGATCATCGAGCCCACCACGACCGTGCAGGGCCAGAGGTACGGCTGGAGCCTGGGGTACGTCGCCTTCGCCCTGCTGATGAGCGCTCTGGCCTTCCGCGCTGGCCGCAGCGCCGCGGAGGCGCCGACGGCCAGCGCCGAGCTCCCGGCCGCGCCGCCGGCGAGCTGGCCCAGGCGCCTGGCCTGGATGGCGCTCGCCGGCGTGCCGTCCAGCCTCATGCTGGGGGTCACGACCCACCTGACCACCGACGTCGCCTCGGCGCCCTTCCTGTGGGTGCTGCCGCTGGCGCTCTACCTGGCCACCTTCATCATCGCCTTCTCGGAGAAGCCGGCGATCTCGCCCGGCGTGGCGCTCGTCCTCCACGCCATCGCCGTCGCGGCCTGCGCGGCCATGCTGCCGTTCAAGACCTCCAACTTCCTGCTCCAGATGGCCGTCCATCTGGCGGCCTTCTTCTTCACCGCCCTGATCTGCCACCAGCGGCTGGTCTCGCTGCGGCCGGCGCCGGAGCGGCTGACCGAGTTCTACTTCTACATGTCGCTGGGCGGCGTGCTGGGCGGGGCGTTCAACGCCTTCGCCGCCCCGGTGATCTTCCCGAGCGTCTATGAGTACCCGCTGATGCTGGTGCTGGGATGCCTGGCCCGGCCGTGGGGCGGCCGCATCGCCCTCTGGCGCTGGTTCGTCTTCCTGGTGGGGATCGCGGCGGCCTATGCGGCGGGGATCATCGTCCAGTCCGAGGGGTTCGACGAGAACGTCAAGCTGCTGCTGGGGATCGTGGCGCTCTGCGCGCTGATCAACAGCGGCCGGGCCCTGCTGTTCTTCGCGCTGATCGGAGCCATCTCGGTGGCCGCCGAGCTGGTCGGCGACCGGGTCGACACCCGGCAGAGCTGGCGCAGCTTCTTCGGCGTCCTGCGCCAGTCGCAGATGCCGGTGCCTGGGGTCGGCGTGGTCAAGATGCTGTCCCACGGCACCACCATGCACGGGGCCCAGGCGACCCATCCCGACTACGACTGCCGGCCGTTCACCTACTACGCCCTGGAGACGCCCATCGGGCAGGTGTTCCTGGCCGGGCGCGAGAAGCCGCATCCGCTGACCATCGGCGCGGTCGGCCTGGGGACCGGCGCGGTCTCGGCCTACACCCGGCCGGGCGATGTTCTGACGTTCTACGAGATCGACCCGCTGGTGAAACGGATCGCCACCGACCCGAAGAACTTCACCTACATCTCCACCTGCGCCGAAGGGCGGATCGACTATGTCATCGGCGACGCGCGCCTGACGCTCCAGAAGGAGCCGAAGGACAAGTTCGACATCCTGCTGATCGACGCCTTCTCGTCCGACGCCGTGCCGGCCCACCTGCTCACCGTCGAGGCGGTGAGGAGCTATCTCGATCGACTGAAGCCGGACGGCGTGCTGATCCTGCACCTGTCGAACCGCAACCTGGCGCTCGCCGAGCCGGCCGCCGCCGTCGTCAAGGCCGCGGGCGGGCAGGGGTTGATGCAGGTCTACTATCACGACCAGAGCAACCCATTGATGTGGGCCTCCAGCGTTGAGGCGATGATCGCCGGCAAGACGCCCGAGGCGCTCGCCCCCTACCGCAACGATCCGAGATGGTCGGCGATCGACGATGCGGGCGTGCGCCCCTGGACCGACGACTACACCAACCTGCCGGGCGCGCTTTACGCCCAGATGAAGTCGCGGATGGACTGGCTGCCCTAGGCCGGCGTCTCCACCGTCGCCACGGCCTGGGCCAGCAGGCCTTCGCCACGGCCGGTGAAGCCCATGCCTTCGGTCGTTGTGGCCTTCACGCTGATGCGGTCCAGCGGCAGGTCGAGGATCTCGGCGATGCGGGCGCGCATCGCGTCCCGGTGGGGGCCGATGCGGGGGCGTTCGCAGACGAGGGTGACGTCCACCGCCAGGATGCGCCCGCCGCGGCCGGCGATGCGTTCGGCGGCGTGGCGCAGGAAGCGGTCGGACGAAGCGCCGCGCCATTGCGGGTCCGACGGCGGGAAGTGCTGGCCGATGTCGCCGTCGCCGACCGCGCCCAGCAGGGCGTCGGTGAGGGCGTGCAGGCCCGCGTCGGCGTCGGAGTGGCCGACCAGCCCCTGGTCGTGGGCGATCTCGACGCCGCACAGCCAGAGGCGGTCGCCGGGACCGAAGCGGTGGGCGTCGATCCCCTGGCCGACCCGGACGATGCGGGCCGCGCCCGCCAGCAGCTCGGCCATGGCGAAGTCCTCCGGATAGGTGAGTTTCATCAGCCGCGGATCGCCCGCCGTCAGGGCGATGCGCCCGCCGGCGCGCTCGACGACGGCGGCGTCGTCAGTGGGCTCGTCCGGGCCCGCCCAGGCGGCGTAGGCGCTGCGGATTTGCGCCACGCGGAACGCCTGCGGCGTCTGGGCCCGGAACAGCCCGTCCCGCGGGACGGTGGCTTCGACCCGCTCGTCCCGGGCGCGCTTCAGGGTGTCGGCGACGGGCAGGGCCGGGACGGCCCCGTCGGCGCTCTCGAGCGCAGACAAGAGCTCCGCGACATGGCGCGCCTCTAAGAACGGGCGGGCGGCGTCGTGGATCAGCACCGGCTCGTCGTCAGGGGCGTCGATGGCGGCCAGGCCGGCCTGAACGGAGAGCGCGCGGGTCGCCCCCCCGAGCACGGTGCGCCAGGCGCCGAGGCCGGCCAGGGCCGCCTCGGCCGCGTCGCGCGTTTCGTCCGAGACGGCGACGACCAGCTCGCGGGCGCCGGCGGCGAGCAGCGCCTCGGCCGACCAGCGCAGCACCGGCCGGCCGGCCACGGCGCGCAGGGTCTTGGGGCCGCCGGGGCCGGCGCGCAGGCCCGATCCGGCGGCGACGATGAGGCCGGTGAAACTCATGGCGCGGGTGTGTAGCACGGCGGCCCGGAAAGTGGGGCTTTACTGCGCCGCACAATCTGCCTAAAAACGATGCTGTGGGATTGACTAGAAAATGAGCAACATACTCGACGTCGGGGGCGTACAGATCGCCGGGCGGGTGTGGATCGCCCCGATGACCGGGGTCTCCGACCTGCCGTTCCGCAAGGCGGCGAGCCGCCTCGGGGCGGCCTATGTGGCCACCGAGATGGTCGCCTCGGTCGAGTTCGCGAAGGGCCGGCCGGACGTGGTCCGCCGGGCTGCGGTCGGCGAGGGCCTGCCGTTGATGGTCGTGCAGCTGGTGGGGCGCGACCCCGCGGCCATGGCCAAGGGCGCCGAACTGGCGGCCCAGGCCGGCGCGCAGATCATCGACCTCAACTTCGGATGCCCGGCCAAGGAAGTGACCGGCGTCCAGTGCGGCTCGGCCCTGATGCGCGAGCCCGAGCTGGCGGCCGAGCTGATCGATGCGGCGGTGCGCGCCGTCGACGTGCCGGTGACCGTGAAGATGCGCCTGGGCTGGGACGACGACTCCCGCAACGCGCCCGAGCTCGCCGCCCGGGCCGAGGCCCTGGGCGCCAAGGCGGTCACCGTCCATGGCCGGACCCGCTGCCAGTTCTACAAGGGCCACGCCGACTGGGCCGCGGTCGCGCCGGTGAAGGCGGCGGTCTCGGTGCCGGTGATCGTCAACGGCGACATCGTCGACGGCGACACCGCCCGCCGCGCGCTGGAGCTCTCGGGGGCCGACGGCGTCATGGTCGGCCGCGGCGTCTACGGCCGCCCGTGGATCGCCGCCCAGATCGAAGCCGAGCTCGACGGCCGGCCTTTCGAGCAGCCGACGGGCGCACAGCGATACGACATCGCGATCGCCCACTTCCGCGAGAGCCTGGCCTTCTACGGGCCGCGCCTGGGCCTGAAGATCTTCCGCAAGCACCTGGCCGCCTATGTGGAACAGGCGCCGCAGCCGACCTCGCCCGAGGCCCGCCGCGCCGCCCGCGCCGCCCTGTGCCGTCTCGAAGACCCTGCCGAAGTGGAGGCCGGCCTGGCCGCCCTCTGGCTGGGCGAGCCTGAAAGGCTGGCCGCATGACCATGTCCCGACCCTCGCGCCCCGGCGCGGACCTCGACCGGCTCAAGCTGGCGGCTTTCGAGCTGAGCCCGGAGCCGGCGCTGGTGATCGGGCCGGACGGAGAGCTGTCGGCGGTCAACGAGGCGGCCCAGACGCTGTTCGGCCAGGGGCTGGGGCTACTCGCCCGCGGCCGCTTCGCCGCCGCCCTGCCGCCCGGTTCGGCGCTGGTCTCGCTGCTGGAGCGGGCGATCGCCGAGGACGGGCCGGTGCGCGAGTGGGGGCTGGCCATCTCGCTGTTCGGCCTGCCGCCGTTCGAGGCGGACGGGGCCGCAGCCCCGCTGGGCGACGGCTCGGTGCTGCTGATCCTGCACGTCCGCGGTCCGCTCGCCGCCGACCGGGGACAGGACGCGGCCGGCTTGCGCTCGATCATCGGCCTCGGCCGTATGCTCGCGCACGAGATCAAGAACCCGCTGGCCGGCATCCGCGGCGCGGCCCAGCTGCTCAAGACCGGCGCCAAGGCGGAGGACGCCCCGCTCGCCCAGCTGATCGTCGACGAGACCGACCGGGTCCGCCGGCTGGTGGACCGGATGGAGGCCTTCTCCGACGACGCCCCGCCGGACCTGCAGCCGCTGAACATCCACCAGATCCTGGACCGGGTGCGGGCCCTGGCCGCCAACGGCGTCGCCGACGGCCTGGCCCTGAAGGAGAGCTACGACCCCTCGCTGCCGCCGACCTGGGGGGACGAGGACCAGCTGATTCAGGTCTTCCTCAACCTCGTGAAGAACGCCGCCGAAGCCGCCCATGCGCGGGGCGACGGCCGCGGCGAGATCTCCATCACCACCGCCTACCGCCACGGCGTGCGGGTGCGCGCGGCCAAGGGCCAGAACCTGCGGGGCGCGCCGCTGGAGGTGAAGGTGCAGGACAACGGCCCCGGCGTGCCCGACCACCTGCGCGAGAGCCTGTTCCAGCCCTTCGTCAGCTCCAAGTCGCACGGCGCGGGCCTGGGCCTGGCGCTGGTCGCCAAGCTGGTCGCCGGCCACGGCGGCCTGATCGACTTCGAATCCGAGCCCGGACGCACCGTCTTCCGTGTGCTCCTGCCCATCGCCCCGGGGGACGCCGCATGAACGCCGCCGCCAAGAAGATCCTCATCGCCGACGACGACTCGTCGATCCGGCTGGTGCTCAGCCAGGCCTTCAGCCGCCTGGGCTACCAGGTGCGGGCCACCGGCAACGCCTCGACGCTGCTGAAGTGGGTCTCGGAAGGCGAGGGGGACCTGGTGGTCACCGACGTCGTCATGCCGGACGAGAACGTGTTCGACGTGCTGCCCCGCATCCGCAAGGAGCGCCCCAAGCTGCCGGTCATCGTGATGAGCGCGCAGAACACCCTGCACACGGCGGTGAACGCGGCCGAGATCGGCGCCTTCGACTACATCCCCAAGCCGTTCGACCTGGACGACATGACCGCAACGGCCCGCCGGGCGCTGGCCAGGCCGGCCGACTCCGAGGCGGCCAAGGCCCAGGCGCGGGCGGTGCGCGACGAGCGGCTGCCGCTGATCGGCCGCTCCGGCCCGATGCAGGACGTCTACCGCACCATCGCCCGGCTGGTCGGCGCGGACCTGACGGTGCTGATCCTTGGCGAGAGCGGCTCGGGCAAGGAGCTGGTCGCCCGGGCCCTGCACGACATGGGCCGGCGCAAGGACGGCAAGTTCGTGGTCATCAACCTGGCCGCGGTGCCGCGCGAGCGGGTCGAGGCCGAGCTGTTCGGCCGCGACGAGGGCGACTACGGCAAGCTGCTCGAGGCCGATGGCGGCACCCTGTTCCTGGACGAGATCGGCGACATGCCGCTGGACGCCCAGACGCGCCTGTTGCGGGTGATCGACGGCACCGAGCCGGCGCTGAACCCGAAGACCGGACGGCGGCCGAATGTGCGGATCATCGCCGCCACCAACCGCGACCTGCGGGCCCACATCCAGCAGGGGCTGTTCCGCGAGGATCTGTTCTTCCGGCTGAACGTCGCGCCCATCCGCATGCCGCCGCTGCGCGACCGGGTGGAGGACATCCCGGACCTGGCGCGCGCCTTCCTGCTGCGCGCCGCCCGCGAGGGGCTGCCGGCCAAGACCATCGACCAGAGCGCCCTGGAGCGGCTGAAGCTGCATGCCTGGCCGGGCAACGTGCGCGAGCTGGAGAACCTCATCCGCCGCATCTGCGCCCTCTACGCCGAGGAGTGCATCAGCGCGCGGATGATCGAGCGCGAGCTCGCCGACCACACCCCGCAGGTGGCCGGCCAGGAGGGACCGCCGACCCTGGCCCAGCTCGTGGAACGACACCTGTCCGGCTACTTCGCCACCCAGCCCGACGGCGTCCCGCCGGCCGGCCTCTACGACCGGGTGCTGGAAGAGGTGGAGCGGCCGCTGATCCAGCTCACGCTCAGCGCCACCCGCGGCAACCAGGTGCGGGCCGCCGAGATCCTCGGGCTCAACCGCAACACCCTGCGCAAGAAGATCCAGGATCTGGGCGTCGAGATGACGCGGGGCCGGCGCTGACGCATCAGGGCCACACGCTGTTGAGTTTGGGGCACAGTTCGGCCTAGGGTCCGTCAATGGCGTCCATGGCCCTCAGCGGTGGACCTGAGGATTCGCGTCGGGGCAAACTCTGGCGCCTCCTGCAGTCCGGCTACCTGTTCGGCGGCGGCTTCGCGCTCGCCGCGGGGCTCACCGCCGTGGCGGTGTTCCTGGCCGCCTCGCCCCCCGCCACCGGCCCCGTCGACGACCTGATCGGCGGCCTCTTCTCGCTGCTCGGCCTCAACCTGATCCTGATCCTGGCGCTGGCCGGGGTCATCGGCCTGCAACTCGCCCGCCTGCTCGTGGCCCGCTCGCGCGACGCCAGCGCCAGGCTGCACCTTCGGTTCGTCACCCTGTTCGCCCTGGCCGCCGTGGTGCCGGCGGTGATCGTGGCCATCTTCTTCGGCGTGCTGGTCTCTCGCGGCCTGGAGAACTGGTTCAGCCCGCGGGTGCAGACGGTCGTCGAGAACTCGGCCAACGTGGCGCGCACCTACATCGAGAGCCAGACCACCTACGTCCAGGAGAACATGTCGCAGATGGCCGGGGACCTGCGGGGCGCCGAGCCGGCGCTCGCGGCCGACCCGGCCAGCTTCAACGACTTCCTGGCCACCCAGGCCGGCTACCGCGGCTTCCTGGCCGTCTATCTCATCGACCGGCAGGGACGCGTGCTGGCCCGCGCCGAGGCGGAGAGCGCGCCCGAGTTCGTCACGCCCAGCGCCCAGGCCTTCGCCTCCGCCGACCAGGGCGAGATCTTCATCGCCGACTTCGCCAACGCCGACTCCATGCGGGCCCTGTTCCAGCTGCAGGGCTTCGGCGGGGCCTACCTCTACGTTGTCCGGCCGGTGGACGAGGAGATGTTCCAGTACCTGCGCGAGGCGCAGGACTCGCTGGTGGCCTACCGCGAGGCCGAGGAGAGCCGCGGCGAAATCCAGGCGGTGTTCGCGCTCAGCTATTTCGAGACGGCGTTGCTGGTGCTGATCGGCGCCGTCTGGCTGGGCGTCTCGGCGGCCAACGCCTTCTCGGGGCCGGTGGGCCGGCTGGTGCAGGCGGCCGGCCGGGTCGCGGCCGGCGACCTGACCGCCCGGGTCGACGCCGAGAAGGACCCGGAAGAGATCGCCGTCCTCTCGCGCGCCTTCAACTCCATGACTCACGACCTGCAGGCCCAGCAGGGCGCGCTGAGCCGCGCCCGGGAAGAGGCCGAGGAGCGCCGGCAGTTCATCGAGACGGTGCTGTCTGAGGTCAGCGCCGGGGTCATCGGCCTGGACGGGGAGGGGCGGATCTCGGCCGCCAACCGGCAGGCCGCCGCGTTGCTGGGCCTTGCCCCGGACGAGGCGCGCGGCTCGCCGCTGGCCCAGGTCGCGCCCGAGTTCGCCGAGATCGCCCAGCAGGCGGCCAGCGCCGGCGAGGGCGAGGCCGAGGTCGACCTGCTGCGCGGCCGCGACAGCCGTCGCCTGCGCGTCCGGGCCCGGCGCAGCGAGGGCGGCCTGGTGCTGACCTTCGACGACATCACCCGGCTGGTGGTGGCCCAGCGCAACGCCGCCTGGAGCGACGTCGCCCGCCGCATCGCTCACGAGATCAAGAACCCGCTGACCCCCATCCAGCTGTCGGCCGAGCGGCTTCGGCGCAAATACCGCAAGACCGCCCCGCCGGACGACCTGGAGATCTTCGACCGCTGCATCGACACCATCGTGCGCCAGGTCGGCGACATCGGGCGGATGGTGGACGAGTTCTCCGGGTTCGCCCGGATGCCGGCGCCGAAGTTCGCCAAGCAGGATGCCGCCGAGCTGATCCGCGCGGCCGTCTTCGCCCAGCGGGTGGCTTCGCCCGACCTGAAAGTCGAGCTGAAGGAGCCGGCGCCCGAGGTTTCCATCCTGGCCGACGGCCGGATGCTGGCCCAGGCGCTGACCAACGTGCTGAAGAACGCCGCCGAGGCGATCGCCGGCGCGGGCAAGACCAAGGGGCAGATCACCGCCGAGCTGGTCTCCGACGACGATGGCGTGGCCTTCGTCGTCGAGGACGACGGCGTGGGCCTGCCGGCCAAGGACCGTCACCGGCTGACCGAGCCCTACGTGACCACACGGGAAAAGGGCACCGGCCTTGGTCTGGCCATCGTCAAGCGAATCCTGGAGGACCATGGGGGTGAGCTGATTCTCTCCGATGCGGCGTCCGGGCAGGGGGCGCGGGTGACTTTGAGACTTCCGGCCAGCGTGCGGACGGCGGCGGGGCCTGCGTCCGAGCGGGCCGCCGGCGAAGAGGCGGTAGGGTGAGACATGGCGGCTGACGTTCTGGTGGTCGACGACGAGGCGGACATCCGCGAGCTCGTGGCCGGCATCCTGTCCGACGAGGGCTACAAGGTCCGGACGGCGGCCAATTCCGAAGAGGCGCTGGCGGCCATCAAGGCCCGCAACCCGGCCCTGCTGATCCTCGACATTTGGATGCAGGGCGGCGGCCTGGACGGGCTGGAGCTGCTGGATCTGGTGAAGAGCCTCGATGCGGACCTGCCGGTCATCATGATCTCGGGCCACGGCAACATCGAGACGGCCGTCTCGGCCATCAAGCGCGGCGCCTACGAGTTCCTGGAAAAGCCGTTCAAGTCCGACCGTCTGCTGCTGGTCGTCGAGCGGGCGCTCGAGGCGGCCAACCTGCGGCGCGAGAACCGCCGGCTGCGGGCCCAGGCGATCACGCCGGAAGGCTTCATCGGCCGCTCCATGGCCGCCCAGCAGCTGCGCCAGATGATCGCCAAGCTGGCCGCCGCCAACAGCCGGGTGCTGATCTCGGGCCCGCCGGGCTCGGGCAAGGAGACGGTCGCCAGGCTGATCCATGCGGCTAGCCCGCGCGGGCGCAACGAGTTCGTGGTCATCAGCGCCGCCGGCATGACCCCTGAGCGGGTGGATTCCGAGCTGTTCGGCGAGGAAGGCGACGGCGGCCGGCCGCACAAGATCGGCGTGTTCGAGCGGGCCCACGGCGGCACCCTCTACCTCGACGAAGTGGCCGACATGCCGAAGGAGACGCAGAGCCGGATCCTGCGGGTGCTGGTCGAGCAGCGCTTCCGCCGTGTGGGCGGCGACGCGGACGTGCAGGTGGACGTGCGGGTGGTCTCCTCCACCTCCCGCGACCTGCGGGCCGAGATCGCCGCCGGGCGGTTCCGGGAGGACCTGTTCCACCGCCTGAACGTGGTGCCGGTGAACGTGCCGGGCCTGGCCGAGCGGCGCGAGGACATCCCCGAGCTGCTCTCCGACTTCATCACCCGCATCTGCGAGGCGACCGGCCTGCCCAAGCGGACCCTGGCCGACGACGCCCTGGCGACGCTGCAGGTGCGCGACTGGCCGGGCAACCTGCGCCAGCTGCGCAACAACGTGGAGCGGATGCTGATCCTGGCCTCGGGCGATCCGAGCACGCCGATCAGCGCCGACATGCTGCCGGCCGAGGCGTCGGTCTCCGAGAGCCAGTCGCTGATCGGCACCGAGAAGATCATCGCCCTGCCGCTGCGCGAGGCCCGCGAGGTGTTCGAGCGCGAGTACCTGAACGCCCAGATGCTGCGCTTCTCGGGCAACATCTCGCGCACCGCCGCCTTCATCGGCATGGAGCGCTCGGCCCTGCACCGCAAGCTGAAGTCGCTGGGCCTGTCCGGCGCGCGGGCCCTGGAAACGGAGGACGTCGACTGATGGGGCGTATCGCCTATGTGAATGGCCGGTTCGTTCCCCATCGAGACGCGGCGGTCCACATCGAGGACCGGGGCTACCAGCTGGCCGACGCGGTCTACGAGGTCTGGGCGGTGATGGACGGCCGGCTGGCCGACGCCGAAGGGCATTTCGCCCGCCTCGAACGCAGCCTCGGCGAACTGAAGATCCGCCAGCCGATGAGCCGGCGGGCGCTGGAGATGGTCATGCGCGAGGCGCTGCGGCGCAACCGCGTGCGCGAGGGCCTGATCTACCTGCAGGTCAGCCGCGGCGTGGCTCCGCGCGACCACGCCTTTCCTGGCGACGACGTCGCGCCGGCCGTGGTGATCACCGCCAAGAGCCTCGACCGGGCCGCCGTGGAGGCCAAGGCCGCCAAGGGCGTCGGCGTCGTCACCGTGGCCGAGAACCGGTGGGGCCGTTGCGACATCAAGACCGTGGGCCTGCTGCCCAATGCGCTGGCCCGCCAGCAGGCCAAGGAGGCCGGCGCCTATGAGGCCCTGTTCGTCGACGAGCTGGGGATGATCACCGAGGGCGCGGCCTCCAACGCCTGGATCCTCGACCAGGACGGCGTCCTCCGCACCCGCGACACCAACGCCAACATCCTGCGCGGCATCACCCGCCGGACCCTGATGGACGTGATCGCCGAGACCGGGCTGCCGTTCCAGGAACGGCCATTCACGGTCGAGGAGGCGAAGTCCGCCAAGGAGGTCTTCGTTACGGGGGCCGGCTCGCTTGTGCTGCCCGTGGTCTCTATCGACGGCCAGAAAGTCGGCGACGGAGCGCCGGGGCCTGTGGCGACACGGCTGCGCCGCCTCTATATCGAGCGCGCGCGAGCCACCGCGCTCTGATAACCATCCTCCGCGATTGCGGCCGTCATCAAAGCCGGACTAGCGTCAACTTGCGTGTGTGGGGCGCCGCTTTGCGCCCCGATTGAATGAGAAAAGGGCGACAAGCCGATGAGCGACAAGAAACAGAACCTGCAGGACACCTTCCTCAACAGCGTCCGCAAGGCCAAGACGCCCCTGACCATCTTCCTGGTCAACGGGGTCAAGCTGCAGGGCGTGGTGAGCTGGTTCGATAATTTTTGCGTCCTGCTGCGGCGCGATGGGCAGTCCCAGCTCGTTTATAAGCACGCCATCTCCACCATCATGCCGGCCCAGCCCGTGCAGCTGTACGAGCCGGCGGAAGACGAGGCCGATTGAGTCAACTGATCGAGCACGAAGCGCCGGTCCAAGGCGCCCTCGTGATCCACCCGATGCGGGAGGGCGCCTCGTCCTCCCGCACCGCTGACGCGCGCCTGGACGAAGCCGAGGGCCTGGCCGCGGCCCTCGACCTGGAGGTCCGCCAGGGGATCGTCGCGCCGCTCCGGCGGCCGACCCCGGCGACGCTGTTCGGCTCCGGAAAGGTCGAGGAGATCGGCCGGCTGGTGGAGACGCTGGAAGCCGACGTGGTGGTGGTCGACGACCACCTCTCGCCCGTCCAGCAGCGGAACCTGGAGAAGGCCTGGAAGGCCAAGGTCATCGACCGCACCGGCCTGATCCTGGAGATCTTCGCCCGACGGGCCCGCACCCGCGAAGGCCGCCTGCAGGTGGAGCTCGCCCGGCTCTCCTACGAACGCTCGCGCCTTGTCCGCACCTGGACCCACCTGGAGCGGCAGCGCGGCGGCTTCGGGTTCATGGGCGGCCCCGGCGAAACCCAGATCGAGAGCGACCGGCGGATACTGGCCGAGAAGATCGGCCGGCTGAAGCGCGAGCTCGCCGAGGTGCGCCGCACCCGCGACCTTCAGCGCGCCGCCCGCAAGCGGGTCCCGCACCCGACCGTGGCGCTGGTGGGCTACACCAACGCCGGCAAGTCGACCCTGTTCAACCGGCTGACCGCCTCTGAGGTGCTGGCCGAGGACCTGCTGTTCGCCACTCTCGACCCGACCTTGCGGATGCTGAAGCTGCCGGACGGGCGCCCGGCCATCCTGTCGGACACCGTGGGCTTCATCTCCGACCTGCCGCACGAGCTGGTCGAAGCCTTCCGCGCCACCCTCGAGGAGGTCCGCGAGGCCGACGTCATCCTGCACGTCCGCGACATCGCCAGCGAGGAGAGCGAGGCCCAGGCCGAGGACGTGCGCACGGTGCTCGACCGCCTCGACGTGGACCTGGAGGACCGTCAGATCCTCGAGGTCTGGAACAAGCTGGACCTCGTTCCCGAGGACGCCCGCGAGCGCCTGGCCGGCGACGCCCGCCGTCACCATCCGCCCGCCATCGTGGTCTCCGCCGCGACGGGGGAGGGGGTGCCCGAGCTGCTCGAGCAGATCGCCCGGCTGGTGGACGACGAGGAGCCGGTGGAGGCCCGCCTGCCGCCCAGCGACGGCGCGGCCATCGCCTGGCTCTACCGCCACGGCCGGGTGCTGGAGCGCGAGGTCGAGCCGGACGGGGCGACCCGCGTCGCCGTCCGGCTCTCCTCGGCCGCGCTGGGGCAGTTCGAGCGACTGTTCCCGAACGCGCAGCTGCGGCACTGACGCCGCGCGGCCAGGGCGCGCCGAGTCGATACGGCCGCTGGCTGGGCAAGGTGACAGGTAGGGCTTGCGCCCAACCAGTCACCGACGGTCAGGTGACTGGTTGCGCCGGGACGGCGCTACCTGTCACCCCGCCCGCCTCTTCTCAGCCCTCCCGCTTCATCTTCTCACGGCGGGCCAGCTCGGCGTCGGTCGGAGTCTCGAACTCGAACGAGCCGGTCTGCACCTCGCCCGCGCGCAGGTAGCTGCTGATCACCACGCCCGTGGTCGTGACCTTGGTTCCGGTGTGCTTCATCGCGCCCGGCCTGGTCCGGTCGCTGAACACGCTCTTGCCCTTGCCGAGCAGGACCGGGATCTGGATGAGGTGCAGCTCGTCGATCAGGTCGGCCTCGAGCAGGGTCTGGACGAGCTCGCTGCTACCCTGGATCAGCAGGGTCGGGCCGTCCTCCTGCTTCAGCCGCGCGACATCGGCGGCGGCATCGTGCAGCGCCACGGCCGGGCCCCAGCCCAGCGGCTCGCGGGAGCGCGTGGCGACGTACTTGGTCAGCGTCTTGAACTTCTCGCCGATGGTGTCGCCCGGCTCGGCGTAGGGCCAGTGGGCGGCGAAGATCTCGTAGGTCTTGCGGCCGAGCAGCAGGTCGAAGGGATCGCTCATCACCTGGTCGATGTGCTCGCCGAGCTTGTCGTCGAACCAGGGCGCCACCCATCCGCCGTGGGTGAAGCCGCCGGTGGGATCCTCCTCCGGCCCGCCCGGGGCCTGGATGACCCCGTCCAGACTGATGAACACGGCGTCGACGATGCGTCTCATGACTTCCTCTCCTTGCGCCGGCTGGCGGCGTCTCCAGCCCTAGGACGAACGGACCTGGCCGACCCCGACACCGTCCCCGAACTTTTCGATGTCCCGCCACGGGCCGAGCGGGCGGAGCCGATCGCCCCCGAACAGCCGGTACGACCCGCCGCCAGGATGGGTCGGCCTGTCCTCCTCGCCGATCGCACAACCCTCGGCATGAGCGCTCAGCAGGCGCGCGACGCCGCCGTGAGAGACGACCACGACGCGGCCCGCCGGCTCGGCCGCCAGGACGCGCTCTGCGGCCGCCACGATCCGCGCCTGGGCGGCGCGGGCCGTCTCCCAGCCGCGGATGCTCTCGTCGGGCCGGGCGAAGAACTCGCGCACCACCTCCCAGAACTCCGGCGGCGCGATGTAGCCGGTCGCCGAGCGGTCGTTCTCGCCGAGGCCGGCGTCGGCCTTCGGAGAAATGCGCAGGCGCTCGCCCAGGATCTGCGCCCCGTCCATCGCCTTGCGCTCGGCGCTCGACCAGACGGCGGTGACGCCGGCGCCGGCGAGCGCCTCGGCGAAGCGGCTCATGCGCTCGCGTCCGACCTTTGAGAGCGGCCAGCTCTCGATGGGCGCATGCGGGTCGATCACCACTTCGGTGTGGGTGACGAACAGGAGCCGCCAGTCCGCCTGTCCCATTTGCAGCTCCAAAGCTTGGCCGGTCAGAAGCGGTGTGACACGCTTTCCGACGCTTAGGGAGGCTGCACATGAAGACCATCGCGCTGGGTATGGGACTGGTCGCGCTGCTGGCCTGCACGGCCGCAGGGGCGCAGGAGGCCTGGCATCCGTCCAAGTACGGGCCGAACGACACGCTGGGAGCGCTGAACAACCTGTCGCCGGAAGGCGTGCGGCGGGCCGTGGGTCTCGTGAAGGAGGGGAAGGTCTATTCTCTCGCCATCCCCACCGCTCCGGATAGCCCGGCCTATGGAGAGCGCAAGTACACGGCGGAGATCTCGCCGGCGCCCGGCCAGGAGCCGGCGCCCATCGGCCCGAACCGGATCACCGCCTACGACGAGAAGGTGACCACCAGCATGGGGATCGGCACCCAGATGGACGGCTTCGGCCACCTGGGGATCGACCACCGCTACTACAACGGCCTGCACGCCAAGGCGCTGAACACGCCGGAGGGGTTCAAGACGCTCGATTTCGCCGACCGGCCGCCGATCGTCACCCGCGGCGTGGTGATCGACATGGTTCGCCATTTCGGCAAGCCCCTGGAGGCCGGACAGGCCTTCAACCGCGCCGAGATTGAGGCGGCGATGAAGGCGCAAGGGGTGACCATCGGCAAGGGCGACGTGGTGCTGTTCCACACCGGCTGGATGCGGATGATCCCCATCGACAAGGCCAAGTACGCGAGCAGCGAGCCCGGGCTCGGCGTCGAGGGCGCTCAGTGGCTGGCCGACAAGGGCGTTGTGGCGATCGGCGCCGACACCCTGGCGCTGGAGCCGCTGCCCGCGCCGGCGCCCGACCAGCTGTTCGCCGTCCACCAGACGCTGCTCGCCAAGAACGGCGTCCACATCCTGGAGAACATCAACACCGAGCCGCTGGTGAAGGACGGGGTGAAGGAGTTCCTGTTTGTCCTGGGGCAGCCACGGTTCGCGGGCACAGTGCAGGTGGTGGTGAACCCGGTGGCGATCAGATAGCGCGAGGTGACAGGTAGCGCCTGCGGCGCAACCAGTCACCGAGGGCCGCCGGTGACTGGTTGGGCGAAGCCCTACCTGTCACCCTTGTCGGCCGCTCGGATCTCGTCCCAGAGGGCGTCCATCTCGGCGAGGTCGGACTGCGCCGGCGTCTTCCCCCGTTCCTTCAGCCGCTGCTCGATGTAGCGGAATCGGCGGGCGAACTTGGCGTTGGAGCTGCGAAGCGCGTCTTCGGGCTCCAGGTCCAGCTTGCGGGCGAGGTTGGCGACCACGAACAGGATGTCGCCGAGCTCGTCGCGCATCTTGGCCTTATCGCCGGCGGTGATCTCGGCCTGCAGTTCGGCGAGCTCCTCGTGCAGCTTGCCGATGACGTGCTCGGCGTCCGGCCAGTCGAAGCCGACCCGGGCGGCCCGCCCGGTGAGCTTCACGGCCCGGGTGAGGGCGGGCAGGCCGGTGGGCACCTCGTCCAGCAGGCTCTCGGCGCGGCCCTTCTTCTCCCGCTCGGCGGCCTTGACCTCTTCCCAGGCGGCGGTCTGCTCGGCGCTGGTGCGGAACTCGGCCTCGCCGAACACATGCGGGTGCCGGCGGATCATCTTCTCGGAGATGGCGTTCGCCACGTCGTCGAAGGCGAAGGCGCCCTGTTCCTCGGCCATGCGGGCATGGAAGACCACCTGCAGGAGAAGGTCGCCCAACTCCTCCTTCAGGTCCTTCAAGTCGCCGCGTTCGATGGCGTCGGCCACCTCGTAGGCTTCCTCGACCGTGTAGGGGGCGATGGTGGCGAAGGTCTGCTCCAGGTCCCAGGCGCAGCCGTCCTTCGGGTCGCGCAGCCGGGCCATGATGGCCAGCAGCCGGTCGATGGGCCGCTCACTCGGCAGGTCGGACGGTGGCATGGATCTCTTCGGCGAACTTGGGCTCGGCGCCCATCTCGGGAGCCGCTTCGGCGAGGTCGCGCTCGGCCAGAGCCGCACGGATCTCGGCGTGCTTCTCGGCGGTCAGCGGGAAGGACAGGATGATCCAGCTGGCCAGCAGGGCCAGGAGGATCGGCAGGACGAGGAACATCACCTGCAGCCCGGCCAGGCCCTGGTCGCCGCCGCCGGTGCGGGCGTCGAAGCCGATCAGCTCCAGGCCCACGAAGGTGATGCCGATGGCCGCGGCGGAGCCGATCTTCACGGTCCCCGAGAGGATCGCGAAGAGGAGGCCCGTGCGGTCGACGCCGCTCGCCAGCTGCTCCTCGTCGGCGATGTCGGCCATCATGGCCCTGAGCAGGAAGGCGCCGGCCGAATAGGGCAGGCCGATCAGGAACATCATGATCGCCGCGCCCAGGTAGTTGCCGGCCGGCAGGAAGTACACCGCCCCGGTGACGATGGCGTAGAAGACCCCGGAGATGGCCAGCGCCCTGTGCTTGCCGGTCTTGAAGGCCATCCGCGTCCAGATCGGCGCGCCGATGAGTCCGCCGATGAAGTAGACCAAGAGCAGGGTGCCGGCGGCGGCGTGGTCGAAGCCCTTCACCCGCTCGAAGTAGAAGAAGAACAGACCGCCGGTGATCGCCGGGCCGGTGCCGACGAAGAGGTCGGCCAGCAGCAGCTTGAAAACGCTGGGGCGGCGGATCAGCGCCAGGTACTCGCCAAGCCCCGCCTTGTGCGGCGCGTGCGTCACCACCTGCTCTGGCACGGCGGCGATGGCCAGGCCGACGGTGAGCGGCATCAGCGCCAGGATGAACCAGCCCATGGCCGCGACGCCCGCCGCATCGCCGCTGACCCCGACCGCGCTGAGCAGCGGCGCCAGGGTGAGCACCAGGATGATCCCGACCACGTTGCCGCCCTGCCACCAGGCGTAGATGCGGCTTCGCTGGTCGTAATTCGGCGACAGGCCCGCCGCCCAGGCGAGCTGGGCCAGGGTGGTTATCGAGAAACCGGCGTAGATCACCAGCAGCCAGAGCCAGAGGTAGCCGACCCCCACGCGCGGCCGGGCCATGAACAGCATGTAGGTGGCCAGCATGACGATCGGCGTGCCGATCGCGAACCACAGCTTGAAGCGGCCGAACCGGCTGCGGGTCCGGTCCATCACCCCGCCGATGAAGGGGTCGAACAGGATGTCGAGCAGCCGCACGCCCATGAAGGCCAGGCCGACCGCCGCGAGCGGCAGGCCGAGCTCGTTGGCGTAGTGTTCGGGCAGGTAGACGACCAGGGGCAGGCCCAGGCCGGCCATCGGCAGGCAGGGCCCGGCTATGGCCGCCAAGGTCCAGCTGGACCGCCGTTCGGACTGCATTGCGACCCCTGAAAATGGCTGCGGCGCGAGGCCGATCTGACCGCGCGCCGCAGGGAAGTAAAGCGCTATCGCCGCATGGCGGCTGTGCGTCTATCGCTGAGCCAGAACCTCGCCGCGGCCGAGGCGGCTGGCGAAGCGGTCGATGGTCCACTCCGCGTCGGACCAGGTCGACCCATAGGCCGCCTGGCGGATGTCGGTCTCGTACCAGCGGTAGCCGACGGGGGTGACCGTGCCGTCGGCGGCGATGGCCCGACCTTCGATGGTCGCACCGCCCACGCCGAAGCTCTGGAAGGACAGGCCGGGCGTGTCGCCGAGTTGCTTGAAGGTCGGCCGGTTCGGCTTGGCGTCAACAAGGACGAGCTCGAGGCGGCCGCCGTCGCCGAGGCCGCCACGGCGGGCGAGCTCGCGCTCGACGTCCCGCTGCAGCTCGTCCGCGAGCCGCTGCACGTCGCGGACGCCGTAGGTCTTCTCGGCCTTCTCCTGCAGCTCGGGGCCGATGGTCACGGAAACGCTGGAGACATGGGGCAGGGGGGCGGCGAAGGCGGCCGGCGCCAGGGTCAGGGCCGCAGCCGCCGCGAGGACGAGAGTGCGCATCGAGGGCTCCGAAGACACGGGAACTGATCCCCGTTCAGATGGGATGCGCCCGAGCTTTCCGCCAGTCCGGCGCAGGAGCCGCGGGCGCAGTCCGGACACCCTCGTCGTGGGTAGCTGAACCGTGGCTGAACGGGAACGGGAGTTCGGCCTCGGAGTTCGAGGGCCGGAGGCCCCTCATGAACGACCCCAATTCGCCGGCGCCCACGCACCTGGATGCGCGGGACCCCGGCAAGCCTCGCAGCCTCGACATTCGCGAAGAAGTCGAGCGCGAGCTCGACGCCTATCCCAGCACCGAGAACCTCGTGCTGCTGGTCCCCGAGGACTGCTGGGGTGACCTGACCCGCCAGTTGGGCGCGAGTCCGCAGGCCGAGGAGACGACCTACAAGGGCGTGCGCCTGAGGAAGGCCGCGGTCAGCGCCGTCGTCGCCCAGGACGGCTTCTAGCGGCGGAGCAGCAGGCCCAGCAGCAGCCCGACGCCGGCCGCGATGGCCACCGACTCGTAGGGCCGGGTCCGGATGAACTCGTCCGCCTGGGAGCGGGTGACCTCGGCCTGCTCGCTGACCTTGCCATAGGCCTGCTGGGCGGCGCCGCGGACCTGGCGGATCTTGCCCTCGGCCTGCATCTTCAGGTCGCCCTTCAGCGCGCCGATGGCGTCCTGGACCTTGCCGGTAGTGGTGTTGACCGCGCCCTCGGCGCGGGTTTCGTCGATGGTCATTCGCCCTCTCCGTGATGGCGCCCGCAGCTGCACAACTCGCAAGCCTTCCGGTTGTTCCGCTCAAGCTTGCCCTGCGGCGTGGCGTCGCAGGCCGGCTCAGGTTTAACCGGTATTAGGCATGTCCGCCCCCTCATGCGGATCAAAGCGGAGGGGTGGATGGCGTCGCACGTAAGGCTCGAGGGGAGTCTGCCGGCCAGCGTGGCCAGCGCGTTCGATGCTCTGGCCTGGGAGATGGAACTCGCCGGCGCGCGCTGCACCCTGCTGGACAACGCCATCGGAGAGCTGGTCTCGACCCTGCCGCCCGAGCATCAGGCCAGGGCCATCGGCGAGATGCACGCGGTCGACCTGCTGAGCCAGCAGCTTTCGGCGCTCTCGTCCTTCGCCCGGAAGGTGGGCGGTCAGGTCTCTGAGGACGTGGCCGTGGACGTCCATTTCGCGCTCAGCGACATCACGCTCAGCGCCGTCGCCGATCGCATGCTGGCCGCCCTCGGCGGCAAGCCCCAGGAGGTCTTCGAGGCCGACGGGGCCGGGGAGCTGGATCTCTTCTAGGCGGCGAGCCGCTCGTCACGAACTTCGGCCGGCGTCTGGGCGCCCGGAACCGCCTCGTCTTCCATGGCGTCGCGGCGCGTCAGCTCGTCGTGCAGCCGGTAGAGCCGGCGCCGCTCGCCGCGGTCGGCCTGCAGGATCCGCTCGCACACCGAGTCGATGGCCCCCGAGCGGCCGAACTGCAGTTCGAGCTCGTCAGCTTCGAGGGAAATCTCCAGCGAACGCCGCAGGGAGGAGAGCATCGAGATCATGGTCGCACCGTTCAAACCTTAACGGAATGTGGCCACTTTGTGACTCGCAGGAGTTAACAACTCCTTCCAGCCTGCTTCCAAGCGTCGCAGTCCTCGCGTCCGACGCGACCAATGTTCGCTGAGGCCGACCTGCAGGCTGGCGCCCTCGAATGGCTAAGCTAAAAGCTCCGCTCGTAGGCGTAGGGGGAATCATGCGGCTTGGACTTTGGGCGCTGACCGCCGTGGCGGCGGCGATGGCGGTGGGCGCGGCGTTCGCGGACGGCCGCACGGCGGGCGTGGACGCCAGGCGCCTGATCGCGGCCGAGCGGAACAGCGAATGGCTCAATTACGGCCGCAGCTATTCCGAGCAGCGCTTCAGCCCCCTCAAGCAGATCGACACCACCAACGTCGGCCAGCTCGGTCTGGCCTGGTGGCACGAATTCGACACCGACCGCGGTCAGGAAGCCACGCCGCTGATGGTGGACGGGGTGATCTACACCACCACCGCCTGGTCCAAGGTCTACGCCTTCGACGCGCGGACGGGCGCCCTGAAGTGGGCCTATGATCCCAAGGTGGACGGGGCCAAGGCCTTCGACGCCTGCTGCGACGTGGTCAACCGCGGCGTCGCCGTCTGGAAGGGCAGGGTCTACGTCGGCGCGCTCGACGGGCGGCTGATCGCCCTCGACGCGGCCACCGGGGACGTCGTCTGGGACGTCCAGACCACCGACACCGGACGCCCCTACACCATCACCGGCGCGCCGCGCGTGGTGAAGGACAAGGTGCTGATCGGCAACGGCGGCGCAGAGTACGGCGTGCGCGGCTACGTCTCGGCCTACGATGCGGCCAGCGGCAAGCTCGCCTGGCGCTTCTACACGACGCCCAACCCCGAGGGGAAACCGGACGGGGCGGCCTCCGACAAGGTGATGGCGCAGAAGGCGGCGGGCACCTGGTTCGGCGAGGGCTGGAAGGAGAGCGGCGGCGGCGGCACCGTCTGGGACGCCATGGCCTACGACCCGAAGCTCGACCTCCTCTACATCGGCGTGGGCAACGGCAGTCCCTGGAACCACCAGAAGCGCAGCGACGGCAAGGGCGACAACCTGTTCCTGTCGTCCATCGTCGCCCTGAAGCCGGATACCGGCGAGTACGTCTGGCACTACCAGACGACGCCCGGCGACTCCTGGGACTACACCGCCACCCAGCACATCATGCTGGCCGACGTGGCGGTCGGCGGCGCCAAGCGGCGCGTCGTCATGCAGGCGCCGAAGAACGGCTTCTTCTATGTTCTCGACGCCAAGAGCGGACAGCTCCTGTCCGCCGAGAAGTACATCCCCGTCACCTGGGCCGAGAAGGTGGACCTGGCCACCGGCCGGCCGCTGGAGTCGCCGACCGCCCGTTACGTGGAGGGCCCCGCCCGTCACGTGACCGGTCCGCTGGGCGGCCACAACTGGCAGCCGATGGCCTACCACCCGGACGAGGGGCTGGTGTTCATCCCGGCCATGGTGCTGCCCGGCGGCTACCAGGACGATCCCAACTATGTCTTCACCCAGGGGGCCTGGAACACCGCCCTGGGCGGGGGCGGCTCTGGTCCGGCCAACAATCCGAACAATGCCGGCCCGCCCGGCACGCCGCAGGCCCAGCCGCGGCTGGGCTCGACGCCGCCGCAGGCGATCGCCGCGACCGGTCCGGCGACGCCGCCTTCGGCGCAACCGGCCTGGGCCGCGATGCCGCCGTTCACCGAGTTCGGCGGCCGCCTGCTGGCCTGGGACGTGGCGGCCGGCAAGCCGCGCTGGAGCGTGCGCCTGCCCCAGCCCTGGAACGGCGGCGTGCTGGCCACCGCCGGCGACCTGGTCTTCCAGGGCGCGGGCAAGGACCTGATCGCCTACTCGGCCAAGGACGGGACCAAGCTGTGGTCCTATGCGGCCGGCAACGGGATCATCGCCGCGCCGGCGACGTACGAGCTGGACGGCGTTCAGTACGTGGCCGTGATGGTCGGCTGGGGCGGGGCGGGGGGCATCAACAGCGTCGAGCCCCGCCGCCCCGGGCGGCTGCTGGTCTTCAAGCTGGGCGGAACCGCCAAGGCGGCGGACTATCCGCCGGTCGAGCGGCGGCCCCCGCTGGACAAGACCCTGGCGGTCGCCTCAACGGCCGACCCGGACAGGGGTCGGGTGCTCTACGCCCGCTACTGCGGCCACTGCCACTCCGGCGGCTTCCTGCCGAACCTGAGGCAGTCACCGATGACGCTCGAGCCCACCGCGTGGAAGGCGGTCGTGCATGACGGCGCGCTCAGCCAGAACGGCATGGCCGGCTTCAGCCGGTTCATGACCGCGGAGGACTCCGAGGCGATCCGCGCCTTTATGTTGACGCAGCTGCGATAACGCCCGGCCGACTGAGGGGGCCCGTGATCCGTTCCGGCCCGCGCGGCCGATGGGCCTCCACCTCGGCGATGTGCCGCGTCAGGGTGTCGATCCGGGCGTCCGCATAGGCCCGCGCGAGGTCGGCGGCGGCGCGCTGGTGATCGGCCATGCACCGAAGCAGGCAGGCGGCGCGCAGGTCCTCCTCCAGGTGCGCCAGGGCGCGGGTGTGGGTGTCGGTCGGTGGCCAGTCCATGGGCGGCCTCTTCCTCATTTCCGTCAGGCCCATTGTACGCCCGAGGGCCACAATCGGAGATCACGGGTTTGCGAAATGGTGGAGCTTGCCCCGACGGGACCGCCGCATCCGGCCTCGAGTCTAAAAGAGCCTGGCGCGCACCTTGGCCGGGTCGCCTTGCGCCGCCGCAAGAGTGACGCCGGTGAGGGTCTCCACATCCCGCGCGAAGCTTTCGCGGTCGGTGAAGCGGCGGCCGATGAAGCCGACGTCAATCGCCGCCTGCACGTTCTCGGGCTTGTCGTCGAAGAAGGCGACCTCCTGAGGCGGTACGGGAAGGGCGGCCGCCACCGCCTCGAAGAACCGCCGCTCGGGCTTGGCGGCGCCCAGGCGGCAGGAGACGAACAGACGATCGAAGGCCTCGTCGTAGCCCAGCTCGCGCTCGAGGAACTCGGCTTTGACGTCTTCCTGGTTGGTCGCCAGGTGGCAGGCGAGGCCGGCGGCCCGGAGGTCCTGAACCCAGCCGAGCATGATGGCGTCGGGCTCGAGCCCGCGGCGCATCCAGCGGTCCAGGTATTGATCCGCCTCACAGGCGCTCCAACCGCTCTCTGCGAGAACCGCTTTGCAGACGCCGGTAAAGTCGCCTCGCCCCTCCAGGCACCCTTCGTACTTCGGGTGCGCCCAGATCCGCCGGAAGAGCTCGCGATGCTGCTCGGCCGGCCAGATCCAGTCCTCGTCGAAGAACGGGCCGTGGTGCTGCAGCACGCCGTCGGCGTCGAAGAGGAGGGTCCGGATCACCTCAGGGCGGCGTTGATCCGCTCCAGCGCCGCAGGGCCCGGGACGAGTTCGGCGTCGGAAAGGGCGTTGAGCGGCGCCTCGACGGTGCCCAGGCCGTCGTGCAGGTCCTCGGCCTCGGGGTCGAGGTAGAGCAGGCCGGTGACGATCTCGCCCCGGGCCTGGGCCGCCTGCAGGTAGGCGATGGCCGAGACCCGGTCGGTGGGATCGTAGCTATCGGCCAGCTTGTGCAGCCGCAGGACCGAGGCGTCGTGCTGGGTGACCTCGATGGTCTCGCCGGGGGCGTAGTCGACGTGGATCGGGTCGCGGCCGACGATGACGTCCAGCCGGTTCACCGCCTCGTTGTGCTCGCGCACATAGTCGAAGCTCTTGGTGGAGCCGGCGTGGTTGTTGAACTGCACGCACGGGCTGAGGGTGTCGATGAAGGCCGCGCCCTTGTGGGCCAGGGCCGCCTTGATCAGCGGCACCAGCTGAGCCTTGTCTCCGGAGAAGGAGCGGGCGACGAAGGTCGCGCCGAGCTGCAGGGCGGTGGAGACCAGGTCGATGGCGCTGTCGTGGTTGACGACCCCGCGCTTGGACTTCGATCCCTTGTCCGAGGTGGCCGAGAACTGGCCTTTGGTGAGGCCGTACACGCCGTTGTTCTCGACGATGTAGGTCATGTTGACGCCGCGCCGGATGGCGTGGGCGAACTGGCCGAAGCCGATGGAGGCGCTATCGCCGTCGCCGGAGACGCCCAGGTAGATCAGCTCGCGGTTGGCGAGGTTCGCCCCCGTCAGCACCGAGGGCATGCGGCCGTGGACGGTGTTGAAGCCGTGGCTGGCCCCCAGGAAGTAGTCGGGGGTCTTCGAGGAGCAGCCGATGCCGGAAAGCTTGGCGATCCGGTGCGGCGGGATCTCCAGCTCGAACACCGCCTGGATGATCGCCGCCGAGATGGAGTCGTGGCCGCAGCCGGCGCACAGCGTCGAGACCGAGCCCTCATAGTCGCGGCGCGTATAGCCCAGGCTGTTGGTCGGCAGCTTGGGGTGATGCAGCTGGGGCTTGAGGATGTAGGTCATTCGGCGGCCTCCACCTGGCCCGTGGCCGTCAGCATGGCGATCTCGCCGGCGATGAAGCGGGCGGTGATCGGCGTGCCGTCGTAATGCAGCACGGATGTCAGCTTGGCCGGATCGACGCCGCCCTCGGTGACGATCAGCGTCTTCAGCTGCGCGTCGCGGTTCTGCTCGACGATGAACACCCGCTCGTGGGCGGCGATGAAGTCGTAGACCTGATCGGCGAAGGGGAAGCCGCGGACCCTCAGCGCATCCAGCCGGATGCCCTGGCCGGCGAGGGCGGCCAGCGCCTCATCCATCGCCGCCGAGGTCGAGCCGAAATAGATCACCCCGTCCTTGGCCTTGCCCTTCGCCGGCTTCAGCACCGGCGCCGGGATCAGCGACTTGGCGGTCTCGAACTTGCGCAGCAGCCGCTGCATGTTGTCGACGTAGACGGCGCCTTCCTCGGAGTAGCGGGCGTAGGGGTTGCGGCTCGTGCCCCGGGTGAAATAGGCGCCGCGCGTCGGGTGGACGCCCGGATAGGTGCGGTAGGGGATGCCGTCGCCGTCCACGTCGAGGTAGCGGCCGAAGTCGCGGCCGGCCTCCAGCTCCTCGTGGGTCATCACCTTGCCGCGGTCGAGCTTGCGGCTCTCGTCCCACTGGAAGGGCTCGACCAGCCATTCGTTCATGCCGATGTCGAGGTCGAGCATGACGAAGATGGTCGTCTGCAGCCGGTCGGCCAGATCGAAGGCCAGCGCCCCCATGGTGAAGCACTCGCCCGGGTCGGCCGGGAAGAGCAGGGGATGCTTGGTGTCGCCGTGGCCGGTGTAGGCGGCGGCCAGGATGTCGGCCTGCTGGGTCCTCGTCGGCATGCCGGTGGAGGGCCCGCCGCGCTGGACGTCGAAGATCACCGCCGGGATTTCGGCGAAGTAGGACAGGCCCACGAACTCGGTCATCAGCGAGACGCCCGGCCCGGAGGTGCAGGTGAAGGCCCGGGCCCCGTTCCAGCCGGCCCCGACCACGATGCCGATGGAGGCGATCTCGTCCTCGGCCTGGACGATGGCGTAGCGGGCCTTGCCGGTCGCCGGGTCGATCCGCAGCTCCTGGCAGTATTCGGTGAAGGCCTCGGCCAGGCTGGTGGAGGGCGTGATCGGATACCAGGCGCAGACCGTCGCCCCGCCGTAGACGGCTCCGAGCGCGGAGGCCTGGTTGCCCTCCACATAGATCCGGTTTCCGACCCGGTCGGCGCGGCGCACCCGCAGGGGCAGCGGCTGAAGGTTCTCGCGGACGTAGTCGCGGCCCATGCGCAGGGCCTCGACGTTGGCGTCGATCAGCCGCTGGCGGCCCTTGAACTGCTGGGCGAACAGGTCCTCGAAGACCTCGGCCTCCATGCCAAGAAGCTCGCACAAGGCCCCGACATAGATGATGTTCTTGAACAGCTGCCGCTCGCGCGGGACCTGGTAGGCGGCGTTGCACATGGCCGTCAGCGGCACGCCGATCACGCCGATGTCGTCCCGGAAGGCCGAGGCCGGCATCGGCTTGGTGGAGTCGTAGAACAGGAACCCGCCGCTCTCGATCTCGGCGACGTCCTTCTCCCAGGTCTGCGGGTTCATCGCGACCATCAGGTCGACGCCGCCCCGGCGGCCCAGGTGGCCTTCCTCGGTGATCCGCACCTCGTACCAGGTGGGCAGGCCCTGGATGTTGGAGGGGAAGATGTTGCGCGCCGCCACCGGCACGCCCATCCGCATCACGCCCTTGGCGAACAGGCCGTTGGCGCTGGCCGAGCCCGAGCCGTTCACGTTGGCGAACTTGACGACGAAGTCGTTGTACCGCGTCACCGGCATCCCGCCCCCGCTTGCGCCGTCTCCAGCATGAACTTCTGCATGTCCCAGGCGCCGGTGGGACACCGTTCGGCGCAGAGCCCGCAGTGCAGGCAGACGTCCTCGTCCTTGACCATGACCCGGCCGGTCGCGAGCGCGCCCGAGACCAGCAGGTCCTGGGTCAGGTTCAGGGCCGGCGCCTTCAGCTTGGTCCGCAGCTCAGGCTCCGGCTCCTCGGCGATGAAGGTGATGCAGTCGGTGGGGCAGATGTCGGCGCAGGCGTCGCACTCGATGCACAGGTTGTCGGTGAAGACGGTCTGCACGTCGCAGTTCAGGCAGCGCTGGGCCTCCTTGAACCCCAGCTCGCGGTCGAAGCCCAACTCCACCTCGACGCGCACGTCCTTCAGCGCCACCTCCGGCTCGCGCAGCGGCACCCGGTAGCGGCGGTCGTTGGAGACGGCGTTGTCGTAGCTCCACTCGTGGATGCCCATCTTCTGGCTGATCAGGCTGGCCATCGGCGGCGGCCGGTCGGAGACCCGCGCGCCGCGGCAGTGGGCGTCGATACTGATCGCCGCCTCGTGGCCGTGGGCCACGGCCCAGATGATGTTCTTGGGCCCGAAGGCGGCGTCGCCGCCGAAAAAGACCTTGGGATTGGTCGACTGGAAGGTGACCGGGTCGACCCTGGGCATGTCCCACTCGTCGAACTCGATCCCGACGTCGCGCTCGATCCAGGGATAGGCGTTCTCCTGGCCGACGGCGATCAGGACGTCGTCGCACTCGAAGTGCTGGTCCGGCTCGCCGGAGGGCACGAGGCGGCGGCGGCCCTTGTCGTCGTACTCGGCGACCACCTTCTCGAACCACATGCCGGTCAGTTTGCCGCCCTCGTGAGTGAAGGCCTTGGGGACCAGGTAGTTGAGGATCGGGATGCCCTCGTGCATCGCGTCCTCCTTCTCCCAGGGCGAGGCCTTCATCTCCTCGAAGCCGGAGCGGACGATCACCTTGACGTCCTCGCCGCCCAGCCGGCGCGAGGTGCGGCAGCAGTCCATGGCGGTGTTGCCGCCGCCCAGCACGATCACCCGCCGGCCGATCCGCTCCACGTGGCCGAAGGACACCGAGGAGAGCCAGTCGATGCCGATGTGGATGTTCGCCGCCGCCTCCTGGCGGCCGGGAATGTCGAGGTCACGGCCGCGCGGCGCGCCGGCGCCGACGAAGACCGCGTCGTAGCCCTCGTCCAGCAGGGCCTTCAGGCTGTCGATCCGCTGGCCGAGCCTGAGCTCGAGGCCGAGCTGGGCGACGTAGCCCACCTCCTCGTCGATCACCTCCTCCGGCAGGCGGAATCGGGGGATCTGCGAGCGGATCATGCCGCCGCTCTTGGTCTCCTGGTCGTAGCAGACGAGCTCGTAGCCGAGCGGCGCGAGGTCCCTGGCCACGGTCAGAGAAGCGGGCCCAGCGCCCACCAGGGCGATCCGGTAGCCGTTCTTCTGTTCCGCCGGCCTTGGCAGCAGGTCGACGATCGCGCCCTTGTTGTCGGCGGCGACGCGCTTGAGCCGGCAGATGGCCACCGGCTCTTCCTCCACGCGGCCGCGCCGGCAGGCGGGCTCGCAGGGGCGGTCGCAGGTCCGGCCGAGGATCCCCGGGAAGACGTTGCTCTTCCAGTTGATCATGTAGGCGTCGGTGTATCGGCCTTCGGCGATCAGCCTGATGTACTCAGGGACCGGCGTGTGGGCAGGGCAGGCCCACTGGCAATCGACCACCTTGTGAAAGTACTCGGGCCCCTCTGCGCGGGTGCGCTGCACGTATCCGTTTCCTTCCCGCGACACTCTACTCCCGCGGAGGCGGAGACGCGATCCTGAAGGACCCCGGCCTAAGCCTGCCGCGACGCGGCGTCATTTCTTGGAAGGATATGGTAGGCCCCGACCGTCGGGCCCGCCAACCAGAATGTTATCGGTGATAACAGATTTCGGCCGGCTCAAAGGTTCGTGAGGCCAACAGCCAAGCTCTTCCGTTTCACTCTGTTTCAGAGTTGATAATCCGTTAACGGGCCGCCCCGGACGGGAGACATCGATGACGCTCAACGTCGAGCTTGGCGAGATCGCCGCATCGAGTGACGAAATGGCTTACCGCGCTGCGCTGCAATGGCTGGAGCCGGAGGAGGAGACCACCAGCGTCTCGCTGTTCCAGCAGATCAACGAGCGCCGCGCCGCCTGCGAAAACCCCGAGGCGCTCCGGATCCTGCGCTCGCTCTGAGCCGCCGCCCATTGCGGCGACGCTCGCCCGCCGCCTACCATCGCGCCCGCGCCGCCAGAGCGCCAACGCGTAGGAGGGTAGGGGATGGAGTACCGCAGGCTGGGGAACAGCGGGCTGAAGGTCAGCGCCGTGGGGATCGGCTGCAACAACTTCGGCATGCGCATCGACCAGGAGGCGACCAACGCCGTGGTCGCCGCCGCCCTCGACGCCGGGATCAACTTCTTCGACACCGCCGACGTCTACGGCGGCAGCCAGTCCGAGGTGATGCTGGGGAAGGCCCTGGCCGGCCGCCGCGACGAGGTGGTGATCGCCACCAAGTTCGCCAGCCCCATGGGCCAGCGGCACGACCAGAAGGGCGGCTCGCGCCGCTATATCATGCAGGCGGTGGAGGCGAGCCTGAAGCGGCTCGGGACCGACTACATCGACCTCTACCAGATGCACCGCCCCGACCCCGACACGCCGATCGAGGAGACCTTGTCGGCGCTGGACGACCTGGTGAAGGCCGGCAAGGTCCGCTACCTCGGCAATTCCAACTTCACCGGCTGGCAGATCGCCGACGCCGACTGGATCAGCCGCTCGACGAACCGGGAGCGGTTCGTCTCCGCCCAGAACCTCTACAGCCTGCTCGAGCGCGGCTCGGCCCGCGAGGTGCTGCCGGCCTGCGAGCGGTTCGGCCTCGGCTTCCTGCCCTTCTTCCCGCTGGCTTCGGGCCTGCTCACCGGCAAGTACAAGCGCGGCGAGCCGCCGCCGGAAGGCACCCGCCTGGCCGCGTGGGGCAAGCGCGGGCAGGACGCCCTGTCCGACCGCAACTTCGAGAAGCTGGAGAAGCTGTCCGGGTTCGCCGAGCAGCGCGGCAAGGGCCTGCTGGACCTCGCCTTCGCCTGGCTGCTGGGCCAGCCGGTCGTCTCCTCGGTGATCGCCGGCGCGACCAGGCCCGAGCAGGTGCAGGCCAACGCCGCGGCGGCCGGCTGGGTGCTGACGCCGGGCGAGGTGGAGGAGGTGACGGCGCTCGTCGCCTAGCTTCTGCGTTACCGCCCCATGGCCGAAGAAAAGACGATCCCGCCGCCGCAGCCGCACGTCGAAGACATCAGCGGCAACGAGGCCCAGATGGCCTCGCCGAGCTACCGGCTCCCCACGCTCGACACCGAGTTCCTGCTCTCGGAGGAGATGCGCGGGGTCCGGTTCATGCTGGAGTTCGCCAAGGCCGACCAGGTCCTGCGGGCCTGGGGGATCGTCTCGACCATCGTGGTGTTCGGCAGCGCCCGCAGCCACGAGGCCGGCGATGGGCGGGCCGCCTTCTGGTACCAGCAGGCGCGCGCGTTCGGGCGGATCGCCTCCGAGCGGGGCGGGGCGCTGCTGCACGGCGAGCCGATCCGCCGCAACGTGATCGCCACCGGCGGCGGGCCCGGCATCATGGAGGCGGCCAACCGCGGCGCTTGCGACGCCGGCGCGCCGTCCATCGGCTTCAACATCACCCTGCCGCACGAGCAGGAGCCGAACGCCTATTCGACGCCGGAGCTGACCTTCCGATTCCACTACTTCGCGATGCGCAAGATGCACCTGGCGCTCAGGGCCCATGCGCTGGTGATCTTCCCGGGCGGCTTCGGCACCCTCGACGAGCTGTTCGAGATCCTGACGCTGCGGCAGACCGGGAAGGCGCCGGTCATCCCCATCGTGCTGTTCGACAAGGGCTACTGGACCAAGCTGATCAACTTCGAGCACCTGCTGGAGCACGGCATGATCAACCCGGTCGACCTGGAGCTGTTCAAATATGCCGAGAGCGCCGAGGAGATCTGGGAGATCCTGGTCGCCAACGGCCTGGAGACCTTCCAGGCGACGTCGACGCGGGCGAGGTTCGGGATGATGAAGCGCGATGGCTGACCCCGGACGGCTGGCCGAGTTGATCGAGCGGGCGGCGAACGTGGTGGTGTTCACCGGCGCCGGCATCTCCACCGAATCCGGCATTCCCGATTTCCGCAGCCCCGGCGGGGTCTGGAGCCGGATGAGCCCGATCTATTTCCAGGAGTTCGTCGCCAGTGAGGAGAAGCGGCGGGAGGCCTGGACCCGCGCCTTCACCGGCCGCGCCGGCTGGACGGGCAGGGCGCCCAACGCCGGCCACTACGCGGTCGCCCGGCTGGTGGAGCAGGGCAAGGTCTCGGCGGTGATCACACAGAACGTCGACGATCTGCATCGGGCGAGCGGCGTGCCGCCCGAGAAGATCATCGAGCTGCACGGCAACGCCACCTACGCATCCTGCCTCGAGTGCGGGATGCGGCACGAGCTGGAGGACCTCAGAGGGCCCTTCCTGGAGCGGGGAGAGCTCCCCGCGTGCCGCGACTGCGGCGGGATCGTGAAGACCGCCACCATCTCGTTCGGCCAGGCGATGCCGGAAGAGCCGATGCAGCGGGCGCAGGAGGCGACGCTGTCCTGCGACCTCTTCCTGGTGCTGGGATCGTCCCTGGTCGTCTATCCGGCCGCGGGCTTTCCGATCATGGCCAAGCGCAACGGCGCGCGGCTGGCCATCGTCAATCGCGAGCCGACCGAGCAGGACATGCTCGCCGATCTCGTCCTGCACGACGAGATCGGCCCGGTGATGAGCGAGGTGGTGAAGGTAAGCTAGCCGCGCAGGTCGGCGCGCACGGTCCGTTCGGCGATCACCCGGGTGGCGTCGATGCGGCCCTGGCCGGGCGCGGCGATCTCCAGGTGGACGTGGTCGGTGATGCCGGCGTAGCGGTCCTGCAGCGTGCGCACCTTGCCGATCGGCTTGCCGACGCGCACCGCGTCGCCGACCTTCACGTCCGGGTCGATGTAGAAGACGCGGGCCTCGTAGCCGAGCGCCGGGTTGGTGATCTCGACATAGCGGTAGCGGACGCTGTCGCCGTAGCAGTAGCCGATGTGGCTGACATAGCCGGAGATCGGGGCGACCACGGTCTGGCCGGCCTCGGCGACGTAGTCGACGCCCGCATGCCGGCGGCGGCCGCCGTCGCGGGAGGCGCCGAAGGCGCCGGAGCCGAAGTGGTCATGCTCGCGCGGGGCCAGGCCGGTGGGGTTGGCGAAGTCGGCCGCGCCGTCGCCGTCCACGTCCTTGCCCACCCAGACGGTCTCGTAGACCGGCTCCTCGACGCGCGGGAACAGCTGCCCCAGCCTCTCGGCGGTGAGCGCCTCGGCGCTGGTCTGGCGGGAGGTCAGGTTCGCCCCCACATAGCCGCTCGCCTGGGCCGCGACCGCGAAGAACGCCACGCACCAGATCGCGAGCAGCGCAAAGACCGCCAACCGCTTCCAATGATTGTGGGTGGGCGCGTGCGCGCGCGTTTGATCCACCAGGTCCACCTCTCT
This sequence comes from Phenylobacterium terrae, assembly GCF_042681205.1. NCBI lineage: Bacteria > Pseudomonadati > Pseudomonadota > Alphaproteobacteria > Caulobacterales > Caulobacteraceae > Phenylobacterium > Phenylobacterium terrae. Next base: position 426,001 of record NZ_JBHUEY010000006.1, read on the forward strand.
AGATGATGCAATTGCTCCGCTTAGCGGGCTGGATTTTCTAAGGTTTGGCGGAGCACCGCCGGCCGGCCTCTGCGGGCCTTGGCACTGTCCTAATATGGGACTCTGGCGCGCGGTCGCGATGCGGCATGCTGACGCCCGCCGGGCGAGGGCTGGGCGGAGCCCGTTGAATCATGCCGAAATACAGCCGTCGGGCCCTGGCGCCCGCTCGGCAGTTCTGCTTTTGTTCCATTCCTGGAGGCGAGATGGCTCACGACGGCTCGGATTGGGGAATGATGGAACAGGCGGCGAGGGCGGCTGGGCCGCCGGCGGGCATGCTCGTGGCGCGGTGCCTGTCGGCCAACTGCGGCGCGGAGAGCGCGCTGGATCTGGGGGACTGGATGGAGGCCGGGCACGGCCTGCCGCTGAGGGCCTTCGAGGCGCGGCTGCGGTGCGCCTGCGGCGGCCGGCGCGTGCGGCTGGAGCCCGTCACAGGCGAGCTGCCGCCGATGAACCCGGCGATCTACCGTTTCCGCTGAAAAGGGATGGCCCCGCCGCGAACGGCGGGGCCTGGGGGGCTGGTTGTGCTGCGCGGCTCTGTCGGGGGGTGGGCGCCGCGCACTTCCTCAACACAGCGCGGGCAGGCCAGTTCCCGTATCGCGCGAGAAAATCCCAAGGCAGCGCTTTGCGTGTGCTCGTTGTGGGTAAGGGCCGACGGGACGTCAGGACCGCCAGGCCGCCGGGACGCTCGGCCAGGTGTGACGCGGCGAACGTTCCAGGGCCGCCAGCTCGACCTCGGACAGATGCAGCAGCTGCGGCGGGCGCGGCAGGCCGCACTCGGCGGCCGTCGGCTTCAGCGCCGCCCCCGATCCGACGCCGACTGCCGCAGCGGCCAGCGCCCCGGACATCGCGGGGGCGAGCATCTTCCGCTGTGAGGGCCTGAAGGACATCCCGAGCGCTCTGACCGATCCCGTTGCGGATCGGACCCCAAACGAGGGGCGGGGGCGCGAGTTCCTGCGTATCGCCGCCGCCGGAGCATGCGAACGCTCGCGCGATCTCGATCTGCGTCCCCGCGGCGCCGGCGCCCGTGGCGCAGCTACGGCCGCAGCTGCAGCACGCAGAGGCCCACCGTCGCGTCTTTTTCGGGGTCGCCCTGGGCGCCGACCAAATCGCGCTCGACCAGCGCTTGATGCATGGGTTGATCGATCCACCGGTCGACGCAGGTGAAGCCGCGGCTTGCGTAAGTCGCTTCGGTCTGGCCGCCCATGAACTGCAGGATCTCACGGGCCGGCGGCATGGACTTGGCGACGATCGCCGCAAATCCCTCGCTGCGCGCCCAGTGGATGAGATGATCCAGGAGCGCGACGCCGAGGCCCCGGCCCTGGTAGCGCGCATCCCTGTCCTTGCCCGCGGTCAGCTGACCGACGTGGTAGCAATAGATGCAAAGCGTGGCGGCGGGCAGGGGAGGGTCGCGCCCTGCGAAGTCGCCCCAGTAGTCCGGACTGAAGAGCCCGGCGGCCGACCGGAGTCCTGGCCGATGTCGCCGGAACTGCAGCTGTCCGACGTGCTGGTCGCCGTCGAAAGCGAGGATCGCGGCCGCGCCCAGGTCGCGGATCCGATCAGCCGCCTCGGCGGCGCCTCCGTGACAGTCGAGCGGCGCTTGGCCGAGGTCTTCGAGGCCCATGGGCCGCAGGCGGATCGCGCTCAGTTCAAGGTCGCCCATTCTCTCGCCGTCCGATCCTGCCCCGACGACCACGTCGGGTCGGCGAATAACATCACGGGTGTGATGCAAAATAAAGCGCGGCGCTGACGACCGAAAGCGGGATCAGGCGGAGCGTTTTCCGGGCGAGGGCGCGGGCGGCGAGATGATGGCCATGGTGGCGTCCAGGAGCGCCTTCACTCGTTTCGGCCCGAAGCGGGCAGGCTCGATCGGGTAGAGCATCATCCACCCGTCCCCCATCGCGCTGAGCTGGTCGGCCAGCAGGTCGGCGGCGATGTCGGTGCGGACCCAGCCCTGCTGCTGCCCCTTGGCCAGAATCGAGGCGAAGACGCCGCGGTAATGGGCGTAGCGCCGTTGATATGCGGCGGCGAGGGCCGGTTCGTTGCGCGCGTAGGCGAGCAGCTGGAAGCCGGCCGCCCAGACGGCGTCTTCCGTGGTGGTGATCTCGAGCCAGCGTTCGAACCCACGCCTGACGCTGGCCGCGTCGTCGCCAATCTCCAAGAGCTTGTCGAACTGGTCGAAGCGGCTCTCGATGACGGCGGCCATCATCGCTTCCTTGTTGGCGAAATAATATGAGACGGCGCCCGTCGTGCATCCGGCGCGTTTGGCGACCCGGCGCAGGGATGCGGCGGCGATGCCCTCCTCGGCGATCACCTTCATCGCCGCTTCGAGCAGTTCCGCGCGCCGGCCCTCGCGGTCGCCGACCGGCCGGCCGCGCCCCCGGCGGGGCGGAGTCTCCGCCGCCGGTCTCGGAGCGGACTTGGTGAGGGCTTGGTCGTCGGCCATGCGGCCAAGGATAGCCGGTTCGCCCTGGCTTCCAATTATCATAACATTCGTTGCGCAAAATAGGGGCCGCTGATACGGTGCTTCCACAAGAACAATGTGCGGAGGACGCATCGATGGAAGACGCTCTGCGAAAGGCCTACCGGGAGGACGGCGCGGTCCTGATGAAGGGGGTGCTGAGCTCCGAGCAGCTCGCGCAATGCCGCGAGGCGTTCGACTGGGCCATCGAGAACCCTGGTCCGCATGCCAGCAAGATGATCGGCAGCAGCGGCCAGCGGGCGCACGTCGACAACTGCAACCCTCTGGCCAAGCCCAAGCTCGACGAGCTGGTGGCGTCCCTGCCGCTTGGCCGGATGTTCGCCGACCTCTGGGGGTCGCAGAACGCCTGGTACTTCGCCGAAGAGGTGTTCCTGAAAGAGGGGGGCGTGGGCGGGCGCACCCTTTGGCACCAGGACACGTCGTATCTGCCCTGGGCCGGCCTGCACTGGGGCAACGCCTGGATCAGTTTCGAGGCCGTGCCCAAGGCCAATGCGCTGGAGATCGTCCGCGGCTCGCACCTGGGCCCGCGCTACGACGGCACCACCTTCAGGAACCCGGAAGACCCGACCGATCCGCTGCACGGCGGGGACGTCTGGCCGCGGCTGCCGGACGTGGAGGCCGAGCGGAGGGCCGATCCTGGGGCGTTCGAGATCCTGTCATGGGCGACAGAGCCGGGGGACGTGCTGGTGCTGCATCCCGGCACGCTGCACGGCGGCGCGGCGGTGGACGCCGAGTTCCCGAACCGCCACACGCTGGTGCTGCGCTTCTTCGGCGACGACGCCACCTTCAGTCCGCTGCCCGACGAGAGCCGGTCCGGGTACGCCCGCCAGGGGGTGCTGTTCAAGAAGGAGCTGGCCGGCCTCGAGGCCGGCGCGCCCTTCCGCTCGCCCGTCTTCCGCCAAGTCGTCTGAGGACCGGATCATGAGCGAGCAGGACCGCCGGCGCCGGCAGATCATCCCGGCGCCGATGCAGGCGATGTACGACGCCTATCACTTCGCCCCGGCGACCCGGGTCGGGGACATGATCTGGGTCTCCGGCCAGGTCGGCATCGACGCGGCGATGAAGCCGGGGGTCGGCATGGAGGCGCAGGCCCGCCTGGCGTTCGAAGGGCTGAAGACCATCCTCGAGAGCGCCGGCGCGACCCTGGCGGACGTGGTCGAGCTGATGACCTTCCACACCGACCTTCGCGGCGACATGGCGGAGTTCCGCAAGGTGAAGGACGCCTATTTCCCTGACCGGTACCCGTCCTGGACCGCCGTCGGGGTCACCCAGCTGGCGATGCCCGAGTTCCTGGTGGAGGTCCGCGCGGTGGCCGTCGCCGGCTCCGGCCTGGCCTGACGGGCCCAGCCATGAAGGTCGCAAAGGCCGCCGTCCTGGCGCTGTCGATGCTGGCGGCCGCGTGCTCGCGCGGCGCCGGCGATCCGGCGAACACCGACTGGGCGCTGCTCGGCAACGGCTCCCAGATGCAGCACCACGCCGCGCTCCGCCAGATCGACAAGGAGAGCCTCGACGAGCTCGGCCTGGCCTGGGCCGTCGACATGCCCACCACCTACGGGCTGGTGGGCAATCCGCTGATCGAGGGCGGCGTGGTCTTCCAGGGCGGGCCGGGCGGCCAGATCTTCGCCAACGACCTGAAGACCGGGAAGCTCCTGTGGCATTTCACGGCGGAGTATCCGGACGGCTCCACCGAGGACCAATCGGTGGGCGGCTATTGGGCCCGCCAGTTCAACCGCGGCGTGGCGCTCTACAAGGGCAAGGTGATCATCGCCACGGGCGATTGCCGGCTGGTGGCGGTCGACCAGAAGACGGGCAAGCAGCGCTGGGAAGCACAGAGCTGCGACTCCAAGCTCGACTACGGGATCACCGGCGCCCCGCGGGTCGGCGGGGGCCTGGTGTTCATCGGCAATTCGAACCAGGAGCTGGGCACGCAGCGCGGCTTCGTCGATGCTTTCGACGTCGAGACGGGCAAGCGCAGGTGGCGCTTCTACACCGTGCCCGGCGACCCGGCCGCCGAGACCGATCCGTTCTACCAGAAGATCGCCAAGACCTGGGGGACCGGCTGGTACGCCAAGACGCGCGGCTCGGGCTCGCCCTGGGACGCGATGGTCTACGACGAGAAGCTGCAGCAGCTGATCATCGGCACGGGCGCCCTTGGGCCGGGCGAGCCGAACCTGCGGGCCGCAGACGCCGGCGACGAGCTCTTCACCAACTCGGTGGTCGCGGTGGACGCACGCACCGGCAAGTACCGCTGGCACGCCAAGCAGGTGCCGCACGACGGCTGGAACTATGAGGCGGCGGTGGGCCTGATGCTCGCCGACCTGCCGGTGGACGGGCAGGTCCGCCGCGCGGTGATCTCCGTCCCGAAGCAGGGCTTCGCCTACGCTTACGACGCGGCCACCGGCAAGTTCCTGGGCGGGACGCAGTACGCGCAGATGACCTGGGCGAGCGGCCTCGACGCGCAGGGGCGGCCGATCCAGAACCCCGAGGCCATGTACTGGAACAGGCCCGGCCAGGAGACGCTGGTGCTTCCCGGCGGGATGGGCGCGCACGGCTGGGAGGCGCTGGCCTTCAACCCCAAGACCAACATCCTCTACGTGCCGGCGATGGTGATGCCGGTCAGCCGCACGGCCGAGGGTCACTACGACTGGTATTACGGGGATCGCCCCGACGCCAAAGTGAAGCCACGCGGCGAGGTGGTGGCGATCGACATGGCCAGCCATTCGGTGAAGTGGCGCACGACGACGTCCAGGCTGCCGGTCAACGGCGGGCTGCTGCACACCGCCGGCGGCCTCGTCTTCCAGGGCCTGGCGGACGGGCGGCTGGTCGCCTTCGACGAGGCGACCGGCGAGATCCTGTGGAGCCGGCAGACGGGCGGGGCGATCCGCGCCGCGCCGTCGACCGTCACGCTGGACGGAGAGCAGTACCTTGTCGTCGCCACCGGGAACGGCGGGGCCTCGGCCTCGGCATCGCTGGTCGGCCGCTACAGCTCCACGCCGGAGGCGCGCACGCCGCCGCGGCTGCTCGCCTTCAAGATCGGCGGGACGGCCGCCTATCCGCCGCTCGCGAAGGCGGAGCCCGCGCCGGCGCCGCCTGTCCCGCGCCAGGACGCCGCGCTGGCCAGGCGCGGCGAGGCGCTCTTCGCCGCCTATTCGTGCGAGTACTGCCACGGGACCGACGGCGGCGCTTCGGTGGGCGGCGGGATCCCCAACCTGAACCGGACCCAGCTCGACCTGACGCACTTCAAAGGGGTGGTGCAGGGCGGCGATCGCAGGTCGGGCGGCATGCCCCAGTTCAAGGCCCTGACCGACGCCGACGTGGCGGCGCTCTACGCCTACGTCATCAACGCCGCCTGGGACGCCCGGGAAGGCAAGAGGTCGGACTCGGGCCAGCACAAGGCGTTCTGACGCGGGCGACGGGCCCTGAGACGCGAAGTCCCACGTCGCTCGTGACTTGCGCCGCGGGGCGGCGGGCGGGGAGGGGACTTCGAAAGCATCCAGTTCCCCGCTTTCAGGCCGCGATCCCCCCTTGCATTCTCTAATTAACATGACAACTGTGATGCTAATTAGAACGACGCGTTCAAAAGGCGTCGGACCGGGGAGAGGCCAGGATGCCGAAGAAGCTGTCGTGGACGCGTCGTTGGATGCTGATGTGCGCCACAGGCGCGTCCTGTCTGGCGGGCTGGAGCGCTGACGCGCAGCCGGAGGCCGACCGGGCGACCCAGATCGACGAGATCATCGTCACGGCCCAGCGCCGCGCCGAGAGTCTTCAGGACGTACCGATCTCCGTGACGGCTCTGGGGGGCGATGACATCGCCGACGCGGGGCTGACGAGCGCGACCGATATCGTCACCCAGGTCCCAAATCTTCAGGCCGTGAACACGTTCGGCAATTCGACACCGCAGTTCACGCTGCGCGGGGTGTCGAACACGGAGTTCAACCCGAGCTCAAACACGCCGATACCCGTCTACAGTGACGACCTGTTGCTCAACAATCTCGCCGCGCAGGGGTTTGCGCTGTTCGACCTCGACCGCGTCGAGGTTCTGAAGGGGCCTCAAGGCACGCTGTTTGGCTACAACGCGTCGGCCGGCGTCATTCACTTCGTCTCGGCGCAGCCGACGGGCGCGCCCGAGGGACGTCTGCATGCGAGCTACGGCAGCTTCAACGACAGGTCCGTCGACGGGTCGATGAGCGGGCCCATCGTCGGTGACTGGGTGCGCGGGCGGCTGGCTTTCACGGCGCGCGACACCGACGGTCACTTCAAGAACCTGATCGACGGCGAGCCCTTGGGCGAGGACGAGCGCTGGGCCGTGCGCGCGCTGGTGGACGTGGACCTGGGCGAGAACACGCTGGCGCAGATCAAGCTCCAGACGGGACGTTTCCTCGGTCAGCCGACCATGCGGCCGGCGGAGCAGGAGCTCCAGCCCCTTACCGGCCAGGTGCTGGGCGGCACGTACGACCTGTATTCCACGACCCGGCAGTTCGAGCGCGTCAGGGCGACGGAGCTGTCCCTGCGCCTCACGCATCGCTTCGATGGATTCGATCTCAATGCGGTGACGGGCGGGGTGTCCACCAAGACGCACCTGGCCTTCAACTACGTGGATGGGGTGGTGCAGGGCGTCTTCGACCTCGGCTACGGCAATGGACCGGTGCAGACACCCTACTATGGGGTCCAGAGCGGAAGGGCCGAGTCCGATCAGTTCAGCCAGGAGGTGCGCCTCTCGTCGACGACTGAGAGCCCGCTGCAGTGGATCGTCGGCGCATTCTACATGCAGGAAGACCTGCGCAGCACCGGCTCGTTCCTGTTCGGGGACGACTCGGGCGCGTTCGGCTATCTGGACGGCGGCGCCCCGGCGGTGTTCCTCGTGCTCGACGACTACGAGCAGGACATCAAGTCGGTGGCCGTGTTCGCGCACACGACCTATCAGGCGACGGAACGGCTGAAGTTCACGCTCGCCGGTCGGCTTTCACGCGACAAGCGGCGGCTCGACCAGGACTTCTACAACTACGACGGCTTCGGCACCTACATCGACCCGCGGACGGCGAACCCCTACGACGTCAGGCCGGACGACGTCGTGGACCTCACCGGCGTGCAGAACGTGAAGCACGACCGCACCTGGGAGTTCTGGAGCGGCCGGGTAGGGGTCGACTACCAGGTCGACCCCGACAAGCTGCTCTATGCGAGCGTGTCGAAGGGGGTGAAGAGCGGCGCCTTCAACACCGCCGCGTTCATCGACGTCGCCGAGATCAACGCCGTGGATCCTGAGGAGCTCGTCGCCTACGAGGCGGGCGCCAAGACGGAATGGCTCGACCGCCGCCTCCGGCTGAACGGGTCCGTCTTCTTCTACAAGGTCGACGGGTACCACCAGAAGGTCGTGAACGAGTTCGGGCAGGAGCTGCTTCAACCCGCCAAGGACGTCGAGTTCCGCGGCTTCGAAATCGAGGCGCGCGCAATCCCTGTCGAGAACCTGGTGCTCTCCTTGGGCGCTGGCTGGTCCGAGGGGGAGTACAAGGACTTCCTCAGCCCGAACGACGCCGGGGGCTTTGACCAGCTCGCCGGGAACACCGTGCCTTACACAGGCCGGTGGGATGTGAGCGCCGACATCTCCTATTCGTGGCTCATGCCCAACGGCGGGCTGCTGGAGCCGATGGTCGAGTACTCCTACCTGCAGGGCGCGTTCAGCGAAGAAACCAACGAGCCCAAGGACATCAGCCTCTCTCCGGAGGCCAAGACCGACGACATTCACCTGGTCAATGCGCGGCTGTTCTACACGCTGCCAGGCGATCGGATCCGCATTGGCGTGTTCGCGAACAACCTGTTCGAAGAAGACGGCGTCCTACGGCGCACGCCGCTCGACATCTTCGGCAACACCCTCAGCATCTATGCGCCGCCGAGGACCGCAGGCGTGTCGATTGCGGCCAGGTTCTGATCGGACGAATGCGCCCCTGAGGAAGAAGTGGGCGGTTCGCTGGCCGTTCCGCAAGTCGGGCGGCGGGCCGCCGCCCGGCCGTATTGCGCATCGCGACAGGGGGCGGGTTCGAGGGGGCGCAGGCGTTCTTCGCCTAAGGAAGATTATCGGAAATACGAGGAGGCCGCTCTCAAGGCAGCCGGCACGTCCCCTCGGCGATCCGCTGCAGCGTGTCGACGAAGAACGGCGGCTCCAGCGCCAGGATGCGGGCTTCCAGGGTCTCGGCGGTGTCGCCGGGCTCCACTGGGACGGCGCGCCGGGCGACGATCGGGCCGCGGTCGTATTCCTCGTCCACCAGATGGATGCAGATTTCGCTCTGCGCGACGCCGGCGGCGATGACCGCCTCGTGCACGCGCCGGCCGTACATGCCTTCGCCGCCGAACGCCGGCAGCGGGCCCGGATGGATGTTCAGGATGCGGTCGTGGAATCTGGCCAGCGTCGTCGGCCCGAGGCGCCGCAGGTATCCGGACAGCACCACCAACTCGACGCCCGCGGCCTCGAGCGCGGCGCAGAGCCGCGCATCGGCGGCGTCCGGATCGCTCTGCGTCGGTATGCACAGGCTAGGCACGCCGTGCTCGGCGGCGAAGCCCAGCGCCGGCGCGCTCCTGTTGTTGCTCACCAGCAGGCGCGCCTCGGCGTCCAGCGCCCTGCCCTCGATCGCGTTAACGATCTCGCGCATCGCGCTGCCGTTGCGGGACGCGAGGAAACCGAGCTTAAGCGGCGGGAAAATCAAGGAAACTCCGTCCCTAGCGCATGCTCGATCACGAGGCCGTCGTAGGCCGGTTCGACCCCCTCTGGAAGCCTGGCCGCCAGGTCGCGGTAGTCGAGGTCGATGTGCAGGTTGGTGAGGATGGCGCGCTTCGGCTTCACCCGCGCGATCCACTCCAGCGACCGCTCGACGTGGGCGTGGGTCGGGTGCGGCCGCCAGCGCAGGGCGTCGACGATCCAGACCTCGACGCCTTCGAGCGCCGCGAACGCCGCCTCGTCGAGGCCGACCACGTCGCTGGAGTAGGCCACGCCGCCGAACCGGAAGCCCACCGAGCGGACGCCGCCGTGGTCCTGGTCGAAGGTGGAGACCGGAATGGCGCCGGACGGGCCGTCCAGCATCCAGGTCGCCCCATGCGCCGGCAGCTCGCGCGCCTCGCAGATGGCCGGATAGCCGCCCTCGGCTTCGAAGATGTAGCCGAACCGGCGCATCATCGAGGCGTGGGTCGCCGCATCCATCAGGCACGGGATCTTCGCCCGCTGGCGGATGAAGAAGGCCCGCACGTCGTCGATCCCGTGGGTCTGGTCGGCGTGGTCGTGGCTGAGCAGCAGCGCGTCGAGCCGCTTGACCCCCGCCGCGGCCGTCTGCAGGCGAAGGTCCGGCGAGGCGTCCACCAGCACCGTCGTCTCCTCCCCCTCCCCGGCCTTGCGCCGGACGAGCAGTGAGCAGCGGGTGCGGGCGTTCTTCGGCTCGGCGGGATCGCACACGCCCCAGTCGCCGTCGGCCCGCGGAACCCCGCCGGATGAGCCGCAGCCCAGGATGGTGACCTCCAGCACGCCGCTCATGGCCGCGGAATCCGGTCGAACAGCGCGAAGAAGGCGTCCTCGGTCCGCTTCTCCGCGTCCTGGACGCTCCAGCCGCGGATTTCGGCCAGCTTCTCCAGCACCTGGGGCAGATAGGCCGGCTCGTTGCGCCGTCCCCGGTGGGGCACGGGCGCCAGGTAGGGGCAGTCGGTCTCGACGATGATCCGGTCGGCCGGCATCTCGCGGACCACGGCGCGGACGTCCTCGGCCGTCTTGAAGGTCGCGATCCCCGAGACCGAGAACCAGGCGCCGAGGGCCGCCGCGCGCCGGGCGAGCTCGGCGCCCGAGGTGTAGCAGTGCATCAGGAGGCGGAACGGCCCGCGGGCGTACTCCTCCTCGAGGATCTGGCCCATGACGTCGTCGGCCTCGCGGGTGTGCACGACCAGCGGCAGGCCGGTGCGCCGGGCGGCTTCGACATGGACCCGGAAGACGCTGGCCTGGATGTCCCGCGGCGACAGGTCGTAGTGGAAGTCGAGCCCCGTCTCGCCGATGCCGACGACCTTCGGATCGGCCGCGATTTCGCACAAGGTGTCGGCCGCAAGCTGCGGATTCTCCTTGGCTTCGTGCGGATGGGTGCCGACGGTGCACCAGATGTCCGGCGCCTCCGCCACCGCACGCACGGCGGCGAAGTTGGACACCCGGTCGCAGATGTTGACCATCAGGGCGATGCCCGCCTCGCGCGCCCGGTCGATGACCGCCTCTCGGTCGGGGTCGAACTGGGGCGCGTGCAGGTTGACGTGGCTGTCGATCAGCATCCGGTTCAGGCGCGGGCGGCGGCCTTCAGCTCCTTGAGGGCCGCAAAGAAAGCGTCCGCGCGGTCGAGATTCAGCGCCTCGGCCTCGCGCGGCAGGCGCTGCAGCGTCTCCCACGCCGCGGCCCAGCGATCAAGCGCCGCCGGCTCGCCGCGGGCTTCGGCGACGAAGGCGTGGATGCGGGCGGCCAGCCGCTCGAAGGTCAGCGCGAAGAGCGCCGGCCCCTCCCCGCCCCGGAACTTGTCCGCCAGCGCCAGAGCCGCGGCTTCGTTCAGTTCAGGCAGGCCGGAGATGATCGCCCGCGCCGCCTCGTCCACTTCGATGGCCGAGCTCGCCGCCAGGGTCAGCGCCCGGCCGGGCGCGCCGCCGCTCATCCGCGCCAGGTGCAGGGCGTCCTCGGGCGTGGCGTCCGCGTAGCGGCGGGCGAAGGCGGCCACCTCCTCTTCCGGCAGCGGGCTGAAGGCCAGCCGGCGGCAGCGCGAGCGGATGGTGGCCAGCAGCTTGCCGGGCGCGTGGCTGACCATGAACAGCACGCCCCGCGGCGGCGGCTCCTCCAGCGTCTTCAGCACGGCGTTGGCGGCGTTGACGTTGAGGTCGTCCGCGGCGTCGACGATCGCCACCCGATAGGGCGCGGTCGCCGGCGACTTGGAGAAGAACTCGGCCAGGGTGCGGGCCTCGTCCACCGGGATGACCTTGCGCGGCTTGCCGTCCTCGGTCAGCCGCTCGAGCACCAGCAGGTCCGGGTGGGACCGGGCGATCACCTGACGGCTGACGGGATCGGACGGGTCCGATCCCAGCGGGCCCAGCCGCGGCTCGGGTGCGGCGCCCAGCAGCCGGCGCGCGGCGCGGTAGGCGAAGGTCGCCTTGCCCACGCCCTCCGGGCCGGTCAGCAGCCAGGCGTGATGCAGCCGCCCGCGGGCCCGGGCGTCCTCGAACGCGGCCTCGCTGGCCGTATGGCCGACCAGGTCGAACACCTCGCGCGGATGCGGCGGCGCCTCAGGCATGGAGCGGCAGGCGGGCGCTCACCGCCCCCCAGATCGCCTCGCCGACGTCGTCGACCGGCTGGGCGGCGTCGATCACCACACAGCGGCCGGGCTCGGCCCGGGCGATGGCCAGGAAGCCCTGGCGCAGCTTCTCGTGGAAGGCGGCGCCCTTGGATTCGAACCGGGTCTCGTCGCCGGCCCGCTTGTGGGCCCGCCGCAGCCCCTCCTCCACCGGCAGGTCGAGGATCAGGGTGAGGTCGGGCCGCACGTCGCCCAGAACGTGGGTCTCCAACGCGGCGATCAGCGCCGGGTCGGTCCCGCCGCCGGCCCCCTGGTAGGCGCGGGTCGAGTCGGCGAACCGGTCGCAGACGACCCAGGCGCCGCGGGCCAGGGCGGGCGTGATCACCCGCTCGATGTGGTCGCGGCGGGCGGCGTACATCAGCAGCGTCTCGGTGATCGGGCTCCAGCGGTCGGCGGCGCCGGTCACCAGCAGGTCGCGGATGCTCTCCGCGCCGAAGGAGCCGCCCGGCTCGCGGGTCGCCACGACGTCGATCCCCGCCTCTTCCAGGCGCGCGACCAGCGCCCGGACTTGGGTCGACTTGCCCCCGCCCTCGCCGCCTTCGAAAGTGATGAACCGCCCGCGCGCCACGGCGCCAAAATGGCGCGTTCGGCGAGGAAGTCTAGCGGCGCACCACGCGTGCGTCGGTAAAGCCCGTCGCCACCACCCGCTCGCGCAGCATCGCAGCTTCCGTCTCGTCGGCCGGGCCGTCGATCAGCACGCGGTAGACGTTCACCCCGCCCTCGTAGACCGTCTCGATCTTGGCCCGGGCGATGCCGGAGGCGTCGATGGCGTCGGCCCGCTTGCGGGCGTTGTCCCAGTTGGTGAAGGCGCCGGCCTGGATCCGGTAGGCGGCGGTCTGGCCGATGGCCGTGGTGGCCGGCGCCGTCGTCGAGACCGGCGTCAGCGCCGGGGCGGCGGGGGCCGGCGCGGCCGGCGGCAGGTCGAGCGGGGTCAGCTCGGCGGCGGCGACTGTGCTCGGCGAAGAGACCGTCTTCGGGGGCGCCCACAGGTCCTCGGCCGGCGCGGCGGGCGGCGGATTGGCGATCGGGGTCATCGCCGTCACGTTCGGGCTGCGGGTGTTGGAGGCGTACTGCACGCCGGACGCCGGCAGCTGGGCCGGGCCGAGGTAGCGCACCCGCACCCGCGCGGTGCCCTTCTGCTCGAAGCCCAGCCGGCGGGCGGCCTCCTGCGACAGGTCGATGATCCGGCCGGCCACGAACGGGCCGCGGTCGTTGACCCGGACCTCCATCTTGCGGCCGTTCTCTAGGTTGGTGACCTCCACCCAGCTGGGCAGCGGCAGGGTGGTGTGGGCCGCCGAGACCAGCGCCTGGTCGAAGGTCTCGCCGTTGGCCGTCGCCTTCATGTGGAACCCCGGGCCGTACCAGGAGGCGATGCCGGTCTCGTCGTAGTCCGGCTGCTCGCGCGGCACATACCAGATGCCGCCCACCTGGTAGGGCTTTCCGACCTTGTAGTGCGGCCCGGAGATCCCCGCGCCCGGCGCGTCCGGCGAGGCGGGCAGCCGCGCGGCGAACTTGGGGCTGGCGCAGGCGGCCAGGCTCGCCCCCGCCAGGAGGACGAGCGCGAGCGAGCGGGCGGGACGGGCGAGAGCGCGGACGGCGGCCATGGCGGGGACCTCGGCGGATGGGGTGATCGGCCCCATCCTGACGGCCGAGCCTTGCAGCAGGGTTAACGAAACCCTTCCGAACAGGCTGTGGAGCCCCCTCCCCGCCCCTGCTAGAAGCGCCCTGCCGGACGGGTGGCCGAGTGGTTTAAGGCAGCGGTCTTGAAAACCGCCGTGGGTTCACGCCCACCGTGGGTTCGAATCCCACCCCGTCCGCCACGTCGTCGCCGGTTTCAGGTCTCAACGGCGATAGGTCGGCGGAGGCGGAAGGCCGAAGGCTTCGGCGAGGGCGCGGACGTCCTGGTGGTCCTTGGGCCGGGTGGGATATCCCGTGTGACTGGCCAGCTGGTGCTCGGCCGTCAGGCAGTTGACCGGGACGCCGCCGATGCGGCCCTGCCCCTGCAGCGCCGCCGCGGGATAGGCCTGCCCGTTCTCCGGCGGGCCGTAGATCCCGTTCCCGGCGGCATCGATGACGACGACATGGACGTCGATGCGGCGCCTGGCCGTATCCTGGAGAACGAAATTCCAGGGACGCTCGTCCGGCGTGCGAATGGAGGCAAAACCCCGGCCGGCCAGTACATCGAGCATCCTCGCCAGCTGGCGCTCCTCGACCACCACGTCCAGGTCGTCGTGCGGCCGGGTCTGACGCCCGAGCAACGCGTCCACGCCCCAACCGCCGTCGAGCCAGACCCGCACGCCGGCCTCCGCCAGGGTTAGGTAGACCGCAAGCGCATCCTCGGCGGTCACTGGTACCGCCGCGTCTTGCCGAACTGCTGAACGTGCCAGGCCAGGTCCGCAGGGTCGAGCGCGCCGCGCGCCTGCGCCTTCGCGAGCATCCGCCACAGGCCGTGGAACAGTCCAGCGGTCCACAGCGCGTCCAGCTGGGCGAGATGGCGCTCATCAATCGGCCGCTGCGACAGGTAACCCGCCACGACGGCGTCGTGATAGCCGCGCCGAGCGAAAGCGAGGTCTGCGGCGGCGACATCCAGGTGGCTGAGTTCGAAGTCGAGAAGGCCGACGCAGCGGCCGCCCACGGATTTCAGGTTCCAGGGCGCCGGATCCCCGTGCACGAGCTGCCGAGGGGCGGCGGCGAAGACTTCGGGGAGCGCCCGCGCCTCCAGAGCCTCAAGCTGGCGGCGGACCAGGCGGGCCACTTCGGAGTCGGCGCGCTCCAGGAGCGCCAGCAGCTCGTCGCGCCGGGCCGTCCCACCGCCGATCGGCAGCGCGCCGTCCACGACGCTCACCCACCCCGGCCTCTGCCCCGGCGGCGGCAGGCCGGCCAGCGCGTCGTGGAACTCGGCGAGCAGGCGGCCGAGGCGGCGATAGCCCCTCGGACCGGCCGGGCCGCGCGACAGGACGCGCCCGGGCAGGTAGACGTGAAGGCTCCAGGCAACCTCGCCCAGCCGAAGCGGCCCCGCCAGCAATTGCGGCGTCGGCCAGCCGGCCGCGGCCAGGCGTGCGACGACCTCGTCCTCCCAGGCGATCTCCCCGTCCGTTTCATCGCCGTAGCGGCGCAGCACCACGAGCCCCGACTCCGTTCGCGCCAGCCAGTGGGCGCGGAGGCGGCGGGAGAGCAGGCGCACGGCGCGAGGTGTCACGCCAAGCGCGCGGAGGGCTTTGACTGGACCCGGACTCAACCAGGCGTCTCAGTCGGAGCCGGCGCCGCAGCCCATGTCAGCCAGGACGAGACGCGGCGCCCCTCGTCCAGCGTGAAGTCCTGATCAGGCCGGCGCGACAGTCCGAGACGTCCCATCACCGCTCTTGAGCGGGCGTTGTCGGGGCCGGTGTAGGCGAGCACCTCGTCCAAGCCGACACGTGAGAAGGCGTCATCAAGCACCGCGCGGGCGGCCTCGACCGCGAATCCCTTTCCCCAAGCTGCGCGATGGAGCCGCCAGCCCGCGGAGTAGTGACTTCCAAGAGGGTGACCATCTCCGCTAGCGCTGACGCCCACATACCCACGAACGCACCGTCCTGGACGAGCGACCAGTGGCCGAAGCCCCAGCGCACAAAATGGTCAAGGTAGCGTGCGAGCTTGATGTCGGACTTTTTGCGGCCGAGCGGCCGGCCAGCGTCGGCCATGACCTCCGGGTCTGCGTGCAGTGCGGCCAGCGCATCAGCGTCGCCCGGCCCAAGCGGCCTGAGCACGAGTCTCGGCGTCTTCAGGATCACCCGCAGTTCCTAGGCGGACGCGGTGACAGTTTCGAGAAGCGGGCAGGCGCCGCGGGCGGATGACCGCCCGGCGGCGCCCAACCAGGTCGGCTTAGCGCAGGCTCGCCGACTGGAGCTTCTTGAGCCGCATCATCTCCGGCCTGCTGATGCAGCGCGGGGCCGACCAGGACTCGCCCTTGGCCGTGGCGCGGTCGGCGGTGACGAACTCGGCCGAGCCGAACTCGCGGGCGAAGCCGCGGCGGGTCAGGTCGGAGCGGTCGCAGACATAGAGCACCCGGGCGCCGTCGCCGGCGACCTGGGCGGAAGCGTCCTTGCCCGCTGCGGTCGCGGAGGCCGCGTCCTTGGCGAGGGCGGGAACGGTGGCGAGGGCGGCGATCGCCAGCCCCAGAGCAATGGAACGCATGACATTTTCCTCCCGTCCGCCCGGTCTTGCGGCCGAGTCGGACCTGTCGTTGAGGAAAACCTTATAGCATGGCCATGGTCTGCAAAGCATTTATGACGGTTGACCCGAACGGCAATTTTTCGTGCTGGACGGCCCCACATTGACACCGGGCCGTCGCAGGCTTCTTGCTTCCGTCACCGAGACTTCACCGGACTGTCGCACTCCCCCGAAATAGTCCCGCCGCCAAGCTGAAGGGGTGAGCCCGTCTCCCCCGCGTGGGGGGCGTCGTTGCGCTACGGTATCGTTCGAGGAGTCGCGTCGCTGCCGCCGGCGGCGGCGCAACGTGAGCGCCTGCAGGCCGAAGCGTGCGATGTCATCGTCGAGGAGGGCGAGCCCACGCCGGAGAGCGAGCGCCGGCTGAACAAGCTGCTGTTCGGGATCAAGCGTGGCGACGAGGTGCTGGTCTGCAGCCTGGAGAGCTTCATGCGCTCGACGGGCGAGCTGGTGCAGCTGTTGCGCGACCTGCTGGAGATCGGCGCGGCCGTGCGGATCCTGAACGGCGAGGCCTCGAACCACACTTTGCAGCCGTCCGAGGCGGCGACCGAGCTGCTGTCGCTGCTGGCCGAGCACGAAACCCGCCGGCCCTCGCGCCCGAACCTGCGCGCGCCGGGCCGCATCGGCGGCGGCAGCCGCAACAAGCTCTCCAAGTACCAGATCGACTACGCCCGCAAGCTGCACGCCGAGGGCCAGTCGCTGCGATCCATCGGCCTCCTCTTCCAGATCTCGCCGGACGAGGTCTGGGAACTGATCGGCAGCTGACATGGCCCAGGGCGTCCACCTGGCCGCGAGCGTCGGGCTCGGCTTTCCCATGGGCTATGTGCTGGCCGTGCTGTCGCTGAGGCTGGCGGACGCGGTCCGCGCGCCCTCCCCCGCCCGCGCCCTGGCCTTCATCTTCGGCGGCGCGGGCTGCGCGGCCTGGGCGGCATGCGTCGGCGGCGGGGCCAACGCGCTGCTGGGCGCGCTGCTCGGCTGGCAGTTGCTGCTGCTCGCCTGCCTGGACGCCGAGCACTTCTGGCTGCCGCGCATGCTCACCGTTCCGCTGATCGGCTCGGGGCTGGCGGCGGCCGCCGTCGCCGGGCCGGAGCGGCTGGCCGAGTGCGCCCTGGGCGCGGCGGCCGGCTTCCTCGCCCTGCGGCTGCTGGGCCTGGCCTACCGCCGCCTGCGCGGACACGAAGGGCTCGGCGGCGGCGACGCCTATCTCTTGGCCGGCGGGGGCGCCTGGGTCGGCTGGATCGCCCTGCCCTCCGCGCTCGTCTGGGCGGCCGCGAGCGGCCTCGCCTACGTAGGCCTGCGGGCGCTGGCCGGCCGCCCGGTCGCCGCCAATCAGCACATCCCCTTCGGCGTTTTCCTCAGCCTCGGCGTCTGGCTCGCCTGGCTCTACGGCCCGATCGGGCGGGGGTAACCCTCTCCCGCGGGGGGAGAAGGGGCTGGGTTTCAAGGCCGCGCCAGCGTCGCGTCCAGCCGCAGGCCGCCACCTTCGCCTTTCACGACGGTGAGGTGGCGCGCCGCCAGGCCGTGCTCGCGCTGAAGGCGGCCGAGCCAGGGAAACAGGGCGGTCGCCGAAACCGCGTCCGCAGCGACCCGCAGGCCGCCCTCCGGGTCCGGCTCGGTGCGCGACAGCGGCACGCCGGCCGCCGCGGCGGTGGCGGCGATCGCCTCCTCCGGTGCGACCGACGGCGCGGGCGCGGTCACCCGCCCCTGCAGCGCCTTGATCCGCGCCACCGCACGTCCGACCTCGGCCTGCGTCTGCAGCGCCGCCTCGTGGCGCTCCAGCGCCCGCTCCCGCGCGGCGAGCAGCGGGGCGTAGAGCCCGTACCACAGACCGAAGGCGGCGAGGGCCGCGGCCATCACCCCGAGCAGCGCCTTCTCGCGGCCGCTCCGTTCGTTCCACCAGCGCATTACGGTCGGCTCCCCACGATTACGTCGCTCATCACCCGGCCGCCCTCTTCGCGGCTGGACTCCTCGCGGAAGGCCAGGCCCGCCTTGCGCATGGCCTCGCGCAGCAGCTCCACGTCCGAGTAGTTGGTGTGGCTGATCCCGGCCCTGACCTCGCCCTCCGGCGAGACGATCAGGGTCTCGACCTGGGCGTCCTGGATGGTCTCCACGGCGGCGAACAGCTGGGCCGACGCGGCGATCGGCCCGCCGCCGGCGGCGAGCTCCAGCCCGGTCAGGCGCGCCCGGGCCTGGGCTAGCGGATCGGTGACCGGCTGGTCCTTCGGCAGCACGGCCGCGACCTGCGCCGCGGTCGCCCGCTCGGCCGCATCGGCGGCCCGGTCGTGGCGCCAGGCCTGGGCGCCCAGCACCAGCGCCGGCGCGACGAGGGCCAGCGCCGCCAGCGCCGCCGCCCGCCGCAGGTCGCGGGGCGACAGCCGCTCGGCGCGGGCGGGATCGAACTCGCCCTGCAGCAGGTTGACGGCCGGGGCGGCGAGCGCCTTCGCCCAGAGCTGGCCGAGCGCCGCCGCGTCGTCGATGCGGCGCACCGGCCGGCCCGGCAGCAACACCTCCAGCATGTCCGGCTCGCAGGAAAAGGCGAGGCGCCGTCCCCGAACGGCCAGCCAGCCGCCCACGTCGGCGGCGATGATCTCGTCGTCCTCCGGCTCCGGCAGCAGCAGGTGGTCGGGGATGACGAGGTCGGGCCGCAGGCCGTGCAGCGAGGCCAGGCTCGCCCAGGCCTGCATCCGGCCAGGCTCCACGGCGGCGGCGAGGCGATGGTCGTCGGCCTCGCGGGCGCCGAGCGCCAGGTGGGCGTCGCCGGCCGGCCGGGCGAGGCGATCCTCCAGCAACAGGGCCGCGGCCGCCCGGGCCTGCACGTCGTTGCGGGTCGGCAGGTGCAGCCAGTGGACGGCCACGTCCATGCCCGGCGCGACCAGCACCGTCCGGGCGCCGGCGGGCGCCAGGTTCGGGCCGATCTGCAGCGTCCCGCGCTCCAGGATCCGTCCCTCGGCGTCGATCACCCGGACCGCCGGCGCCGCCTGGTGGTCGGGCGGAATGAATATCAGTCTCCAGGCGCTCATTCTTCCGGTCCCCAGCGGCGCGAGACGAGCCGGACCCGGCCGCCCTGGTCCTCCAGCAGCGCGCTGGCGGTCACCTCGGCGTCCAGGTAGGCGACCTCGGTTTCGAGTTCGAAGAAGCGGGTGCGCACCTCGACCTGGCCTACGGCCTCGTCGCTTGGCGCGGCGTCCTGCAGGGCAGGCTCGTTCCAGAATTCGGACGGCGAGGCCCAGCCGAAGGGCGGTCGCCCCTCGATGATCCGCCGGGCGCCCGCCAGGGGCAGCCGGCCTTCGGTCAGCATGGTGAGCAGCACGGCCTTCTCCGGCGGCAAGGTGTTGACGTTGATGGGCGAGAGCTCCGCCGTCGGCAGGGCGCAGACGTAGGGCCGAAGCCTCTCGTAGATCGCCGGCTCGAAGCCGCGGACGGCGCGCAGTTCGCTCGGCTCGGCGAGCAGGGTGGCGGCGGTGAGCCAGCCGCCGTCCACGTAGGCCTCGTCCTCGGCCCCGCCGCTCTCGCGCAGGACGTCGGTGTCGATCCAGTCGACCAGGGCCGCGGCCAGCCGCTCGCCGTCGGGCGCGCCGAGCGCCTGGGTCAGGGCGATGAACTGGCGCACGCCGGCGTCGCGGCGCTCCAGCACCTCGCCGGCCCCCTGGACGACGCTGTTGAGGTTGAAGCAGGCGGCGCCGTCGGTGACGCGCGCCTGGATGGTCCCGCCCTCGATGGGGAAGCGTAGGACGCGGCCGTGCCAGCCGCCCTGGAGCGTCGTGCGCCCGCCGCCGGCCGCGCTCAGCCGGGCGATCTGGGCCTTGGCCAGGGTCTCGGCTCCGATGGCGTACCAGCGCGCCTGGCCCACCGCCTCGGCGTTGGCGGTGCGGCGCAGGGAGAAGCGGATGTCGTCCAGCAGCGCCACCGCCAGCGTCGCCATCACCGCCACCAGCAGCAGCACGGTGAGCAGCGCCACGCCCTCTTCGCCCGCGCGCCTCACCAGCCCTCTCCGGTGACGAGGAAGAGCTGGTCGATCTGGCCCATGTCCTTGAGCCGCAGCTGCAGCCGAAGGGCCTGGGGCGGCGGCCGGTGGGCGCCGCCGGGTATCGCCTCGACCCACTCGCCGCCCGCCGCGAAGCTGACCTGCGCGGTCTCGACGCCGGTCAGCAGCACCTGGGCCGGGCCCGGCTCGGCGCCGTCCAGCGCGGGGCGGGCGCGCCGCTCCAGCCGGTCCTCGACCAGGCGGTATTCGACGTACTGCAGCGAGGCGCGCCGGTCGGCGTCGGGGTTGTCCCAGCCGGCCCGCACCAGGCCGAGCAGCAGGCCCGGCGGCGCGCTCGCCCCGCCGGCGAAGGTCCAGGTCGCGGCCTGGCCGTCCGGCCCGCGGGTGCGCCGGGCGGCGGCCTGGGAGAGGTCGGCCTTCAGCAGCGCCCGGGCGCGCTGGAACTCGGCGAGCCGTTCGGTGTGCGCGCGCACGACCTCCTGGTTGTCCACCGAGACGCTCATCACGGCGACGCCGGCCGCGGCGACGAGGCCGAAGATCAGCAGCGCCACCATCATCTCGACGAGGGTGAAGCCCTTCATTGCGGGCCCCGGAATACGGTGACCTCGGCGGCCGTGCGCCGGGCGTCCGGCGCCTGCACCAGCACGTCGATGCGCAGGATCTGCGGGTCGGCGGTGCGGCTGACCAGGCGCAGCCAGCGCCACTCGCGGTCCGCCAGCCGGTCGGCGCCGCCGGCGCGGCCGACCGCCGGCGACGCCGGCGCGATGAGCGCCTCGACCGCCCTGTTCTCCGCGACGACGGCGGCCAGGGTGCGGGTCTCCATGGCTGCGGCCGTGCGGGTGTTCTCGCCCGCGAGATTCAGCAGCGCGACCGCCGAGATGCTGAGCACTGCGAGCGCCACCAGGATCTCGATGAGAGTGAAGCCCTGCTCAGCCGGCCGCATCGATCCGCACCTGGCCCTGGCCGCCGACGGTGACGCGCACGGACCGCTCGCGCCACTGCAGCCGGATCTCCGCGGGCTCGGCCGCGCCGGTGGTGTCGAAGCGGACGGCGCTGCGGCCGTCGGCGGTGCGGACCTGCACGCTCACGCCTTCCCCCCAGGCGCGCGGGGCGAAGGTGCGGTCTTCCAGGACGGTCCATGCCCCGCGCCGCTGCACGCGGAACCGGTAGCCGGCCTCGTCCATGGCCACCTCGACGGGCCGGTTGGTGAGGATCGCCTCCTCCTGGGCGCGGCGCAGGCGTGCGGCCAGGGCGTCCGCCTCGTCGCCGAGGCGGGCCCCGCTGTCGGGCAGGTTCATCACGACGACGCCGGCGAGCAGGCCGAGGATGGCCACGGCGGCGAGCATCTCGACGAGGGTGAAGCCGGCCTCGTCAGCTCCAGTTGCCGATGTCCGCATCGTCCCCCTCGCCGCCCTTCTTGCCGTCGGCGCCGAACGAGTAGACGTCGAAGCGCCCGTACTCGCCCGGGTAGGCGTACTGGTAGGGATTGCCCCACGGATCCTTCGGCAGCCGGCGCACGTACCCGCCCTCGCGGTAGCGGTCGGGACGGGCGAGCCCGGCCGGCGGCGCGGTGAGCGCGGCCAGCCCCTGGGCGCTGGTCGGGAAGGTCAGGTTCTCCAGCCGGTAGGTCTCGATCGCCTGCTCCAGGACGGCGACGTCGGCGCGGGCCTTCTCGCGCATCGCCCGGTCCTGGCTCGGCAGGACGTTGATCATCACCACGGTGGCCAGCAGGCCGATGATGACGACCACCACCATGACCTCGACGAGGGTGAAGCCGGCTTCGGCGTGCGGGCGCCGCTCAGGGCGCAGGGCAAGGTCGGTCATCGGAACGCCAGTGTGTTGATCTGCAGGATGGGAAGGAGGATCGAGAGGACGATCAGGGTCACCACCGCGCCCATCACGATGATGATCGCCGGCTCCAGCAGGCTGAGGGCCGTGGCCGTGAAGGCGTTCACCTCCCGCTCCAGGTAGTCGGCGGCCCGGGCCAGCATGGGCTCGACCCGGCCGCTGCTCTCGCCGCTGGCGGCCATGTAGACCAAGAGCGGCGGGAAGACCTCGACGCGCCGCATCGCGGCCGACAGGCTGCCGCCCTCGCGGATGGTGGTGGCCATCTCCTCGGTGGCGCGGCGCAGCACGCTGTTTGTGATGGTCGGGCCGGTGAGCATCAGGCCCTCGAGCACCGGCAGGCCGCCGGCGATCATGGTGGCGAGCGTTCGGGCCAGCCGCGCCGCGTGCAGGTCGCGGATCAGCCGACCGACCAGCGGCGCCTTGAGGATCGCGCCGTCCACCTTGAGCCGGAATCCCGGCCGGCGGAGCGCCCAGGCGAACCCGGCCCCGGCCGCGATCAGCACCAGCCCGATGAGCCAGCCCCAGTCTCTAAGGCCGGTGGAGATGAAGATGATCGCCCGGGTGAGCCAGGGCAGCTGCTGGCCCATGGAGTCGAACTGGTCGACCACCTTGGGCACCACGAAGGTCAGCAGGGCGGCGATCACCGCCAGGGCCGTCACCGTCAGGGCGGCCGGGTAGATCAGCGCGGTCGCCAGCCGGCTGCGCGCCTGCTCGTCGGTCTCCAAGAGGTCGGCCAGCCGCTCGAGGATGGCCGGCAGCGTGCCGGAGCTCTCGCCCGCGGCCACCATGGCCCGGTAGAGCGGCGGGAAGGCCGCGCCCTGCCGGCGCATGGCCTCTGAGAGGCGGTAGCCCTCCAGAACGCCCGCGTGGACGCCGGTCAGCGCGCGGCGCAGCACCGGCCGCTCGGCCTGCAGCGAGAGCGTCCGAAGGGCCTCCTCGAGGGGCGCGACGGATACCAGAGTGGCGAGCTGGCGGGTGAACAGGGCCAGCTGCTTGACGCTCAGGTGCTCGGGGAACAGCCGCCGGGCCGGCGCACTCGCCTGCGCCCCCTCGGCGGCCGGCGACAGGCGCACGGGCACCAGCCGCCTGGCGTGCAGCTTCTGGCGCGCCGCCCGCTCGGTGGCCGCAGCGACGACGCCGCTGCGGGTCCGCCCGCCGCCGTCGAGGGCGACATATTCAAACGCCGACATGGTCCGGCGCTTCCTGGCGGGTGACGCGGATCGCCTCCTCGACCGTGGTGATCCCCTCGGCCACGTAGCGGCGGGCCGCTTCCGACAGCCGCCCGCCCTGCTCGAAGGCGGCGGCGGCGATGGCATCCTCGTCGGCGTTCTCGCCGATCAGGCGGCGGATACGGTCGTCGATGCGCACGGCCTCGTAGACCCCGATGCGGCCGACGTAGCCGGTGTGGCTGCAGCTCGCGCAGCCGCCGGCGCGGTGGAGGACGTGGCCGCACGGCACGCCCACCAGCCGGGCGGTGCTCGCATCGGCGGGCTGCGGCCGCCGGCAACTGGGGCAGAGCCGCCGGACCAGCCGCTGGGCGAGGATCACCCGGACCGTCGAGGCCAGCAGGAAGGGCTCGACGCCCATGTCGCGCAGGCGGGTGATCGCCCCGGCCGCATCGTTGGTGTGCACGGTGGAGAGGACGAGGTGGCCCGTGAGGCTGGCCTGGACGGCGATCTGGGCCGTCTCCACATCGCGGATCTCGCCGACCATCACCACGTCCGGGTCCTGGCGCAGGATGGCGCGCAGGCCGGCGGCGAAGGTCATGCCGACCTTGGGGTTCACCTGGGTCTGGCCGATGCCGGCGATGGCGTATTCGACCGGATCCTCGATGGTCAGGATGTTGCGGCTGGTGTCGTTCAGCAGCGACAGGCCGGCGTAGAGGGTGGTGGTCTTGCCCGAGCCGGTGGGGCCGGTGACCAGTACGATGCCGTTGGGCTCCGAGAGCGCGCCGCGGAACAGCTGCAGCACGTCGGGCGCCATCCCGAGCTGCTCAAGCCTGAGGCCCGCCTGGGCCTGGTCGAGGATCCGCATCACCACCCGCTCGCCGGCCCGCGCCGGCAGCGTGGAGACCCGCACGTCCAGGGCCCGGCCACCGAGCGAGAGCGATATCCGCCCGTCCTGCGGCAGCCGCTTCTCGGCGATGTCGAGCCGGGCCATCACCTTCACGCGCGAGACCAACAGGGGCGCCAGCCGCTGCGACAGGCTCAGCACCTCGCGCATGACGCCGTCGACGCGCAGCCGCACGACGAGGGCCTGCTCGAAGGGCTCGATGTGCACGTCCGAGGCGCCGACGCGCACCGCCTCGGCGATCAGGCCGTTGATCAGCCGGATGATGGGCGCGTCGTCCTGCGTCTCCAGCAGGTCGGCGGCCACGGGGATGTCCTCGACGAGGCCTTCGAGGCCGCCGGACATGTCGAAGTCGTCGCCGGGGCCGGACAGGCCCTCGCCGGCGTAGGCCTCCGACAGCCGGCGCTCGAACTCGGCGCGGCTGAGATGCTGCACCTGGATCGGCGCGCCCAGCGCCCGGCGGGCCTCGATCAGCGCCGCGGGATCGGCCCCTTCGCGCAGGCCGACGCGAGCGACGCCGTCGAAGTCCAGCAGGACGACTCCGCAGGTCTTGGCGAAGGGGTAGGCGAGGACGGCCGGCGTGCTCATTGCGGCGCCTGGGCTGGCGGCGGCGGGGCCGGCGCGGGCGGCAGGGCGTTCGGCGGCGTCGCGCCCATGTAGTGGCGGACCAGGGCCTCCAGGTCGCTCTGGGCCCGCGGGTCGCGGCGCGGCTGACGGTCGCTGATGTAGCCGAACCTGGGGCCCGTCAGGGCGCGGGCCTCGGCGGCGTCGCGCACGATGGTCGGCCGGATGAAGACCATCAGGTTGGTCTTGGTCTTCTGCTTGTTGGTGCCGCGGAACAGGTGGCCCAGCACCGGCACGTCCCCGAGCAGCGGCGTGCGCTCCACCGAGACGCGCTCGTTCTGGTCCAAGAGGCCGCCGAGCACGACGATCTCGCCGTCGTCGACGTTCACCGTGGTGGTGATCTCGCGCTTGTTGAGGATCAGCTCCTCGAAGTTGGCGCTGACCGGGCCGGCCACCGAGGAGACCTCCTGGCGCAGGAACAGGGTGACCGTGCCGCCGGCGTTGATCTGCGGCTTCACCTCGAGGGCCACGCCCACGTTCTGGCGCTGGATGGTGCGGAACGGATTGCTGTTGTCGTCGCCCAGCACCTCGCCGGTGGTGATGGGCACCTCCTGGCCGGCCAGCAGCGTGGCCTCCTGGTTGTCCAGGGTCATGATCGAGGGGGTGGAGAGCAGGTTCGAGGCCGTGTCGCTCTTCACCGCATTGATGATCAGGCCGAAGAGGGCGTCGTCGTTGATGTTGCCGGCGCCGCCGGTGACGATCCCGTTGGCGGCCAGGATGGAGGAGACGGCCGCGTTGCGCAGCACCTCCAGCGTCGGCGAATTCTCCGGCAGGTTCTTCTCCGCCGCCGCCGCGCCGAGGATGGCGGGAAGGTTGGGCGCGGTATTGGAGTAGTTGGTCGCGGCGAAGGGGATGTTGGAGCCGTTGATGCCGGCGATGGCGAACTGGACGCCCAGCCGCTTGGCCGCCTCGTCGGACACCTCCACGACGATGGCCTCCACCAGCACCTGCTGGCGGCGCACGTCGAGCTGGCGGACCACCTCGGCCAGCATCCGCTGGGTCTCGGGGTCGGCGGCGATGATGATGGCGTTGGCGCCGGGATAGCGGGCGATGTTGGCGCGGCCGCCGCCGGAGCTGGCGATCGCCGGGACCGCGGCGGCGGGGGCGGTCGGCGCGGCCCCCTCCCCTTCGCGGCCGCCGGTGGCGACCGCGGGCGTCGGCGTGGTCACCGCCTGGCCGACCAGCTGCTGAAGCACCGGCACGAGCTGCTCGGCGTTGGCGTGCTGGAGCTGGACGACCCGCACGTCGCCGGCGCTCTCGGCCCGGCGGTCGAGGTCGGCGATGACGCCGAGCAGCGGGCGCACCACCTCCGGCTCGCCCTTGAGGATGATGGAGTTGCTGCTGTCGACCACGACGATGGAGACCAGGCCGTTGGGCGCGCGCGGGTCCGCGCCGGGGCCAGCCAGCAGCTCGTTCAGAACGCTGGCGATCTCGCGGGCCGAACTGGAGCGCAGGGTGACGGTCTCGGTGGTCCCGCGGTCCTGGTCCACCTGGGCCAGCAGGCTGCGGACCCGGCGCAGGTTGTCGGCGTAGTCGGCGACGACCAGCAGGTTGCCGCGCTGGCTGGGCATCACTGCGCCCTGCGGGCTGACCAGCGGGCGCAGGGTCTCGGCGGCGGACTTGGCGTCGAGGGCGCGCAGGCGGAACACCTGGGTGGAGAAGCCGGCCGCCGAGCCCGCCGCCTGGGCCGCCCCCGCCTGGCCGGCGCCGGCCGCGGGCTCGATGCGGTAGGTGCGGTTGCCGGACGGCACGGCCACCAGGCCGTTGGCCCGCAGCGTCGAGAGCATCACCTCGAACAGCTCGGTCTGCGACAGCGGCTCCTGGCTGGAGACGGTGACGCGGCCCTGCACGCGGGGGTCGACGACGAAGGTCAGGCCCGTGGCGCGCGCCACGTCCTGGATGAACACCCGGATGTCGGCGTCCTGCAGATTGAGGACCTGGCCCTGCTGCGCCAGGGCGGCGGGCCCCGGGCTCGCCAGGCACAGGGCGCTGGCGAACAGGGCGATTTTGGCGAGGCGCTTCAACGGGGCTCCATGCGAACGCGTTTGGTCATCACCTGGCCGGCGCGCTCGAAGCGCAGCTCGACCTCGGGGTTGCTGGCGAGGGTCTGCGGCAGCTCGGCGACCCGCTCGGGGGTCAGACCGACGCCGTCGACCGCCAGCAGAACATCGCCCCGCTGCAGGCCGGCGGCCTGGAGGGCCGGGCTCGCCGCGGGGGCCATCACCTGGTAGCCGTTGGGCTGGCCGTCCTGCAGGCGCGGCAGCAGCGAGGTCTCGGCGAGCAAGCGCTTGGGATCGACCGCGCCCTCAGGGGCGACGGCCGGGGCGAGGGCAGGAACGTATGGCGGGGGCGCTGCGCCGCCGGCCAGGACGGGGAAGCCGAGCTTCTGCTTCGCCCCGCCCCGGCTGAGGATCACGTGGTCGGCGCCGACGCCGGCCAGCACCAGGCCCGGCGCGACCTCGTCGCCGACCTCGTAGATCTGTTGGGCGCCGCCGCCGATGGCGAGGATGGCCGATCCGCGGCCGCCCGAGCGCACGCCGTAGAGCACCGGGCCGGAGGGCGCCTCGCCGCCGGCGGAGGCCTGCACCGCGCTCTCGTCGCCGCGGCGGAAGAAGGGATCGAAGCGCTCGAGGATCGTGAGGTCCACCGGCGCGGGCGGCCGCACCGCGACGGGCGCGGTCGCAGCCGGCGACAGCGGCGTGACAGCGGCCCAGGTCAGGTGCGCCGCCTCCGCCGCGATCGCCGCGACCAGCACCACCTCCAACCCGCGCAGCAGCCGCTTCGGCGGCACGCCCCGGAAACCGTCAAGCCTGAGGTTCAACCTCGATCCCCCTCACCGCCGTCTCGGCGGGCGCGGGACTTTTGGCGGACCCGGCTGACGCTCCCGTGACGCTTGGATGAAACAAACGTGACAGTGGGTGGGGTTGTCGCCCTCGTAGCGAGCTCCTCCCCCGTAGCGGAGCGTGCGGGGGAGGTGGATCGACGCGCAGCGTCGAGACGGAGGGGGCGCGGGCGCGCTGAGCGCCCCCTCCACCGCCTTCGGCGGTCCCCCTCCCCCGCAGTCTGCGCTGCGGGGGAGGATTCAATCAGAACCGCGTCGAGAGGCTGACGCTGAGGCTGGTGCCGAGTTCGTAGCCGTTGAGGATGATCTCGTCGCCGCCCAGTTCCTGGGACTCGATGAACTCCTCGCCGAGCAGGTTGCGGGCCTCGACGCCGAAGGTGAACTCCCGGCCCCAGTTCTCGAACCGGTGGCGGAAGGTGAAGTCGAGCATCACGCCCGGATCCTGCACGAAGTCCGGCGCGCCGGCCTGGCCGCGGGCGGTGATCCGCTCCGAGGCGTAGTTCAGCAGGAAGGTGGCCTGGGTCATCTCGTCCAGGCTCTCGAAGCCGAACTGCAGGTTGGCCAGGTGTTCGGACTGCCCCTGCAGGCGGCTGCCGTCGGTCACGAAGGTGGTCGCCGGCGCGGGCCGGCCGGCCTCGGTGCGCGGGAAGACCACGTCGCCCTCGTCGGCCCGCACCTCGCTCTTGGTGTAGGTGTAGTTGGCGGCGATCAGCCAGCGCTTGTCGTCGATCCAGCTGACCCCGAACGAGGGCTCGAAGTACTTCTTGAACTCGCCCTCGACGCCGTAGAGCACGGCCCGCGGAGCGTTCAGGAAGCTCTGCTGCAGGCCCGAGCCGGACTCGTTGACCACGGATTCAATGGGCCGGTCGATGTCCTTGTAGAAGGCGCCGAGCGTCGCAAACTGCCCACGGTCGAAGTAGCGCTCGTAACGCAGGTCGAGGTTCAGCAGCTCGGAATCCAGCAGGAACGGGTTGCCGATGAAGGTCCGGTCCGACTCCGGGTCCAGGTAGAGCTGCGGCGCCTGCTCGCGGAACTGCGGGCGGGCGATGGTCTTGGAGGCGCCGAAGCGCAGCTGCTGGTCCTCGGCGAAGTTCCAGGTGATGGTGCCGGCCGGCAGGACGTAGTCGTTCTCCAGCTTGCGGCCTTCGAGCGGCACGCCGGTGTCGAACAGGTCGACGGCCTGGACGGTCTGCTCGCCCTCCTCGTAGCGGACGCCGAGCGTCAGCCGCACGGCGGGCAGCACCTCGCCCTCGAACTGGGCGTAGGCGGCGCGGGTGGTGAGCCCCGCCTCGTAGGCGGCGGCGCCCTCCGAGCCCGTCACCTCGCGCAGGATCAGGCCGTTCGGGCCGATGTTGTAGTCCGAGTAGAGGTAGTCGACGCGCTGCATCTGGAACGACAGCGGCGGCGTCGTCGTGGTGGTGAAGCGGAACACGCGCTGGTCCGAGAACCGGTCGGTGTCCATCCAGGCCAGGCCCGCCGACAGCGTGGTGTCGGTGAACCAGGGGTTCTCCCAGCGGTAGCGGAAGTCGACCGCGGCGCTGGCGGCTGTGTCCTCCAGCTCGCCGAAGCGGATGAAGTTGGCGTCGGACTGCGGGTTGTGCAGGTAGTTGCCGTCCACCAGCCGGTAGCGCACCTGCCGCTCGTACGGCGCGTCGCGCTCGGTGCGGGCGTAGGAGCCGCGCCAGTCGATCTCCAGGTCGCCGAACTCGTGCTCGCCGGTCAGCTGGGTGTCGAACAGCTCGCGCTGGTACCAGGCGGTGTGGTCGTCGCGGATGAAGTTGGACGCCCGGGCGCTCTCGCCCTCGACCGAGCGGGTCTCCTTGGTGACGTTGCGGACGTAGAAGTTGGTCCACTGGATGGCGTGGTTGTCCATCTCCAGCGCCCCGCTCACCAGGGCGTTGATGACGATGTCGTTCTGGGTCGAGAAGGACGTGAGGTCCTCCTGCACCGACAGCCCGTCGAGGCTGACGACGCCTTCCTGCTGGGTCGCCCGGCGGGTCGACCAGCTGGAGTCGAAGCCGCCGACGGCGACGAAGCCCAGCGTGCCCCAATCCAGCGCCCAGGACCGGCCGCCGGAGATGTCGAAGCTGCCGTTGAACGGCACGTCGCCCAGGTTCTGCAGGACGTTGATGTTGGCGTTCTGGAAGCTCTGGCCGATGACCTGCAGCTCGGCGTCGCTGAAGTTGGTGGAGTCGATCCGCCGGCCGGTCTCGATCGCCGCGCGGACGGCCGACGGCAGCTTGCGCGTGCCGTCGTCGACGCCCAGCCAGTCCAGGTCGCCGCCGTAGTAGGTCAGGCCCCGCTTCAGGGTGGTCTCGAAGTTGGCGCCGATGCTGGCGCCCACCGTCAGGAACGGCTCGTCGGGGACGGCCAGGGTGCGCAGGTCGATCAGGCCGCCGCCGAACTCGCCCGGGTAGTTGACCGAGTAGGTCTTCTGGACATTGACGCTGGCCAGCACGTTGCTGGGGAACAGGTCGAGCGGCACGACGCGCTGCAGCGGCTCGGGGCTGGGCAGCGGCGAGCCGTTGAGCATCGCCGAGGAGTAGCGCTCGCCCAGGCCCCGGACATAGACGAACTTGCCGCTGACGACGCTGAGGCCGGCCAGGCGCGTCAGGGCCAGGGCGGCCGTGTCGTCGCCCTGGCGCTGCAGGTCCTCGGCCGTGGCGACGCTGGTCACCTCGGAGGTCTCCCGCATCACCTCGGGGATGTAGCGGCCGCGGACGACGAGCTCTTCGACCTCGCCCTCCGCCGGAGGCGCGGCCTGGCCGCTGGCCTGGGCGTGCACGAGGCCGGGCGCCAGGAGCGCGCTCGTGCAGAGCAGCAGCCCCAGGAGGGGGCGGGTGGAGTGGGTCATGTGAGGAGGCCCCTGAGAGTCGTCGAGATCGAGTAGGAGGCGGGGCCCGCGAGGGGCCCCGCCCGCGGGATCAGCAGCTGGCGCCGCCGGGCAGGCCGCAGGTCCAGCCCTGCCACCAGGTGTCGTTCGCGTCCCGGACGGCGCCGATGTAGCTCACGTTCTGGAAGAAGGGATCGACGCTGGAGGCGTTGAACACCGGCCGCCCGTTCTCATTGGCGCCGTTCACGAACCCGCTGAGCGAGGAGGTGAAGGTCGCCGCGTTGTTGGTGCCGGCGTTGAACAGGGCGGCCTCATCGTCGGCGTCGGTGTTGAAGGACACCGGGCAGGAGAAGACCACCGAGTCCCAGCGCGGGGCGTTGGCGAAGGTGGAGGTGTCGTCCACATCCAGGCAGGCCGCGCCGGCCCGGGTCGAAACGTGGATGCCGTTCATGAACCGGCCGCCGTGGCCGGTGTTCAGCACCTGCACGTCGCCGCCGCCCACGCGCGGCGTGCCGATGGCGGTGTAGTTGGCGATCTTCGGCGCGGTGTGGAGCGCCGCGCTGCCGGCCGAGCTCATCTCGAACGCCCGGTCGCCGCCGTTCGCCCGCTGCTGGATGATCAGGAACTGGATGGCGCCGCGGTAGCCGTTGTCGGTGTCCAGGCTGTCGTCGTCGTTGCCGGTCAGGACGATGTGGCGCAGGTTCACCGTGCCGCCGAACATCTCCATGCCGTCGTCCGAGCTGTTGTGGACCTGGACGTGGTCGACGACGGTGCCCGAGCCGACGCCGTTGAAGCTGATGCCGTTCAGCTCGCGGTTCGGCTGCACCTCGAAGCCCGGATACTTGACCTGCACGTAGCGGAGCCGGCCCGAAGAGTCGTTCGGGGTGTTGCCGCCGTAGAGCGAGACGCCGCCCTCGAAGGTCGCCACGCAGTTGATGCTGGGCGGGGTCGCGCCGGCCGGGCAGGCGTTGATCGGGGCGCGGCCGTTCAGGACGATGCCGCCCCACTGGCCGATGGTGTCGACGCCGTCCGTGCCTTCGATGTCGGTGCGGCTGGTGAAGACGATCGGGTTGGTCGGCGTGCCTTCGGCGATCAGCTGCGAGCCGCGCTGGACGTTGATGTAGTCGAGGCCGGCGCTGCCGAAGATCCGCACGCCGGGCTCGATGGTGAGCGTGCCCGACTGAGTGTTCGGCAGCGGGTTGGCCGGGTCGGCGCCGCGGTCCTGGCCGACGTCGGTGCGGCCGCTGATGGCGTAGACAGTGCCCTGGCGGGCCGGGACCAGCAGGTTGCCGAGGATGGTCTGCGGCAGCTGGCAGGCGCGCAGCGTGCCGCCCGCGACCGTGCCGAGGTTGGTGAAGCCGGCCGGGCAGTCCGCCGCGGCCCCGCCGCCGGTCCCGCCGCCGCCGCCGCCCGTGCCGCCGCCCCCGCCGCCGCCGGAGAAGCCGCCTTCGCCCGGCGAGGCGATGCTGTCGCCGCCGCCGCCGCCGCAGCCGGCCAGCGCCAGGGCGCTAAGGCCCGAAATCAGTAGGGTCTTCAGCTTCGGAACCCCGGTCATCGTGCTTCTCCACCGTGTCATCTGACGGTGCACGCGATGGCGATTTCGAAGCCCTCTCGGCCCCAGCCCGCCCGCCTGCCCGGCGCCCTTCTAGGCAGGCGTCGTGACAGCGACGCGAAGGGTTCGTGACAGGTTTGTTGCTAAGCTTGCCACCTCGGCGGGGCTGCAGCCGGACGACCTGAGGGGTTGTCGAGGCCAGTTCGCTCCCAATCGCGCCACTACCTCCCCCGCGCAGCGGCGGAGGGGGACCAGTCGCCGAGCGCAGCGAAGAGCGACTGGTGGAGGGGGCGGGCCGCCTGTGGGGCGGCGCGAACTGCACGAACGATCTCTCAGGACGAGGCGGCGGGCAGGCGGAGCGCATAGCTCGCCCCCTCCCCCCCCCCCGCTCTTCAGCCGGCGTGCGCCGGCTTCGGCGGGCGGTCCCCCTCCCGCCGCTGCGCGGGGGAGGTAGGGCCGCCGGCGGCGCCTATCGAACGTCCAGGAAGATGGGGTTGGCGTAGAACCAGAGGTCGGACCAGGGGTCTTCGCCGGGCGGGTCGGGCGTAGGCTCGAGTTCGGCGCCGTTCGTGCCGCGGATGCGCAGATAGCTGTCCTCGGCCACGCCCTTCAGGACGAAGCTCATGGCGAGCATCTCGCCGTCCCGGCGCCAGTCCGCCGGGCCGAAGCGGCGGACCACCTGGGCGGTCGGGTTGGAATCGGCGGCGCGGTCGGCGACGGGGCCCTGCACCTTGCCGACGATGAGGTCCACGCGGGCGACCTCCGGCGTGCGGCCCGCGGGGTTGGCGCCGGCCGGGTCCTTCAGGCGAATGGTCACCCGCACGTCGCGGCCGCGGCTGATCGCCAGCGTCTCGCCGATCTGCGCCCGCGACCCGCCGGCCTCGGCGGTTACGTCGAGTTCGGAGATCAGGTCGCCGGTGGTGACGAACACCCGGCCGCTGCGCAGGCCGTCGAGGATGTCGTCGTGGCTGCGGGCCGCCCAGACGTAGGTTTTGGCGTACTCGCCGGGCCAGAAGTCGGAGCCGCCCTCGGTGTAATGGCGGTGGGAGTCCGAGGTGGCGGTGATCCACCAGCGGCGCCCCTCCCCCAGCATGGAATCCCAGAAGCCGCCGACCCGGGCGGTCATCTGGTCGAAGCCGCCCATGGTCGGCGCGTTGCGGTAGCTGCCGCGGGCGCCCTCCGGATCGGGAGTCCCGTCGGGCTTGAGGCCGCCGGCCTGGTGCCCGGGCGCGCCTTCCATCCCGATGGCCACCTGCGGCGCCGTGTCGTTCCAGTCGCGCAGCTCCCGCGGCGTGGTGAGGCCATAGACCCCGACGCCCTTGGCCGAGCGGGAGGGATGGTTGGCGATCACCACCGGCGGGGCGGGCATGTCCTTCATGTGCCGCAGGGCCTCGAGCATCCTGGGCTCGGTGTCCCAGGCGGGATCGGCCGGATGGGGCTCGCGCTTGGCGAAGCGCGACTCCACCTCGCGCAGCCGCTCGCGCTCGTCGTGGGTGTGCGGGACGATGAGGCTGCTGTGGTCGGCGCCCGGGGTGTCGAACTCCATGCCATAGAACTGGATCACCTCGGGCACCGCCCGGCGCGCTTCCAACAGCTCCGGATAGGCCTGTTCGTAGGCCAGCTTGGAGTGGTTGGGGCCGCCGTGGTCGGTGGACACCATCCAGGCCAGGCCGTGCTTGCGGGCCATCTCGGCGTTGCGCTGGATCCCGTATGGCGAGTCCCCGCCGAGGATCGGCCTGGGCGGCCCGCCGGCCGGGTCCGGCTCCCAGTCGGCGCTGAAGCGGCTGTGGATGTGGTGGTCGCCGGCCAGCCAGCTGCGCGGGCCGGCCGGCTCCGCCGCTCCCGGGGCCTCCGGCGCGTGCAGATGCAACGCGCCGGGCCCGTGCGCCTGGGCCGCCGAGGCGAACGCCAGGGCGCAGGCGCCGATCAGTACGCTGCTGCGCCCCCTCCACCGGCTTCGCCGGTCCCCCTCCCCCGCAAGCGGAGGAGGAGAATGACGCTCCAGCTCCTCCCCCGCCGCGGAGACGGCGGGGGAGGTGGATCGACGCGAAGCGGCGAGACGGAGGGGGCGCGTGATCGGCACTAGAAGGCCGCCCGCAGAGTCACTTGATAGAGCACGCCCGACCGCTCGGCCTCGCGCTCGCTCTCGTCGACATCGCGGGACAGCCGGGCGGCGATGATCTCGTCCACGGAGTCGCCGTCGAAGGTGCGGAAGGTCTCGCGCTTTTCCTTGTCCAGCAGGTTGATGGCCGCCAGGCGCAGCACGTACCGCTCGCCGAACCGCTTCTCGACGAAGGCCTCGAGGTCGGGGTCGTAGTCCACCGTCGACTCCTCATCGAGGGCGTAGGCGTAACCCGTGTCCCGGTCGTAGAGGCTGGCGCCGAAGCTGGCGTTCCAGGTCGGCACGGTGTGGACGAAGCCCACATTGTAGACGTGGCTCGGCTGGTTGGTGAACGGCCGGTCCTGGCCGGTGAAGGGGTCCTTCACCTCGCTCTCCAGCCAGGTGTAGTTGAAGAAGACCCCGGTGTTCGGCAGGCCCACGAAATCCAGCGGCGTCGAGAAGTCCACCTCCACGCCCCACACCTCGCCGGAGCCGATGTTGCGCGGCTCGTAGACCCGGCCGAGGCCGCTGGAGGAGACCTCGGAGGTCCCGACCAGGTCGATCAGGTCCGAGACGTCGCGGAAGAAGAGGTTGACGCCGATCACGCCCCGGGCGCCGAGCCGCCGCTCGTAGCCGGCGTCGAGCCCCCAGGCGGTTTCGTTCTCCAGGCGCGGATTGCCCCGCAGGTCGTCCTCGTCCGCCGGCTCCTCTTCGGCCACATAGGGCGCGATCAGGCTGTAGTCCGGCCGGCGCACGGTCCGCGCGGCCGAGAGCCGGAACTGGTCGTTGGCGGTCGGCCGCCAGGTCAGGTGCAGCGACGGGTTCAGTTCCTCGGAGTCCTGCGAGACGGCGCCCAGGTCGCTGCTGACCTCGCGCTCGGTGGTCTCCAGGCGCAGGCCGGCGTCGATGGTCAGGGTCTCGGCCGGCTCGAAGGTCAGCCGCACGAACGGGTCGATCCGGCGTTCCTCGATCCGGAACACCGCGCCGGGTTCCGGGTCCGGATCGCCGATCGCCCCGTCGTCGATGTCGAACTCGACCTCGGCCCCGTCGCGGGTCTTCTTCAGGTAGTCGACGCCGACCTTCAGCTGCGCCCAGCCGAGCGGGGCGGTGTAGGCCGCGCCGGCGCCCCACTCGTCGTCCTCGATGTCCAGCTTCACGAACTCGTCGAGCTCCCGGTCGGAGAAGTCGGCCGCCTCGCCCACATGGGTCGTGCTGCTGCTGTCCTCACGGTAGCCCGACCAGCCGAGGTCGATCTCCAGCTCGCCGGGCCCGACCTCGAACTTGCCGTCGCCCTCGATGGAGAAGGTCTGTTGCGAGATGCGCTCGGCCTGGACCTCGAAGTCCTGGAAGCCGACGCGGCCCGGGCCGTCGTAGGTCAGCGAGGTCTCGTCCTCGTCGCGGTCGGTGTCCACGTAGAGGCCCGAAAGGCGCACGCGGCCGCCGTCCCAGCGGTGGGTGACCTCGCCATTGGCGGCGATGTCGACGCCGTCGCGGGTGTCGTCCTGGAACTCCATGTTGTCGAGGGCGCCGAAGTCGTCCTCGTAGCGCCAGGAGACCTTCTTCTTCGGGTTGCGGCGGCCCTGGTAGTTGAGCGCGGCCCAGTAGCTGGTGTCGCCCGCGGTCCCGGCGTAGGCGACGGCGCCCGAGGGCCGGACCTCGCCGTCCTCGTTGATCAGGGCGCCGGCCTTGACGAAACCGCCGGTCAGGGTCGCCCCCTCCTTCAGCACGACGTTCAGCGCTCCGGCCATGCCGTCGCTCG
Source organism: Phenylobacterium terrae (assembly GCF_042681205.1). NCBI lineage: Bacteria > Pseudomonadati > Pseudomonadota > Alphaproteobacteria > Caulobacterales > Caulobacteraceae > Phenylobacterium > Phenylobacterium terrae. Next base: position 461,689 of record NZ_JBHUEY010000006.1, read on the forward strand.
GCTGGTCGGCGCGCGGCGAGCGGATGATCTCGATCCGCTCGACCAGCTCGGCCGGGATGCGGTCGACGAAGAAGCTGCGGTCGGCCTCCCCGCCCGGCGCGCGGCGGCCGTTGATCAGCACCTGGGTGTAGCCCGGCGGCAGGCCGCGCATGGAGACGCCGTCGAACTCCAGGACGTCCGAGGTGAAGGTCACGCCCGGAACCCGCTTCAGCATCTCGCCCACCGAGACCGGCTCGAAGCGCTGGAAGTAGTCGAGATCGTAGGACAGCACCGGATTGACGTCCGCCGTCCTGTCACGGAAGGCGATCTCGCCGGTGACGATCAGTTCGGAGACTTCGGTCGGCGCGACCGTGTCCACCGGCTCCTGGGCCGCCGCGGCGGAGGCGAGCGCCAGCGGCGCGACGGCGGCGCCGAGCGCCAGCCTCGACAACTTCGTCATTGCAGTGATCCCCTCGACAAGCGGGGCGCTTGACCAGTCCCCGCACCCCATGTTCTTCGGGGCGGGCCAATAATCTTGCGAAGGACTCGAAGCCAGTGACGTTTTCTATTCGGAATTGTTTCAGTTTTGCGTCAGTCCTGGCTAGCTCAGTACTGTTGAGTTCCTGCGCAAGCTTCGAGTCCGACGCGCCGAAGATGACGGTGGGCGCGGGAACGCCCGTGCCGGTGAGCGGCGAGACCGAGCCGGTCGGCACCCTGGGCGACGACGCCGCCGACGATCCGGAGATCTGGGCCGATCCGGCCGATCCTTCCCGCGCGGTGATCCTGGGCACCGACAAGAAGGCCGGCCTCTACGTCTACGGCCTGGACGGCAAGGTCCGGCAGTTCCTGCCCGAGGGCCAGCTCAACAACGTCGACCTGCGCGACGGCTTCGAGGTGGACGGGCGGCGGATGGTGCTGGCGGGGGCGAGCGACCGCGGGCGGATGGGCATGACCCTCTTCCTGCTCGATCCGGCCACCCTGGAGGTCCGCACCTGGGGCCACGCGCCGACCGCGGTCAGCGAGCCTTACGGCTTCTGCCTCGGCCGCCGGGGGGACGCCTTCATCGCCGTGATGGTCGGCAAGGACGGGGACGTGAAGCAGTACCGCATCGCCTCGGCGGCGGGCCAGCCGCAGGTGACCGAGGAGCGCAGCTTCCGCCTGTCCTCGCAGCCCGAGGGCTGCGTCGTCGACGATGCGACGGGCGCCCTCTACGTCGGCGAGGAGGCCAAGGGGATCTGGCTCTACGCCCTGGATCCGGCCGCGCCCGCGGAGCCGCGCCTCATCGCCGCCGCGCCCAGCGAGCAGCTGAAGCCGGACGTGGAGGGCCTGGCGCTGATGAAGGACGCCGCCGGGACCTGGCTGATCGCCTCCAGCCAGGGCGACAGCGCCTTCGCCGTCTGGAAGGTGGACGGTCCCGAGCCGGTCTACCGCGGGCGCTTCTCGGCGGTCGCCGCGAACGGGGTGGACAACGTCACCGGCACCGACGGCCTGGCGGCCCACGCGGGGCCCATCGGCGCCTACCCCGAGGGCCTGCTGGTCATCCAGGACGACCTCGACACCGACGGCGAGGCGCTCACCGCACCCCAACGGCGGCAGAACTTCAAGCTGGTGGACTGGCGCGAGGTGCGCCGGGCGCTGGGGCTCTAGGCCGAACGAGCCTCGGCCGCGGGCGCCTCCTGCGGGTGCGCCAGGGGGAGCGCGGCGGGGTAGCCAAGCAGGAAGCCCTGCACCTCGTCGCAGCCCTCGCGCTTCAGCACCTGCAGCTGGTGCTCGGTCTCGATCCCCTCCGCCAGGACGGGGATGGCCAGGCTCTTGCCCAGCGCCAGCACGGCCCGGACGATGGCGACCGCCTGCGGGCTGTGCTCCAGCTCGGAGACGAACAGGCGGTCGAGCTTGATCTTGTCGAACGGGAAGGCGCGCAGCGTCTCCAGCGACGAGTAGCCGGTGCCGAAGTCGTCGAGGGCGACGCCGACCCCCAGAGCCTTGATCTGCCGCAGCACGTGCAGCGACTGCTCGCGGTTGGCGATGATGGCCGTCTCGGTGAGCTCGATCTCGAGCCGCCGCGGCGGAAGGCCGGTGTCGAGCATGATCTGATGGAACAGGCGCGGCAGCTCGGGGTGCGACAGCTGCACCGGCGAGACGTTCACCGCCACCTTCGACTGGTGGTCCCACTCCACCGCATCGGCGCAGGCGCGGCGCAGAACCCATTCGCCGAGCGCCAGGATCAGGCCGTTCTCTTCCGCCAGCGGGATGAAGGCGGCGGGCGAGATCGGTCCCCGCTTCGGATGCGTCCAGCGGACCAGGGCCTCGTAGCCGGTCACCTCGCCGGTCGTGACGGAAGTCTGCACCTGATAGTGCAGCCCGAGCGCGCCGGTCTCGATGGCGACCCGCAGGTCGTTGGCCATTTCGCGCCGCTCGCGGATCGCCTCGTCCAGCGGCGCATCGTAGAAGCAGGGCGCCAGCGAGCCCGCGCTCTTGGCGCGGTACATGGCCAGATCCGCGTTGTTGGTCAGCGACTCCGCATCGGCCGCATCGTCGGGATAGATGGCGACGCCGATGCTGGCGCCCACGCGCGCTTCGAACGAGTTCAGCGACAGCGGCGCCTCGAGCACGGCCTGAAGCCGCTGGACGAGATCGGTCAGCTGGGCCCGCTCCTGGAATCGGAGGGTGGCGACGAACTCGTCCCCGCCCAGCCGGGCGACCGTCCCGTCCCGGGCCATCTCGCCGCGCATGCGCTGGGCGAGCGCGACCAGCACGTCATCGCCGGCCTTGTGCCCATGGACGTCGTTGATCTCCTTGAACCGGTTCAGGTCGATGGCGATGAGTGCGAGCTGGGCCCGGCCGGCGCCGGCGAGGGCGAGCTGGCGGGCCAGCTCCTCCTGGAACCCGACCCGGTTCGGCAGACCGGTCAGGGCGTCGTTCATGGCCATGTGATGCAGCCGCTGCATCGCGTCCGAGCGGGTGGAGCGGTCGATGAAGGCCGCCGCCGCTCCGGCGGCGATGACCACTAGGCCGACCAGCGCCGTGGCCAGCGCCAGCGCCTGCCCCTGCCCGGCCTCCAGCGCGGTGTCGCTCAGCCGCAGCGGGGTGATGCGCAGCGCCGTCATGGCGATGAAGTGCAACGTCGCGATCGAGGTCACCAGCAGCCCGGTGCCGGCGGCCACGCGATAGCGGCCGAACCTCTCGTGCCCCAGGGCCGCCAGAGCGGCGCCGGCGAAGACGACGGCGCAAAGCACCGCGGCGACCACGTAGCCCGCCCGCCACTCGACCAGCCCGTCGACCCGATAGGCGGCCATGCCGGTGAAGTGCATCCCCGAGATCGCCAGGCCGACGAGGGCGCCGCCCATGGCGCGGCTGGTCAGGCTCCGCCACCTGGCCGCCACCGCGAAGCCGACGCCCGTCCCGGCGATGGCCACGATGAGGGAGATGATGGTCAGCACCGGGTCGAGCTTCACGGGCGCGCCGGCCCGATAGGCGAGCATCGCGACGAAGTGGGTGCACCAGATGGTCGCGCCCGCGCCGACCGCCGTCAGGAACAGCCAGCCCGCGCGTTGCGCGCCGTGCGTGGCCTGGGCCCGGCCGAACATCTGGACGATGGCGAAAGCGCCGGCGCAGCAGACGAACACCGCCAGGGCCACGAGCCATGGATCGTGTTCGCGCCCAATACAAATCGCGACGTCGATCATGATCGTAAGCCCGCTGGTTACCCGAATCCCCAGCGGAACTGCGCACCATCACCTTAAATTGCGGTGAAGCTTCTGCCCGAAGGCGCAGTCAAACCCGACCAAAATACGCGCCGGACGCGAAAATCTCCGCCGCTATACTATCGCGGGGCGAGAAAACCGCGCCGCACCGCAGGGCGGCTGCGGCTGGAGCGGCTGGCGTCAGTCCTCCTGCGCCTCGTCGTCGTCCACGTCGGCCAGCATCTCCTTGGCCCGCCGCTCAACCTCCTCGCGCAGGGCGCGCCAGTACTCGTCGCCGGCGTCGTCCGGCAGGGCGAGCGCGATCACGTCCAGCGCATCGTCCACCATCTCCTCGAGTTGCTCGGTGGTCAGCTCGATGGTCTCTTGGCTGAAGTCGGTCATCGGCGGGGCTCTCCTGGTCCTGAACTCAAACGGATGTAGCCGTCGCCGGCTCCGCCTGGGGCGTGGCGCAATCGCCACTTCGCCCGCGGATGTGCACACGATTCCTCGTCCCCACGTGAAGCGGCAGGTTCAGCTCCCGCCCCCGGGTCACACCGTGGGCACGGTTCCGCCGTCGATGACGTACTCGGCGCCGGTGATCGAAGCGGCGCGGTCGGAGGCGAGGAAGGCGATCAGACCGGCGACTTCGTCCGGTGTCGACGGCCGTCCGATCGGGATCCCGCCCAGAGAGTCCATGATCATCCGCCGTCCCTCTTCGACGCCGGCGCCGGCCTCGGCCCCGAGGCGCGCGGCGAGCCCTACCGAGGCTTCCGTGTCGATCCAGCCCGGAGAGACCCGCACCACGCGGACGCCCTTGGGCGAAACCTCCTTCGAGAGGCTCTTGCTGTAGGTGGAGAGGGCCGCCTTCGCGGCCGCGTAGGCGGTCGTGGCTTGCGGCAACGGGAGCTCGCGCTGGATGGAGGTCACGTGGATCACCGCGCCGCCGCCCTGGCGCGCCATCGCGGGTACGAGCTCGCGGTCGAGCCGCACGGCGGGCATGAGGTTGAGGTCCAACTCTCTCGACCAGTCGAGGTCGCTCAAGGCGGCGAAACCGCCGGCGGGCGCGGACGAGCCGCCGAGCATGTGAACGACCACGTCGACCCCGCCCAGCCGCTCTCGCACGGCGGCGGCGAGAGCGGCGCAGCCGTCGGGGGTCGTCAGGTCGGCCGCCACGAACATCGCCTCGGGGAGCGTGTCCGGCCGGGTGCGCGCCGTCGTGAGGACCTGCGCGCCCAGGTCCCGAAACAGGGCGACGGTGGCCGCGCCGGCGCCGCGCGTGCCCGAAGTGACCAGCGCCCGCTTCCCCTGCAGCGTAAGGAAGGCGGTCACGCGCCGATCTCCAGGCCGGCGATCTGGCCGCCCTCGAGCCGAAAGGCGAACGTCATGATGGTCGGGCTGCCTGGGAACTGTCCGGTCACCCTGGCGCGGACCTCCGCAAGGTCGCCCTCCCCGCCCGCCCGGACCGGCTCGATGACGTGCTGGTACTTCGCTTTCGCCTCGCGCCACCAGGCGCCGATCGCCTGGCGGCCGACGTAGGACCGGCCCTCGTCGCTGACGGCCGCGTGCGGCGCGAACGTCTGGATCAACGCTTCGACGTCGCCTCTGCGGTCGGCTTCGAAATAGGCCTGGATCGATGGATTGAGGTGCATCGCTCTGCTCCGCTGGGGTGGTCTCGTCCGCTCCATCTGGGCGTGGACACCCGTCCCGATAAGCAGGACAAAACGGGATGAGGAATTGTGGAGCGCAGGACAATTGCGAGGCCCCGGACTGAACGACCTCGATGCTGTCGTCGCGATCGCGCGACGCGGCTCGTTCCGCGCCGCGGCGCTCGACCTGGGCATGTCGACGACCGCGCTCAGCAACGCGGTCGCCAAGCTCGAGGCGGGCCTCGGCGTCCGGCTGTTCAACCGGACGACGCGCAGCGTCTCGCTGACCGACGCCGGGCAGCTGTTCATCGGGCAGGTCGGCCCGGCGCTGGAGGATATCCGCGGCGCGATGGCGGCCGTGCGCTCTCGGCAGGCCACGCCCTCGGGCGCCTTACGCATCAACGCCTTCGCCACCGCGGCCCGCGAGATCCTGTCGCCTCTGGTGCTCGAGTTCGTCCGGCGCCATCCGCAGGTGCATGTGGATCTCGTCACCGAAGGACGGCTGGTCGACATCGTGGCCGAAGGGTTCGATCTCGGCGTGCGGGTGGCTGACCTCGTGCCCAGCGACATGATCGCCGTTTCCCTCGGCCGGCCCCAGCGGTACGCCGTCGTGGGCGCCCCGGCCTACTTCGGAACGCGTGCCCGACCGCAGGTCCCGCCCGACCTCCTCCACCATCCGTGCATCCGCGTCCGCCTGCCGAGCGGCGCGCTCTACCGGTGGCGCTTCGAGAAGGGCGGCCAGACGGCGCAGATCGACGTGAACGGCCCCATCACGCTCGACGAGGCCGGCCTTGCGCGGACCGCCGTGCTGGAAGGGATCGGCCTCGGCTTCTTCATGGAAGCGGACGTGCGCGCCGACATCGAAGCGCGCCGGCTGGTTCGCGTGCTCGAGGACTGGACGCCGCCGCTCCCCGGGCTCTGCCTCTACTATCCCGGACGTCGCAACCCTTCGGCTGCTCTCAAGGCGTTCGTCGCCCTGGCCCGCGAGGTCGGCGCAAACCCGACCCAGGCCGTGCGGCAAGCTGCGCCTTGAACCGCGGGCCGGGCTGGGGCGTATCTCCGGCTGGGTTGGCGCCCTGGACGTAAGAGTAGTTTCATGGCCCGTCAGGCCTATCCCGGCGTCGCAAACCCCGTCTCCGAGTTCGAGAAGCTCAGGCCGCTGGTCGCCGAGCTGCGGCGGATGCAGACCCGCTGCCCGCCATTCGGTCGCGACTACCACGCCATCGCCGTCGCCCTGGACGGGCTGGAGACCGCCGCCTTCCATTTCACGCGGCAGCCACGGTTCTTCGGCGACGGCGGCGCGCACAGCTAGCCCCGAGACCCCGCCGCGGTCCGGCGGCCGGCAGCTGTCAAATCTTAACGCGACATGCTCGTCCGGAAAGGCGAAGGTCAGGACGATGAGTTCGGGGGATATCCGCATGCTTGACCGCGCCCCGCGCAGGAACTGGCTGATGGAGCAGGTGGAGCCGCAGGTTCGCCGCAGGTTCTCGGAGGCCACCCGGACGGTCACGCTGACCAAGGGCCAGGTGCTGCTGCACCCGGGCGACGAGGTCGCGAGCGTCTACTTCCCCGAAGGGGCGCTGATCGGGCTGGCCAGCAGCACCCCGGCCGGCGATGCGGTCCAGACGGCGCTGATCGGTTGGGACGGCGCGCTGGGCGTGTTCGAGGCCTGCGGCACGCGCCGCAGCCTCTGCCTGGCCGAGGTCCTGGTCCAGGGCGTCGCGCTGGCGATGGCCGCCGACGACTATCGCGCGATGTTCGAAGCCTCCGAAGCGTTGCGGGTGGCGGTCCACAAGCACGTCGAGTTGCTGCTCGCGGAGTCGCGCCAGGACGTGGCCTGCAACGCCTTGCACACGGTCGAGGCGCGGCTGAGCCGCTGGGTGCTCGAGGCGCTGGAGCGAAGCCAGGACGGCCGCGTCCTGCCCGTCACCCAGGAGGCCCTGGCCCAGATGCTCGGCGTGCAGCGCACGACGATCACCGCCGCCATGGCCGGGCTGCAGGCCCGCGGCGTGCTGCGCACCACCCGGGGCGCCGTGCAGGTGCTGGACGCCAAGGCGCTGGAACGCGACGCCTGCTGCTGCCGCGAAACCATCCAGGCGGCGAAGCGGGAGATCTACACCGCCGACGACCAGGTCTGCGACAGCTAGTCCGGCGGATCCGGCGCCTCTCCCTCCTCCGGCCCGCGGCCCTCGGCGTCATCGGCCACCTCTTTGAGGCGGGCGGCGCTGTCCTTGGCGGCCTTCGGAGTCATTGAACCGTGGATGTGACCGGGCCCGGTGATCGCCACCTCGCCGTCGATCGACTTGGCGGTCATCGGCTCGTCGAAGGGGGGCTGCGGCTTGCCGCTGCTCATCTGCGTCCTCGGGGTTGTGACCAGGCAGCCAACCCTCGAGAGTGCGGACGCGTTCCGGGTGCGGCGTCGCAACCTGTCGCCCTGAAGGCCTGTTTCGCTTAGGGAAAAGCGGCTGGGGGCGACCGCCTACAGTCGCCCCCGCGGCCCGCTCGCCGCGTCCGCACCGCGCGATCCGGCCGCGCGAACATCGAACGAGCGCGTTCTAGCCCTCCCCAAAACAAGCTTCACCGTGGCATTCGGCCGCGCGGCGCACCGGCCGCAGCCGGACCGGGTCTGGGCGCCTGCAGCCCGCAAGGCCGCTGCGTACGGGGCGGTTTCCAGGCTATGGAGTCGGCTGAACGAAACGGGCCGCCGAACGTCTTTGGGATGCCCAAGGCCCGCCCGGCCCCGACAGGCGATCGTCATCCATGACCACGCGCAACCTCGACGCCCTGTTCGAGCCCAAGGCCATCGCCCTGATCGGCGCCAGCAACCAGCGGGGCAGCGTCGGCCAGGTGATCGCCAGGAACCTGCAGGAGAGCGGCTTCTCCGGCCCGGTGCTGCCGGTCAACCCGACGGCCGGCGCGATCCGCTCGACGCTGGCCTATGGCTCGATCGCCGACCTGCCGGTGAAGCCCGACCTGGCGGTGATCGCCACCCCCGCGCCCACCGTGCCCGGACTGATCTCCGAACTGGGCGAGCGCGGCTGCCGCGCCGCGGTGGTGATCACCGCGGGTTTCAGCGACCCGGCGGCGCGTCAGGCGCTGCTGGACGCCTCGCGCCCGCACCTGCTCAGGATCATCGGGCCCAACTGCCTGGGGGTCCTGTCGCCGCCGATGGGCATCAACGCCAGCTTCGCCCAGCTGACCCCGGCCGCCGGCGGCCTGGCCCTGGTGGCCCAGTCGGGCGCGGTGACCACGGCGGCCCTCGACTGGGCCTGCGGCCGCGGCTTCGGCTTCTCGCACGTGGTCACCCTGGGCGACATGGCCGACGTCGATTTCGGGGACATGCTGGACTACCTGGCGCTGGACGATGCGACCAAGGCGATCCTGCTCTACGTCGAGAGCGTCACCGACGCGCGCAAATTCATGACCGCCGGGCGGATCGCGGCCCGGGCCAAGCCGGTGGTGGTGATCAAGACCGGCCGCTCCGCCGCCGGGGCCAAGGCGGCCTTCTCGCACACCGGCGCCCTGGCTGGGGCCGATGCGGTCTACGACGCCGCCTTCCGCCGGGCCGGCATGCTGCGGGTCGGCCAGTTGCGCGAGCTGTTCGACGCGGTGACGACGCTGAGCTCGGGGCTGAAGGTGCGCGGCGACCGGCTGGCGGTGCTGACCAACGGCGGCGGGGCCGGCGTGCTGGCCATCGACGCGCTGGAGGCGCTCGGCGGGCGGCCCGCCGAGCTCGCGCCCGAAACCGTCGAGGCGCTGGACCGCGCCCTGCCCGCCACCTGGTCGCGCGGCAATCCTGTGGACATCATCGGCGACGCCCCGCCCGAGCGTTACGGCGCGGCGCTGGAGGCGCTGCTGACCGATCCCGGCGCGGACGCGGTCCTGGTGCTGAACTGCCCGACGGCCATCGCCGACGGCGCCGAGGCGGCCCGGCAGGTCGTCGAGACCGTGCGGCGCAGCGGCGTGCGGCGGCCGGTGCTGACCTCCTGGCTCGGCGAGGTCTCCCAGGCCGAGGCCCGGCGGCTGTTCGCCCAGGCCCACATCCCCAGCCACGAGACGCCGGACGAGGCGACGCGCGCCTTCATGCACCTGGTCGAATACGAGAAGAACCAGGCCCAGCTGATGGAGACCCCGCCGGCCTGGCCCCAGCCGGAGGACCGCGAGGCCGCCCGCCGGATCGTCGAGGAGGCGATGGCCGACGGCCGCACGCGCCTGACCGAACCGGAGGCCAAGGCGGTGCTGAGGGCCTACGGCATCCCCATCGCCGAAAGCCTCGTCGCCGCCACGCCCGAGGAGGCGGCCGAGCGCGCCGCCGAGCTGCCGCCGCCCTACGCCGTGAAGATCCACTCGCCGGACATCAGCCACAAGACCGACGTGGGCGGCGTCGCCCTGGGCCTCTCCACGCCCGAGGCGGTCGCGGCGGCGGCCCGGCAAATGAACGCCCGCGTCGCGGCGGCCGCGCCGAACGCGCGCCTGGAAGGCTTCGTCGTCCAGCCGATGATCGTGCGGCCAAGGGCGCGTGAGCTGATCGCCGGCGTGGCGGTCGACCCGACCTTCGGCCCGGTGGTGCTGTTCGGCCAGGGCGGGGTGGCCGTGGAGGTGCTGGCCGACCGGGTCGTGGGCCTGCCGCCGCTGAACCGGGTGCTGGCGCGGGAGATGATCTCCCGGACCCGCGTCTCGGCCCTGCTGGGCGCCTACCGCGACCGCCCGGCCGCCGACGCCGAGGGGGTCGCCGAGGTGCTCGAGCGCCTCTCGCTGATGGTGGTCGAGCTGCCGCAACTGGCCGAGCTCGACATCAACCCGCTGCTGGCGGACGAGGACGGCGTCCTGGCTCTCGACGCCCGCATCGGCCTGACGGCCGAGCGCAAGCGGATGGCGATCCGCCCCTATCCCGGCGAGCTCGCCGGGTCCCTCCCCCTGCCCGGCGGCGACGAGGTGTGGATGCGCCCCATCCGCCCGGACGACGAGCCGGCGCTGGTCGAAATGGTGGAGCGCACTTCCAAGGAGGACATGCGGCTTCGCGTGCACGGGCCGTTGAAGCGCCTGCCGCACGTCTGGGCCGCGCGGCTGTCACAGATCGACTACGACCGTGAGATGGCCCTGGTCGCCGAGGACCCGCCCGGCGAGCTGCTCGGCGTCGCCCGGCTGATCGCCGACCCCGAGGGCCGCAGCGGCGAGTTCGCCCTGCTGGTCCGCACCGACCGCCAGCACCGGGGCATCGGCCGCGCGCTGCTCGAGCGGCTGCTCCACCATGCCGCCGCGCGCGGGCTCAAGGAGGTCTGGGGCAACGTGCTGAACGAGAACCAGCGGATGCTGGCCCTCAGCCGCGAGCTCGGCTTCCGCCGCGCCCCGAGCGGCGACCTGAGCGTGGTGAAGGTGGTGAAGACCCTGACCTAGGCGCCCGACCAGCGGCGCACGCGGCCCACGTCCACGTGCACGAAGTTGGACTTGGGGTAGTAGCCGACGCCGCCGGCCTTCAGGGCGAGGGCCGTGTCCCGCAATCGGGTCAGCGCAACGCCCGGCAGGCGCACGTCGATGGCCTTGCCCTGCATGTGCAGGCTGCGGGTCGCCACGCCCGAGCTCTTTGCGCTCAGCTTGGCGTTGGTCTTCGGCGAGCGGTAGCCGGAGATCACCTCGAACGGCTGGGACGCGCCCAGGCGCACGGAGAGCTGGGTCAGCAGGTCGAGCAGCCTGGGATCGATCGGGTGGACCTCGCCGGTGCGATGGTCGCGCAGCACCCTGGCCACGTCGGCCAGCGCGTCGGGAAGGTAGGCGCCCGAGCGCCAGTAGCAGCAGCTCAGCTTCTCGCCGGTGTGCAGGTTGACCAGGGCCAGGTTGCGCGGCGGGGCGATGGCGGCCAGCGCCGGGCCGGCCAGGGTGGACGCGCCGGCGCCGACGACGGCGGCCAGCCCGCCGCGCAGGAGCGCTCGGCGGTCGGTAAGCTTCACAGGGGCGGACATGGCCCGACCCTAGGGACGCTTCGGCTGCGCCGGAAGGCGACCCTTCGCCCCGCCCGCCGCGCTGCGGCGAGACGCCGCTGGCGCTCTTCTTCCTCGTCATCGGCGACCGAGCCGTTGCGGCCGCCCAGCCTCATCAGGGCATGAAGCCGGCCATGACGAGGCGGGGAGACCTAGCGCGCTCGGGCCGGCGCCTGGGCGGCGAACCAGGGCTTCAGGCGGCCGAGCGCCTCCTCCACCTCGGCGGTGGAGACGGCGAAGCTGAAGCGGATGAAGCGGCGGCCCTCCACCGGATCGAAGTCGACGCCCGGGGCGGTGGCGACGCCGGTATCGCGCAGCAGCCGCTCGCAGAAGGCCAGGCTGTCGTTCGTCAGGTGGCCGATGTCGGCGTAGATGTAGAAGGCGCCGTCCGGCGGGGCGATGGCGGTCAGGCCAAGGCCCGGCAGCGCGTCCAGCAGCAGCTGGCGGTTCCTCCGGTAGACCTCGACGTGCCCGTCCAGCTCTTCGCGGCAGTCCATCGCCGCCAGGGCCGCGTGCTGGGCGAGCGAGGGGGCGGTCAGGAACAGGGCGCCCATGAAGGCCCGCGCCCGCGCGACGTGGTCGGGCGGCGAGACCAGCCAGCCCAGCCGCCAGCCGGCCATGCTGAAGTATTTCGAGAAGCTGTTGATCACCAGCGCCTGCGGCTCGAACTCCAGCATCGAGCGGGCCGGCTCGCCGTAGGAGAGGCCGTGGTAGATCTCGTCGGAGACGATGCGGATCTCCCGCTCCCGGCAGACCGCGGCGATGGCCGCCAGCTCATCGCCCGGGATGATCGCGCCGGTCGGGTTGGCCGGACTGGCCACGATGAGCCCGGCCGGCGCAGGATCGATGGCGGCGATCTGGGCGGCGCTCAGGCGGAACCTCTCGGCATGGCCGCAGGGCAGCTCCAGCGGGACCATGTTCAGCGCCTTGAGCGTATTGCGGTAGGCGACGTAGCCCGGCCGGGCGGTGGCGATCACGTCGCCGGGCTTGAAGCTGGAGGCCAGCGCCATGACCAGGGCCGGCGAGGCCCCGCAGGTCAGCACGATCTGCTCGGGCTCGACCGTGACGCCGTAGCTGTCGGCGTAGTGGCGGGCGATGCGCGCGGTGAGCGCCGTGCTCTCCCAGTAGCCCATGGGCTCGGTGTCGAGCACGCCGTGGGCGACCTCGATGGCGGCCTGCGGCGCGCCGGTGGACGGCTGGCCGAACTCCATGTGCAGCACCGAGCGCCCCTGCCCCTTCAGCTCGTGGGCGATGCGGCTGATGGCGATGGCGTGGAACGGCTCGATGTCGTCGGACATGGCCCCCGCTTAGCCGGCGCCGCTACGCTGCGCCACCCCCGCAGGCCGCGGGCCGCGCAGCAGCGGCCACAGGAGGTTCAGGGCGAGCCCGCCGAGCACCAGGGCCGCGGCCGCCAGCTTCCAGGCCGGCATGGCCTCGCTCAGCAGCAGGGCCGAGGCGCCCATGCCGAACACCGGCACCAGCAGCGCCATCGGCGAGACCGCCGCCGCCGAGTTGCGGGCCAAGAGGAAGCCCCAGGCCGAATAGCCGAACAGGGTGTTGCCCACCGTCTGCCAGGCCACGGCCGCCCAGGTCCCGGCGTCGGCCGCCTGGACGCCTGCGGCGATCATGGCGGGTCCTTCCACGAACACGGCGAGCAGGATGAGCGGCGGCGCCGAGAACAGGCTCGACCAGATCACGAAGGCGAGCATGGAGGCCTGCGGACTGCGCCGGGCCACCAGGTTTCCGCCCGCCCAGCAGAGGGCGGCGAGCAGCACGAGGCCCAGGCCCAGCGGCGTCGCATCCCCCTGCGTCTGCAGTCCGATCACCGCCAGGCCGGCCGCGCCCAGCGCCAGCGCCGCCCACTGGTAGCCGCGCAGGCTCTCGCGGCTGAGGACCATGGCCATGCCGACGGTGAAGAACACCTGGGCCTGGACGACCAGAGAGGCCAGCCCCGGCGAGATGTGGCCGTCCATCGCCAGGAACAGCAACCCGAACTGGCCGGCGCCGATCAGCAGGCCGTAGGCGGCCAGGTCCTTCCACGGCACGGCCGGCCGGGGCACGAAGGCGATCGCCGGCAGCGCGGCGAAGGTGAAGCGCAAGGCGGCGAGGGTGAACGGCGGCAGGTCGTCGAGCGCCCAGCGGATGACGACGAAGTTGGTCCCCCACACGGCCGTCACCGCCACGGCGAGCAGCGCGTGCGGCCAGGAGAGGCGGGCGGCGGGCATGGCGCCGCTGTAGCACCGCCCGGAAGCTCAGCGCCAGCCGCCGGCCGCCTTCAGGACTTCCGGCTGCTGAAGCAGGGCCGCGAGCGGCCGCTCTTCGATCGAGCAGGTGGCCACGGCGCGGCCGGCGGCGACCGACTCCACCTTGCAGACCGCGTCCTTGCCGAACGCGACCGCCATCAGCGCCGCCTTCGGGACCCCAGAGCCGTCGGCCACCTGGAGGGCGACCCATTTGGACGGCTCGAAGCCCTCGGCCACGCAGAGGGTCTCGCCGTCCTGGACGTGGAGCACCGGTCCTTTGACCACCTCGCCAGGCTTGGGAAGCGGCGCTGCGCAGACGCCGGCCTGGGCGGCGTCCGCGAACGCGAGCCCGCCGGCCAGGGCCAGGCAGGACAGCACGCGGTACAGGCGGAACATGGAAGAAACCCCGCGGCGGCGGCCCGGGTGGAGACCCCCGCCTCGAATAAACTAAGCAGCGAAACCGGCGCGGGTTCCCACGGCCAAGCTGGCGCGTTGTGTTCGGCCGCGAACCCCTCTTAGCTGGCCGCATGCGCCGTGTTCTTCCGCTCCTCGTCGCCGCCGTTCTCGCCCTCGCCCACAGCCCCGCCGGCGCCGAGCCGGCCAGGGAGAGCCGCAGCCTCGAGGGCCTCTCCGCCCCAGCCGAGATCCGGGTGGACCGGTGGGGGATCTCCCACATCTACGCCGGCTCGGTGCGCGACGCCTTCTTCCTGCAGGGCTACAACGTCGCCCGCGACCGGCTCTGGCAGATCGACACCTGGCGCAAGCGCGGGCTCGGCCTGCTGGCCAAGGACTACGGCCCCGCCTTCGCCGAGAAGGACCGCGCCGCCCGCCTCTTCCTCTACCGCGGGGACATGGACGCCGAATGGGCCGCCTACGGCCCGGACGCCAAGGGCTACGCGGAGGCCTTCGTCGCCGGCGTCAACGCCTATGTGGCCGAGGTCGAGGCCGGCCGCCGGCCGCTGCCCGAGGCCTTTCGGCTGGCCGGGACCCGCCCGGACCGCTGGCGGGCCGAGGACGTCGTGCGCATCCGCAGCCACGCCCTGTCGCGCAACGCCGCCAGCGAGGTCGGCCGGGCGCGCATCGCCTGCCGGGCCGGCGGGGTCGGCGCGGCGCGGCTCTACCGCCTGCTCGAGCCGGAGTGGCGGACGAGGATCCCGGAAGGGCTCGATCCCTGCGACATCCCCGAGAAGGTGCTGGAGGACTACCAGCTGGCCACCGGGGGCTTCCGGCTGCCGGCCGGGTTCGCGCCGCAGCCGGAGGATGCGCCCTCCCCCGACGCGGTCGGCTCGAACAACTGGACGGTCTCCGGCGCCCGCACCGAAACTGGCCGGCCGATCCTGGCCAACGACCCCCACCGCGAGCACGGCGTCCCCTCGCTCCGCTACATCGTCCACCTGGAGGCCCCGGGCTTTTCGGTGATCGGCGCGGGCGAGCCGGCGCTGCCCGGGATCTCCATCGGCCACAACGGGACCATCGCCTTCGGCCTGACCATCTTCAACGCCGACCAGGAAGACCTCTACGTCTACGAGACCGACCCGGCCGACCCCGACCGCTACCGCTACGGGCAGGGCTGGGAGCCGATGCGGATCGTGCGCGAGACCATCGAGGTGAAGGGCGAGCCGCCGCGGATCGTGGAGCTGCGCTTCACCCGGCACGGCCCGGTGGTGTTCCGCGATCCCAAGACCCGCCGCGCCTTCGCCGTGCGCAGCGTCTGGAGCGAGCCCGGGACCAGCGCCTACTTCGGCTCGGTGGACTACATGACCGCCAAGGACTGGGCGGGCTTCTCCTCCGCCCTGCGCCGCTGGGGCGCGCCGTCCGAGAACCAGATGTACGCCGACACGTCGGGCCACATCGGCTGGGTCGCCGCCGGCAAGGTCCCGCGCCGGCCGGCCTGGGACGGCCTGATGCCGGTCCCCGGCGACGGCCGCTACGAATGGGCGGGCTTCCTGGCGCCGGAGGAGCTGCCGTCGAGCTACGACCCGCCGCAGGGCTGGCTCGGCTCCGCCAACCAGATGAACCTGCCGCCGGGCTATCCGGTCGCCGACCGCAAGGTCGGGTTCGAATGGTCGAACCGGGCGCGGATGGACCGGATCGCCAAGGTGCTGGGCCAGGACGACAACGTCAGCCTCGCCGACTCCATGGCCCTGCAGACCGACGCCTACAACACCATCGCCGACCGGCTGATCCCGCTGCTGCCGGCCAGGGCCGGCCGCCGCGACCGCGAGGCCAACGCCGCCCTCGCCCTGCTGCGTTCGTGGGACCGGCGCGCGGCCGCCGATAGCGCCGGGGCGGCGCTGTTCGAGACCTGGATCATGAAGCATCTTGGCCCGGCCGCCGTGAACCGCGCCGCCCCGCGCCCGGTGCGCGAGATGCTGGGCGGGGGCGACCTGGCCGCCGCCGTCGACCTGCTGGAGCGCTCGCCCTCCCTGCGCACGCCGGTCATCCTGCCGAGCCTGGCGGCGGCCTGGCGCGAGGTGGAGGAGCGGCTGGGGCCGAACCCGGCCAAGTGGCGCTGGGGCGATCTCCACCAGGCCAGGTTCGAGCACCCCCTCTCGGCCCTGCTCCCGGATGGCGAGCGCGAGAAGCTGGCGGTCGGCCCGGCGCCGATGTCCGGCACGGCGCACACGCCGCTCGCAGCCACCTGGCGGCCCTCGGACTTCCGGGTCGTCTCGGGCGCCTCGTTCCGGATGGTCCTGGACGTGGGCGAGTGGGACAACAGCCGGGTGATCAACACGCCCGGCCAGTCGGAGGACCCGGCCAGCCCCCACCTCCGCGACCTCTTCCCGCTGTGGGCCAAGGGCGAGTACGTCCCCCTCGCCTACTCCCGCCCGGCGGTGGAGGCCGTGACCGAACGCGTCATCGCGCTCACGCCCGCCCGGTAGACTCGGGGCGCGTCTGGCGCGCCGAGAAGCTGCGGGAGTCGCCGTCGTAGGCGGCCTCCCGCGGCCGGACCTCGATGCGCTCCAAAGGAAGGGCCTCGGGGTGCTCGTCCTTCAGGAAGGCGACCAGCTTCTCGCGCACCTCGCAGCGCAGGTCGAAGGCCTCGCCGGCGTTGCGGGCGCTGACCAGGCAACGCAGCTCCATGGTCCGTTCGCGCAGCTCGGTCACCTGCAGCACCGCCGCCCGCCCGTCCCACAGGGGCGAAGCGCGGGCGATCTCCTCCAGCTTGGCGCGGATGGCCGGCACCGGCGCGGCGTAGTCGACGTGGAGGAACACCACGCCGATCAGCTCGGCGGTCTCCCGCGTCCAGTTCTGGAACGGCTTCTGCAGGAAGTAGCTCAGCGGCAGCACCAGCCGGCGCTGGTCCCAGATGCGGATGACCACATAGGTCGCGGTGATCTCCTCGATGTTGCCCCACTCGCCTTCGACGACCACAGCGTCGTCGATGCGGATCGGCTGGGTCATGGCGATCTGGATGCCAGCGATCAGGTTCGACAGCAGCGGCTGCAGCGCCAGGCCGACGATGATCGAGGCCGCCCCGCCGGCCGCCAGCAGGCTCACCCCCCATTGCCGGACGCCGCTGACGGTCATCAGCGCCAGGCCCGCGGTGACGATGAAGATGAGGATGATCAGCGCCCGACGCAGGATCCGGACCTGGGTCAGGTGCTTGCGGGCCAGCAGGTTGTCGGCGACGTCGGTCCGGAAGCGGCGCATGTAGAGCGCCGTGGCGATGTCCAAGGCGATGTAGGCGGTCCATCCGAGCAGCACGATGAAGGCGATCAGCAGCAGGTGCCGCAGGCCTGCCGCCTGCGCCTCGGGCAGCGGGGCGATGGTCGACGAGGCGGCCAGCGCGGCGATCACCAGGGCCCACCGCCCCGGCCGTCGGGTGCGCACCACCAGCGGGCGCCAGAACTCGTCGGCCCGGCGCATCGCCCGGCGGACCAGCCGGACCAGGATCTCGTGCAGGACCAGGGCCGCCACCAGGGCGAGCGCCATCAGCGACAGGCTGAAGGCCCAAGGGGGCCAGCCGAGCTGGCGGCCGACCTGATCGATCAGGCGGTCGACGATCTCGTAGGGACTCACGGGCTTTCGGAACTCCTGCGCCGGAAAGGGCCGGCGCGCGGGACGGGTTCCGCCTAGCGGGCCCCGTCCTGGGCGGCGCTGGCGCCGGCGATCTTCCCGAACACCGCCCCGGCGGTCAGCCCGGTCCCGCCCGGGTAGTTGTGCCAGAAGAGCCCCCCGACCATCTCGCCGGCCGCGTAGAGGCCGCGGATCGGCGCCAGGTCGACGTCCAGCACCCGGCCGGCGCGGTCGATCCGCACGCCGCCGAAGGTGAAGGTGATCCCGCAGGTGACCGCGTAGGCCTCGAACGGCGGGGTGTCGATCGCCTGGGCCCAGTTCGACTTGCGCGGGACCACGCCCCGCGCCGCCTTGCCGTCCTTCACGTTCGGATCGAACGGGACGTCCGCCGCGACCGCCGCGTTGAAGGCGCGCAGGGTCTGGAGCGCCCGTTCGGGATCGACATCCTCAAGCTTGCCGACCAGCGCCTCGAGGCTGTCGGCCGTCACCTTGGTCACCTGGCGGATGCGGTACTCGTCGCGCAGCAGGTGGCGGGTCTTGGCGTCGAACACCTGCCAGGCGAACTGCCGCGGCTGGGCCAGGATCTCGCGGCCGTACCTGGCGTAGGTGTAGTTGCGGAAGTCGGCGCCCTCGTCGACGAACCGCTCGCCGCGGGCGTTGAGCATGACGCCGAACGGATAGGAGTGCTTCTGGAAGCCGTCGCCGACGGCCAGGTCGCCGAACTCCGGCGCGTTCCGCTCCCAGCCCACCGCATGGCAGCCGGACCAGTGGCCATAGGGCATGGCCCCGATCTCCAGCGCCATCTTCAGTCCGTCGCCGGTGTTGAACCGGCTGCCGCGCACCTTGGCGAGGTCCCAGCCCGGCCCCAGGTAGCGGGTGCGCCACTCCACATTGGCCTGGAAGCCGCCGGCGGCCAGCACGACCGCGTCGGCGGCCATCTCGCGGGCGCCGCCGTCGATGCGGACGCGCACCCCTCGCACGCCCTCGTCCCCGGCGATCAGCGACAAGGCCCGGGCGCCGTACAGTACCTCGATCCCTTCGCGCGCGGCGATCGTGGTCCAGGCCTCCACCAGCCCTGGCCCGCCGCCCCACGCCTCGACCGTCAGCCCGCCCCAGAACTTGAACCGGCCGTCCACCTGGAAGGCCTGGCGGCCCCAGATGGGCGCGAAGCGGACGCCTTTGTCGCGCATCCAGAACAGGGTGGCGCGGCTGGCCCGCACCAGCGTCTCGCACAGCTCGGGATCGGTGCGGTATTCGGTGACCCGGCCCATGTCCTCGAAGAACTGGTCCTCGGTGTAGGCGCCGAAGTCGGTGCGGGCGACCTCCTCATCCGTGAGGTCCGGCATCAGCCGGCGCAGGTCCTCGACGCCGTCGTAGGCGAAGCGCATCGCCCCGGCCGTGAAGCGGGAGTTGCCGCCGGCCTCGGCCTTGGGCGCGCGCTCCAGGACGGTGACGTCCGCGCCCGCCTCCCGCGCGGAGACCGCCGCGGCGAAGGCGGCGTTGCCGCCGCCGACGACGATGACCCGCACCCGCTAGTCGCCCTGCGCGGCCTGACGCACGACGGGCGGCACCCAGCCCGGCTCCAGCGCCTTGGCGGGCGTCGAGGCCGTCACCATGCCCATGAAGCTGTTCAGCCGGGTGTCGTAGCCGAGGAGCTCGCGGACCCTCGGCGAGTACTCGCGGACCATCTCCTTCGGGATGGCCAGGAAGAAGTTCTCCTGCGTCCGGACCCACGGCTCGCAGTACTGATTGGTGAAGGCGAGCCTCGGCGCATCGCTGCGGTTGGCGCCGCCGCCGTGCAGCAGCGTGCCCAGCATCACCAGCGCGGCCCCGGCGGCCATCACCGCCGGCCGCGCGCCCTCGTCCACCTCGGGGACCGGCCGACCGGCCAGGCGGGCCTCCTGCATCGCGGTGAGCTGTTCGTTGCTCCAGCGGTGGCTGCCCGGCACGATGACCGTCGCCCCATTCTGCTCGGTGAAAGGATCGACCGCGACGATGACGGTGATGCTGATCGCCGGCCGCGGGCGGGGGATCGGATAGAAGCTGTCGTCGGTGTGCAGCCGCTGGGCCGTCTCGCCGGGATAGATGCAGATCGCCTGACTGGCGGTCAGCAGGAACCGGGGCTGCAGGAACTGGCCGAGGATGGCCATCAGCCGGGGCTCCTCGGCCACGTCCTGGAACACCTTGGCGCGGGCCACGAGGGTGTAGACCCGCTCGGTCTTGTGGCCTTCGAAGTCGTTGCGCCCGCGGTAGTGGCCGAGGAAGGGGTGGAGGCCGGTCCGCACCGCCTCGATCTGCGCGGGGCTCAGGAAGTCCTCGATGATCGTATAGCCGTCGCGGCGCATCGCCTCGACGTGGGGGCCTACGTCCAGGCCCGCTGGGGCAGCCGCCATGTCGTCCATGGTCGTCCTCGCCGGTGTCGTTGTCTGCACGAAGTGGGCGCCAGTTCCGCCCGCTTGGCAACCGTCGTCAGGCGGCGCGGGCCGCGGACGCGGACTCCAGGACCTGCCTGAGGGCCGCGAACAGCCTCTCCACCTGGATCGGCTTGGCGACGACCGCGTCCATGCCGCAGGCGAGGTACTCCGCCTCCTGGTGCGACATGGCGTTGGCGGTGAGCGCCAGGATCGGCGTACGGGCCCGGCCGGTCTCGGCTTCGCGCCGGCGGATCACCCCGGTCGCTGTGGGCCCGTCCATTTCCGGCATCTGGACGTCCATCAGAATGGCGTCCCAGTCCCCGACCTCCCAGGCCTCGACGGCCTGGCGGCCCGTGCCGACGATGTGCGGCTGCACGCCGGCTTGGCCGAGCAGCGTGGTCAGCACCAGCTGGTTCACCGGGTTGTCCTCAGCCGCGAGGATGCGCAGCGGCGGGGACTCTTCGGCCGGCGCGGCTTCAGTGGGCGCCGGCTCGGCCGGCCCGGAATCCCGCACCCGCGCCAATGGCAGCGTCACGCTGAACGCCGCCCCCTGCCCGGGCCGGCTCTTCACCGAAATCGACCCGCCCATCAGTTCGGCCAGCTCGCGGCAGATGGACAGGCCCAGGCCGGTGCCGCCGAACCGCCGGGTGGTGGAGGCGTCGGCCTGCTCGAACTTCTGGAACAGCTTGGAGAGCCGGTCCGGATCGATGCCGATGCCGCTGTCCCTCACCGTCAGCTTCAGGCCGCGGCGGGTCCTGCCGACGCGAACGGCCACCTCGCCTTTCTCTGTGAACTTCAACGCGTTGGAGACGAGATTGAACAGGATCTGGCGGACGCGGACCGGGTCGCCCCGATAGACGCCGCGCGCGCGCTCGTCGATCTCGAGGGCGAAGGCCAGTCCCTTGCTGCGCGCGACCGCATCGAACGCGGCGTGCGCGCCCTGCGCCACCTCGCCGATGTCGAATTCGGCCTGCTCGAGGTCCAGCTTGCCGGCCTCGATCTTCGACAGGTCCAGCACGTCGTTGAGGATCGCCAGCAGCGCCTCCCCCGACTGGCGGATGACGTCCAGCCTGGCCCGCTGGGCCGGCGCGAGGTCGTCGGCGGCCATCGCCTGGGCCATGCCGAGCACGCCGTTCAGGGGCGTGCGGATCTCGTGGCTCATGGTCGCCAGGAAGGTGGACTTGGCCCGGTTCGCCGCCTCGGCCTCCTCCTTCGCCTTCATCAGCTGCTGCTCGGAGCGCTTGCGGGCGGTGATGTTCTGCATCGCCCCGATCAGCCGAAGCGGCCGGCCCTTCGGGTCGTTGATCAGCTTGAGGGTGCAGGTGGTCCAGACGTCCTGCCCGTCCGACCGCTTGACCCGGTACTCGGGATTGTAAGGCGCGCCTTCGCGGAAGTGACGCCGCCAGGCTTCCCGCACGTCGGGCAGGTCGCGTTCGTCGACGTTGCCGTAGATGTCGGCCGCCAGCATCTCGAAGGTCACAGGTTCGTCGAAGAAGGTGTCCTCGGCGCCGACCTTGATCAGTTCCTGGCGCTGGTAGTCCATCTCCCAGACGTGCATGTCGGAGATCTCCATCGCCAGCTTCAGCCGCTCCTCCGAGCGGGCGGTGCGGTCGAGGGCCTCCATCATGTCGGTGATGTCGTGCCAGGCGATGATCAGGCCGCCGCTGCTCCCGTCGGCCCGCTTCCAGGCCCGGGCGTGGCCCTCGTACCAGGCGGGGCGGCCGTGCTTGTCGCGCATCGGGAATCGCCGCGGCTGCCGCTCGTCGCCCTCGAGGACGGCGGTGTAGCTCTCGCGCCAATGCTCGAAGATCTGAGGCCCGAGCTCATAGAGGGTATGGCCGACCACGTCCCGGCCTTCCCAGCCGAGGCTCTGGATGAGCAGCGGACTGACGGCCAGCAGCCTCTGGTCCGCGTCGGTGAGCGCCATCGACATCGGCGCGGCCTCGATCACCGCCGCCAGCGTCGCCCAGGCCGTGTCGGCCGCCTGGTCGGAGACTTGCCGGCGCCGCTCGGCCTCGGCTCGACCCAGTTCGCCGGCGAGGAAGTCGGCGATGTCCTGCAGCCGTTCGGCCAGGTCCGGGCTGGGGGGCGTGGCGAGGCCGCTCAGCCGCAGCTCCGCCGGGATCGAGCCGTCCGGCAGGCGCACCGGCGCGGCGATCGCATCGCCCGCCAAGGCTGCGTGCCCCACCGCCGCCACGACCTCGGCCCGCGCGCCGGGCGCCAAGGCCTCGGCGAGGCGGACGGCCCGCTCGCAGGCGCGCGGCCTCAGCTCCACCACCCCTGCGCCGTCGCGTTCGATCCAGCCGGCACGCATGCGATGCGAACCCCCATACCCTGGGTTCGAAGGTGCGCCCCAAGTGGTTAACATTGATCATATAAACAGGTGCGCCGGGACGACGCGGCGCCCCTGAGTGGCGCCCCGGCGGAAGGCCGCGGGCGCACGATCAGTTGTTGCACGCGGCAGGCAACAGACACGCTCCGGCCGCGTTCCCCGGCCATGGACGACCGGATCGGATTGAGCGCCGAGGAGCGGGCGCTTCTTGAGGAGGCCCTGGCGGGGCCGGTGAACTGCGTGCGGGAGGAGGACGATCCTCTCGGCGCGGCGGCGCGGGCCAGGCTGCAGATCTGCGTGAATCTGGCCGGGCGCGGCCTGCTCCAGCGGGCGGCGCCCAGGCCGGGCCTCCGCGGTTGGCGCCCGCCGCCGTTCGCCTACCTGCTCACCTGCGAGGGCTGGAGCGTGGTGAAGTCCGAACGGATGCGGCGGGGCCGCCGGGGCCCGCCGCTGCGGCGCACCAGCTGAGCCCTACTTCCGGACCCAGTTCCCGCTGGCGTCACGATAGTATTCGCCCGGGGCGATCCGATTGCGGATCACTTCCTGGAAGGCGGCCACGCCGGCGGCCTCCGGGCTGACGCCGTTGCGCTGGGCGGCCTGACGGTAGACGTCGGCCCGGCCGGCGTTGATCGCCGCGACGGCGGCGCGCAGCGTGGCGTCCCCGCCGCCCTTCACGAAGCCCAGGAAGCCGTCCGTCTGCTCCCCCACGATCCCCTGCGCCTTGGCGGCGTCGACGGCGGCCTTGTCGGCGGCCGTCTGGCCCGAAGCGGACGTCGCGAGCATCAGGGCCGCGGCGGCTCCGGCGAGGGTGGCGAAGGCCTTTTGCCTTGTCATTTGCAAAGGTTCCTAGAACAGGTTCGGGTTCTGCTGGATCAGCGCCTTGACGTCTTCGCCAAGTCGCACGCGCACGTCGTGCTCCAGCTTCGCATAGATGGTGATCGGCGCGACCTCCACCCGCACCGTCGGGGTGCAGGCGCTGGCGACGACGGCGAGGCCGCCGAGCGCGAGGATGGAGCGGCGCGAGGCCGGGCGATGGGGCGTCAAGGTGGTCCTCCGGGCGAGCTGTCCGATGCGGTATTGGGCGAGTCGGGCTGAACCGTGGCTGAACCGCCTTGGCCGTTGATGAGGGCCTGGTACTCGCCCCAGTCGGCGAGGAGCTGATCCAGGTTGAGCGACATGTCGAGAGCCAGGTTCACTTTCACGCCCGACGGCAGCGGCAGAGTGCGATTGAGGAAGCGCTGGCCGAGCAGGTCCCAGTAGCTGAGCCGCAGCTCCTGCCGCTTGGGCGGGTCATGCTCGCCGACGATGTAGAACATCACCCCCAGGCGTCCTTCCGGCCGGCTGTCGATCTCGGCCGCCAGGCGCGAGAAGGCCAGGTTCTCCATGGCCTGGTAGGCGAAGTCGACCGTCAGGTTGGGCTCGGCCTCCGGGGCCCCGCCTTCGGCCGAGACGCTGGTCAGCGCCTCGCGCTTGATGGATAGGCGGCCGGGTTCGATTGCGTGGATCTCGCCGCCGGAGACGCGGACGCCCTTCGGGCCGACCTCAAACGGCACGCGGCCGTCGACCTTGGCGCTGAGGTCCATCTGCTCGGCGAGCGGCGAGGCCTCGACCAGATCGCCCAGTTGCACGTCGTCCAGCCGCATCGCCCCGCGCCAGCTCCCGGCCGGGTCGAACGGGATGGTCATGGGCTCAATGTCCACGCGCCCCCGGCCAGCGGTCGCGCTGGCCGAAGCCAGGTGCAGCGCCTCGCCTTCCACGCGGCCGGTGGCGACCACGTCGGTGAGCGGCGCGAACGCCTCGATGAGCTCGGCGCGGACGACCTGGTCCGGCGCGGTGGCGAGCGGCGCCAGGCTGGTGACCTCGATCTCGGTCGACAGGCCGCGGACCATCCCGATCGGGCCGCGGAAGTCGAGCCGGGGCACGGTGAGGGTTCCGCCGCTCGCCTCGCCGGCCGGGCTCCAGTTAAAGCCGCCGACGAAGCGGGCCTCGCCCTCGGCCGGCGAGGCGATCAGCACCGCCGCCGGCGACAGCTGGGCCGGCTGCAGCCCCTCGGGCGTGAAGACCAGCCGGCCGGTATCGAGCGTGAAGGCGCCGCTCTGGCTCGCGTCGTCGTGGCGCAGCACCGCCTGGCCGAGCGAATGGCCCGCGGGCGTCGCAAGGTCGAAGCGGCCGCTCCAGACGCCCCGCGCCGCATTGGCCTCGCCGCTCATCCGGACCGGGTAGAACCTCACAGGATCGAGCGTGTCGATGACCCGGACGGTCTGGACGCCGGCGCGAAGCGTCAGCGCCTCGCCGCGACCGCTCACGTCCAGCGCGCCCTCGGCGTCCGCGAACTGCGTCTCCAGGAACGGCGCGGCCGCCGTCCCGTCGCGGATCGTCCCGCGCACCCGCCAGGCGCCGTCGTCGAGGGTGAGCAACGGCGCGGACGTGGCGCAGAACTGGGCGGAGACGTCGTGCACGTCGTTCTCGCCAAGCTCCAGCCGCTCGGCTCGCACCGGCGTGCAGCCGCGGGAGGTGACGCTGATCGCCCCGTCCCTCGCCCGCAGCGCGCCGGAGAGCTGCAGCTCGGCCCCGCGGAACAGCAGGAAGTCGCCGTCGATCCGGCCCCGACCCTGCGCCAGGAAGCCGTCGGCGCCGGTGGTGTAGCGGTCCACGGCGAACTCGGCCTCAGGCAGGCCCCCGCCGCTGGCCCGGAGCATGAAGGCGCCGCCGCCATTCTCGTAGACAGGGCCGCCGGCCCGCGGCGACAGCGCCAGCTGCCCGCCGCCTGCGCCGACCAGGCGGGCCGGCGCGCCCAGGGCCACCACGAGGCCGCGGCTGGTCTGATCCAGGCTGACCGCCGGCGCCCGCAGCTCGAACGCGCCCAGCGTCCGCTTCAGCGCCGCGATGCCGGGATCGTCCTGCGGCTCGATCCGCCCGAGGCCGGTCCAGGCGCCACGGGCCGAAGCGCCGCCGGTCAGGCGGACCCGCGCCGGCTGCTCCACGCCCCCCTCCGCCGCGCCGCGGAAGTCGCCCGCCACGTCTCGCAGTCGCAGGTCGCCCTGGGTCAGCGCGCCGACCCGCGCGGCGAGCCGGCCCTGGGCGTTCAGCCGGTCGGGACCGGTGCGGGTCCAGGTCAGCGTCGGCACCTCGCCCTCGACGGCGATCCGCTGCAGGCTCGCGCCGGCCGCCGCGCCGGTCTCCGCCCGGGCCTCGAACGTCCCCCGCCCGCCGACCGCCAGATCGTCGAGCCAGCCGGCCGAGCGGCCGTTGAACCGGGCCGTGAACTCGCTCCCGCCGAGCTTCGTCCCAGCCCAGTCGAAGCGCCGGGCCCCGCCCGTAAGAGTCAGAGCCAAGGCCCCGTCGCCACGACGTTTTTCGAAGTCGGGGTAAGGTCCCTCGCCGTTCAGCCGCAGGAAGCTCTCCTGGACCGCCAGCCCCTCTCCCTTGGCCTCGCCGAGGATGGCGCCGACCGAGAAGGCGACGCGATCGCCCGTGGTCTTGACGCTGATCTCCCCGCCCCGAACCGCCAGATCGAGCCCCGCGGCCTTGGCCGCCACGGGCGCCAGCCGGGCTTCGAGGCTCATCAGCTTGTTGTCCTCGACGCGGGCGTCGCCGCGCAGCCGCGCCAGGCCGTATTCGGTGTCGAGCCCGACCAGCCCGTCCTCGACGAGGATCAGCGGACGGCGCGCGTCCGGCCGCGGCGGCCGCTTTCGGAATTCCTCGATCAGCGGATCGAGCGCGCCGAAGCTCAGCTTTCCGTTCCGCCAGGTCCCGCGAACGATCGGCCGGACCAGCCGCACGCGCCGCACTTCGACGAAGGGATCGCCCGACCAGAGGCCGAGCAGGCCGTAGTCGATCTCCGCCCGCTCGACGGTGAACTCCGGATCGCCCGGCGTGCCGGCCCGGATGCGGGCGACGGCCCCGGTCGGGCCGAACTTCTCGATCTCGATCTCGGAGGCGACGCCCCGCTCCTCCAGCCAGCCGGACAGGGCGTTACGGGCCAGGTCCCGCCGGGCCAGGTAGGCGATCGCCAGGGCCAGTACGAGGATCGCCAGCGCCGCCGCAACAACCAGCCACAAGGCCCCGATCCGGCGCGGCTTTCGCGGCGCCGGGCGGGGCTCGGGCGTATCGGCTTCAGCAGGACTCAAGGCTCAGCTTCAAACTTGTGGTCAGGTGATAGCGCAATTTGGGCCATGGCAGGGCCGTATCGCACCAAAATGGGCAGACGACCCGTTGCGGCCCGCCCCGGGCGCTTGCCGGCGCCCCCTCTCCTTTCCGTCTGGCCGGGAGCGTCAGGTCGCGCGCATAGTGGCCGGAAAAGACGAAAAGACGAGGGTGGAGACGTGACCGACATCGCCGAGATCGCACTGCGCCAGCTGCTCGACCTCGCCGCCAAAGAGCGGCCGCGCTGGCTCACCCTCGAAGGCGGGCCCGTGGCGATGAAGACCCGCTTCCACGCCGAGGAGGCGGCCGCGGCGGCGCTGGCCGCCACCGGCCTGATGGCCGCCGAGCTCTGGCGCCTGCGCGGCGGCCAGGCCCAGGAGGTGGCGGTCGCCACCCGAGAGGCCGCCGCGGCCCTCACCAGCTATCATCACCTGGTGTTCGCCGACCCCGACAAGGCGCCGCCGATGCCGGCCGGCCCTGGCGGCGGCGGGCGCACGCCGGCCATCGGCTTCTTTCCGACCAGGGACGGGCGCTGGATCTTCCTGCATCCCAGCTTCCCCGACAGCGCCGCCAAGCTGCACCGGCTGGTCGGAGAGCCCGTCGACCGCGCCGACGCCGCCCGCAAGGTGATGGGCTGGGACGCGCTGGACCTGGAGAACGCCATCGCCGAGGCCGGCGTCTGCGGGGCCATGGTGCGCACCGCCGAGGAATGGGATCACTCCGAGCAGGGCCGCGTGCTGGCCGCCCGTCCGGTGGTCGAGGTCGTCAAGATCGCCGACAGCCCGCCCGAACCGCTCCCCGGGCGAGGCGATGGGCCCCTGTCGGGCGTCCGCACGCTGGACCTGACGCGCGTTCTGGCGGGCCCGACCTGCGCCCGCACGCTCGCCCAGTACGGCTCCGACGTCCTCTACATCACCGGCCCGGACCTGCCCTCGACGCCGCGGTTCGTGACCGACACAAACCACGGCAAGCTGTCCGCCTTCCTCGACCTGAAATCCGAAGACGGCCGCAAACATCTGACGGAGCTGCTGAAAGACGCCGACGTGTTCAGCCAGGGCTATCGCGCCGGCGCCCTCGACCGCCTGGGCTTCAGCCCGCTGGAGCTGGCCCGCATCCGGCCCGGGATCATCACCATCGCGATCAACGCCTACGGCCACGAGGGCCCCTGGCGCCATCGTCCCGGCTGGGAGCAGCTGGCCCAGACCGTCACCGGCATGGCCGAGGCGCACGGCCGGCACATCGTCCGGGACGAGGAGGGCCCGATGCTGCAGCCGGGCGCCGTCACCGACTACACGACCGGCTTCCTGGCCGCGCTCGGCGGGATGATCGCCCTGGAGCGGCGCGCCCGCTACGGCGGCAGCTACCTGGTGCGCGTGTCCCTCTCCCAGACCGGCGTGTGGATCCGCAAGCTGGGCGTCGCCGGCCCCGAGCGCATCGCGGCGGTGCAACCGCTGAGCCCCGAGGAGATCGAGGGCTTCCGGGTCGAGAGCCAGACCGGCTTCGGCGGCCTGAAGCACCTGCGCCCGGCCGTGCGGATGTCGGCCACGCCGCCACGCTGGACTAGGCCCGTGGTTCCGCTGGGAACGCACGCGCCGGCGTGGCCGGCGCCGGCTTCCGCCGACCTTACGCCCGCCTAGGGGACGTCCTCGAGCACCTGCGACAGCGGGCTGGACACGTCCTCCAGCGAGCGGCCCTCGGCGGCGACGCCGAGCCAGAGCTCCACCACGGCCGCCAGCAGCATCAGCCCGCCGCCGATCAGGTAGCCGATCAGGATCTGCGAGCGCTCGCCGGTGTCGATCAGGAAGCCGAACAGCCAGGGCCCGGCGACGCCGCCCAGCAGGGTGCCGAAGGCGTAGAACAGCGAGATGGTGATGGCCCGGATCTCGAGCGGGAACAGCTCGCCGACGGTCAGGTAGGCGGCGCTGGCCGCCGCCGAGGCGAAGAAGAAGATCACGGTCCAGGCGGTGGTCTGGGCTACCGCGGAGAGCACCCCTTCACTGAACAGCCAGCCGGTCAGGCACAGGAGGAGGCCGGCCAGGGCGTAGGTCGCGCTGATCATCTTGCGCCGGCCAATGGTGTCGAACAGCCGCCCCAGCAGCAGCGGACCCAGGAAGTTGCCTGCCGCGAACGGCAGCATGAACCAGCCGATGCTGGAGGCCGGGATGTCGTAAAAGTCCGTCAGGATAAGGGCGTAGGTGAAGAATATCGCGTTGTAGCAAAACGCCTGGGTGGCCATCAGCACGACGCCCAGGAAGGTGCGCTCCGGGTGCCGGCGGAACAGGGTGTGGAGGATCTGGCCCCAGGGGGTGTGGCTGCGGCGGTGCAGGCGGATCGCCGGCAGCTCCTCGATGGGCTTCAGCGGCCCGTGACGGCGCGCCACCGACTCCTCGATGCCGGTGACGATCTGCTCGGCGACCTCGTGGCGGCCGTGGGTCATCAGCCAGCGTGGGCTCTCCGGGATGAACCGGCGCACCCAGATGATGATCAGCGCCAAGAGGCCGCCGACGACGAACGCCAGGCGCCAGCCCAGGGCCGGGTCGATCACGTTCGGGTCCAGCACCACGACCGAGCTCAGCGCGCCGAGCGCGGCCCCGACCCAGAAGCTGCCGTTGATCGCCAGCGCCACCTGCCCCCGCCGCCGCGCCGGGATCAGCTCGTCGATGGCCGAATTGACCGCCCCGTACTCGCCGCCAATCCCGGCCCCGGTGATGAAGCGGAACACCAGGAAGGAATAGAAGTCCCAGGAGAAGCCGGTGAGGATGGTGGCGACCAGGTAGACGCCCACCGTGATGGTGAAGAGCTTGCGCCGGCCGAAGCGGTCGGTCAGCCGCCCGAACACCACGGCCCCCAGCACCGCGCCGGCGATGTAGGCGCTGCCGGCCATGCCGATCTGCTGGGCGGTGAGGGCAAGGCCGCTCTCGCCGCGGATGGCGGGCGACAGCGAGCCCACCAGGGTCACCTCGAGACCGTCCAGGATCCAGGTCACGCCCAGCGCGAAGACCACCAGCCAGTGGAAGCGGCTCCAGGGCAGGCGGTCCAGGCGCGCGGGCACGCGCGTCTCGAAGATGGTCTCGGACATGGAGTCTCCCCGGCTGTTGTCGTTTCCCCTGCTTGGGTCTGTGAACGCGCCAGCATCAAGCTTGGCTGCAAGCGGCCCTTGGGCCTGGGCGCTGGGCGCCTTAAGGAGCCCGGCATGCCCGATCAGGAGATCCTTGTCGACGCCCGGGGGCACCGCTGCCCGGTTCCGACGCTTCGACTGCGCCGCAGCCTGGAGGCCGCCCCGGCCGGCGCGCGCGTGCGCCTGCTGGCCGACGATCCCCTGGCGCGGATCGACGTGCCCCACTTCGCGGCCGGCGCCGGGTTCGAGCTGCTGGCCCAGGAGGAGGTCGAAGGGGCTCTCAGCTTCCTGCTGCGAAAGCCGTGACCAGAAATGGAAACGGCGCGCGGTCCTTTTCAGGACTGCGCGCCGCCGATGGGCGTGTCGTTCCATCGAGCAGGCCGCCGCTTCGAGGGACGGGAGAGCGCGACGGCCTACCTGTGATCAACCTAGAACCCCGGCGCTGAACCCTACCTGAACCGGTCATTCAGGTGCGGTGGCGTTCCGTTCAGGAACCACGGTTTGCGAGGGGTGACAGGTAGGGCTTGCGCCCAACCAGTCACCGAAGCCTTCCGGTGACTGGTTGCGCCGGCACGGCGCTACCTGTCACCTGCTCCTGAGCGGAGCTCAAGCCAGCGCGCCGGCGCCTTTCAACTCATCCAGCTCGGATTCGCTGAAGCCCCAGTCGGTCAGGGCCTCCCGATCGTGCGCCCCGTTGGCCGGCGGCGGGCCCTGGATGGCGCCGGGCGTGGCCGAGAAGCGCGGCGCCGGGGCCGGCTGCACCACGCCTTCGACTTCCACGAAGGTCTGGCGCGCCACGTTGTGCGGATGCTTCGGGGCCTCGTCGAGGTCAAGCACCGGGGCGAAGCAGACGTCGGTGCCCTCCATCAGCTCGCACCACTCGTCGCGGGTCTTCTGGGCGATGACGTGGGCCAGCTTCTCGCGCAGCGACGGCCAGGCCGACCGGTCCATCTGCTTGGAGAACTCGGGATCGTTGACGCCGGTCTTCTCCAGCAGCAGCGCGTAGAACTGCGGCTCGATGGAGCCGATCGAGACCCATTTGCCGTCCCGGCACCGGTAGGTGTCGTAGTAGTGGGCCCCGCCGTCCAGCATGTTGGCCCGCCGCTCGCCGCTCCAGATCCCCTGGGCCTTGAAGCCGTAGAACATGGCCATCAGCGAGGCCGCCCCATCGGTCATCGCGCAGTCGACCACCTGGCCCTGGCCGGTCTCGCGGGCGTGGATCACCCCCGCCAGCAGTCCGAACGCCAGGTAGAGCGCCCCACCGCCGAAGTCGCCCACCAGGTTCAGCGGCGGGACCGGCTTGTCCTCCGTCCCGATGGCGTGCAGCGCGCCGGTCAGCGCGATGTAGTTCATGTCGTGGCCGGCGGCCGGCGCCAGCGGACCGAACTGGCCCCAGCCGGTCATCCGCCCGTAAACCAGCCTGGGATTGCGCTTGAGCGCGACGTCGGGCCCCAGGCCCAGCCGCTCCATGACGCCGGGACGGAAGCCCTCGAAGGCCGCATCGGCGCGCTCCATCAGCTTCAGGCAGGTCTCGATGGCGGCCGGCGACTTGAGGTCCAGAGCCACCGAGCGGCGGCCGCGGGCGGTGACGTTGGCCGGCGAGGCCCGGCCGGGGCCCTTGCGGTCGATCCGCACCACGTCGGCCCCGAGATCGGACAGCAGCATGCCGCAGAACGGCCCCGGGCCGATGCCGGCGAACTCGACGATCTTCAGCCCGCTCAAGGGTCCCTGGCGCATCCGCGAAACTCTCCCTGGTGTTTGAGGCCAGCTAACCGCCCTGCCCCGCCGTCAGGCAAGTGCGCGGCGACATGGCGCTGTCGCGGGCGGGGTCGCCTGTATAGTCTGCCCCGGTTCGATTCAGCGTCCGTTCGGGCGGACGTGGGGGGAAGGCCAGGCATGAGCTCTAGCGTCCAGGCGCGCGTCCTGATCGTCGCACGCGACGACGCCCTGGCGGGGCCGCTGGCCGACGGGCTCGACCGGCTCGGCTGGCGAACCGTGACCGCCCGCGGCCCGTACGCCGCGCTCGCGGCGCTCGGCGACCTGCAGATCGAGGCGGCCATCGTCGACCTGGCCAGCGGCGGGGCCGAGGTTCGCGACCTGCCGCGGCGACTGAAGGAAGCCTGCCATCCCCGCCGCCTGCCGGTGCTGGCCATCGGCGAGCCGGACCCGTCGCTGGAGGCGGACGGCTTCGACCTGACCATCGCCGCGCCGTTGCACCCGGCGCAGGCCGTCCTGCGGCTGGAAAGCCTGGTCCGCAACGCCGTGGCCGAGGAGGAGTTCGAGCTTCGCGCCGACACCTTCGCCGAGCGCGGGCGGGCGCTGGAGCCGGCCGATCCCGAGCCCAGCCCGTTCCGCATCCTGGCCATCGGCGAGCCCGCCCCGCAGTTCCTCGCGCTCTCCAACGCGCTGACCCACAAGGGCGCGGAGGTGGTCGGCGCCTTCACGGCCTACACCGCCTTCGACTACCTGCACGAGCGGCCGTTCGACGCCGTGGTGCTCTGGGCCGGCGACAACTCCAGCGAGGCGCTGTCGATCGCCGCGGGCATGCGGCGCAACACCCGCCTCTTCCACACCCCGGCGCTGCTCTACATGCGCCACGAGAGCTACATCACCGCCTCGGAGGCCTATCACCGGGGCATCTCGGACGTCGCCTCGCCCGAGACGCCGGAGACCGAGACCGCCGGGCGGGTCATCGAGCTGGCCCGCAACTACCGCCGCCAGACGGCGCTGCGGAAGGCTCTGGAGCGGGCGCGCACCTCGGGGCTGATGGATGCGCCCACCGGCCTCTTCACCCGCGACCTGTTCGCCGCCCACCTCGTGCGGCTGGCCCACGCCTCTCGGGTGCGCAACCGGCCGCTGACGGTGTGCGTGTTGCGCGTCGCCGACCGGCCGGAGATCACCGAGGCCCGCGCCAACGGGTGGCTCGACAAGGCCATCCCGCAGATCGGCTCGATGATCGGCCGCCTCGTGCGCGTCGAAGACACCGCTGCCCGGCTCGGGCACGAGGTGTTCGCGCTGGCTCTGCCCGCCACCCGCCAGTCGTCCGGACGGGCCGCCGGCGAACGCATCGCCGCCGTCATCGGCTGCACGGCCTTCGAGGCCGGCGAAGGCCGCTCGCCGTTCGTCGTGGAGTTCGACATCGGCGTCGCCGAAGTGTCTGCGCCGGAAACGGCCGGCAAGGCGCTGGAAGAGGCCGCAGCGAGGGCCCAGCGGGTCGGCTGACAAATGCGTGTGGGCTAGTATTCGCCCGCGTGGCTCTTGATCCTCGAGCCGATCAAGCTCAATGCCTCACCTTGTTTGACCATTTCTTGGCCGCATCGCACGGACTCGGTCCGTAGCTCATCCGGCCCCATCCGGGGAATTTGCCGCAGCAGCTCCTCCTCCAATTGGAGCTGGCCGCCGTAACCAATGACTTTGCCGTAAAAATAAACGGCTCCAAGCATTCCGACGGCTTCGTGTTCTTTCTGCTGCCCCACCACAGTGTACACGACCATGCAGCGTGCATCGGCCACTAGACGAGCATCCTGCGCCAGGACTGGAAATGGGACAGCTACTAGGATCGAGGCCAGCACCAGGCCCACACGCCGCCGCATCCTAAGCATCCTCCGCAGTTGTGCGGGGACTTTGCCGCTAAGCAGCCAGCTTGGCCAGTTCCCGCAGCACCTTCTCGGCCGCATCGAGGCGCTGGGCGGGGGTGTCCCATTCGCCCTTCACCACGACCTTGTGGTCAGGGCGCAGCCGCCAGGCGTGGGCGTTCTTCTGAACGAATCCAACCAGTCCCGCCGGGTTCCTGAACTCGTCGCCGCGGAAGGTGACGACCGCGCCTTTGGGGCCGACGTCGATCTTGGCGACATTGGCTTCCCGGCACAGGCCCTTGATCGCCACGACCTTCAGAAGCTGTCCGGCTTCGGGCGGCAGCGGGCCGAAGCGGTCGATCAGCTCGGCGGCCAGGGCCTCGCGGTCGTCCGCCTTCTCGGCGTCGGAGAGGCGCCGGTAGAGCGCCAGGCGCACGTTCAGGTCCGGGACGTAGTCCTCGGGGATCAGCACGGCGGCGCCGGTGTTGATCTGGGGCGACCAGCCGCGGTCGGCCAGCGCCTCGGCGCCCTCGGTCCCGGCCCTCAGCTTCAGCTCGGCGACCGCGTCCTCCAGCATCTGCTGATAGAGCTCGACGCCGATCTCGCGGATGTGCCCCGACTGCTCCTCGCCCAGCAGGTTGCCGCCGCCGCGGATGTCGAGGTCGTGGCTGGCCAACTGGAAGCCGGCGCCCAGGCTGTCGAGCGACTGCAGCACCTTAAGCCGCTTCTCGGCCGACAGGGTGATCTGCTTCTCGGCCGGCGTCGTCAGGTAGGCGTAGGCGCGGGTCTTGGCCCGGCCGACCCGGCCGCGGATCTGATAGAGCTGGGCCAGGCCGAACATGTCCGCCCGGTGCACGATGAGGGTGTTGGCCGTCGGGATGTCGAGCCCCGACTCCACGATGGTCGTCGACAAGAGCACGTCGTACTGGCCGTCGTAGAAGGCGCTCATCACCTCCTCGAGCTGGGTTGGGGCCATCTGGCCATGGCCGACCACGAATCGGACCTCCGGCACCTGCTCGCGCAGGAACCGCTCCAGCTCCGGAAGGTCGGCGATGCGCGGGGCGACGTAGTAGGCTTGGCCGCCGCGGTACTTCTCGCGCAGCAGGGCCTCGCGGACCACGACCGGGTCCCAGGGCGTGATGTAGGTCCGCACCGCCAGCCGGTCGACCGGCGGGGTGGCGATGATCGACATCTCGCGGATGCCCGAGAGCGACATCTGCAGGGTGCGCGGGATCGGCGTCGCGGTCAGGGTCAGCATGTGCACGTCGGCGCGAAGCTCCTTGAGCTTCTCCTTGTGCTTGACCCCGAAGTGCTGCTCCTCGTCGACGATGACGAGGCCCAGGTTCTTGAAGCCGACCTGCTTCGAGAGCACCGCGTGGGTGCCGACGATGATCTCCACCTCGCCCTTCTTCAGGGCTTCGCGGGTCTCGGCCGCCTCCTTGGCCGGCACCAGGCGCGAGAGGCGGCGCACGCGCACCGGCCAGCCCTCGAACCGCTCGGCGAAGGTCTTGTAGTGCTGGCGGGCCAGCAGGGTCGTCGGGCAGACCACGGCCACCTGCTGGCCGCTCATCGCCACCACGAAGGCGGCGCGGAGGGCGACCTCGGTCTTGCCGAAGCCCACGTCGCCGCAGATCAGCCGGTCCATCGGCTTGCCGGAGCCCAGGTCGCCCAGCACGTCGCCGATGGCCGCCAGCTGGTCGTCCGTCTCCTCGTAGGGGAAGCGGGCGCAGAATTCGTCGAAGACGCCCTGCGGCGGCTCAACTTCCTCGGTCGACTTGAGGGCGCGCTGGGCGGCCAGGCGGATCAGGCCCTCGGCCATCTCGCGCAGCCGCTCCTTGGCCCTGGCCTTGCGGGCCTGCCAGGCGGCCCCGCCCAGCTTGTCGAGCTGGACGCCTTCGGAATCGGCGCCGTAGCGGGTCAGCAGGTCGATGTTCTCGACCGGCAGGTAGAGCTTGGCTTCCCCGCCGTACTGCAGCTCCAGGCAGTCGTGCGGCGCGCCCTGGACCTCGAGCGTCTTCAGGCCGTCGTAGCGGCCGATGCCGTGGTCGATGTGGACCACCAGGTCCCCGGCGGTGAGCGCCGAGGCCTCGGCCAGAAAGTTGGAGGCCCGCCGGCGCTTGCGCGGCCGGGCCAGCCGGTCGCCCAGGATGTCGGTCTCGGAGATGACCGCCAGGTCGTCGGTCTCGAAGCCAGCCTCCAGCGGCAGCACCACCCGCTGCGGAACCTTGGGATCGGCCGCCTTGGCCTGGTCCCAGTAGGCGGCGAAGGGCACGCGGCCCAGGCCGTGGTCGGTGAGCATGCCCGCCAGCCGCTCGGACGAGCCCTCCGACCAGGAGGCGAACAGCACCCGCTTGCCGGCGCCGGCCAGGTTGCGGGCATGGTCGGCGGTGGCCTCGAACAGGTTGACGCTGTCCTGCTTGCGCTCGGCCGCGAAAGTGCGGCCCTGCCGCGCGCCGAGATCGACGACCACCTCCCCCTCAGCCTCGTGGAAGGCGGAGAAGCGGCGGGTCGGATGGCCGGCCAGGGCCTGATTCCACTCCTCTTCTGTGAGGTAGAGCCGCTCGGGCGGCAGCGGATGGTAGTGGGCCTTGCGGTCGGCCTGGGCGCGGGCGTCGTAGGCGTCGCGGATCATCGCCAGCCGCTCGTCCCGCGCCTCGCGGGAGAGGTGGTCGAGGCCGATCAGCGACTCCTTCGGCAGGTAGTCGAGCAGCGTCTCCATCCGCTCGTAGAACAGCGGCAGCCAGTGCTCCATGC
Source organism: Phenylobacterium terrae (assembly GCF_042681205.1). Classification (NCBI taxonomy): domain Bacteria; kingdom Pseudomonadati; phylum Pseudomonadota; class Alphaproteobacteria; order Caulobacterales; family Caulobacteraceae; genus Phenylobacterium; species Phenylobacterium terrae. The sequence continues at coordinate 497,577 of NZ_JBHUEY010000006.1, forward strand.
CGGCCCGCCGGCCGCCCTCGCTGACGGTGGCGTAGAGCGGATCGTCGCCCGCCGCGCCGAACGCCTCCAGGTAGCCCGACCGGAACCTCGAGATGGCCTTGGCGTCGACCAGCGCCTCGGACACCGGCAGCAAGTCCACCGACTTCAGCTGCTTGGTGGAGCGCTGGGTCTCGGGATCGAAGGCGCGGATGGATTCCAGGGTGTCGCCGAACAGGTCGAGCCGCACCGGCTCCTCCGCGTTCGGCGGAAAGACGTCGATCACGCCCCCGCGGATGGCGAACTCGCCACGCTCGGAGACGGTCGAGGCCCGCACGTAGCCGTTGACGGCGAAGTAGCGTTCGAGGTCCGCCACCTCGACCACGCGGCCCACGACCGTGGAGAAGGTGGCCTGCTTCACCGCCTCCCTGGGCGGCACGCGCTGCAGCAGCGCCGGGACCGCCACGACCAGCAGCGCGGGCTTCTTGGCATCGATCCCGTCGGCCAGCCGCGCCAGCGTGGTCATCCGCTGGGCGGCGATGCCCGGCGAGGGGCCGATGCGGTCGTAGGGCAGGCAGTCCCAGGAGGGGAAGCGCAGCACCTCCAGACCCGGCGCGAAGAAGGCCAGGGCGTCGGCGAAGGCGCTCATCCGCGCCGTATCGCGGGCGACGAACACCGACAGGCCGCCGCGGGCGCGGACGATGTCGGCCATGACCAGGGCGTCGAAGCCCTCGGGCGCGCCGACCAGGTCCAGGCGGCCCGGATCGTCGGCGATCCGCCGGACCGCCGCGCGCGTCAGGGTGCGGGCGTCGTCAGCCGCCATCGCCGCCTCCCCGCGCCTCGAAAGCCTCGAAGCGGAACTGCTTGAGCATGCGCATCACGTCGTTGTCGAACTCCGCCGGCGTGGGGCGGCGCTCGATGATCCACTCGTAGAGGTCCTGGTCCGGCTGTTCGAGCAGCGTCTCGAAGGCGTCGAGCTGCTCGGGGGTGAGATCCTGGCCGTGCTTGTCCGCGAACGGCCCCAGAATGAGGTCCGCTTCCTTGAAGCCGCGTCGCCACGCCCGGAAACGCAGCCGTTTGAGCCTGATCTCGTCCATATGAGCCTTGAAGAGCGGCCCATATAGGGTGCGCACGGGTCGAGCGCCAGCCGCTATCATCCACCCATGCGGCCGGAGATTCTGTTCCCCCTGTTCGCGCCCGCGACCTCGCTGAAGGGGGTCGGGCCGCGCGTCGCGCCGCTCGTGGAGAAGCTGGCCGGCCCGATCGTGCGCGACGTGGCCTTCCTGAAGCCCCACTCCCTGATCCGCCGCACGCCGACGACGGTCGCCGACGCCGTCGAAGGCGAGGTGCAGACCTTCGAGCTGACCATCGAGTCCTACGCCAAGCCGCGGGGGCCCAACCAGCCGTGGCGGGTCCGCTGCTTCGACACCACGGGGTTCATTTCCCTGGTGTTCTTCGGCAGCTTCGGGGCGAGTCTCGAGCTGCGGCATCCGAAGGGCGCGCGCCGCATCGTCAGCGGCAAGGTCGAACGCTTCCGCGACGAGCTGCAGATCAGCCATCCGGACTACATCGTCGAGCCGGACAAGGCCGACACCATCCCCGAGCTGGAGCCGGTCTACCCCGCCACCGCCGGCCTGCCGCCCCGCACCGTGCGCCGCCTGGCGCTCGAGGCGGCGAGCCGGGCCCCTGCCCTGCCCGAGTGGCAGGACCCCGCCTGGCTACGGCAAGAGAACTTCCCGAGCTGGCAGGCGGCGCTGGCCCGCCTGCACACGCCGCAGAGCGAGGCCGACCTCCTGCCGCAGGCCCGCCATCAGCGCCGGCTCGCCTACGACGAGCTGCTGGCCCACCAGCTGGCCATGGCCCAGCGCAAGGCGGCCCGCAGGTCGCACCCGGCGTCGAAGATCGCGGCCGGCGACATCGCCCCGCGCATCGAGGCCGACCTGCCCTTCGCCCTGACCGGCGCGCAGCAGCGCTCCCTCGTCGAGATCCGCGCCGACCTCGCCGCCGGAGAGCGGATGAGCCGGCTGCTGCAGGGCGATGTGGGCTCGGGCAAGACGGTGGTCGCCATGCTGGCGATGGCGGACATCGCCGCGGCCGGCGGCCAGACCGCGCTGATGGCGCCCACCGAAATCCTCGCTCGCCAGCACTTCGAGACCCTCGCCGAACCGCTCAGGGCCCACGGCGTCGAGGTCGTGCTGCTCACCGGCCGCGACCGCGGCGCGCCGCGCGCCGAGAAGCTGGCGGCCCTGGCGAGCGGTGGGGCGAAGGTGGCGGTCGGCACCCACGCCCTCTTTCAGGACGAGGTCGTCTTCCAGCGGCTGATGATGGCGGTGATCGACGAGCAGCACCGGTTCGGCGTCGCCGAGCGCCAGCGGCTGCAGGCCAAGGGCGAGGCGGTCCACCTGCTGGCGATGTCCGCAACCCCCATCCCGCGCACCCTGGAGCTCACCGTCTACGGCGACCTGGACGTCTCCCGCATCGACGAGAAACCCCCGGGCCGAACCCCGGTCGCCACCCGCGCCTCGCCGATGACCCGGGTGCACGAGATCGAGGCGCGGCTGGAGGCGGCGGTGAAGGGCGGCGCCCAGGCCTTCTGGATCTGCCCGCTGGTCTCGGAATCGGAGCTGGTGGACCTGAAGGCCGCCGAAGTCCGCGCCACGGAGCTCCGCGCCCGCATCGGCCCCTCCGTCGGGCTGGTGCACGGCAAGATGCCGCCGGCCGAGAAGGACGCGGTGATGGCCGACTTCGCCGACGGCAAGCTTTCGGTGCTGGTCGCCACCACGGTGGTCGAGGTCGGGGTCAACGTTCCCAACGCCACCATCATGGTGATCGAGCAGGCCGAACGCTTCGGCCTGGCCCAGCTCCACCAGCTGCGCGGCCGCGTCGGCCGGGGCCGGCGGGAGAGCGCCTGCGTCCTGCTGTACGATCCGCCGCTCTCCGAGACGGCCCAGAAGCGGCTCGACATACTGCGCCGCACCGACGACGGCTTCCTGATCGCCGAGACGGACCTGGAGCTGCGCGGCGGCGGTGACGCCCTTGGCCTGCGCCAGAGCGGCTTTCCCGACTATCGGTTCGCCGACCCGTTCGCCCACCGGGACCTGATCGCCGCGGCCGGCGACGACGCCCGGCTGATCGTCGCGCGGGATCCGCAGCTGACCAGCGAACGCGGAAAGGCGCTGCGCGTCCTGCAGGAGCTGTTCGACTGGCGCCCGGCCTCGCCGCTCAAAGACGCGGGCTGACGCCGCCGGAGAGCTGGGCCGCCAGCGCCTCGACCCGCGCCTTCGCGTCGGCCTCAAGATTGGCGTAGAACAGGTTGTATCCCGGCGCTTTTCGGCGATCGGCCCAGGACCCGGTGGGCTTCAGGGACGGCGACTTCGGCCGGGTGATGCGCAGCACCCCCTTCTCGCACCGCGCGCCCACCTGGCGGGTCAGGAAGGCCGGACGGGCGCCCCACTCCAGGTCTGTGGCGTTGGCCGCGCCGAGGTTGAGGCGGGGCGCGGCCTCGGCGTTCGTCACCGCGCCCAGCAGCGGATTGAAGCAGAGCGGCGCTGCGCCGTGGAGGTTGTCGAGGTGGCCGCCCCGCCAGACGAGAGAGCGGTCGAGGATCGCCTGCGCCCGCTCCGGCTCGTCCGCGAAGGCCGACGCCCAGGCCGCCACGCAGCCGGTTTGCCGCGGCTTCAGGCACGGCGGGGCCGGCGGCGCCGCGGCCGGCACGACCGTCTCAATCAGGTAGGCCGCGGCCATGCGCTGGCGCAGCATGGGGTTCGGCATGATCTCTTCGGCCAGGAGACGCGCGGCCAGCGTGCCGCCCTGCTCCACCCCGACGATGACGAACGGCCGGCCGCCGTTCTCGTTGGCCACGTAGTGGCGGAAGGCGCGGGCGACGTCCTCGTAGGCGAAGCGCCTCGCCTCGCGGGCGTCCTCGCGCAGGGTCAGCAGGGAGTAGAGGCTCGCCTGGCGGTACCTCGGCGCGAACACCCGGCCCACCCGCACGAACGGCCCCACATAATTGGGCGCCATCACCCGCCGGAACAGCCGCTCGGATTTCGGCTCGCCGATGGGGGCGTTCCAGTGCTCGCCGCCGTCGTAGGTGGTCGGCGCGAGGAAGAAGATGTCGGCCGGCGGATCGTCGGGCCGGGCGGCGCGCCCGGGCGCCAGCGCCCAGGCCCGCGGCTCTGCGTAGTCCGGGGCCGGCGGCGGCGTGTAGGTCTGGAACGGCACCCGGGGGTCCAGGCCGGTGCGCAGGATGTCCTCCCGGTAGACGATCCCCGCCGCGCCGATCAGCAGGGCCAGCCCGGCCAGGGTGGCGATCGCCCAGCGTGGAAGGCGGGCGCCGCGTTGGGCCACTAGCGGTGAGGGTCGGGCTGGCTCAGGAAGGTTTCGACATAGTCGCCGATGCCTTCCTCGAGCGGCGTGAACGGCGCGGCGTAGCCGGCCTCGCGCAGCCGGTCCATCCGCGCCTCGGTGAAGTACTGGTACTTGTCGCGGATCGCCGGCGGCATGGGGGTGTATTCGATCTGGGCGTTCTTGCCGGCGGCCGCGAACACCGCCCGGGCCATATCCTCGAAGGTGCGCGCCTGGCCGCTGCCCAGGTTGTAGATGCCGTTCACCTGCGGGTTCTGGACCAGCCACTCGACCACGTCGGCGACGTCGCGCACATAGATGAAGTCGCGCTTCTGGGCTCCGTCCGGCACGTCCGGCCGGTAGGACTTGAAGAGCTGCACCGCATGGCCCTCGCGCACCTTCGGCCAGATCTGCGAGGCGACCGACTTCATCGAGTGCTTGTGCTCTTCGTTGGGCCCGTAGACGTTGAAGAACTTCAGCCCCACCCACTGCGGCGGGGCGTAGTCGCGCAGCGCCTGGCGCACGGCGAACAGGTCGAACAGGGCCTTGGACCAGCCGTAGGTGTTCAGCGGCCGCAGGGCCGCCAGGGCCTCGAAGTCATTGTCGTCGGAAAAGCCGCCTTCGCCCGCCCCGTAGGTGGCCGCGGACGAGGCGTAGATCAGCCGCCGCTGGTGATCGGCGCACCAGCGGAACAGATCGCGCGAGAGGGTGAAGTTGGAGTGGACGATCTTGTCCGCGTCCGGCTCGGTCGTGGACGAGATGGCGGCCATGTGGATCACCACCTCCACGTCGCGCCAGCGCTTCTCCAGCCATTCGAACATGGCCTCCGGGGCCACGAAGTCGCCGATAGGATGCTTGGCGATGTTGCGCCACTTGCCGAGCTCGGCTTCGTGCAGGCGGTCGCAGACGACCACGTCGAGGCTGCGGTCCTCGGCCAGCCTGGCCACGATGTTGGAGCCGATGAAGCCGGCTCCGCCGGTCACGAAGGCGATGCGGCGGGTCATCGGTTGGTCCCGGTCATGCGCGCGATGGCGGCGGTGGTGGAGAAGCCCTCGACGATGGCGGCGAGGCGCACGTCGCCGCCCCAGGAGCGGACCTCCCTGGCCCCCACCACTTCGCTCTCGGTGTAGTCGGAGCCTTTCACCAGCACGTCGGGGCGCGCAGCCTCGATCAGCTTGATGGGCGTGTCCTCGTTGAACGGCACGACCAGGTCCACCGAGCCCAGGCCGGCCAGGACCAGGGCGCGGGACTCCAGATCGTTGACCGGCCGCCCCTCCCCCTTCAGCGCCCGCACCGAGCGATCGGAGTTGAGGCCGACGATCAGCCGATCGCACCAGCCGCGGGCCTGGTTCAGGTAGGCCACGTGACCCCTGTGGAGCACGTCGAAGCAGCCGTTGGTGAAGCCGACCCTCAGCCCCTTGGCGCGCCAGCGGGCGACCTCGTCCACCATCCGCTGGGGCGTGGCGATCTTGGCCTCGGCGGGCGCCAGGTGGGCCGAGAGCGCGGCTTCCATCAGCTCGTCCGGTGTGACGGTCGCGGTGCCGACCTTGCCGACCGCGACGCCGGACGCCAGCAGGCCGATCTCGATGGCCGCTTCGATCGAGGCGCCGGCGGCCAGCGCCAGGCCGAGCGCCGCGATGGTGGTGTCGCCGGCCCCCGAGGCGTCGAACACCGCCTTCGGCGTGCCGTGGAAGTGGCGAACCGGCTCGCCCCGGACGGCCAGCGACATGCCCTTCGCGGCCCGGGTGACCAACACCGACCGCGCCTCGCACAGCTCCAGCGCGCGGGCCAGCGCCGCCTCGACCTCCTCGTCGGTCGAGGTCGGCATGTCGGTGGCGTAGGCGAGCTCGGCGGCGTTGGGCTTGATGATGTCCACCGCCCCGTAACGGGCGAAGCTGCGGGCCTTGGAGTCGACGATCACGCGGGCGCCGGCGCTGGCCGCCTCGCGGCAGGCGGCGATCACCGCCGGAGTCACGACGCCCTTGCCGTAGTCGGAGACGAGGATCACGCCCACGCCGTCGGCCACGTCGCGGATGGTGCGCACCAGGCGCTGCTCGCACTCGCCGTCGGCGACGCGGCTCTCCTCCAGGTCCACGCGCAGCAGCTGCTGGTTGCCGGACACGAAGCGGGTCTTCAGCGTCGTCGGGCGCGAGGCGTCGGTGACCAGGAAGCCCTCGATCCCCCGCTCCTGCCCCACCAGCCGCAGCGCCTCGTGGCCCTCGGAATCGCCGCCGATCAGGCCGATCAGCATCACCGAGCCGCCGAGGGCCGAGACGTTGCGGGCCACGTTGCCGGCCGCGCCGAGCATCACCAGCTCGCGCGTGCGCGCCAGCACCGGGATGGGCGCCTCGGGCGAGACCCGGCTGACTTCGCCGTAGACGAACCGGTCGACCATCAGGTCGCCGACGCAGGCGACCCGGCCCGACGGCAGGGCCGCGAGCAGCTGCTGGAGGGCCGTAAGATCCATGGCTAGCCTCTGCGTCCTGGGGCGTGGCGGGTCAAGCCGCCGCCCTGCGCTTGGCGAGCGCGTCGTAATCCAGGAGCTCGCGGACCAGCGGCTCGAAGTCCTTCAGCGGCACCATGTTCGGTCCGTCGGACGGCGCTGCGTCCGGATCGGGGTGGGTTTCCATGAACACCGCCGCGACGCCCACGGCCACGGCGGCCCGCGCCAGCACAGGCACGAACTCGCGCTGGCCGCCGCTGCTGGTCCCCTGTCCGCCCGGCTGCTGCACCGAGTGGGTGGCGTCGAACACGACCGGGCAGCCGATCTGGCTCATGATCGGCAAGGAGCGCATGTCGGAGATCAGGGTGTTGTAGCCGAAACTGACGCCCCGCTCGGTCGCCATGGCGTTCGGATTGCCGGCGCTGGTGATCTTGGCGATCACGTTCTTCATGTCCCAGGGCGCAAGAAACTGGCCCTTCTTCACGTTGATCGTCCGGCCGGTGCGCGCGGCGGCGATCAGCAGGTCCGTCTGGCGGCAGAGGAAGGCCGGGATCTGCAGCACATCCACCGCCTGGGCCACCTCGGCGCACTGGGCCGCCTCGTGGACGTCGGTGAGGGTCGGCAGCCCCACGGATTCGCGAATTTCCGCGAACACCGGCAGCGCCGCTTCCAGGCCCATGCCTCGGGCCGCATTGGCCGAGGTGCGGTTCGCCTTGTCGAAGGAGGTCTTGTAGATCAGCCCGATCCCCAGGCGGTCGGCGGTTTCCTTGAGGGCCTGGGCGGTCTCCAGGGCGTGGGCGCGGCTCTCCATCTGGCAGGGGCCAGCGATCAGCGACAACCGCTCGGTGTTGCCGACGCGCACGGCGGAGCCGCTGGGCGCTTTGATCTCGATGACGGCGTTCGGCTGGGTCACGGCGATAGTCCCTCGTTGGCGGGCCGCCGCTTAAGTGGCGCAGGCGAGCCCTGTCCACAAGCGGATGGGACGCCGCGGCGCGCCTTCCCCCTCCTTCGTGCACCGCCCGTGATTCGCCGCTCCCGGCAACCGGTGTTATGGTGAAGATGGACCGAAGGATGCGACCATGACTCTTGTCCATGATGGCGCCCCGATCTCGCTCACCGCACGAAGCGGCGCCCTCAACAGATTGCCGGAGTTGAGAGAAGCCCCGGCGGCGTTCCGCACGGCCGTGCGCCTGTTGGCCACCAACTGGATCGCCGGAACCCTGACGTTCGAGCTGCCGTCCGGCCGCGAACTGAGGATGGAGGGCGCCAAGCCCGGACCCGACGCGCGGCTGGTGGTGCGCGATTTCCGGTTCATGAGCCGGGTGCTGACGGCCGGGGACATCGGCTTCGCCGAGGGCTACATGGCCGGGGAGTGGGACACGCCCGACATCGCCGCCCTGCTGGAGATCTTCAGCCGCAACGCCGAGGGGATCCTGCGGCTGGTGCAGGGCAATCCGGTGTTCCGGGCCTTGGGCATGGTCAACCACGCGCTTCGGACCAACACCCGCAAGGGCGCGCAGAAGAACATCCACGCCCACTACGACCTGGGCAACGCCTTCTATTCCCGCTGGCTGGACGAGACGATGACCTACTCGTCGGCCCGCTACGCCGAGCCCGGCCAGCCGCTCACCGAGGCCCAGCGCAACAAGTACCGCACCCTCGCCGAGAGCATCGGCCTGCAGCGCGGCCAGCACGTGCTGGAGATCGGATGCGGCTGGGGCGGCTTCGCCGAGTTCGCCGCCGGCGAGGTCGGCGCGAAGGTCACCGGCATCACCATCTCCAGGGAGCAGTACGACTTCGCCCGCGAGCGGATGTTCCGCCAGGGGCTGAACGAGCGGGCCGAGATCCGCTTCGTCGACTACCGCGACGTTGACGGCCAGTTCGACCGGGTGGCCTCCATCGAGATGTTCGAGGCGGTCGGCGAGAAGTACTGGCCGGCCTACTTCGGCAAGATCGCCCAGGTGCTCTCGCCCGGCGGCCGCGCCGGCCTGCAGATCATCACCATCCGCGACGAGTTGTTCGACCGCTACCGGCGGCGGATGGACTTCATCCAGAAGTACATCTTCCCGGGCGGCATGCTGCCCTCCGAGGCGCGGCTGGAGCGCGAGACGCGGGCGGCGGGCCTGGCCTGGGACGGCGTCGCCCGCTTCGGCCAGCACTACGCCGACACGCTCGCCGAGTGGCGGCGCCGGTTCGACGGGGCCTGGGACGAGATCCGGCCGCTGGGCTTCGACGAGCGGTTCCGCCGGCTGTGGCGCTTCTATCTGAGCTATTGCGAGGCGGGATTCCGCACCGGGCGGACCAACGTCGTGCAACTGGCGCTCGCGAAGGCCTGATCGCCCCCTACCCGGAAACGGCGGCGCTGATTAAGTAGCGGCCATGACCATCGCCGCCAGCGTGCTCGACGCCATCGGGAACACCCCGCTCATCCGCCTGCGCCATGCCAGCGCCGCCACCGGATGCGAGATCCTCGGCAAGGCCGAGTTCATGAACCCCGGCCAGTCCGTGAAGGACCGCGCCGCCCTCTACATCGTGCGCGACGCCGAGCAGAAGGGTCTGCTCAAGCCCGGCGGCCGCATCGTCGAGGGCACGGCGGGCAACACCGGCATCGGCCTGGCCATGGTCGCCAAGGCCCTGGGCTACAAATGCACCATCGTCATGCCCAACACCCAGAGCCAGGAGAAGAAGGACGCGGTCCGGCTCTACGGCGCCGAGCTGATCGAGGTGGACGCCGTCCCCTATTCCAACCCTAACAACTACGTCCGCTACTCCGGCCGGCTCGCCGAAGAGCTGGCGGCTAAGGAGCCGAACGGCGCCGTCTGGGCCAACCAGTTCGACAACGTCGCCAACCGGGAGGCGCACGTCGCCACCACGGGCCCGGAGATCTGGGAACAGACCGAGGGCAAGGTCGACGGCTTCATCTGCGCCGTCGGATCGGGCGGCACGCTGGCCGGCGTCGCCGAAGCGCTGCGCGCCCGCAAGCCGGACGTGGCCATCGGCCTGGCCGACCCCTACGGCGCGGCGCTCTACAGCTACTACACCGGCGGGGAGCTGAAGGCCGAGGGCAGCTCGATCAGCGAGGGCATCGGCCAGGGCCGCATCACCGCCAACCTCGAGGGCCTGAAGATCGACAAGGCCTACCGGATCAACGACGAGGAGATGATGCTGGCCATCTACGACATGGTCGAGAACGAGGGCCTCGTCATGGGCGGCTCGACGGGCATCAACGTCGCCGGCGCGATCCGCATGGCCAAGGACATGGGCCCCGGCCACACCATCGTGACCGTGCTCTGCGACCACGGCGCCCGCTACCAGAGCAAGATCTACAACCCGCAGTTCCTTCGCGAGAAGTCCCTGCCCCTGCCCCGCTGGCTCTGATGACCGGCCCGCTGGTCAGCACCGAGGCGCTCGCCGCCCGGCTGGGCGATGCCGACCTGCGCATCGTCGACGCCAGCTGGTTCCTCCCGACGGAGGCGCGCACCGGGCGCGAGGCCTATCTGGCGGCCCACATCCCAGGCGCGGTGTTCTTCGATATCGACGAGATCGCCGACAGGTCGAGCGGCCTGCCCCACATGCTGCCGAGCGCCGAAGCCTTCGCCGAAGCGGCCGCCCGGCTGGGCCTTTCCCGCGAGGCCGACATCGTCGTCTACGACGCCCAGGGCGTCTTCTCGGCCCCGCGGGTGTGGTGGACGCTGAAGGTGATGGGCTATCCGCGCCCCGCCGTGCTCGACGGCGGGCTCAAGAAGTGGCTCGCGGAAGGCCGGCCGGTGGAGTCGGGGGAGGTCGCGCCCGCGCCCGTATCCGTCACGCCCCGCTTCGATCCCGGGGCGGTCCGCGACTTCGCGGCCGTGCGCCAGGCGCTGGAGGACGGCGCGACCCAGGTGGTCGACGCCCGCCCCGCCGCCCGGTTCCGCGGCGAGGCGCCGGAGCCCCGCCCGGGCCTGCGCGCCGGCCACATGCCGGGCGCCCGGAACCTGCCCTGGTCAGATGTGGTGCGCGAGGACGGGACGATGAAGTCGCCCGCCGAGCTGCGAGCCGCCTTCGAGGCCGCCGCCCTGGACCCCGCTCGTCCGGTCATCGCCAGCTGCGGCTCCGGCGTCACCGCCGCGGTCCTCGCCCTGGCCCTGGCGCAGCTCGGCGCCGAGGCGGCGATCTACGACGGCTCGTGGGCCGAGTGGGGCGCGCGCGAGGACGCCCCGGTGGCGACCGGTCGATGACGGCGCCCTTCATCCGCGCGGCCCGCGCCGACGAGCTTCCCAAGCTGCCGGAGATCGAGCGCTCGGCCGCAGCCCTGTTCGAGGGCGCGGGCCAGCCGATGGACGTGCTGACCAACGTCACCCCGGGCGAGGTCTGGGCGCCGCGTCAGGCGGCCGGCACCGTCTGGGTGGCCGACGACGGCTCGGGCGAGCCGGTCGGCTTCCTCGCCGCCGAGGTGTTCAAGGACGAGCTGCACGTCTGGGAGCTGGACGTGCGCCACGACTTCCAGGGCCGCGGGCTCGGACGCCGGCTGATGGCCCACGCCATGGAGTGGGCGCAAGCCCGGGGCCTGGCCCGGCTCACCCTGACGACGTTCCGCGACATTCCCTGGAACGCGCCGTTCTACGCCTCCCTCGGCTTCGTCGAGACCGCCGGAGAGGAGCTCAGCGTGCGGCTGGCCGAGGTGCTCAGCCTGGAGGCCTCCAAGGGGCTGAACCCGGCCGAACGCTGCGCCATGGTGCTGGAGCTGAGCGGCGCGCCCTGGGCTCACCGCATCGGCGGGGCGTAGAGCAGGCCCGGCGGATCGGCGTTCCAGCGGGCGTTCAGGCCGCGCGCCAGCCGCAGCGCCGAGCCCTCCCCCAGGTTGCGGCGGAACAGCTCGTCGTAGGCGCCGACCTGACGGATGGCCTGGAAGGCCCAGTCCTGCCTCAGGCCCAGCAGCGGCCCGAGCTCGCGCTCGACGCCCAGCAGCCTTCGCGCCTCCGGGACCGTCGCCAGTCCCTTGGCCTCGGCCACGTCGGTCGAACGCAGCTCCAGCTCCTCGGCCAGGATCAGCGCGAACACCGTCCAGCGGACGATGTCGGCCCACGCCGGATCGTCCTGCCGCACCACGGGCCCGAGCGGCTCCTTGGAGATGACGTCCGGCAGGATGACGTGGGCCGTGGGGCTGTTCATCACCGTCCGCGCGGCCGCCAGGGCCGAGAGGTCGGCGCTCATCGCATCGCACGCCTCGCTCTGGTACGAGGTCCGGGCCTCCGCCTCGCTCTCCACGACCACGGCGCGGTAGTCGATCGCCCGGGCGCGCATGTAGTCGGCCAGGTTCTGCTCGGCGTCGGTGCCGGCCTGCACGCAGATCCGCGCGCCCGACAGCTCGTGCACGCTGGTCAGGTTCAGCGCCCGCCGGACCATGAATCCCTGCCCGTCAAAGTAGGTGACGACCGGAAAGTCGATCCCCAGGCCCACGTCCCGAGAGAAGGTCCAGGAGGTGTTGCGGGAGAGGATGTCGATGTCGCCGTTTTTCAGCACGGCGAATCGCTCCGCTGCGGATAGCGGGCGGAAGCGCACCGCATTGGCGTCGCCCAGGGTCGCCGCGGCCACCGCCCGGCAGACGTCCACGTCGAAGCCCCGCCAGACGCCTTTGACGTCCCGCACCGAGAAGCCGGCCAGCTCCGGATGGACGCCGCAGCTCAGCCAGCCGCGCCGGCGGATCGCGGCCAGCGTCGGGCTCTCCGCCGGCTGATAGGTCGACGGCGGGGCGGGCGCCACGGGCGGCGGCGGCGGGGACGGCTCGGCCGGCTCGTCCCGCCCGCCGCAAGCGACGAGCGACACGGCGAGGGCCGCCATCGCGCAAAGCCGTCGGATCACGCCGCGCTCCTTGATCGGAAAAGCCGGGGAGGCTCTAACTTGCTGGAGCTTCAGTTTCACCCGCATAAGGCGCCGGCCTCAACCCGCATGGACGAAGAAACCCGCCTCATTCGCGCCGGCCAGCAGGCGGGGCCGCTGGCCAAAACGGTCGGCCCGCCCATCCAGAAGGGCTCGACGGTCCTCCTGCCCAACGCCGCGGCCCTCTACGACGACGACGCCTTCGTCACCTACGGCCGCAAGGGCCTGGCGGCCCAGGAGGGTCTGATCGACGCCCTGAGCCAGCTCGAGGGCGCGGCCGGGACCTGCCTCTACCCCTCCGGCCTCGCCGCCCTGACCGGGGCCATGCTGGCGGTGCTGAAGGCCGGCGACGAGGTGCTGGTCGCCGACTGCGTCTACAATCCGACCCGCCGGTTCTGCGACCAGGTGCTGACCCGCTTCGGCGTCGCGGTCCGCTACTTCGATCCCCTCCAGCCGCCCGAGGCGCTGGTGGGCGAGGCCTCCGAGAAGGTCCGGCTGATCGTGCTGGAGTCGCCGGGGTCCCTGACCTTCGAGATGCAGGACCTGGCGCGCATCGCCGAGCTCGCCCGGGCGCGGGACATCCTGACCCTGGCCGACAACACCTGGGGCGCCGGCTACCTCTTCAAGCCGATCGCCCAGGGGATCGACCTCAGCGTCCAGGCGCTGACCAAGTACGTCGGCGGCCACTCGGACGTGTTCATGGGTTCGGTCTCGGCGCGGACCGAGGCGCTGGCCCGCAAGCTGGACGACGGCGTCGTCCACCTGGGCTGGGCGGTCGCGCCGGAGGACGCCTACCAGATGCTGCGGGGGCTCCGGACCCTGCCCACCCGGCTCGAGCGGCAGGGCGCCAGCGCCCTGAAGGTGGCCGCCTGGCTGAAGGCCCAGGACGAGGTGGCGCAGGTGCTGTTCCCGGCCCTGCCCGGCGCGCCGCACCACCACCTGTGGAAGCGCGACTATCGCGGCGCCTGCGGCCTGTTCAGCTTCGTCCTGAAGCCTGGGCCGGCCCGCGCCGTCGACGCCCTGCTGGACGTGCTCACCCTGTTCGGGCTCGGCTTCTCCTGGGGCGGGTTCGAGAGCCTGGCCATCGCCTGCGATCACCAGCTGCGCAAGCGAAAGCACCGCAGGGACTACGGCGGCCCGGTGGTGCGCCTGCACATCGGCCTCGAGCACCCCGACGACCTGATCGCCGACCTGCGCATCGGGCTCGACGCCTACCGCCGGGCCTGCGGCTGACGGCGCATTAACCACGCCGGTTAAGCATCCTTTGGCCCGCGGCCGTTAAGCCTCCCTCAGGTTGAAGGGGGCTTCACCGACATGAGCGACGCACCGACCGGCATGGGCGCGCGCACGGGCGCGCTGGAAGCGCTGCTCGGCGGCGGCCGGGCTCGCACCTTCGGCCAGGCCGTCTGGCGCGAACTCGCCGCGGACCGCATCCTCTACCTGCTGATCGGCCTCTATGGCCTGGTGGCGCTGGCCCTGGCCGCTACGGCTGGCGTGCTGGGACAGGTGAACCTGCTGACCTACATGCCCGTCTGGACGCAGGCGATCGCCAGCGCGCTGCTCCTCTACATCGTGGTCGTCGAAGCGCCCCGGTCCATCCGCGCCGCCCCGGCCGCCCCGATGACCCATCTCATCGGGCGCACCGCAGAGCTGGTCACGCCGCGGCTGGTCAGCGGCGTGCTGCTGATGTTCGCCGTAGGCCTGTTCATGGGCGTCTTCACCACGGTGAAGACCATGCTGCCGCAGTTCGCCACCTTCTCCTGGGATCGCCCGTTCGCCGAGCTCGACGCACTGATCTTCGGCGGCGTCGACCCATGGCGTCTGCTGCACCCGGTGATGGGGCATGTGGCGGTAAGCAAGGTGGTGGAGTTCTGCTACGCCGGCGTGTGGATGCTGACCGTCTGCGCCGCGCCCGCCTGGGCCGCGATGTCGCCGCGCATGGCCCACCAGCGCCACCGGTTCCTGATCACCTACTTCCTTTGCTGGATCCTGCTCGGAAACGTGATGGCGGGGATCTTCTTCTCCGCCGGCCCCTGCTTCTACGAGCAGGTCACCGGAGACGGGGCCCGCTATGCGGAGCTGATCGCCTACCACGCCTCCACGCCCCAGGACGTCCGCTCGGCCTACGCCCTGCAGCAGTGGCTGTGGGAGGTGCAGAGCGAAGGCCGCATGCACGTCGGCAGCGGAATCTCGGCCTTCCCGAGCCTGCATGTGGCGATGGCCACCCTGGCCGCCATCGCGGGCTTCACGGTGAACCGCTGGATGGGCGCGCTGGGCATCGCCTGGATCGCGCTGATCTTCGCCGGATCCATCCATCTCGGCTGGCACTACGCCGTCGACGGGCTGGCCTCGATTGTCGGTGTGGTGCTGATCTGGCTCGCCCTGAGACCCCTTCAGCGCACCGCGCCGGCCCAGCCCTGAGGGCGGGACGCTCGACCCGCGCCCGGAACAGGGTGATGTCCCCGGTTGTTGGACGGCGAGCCCAGGGGGCTGATCTTCGCTCGCCCGCAGGTCCGACATGCCTGACAGTCCGGCCCTTCAGAACTTGCGCCTCTCCGGCGGAACGGAACTCGCCTACCGGACGGCTGGGGACAGCCGCCGCGGCGCGCTCATCCTGCTGCACGGCCTTCCCAACTCGTCCCGCAATTTCCGTCACGTGATTGAACCGCTGTGGCGCTCGGCGTTCGTCGTCGCGCCCGACTTCCCAGGATTCGGCGATTCCGAGCCCCTGCCCAACGCCACATTCGCCGGGTTCGCCGACGCCATCGAGGAACTGCTCTCGCACCTGGGCGTCGAGCAGCGCGTCATCTACCTGCACGACTTCGGCGCGCCCGTCGGACTGCAGCTTGCCATGCGTGCGCCCCACCGGGTCCGCGGGCTGATCGTCCAGAACGCCAATGCGCACCAGTCCGGCATGGACGCGCAGTGGGCGGCCACGAAGGAATTCTGGGCTGCCCCGACCCCCGAGAACGAGGCGGCCGCCACCGCCCATCTCAGCTTCGAGGGCACGCGCGACACCTACATTCGCGGGGCGCCGCCCGACGTCGTGGCGCGGATGGATCCCCGGCAGTGGGAGGAGGACTGGCGCGTCATGCGCCTGCCCGGCCGGATGGAGACGCAGCGCAGCCTGCTTGTCGACTATGGACGGTACGTCGCCCAGTTCGACGAGATCGCGGCCTATCTGAAGGCCCATCGGCCGCCGGCGCTGATGGTCTGGGGCCGGCACGACGCCTTCTTCCACATCGCCGAAGTCCAGTCCTGGCTGGCGGACCTGCCGCGAATGGAGGCGCACATCCTGGACGGCGCGCACCTCCTGCTGGAGACCCACGGGGCCAAGGCGGCGGCCCTGATCGGGGACTTCCTGGAGAGCTTGCCCGCGTAAAGGCGGCGGCGCCTGCCGACGGAACCCGCCTGGCGCGCCCGGCAGGACTCGAACCTGCAACCGTCCGCTTAGAAGGCGGATGCTCTATCCGGTTGAGCTACGGGCGCGGAGGCGTCAGTGCGTCCAGGGGATCTTGCGCCCGAAGGCGAAGTTGTCGGCATAGGCCTTGATGATCTTCTTGGCCGGCTTGGGGTCGATCAGTTGGAAGGAGATGCCGTGCGCCTGGGCGTAGGCGACCGCCTCCTCCTTGGTGTCGAAGGTCAGCCGCAGCTGTCCCTGGGTGTCGGTCGTTTGGGTCCAGCCCATCAGCTTGTCGGGACGGCGCGCGGTCTGCGGCTCGAACTCCAGCACCCATTCCTGGGTGCGCGCCTTGCCGGACTGCATGGCGGTTTTCGACGGACGATAGATGCGCGCGAGCATGAAACCTAAAACCCTTCCCTCGCCGGCGCTGGTCGGGGCGGCGTGATTCGAACACGCGACCCTCTGCTCCCAAAGCAGATGCGCTACCAGGCTGCGCTACGCCCCGAAGAGGAGCGCCGACGAGGCGCTCTCTTGCCATGCGCCGGGCCGGCTCGCAACGCGGCCTAACGCAGCCGCGGTTTCATCAGCTTGAAGACGCCCGTGGCGCGGACCACGTCGCGCGTCCCGACGAAGGCCCGCCCCTCGGCGAAGGCCACCTCGGCCGTAGCGCGGGTCAACCTGGCCTCGCCGATCACCCACTCGCCGGTGCGGGCCATGTGCAGGAAGTCCACCGACAGGTGGATGGTCACCGCCGGCCGCTCGGCCCCGCGGAACACCGCCGCCGCCAGCAGGCCGTCCAGGAAGGCGGTCAGCATGCCGCCGTGCACCAGGCCCATGCCGTTGGTGTGCCGGTGCTCGGCGAAGAAGGCGTGCTGGACGTGCTGGTCTGTCAGCCGATGGAAGATCGGCCCGTTGACGGTGCTGAACGGCCCTCGCCCGTTTGAGGCCTTGAACCCTTCCGGCGGCGCCGGGACCTCGCCCTCAGCCACGCGGGAAGGTCCGGTGGACGATGCGGTCGCCGGGCAGGACGCCCAATTGCCTCGCCCGCCCGCCGGCGATCTCCAGCACCGCCAGCACCGGCCCGCCGGAGGGCACCGGCGTCTCATCCAGCGGCGTCGTCTCGTGGGCGATGGAGCGGATCGTGCCGTCCCTGCGGACGAAGATCATGTCCAGCGGGATCAGGGTGTTGCGCATCCAGAACGCGACCGGCCGCTCGCTGGGAAAGATGAACAGCATGCCGCGGTCGGGCGCCAGCGAGCGGCGGTGCATCAGTCCGCGGTTCCGCTCGGCGTCGTCGTCGGCGATCTCGACCTTGAACCGGTGGCGGCCGGCCTGGGTGACGATCTCCAGGCTCTCGAGCTCGGTGCGGGTCTGGCCCGTCGCCTGCCAGGCGCAGCCGGAAAGCAGGACCGCGCCGCCGAGCGCCAGCGCGCGCCTGCGGCCGATGTCCAGGTCAGACAAGGTGAGACTCCGAGCTAGGTTGGCGCTTTAGGCCAGACCTACCGGTTCGATCTCGGCGACCACAAGCCCTTTCGGGCCGTCGGCGAAGCGCACCATCACGTCGTCGCCGGGCTGCAGGTCGTCGATGCCCGAGCGGCGCAGGGTCTCGATATGGACGAAGATGTCGCCCGGCTCGTGATCGCGCACCACGAAGCCGTAGCCCTTGGCCCGGTTGAACCACTTCACCTTGGCCCGTTCGAGAGGGCCGGTGGCCTGCAGCGGCCGACGCGGCGGGCGGGCGGAGACGAAGCCCTCGCGACGGAGGCTCTCGGCGTCCGGCCGGCGGCGCTCGGCGGGCGGCGGCGCCGCGCTCTCGTCGATCTCGACGACCTCGCACACCTGCCAGCCCTTGGGACGGCGAACGACGTCGCAGACGATGACGGCGCCTTCCAGGGCGCTCTCGCGGCCCGAGTTGCGCAGGCTCGTCACGTGCAGCAGGACGTCCTTGAGCTCGGTCTTCGCCGGGTCGTCGGGGACGATGAAACCGTACCCCTTGCCGGCGTCGAACCACTTCACGCGCCCGCTGATCCGCACGGCTTCAGCCTGCGCGCTTCCCCCTTCGATTTCCAAACTCGCCATATGCCCCTCTGGCCAGTCCCCCCTGTCCCCAACCAGGACGGGCCAACTATAACACTGTTATGGTATATGGTTAGCCGTCAATGGGAGTTTTCGCGGCGGATGCTGTGATCCCGCGAGGTCCGGCCAAATCGAGAGGCGCCGCGTGGCAGTCCCTAGGGGAGTCGAACCCCTCTCTCCAGGTTGAAAACCTGGCGTCCTAACCGATAGACGAAGGGACCGTCCGACGCGGAGGCCGGCTGTATATAAGCCTTGTTTGGGCTGCGCAAGACGCCTGTGACACCCTATGCGCGGCGAGGATCGGCGGCGTCCTCGATCTCCAATTCGACGCCTTCGCGACCCTGCCAGTCGTCGGGCTTCAACTTGCCCACCACGTGGACGGAGCCGCCCTCCGCCAGCAGCCTGCGGCCGAGCTCGGTGTCCTCGGCCCGCCAGCAGACCGCCTTCAGCTTGCCGCCGGAGGAATCGGTCAGCGTCACCCGCACATGCCCGCCGCGCAGGGCCATCGGCCGCTCGATTCGGACATCGGCGGCGGCGAACACCGGCTCGGGGTTGCCGGGCCCGAACGGGGCCAGCTGCTGGAACTCGGCCAGCAGGCTGCGCTGGGCGCCCCGGGTGGTGATCAGCGCGTCCACCTCCAGCCCGTCCTCGGCCGCGGCGCTCTCCTCGGCCAGCTTCTCGTTCAGGAACTCGCGCAGTTCGGGCAGCGCCTCCGGCCGCACCGACAGGCCGGCCGCCATGGCGTGGCCGCCGCCGGCCAGCAGCAGCCCCGCCTCGTAGGCCGCCTGCACCGCGACGCCGAGGTTGATGCCCGGCTGCGAGCGGCCCGAGCCCTTGCCGACGTTGGCGGCCCGGTCGACGCCGACCACGATCGCCGGCTTGCGGTAGCGCTCCCGCAGCCGCCCGGCGACGATGCCGATGACGCCCGGATGCCAGTCGTCGGCCGCGACCAACAGCAGCGGCGAATCGGCCTGGTTGCTCTCCTGCTCGACGATGCGGATCGCCGCCTCCAGCACCTCGCGCTCCACCTCCTTGCGCGAGGCGTTGAGGGCGTCGAGCTCCGCCGCCAGCGCCTGGGCCTCGGCGGGATCGTCGGTGGAGAGCAGGCGCGCGCCGAGGTCCGAGCGGCCGATTCGCCCGCCGGCGTTGATCCGCGGCCCCAGGATGAAGCCGGCGTGGAAGGTCGAAGCCGGGCCCTGGCTCTTGGCGACGTCCAGCAGCGCCTTGAGGCCCGGGTTGCGCCACGCCGACATCACCTTCAGTCCCTGGGCGGCCAGCGCCCGGTTGAAGCCGACCAGCTGGGTGACGTCGCAGATCGCCCCCAGCGCGGCTAGGTCGAGCCACTGGCGCAGGTCGGGCTCGGGACGGCCCTCGAAGAGGCCGCGCCGCCGCGCCTCGCGGTTCAGGGCGGCCAGCAGCACGAAGGTCACCCCCGCCGCGGCCAGACACCCCTGCCCCGAAGCGCAGTCGGGCCGGTTGGGATTCACCAGGGCCGCGACCTTTGGGATGTCGCCGCGCATCAGGTGGTGGTCGATCACCACCACCTCGAGGCCGATCTCGGCGGCGCAGGCGATGGCGTCGTGGGCCGCCGCGCCGCAGTCCATGGTCACCACCAGCTCGGCGCCCTCGGCGCGCAGGCGGCGGAAGGCGGCCGGGGACGGGCCATAGCCTTCGGTCATCCGGTCGGGGATGTAGATGGGCAGTTCCTTGCCCATGGCGCGGAACCAGCGGACCAGCTGGGCGGCGCTGGAGGCGCCGTCCACGTCGTAGTCGGCGAACACCGTCACCGGCCGGTCGCGGACCAGCGCGTCCACCAGGATCTCGGCGGCCAGGTCCATGTCATGGAAGCTGGAGGGGTTCGGGAAGAGCGCTTTGAGCGTCGGGTTCAGATAGGTCTCGCCCGCGTCGGCCCCGATCCCGCGCGAGGCCAGCGCCCGGGCCAGCGGCTCGGACAGCCCCAGGCTCAGCTGATGGCGGCGCACCAGCTCCGGGTCGGCCGGCCGCTCGCGCCAGACCCGCCCCGACAGCGAGCGGGTGACGCCGAGATAGCCAGAAACGCCGCTTCCGTCCGCCATCAGCCCCTCCCCTTCGAAGGGCGCACTATCGGCCTCTTCCGCGCCGAGTCGCCAGGGCCGAGGGTCGCATGGTGGGGATTCGGTACGTCGGAAACGGACATGCCCCTACCTCCCGCCGCTTCGCGGGGGAGGTAAGGAACTAGACCGGCCGCTTCATGCGCACTTCGCGGACCGTGCGGGTCGCCGAATTCATCACCAGCGTATGGGTATGGACGAAACCGCCGGAGAGGCGCACGCCATCCAGCAGGGCGCCCTTGGTGACGCCGGTGGCGGCGAAGATGGCGTCGGCGCGGACCATCTCGTGCAGGTCGTACTTCTTGTCGAGCTCGGTGATCCCGCAGCGCTCGGCCCGGGCCCGCTCGTCGGCGTTGCGGAACACCAGCCGGCCCTGGAACTGGCCGCCGACGCACTTCAGCGCCGCGCAGGCCAGCACGCCCTCGGGCGCCCCGCCGGAGCCCACGTACATGTCGATGCCGGTCTCGGGATCGGCGGTGTTGATCACGCCGGCCACGTCGCCGTCGGTGATCAGGTGCACCCGCGCGCCCACCGAGCGCAGCGAGGCCATGATCTCGGCGTGCCGCGGCCGGTCGAGCACGCAGACGGTGATCTCGGAGGGATCGCAGCCCTTGGCCTTGGCCAGCGCCTTGACGTTGTCGGCCGGCGAGGCGTCGAGGTCGATCACCCCGGCCGGGTAGCCCGGGCCGCAGGCGATCTTGTCCATGTAGGTGTCGGGGGCGTTCAGCAGCGTGCCCTTGGGCGCCCAGGCCATCACGGCAAGCGCGTTGGCCATCGCCTTTGCGGTGAGCGTGGTGCCTTCCAGCGGATCGAGGGCGATGTCGATCGCCGGGCCTTTGCCGCGGCCGACCTTCTCGCCGATGTAGAGCATCGGCGCCTCGTCCCGCTCGCCCTCGCCGATGACGATCTCGCCTTCGATGTCGAGGTCGTTCAGCGCCGTGCGCATGGCGTCCACGGCGGCCTGGTCGGCGGCCTTCTCGTCGCCCCGGCCCACCAGCTTCCAGGCGGCGATGGCGGCGATCTCGGTCACGCGGACGGCGTCGAGCACCAGGCCGCGGTCGAGGGTCTCAGAACTCATCAAAGGGTCTCCCACCCAACTCCTGCGCGGCCCCGCAGGGCCCGGCGCGTACCCAAACCTCAGATGCGCGCGATGCGCAACAGCCGCGGCCGGTCGATCACCGCCGGCAGGCCGGCGATCTTGTCGATGGCCGAGATCAGCACCGACTCGGCGACCGCGTGGGTGGTCAGCACGATCGGCACCCCGCCGGCGTCCTCCACCGGCTTCTGCAGGAAGCTCTCGATGGAGACCCCCGCCTCGGCCAGCGTCTCCGACACCGCCGCGATCACGCCCGGCTCGTCGCGGACGAGGAACCGCATGTAGGCCCGGCTGACGCTCTTGCGCGGATCCACGGGCGTGAAGGGGGCGAGCGACTTGGCCGGCCCCTGGAACACCGGCCGCGTGGCGGCGGTCATCACGTCGGCGATGTCGGCCGCGACGGCCGCCGCCGTCGGGCCCGAGCCGGCGCCCGGCCCTTGGATGAAGATCCGGCCGATCCGCGTGCCCTCGATGAATAAGGCGTTGAGCGCCCCGCCGGCCTGCGCCAGCGGATGATTCAGCGGCGCCAGCGAGGGGTGCACCCGCACCAGCACGCCGTCCGGCGAGCGGTCGGCCGAGGCCACCAGCTTGATCCGGTAGCCGAGGTCCTTGGCCATGCGGATGTCGAGGATGTCGATCTGGTCGATGCCCTCGATCTCGGCGGCGGCGTAGTTGGGCGCGCAGCCGAAGGCGAGCGCGGCGAGGATGGAGATCTTGTGGGCCGCGTCGAAGCCGCCGACGTCCATGGTCGGGTCGGCCTCGGCGTAGCCCAGCCGCTGGGCGTCGGCCAGGACGTCCGCGAACGGGCGGCCGGAGGCCTCCATCTCGGTCAGGATGTAGTTGCAGGTGCCGTTGAGGATGCCGGCCAGGCTCTTCACGTCGTCGCCGACCATCGCCTCGCGCAGCATCTTCACGGCCGGGGTGCCGCCCATAACCGCCGCCTCGAACAGCAGCGGAACGCCCTGCGCTTCGGCCAGGGCCGCGAGCTCGGCGCCGTGTTCGGCGATCAGCGCCTTGTTGGCGGTGACCACGGGCTTGCCCGCCTTCAGGGCCGTCTCCACCGCGACCTTGGCCGGCCCGTCCGAACCGCCGATCAGCTCGACGAAAATGTCGTTGTCCGGCGAGGCGGCGAGCTGGGCCGCATCGTCGAACCAGGGCAGGTTGGAGATGTCCACCGGCCGCTGGCGCGACTTCGAGCGCGCCGAGACGCCGGTGACGACCGCCCGCCCGCCGGCCGGGGCGAAGTCCGGCTGCTCCGACAGGAAGTTCAGCAGGCCCGCCCCGACGGTGCCGAGGCCTGCGACGCCGACCCGCCAGGTCCGCTTGTCCCCCTGCCCGCTCATTTGGCCGGCACGCTGTTGTGGGCCCGCTCGAGGATCTCGTCGGCGTTGGCCAGGAAGCGGCGCACGTTGCGCGCCGCCTGCCGGATCCGGTGCTCGTTCTCCACAAGTCCGATGCGCACGTAGCCCTCCCCGTATTCTCCGAAGGCGACGCCGGGCGAGACCGCCACCCCCGCCTCCTCGATCAGCAGCTTGGAAAACAGCATGGAGCCGGCCTCGCGGAACTTCTCCGGCACCGGCGCCCAGGCGAACATCGAGGCGGGCGGCGCCGGGATGTCCCAGCCGGCCCGCTGCATGGCGCTGACCAGGCAGTCGCGGCGGCCCTTGTAGATCGCCCGGATGTCGGCGACGCAGTCCTGCGGCCCGTTCAGCGCCGCGGCGGCGGCGACCTGGATCGGCGTGTAGGCGCCGTAGTCGAGGTAGGACTTCACCCGCGCCAGGGCCGAGCACATCCGCTCGTTGCCGACCACCATCCCGACCCGCCAGCCGGCCATGGCGTAGGTCTTCGACAGCGAATTGACCTCGACGGCGATCTCCTTGGCGCCCTCCACCTGCAGGATGGACGGCGGCGGGTTGTCGTCGAAGTAGATCTCCGAATAGGCGATGTCCGACAGCACCAGCATGTCGTGTTTGCGGGCGAGCTTGATGACCTCCTTGTAGAACTCGAGGTCCACCCACTGCGCTGTCGGGTTGGAGGGATAGCTGACGATCAGCACGTTCGGCGGCGGCGCCGAATAGGTCACCGCCCGGCTGATGCCCGACAGGTACTCCTCAGGCGACAGGGCCGGCACGTGGCGGATCACCCCGCCGGCCATGATGAAGCCGTAGGCGTGGATGGGATAGGCCGGGTTCGGGCAGATGATCACGTCGCCCGGGGCGGTCAGGGCCTGGGCGAGGTTGGCGAAGCCCTCCTTCGAGCCCAGGGTGGCGATCACCTCGGTGTCGGGATTGAGCTTCACGCCGAAACGACGGTCGTAGTAGCCGGCCATCGCCTTGCGCAGGCCGGTGATGCCCTTGGAGGCCGAATAGCGGCCGGCCTTCGGATCGCGGGCGGTCTCGACCAGCTTGTCGACGATGTGCTTGGGCGTCGGCATGTCGGGATTGCCCATGCCGAAGTCGATGATGTCGACGCCCTGGCCGCGAAGCTTCGCCTTGAGGCGGTTCACCTCCTCGAAGACGTACGGCGGAAGGCGTCGGATACGGTGGAATTCCGGGGTCATTTTTCAGGAGCTCGGGCCGCGAGTCGCTCTGCGGCGGTTGGGAGCTTGAGGTCGCGCATGGATAGACTCCGGTCGGGAGTCCGCCAAGCAGGTTGAGCGTTTCAGCCTCCGCGGGGCGCCTAGCGGGCCGGCGGAGGCGGGGTAGCTCGCTCCCGCTGCTCCCGGGCGAAGGTTTCGGTGTCGCCCCCGGCGCGCTCGGAGACCGGCTCATCGCCCACCGCCGCCTGCGCCTGGGCGGCGAAGCTCTCGGTGTTCTGCAGGGTCCAGGTCTCGGGCGCAGTCTGGCGAGCCAGCTCCTGCCCGACGCCCTGGACCTCGGCCGTCGCGCTCGCCCAGGCCCTCACGGGCCGCTCGTCGGTCGGCTTCTTCGGAATCTCAGAGAACCGCGGATAGGGGCGCTTGGTGTTGGCGATCGCCGTCACCTCCTTCGCCACGGGGGAAGCCGGGTCCACCGGCGCGTTGGCCATCGGATTGGACACGCACGCGCCGAGCGTCGCCGCCGCGCCCATGCACAGCAACAGTCGAAGGCTCTTCGCTTTTTCGCCGGCTTTCACCAAATCACCTGCGTACGCGTTCATCTGGTCGCAGGTCTTATGCCATGATGAGGGAAGGCGGAAGAGCGCGCACGGCCTGGCGCGCCAAGGAGCGGACATGAGCGATCAGCTGTCGCCGGCGACCAAGACCAAGGGCAAGTCCGCGGCCGGGGCCAGGAAGGGCTCCGACAAGGCGGTGAAGAAGGCCGAGAAGAAGGCCAGGACCGTCACCGCCGCGCCTCCGCCGGAGGACCTGGTGATGGCCAGCGCCGCCCAGGCGCCCGAGGTGGCCGTCGCCCCCGGGACCGCCGCCGCCGAGGCGGTGGCCGCCCACGCCCCGTTCGCCGCCGCCGCCGGGACGGCGTCCGCCGCGCCGAGCGACGGGCCCGCCGCCCTCGCCGGCCAGCTGCTGTCGCCGGAACAGCGCGAGACGCTGGAGAAGCTGTCGCTGAACCTCGCCCGCGCGGCGATGACCGCCCAGGGCGCCATCGCCGAGGCGGCGCTCCGGCAGGCCGACCGCCCGGCGGCCCTGTCGCCCGACCCGTTCCACGTCGCCCCGGCCCTGACCCAGGTGCTGGGCAGCCTCGCCGCGCAACCCGACCGGCTGATCCGCGCCCAGGCCGACCTCTACACCCGCTACATGGACCTGTGGGCCTCGGTCTCCCGGCGGGCCATGGGCGTGGAGGCCGAGCCGGTCGCCAGCCCGCCCAAGGGCGACAAGCGGTTCGCCGATCCGGAGTGGACCGAGAACCCGGTGTTCGACGCCATCAAGCAGTCCTACCTGGTCACCTCCGACTGGCTGAACAGCCTTATCGCCGAGACCGAAGGCGTCGATCCTATCGAGAAGCGCCGCGTCGAGTTCTTCATGAAGATGCTCACCGACGCCTTCTCGCCGTCGAACTTCCTGCTCTCCAACCCGGTGGCCCTGCGCGAGGCGATGAGCTCGGGCGGCGAGAGCCTGGTCAAGGGGATGGAGAACTTCGCCGCCGACCTGGCCCGCGGCGGCGGCCAGCTGGCCATCGCCCAGACCGACTACGAGATGTTCCGCATCGGCGAGAACGTCGCCACCGCGCCGGGCAAGGTGGTCTTCCAGACCGA
This sequence comes from Phenylobacterium terrae, assembly GCF_042681205.1. Taxonomy (NCBI): domain Bacteria; kingdom Pseudomonadati; phylum Pseudomonadota; class Alphaproteobacteria; order Caulobacterales; family Caulobacteraceae; genus Phenylobacterium; species Phenylobacterium terrae. Next base: position 523,055 of record NZ_JBHUEY010000006.1, read on the forward strand.
GCTCTTCCAGCTGCTGCAGTACACCCCGACCACGAAGACGCAGCACGAGATCCCGCTGCTGATCTTCCCGCCCTGGATCAACAAGTTCTACATCCTGGACCTTAGGCCCGAGAACTCGATGATCCGCTGGCTGACCGACCAGGGCTTCAGCGTGTTCGTGGTCTCCTGGGTCAACCCTGACCAGCGGATGGCCGAGAAGACCTTCGAGAACTACATGTTCGAGGGGATCTACACCGCGGTCGAGGCGGTCTGCCGCCAGTGCGACGTGGAGAAGGTCAACACCGTCGGCTACTGCATCGGCGGCACCCTGCTCTCCTGCGCCCTCGCCCACATGGCGGCCGTCGGCTACGAGAAGGTGAACTCGGCCACCTTCTTCGCCGCCCAGCAGGACTTCTCCGAGGCCGGCGACCTCTTGATCTTCACCAACGAGGACTGGCTGAAGGACCTCGAGCGCAAGATGGACGCCGAGGGCGGCGTGCTTTCCGGCCAGACCATGGCCGACACCTTCAACGCCCTGCGCGCCAACGACCTGATCTGGTCGTTCTTCGTGAACAACTACCTGATGGGCAAGGAGCCCAGGCCCTTCGACCTCCTGTTCTGGAATTCCGACCAGACCCGGATGCCGAAGGCGCTGCACCTCTTCTACCTGCGCAAATTCTACGGCGAGAACGCCCTGGCCAAGGGCGAGCTGGAGCTGGCCGGCGTGAAGCTCGACCTCTCCAAGGTGAAGACTCCGATCTATGTGCAGTCCTCGAAGGAGGACCACATCGCCCCCGCCCGCAGCGTCTTCAAGGGCGCCAAGCTGTTCGGCGGGCCGGTGACCTTCACCCTCGCCGGCTCGGGCCACATCGCCGGCGTGGTCAACGCCCCCGTCGCCAAGAAGTACCAGCACTGGACGCTCGACCACCTGCCCGACCGGCTGGAGGACTGGCAGGGCGCCGCGGCCGAGGCGCCCGGCTCCTGGTGGCCGCATTGGGCGCAGTGGCTGAAGGCCCGCTCCGGCGAACAGGTCCCCGCCCGCGACCCCGCCAACGGCCGCTTCACGCCGATCGAAGATGCGCCGGGCAGCTATGTGAAGGTGAAGTCGTAGGTCCCCACAACCCGTTGAGCGGTGGGGCGTGCGGGGCCTTATGCCGTCACGAACCTCAGCGCCACGCCGTTGTTGCAGTAGCGTAGGCCGGTGGGCCGCGGCCCGTCGGGGAAGACGTGGCCCTGGTGTCCCAGGCAGCGGGCGCAGTGGTACTCCTTGCGCGGGACGCCGATCTTGTAGTCCATCTTCACCCCGACCGCGTCCTTGATCACGGTGTAGAAGCTCGGCCAGCCGGTGCCGGACTCGAACTTCCACTCGGACTTGAACAGCGGCAGGGCGCAGCCGGCGCAGACGTAGGTCCCCCGGCGCTTCTCCCGGTTCAGCGGACTGGTCCCGGCCCGTTCGGTGTCCTCGTGGCGCAGCACGCGATAGGCCGTCGGCGAGAGACGCTTCTTCCACTCGGCGTCGGAGATCTTGCGGAACGGCGAGTTCGCGTGCGGATCGGCGGCCGCCAGCGCCGGACCGCAGCCGGCGAGCGCGGCGGTCGACACCAGAAAGGCGCGCCGATCGAGGAGCATAGAGCGCAGTTTACTCCTCCCTCCCCGCCAAGGGGAGGGAAAGCGCTAGAGCCCTTCGCCCTCGTCCAGACCGAGCATCAGGTTGAGGTTCTGCACCGCCGCGCCGGACGCGCCCTTGCCGAGGTTGTCGAGCAGGGCCACGAGCCGGGCCTGGCCGACGTCCTCGTTGGCGAAGACGAACAGGCGCATGCGGTTGGTGCCGTTCAGCGCCTCCGGGTCGAGCCGGGCGACGTAGCCGGCGGCCCCCGCCCTCTCCTTCTGCAGCTCGGCGCATTCGGAAGGGCTGGCGACCTCCACGAACCGCTCCCCCTCGTAGGCCGCGGCCAGCGCGGCCAGCAGGTCCGCTGCAGTGGGACGGCCCGGCAGCAGCGACAGGTGCAGCGGCACCTCGACGATCATCCCCTGGGCGTAGCGGCCGACGGCCGGCGCGAACACCGGCGGGGCGGCGATCCCGGTGTTGGCCACCATCTCGGGCAGATGCTTGTGGGCCAGGGTCAGGCCGTAGATCCGGTGGGCGTCGCGCGTGCCGGACGCCGGCTCGGCCTCCATCTCGGCGATCAGGCCCTTGCCGCCGCCGGTGTAGCCGGAGACGCCGTGGGCCGTGAGCGGATAGTCCTTCGGCAGAAGGCCGGCCTCGACCAGCGGCCGCACCAGGGCGATGAAGCCGGTGGGCCAGCAGCCCGGGTTGGCCACCCGCGTCGCATTGCGGATCTCGTCCCGCTGCGTGCGGCTCTTTTCCGGGAAGCCGTAGGTCCAGCCCGGCGCGGTCCGGAACGCGGTCGAGGCGTCGATGACCCGCACGGAGTTGGAGGTGATCATCGAGACCGCCTCGCGGGAGGCGTCGTCCGGCAGGCAGAGCACGACGGCGTCGGCCGCGTTCAGCAGCTCGGCGCGGGCCTCGGCATCCTTCCGCCGTTCCGGGTCGATGGAGAGGATCTCGAGATCGCGCCGGCCGGCGAGCCGGTCGCGGATCTGCAGGCCCGTGGTGCCCGCCTCGCCGTCGATGAAAACCGTGTGGGTCATGTCGCGATCCTCCCGCCCGGATGTAGGGCGGCGTCCAGCCAGCCGAAATAGAGAAAGGGCGCTCCGGTCTCCCGAAGCGCCCTTTCCGACACGCGAAATCTCGCGCGCGTCAGCGCTTCGAGAACTGGAAGCTGCGTCGGGCCTTGGCCTTGCCGTACTTCTTCCGCTCGACGACCCGCGGGTCGCGCGTCAGGAAGCCGTGCGGCTTCAGCACCGCCCGGAGTTCCGGCTCGTAGTAGGTCAGCGCCTTGGCGAGGCCGTGGCGCACGGCGCCGGCCTGGCCGGAAAGGCCCGAGCCGGTGACGGTCACTTCGACGTCGAACTGGCCGAGGCGGTCGGCGACCTGCAGCGGCTGGGCGATCATCATGCGCAGCACGGGCCGCGCGAAGTAGATCTCCTGGTCCCGGCCGTTGATGGTGATCTGGCCCTTGCCCGGCTTGATCCACACGCGGGCGATGGCGTTCTTCCGCTTGCCGGTGGCGTAGCTGCGGCCGAACTGGTCGCGGACCGGCTCGCGCGGGGCGGCTTCCGGTTGGGAGGAGAGGCTCTGGAGGGCCTCGAAACCTTGGGTCTCGCTCATGGGGCCTTACGCGCTCCGCACGTTCTTGGCGTTCAGGTCGGCGAACGCGATGGTCTCGGGGTTCTGGGCGGCGTGCGGATGCTCAGCGCCCGTGTAGATGCGAAGGTGGGTCAGCTGCTTGCGCGCCAGGGGGCTTTCCTTGGGCAGCATGCGCTCGACGGCCTTCTCCAGGATCCGCTCGGGGTACTTGCCGCCGAGGATCTTGTCCGCGGAGCGTTCCTTGATCCCGCCGGGATAGCCGGTGTGCCAGTAGTAGACCTTGTCGGTCAGCTTCTTGCCGGTGAACTTCACCTTGTCGGCGTTGACGACGACGACCATGTCGCCGCAGTCGACGTGCGGGGTGTAGTCCGGGCGGTGCTTGCCGCGAAGGCGGTTGGCGATGAACGCCGCGAGACGGCCGACAACGGCGTTCTCGGCGTCGATCACGATCCACTTCTTCTCGACGTCGGCGGGCTTCAGGGAAGCCGTCGTCTTCATCATGGGTCTTAAGGTCCGAATGCTGGGACGGCGGAGGCCCGCCGTGACATGAGCGCGCGGCATTACGCACCCGGCCGCGCCCTGTCAACACTATGCGCGCAACTTCCCTCCCGCGCATTGAAAATACAAGAGAAAAACATTGCGGTAAAATGATACCGCGTCATCCGCCCGTCATGCAGCCATGCTTTGCGTCGAGGTGACACGCCCAAGCCCGCCGACTACTGAGAGCCCATGCCAACGACCCGTCGAGGATTCATCGCCGGCGCCGCCGTCAGCGCCGCCTTTGCCGGCTATGCGCTGCGCGCCGGGGCCCAGGCCGCCGCGCCGGACACCTACCGCAACGAGGTGTTCGGCTACGGGCCGCTGAGGAAGGACCCCAACGGCATCTTCGACCTGCCCGAGGGCTTCGCCTACCGGGTGGTCTCCCAGGCCGGGGAGACCATGGACGACGGCCTCTACGTCCCCCACAAGGCCGACGGCATGGCCTGCGTCCCGCTCGGCGGCTCCCGCGTGGCGCTGCTGCGCAACCACGAACTGAAGGCCACCGACATCAACTTCGGTCCGGCTGGCGTCGGGCGGCGGCTGATCGACAGGATCGACAAGTCCAAGGCCTTCGACCTCGACGCGGACGGCCATCCCCTCCCCGGCGGCGTCACCACCATCGTCTACGACGTGGCCCGGCGCCGGCGCGTCAGCCAGCACCTCAGCCTGACCGGCACCGCGGTGAACTGCGCGGGCGGCGCCACCCCGTGGGGCTCGTGGCTGTCATGCGAGGAGAACATCCAGCAGGCCGGGACCGGCGTCGGCAAGAACCACGGCTGGGTGTTCGAAGTGCCCGCCCGGGCCCGCGGCCTGGTGGAGGCGCGCCCGCTCACCGGCCTCGGCCGCTTCCAGCACGAGGCGGCGGCCATCGATCCGCGGACCGGCGTCGTCTACCTCACCGAGGACAGCTTCGATCACCTGGGCCTCTTCTACCGGTTCCTGCCCAACGACCGCCGGCGGCTGGAAGCGGGCGGGCGGCTGCAGGCGCTCGGTCTTCGCGAAGCGCCCGAAGGCTGCGACGTGCGCAATTTCAAGGGCCAGCCGGTCACCTGGCGGCCGGGCGAGGTCAAGGAGGCGGTCTGGATCGACGTCGAGGGGCCGGACAACCCGGACGGGGACCTGCGGCTGCGCGGCCACAAGGCCGGGGCCGCCTTCGTCGGCCGGGGCGAAGGCGTCTTCTTCGGCCACGACGCGGTCTACTTCACCTGCACCTCGTCGGGGCCCAGTCAGAACGGGCAGATCCTGCGCTACGTCCCGAGCCCGCACGAGGGCCAACCGGGCGAGAAGGATGAGCCCGGGCGGCTGCACCTGTTCGTCGAACCGGCCGACGACAAGGTGCTCGACTTCGCCGACAACCTGGCCATCGCCCCTTGGGGGCACATCTACGCCTGCGAGGACCGCTACTCCGAAACCGACCGCAACCACCTGAAGGCGCTGACGCCGGAGGGCAAGGTCTATACGGTCGGGCGCAACGTCTTCGAGGGCAACGCCGAGCTCGCCGGCGTCTGCTTCTCGCCGGACGGCTCCACCTGCTTCGTGAACATCTACTGGCCCGGCATCACCCTGGCGATCACCGGGCCGTGGGCGAGCTTCCGGGCCTGAGCCAAGCGCCGCCCTACCTGCCCGGCGCAGCGGCGGGAGGCAGGCGCTAGACCCGCCTCACGCGCCAGGCGAACCCGACTGCCAGGCCCAGCACCAGCGCCGCCATGAGCTGGTGCGCCAGGGCCAGACCCAGCGGCGCCACGGCCATCAGGGTGACCACGCCCAGCACCGCCTGCGCCACGACCGCTGCGGCGACCCACAGCGCCAGCTGCTTGGCCTCTGGCGAAAGGTAGTGCGTCCGCACCGCCCGCCAGGCCATCACCAGCGCGACGACGAACAGAACATAGCCGCCGATCCTGTGGTGCAGCTGAACGGCGCCCTGGTTGTGGGCGATGGTCCGCCAGAGGTCGCCGGTGAAGTAGTCGTCCGGGACCAGCCGCCCGTTCATCAGCGGCCAGTCGTTGTAGACAAATCCGGCCTGGTTGCCGGCCACCAGGGCGCCCAGCAGTATCTGCACGGAGATCAGCCCCAGCAGCACCGCCGCCGCCCGCCCCCAGGGGCTGGGCAGGGTCTGGCGGGCCGCGCCGGTCCAGGCGTCGAGCGCGGTCCAGATCAGCGCCGCGAACAATGCGAACGCCAGCCCCAGGTGCACCGCCAGCCGCTCCGGCGCGACCGAGACGCGGTCGGCCAGGCCGCTGGCCACCATCCACCAGCCGATCGCCCCCTGCAGGCCGCCCAACGCGAACAGCACGATGCAGCGCGGGATCAGCCGTTTCGGGATCTGCCGGCGGGCCAGGAAGTAGACGAAGGGGATCAGGAAGACCGCGCCCACCAGCCGGCCGAGGAACCGGTGGATCCACTCCCACCAGTAGATCGACTTGAACTCGGCCAGGCTCATGCCCTGGTTCAGCAGCTTGTACTGCGGGATCTGGCGGTACTTGGCGAACTCGGAGGCCCAGTCGGCCTCGTTCAGCGGCGGGATGGCGCCGGTGACCGGCCGCCACTCGGTGATCGACAGGCCAGAGCCGGTCAGCCGGGTCGCCCCGCCCACGGCCACCATCGCCACCACCAGGGCGGCGACGATGAACAGCCAGACAGCCACGGGCCGGGACCGGTCGGAACGCAGGAACGAGGTCATGGCCGGGCGGTGGAGCCCCTTCTCGGCGGAAATTGGGCGGCTACGACGCGCCGCCTCAGGCGTTGCGCCTCCCTGCCCCGCCCACGCCCCGCTTGGCAAGGGGCAGCGGGGCGCCTATCGCTCGGCGGGCAAGAGAGAGGACCCGGATATGGGCGCGCGCACCCGCAAATTCATCGGCCTGTTCGGCATCCTGGCCTTCCTCGGCGCCTACGTCGTCGCCGCGACCGTGATCGCCGACTTCCTGCCCGACAACCGCCTGGTCGAGCTGGCCTACTTCGTGATCGCCGGGACCTTCTGGTTCATCCCCATCCTGCCGCTGATCACCTGGATGAACCGCGGGCGCTGAGGCGCCGCGTCAGGATCAAGGTTGGGGAGCTCTCCGCGGATGGTCGGAGCGGCGGGATTCGAACCCACGACCCCTTGACCCCCAGTCATAGACCGACCCCTAACACCTGCTCACAAGCACTCCGCTCCCCTTGTGAGGACGAGGGTTCGATGTAACCTCCACGACCAGAGACTAACGCCAGCACCCAAATCGCGCGTTACCTCGTCGATGGTCAGGTAACATCATGCCCAAGGTCAGACTCAACGATAAGAGCGTGCGGCGACCACTGCCGCAAACAGGACAGATCGAACTCTGGGACGATCTATTGCCGGGCTTTGGCTTGCGACTCGCGGCAGGCGGAGCGCGAACCTACTTCGTGATGAAGCGCCTGGACGGGAAGCTCGTGAGGCGCACCGTTGGCAAGGCTCCACCCTTCGAGCTGACGCGGGACTCTCCGCTTAGGCCTAACGAGTTCTGGCCGCACGAGGCCCGCGAACGCGCCCGCCACATGCTTTCGGACCTGTCCCGCGGGATCGATCCGGTGGAGACCAAGGCGGCGGCTCCTGAGCTGTCTGGAGCCGTTCCGGATACCTTCGGGGCGGTCGCTAAGGCTTACCTGAACGACCCCGCGAAGCGAGGTGGCGCGAAGCTCAAATCGCGGGCGGAGCTGGAGCGCAAGGTTACGAAGGACTTGGCCGCTTGGAAGGATCGGCCCATCTCGGAGATCACGAAGACCGAGATCAAGGCGCTGATCTCGGCCAAGCGAGCCTCCTCCCCTGTTTCGGCGAACCGTCTGCTTGCACTCGTGAAGCGCATCTTCGGATGGGCCGCGCGCGAGGACATCATCGCTGCGAACCCGGCGGCAAACATTGAGCCGACCGATGAGACGCCGCGGGATCGGGTGCTGTCGCGTGACGAGCTGGCTCGCGTCTGGGCTGGAGCGGAGGCGATGGGCTATCCGTTCGGCCCCCTGATCAAGCTGCTGATTCTAACGGGGCAGCGGCGATCTGAAGTCGCTGGGCTGCGCTGGTCGGAGATCGATGGGAAGGAGTGGCGGCTTCCAGACGCTCGCACGAAGCGGGGCCTAGGTCACCTCGTCCCCCTAAGCCCTCTCGCATTGTCTGTTCTGAAGGACTGCCCGCGCATTGGGAGCAGCCCGCTCGTTTTCACCACGGGAAAGCGGAAGGTCACGGCTGAGGAGAGGGCTGCTGGCGTCAAGGCCGAAGCGGCGCCGGTGAGTGGGTGGTCTCGCATGAAGGACCGCTTGGACCTGATCATCGCAAGGGCCGCCGCAGCAGAGGCAGATGAGCCGCTGGATATGGCTCGGCACGCCCTGCCTGAGTGGACACTTCATGATCTCCGCCGAACGGTGGCGACGCAGCTCCGGACGCTTGGTGTTGACCGGCTGACCGTCTCCAAAATCCTCAACCATGCTGAGGGCGGGATGACGCGCATCTATGACCGCTACAGCTCCGACCCGGAGAAGCGAGCGGCGCTGGATCGGTGGAGCGACACGCTTGAACAGCTCTGCGGCCTCAACGTGATCCCGATGGCGGGGCGGGCGTGACTGACAGGCTCGCTGACCTCGCCGCTCACTCAATCGCGAAGCAGGTTCGATCCACGAGGGATACCGCCCTGCTGGTGAACTACCTGCGCTCCGGCGGTCGAGTGACAGAAGACATCAGAGCCCTGCTCGTTGATCTGCTGGACGGCTCTCTGCGTCCGAGCAGGAGCAAGCGCCGCGGGATGGTGGTCAAAACGCCTGAAGAGTGGGGTCGCCTGATCAAGGCGCATCGCGAGGACCTGCTAGGGAAAGCTGAAGGCTTCGAAGGCGAACCCGAAGAGTGGTGGCAAGCAGCCGTGGCCGCGGCGAATGAGGCAGGTTACCAAGGCACGCCGCGAACTAAGGGTGAAGCAACCAAGGCCGCGAAAGCCATTCTGTGCCGCCTGTACGGCATCTCCGACAACACCCTCCGCGGGCAGCTCTACCCAGCGCCGCGGAAAAAGTTGTGAAATCGAGCCCGGCATTTACGCAAAAACCAGCCAGACGCGGCTCCTAGTCCAACGCACCCTTGCAGCTAACGAGCTGCAACGGAGGCTTACATGGACGCTCCTCAAATTCGTCTTCTGCGCTTCGCCGATCTGAAGGCTGCCCAGGTGGTGACGAGCTGGCCGCAACTGAAGCGACTAGTCGAGAAGCACGGTTTCCCCGCGGGCTACATGCTGAGCCCCGCCGTCAGGGTCTGGGACGCGAACGCCGTCGAGGATTGGCTGGAGAGCCGCCGCCGCGCGGCTGCCCAGGCGCACTCGGAAGCAGTGGGTGCTTAGGGCGGAGCGAGCCGATGGCTGAAGCCGAGATGCTGTGCTTCCCCCTCGCCCAGCGGCGCGGGTTCGTGCGGCGGCAGGCGAGTTGGTTCTGCGAGCAGAGCGCGAAGGCCGCCGAACACAATCTCTTCCGCCAACTCCAGCTCCAGCGCGACACGCTGCTACGGAAGGGTGTTGATGCGGCCAAGGTTGAGCGGGAGGTCGCGGCGCTGGAGCGCGCGATCCGTCGCGAGGTCGTTCGCCTGACCTGCCGTCCGGAGATCGGCGCGTGAGTCGGCGAGTACGGAAGAACCTGGGGGAAAATGGATCGTGGGTGATGATCCGCAAGGAGATGCGGGAGTCGCCTGCTTGGCGCGCAGCGCCGGATAACCTCCGTCGCCTCCTCGACCGGCTGGAGGTCGAGCACATGCGCCATGCGGGAACTCAGAACGGCAAGCTCGCGGTGACCTACGACGACTTCGCGGAATGGGGTGTCCGTCGAGCATCCGTGGCCCTGACGATCCGGCAAGGACTCGCCCTCGGATTCCTTGAGGTCACGCGCAAGGGTTACAAGTCTGCGGCCGAGTTCCGGGTGCCGTCGCTCTACCGCCTGACCTACGTTTGGGGGCGAAAGCCCGGAAGTCGTGAGGCGGAGGAACCGACCGACGAATGGCGGCGACTTGATGAGGACGGTGCGGCGAACGCTCTCCGCGAAGCCGCTACTAGCCGAGATATAGATAGGAGGCGCGCTGGCGCGTCCGGAGAACCGGCGACTTCAGGCGCGCTACCGCGCCTAGGGTACTCGCGTACATGAGGCGCGGAAACGCGCCTGTAGGTAGGAGCGCTAGCGCGTCCGGTGATGCGCTGTTCGGCGAAGTGGGTCTGACACCTCGGGTTGTCTTTCCTCCCGAGTGGCTGCTTTTATCCGGGTTGGGTAATTCACCAGGGGGCGCGAATGATGCGGGCGGCATGTCTCTTGGCGGCTGTATTGCTGACAAGCTGTAGCGGAGACGTTCGATCAACCGCGGTCACGCCGGAACTCTTGGAAGACCCAGCGCAGCTCCAGAAGGTGTCAAACCGCCTCGCCCCACAAGAACGCGAGTTGTTCGGCATGTACGTGGCTAACCGGGCGTTCGCCGGTCAGGGCCTTGGCACCTCGCTTCTCACCCCGGAAGGCAAGGACCCGAAGACGGTTGCCGAGGCCATCGAGGTCGCAGGGGCGCACAAGGCGAAGCTGCAACGGATCGAAGCCATCGAAGCCGAGAAGCAGGCGAAGGATCAGGTGTTTTTGAAGCGCCTTGAGGAGCTCAAAGGCCCAATGGAGGCGGCGCACTACGCACCTGCTCCTACCCAAGCCTACAACGCAGTCATCGAGGAGCGTGACGCCATGCTCGCTGACTACGACAAGCGGATCGCGGCCCTTCGATAGAATGGCCTCCCTTCACGTGATCTGCCGCGACCGGCTTCACCTCCACGTGACACAATTCCCCGAGTTCGAGTCCGGCTACTGGGACCTGTCAGAAGGTGACGCTCAGCGCCTGGTCGGCGGGATGCTCTACCTTCACCAGAAGAAGGGCGAGCCCTCCTACTTCGGCGGAACAGTGCAGAGCTACCGCGTCAGCGGGCCGGAGGACGTGATCGCTGACCGCATTGTCTTCACGATCACCGCGACCGCTGAAGGTAAGGGCGCTTCCTGGCGAGGCGCTTCGCACGGCATGGCCTGGAGCAGCGGGATCATCGAGTAGCGGCCCCGGAAAACGCGCTTCCGCGAAAAACTTCTGAAGCGCTTTTTCACCCGCGCCGCACCTGATCCGCGCTCAACTGCTCGCGAGCCGTAGCGCGTGTGAGCGCCTGTTAGAAAGGCATTTTGATTCAGTGACTTGATGGCTCATCCGCCTTCCCTATCATCCCCTCCTCACTCGCGCAGGTAACGCACTAGGAAACGGCGATGGCTCGGAATGGCGGCGGCAACACTGCTCCAGCGCTGACGAACCGCAGCAAGGTGTCCAATGGATCGCGCCTCTTCGCCTCCGCCGATGGGCGCACCCGCGAGGCGCGCTTGCTGAGGGATCGAGAGCGCGAGTTGGCTGCGCCGCTTGGCGGCATCGGCAACCTATCTCCCGCTGCCCAGGTGCGCGTAGAGACCGCCGCCGTTCTGTGGTGCACGTTGGAGCAGGCACGCTCCGCCGTCGCGCGTGGAGAGCGCGACTTCGAGGCTGACGTGGTGCGCCTCTCCAATGCCCTAGGGCGCGAGCTGAAGGCGCTGGAGCGGCTTGCAGCGAAGCAGCAGGCGCAAACCAAGGCGGCCCCCTCCCTCGCCTCCTATGTCGGCGGCTCGCGATGAGCGCGCCGATCTGCACCTTCGAGCGCGCCTGGACTGATCCCGGCTTGCTGGGCGCGGGGCTGGGCGGCGACGCAGACACCTGGGCGGCCTGGAGAGCTATTCTGAAGGCCGCGTTCGCCGAGCCGCTGACGAGAGCCGAGCGGCGCACGTTCGCAGTCCTTGCAGGGGGCAGGAAGCCGCCTAAGAGCCGTGTTCAGGAGCTATGGGCGGTCGTTGGCCGCAGAGGCGGGAAGTCCCGCGCAGCGGCGGCTCTCGCGGTCTTTCTCGCCCTCTTCACCGACCACAGCGCCCGCCTCTCGCCTGGGGAGGTCGGGCGCGTGGTGATCCTCGCCGCGAGCCGCGCCCAGGCGAAGACCATCCTCGGCTACGTCGAGGGCTTCCTGACGGCCTCTCCGCTGCTCGCTCAGCACGTTGAAGGCATCACAGCCGAAGAGATCAGGCTGGCGGGGAACATCGTGATCGAGGTTCACGCTGCCGCCTTCCGCACCGTGCGCGGGCGGACTCTGATCGCGGCCATCTTCGATGAGGTCGCCTTCTGGCGGGACGCTGACACCGGCGCGAACCCCGATCTCGAAGTCTATCGAGCCGTCCTGCCAGCGCTCGCCACCACTGGCGGGCTTCTGGTGGGGATCAGCTCCGCATATCGCCGCGCGGGCCTGCTTTACGCCAAGCACCGCGACCACTTCGGAGTCGATGATCCGTCCGTGCTGGTGATCCAAGGAGAGAGCCGCCAGCTCAATCCGACCATCGATGCGCGGATCATCGAGCGCGCCATGGCCGCGGACGCTGAGAGCGCCCGATCCGAGTGGATGAGCCAGTGGCGCTCCGACCTGTCGGCGCTGCTCGATGACGCGGTGATCGACCGGGCCGTGAACCACGAGCGCCCGCTGGAGCTGCCGCCCTCCCGCCGCTGGCGCTACTCCGCGTTTGTGGACGCCTCCGCAGGGCGCGCGGACGCCTTCACGTGCGCCATCGGTCACGCTGAGGGCGAGCGACTGATCATCGATTGCGTCAGGGGCGTGCTGCCGCCCTTCGATCCCGCGTCAGCGGCGCTGGAGCTCGCCCAGCTTGCTCTGTCCTACGGCTGCTCTGAGGTCACGGGCGATGCATATGCCGCAGGCTGGGTGGAGCAGGCCTTTCGCGCCTCAGGCCTCCACTACGAGCAGGCAGATAGGCCCAAGAGCGCCCTCTACCTGGGCGCTGTGCCCGTCTTCATGCGCGGGCTCGTGGAGCTGCCGAACCACCCTGCGCTGCTGAGGGAGCTGCGGCTGCTGGAGCGCCGCGTAGCGCCCTCAGGCCGCGACCGAGTCGACCACCCGCAGGGCGGCCACGATGACCACGCCAACTCCGTCGCTGGCGTCCTGACCCTGCTGAGCGAGCCCATCGAGTTCGCCCAGATCACCCGCGTCTCATTTGCCGCTACCTGAGCCTCTTCATGCCCCAACTCGCAGTACCCCTCACCATCGATCCGGATCAGGTCGCGCCGCTCTACGCCCGCGATTCCGAAACAGGCCAGACCATCCCCGATCCCGCTATTGAAGCCGCCGCCTCAGCGCTGACTGTCGCGCGATCTCAGGCCATGGCCATCGCTGACCTGGCCAGCCGCCTCGATGCCGATCCCAGCCGCACCAGCGCCGCCCGCGCCTTGGAGCTTCGGCGGGCCGCCCTCCGGGCGGGAGAGCGCGCCGCGGAAGCGCTGGATCGTGCGCGATCGGTCGCCCAGACCGAGCGGGCGGAACTGGACGCGGCCACCTCAGCGCCGCCGATCCCGCCCGGCGCAGGCGCGCTTGAGTCAGAGGTCCGCGCCGCCCTTCGGGCCATGCCTGCGGGTGAGCGCGCCAAGGCGCTCGCGGCGGCGATCTCCGCGGGAGAGAGCCTGATCGCTGGAGCCGTTCTCCGGGCGCCGGGCCTTCTCTCCGGCCTCAGCGCCGATGAGCTGGAGCTGCACAGGGCCAACTATCGCCGCCTGCATCATCCCGGCGCGGCTGACCGCCTGGACCGAGTGGGTCGCGCGCTCGCCGCCCTGGATCGCGCCGGAGAGGCCCTGGTGTCCTTCACCGCCAAGGCCACAGAGCGCGGTGAGGAGGCGGCGGAACGCTCCGCGGCAGCCGACGCCGCGTTGAACGCCCTGACCGCGGAAGGAGCCTGAGATGGACCGCATCCCCCGCCACGTCGAGAGCCTGGATCAGGCCCCGGCGGAATACCGTCTCGGCTACGTCGAGAACCCCGCAGGCGGCTTCGATCTGCACCCTGACGTGATCGCTGCCGAAGAGCGGGCGAGCGCCCGCCTGGAGGCGGAGAGAGCGCGCACGGATCGCCGGTTGCGGCAGCTCCGGCGCGTGCTCATCGACTCAGCCCTGACGGATGGACTCAGGGCGGGCGGCATCGCGCCGAACCTGATCCGGGCCGCCGCCGCACTGCTCGCGGAGCGCTACCCGATCACCGTGGAAGACCCGCTCGCAGAAGAACCTCAGGCGACTGCCGCGACGCCTTACGGCCACATGCCAGCGCGCGCTCTGGCCCTTCAGTGGGCAGCCAGCGAGGAGGCGCGAGCCTTCCGTGTTCGCAGCTCCTCCGAGCCTCTAGGGCCGATCTCAGCGGCCCTGGCGGCCCTCAAGAACGGGACGCGGCACTAGCCGCAGCCCAGGCGCCGCCTTTCCCCTCAAATATGCGGGGCGGCGCAGCGCCCCGACCGGACATTGACGGTCGGGGCGCCCCTGCGACGCCCGTTCGCCTGAGATCATCTGTCGCGGCCCCTACGTCCGGATTGGTCGCACGCGCCCTGCGCAATTGCGCGTTGCTGAGTATCCCGCGTGGCCATTTGGAGGTTGTAGCTATGCCCGACGATCAGTTCACCGCCCACGGCGGCATCGCGGCGGCGATGTCGTTCGCTGCTGAGCTAGCGCTGACTTTGGTGGAAAAGGGACTGCTCACTGACGCCGAGCTTCGGCAGGTGATTCAGAAAGCAAACAGCGGAGGTGATCCCCAGAAGACTGCGGCGCTCCGCGTACTCTTCCCGAACGCCGGGCTATAAGCCTCGGCGCAAAAGGCGATCCGCGTTTCGCCCACTGGTGAGGCGCGGAGCGCTTGATCATCCGCTCCAGTTCTCCCCAACCGTGGCGAACCATGGCACAGCCGCATTATGCGGCTACACAGATGTGACGGCGCTATCCTTGACGCTCTGACGGGGCGTGCCGAGCCTCATGAGCAGCGCCGGGGGCGCTGAAGACGATGGCACGACAGAAGCATCCACACTGCATTGAGCCTCCGCCGAACACCAAACTCTGGCGGTACATGGATTTGGCCAAGTTCCTCGCCCTATTGCAGACGAACGAGCTGTGGTTCGCTCGAGCGGATACGCTCGGCGACCCCTTCGAGGGCTCCCTTACTCGCCCCGACGCGGTGACGCTCGCCGCAGCAGTCGGCGACAACGGGCCAGCAAATCACATGCGCCGTCGCGCCGTCAGCAACACCTACGTTAGCTGCTGGCACATGAACGAGGGGGAGTCGGCTGCAATGTGGTCGCTCTACTCCGCCTCTCATGAGTCCGTTTGCGTCCGGACTACCTTTCAAGCGCTCGCTTCAGAACTTCCTGATTGGGTTCATTTGAGTGAAGTTCGGTACGTCGATTACGGCACCACGTCGCTTGAAACCGGCGGCTTGGTCTTCCAGCTCTTCCTGCACAAGCGAGCATCCTTCGCGCACGAGCGGGAGCTGCGGGCGTTTTTCGTCGATTTCTTTGGGACTAGTGAGGTCGATCCATCCTCAGATCCACACGGCCTCAGGTTAGCTGCGGTCAAGCGTCCCGGCGGGGCCGCCTTTAAGGTTGACCTCAATCGCCTGATTGATGGCGTCTCGATCAACCCACAGGCTCCGACGTGGTTCGCTGACACAGTGAGACGCGTGGCTGAGGTGTACGGCCTAGCCTCTCCAGTAGTTCAGTCAGAGCTTCTTGGCGAAGCGTTGTACTAGGTGCCTCCTGTCGCCTTGGATCAGCGGAAGGCGATATCCTTCGCATCTGACGCCCGGGCGTTGGAGCCGTTGCCGATTACCGCCGCCTCCGCTCCGAGCTGAATCACACTCGCCAGTGGCGAGCCTGCGGCGTCATCACCCGCACGCCTAGCTGAGTACTGGCGGCAGCCGCCCGAAGGCACTCCTGATCGCCGCTTACCGTAACGGCGACGCTGGGCAGCTCAGTCGTGAAACTTCCGTTGCTGCACTAGCTCGTTAACCCAAGCGAGAAGAACAGAGAGACCATTGTTCTCCACGCCCCACTTGCGCCGCTCGTCGCCCGCATACCCACCGTGCAGCGACTGAAGTTCGGAAATGATTTCCGAAGCGTCGTCAGCCCAAGGCGCGCCACTACCATACGGACTGAGATCGATTTCTGGGAACGCCGTCTTCAGCCACGGCAGGAGGTCGCCTTGGACGATGTGCGCGTGTGCCTCTCCCACGGTCGCCTTCGCCCCAGCGTCGATGAGAGCATTGAGCTGGAGGATTAGAAACGTGAGAGACACCAATCGCACAGCGGTTCTCCTGTAAGTGAGCGCACAAAGCCGGGGCGCTTATTTCGGAAGTTTCCGTCCCTTGAGGCGACCTGATCGGCTTCCTATCCCCACGCCCCACTTTTTATACACCTCATCGCACACAGCCTGGTTGAACTCCGCGGCTGCGGCCTCAATCCCAGCACACCTGAGCTCGCGCTGCTCACCATCCAGAATGTCTGCGTTGGTTTCGTCGGCGACCATCTCCCGATATCGCAGCCGAGCCGCGACGGTGGCAGCAGACACTTCCGGGGTCATTGCAGTCAGATGGAAAAGGGATGCGAACTCCTGGCCCGCCTCGGTGGAAAGTCGAATAGCCGTCCGAACAGCTTCCTGGACGTGCGCCTCGTTCGGCGACCCTCGGACCGCGACCTGCGCCTCGACGCTCGATTGATTGATCTTGTTGAGGATGGATTGCGTCTGGGCTTGTAGGGCTGCCAGCTCGGCGTCAGCGAGCTTGTGGCCGCGCATGAATAGGTTCGCTACGGGCGAGAAAATGCGCCCAAGCAGGCCTAAGCCCGCGCCCAGCCCTGGGTCAGCCACGACTTAATGCGATGCGTGATTCAGCGCCGCGCGACTTACGAATGTCCTGACCTCAGAAAGGACACCGGGATCACGCGTCGCAATCAACTCGATGCGATCCCAGAAGCCTGTCTCAGACAGCGTGCCGTCTCTAACAAGCCCAGCGAAAGCCTCGTCTAGAAAGCCTGTCGAAAGCCCAGTCGCACCATCCAAGTCGATGGTGATACGCCGATAACGATTGAGGGCAGGCTTGAGGTGATCTTCACGGAACGCTTCTCCAGAGAAGCGTCCTTGCCGCTTGTAGCGGCCAAGAGGCGTGGGCGAAAAGTCCGCTGCAAGGTCGATACGAAAGGAGGCGATATCCTCAATGGGCCTCATTCCGTTGTTCCCTGCTGCAAGTGCCATAGGATGTATGTCCCCGGGAAGCACAACGGTAGCCTTTCAGTCTGAACCTTCGGTGAAGCCTTTGACATAGTCGCGGCTGCCTCGCCACTCCAGACAGTCAGAGATGCCTTCTCAAAGCCGCCCATGAGTTGGGCCATCTTCCCAAGGCCGCGTCCACCCTTCCCATCGGGTCGACGCGTCACGCCTTCCTCGAAAGCCGCAGCCAAGAGCTTCTCCTCTTGTGTGCCACCGCCATCCTTTAGGAAATTCGCGAGGGCCGCCACATTCAATGGTCCGCGCCGCTTGGCGGTTTCCGGAATGGTCGCGGGAATGGTCATCCCTAGATCGCACGCCAGCACGTAAGCGGACTTGGTGTCCGCGAGCGTCACGCCGCAAATCCACCAGCGATTAGCCTCGGCGGGAAAGTAGAGACGGTCGGTGTCGAAGTAGGCGTGCTCTGAGATGTTCTCTAGCGCCTCATTCAGAGCCTTCTGAACTGGCTCCATCGCTTCCTCGGGGAGGCCCATGGCCTCGCCCATGGCATCCGTAAGCTCCTTGGTTATCGCACCGTCCAGCGCCGTCCCGGAAACGATCCGGTAGATCACCTCTGTGTCATCGCCCTCCTCAAGGCTCCGAGGGTCTAGAAGGCCCAGGACCTCAAAGAAGCCCATCGCGTGCAACGTCCAGCGGGCGTGTTCATCCTCGGGACTGAGTCCGGTGATCGCCTCTGCGCCCTTGAGGTAGCGCAGCCGAGCAAACTCCGCCGCGAGAAACGGAGCCATCTCAGGAGAAATTCTCTGACACTGACGAAGGTCGAGGCATACGCGTCGGTCCTGATCGAGCACGCACGCCCTCACCTTAGCAAGGAAGCCCATCGTCGCCTTGTAGTCAGGCGTGTCGAGCGATAGCCGTCGAGGTGCGGCGATCCTTATGCGCTCAATTCGACGGGCAACTGGCCGACGCGGCGGCGCGTCTGCATAGGAAAGGCCGAGCCGCCGCCGCTCACGAGCCCTCGCGCGCTCCATTCGCTTCCGGGCTGCTCGCCGGGCCGCCACGCGCCGCGAACGCAGACGCTCTTTTTCAGTAAGACGCCTCACAGTGGCCCCCGCCAGCGAAAGCAGCTCGCGAGTCGCCGCCTCGGTAAGCGTCTTTCTCGTCGTTTGCGCTCTGAAAAACAATCAGGCGTTGCCACGCAACGCGACGGCGCGGGTCGTGTGCAAGTCAGCAGATCAAGTTCATGTTACCTGGGTCGTAACCTAGCCTTGGTGCGCTGGAGATATTTGACTCCCAGCCTGCGGGCTTAAGTCCTTGTTTTCGCGGATGGTCGGAGCGGCGGGATTCGAACCCACGACCCCTTGACCCCCAGTCAAGTGCGCTACCAGGCTGCGCTACGCTCCGACATCCGCGAGGGGCGGGTTATAGGCGCCCTCCCGCGGGCGGGCAATCGGTATGTGGCGGGATGCCGCTGTCAGCGGCGCAGCAGCGCATCCAGGCGCGCCTTGGCCGCTTCCAGCTCCGACATCGCCCCCTGCAGCCGCTCGCGGGCGGCCTCATCCAGGTCGGCGGGGATGGCGAGCGATTCGGCCGGCGCCGGCGCGGACGGCCCGCTCAGCCCCTGCCCGGCCGCGATCAGCCGGCGCAGGCCCTCCTCGCGGTGCAGCCGCTGGACGCCCTTGATGGTGTAGCCTTCGTCGTGCAGCAGCCGGCGCACGCCGCGCAGCACCTGGATGTCCTGCGGCCGGTAGAAGCGGCGCCCGCCGGCCCGCTTCATGGGCCGGATGAAGGAGAACTTGGTTTCCCAGAACCGCAGCACGTGCTGCGGCACATTCAGCTCTTCGGCTGCTTCGGAGATGGTGCGAAAGGCTTCGGGGCCCTTGGCCACCGTCAGCCGCCTCCGGACAAGGCCGTATCTACGCGGGCCTTCATCACCTGCGACGCACGGAAGCCGATGACCCGACGCGGCTCGATGGCCGCCGGTTCGCCGGTCTTGGGATTGCGTCCCATCCGGGCCCGCTTGGCGCGGACCTGGAAGACGCCGAACCCGGACAGCTTGACCTGTTCGCCCCGCTCCAGGGCCTGGGCCATCAGCTCGAGGGTTCGCTCGACCAGGGCGGCGCAATCCTGCCGCGTCAGGCCGACTTCTTCGTGGACCGCCTCACACAGATCGGCCCGGGTAACGGTAGCGCCTTTCATCGACCCCCCGTCGCTGAGCCTGCCCCGACCGGGCGGAACCGCCCGATGCGAGCAATGAGGCTCGTTCTAAACGTCACTGCACGTCACGGCGCCGAGCCGGCTTCGCCGGCGACGCCCTTGTGTCGGTTATCCGTCATGACCTGATAGTCGCATCAAGTCAAAGGCTTCAAGCGGCTAAATTTATCTCTGCTCAAAGCCGGAGCACGCAGGCGCCCCAGGTCAGGCCGCCGCCCATGGCCTCGAGCAGCAGGAGCTGGCCGGGCCGGATGCGGCCATCCTCGATCGCCTTGGCCATCGCCAGCGGGATCGACGCGGCCGAGGTGTTGGCGTGCTCGGCGACGGTGCTGATGACCTTGCTCTCCTCGATCCCCAGCCGCCGGGCCACGCCCTCCAGGATCCGCTGGTTGGCCTGGTGGGGGATGAACCAGTCGACGGAGGAGACCTCGACGCCGGCGTCGGCCGCGGCGGCGATCACCGCCTCGGAGATGTTCACCACGGCGTGGCGGAACACCTGGTTGCCCTGCATCCGCAGCTTGCCGACCTGGCCGTTGGTGGAGACGCCGCCGTCCACGTAGAGCAGGTCCTGCTTGGTCCCGTCGGCCCGCAGCGCAAAGCCCAGCAGGCCGCGATCGGCGATCGTGCCCTCCTCCATGCGCGGCTCCAGCACCACGGCGCCGGCCCCGTCGCCGAACAGCACGCAGGTGCCGCGGTCGGTCCAGTCGAGCAGCCGGGTCATGGTCTCGGCGCCGATCACCAGGCAGCACTGCGAACGGCCGCGGGCGACGAAGCCGTCGGCCACCGACATGGCGTAGACGAAGCCCGAGCAGACGGCCTGGACGTCGAAGGCGATCCCCACCGGCGCGCCGAGCTTGCGCTGCACGATGGTGGCGGTGGCCGGGAAGGTCAGGTCAGGGGTGGTGGTCGCCACCACGATCAGGTCGACGTCGGCGGCGGTCTTGCCGGCTGCGGCCAGCGCGCGCCGGGCGGCCTCCACCGCCAGGTCCGAGACGGCCTGGTCCGGGCCGGCGCGCCGGCGGCTGCGGATCCCGGTCCGCTCGATGATCCACTCGTCCGAGGTCTCGACCACCTTCGCAAGGTCGGTGTTCGCCACCACCTCGTCCGGAAGATAGCCGCCGACACCCGTGACGACGCTACGCAAGACCCTGGTCACTCATGCGGCTCCATCGGCGGCGGGCGGCGGCGGGGCCTGAACCGCGTCGCTCAACCTGCTCATATTCCGTTCGATCTGCGCCGCGAAGTCGCTTCTCGCCAGATCCGCGGCCATGTGCACGGCGTCGGCGATCTCCTGCTCGCTCGCCCCGCCGTGAGTCTTCACCACCACGCCATTGAGGCCGAGAAGCGGCGCGGCGACGCGCGGCGTCAAGCGGTCGCGGAACGCTTTCAGAGCCGGCCGGGCCAGGAGGGCCCCGGCCTTGGCCATGGCGGTAGAGGTCAGCGCCCCGCGCAATTCGCTGGTCATGAAGCGGAACACGCCTTCGGCGGTCTTCAGCGCCACGTTGCCGGTGAAGCCGTCGGTCACCACCACGTCGACGGCGCCCTTGGTCAGGTCGTCGCCTTCCACGAAGCCGCGGTAGTCGAGGTCGAACACGCCTTCCCGCAGGATGCGGTTGGCCTGGCGGACCTCCTCGTGGCCCTTCATCTCTTCGGAGCCGACGTTGAGCAGCCCCACGGTCGGGCGCGCCACGCCGTGCGCCGCCCGGTGGAAGGCCTCGCCCAGGATCGCGAACTCCACCAGCCGCTCGGCGTCGCAGTCGACGTTGGCGCCCACGTCGAGCACCGAGGTGACGCCGCGCGCCCCCGGCCAGCTGGCCACCAGGGCGGGACGATCGAGCCCGGCGCCCATCCGCAATATCAGCTTGGAGACGGCCATCAGCGCGCCGGTGTTGCCGGCCGAGACCGCCGCCCCCGCCTCGCCCGCCCGGATCGCCTCGACGGCGTTCCACATGGACGAGCCCTTGCCGCGGCGAAGGGCCTGGGCCGGCTTTTCGTCCATGGCGATGACGCCGGTCGCGGGCCGGACCTCGGCGCGGCCCTTCAGGCCGGGGCACGCGGCCACCGCCTGGTTCAGGGCCGCCTCGTCACCGTGCAACAGGAAGCGGACGCCCTCGCCCAGCTCGCCGGCCGCGCGCGCGACTCCGGCCGCGACCACGGCGGGCCCGTGGTCGCCGCCCATGGCGTCGACGGAAATGACCAGCGGCTCTGTCACGGCGGTTTTGGCTTGAAGACCCCCTGCGGCGACCTCGCCGGCCGGCGGCCGACGATACAGCCGCGCGCTTCGGCTGCAAATCAGGCCGGGGGCGTCAGATCAGCCCTTCCGGTCCTTCAGCCCTTTGAGCACGGCGAAGGGCGAGTCGTCACCCTCGGGCTTCTGGTACTCGAACGCGACCCCCGGCTTGCGCGGGAACGGGTCGATCTCAAGGGCCAGGTGCTCCACGAGATATTCGCCGAGATCGACCTCTTCGCCCGCCAGCTCGTCGGGCTGGTCGGGGGCGTCCGGGTCGAGCTCCATCTCCGGGCCCTCCGCCGATGGGGCGTGCGGGCTGCCGGCCGGGACGACCCGGACCTCGATGTCGCCCGCCACCGGCTGCTCGAAGGCGTCGAGGGTGACGCCGCACTCCTGCTCCACGACGGCCTCGAACCGGCCGCCGACCTCGGCGCCGTCCAGCCAGGGGCGGACGGTCACGCGGGCGCGCAGCGAAGGCAGGCTGAGAAGCCCCAGCCGCTTGGCGATCGCCTTCCGCTCGGCCTCGTCGGCGACGATCTCCCGCGTCACCGGGCCGCGGGCCAGCTCCGAGAGACGGATGGTGTGGGCGCTCACGGGCGGGCCTCCCAGGCGGCCTCGCCGGCCAGCAGGGCTGCGAGCGGCTGGGCCGCCAGCGCCTGGCGCTTGGCGAGCAGCTCGCGGGCCAGCGCCTCGGGACGCCCGGCGGACGCGCCTTCGAAGGCGGTGCGGGTCAGGAAGGCGACCAGCGGCGCCTCGTCCGGCAGGGCCGCGATGGCCGCATCGTACGACTTGCCGCGGCCGTAGAAGGCCTCCCCCAGCTTGCGCATTTTCTTGCCGACCGAGGTGTCGCCGACCCCCAGCTCGCGAAGGCCGTGGTCGAGCGCGCTGATGTAGGTGTCGAACAGGGCCTGGGAGGTCTCGGCCGCCGCCGGCCCCTGCCCCCGCAGACGCTCGATGAGCAACAGCACGTGCAGGGTGTAGAGTTCGAATCGGCCCTCGGGCGTGTCCGGGGCGCCCAGGTCCGCGTAGAGACGGGGCTGGCGGGCCTCGGCCACCGCCGCTGCATAGAGCGCCCGCCCCGCTTCCTGGGCGGCCCTGGGGCGGAACAGACGGTCCAGGATCATGGGGAAAGCCTCGATTTCGCCGCCGGATGCGCTTAACGGCGGCATTGAACTAAGTAACCACGACGGCTAGGTCAAAGCCGCCGATCCAAATGATAGGTTCCAGAGGCCAGATGTTTCGCAAAGCCGCCCTCGTCGCCGTGAGCGCCGCCCTGCTGTCCGCGGGCGCTTGCGCGCCGATCACCAGCTATCGCGGCTTCCAGGCCATCGAGACCAGCCCCACCGAGATCCAGGCGGGGACGGACACCAAGACGACGGTGCGAACCAAGCTGGGCTCGCCCTCGGCCACCTCCACCTTCGACACCAACACCTGGTACTACATCGCCGAGGTGAAGGAGCGCATCGCCTTCCGCAAGCCGCGGGTGACCCAGCGCGAGATCACCGCCATCACCTTCGACGGCCAGACCGAGGCGGTGGAGCGGGTCGACGTGATCACCCTCGAGCATGGCAAGGTCATCGCCTTCAACGGCCGCGAGACCCCGACCCGCGGCCGCGAGCTGACCATCCTCGAACAGCTCCTCGGCACCGTCGGCCGCGGCTCCATGCTGCCGCGCGACGACGAGAGCGCCCCCGGCAACCGCCCGGGCGACCGGCGGTAGGGGACGCGCGCGGGTTCCGACACCGGCCCCTCTGAAGGGTGAGCCGGCGTGGATTGCAGAAGCTGACTCGCGCGTTCAGTCTTTCGGGATGGTCGCCCGAAATACGCAGTTTGAGATCGAGATTTCTGACGACGGCAGCATCCGGCTAGCAGGTGAGGCTGCCGTTCCGGTGCTGTTGCGCCTCGTCCTCGCGGCCAAGTTCCAGACGGAGCTGAACGCCGAGCATCTCCTAAGCCCTCACGTCGACAGGATGTTGGACGAGCTGATGAGCGTGTCTCCGATCCCGCCCATCGAATGGGACAATCCGGCCATTCGCCGGCCGCCTCGACTCCGCAAGGCCGTGGAGGTCGTTCGCCGCTATCGCGATCTGCATGAACGCGAGCAGGACTTGAATGCTCTCCTGCAGCTCGCGTTCAAGCCCTACGGCGTCCCCCCTGAGTGGCTCGACCTCCCGCCCTCTGGCCGCGGGCCAACCGCCGCTTAGGGGCGCAGCCGCTATCGCCGGGAAAAAAAGAAAACGCCCCGGAGATCGCTCTCCGGGGCGTTCAGCTCAGGACGGATGGATCAGATCAGCCGACCGCGCCGTGGGCCAGGACGGCCAGCAGCAGCAGGGCCACGATGTTGGTGATCTTGATCATCGGGTTGACGGCGGGGCCCGCCGTGTCCTTGTAGGGATCGCCGACGGTGTCGCCGGTGACCGCCGCCTTGTGGGCGTCGGACCCCTTGCCGCCGAAGTGGCCTTCCTCGATCAGCTTCTTGGCGTTGTCCCAGGCGCCGCCGCCGCTGGTCATCGAGATGGCGACGAACAGGCCGGTGACGATCACCCCCATCAGCATGGCGCCGAGGGCGGCGAAGGCGTTCACCTTGCCGGCGATCGCCAGGACCACGAAGAACAGCACGATCGGCGAGGCGACCGGGAGCAAGCTGGGCACGATCATCTCGCGGATCGCCGACTTGGTCAGGATGTCCACGGCCCGGCCGTACTCCGGCTTGACCTCGCCGGTCATGATGCCGGGGTTCTCCTTGAACTGGCGGCGCACCTCGGCGACGACCGACTCGGCCGCCCGGCCCACGGCGGTCATGGACAGGCCGCCGAACAGGAAGGGCAACAGGCCCCCGAACAGCAGGCCGACGACGACGTAGGGGTTGGACAGGTCGAACGGCACCGCGCCCAGGCCTTCGAAGAAGGACCCCGGCTCGGCGGTGGCGGCGAAGAACTTCAGGTCCTCGGTGTAGGCGGCGAACAGCACCAGGGCGCCGAGGCCGGCGGAGCCGATCGCATAGCCCTTGGTCACCGCCTTGGTGGTGTTGCCGACCGCGTCGAGCGCGTCGGTGGAGACGCGCACTTCCGACGGCAGGCCCGCCATCTCGGCGATGCCGCCGGCGTTGTCCGTCACCGGGCCGAAGGCGTCGAGGGCGACGATGACGCCGGCCAGCGACAGCATGGCGGTGGTGGCGATGGCGATGCCGAACAGGCCCGCCAGGTTATAGGTGGCGACGATGCCGACGATGATCACCAGCGCCGGCAGGGCGGTGGACTCCAGGCTCATGGCCAGACCCTGGATGACGTTGGTGCCGTGGCCGGAGACCGAGGCCTTGGCCACCGACTTCACCGGCCTGAAGCCGGTGCCGGTGTAGTATTCGGTGATCACCACGATGGCCGCGGTGACCACGAGGCCCGCGACGCCGCACCAGAACAGGTTCATGGCGCTGTAGGTCACGCCGCCGCCGGTGAGGCTGTCGCCGATCACCGCCGGGATGACGAAGTAGAGGGCGATCACCGACAGCACGCCGGTGACGATCAGGCCCTGGTAGAGCGCCCCCATGATGTTGCGGCTCTTGCCCAGCCGGACGAAGAAGGTGCCGATGATCGAGGTGACGATGCAGATGCCGCAGATGGCCAGCGGCAGCAGCATCGCCGTGGCCACCGCCGCGCTGTCGCGGAAGAAGATAGCTGCGAGAACCATGGTGGCGACGACGGTCACCGCATAGGTCTCGAACAGGTCGGCGGCCATGCCGGCGCAGTCGCCGACGTTGTCGCCCACGTTGTCGGCGATGGTCGCCGCGTTGCGGGGGTCGTCCTCGGGGATGCCGGCCTCGACCTTGCCGACCATGTCGCCGCCGACGTCCGCGCCCTTGGTGAAGATGCCGCCGCCGAGACGGGCGAAGATGGAGATCAGCGAGGCGCCGAAGCCCAGGGCGACCAGCGAGTCGATGACCACCCGGTCAGTGACCGCATTGCCCATCGGGCCGGTCAGGATCCAGAAGTAGACCGCCACGCCCAGGAGGGCGAAGCCGGCCACCAGCATGCCGGTGACCGCGCCCGAGCGGAACGCGGTGGACAGGCCCTTCTCGAGGCTCTCCGAAGCCGCCTGGGCGGTGCGCACGTTGGCCCGCACCGAGATCAGCATGCCCGCAAAGCCCGCCGCGCCCGAAAGCACGGCGCCGATCAGGAAGCCGATGGCGGCCGGGAGGCCGATCAGAAGCGCCACGGCCAGGAGGATGACCGCCCCGACGCCGGCGATGGTGAGGTACTGCCGCCGCAGATAGGCCTGGGCCCCTTCCTGGATCGCGGCCGCGATCTCCTGCATGCGGGGCGTACCCGCGGATAACCGCATCAAGGACGCGGACTGTACGGCGCCGTAGACCACCGCCAGAAGGCCGGCGACGATCACCAGCAACAATATTGGATCCATAACGTATGCGCCCCTTTGCGACTGCGCGGAGGGGCGGACGCCGCCAAAGGCGACGCCAGAACAGCCCCTCGTTTCCTCTCCAGCTTATGGGACGCATATTTGGCGCGCCCCTTTAAGACGGGCGCGAAGTTGCCAAAGTTGCCGAGCCGGCGCAACGGCTCGTCTTGGCCGTAATTGTTTTGACGGCTCTAGGTTTTGCGCGGCCTGGGCTTGGGCAGGTTGCTTCGCCGCTTGGGCGTCTGACGCAGCACCGTGACGCCGGCGATGTCCTTGGGCGAGGCGATCGCGACCGCCTCGCGCTTCATCGCCGCGACGATCTTGGACGCATCCAGGCTGGTGAAGTCGTCGTACCGGGTGAACGGGGTGCGATGGCCCGCCCGCACCAGGGCGTCGCGGAAATAGGGCTCGCGCTCGCGCAGCCGCATGGCGTTGGCCGAGCGGGTCAGGTTGATCCGCACATAGACGAAGACGTAGTTCACCAGCTCGCCGTCGACGATCACCGGCAGGCCGACCGGCAGGAGGTCGACCCAGGGCCCTATCGGCTCGGGCTCGGCCTTGTCCTCGGCGCGGGCGGCGGCGCCGGCGAGAACCAGCGGGGCGGCGGCAATCAGGGCGCGGCGGAGCATGCTCCCGCCATAGCTCGATAAGGTTGCAGAACCCTTCCGGCGGTCCCGCGCGTTTGGTGCGGATGATCCGAGCCCTGACCTTGGCCGCTACGGCCGCCCTCATCGCCACGCCGGCCCTGGCCACAGCCCCGGAGGTCCTCCAGCCGGCGTTCAAGAACACCATCGTCTCGACCTACCCGGACGGACGCCAGGCCAAGCTGTGGCTCAACCCGGACGGCACCTACCGCGCGGCCGGCCGACGCGGGAAGCCCTCCAGCGGCCGCTGGACGCTGAAGGGCGAGGAGATCTGTCTGAAGCAGCAACGCCCCTTCCCCGCCCCGTTCAGCTACTGCACCGCCGTGCGCCGCGGCGGCGTCGGCACGAGCTGGACCGGCAAGGCGGTCACCGGCGAGCAGATCCGCATCAGCGTGGTGGCGGGGCGCTGACTTCCCTCCCCTTTATGGGGAGGGTGGCCCGGAGCGCAGCGACGGGACGGGTGGGGAAGTGATGCGCCTGCGCGGCCCAGGCCGGCCCACGCTATCGCGGCTCGACACTCCCCCACCCCGGCCGGCTTCGCCGACTCGGCCCTCCCTAAGATGGGGAGGGAAGAGCTAGTGCATCGTTGACTTGGGGATGCGCAGGGTCTGGCCGGGATAGATCTCGTCAGGGTCCTTCAGCATCGGGCGGTTGGCCTCGAAGATCTCGTTGTAGCGATTGGCCGAGCCGAGGAACTGCTGGGAGATCTTGGAGAGGGTGTCGCCGGACTTGACCGTATAGAAGGTCGCGGGCGGCTCGGCGGCCTGGGCCTGCTGCGGCGCCTGCCCGGGCTGGGCCGCCTGCGCGGGCTGGGCGGCCTGCGGCTGCGGCGCCTGGCGCTGGACGACGGTGATGTTGTCCTCCACGTGCGCCACGCCCTTGGTGTTGCCGAGGATCAGGATCGCCAATTCCTTCTCGCGCTGGCTGTCGGCCTGGCCGGTGATGCTGACGGTGTCGCCGCCGCGGACGGTGATCTGGCCGTTGGCGATGGTCACGCCCTGGGCCCTCAAAGCCTCGGCGAGTTCGCTGGCCTCGACCTTGTCATCGTTGCCGCCACGCAAGCTCTTGCCGGCCTCGCGTGCGAAATCGAACAGGCCCATGGGTCGTCTCCATGTGGGTGTTGAAGGGAAGCGTGGGTGCAAACAAACGGGGGCGCCCTTCGGCGCCCCCGATCACAGGAACTTGTCTGAGAGGCGGGGCTTAGACCCGGCTGCCGCGACCGCGGACCATGCCCACGATGAACAGCAGCAGGATGGCGCCCAAGGTCGCCACGATCAGCGTGCCGATGAACCCATAGTCGTCGAACCCCAGCATGCCGGCCAGGAAGGCGCCGATGAACGCCCCGACGACACCCACGATCAGATTGGTCAGGATGCCGTGATTACGGCGCATGACCTTCTCGGCGATCCAGCCGGCCACGATGCCGATGATGATCGCCCCAATGATACCGACTCCGTCCACGTCTCACTCCTCCTTGCGCCCAGCCGACAGGGTGCAGCGCACGCGCCGCGCCAGGACCTCCAGGCGGGTTTGGGAAACCAGTTCAGCGCCGGCTCGGCCGCAGGAGCGGCCGGCGGCCAACGCCGCCTCTTCAGACCCCGAAGGATCCTCTGCGGCGAAAACCCCTACTGTGGGGCCTGGGTTCCGCGCCGCGTGGCCACGCTTTCGCGAGCAGGCGCCGAACGGGGGGCGAGAAGAGTGCATCGGGCGCCCGGATGGCCGGGCGCCCGACGCCAGGTGTTACTGGGTGGACGTCTTGGTCGACTCGGTGGCCGTCGTGCTCGACGCGGCAGGCTTGTCGGCCTTGTCCTTGCCGGTCTCGTCCTTCGCCGCCGTGGCGTCCGTAGCCGCCGCTTCCGTGGCGGCGGCATCCGAGGCGGGCGTGGCGGCCGCGTCGGCCGTAGCCGGCTTCGCCGAGGCCTCCGCAGGCTTGGCGGCGTTCGCATCGGCCGTCTTGGCGGCCTTGTCCC
The DNA here is from genome assembly GCF_042681205.1 of Phenylobacterium terrae. NCBI lineage: Bacteria > Pseudomonadati > Pseudomonadota > Alphaproteobacteria > Caulobacterales > Caulobacteraceae > Phenylobacterium > Phenylobacterium terrae. Next base: position 551,353 of record NZ_JBHUEY010000006.1, read on the forward strand.
CGGCGAAAGCCGGCGCCGAGATCGCGAACGCGAGGGCCGCAGCCCCGATCATCATGGTCGTACGCATGAGGTCTCCCTTGTGGTGAGGCCTCCCCCGACGCCGCGACAGGTCGACCCGAAATCGGACCTCAGCACGGCTCAGTTGCGGCGAAACCGTGGCCTTAGGCGTGTCGCCAGCCGCCGGCGCCCGGATCGAGCACGTCGCCTTCGTAGGTGACGACGATTCCGGCGCCCGCGACGACTTCGCCGATCACCGTCATGCCGAGCCCATCGGCCCGGTCCGGCGCCGCCGTGCAGACCAGCTCGTAGTCGTCGCCGCCGCTCGCCAGCGCCAGCAGGCCTGCGGCCCGGTCCGGCTGACGGTCCAGCCAGCGGCGCGCCCCCGCCGACAGCGGCAGGGCCTCCAGCCGCAGCGCGATCCGCGTCCCGCTCGCCTCGCCGATGTGGCCGGCGTCGGCGATCAGCCCGTCGGACACGTCCGCCGCCGCGCTCGCCCGGGACCGGAGCGTCTCGCGCAGATCGAGCCTTGGGGCCGGCAGCCGGTAACGGTGGGCGAGCGCCGGCTCGTCGATTTCTCCACGCGCGGCGGCCAGGCCCAGGACGCCGTCGCCGATCGGGCCGCTGACCAGCACAAGGTCCCCAGGGCGCGCCCCGCCCCGGCGCACCATGCCGCCCGCCGGGACCCAGCCCAGCAGCGTCGCGCTGGCGGTCATCGGCCCGGGGGTGGAGGTGGTGTCGCCGCCCAGCAGGACCAGGCCGAATTCTTCTCCGTCGGCGCCCAGGCCGTGCGCGAAGGCCGCCCTCGCCTCTTCCGTCCAGGCCGCCGGCCAGGAGACCGCGAGGAAGTAGCCGTAGGGCTCGGCGCCCTTGGCCGCCAGGTCCGAGAGGTTCACCCGCAGCAGCTTGCGGGCGACGAGGTCGGGCGCCTCGCCCAGCGGGAAGTGCACCCCCTCGACGATGGCGTCCTTGGTGATCACCAGGTCGTAGCCGGGCCGGGCGGGAACGGCGGCGGCGTCGTCCAGCAGGCCGAACGCCTCGGGGGCGCCCCGGGTCAGCGGCCGGAACAGCCGCGCGATGGCCTCGAACTCGTCAGGCCCGGACATCCTGGGCCACGCCGTCCAGAGCCCCGTTCACGAAGCCCGGCTCCGGCCCGTCGAAGAAGGACTTGGCCAGCTCGACGTACTCGTCGATCACCACCTCGGTCGGGATCTCCGCCCGATGCTCCAGTTCGTAGACGCCGGCCCGCAGGATCGCCCGCACCGTCGCGTCGAGCCGCTCCAGCCGCCAGTTCTCGGCCAGCCGCTTGACGATGGCCGCGTCCACCTGCCGCTGATGGGCGACGACGCCCCGGACGATCTCGGCGAAGAAGGCCTCGTCCGCCGCGGCCAGGGTCATCCCCTCGACATCGCGGTCGAAGCGGTGCTCGGTGAATTCCCGGATCACGGCCTCCACGCCGGCGTTGGAGACCTCCATCTGGTAGAGGGCCTGCACGGCGGCGAGCCGCGCCACCGAGCGCGCATGGCGGGGCGCGGTCACCGGCTCTGTCCGGTCAGCCGCCGCTTCAGGGCGATCATCTCCAGGCAGGCGCGCGCGGCGCCGCCGCCCTTGTCGCCCTCGCTGACGCGGGCCCGGGCCCAGGCCTGGTCGCCATCCTCGGTCGTCAGGATGCCGTTGCCGATCGCCAGGCGCTTGCCGATCGCCAGGTCCATGATCCCGCGCGCCGACTCGTTCGAGACGATCTCGAAGTGATAGGTCTCGCCGCGGATCACCGTGCCCAGGGCCACATAGCCGTCATAGCGCACCCCGCCCGGGCCGTGGCCGGCCTCCTCGGCGAAGGCGATCGCCGCCGGAACCTCCAGGGCGCCCGGCACGGTCACCACGTCGTACTCGGCGTCGTAGGCCTCCAGCGCCTCGGACGCGCCTTTCAGCAGCTCGTCCGCCAGGTCGGAATAGAACCTCGCCTCCACGATCAGGATGCGGAGCTTGTCGTCGGCCATGCCGGCCCCCTTGTTATCGCGCGGCGTGCTTTAGGCCGTTTCGCGCCAGCGCGCGAGATAGCGGGCCAGCATGTCGATCTCGAGATTGACCGTCGAGCCGACTTTCAGCTGGCCGATGGTGGTCACGTCCCAGGTGTGCGGGATGATGTTGACGCCGAACACGTCGTCCTCGACCTCGTTCACGGTCAGGGAGACTCCGTCGACCGTGATCGAGCCCTTCGGGGCGATGAAGCGGTGCAGCGGCCGGGGCGCGCGGATCCGCACCCGGTGGGAGCCGCCCTCCGGCTCGATGGAGATCACCTCCCCCACCCCGTCCACGTGTCCGGAAACGATGTGGCCGCCCAGCTCGTCGCCGACCTTGGCCGGACGCTCCAGGTTGACCTTCTGGCCCTCCCGCCAGTCGCCCAGGGTGCTCATCGCCCGGGTCTCGCCGCTGACCTCGACGGCGAACCAGCCCGGGCCCTTGTCCACCACGGTCAGGCAGCAGCCGGCGTGGGAGATCGAGGCGCCCATGTCGATCGTGTCGACGTCGAAGTTCGTCTCGATTTCCATGCGCACGTCGCGATTGGTTTCGCGGATGGCCCGCACACGGCCGACGTCGGTGACAATTCCGGTGAACATCAGATCCTCTCGTAGCGCTCCCAGAGGTCCTCGCCCAGAGGCTGGGCCTGGATGCGTCGAAATCTGGGGGCGGCGGACAGCGCCGCAATGGCCAGAGCGCCGACCGCAGGGCGCCCCTCCCCCCCGATGACCACGGGCGCCCGGAACCATTCCAGCCGGTCGACCAACTCGCAGCGCAGGAAGCTCGCCGCCACCTGGCCGCCGCCCTCGACGAACAGGCTGCCGACGCCTTCGGCGCGAAGCGCCTCGACCACTTCCTTCAGCTCCGGGCGGCCGTCGCCGACCGCCGGGACCGTCAGCACGTGCACGCCCGCCTCCAGGAGGTGCGGCGCGGGCGGCTCGGTGGTGACGACATAGGTGGGGATCTCGCCGGCCGTGGCGACCAGCCGGCACGCCGCCGTCAGGCGCTGACGGCTGTCCAGCACGACGCGCGCCGGCTGCGGGCCGTTGTAGCCCGGCAGGCGCACGGTCAGCTCGGGATCATCCGCCAGCGCGGTCTCGATCCCGACCACCACGCCCTGGTGGTCGGCGCGCAGCCGGTGCACGGCCTGGCGGGCCGCCTCGCCGGTGATCCAGCGGCTTTCGCCCGCGCCGGTGGCGATCCGGCCGTCGAGGGAGGTGGCGAGCTTCAGGGTGACGGGCAGAGCCTAGTGCTCCTCTTCCGCCAGGCCTTCCTCGCCGAGGAATCGGGCGAAGTCCTCGGTCTCTCGGAAGTCGCGATAGACCGAGGCGTAGCGGACGTAGCCCACGTCATCGAGCTGCTTGAGGTGCTTCATCACCAGCTCGCCGACCACGCTGGACGGCAGTTCGGTGTCGCCGCGGCTCTCCAGCTGCCGGACGATGGCGTTGATCATCTGCTCGATCCGCTCGGGATCCACCGGCCGCTTGCGCAGCGCGATGTGCACCGAGCGGGCCAGCTTCTCCCGCTCGAACGGGCTGCGCCGGCCCGAGCGCTTGACGATGGTCAGCTCGCGCAGCTGCACCCGCTCCATGGTGGTGAAGCGGCCCTCGCAATGAGGACACAGCCGCCGGCGCCGGATGGCCGCGCCGTCTTCCGACGGGCGGCTGTCCTTCACCTGGCTTTCAGGGTGACCGCAAAATGGGCAGCGCATGATCTAGCCCCTCCGCGGCCCCTTCTACGCTATTAGCTGTAGATGGGGAAACGCCGGGTGAGCGCCAAGACCTCGCCGCGCACCTTCGCCTCCACCGCCGAATTGTCCTCGCCGCGGGCCAGGCCGTCGAGCACCTCGGCCATCCAGCGGGCGATCTGGCGGAACTCCTCCGGGCCGAAGCCGCGGGTCGTGCCGGCCGGCGTGCCGACCCGCAGGCCCGAGGTCTGCATCGGCGGCAGCGGGTCGTTGGGGATGTTGTTCTTGTTGGTGGTGATGCCGGCCCGCTCCAGGGCGATCTCGGCGTCGGCCCCGCTGACCCCCTTGGGCGTCAGGTCGACCAGCATCAGGTGGCTGTCGGTGCCGCCGGAGACGATCTTGAAGCCGTTGGACTGCAGCGCGTCCGCGAATGCCCGGGCGTTCTCCACCACGGCCTTGGCGTAGTCCTTGAACTCCGGCCGCAGGGCCTCGCCGAAGGCCACGGCCTTGGCCGCGATGGCGTGCATCAGCGGCCCGCCCTGCAGCCCCGGGAACACCGCGCTGTCGATCTTCTTGGCCAGCTTCTTGTCGTTGGTCAGGATCATCGCCCCGCGCGGCCCGCGCAGCGTCTTGTGGGTGGTGGTGGTGACGATGTGGGCGTGCGGGAACGGGTTCGGGTAGACGCCGGCGGCCACGAGGCCGGCGTAGTGGGCGATGTCGGCCATCAGCACCGCGCCGACCTTGTCGGCGATCTCACGGAAGCGGGCGAAGTCGATCACCCGCGAATAGGCCGTGGCCCCGGCGATGATCACCTTGGGCTTCTCGGCCAGGGCGACCTCCTCGGCCTGGTCGTAGTCGATGGTGTGGTCCTGGGCCCGCACGCCATAGGCCACCGGCCGGAACCACTTGCCCGACTGGTTGACGCTCTTGCCGTGGGTCAGGTGGCCGCCGTGGTCGAGGTTCATGCCCATGAAGGTGTCGCCGGGGACCATGGTGGCCATGAATACCGCCTGGTTGGCCTGGCTGCCCGAGTGCGGCTGGACGTTGGCGAACTGGCAGCCGAACAGCTGCTTGGCCCGCTCGATGGCCAGCGTCTCGGCTTGGTCCACGACCTCGCAGCCGCCGTAGTAGCGCCGGCCCGGATAGCCCTCGGCGTACTTGTTGGTCAGCACGCTGCCCTGCGCTTCCAGCACGGCGCGGGAGACGATGTTCTCGGAGGCGATCAGCTCGATCTGGTCCTGCTGGCGCTTCAGTTCGTGGTCGACGATCCCGAACAGGTCGGGGTCGGCGTCGGCCAGGCTGCGGGTGAAGAAGGCGTCGGACTTGGGCGGAGCGTGGACGGTCATGGGCGGAGGACCTTTTCGGCAGGACTCGGGGAGCGGCGGTTCGGCGGTCTCATAAACCAAGGCGGGTCGCGCCCAAACCCTCGGAACCGCCGCAGGGCCGTCGGCGTTCCTCGCTGGCCGGTGGTGCACGCGCGCTCGTGCGCCCCGGCGCTTTGTGTTCTCGGTGGAGGGGGAGTTGGATGAGCATGGACGGCGAACCCGAAGGGACTTCGGGTGAGGAGCTGGTGCGCCTCGGGGCCGAAATCGTGTCGGCCTATGTCAGCCGCAATTCCGTGCCGGTCGACGCCGTCCCCGAACTGATCCGGTCGGTCCACCAGGCGCTGGAGGGTCTCGGCCAGGCCCAGCCGGCGCAGCCCGAGGAGCGGCCCAAGCCGGCGGTGCCGATCAACAAGTCCGTCCAGCACGACTTCATCATCTGCCTCGAGGACGGCAAGAAGCTGAAGATGCTCAAGCGCTACCTGCGCTCGCGCTACAACATGAGCCCCGACGAGTACCGCCGCCGCTGGGGCCTGCCCCCCGACTACCCCATGGTCGCCCCCGCCTACGCGGCGCGGCGCAGCGACTTCGCCAAGCAGATCGGCCTGGGACGCGGCGTGAGGCGGCGGAAGTAGTTCTATCGGGCAGACTGCTGCACCTGCGACGAGATCATCTCCCAGAGCTCGCCGCGGCGCTGATAGCTGAGTTCCACCGTGAAGGCCTGCGGAGAACACGCTCCTGCGGCCGGCGAGCACGGCCGCTCTGCAATCAGGAAATACTCGCGACCATCGCTCCAGCCGTCGTGCAGAATCAGGGAGGTAACGCGCAATTGGCCAGGCGTCAGCCCCACCTGGCCTCCCACCACTTTCAAGGCATCCGCTCGAACCTGAGCCTCGTCTGGACTCGAACACGCCGACAGCAGCGCCATGGATAGCGCTGCTGCGACTGTTCGGATGCAGGTGTGCAAAGCTGCTGTTAGGCCGCCACTCCGCCGACGCGTGCGATGTTGCAGTGGGTCCAGAGCTGCTCGAGGGCGTCGAGGAGCTTGTCCATCATCTCGTCCGTGTGAGCGGGCGTCGGCGTGAACCGCAGCCGCTCCGTACCCCGGGGTACGGTCGGGAAGTTGATCGGCTGGACGTAGATGCCGTGCTCCTCCAGCAGGATGTCGCTGATCAGCTTGCAGTGCACGGGGTCGCCCACGAGCAGCGGCACGATGTGGCTGACCGAAGACTCCATCACCGGAAGCCCGGCCTTGCGCATCCGCGCCTTCAGGGTGTCGGCGCGCTCCTGGTGGGCCTCGCGGATCTCGTTGTGGGTCTTGAGCCAGCGGATCGAGGACAGCGCGCCCGCGGCCAGCGCGGGCGGCAGAGAGCTCGTGAAGATGAAGCCGTCCGCGTAGGAGCGGATGGCGTCGACGATCACCGAGTCCGCGGCGATATAGCCGCCCATCACGCCCACGGCCTTGGCCAGGGTCGCCTCGATGATGTCGATGTCGGCCATGACGCCGTCGCGCTCGGCGACGCCGCCGCCGCGCGGGCCGTACATGCCGACCGCGTGGACCTCGTCGATGTAGGTCAGCGCGCCGTACTGCTTGGCGAGCTTCACGATCGCCGGGATGTCGGCGATGTCGCCGTCCATCGAATAGACGCTCTCGAACGCGATCAGCTTGGGCGCGCCCTCCGGCGCGGCGGCCAGCAGCTCCTCCAGATGATCGAGGTCGTTGTGGCGGAAGACCTTGCGCTGCTCGCGGGCGCCGGCGCGGATGCCGGAGATCATCGAGTTGTGGTTCAGCTCGTCGGAGAAGACGATCAGCCCGGGCAGGATCTTGTAAAGGGTCGACAGCGTCGCCTCGTTGGAGACGTAGCCGGAGGTGAACAGCAGCGCCGCTTCCTTGCCGTGCCAGTCGGCGAGCTCGCGCTCCAGCTCGACATGGTAGTGGGTGGTGCCGGAGATGTTGCGGGTGCCGCCGGAGCCGGCACCGGCCTCTTCGATGGCCTGGTGCATGGCGTCGAGCACGACCGGGTTCTGGCCCTGGCCCAGGTAGTCGTTGGAGCACCAGACGGTGACGTCCGCCGTCGTGCCGTCCTCGCGGGTCCAGGTCGCGACCGGGAAGTCGCCGCGGTGCCGCTTCAGGTCGATGAAGACGCGATAGCGGCCCTCCTCGCGGACGCGGTCCAGCGCGTTATGGAAGGCGGCCTTGTAGTCCATCACCTCGAACTCCCCCCGTCGCGGGACCAAAATCTCGGGACCGCAACGGTTCCCCTGACTCTCGGCTATTTGGCGCCGTGTACGGTGAATGTCCACCGGACAGGCCCGCGCCGGCCTTGATCTGCGTCAAACAACGCCTGTTCTTCGCGAGATCACGCCAGTTCGGCGAGCTGGCCGCGGATCAGCTGCAGGATCGCCGAGAAATCCTTGTTCCCGTATCCCAGCCGGTCGAACAGGGCGTAGAGCCCCTCGGCCTGCGCGCCCAGCGGCGTCGCCGCCCCGGCCCTGGCGGCCGCCTCCTGGGCGAGCTTGAGATCCTTCAGCATCATCGCCACGGCGAAGCCGCCCTCGTAGCCGCGGTTCGAGGGCGCCGCCTCCACCGGCCCCGGCCAGGGGCAGTAGCTGGTCAGGCTCCAGCACTGGCCGGAGGACTTGGACGCGATCTCGAAGAACCGTTCGGGCGCCAGGCCCAGCCGCTCGGCGAGCGCGAAGGCCTCGCAGACCGCGATCATCGAGGCGCCCAGCACCATGTTGTTGCAGATCTTGGCCGCCTGCCCGGCCCCGTGGTCGCCGGCCCGGATCACCGCCCGGGCCATCGGCGTCAGCGCCGTCTCGACGCCGGTGAAGTCATTCTCGTCGCAGCCGACCATGAAGGCCAGGGTCCCGGCCGCGGCCGCGGCCACGCCGCCGGAGACCGGCGCGTCGGCGAAGGCGAAGCCCTTCTCCTTCGCCTGAGCGGCGACGGCCCGGGCGCTCTCCACGTCGATCGTCGAGCAGTCGATCAGCAGGGTCCCGGCCCGGGCGTTGGGCAGCACGTCCTCGCCGTAGACCTGCCGCACGTGCGGGCCGGCCGGCAGCATGGTGATCACCGCGTCCACGTCCCGGACCGCCTCGGCAACGGAGGCTGAGGGTTTGCACCCGGCCTCCGCCGCCCGCTCGAGAGCCGCCGCGGACAGGTCGAAGGCCAGGACCTCATGCCCGGCCTTGGCCTGGTTGGCGGCCATCCCGCCGCCCATGTTGCCGAGCCCGATGAAGGCGATGCGCATGCTTGATACTCCTCGTCATCCCGGCCGGAGCGCAGCGAAGAGCCGGGACCCAGCTCAGCGTCTGGGTCCCGGATGAGCCGCTGCGCGGCTCTGCGGGATGACGAACTTAGACCGACCTAGCCCGGCTTGCGGAACTTGAAGACGAACTGGTCCGTCTTGCCGCGGATCGAAGGGTCGAAGACGTTGCCGGTCTTCGGGTCCGCGGGGTTCCGCAGCACGTCGCTCTCGGCCACGAACTGGAAGCCGGCGGCCTCCAGTTCCTTCCGGGCGATGGCCGGGTCGATCCGGTGCAGGCTGTCGGCGACCGTGATCGGCGCGCCGGCGACCGCCGCGTGGTCGACCACGACCAGCAGCCCGCCCGGCTTGAGGGCGTCGAACAGGCCCTTGTTGAAGGCGGCCACGTCCAGCTTCATCTGCGCCAGGTGCAGGTCGTGGTAGTTCTGGGCCGTGAAGATCAGGTCCACCGGCTCCGGCAGCTTGGCGAGAACCGGCGGCTCGACGACCTGGACGTTGGCGTAGGCCGGATCCTTGGCCACCGGCTCGATCTGCTTGGCGTAGGGGCCTGAGGTCGCCGCATAGACCTTGCCGTTCGGCCCCACCGCCTTGGACAGGATGCGGGTGAAGTAGCCGGCGCCCGGGATCAGATCCATGACCTTCTGGCCAGGCTTGACCTCGGCGAAGGCCAGCATTTCGGCCGGCTTGCGGTTTGCGTCCCGCTCCTTGTCGGCGGCCGGGCGGCCGGCGTCGGCCAGGGCGGCGGCGATGTGCGGCGGCGGGCTCTGGGCCAGGGTCGCGGCGGGCGCGGCGATCAGCCAGGCCGCCGCGGCGACGCCAAGGAACAACTTCCGAGACATGTGTGCGCCTCCTCCAGTTTCTCTGGCGGCATAGCGCGCCCGGCCGGCGTCGCCGTCAAGGCAGCGGCGTCCAGGCCTTTTCCGGCGGCAACGGCGCGAACACGTCGTCGACCATCGACTCGGTGACCTCGGCCAGCCGCGTCGGGCTCCAGCGGGGTGCGTTGTCCTTCTCGAGGATCACCGCCCTCACGCCCTCGGAGAAGTCGGGCCGGCGGATCAGGCGCAGCGCGATCCGGTACTCCAACTCCATCAGCTGAGCGAAGTCCTCGATGCCGGCCGCCATCTGCAGCTGCCGGAAGGCGACCGCGGTGGAGAGCGGCGATTTGGAGCGGACGATCGCCAGCTGCTCGCGGGCCCAGTCGGAGCCGTCGGCCTCGAGACCGGCGATCAGCGCCGCAAGCGTCGGCGCGCCGAACAGCCGCCCGACGGCGTCCTGATGCGCAGCGAAGGCCGGGCGGCCGGCCTCGGCCTCGAACTCCGTCAGCAGGGTTTCGACGCGGGCCGGATCGGCCAGCACCGCGGCCTTGAAGTCGTCCAGCCGGGCCGCCTCGACGAAATCGGTGACGACGCCCAGCAGCTCGCAGTCGGCAGGCCCGATGCGCGCGCCGGTCAGCGCCAGCCAGGCGCCGGCGTGGTCGGGCATGCGAGACAGCCGCCAGCAGGCGCCGACGTCCGGAAACAGGCCGATCCCCGTCTCCGGCATGGCGAAGCGGGTGCGCTCGGTCGCCACCCGGAAGGTCGCCGGCAGGGAGATGCCGGCCCCGCCGCCCATCACCACACCGTCCATCAGGGCCAGCACCGGCTTGGGGTAGGTGAAGATCAGGTGGTCGAGCTGGTACTCGGTGAAGAAGAAGGCCTCGGCCGCCTCCCCGCCCTGGGCCAGGCTGTCCACCAGGGCCCGGATGTCGCCGCCGGCGCAGAAGCCGCGCTCCCCGGCATGGTCGATCATCACCAGGACGATCCGCGGATCCTCCCGCCAGGCGGTCAGCGCCTCGATCATCTCCAGGCACATGGCGGTGGTCAGCGCGTGCAGCGCCTGCGGGCGGTTCAGGGTGATCCGCCCCACCTGGCCTTGCGTTCGGATCAGGACTTCCGGGTCCATTCGGCCTCCCTTCCCTTCCATTACCTGAGGCGTAATCGCATCGCACGCACGGCGGCGGCAGCATCGGTCTCGCACAGAAATGGAGACCCGCCATGACCGATCCCGCCCTCGTCGCCAACCGCTACATCGAGCTGTGGAACGAGACCGATCCGCAGCGCCGCCGCGCCCTGCTGGAGCAGAGCTGGTCGCCGAAGGCGAGCTATGTCGATCCGATGGCCGCCGTCGACGGCCACGAGGGCCTGGAGGCCCTGGTCGCCGGCGTCCAGCAGCGTTTCCCCGGATTCCGCTTCCGGCTGGTCGGCGCCCCGGACGGCTACGCCGACAAGGTGCGCTTCACCTGGGAGCTCGGCCCCGACGGCGCCGAGGCGCCGATCCAGGGCTCCGACGTGGTGCTGCTGGAGGACGGGCGCGTACGCAAGGTGATCGGCTTCCTGGACCGGGTTCCCGCCCAGGCGTGACGCCCGAACCTGCCCGCCGGCCGAGCCTCCCCAGAGCCTGTCCGGTTCAGGCGGAACGCCTGAACCGATCAGACAGGCTCTAATTCAAGAGTTAGAGCGCGCCGGACGGGCTAACCGGCTTCCACTTAGCCCTGGCGCGCTCTAGGCCGGCGGGCCCTTCTCCCACAAGGCAAGGCCGCGCTACGCATGATGGGCAAGCAAGGACGATCAGATGAACGTGCACGTCAGGCCGCTGGGCGATCACCTACGCGAGTGGCGCCAGCGCCGTCGGATGAGCCAGATGGACCTGGCCCTGGAGGCCGAGATCTCCACCCGCCACCTGAGCTTCATCGAGACCGGCCGCTCCCAGCCCAGCCGCGAGATGCTGCTGCACTTGGCCGAGCAGCTGGAGGTGCCCTTGCGCGAGCGCAACGCGATGCTGGTCGCCGCCGGGTTCGCGCCGATGTTCCCTGAGCGCCCCCTGGACGATCCGGGCCTGGAGCCCGCGCGCCGGGCGCTGGACCTGATCCTGGCTGGCCACGAGCCCTATCCGGCCATCCTCGTCGATCGGCGCTGGAACCTGGTGGCCGGCAACCGCGCCTTGCCGCTGATGCTGCAGGGCGTCGATCCGGCCCTGCTGGAGCCGCCGGTCAACGTGCTGCGGGTGGCGCTGCACCCCAAGGGCCTGGCCGGCCGCACCGCCAACCTCTCCGAATGGCGCGGCCATCTGCTTGAGCGCCTGCGCCGGGAGATCAGCCAGACCGCCGACGCCGGCCTCATCGCGCTGATGGAGGAGCTGAAGCGCTATCCCGTCCCGCCCGCCCCCGATGGGCGGCCGCAGGACTTCGGCGGCGTCGCCGTCCCCTTCCAGCTGATGACCGACGCCGGCGTCCTCTCCTTCTTCAGCACCACGACGGTGTTCGGCACCCCCGTGGACATCACCCTCTCCGAACTCGCCCTGGAGACCTTCCTTCCGGCCGACGCGGCGACGGCGGAGGCGATGCGCGTAGCTCTAAATGCTCCCCAAGAGGGGGAGCCATAAGAAGCATCACGGGCGCCGGCTCGTCGCGGCAGCGCGTTTCAACACAAAGACCACAAAGGACACGAAGATCACGAAGAGACTGAGTAGCCATGTCCCGTTCGGCAGCGTCGCCGATCAGCGGCAGCGGACACGCGCTCTCGGCGCCTTCGTGATCTTCGTGTCCTTTGTGGTCTTCGTGTCGGAATCCGCTGAGCGGACGAGGATATGCCGCCTTCGGCGGACTACTGCCGGAACATCTCCCGCGAAATGATCACCCGCATGATCTCGTTCGTCCCTTCCAGGATCTGGTGGACGCGCAGGTCGCGGACGATGCGCTCCAGGGGATAGTCCTGCAGGTAGCCGTAGCCGCCGTGCAGCTGCAGCGCCTCGTTGGCGACGGAGAAGCCGGCGTCGGTGGCGAACCGCTTGGCCATCGCGCAGAGCTTGGTGGCCTGCGGATCGCGCGCGTCGAGCGCCGCCGCCGCGCGGCGGACCATCAGCCGGGCCGCCTCCAGCTCGGTCGCCATGTCGGCGATCTTGAACTGCAGGGCCTGGAAGTCCTTCAGCGGCCGGCCGAACTGCTGGCGCGTCTCCATGTAGGCCTTGGCCGTATCGAGCGCGAAGCCGGCGCCGCCCAGCGAGCAGGCGGCGATGTTCAGCCGCCCGCCGTCCAGCCCCATCATGGCGAAGCGGAACCCCTCGCCCTCGGCCCCGACGCGATTCTCGGCCGGCACGCGCACGCCGTCGAAGTTCACCTGCGCGGTCGGCTGGGCGTTCCAGCCCATCTTCCGCTCCTGGGCGCCGAAGGACAGGCCCGGCGCATCCTTCTCCACGACGAAGCAGGAAACGCCCTTGGCGCCCGCCTCGCCGGTGCGCGCCATCACCACGTAGACGTCCGAGACCCCGCCGCCGGAGATGAAGGCCTTGGAGCCGTCCAGCACATAGCTCTCGCCGTCGCGCCGGGCCGTCGTCCGCAGGGCCGCCGCATCCGAACCCGAACCCGGCTCGGTCAGGCAGTAGGAGGCGATCAGCTCCATCGAGGTCAGGCGCGGCACGTACCTGCGCCGCAGCTCCTCCGAGCCGAACCGGTCGACCATCCAGGTCGCCATGTTGTGGATGGTCAGGTAGGCGGTGACCGGGACGTCGCCGTAGGCGAGGGCCTCGAAGATGATGGCCGCATCGAGCCGGGTGAGGCCGGCCCCGCCCATCTCCTCGGAGGTGTAGATCCCCGCGAAGCCGAGCTCGGCCGCCTTGCGCAGCACGTCCACGGGAAAATGCTTCTCCGCGTCCCAGCGGGCCGAGTGGGGCGCAAGCTCGGAGGCCGCGAACGCGCTCGCCGCCTCCTGGATGGCGCGCTGCTCTTCTGAGAGCTCGAAGTCCACCGGCTAGCCCTTCGCGCCGAGCAGCCGGGCGGGCGGCCCGAAGCGGTTGACCCGCTCGTCGGGCGAACCCGCCGCCAGGAACACCAGGAAGATCAGCCCGATCAGCGGCACGAAGCTGAGCAGCATCCACCAGCCGGACTGGTCGCGGTCGTGCAGCCGCCGCACGCCGGTGAGGATCATCGGAACCGAGGCGGCGACCCCGACAAGCAGGGCCATGCTCAGGTCCTGCGGCCCGGCGCCGCGATAGGCGATGAACACCGCCAGCCACGCCACCAGGACTATGGTGAACTCCAGCCGGCTCGCCCGGCCGGAGAGATCGAAGATGTTGAAGGGGCGCTGGGCCCGAAGGTCCGTCATGGCCCCGGACCTTCCCTGAGCCGCCCGCGCTGTCAACGCACTTGCCAGCCGCGCCCACCGGCGCCACAGCCCGGACATGACCGTCCCGAGCCTCGCCCCCTACCCCGCCCTGCGCCTGCGCCGGCTGCGCCAGGCGCCCTGGATCCGCGACCTGGTGCGCGAGAGCGTGCTGACGCCGGCCGACTTCATCTGGTCGATGGTGGTCCATGAGGGCGAGGGCGAGGTCCCGGTGGGCTCGATGCCGGGCGTCTCGCGCCTGTCGGTGACGGGCTGCGCCGAGGCGGCGCGCCAGGCCCGGGCGCTGGGCATCCCGGCCATCGCCGTCTTCCCGCACATCGACGGCGCCAAGAAGGACGCCGGCGGCCGGCTGGCCTTCGACCCGGACAACGTCGTCGCCCGCGCGGTGAAGGCGATGAAGGACGCCGCCCCCGAGGTCGGGATCATGTGCGACGTGGCGCTCGACCCCTTCACCGACCACGGCCACGACGGGGTGATTGAGGGCGGCAGGATCCTCAACGACGCCACCATCGAGCGGCTGGTCGAGCAGGGACTGATGCAGGCCGCCGCCGGGGCCGACATCCTGGCCCCCTCCGACATGATGGACGGGCGGATCGGCGCCTTGCGCGCCGCGCTGGAGGGCGCGGGCCATCAGGACGTGATGATCATGTCCTACGCCGCCAAGTACGCCTCGGCCTTCTACGGCCCCTATCGCGAGGCGATCGGCTCCGGAAAGCTGGGCTCGGGCCCGATCGAGAACCCGGGCGACAAGAAGACCTACCAGATGGACGCGGCCAACACCGAGGAGGCCCTGCGCGAGGTGGCCCTCGACATCGCCGAGGGCGCGGACATGGTGATGGTGAAGCCCGGCATGCCCTACCTCGACATCGTCCGGCGCGTCGTCGAGGCCTTCCACATGCCGACCTTCGCGTTCCAGGTCAGCGGCGAGTACGCGATGATCATGGCCGCCGCCCAGAACGGCTGGCTGGACGAGGAGCGCTCGATCCTGGAGAGCCTCACCGCCTTCAAGCGCGCCGGCAGCGCCGGGATCATCACCTATTTCGCCCCGCGGGCGGCCAAGCTGCTCGGGGCCTGAGCGCACGTCCACGGCTCAACAAGCCCGTCATCCCGGACGGCCTGCAAGGCCGATCCGGGACCCAGAACGCGGCGCTGCTGGGTCCCGGCTCTCCGGCCGGGATGACGGTGGGACTCGGGTTCGAACCGCCGGCGATCCTCACCGCTCCAGCCGCGCCACCAGGCTCGAGGTATCCCAGCGGCCGCCGCCCATCGCCTGGATGTCGGCGTAGAAGGTGTCCACCAGGGCGGCGACCTCGACGCGGGCCCCGTTGGCCCAGGCCTCCTCCTGCACCAGGCCCAGGTCCTTGCGCATCCAGTCGACGGCGAAGCCGAAGTCGAACCTGCCCTCGCTCATCGTCGCCCAGCGGTTGTCCATCTGCCAGGACTGGGCCGCGCCCTTGCTGATCGCCTCGTAGACCTCGACCGGGTCCAGACCCGCCCGCTTGGCGAAGTGCAGCCCCTCGGCCAGGCCCTGCAGCAGGCCGGCGATGCAGATCTGGTTCACCATCTTGGTCAGCTGACCCGAGCCCGGGCCGCCCATCAGCCGAATCGCCTTGGCGTAGGCTGCGATCACCGGCTCGGCCTTGGCGAAGGCCTCCGGCTCGGCCCCGCACATGATGGTCAGCTGGCCGTTCTCCGCTCCCGCCTGGCCGCCGGAGACCGGCGCATCGACGAACGCGCGCCCGCTCCGCGCGGCCAGCTCGGCCATCTCCCGCGCCACCTTGGCCGAGGTGGTGGTGTGGTCGACGACGACCGCGCCGGGGGCCAGCGCCGGCAGCGCCGCCTGCACCACCTGGCGGACATCGTCGTCGTTGCCGACGCAGAGGGCGAGGATCTCGGCGCCCTCGGCCGCCTCCGCCACCGTGGCGCCCGCCCGGCCGCCATGCGTCTCGACCCAGCGGGCGGCCTTCTCCGGGCTGCGGTTGAACACGCTGACCTCGTGCCCGGCCCGCTTCAGATGCCCGGCCATGGGAAAGCCCATCACCCCCAGGCCCACGAACGCCGCCTTCATGAGAAGCCCTCCTCGATCACCGCATCTTAACGCGGCCCGTTCACCATGACGGCTCTCATAGGGGTTGCGCAGAAGGGCGTGGAGTCATGGCGGTCGCAGAAGGCCCCGTAATCATCAAGAAGGTCCGCAAGGGTGGTCACGGCGAGCACCACGGCGGCGCCTGGAAGGTGGCCTACGCCGACTTCGTCACCGCGATGATGGCCTTCTTCCTGCTGATGTGGCTGATCAACACCACCAGCCCGGAGCAGAAGCGCGGCATCGCCGACTATTTCGCGCCCGCCTCGGTCTCCGAGACCACCTCCGGCTCCGGCGGCATCCTGGGCGGCAACGCCCTGGGCGAGGACGGCTCCAAGTCCTCCGGCTCCCGCGCCATCATCGAGGACCTGGCTCCCGAGGCGGCCAGCCCCAGCGAAGGCAAGAGCACCGAGGCCGGCTCGCCGGTGCAGGACGTCTCGACCGAGGCCCTGCGCGAAGCGCTGCAGCGGCGCGAGGCCGCCGCCTTCGCCTCGGCCGCCCAGTCGCTGCGGCAGGCGCTGCAGGAGATGCCCGAGCTCGCCGAGCTTTCGAAGCACATCCTGATCGACCAGACCCCCGAGGGCCTGCGCATCCAGCTCGTCGACCAGGAGGGCCGCTCGATGTTCGCCGAAGGCGCCGCCCAGCCGAACGAGCGGGCCCGCCTGCTGCTGCGCGCTGTCGCCAAGATCATCAACCAGCTGCCCAACCGGATCAGCATCTACGGCCACACCAGCGCCAACCTGAACCTGTCCCGCAGCGAGGGCGACTGGCAGCTGTCGGCCGCCCGCGCCGATCAGTCGCGCCGCGTGCTGCAGGGCGCCGGCGTCGACCCCGACCGGGTGTTCCAGGTGTCCGGCAAGGCCACCTCCGAGCCGCTTTATCCCGACGATCCCACGCTGGCCGGAAACCGACGCATCGCCATCGTGTTGCTTCGGGAGGCTCCGGTGCTTCCGGCTGACGCAGGCTTGTGACGAGGCGCTTGCGCGATGCCGCGGCATACCGCCTAATCCAGGTCTATCCGAGCGAGGCGCATCGTAAGTCCGTGACTCAGCACTTCCCGACGCGGCAGTTGAGATTTTTCCTCACCGCGCCTTCGCCCTGCCCCTACCTTCCGGGGCGGCACGAGCGGAAAGTGTTCGCCCATCTGCCGCTCTCGGACGGCGCCAGCGTCAACGACAGCCTGACCCAGGTGGGGTTCCGCCGGTCGCAGAACATCGCCTATCGACCCGCCTGCGAGTCCTGCTCGGCCTGCATCTCGGCGCGGATCCCGGCCGCCGACTACATCTTCTCGCGCGGAGAGCGGCGCACCCTGTCGCGCAACGACGACCTCGAGCGCCACCTGGTGGAGGCCGAGGCGACCATGGAGCAGTTCGACCTGCTCCGCCGCTACCTGCTGGCCCGCCACGCCGAGGGCGGCATGGCCGAGATGACCTGGCCGGACTACGTGGCGATGGTCGAGGACACCGCCGTCCGCACCCACATCATCGAGTACCGGCTGCGCTCCCAGGACCGCGGCCCGGGCGACCTGGTGGCCTGCGCCCTGGTCGACCTGATGAGCGACGGCCTCTCGCTGGTCTACAGCTTCTACGACCCGACCATGGCCCGCCGCAGTCTCGGCTCGTTCATGATCCTGGACCACATCATCCAGGCGTGCCTGACCTCGATCCCCTACGTCTATCTGGGTTACTGGGTGCGCGGCTCCGAGAAGATGGACTACAAGGTCAAGTTCTCGCCGATCGAACTGCTGCGGCCGGAGGGCTGGACCCTGATGTCCGCCCGCGACATGCCGGCCAGGGCCGGCTGAGCCCCGCCTTGACAGGGCCGCACGCCTGGCGGCCTCTCACGCCATGCTGACCTCGATCCGCACCACCAAGGAGAAGCTGCTGCGCGCGGCGCTGGTGCTCGTGGCCCGAGACGGCTTCCAGGCCGCGACGACCGCCGCCATCGCCGAGCTGGCCGGGGTCGCCGAAGGCACCCTCTACCGCCACTTCTCGTCCAAGGACGACCTGCTGATCGAGGCCTACCGGCGGCTGAAGGCGGAGGTGTTCGAGGCGATCAGCGACCAGGACGACCCGCACGCGGCGCCAGGGGAGCGGCTCAAGCGGCTTTGGCGGGCGCTGTTCGACGCCTACCGGGCCGACACCGAGGCCTTCATGTTCGGCCAGCGGTTCGGCGAGTCCGCGCTCGCCCGGCGCGAAGGCGGCGCCGCGCACGAAGCCATCGCCGGGCGCCTGGCCGAGATCGGCCGCGCGGGCAAAGCCGCCGGGATCTTCAAGGACCTCCCGGCCGACCTGATCGCCAACTTCTTCTTCGCCCCGGTCGGCTACATGCTGAAGGGCGAACTCGCCGGCCGCCGCTGGAGCGAAGCCGACCTGGAAGCGGCGGCCCAGGCGGTCCTGGACAGCTGGAGCCGCTGAATCGCGGTTGACCGAACGGCGGTCGCGGGCGTAGAACGACGGCGATGTGAGTGAGTGCTCACATCAGTTTCTCCCCGAACGCAAGGAGACCTCCCATGATCCGTCGCGAGATCGGCCGCACGGGCCGTCAGGTGAACGCCATCGGCCTCGGCTGCATGGGCATGTCGGTGGCCTACGGCGAACCGATGGCCGAGGACGCCGCTGTCCGCCTGCTCCACGAGGCGCTGGACCTGGGCGTCGACCACTTCGACACCGCCGAGCTCTACGGCTTCGGCGCCAACGAGACGCTGCTGGGCGCGGCCTTCCGCGACCGGCGCGAGAAGGCCTTCATCGCCACCAAGTTCGGGCCGGTGGGAAACCTCGCCGACCGCACGGTGCGCGGCGTCGACGGCTCCGAGGCCAATGCCCGCCGGGCCATCGAGCAGTCCCTGCGCCTCCTGCAAACCGACTACGTCGACCTCTACTATCTCCACCGCCGCGACCCGGCCCGGCCGATCGAGGAAACGGTCGAGGCCATGGCCAAGCTCGTTCAGGAGGGCAAGGTCCGCGCCATCGGCCTGTCCGAGGTCAACGCCGAGACGCTGCGCCGCGCCCAAGCCGTGCACCCGATCGCGGCCGTGCAGTGGGAGTATTCGATCTTCACCCGCGACGTGGAGCGCGAGGTCCTGCCGCTCTGCGAATCGACCGGCGTCACCGTGGTCGCCTACTCCCCGCTCGGCCGCGGCATGCTCACCGGCGCCTTCTCGCGCGAGGCCCGGCCGGCCGGAAACGACTGGCGCGCCAACGTCTCTCCCAGGTTCAAGGGCGAGGCCTACGAGGCCAACCTCGCCCTGGTCGAGGAGATCGGCGCTGTGGCGTCCGCCAGGGGGGTGAAGCCGGCGCAGGTCGCGCTGGCCTGGGTCCTTGGCCGCAGCGAACAGGTCGTGACCATCCCCGGCACCACCCGCCTGGAGAACCTCAAGACCAACCTCGCCGCCGCCGAGGTGACCCTCTCGGCCGAAGAGCGCGGCCGGCTCGACGGCCTGGCCGGCAAGGTCAAGGGCGAGCGTTACGACGAGAACGGCATGCGGCTGGTCAACGCCTGATCGAACCGGAGACGGCGGGGCGCGCCCTTGCTAGAGTGCGCCCCGTGATTTCCCGACCCCGATCCCTCCGATGGCGCGGCAGTTACGGCTGACGCTCAAGCGTCGGGTCGCGCAGAGGCGCGAGGATTACGCCGTGGGTCCCTCCAACGCCGCCGCCGTCGCGGCCCTGGACGCCTGGCCGGCCTGGCACGCCGGGTGCCTGGCCCTGGTCGGGCCAGAGGGCGTGGGCAAGAGCCATCTGGCCCAGGCCTGGGCCGCCAAGGCGGGCGCGGTGCGGCTGGACCGCGAGGACCCGGACGTCTCCGCCGCCGCCGGCCGCCCGGCGCTCGTGGAGGACGTCGACCAGGGCGTCTCCGAAGAGGCGCTGTTCCATCTGATCAACATGGCCGGACGCGAAGGCGGCGGCCTGCTGCTGACCGCCCGCACGCCGCCGGCCAGCTGGCCGGCCGCCCTGCCCGACCTGCGCAGCCGGCTGAACGCCCTGCCGGTGGGGCTGATCGAGGAGCCGGACGACATCGTCCTGGAGGCGGTGCTGAGGCGGCTGTTCGCCGAGCGGAGCATCCGCCCGTCCGAAGACATCTACCCGTATCTGCTGCGGCGCATGCCCAGGTCGGCGATCCACGCCCGGGAGATCGTCCGGCGGCTCGACGAGTCGGCCGACGAGCGCCAGCGGCCGGTGTCCCGCGCGCTCGCCCGCGAGGTGCTCGGAGACGGCGCAGACAATCTTGATCTTTTCGACTGAAGATTTGTCACCATCTGGCGGCTAGAATGGTCGCTTGTCCGCAGAGAGGCTCTGTATGAATTACGCCACGCCCATCGCCCCGACGAAGGCGCCGGCGTGGGACGAGGCGCTGGCCAGCTCGCCCGAGCGGTTCTTCAACCGCGAGCTCTCCTGGCTGGCCTTCAACCGCCGTGTGCTCGCCGAAAGCACCAATCCGCGCCACCCGTTGCTGGAGCGGCTGCGGTTCCTGGCCATCTGCGCCAACAACCTCGACGAGTTCTACATGGTCCGCGTGGCCGGCCTGAAGGCGCAGGTCCGCGAGGGCGTGCGCGTGGTCAGCCAGGACGGCCTGACCCCGGCCGAGCAGCTGGTGCGGGTCAACGCCGAGGCCGCCGACCTGATGGCCGACCAGCAGCGGCGCTGGCGCGAGCTGTGCCGCGAGCTCGGCGAAGAGGGCCTGACGGTGGTGGGCGCCGCCGAGGTGACCCCGTCCGAGAAGGCGGCGCTGCAGGACACCTTCCTCACCCAGCTGTTCCCGATCCTGACGCCGCTGGCGATCGACCCGGCCCACCCCTTCCCGTTCATCCCGAACCTGGCCTTCTCGCTGGTGCTGAAGCTCAAGCGGCTGGGGGACTCCAAGCTGCTCTACGCCCTGGTGCCGATCCCGGCGCAGGTCGCCCGGTTCTGGGAGCTGCCGCCCGGCAAGGGCCCGCGCAGGAAGGCCGAGCGGCGCTACGTCTCTCTCGAGGGGCTGCTCAGCCTGTTCCTCGACCACCTGTTCCCCGGCTGCGACGTCGAGGCCCAGGGCGTCTTCCGCCTGATCCGCGACTCCGACGTGGAGATCGAGGAAGAGGCCGAGGACCTGGTCCGCGAATTCGAGGCGCGGCTGAAGCAGCGGCGGCTCGGCTCGGTCGTGCGCGTCGAGGTCGAAGCGGCCATGCCCGAGGAGCTGCGCGGCTTCATCTGCGAGAACCTGCACGCCGTGAACCAGGACATCATCCTGATCGACGGCCTGCTGGGCCTGGACGAGCTGACCCAGCTGATCCCGTCAGACCGGCCGGACCTGAAGTTCAAGCCCTTCCAGGCGCGCTTCCCGGAGCGGATCCGCGACCACGCCGGCGACTGTTTCGCCGCCATCCGGGAGAAGGACATCCTGGTCCACCACCCGTTCGAGAGCTTCGACGTGGTGGTCCAGTTCCTGCGGCAGGCCGCGCGTGATCCCAACGTGCTGGCGATCAAGCAGACGCTCTACCGCACCAGCCAGGACAGCCCGATCATCGCCGCCCTGATCGAGGCGGCGGACAACGGCAAGAACGTCACCGCCCTGGTGGAGATCAAGGCCCGCTTCGACGAGGAGGCCAACCTGAAGTGGGCCCGGGACCTCGAGCGCGCCGGCGTCCACGTCGTCTTCGGCTTCTTCGAGTACAAGACCCACGCCAAGCTCTCGATGGTGGTGCGCAAGGAGGGCGACGGGCTTCGCACCTACTGCCACTTCGGCACCGGCAACTACCATCCGCAGACAGCGAAGATTTACACCGACCTGTCGCTGTTCACGACCGATCCCGCGCTTGGCCGGGATTCGGCCCGGCTGTTCAACTACATCACCGGCTACGCCAAGCCGCAGACGCTGGAGAAGCTGTCCTTCTCGCCGGTGACCATGAAGCACGACCTGCTGGCGCTGATCCTGCGGGAGATCGAGAACGCCAAGAAGGGCAAGCCGGCGGCGATCTGGGCCAAGCTCAACGCCCTGGTCGACCCGGTGATCATCGACGCCCTCTACGCCGCCAGCCAGGCCGGCGTGGCCATCGAGCTGGTGGTGCGCGGCATCTGCTGCCTCAGGCCCGGCCTGAAGGGCCTGTCGGAGAACATCCGGGTCAAGTCCATCGTCGGCCGCTTCCTGGAGCATTCCCGGATCGTGGCCTTCGCCAACGGCTCGCCGATGCCCTCGGCCAAGTCCCGCGTCTACATCTCCTCGGCCGACTGGATGCCGAGGAATCTCGACCGGCGCGTCGAAGCCCTGACGCCGGTGGAGAACCCGACCGTCCATCAGCAGGTTCTGCAACAGATCATGGTCGCGAACCTCAAGGACGAAGCCCAAAGCTGGACGCTGGACGCGTCCGGCCGCTATACGCGCGAGGCGTCCTGGGACCACCCCAGCGCCTTCTCGGCCCACGAGTACTTCATGACCAACCCCTCCCTGTCCGGGCGAGGCCAGAAGGTGAAGGACATGCCGCGCGCGATCGACCATGTGGCCCAGCGCGGATAGCAGCCCTCCCCGCCAGGCGGCGGTCATCGACGTCGGCTCCAACTCCGTCCGCCTCGTCATCTACCGCCTCGAAGGCCGCGCCATCTGGACGGTCTTCAACGAGAAGGCCCTGGCCGGCCTCGGCCGCGACCTGCCCGCCACCGGCCGCCTGTCCGCGCAGGGCGTCGAGCTGGCCCTCACCATCCTGCGGCGCTTCAAGGTGGTGTTGGACGGCTGGCCGGTGGAGGACGTGGTCATCGTCGGCACGGCCGCGGTGCGCGAGGCCCAGGACGGCCCTCGCTTCCTCGAACGGGTGCGCCAGGAGACCGGTTTTGAGATCCGCGTCCTGACCGGCGAAGAGGAGGCCCGCTACGCCGCGCTCGGCGTGATCGCCGGCCAGCCGGACGCCGACGGCGTGGCCGGCGACCTGGGCGGCTCCAGCCTGGAACTGGCGCCGGTCTCGGCCGGCGCGCCCGGCGCGGGCCTGACCCTGCCGCTCGGCCCGTTCGCGCTCGGCGCGCCCAAGCCGCTCAACGTGGAGAGGGCCCGAAAGACCATTGACGCGCGGCTGGCGCCGCTGGCCCGCAGCTTCCGTGCGCCGCTGTTCTATGCGGTCGGCGGGGCCTGGCGGAATCTCGCCTTGCTGCACATGGCGCTGACCGACTACCCGCTCCGGATCGCCCACCAGTACGAGATGAGCCGCACCGACGCCCTGGCGGTCGCCCGCTTCGTCGAACGGCAGTCCAAGCAGTCGCTGGAGCGCATCGAGGGAGTCTCGAAGAAGCGCTTCGACACCCTGCCCCACGCCGCCCTGGTGCTCGAGGCGCTGATCGACCATCTGGCCATCGAGCGCATCGTCGTCTCCGCCTACGGCGTGCGCGAGGGTCTGCTGCTCGAGGCGATGGCGCCGGAGATCCGCAGCCGCGATCCGCTGATCGAGGGCTGCGAAGCGCTCACCGCCCTGCGCGGCCTGACGGTCGAGCTGGGGCCGTCCCTCGAGGCCTGGCTCGCCCCTGTCTTCGGCCAGCTGGAGCCGATGTTCGGCCACCGCGACCGGATCCTGCTCGCCGCCGCCTGCCGCCTGGCCGACCTCGGCGCGCGGCTGCACCCCGACCACCGGGCGGACCTGGCCTTCGATCAGGTGCTGCGCGCGCCCATCGCGGGCATGAACCACTGCGAGCGCGCCTTCCTGGCCTGCACCGTCTTCTCGCGCCACACCGCCCAGGCCGACACGCCCGACCGGGCGGCCATCGCCCGCGTCCTGACGCCCGAACGGCGCCAGCGGGCGCGGGCGCTCGGCGCGGCCATCCGGCTGGGCGCCGACCTGTCGGGCCGCAACCCCGCCCTGCTGGCCGGCACCAGCCTGCGCATCGCTGGCGGCAAGCTGGTGCTGAGCGCCGACCCCGCTTCACGCTCCGTGCTCCACGGCGAGCAGACGCCCAAACGCGCCGGGGCCCTGGCCCAGGCCCTGCGGCTGAAACTGGAGATCGTTTAGACCTCTCCCCCCGCTCCGCGGGGGGAGAGGGTTGGGTGAGGGGGGCCTATCCGCCCGCCCAGTGTCCGCCGCTTCGCGACGGGCGCGGTCATGGCCGCGCGCCCCTCACCCTACCCTCTCCCCGCCTTGCGGGGAGAGGTCGAAGGGGCCTTACCCGTTCGCGGCGGCCTTCGGGGCGCGGCGGACCTCGACGACGCGGACGCGGGCGCCGTCGAGCACCAGGGCCAGTTCGCCACGCTTGAGCTTCAGGGCGTCTTCCCCGAACGCCTCGCGGCGCCAGCCGGAAAGGGCCGGCGTCGCCGCCTCGTCGTCGTTGGCGATGGCCTCGAGGTCCGAGACGGTGGCGATCAGCTTGGAGGCCACGCCGGCGTCCTCGGCGCGCGCCTTGAGCAGCACCTTCAGCAGCTCCACCACCGCGCCGGCGGCGGGAGAGCTCTGCGGTCGGGCCTTCTCGATGACCGGGGCGTAGGCCTCCGGATCCTTCAGGGCCTCGCGGATGGCGGCCAGCAGCTCGGGCCCGAACCGCGACCCGGAGAAGCCCTTGGGCACCGAGCGCAGCCGGTCCAGCGCGTCGGCGTCGGTGGGGCACTGGGTGGCGATCTCGTCGATCGCATCGTCCTTCAGGATCCGGCCGCGCGGCTGGTCGCGCAGCTGGGCCGTGCGCTCGCGCCAGGCGGCGACGGCGCGGAACACCGCCAGGTACTTGGCCGTGTGGCGGCGCGGGCGCAGCCGCTTCCAGGCGTTGTCCGGCTCCACGTCGTAGAGCGCCGGCTCGGTCAGCGACTTCATCTCGTCGGTGACCCAGGCCAGGCGCCCTTCCTTCTCGAGGCGGGCGCGCAGCATCGGATAGAGCTTGGCCAGGTGGGTGACGTCGGCCAGGGCGTAGGCGAGCTGGGCGTCGGTCAGCGGCCGGCGCGCCCAGTCGGTGAAGCGGCTCGACTTGTCGATCTCCACCTTCAGCATCTGGCGGACCAGGGCGTCGTAGGCGATCTGCTCGCCGAACCCGGCGGCCATGCCGGCCACCTGGGTGTCGAACAGGGGCCGCGGCATCGCCCCGAGGTTGTTGAAGATCTCCACGTCCTGGCGGGCGGCGTGGAACACCTTCTCGATGGACGGATCCTTCAGCACCTCCAAGAAGGGCGCCAGGTCGAGACCGTCGGCGAGCGGGTCGATGACCGCCTCGGCGCCGGGAGCTGCGGCCTGGATAAGGCACAGCTTCGGCCAATAGGTCGTCTCGCGCATGAACTCGGTGTCCACGGCGACGAACGGCTGACCCTTCAGCTTCGCGCAAAACGCCGCGAGGTCTGCGGTGGTCGTGATCGGCGTCATCGGCTAGCTATAGCCCCGGGCTCGACCGAGTCTGCAAGCGCCTGTTGCGCACGGTTCACTGTTTTCTTTAAGGCCTTCCCGCCATGACCTACCGGCCGAACGGGCTCACCTACGCCGAAGCGGGCGTCGACATCGACGCCGGGAACGCCCTTGTCGAGGCGATCAAGCCGATCGCGGCCTCCACCCGCCGCCCGGGCGCGGACGCCTCGCTCGGCGGCTTCGGGGCGCTGTTCGACCTGAAGGCCGCCGGCTACGCCGATCCCCTGCTGGTCACCACCACCGACGGCGTCGGCACCAAGCTGAAGATCGCCATCGAGACCGGCGTGCATGCGACCATCGGCGTCGACCTGGTGGCCATGTGCGTCAACGATCTCCTGGCGCAAGGCGCTGAACCTCTTCTGTTCCTCGACTATTACGCGACTGGGAAGCTGAACGTGGAACAGGGGGTGTCGGTTGTCTCCGGCATCGCCGAGGGCTGCCGCCAGGCCGGCTGCGCCCTGGTCGGCGGCGAGACCGCCGAGATGCCCGGCATGTACGCCGAAGGCGACTACGACCTGGCCGGCTTCTGCCTGGGCGCGGTCGAGCGCGGGGCGGTGCTGCCCCGGCTCGGCGACCAGCAGCCCGGCGACCTGATGGTGGCCCTGGGCTCGTCCGGGCCGCACTCCAACGGCTACTCCCTGGTGCGCAAGGTCATCGAGCGCTCGGGCCTGGCCTGGACCGACCCGGCCCCGTTCGAGCCGGAGGTCAGCCTGGCCGATGCGCTGATGCGGCCGACCAGGATCTACGTCCGCTCGGCCCTGCCCCACATCCGCATGGGCCGCCTCAAGGGCGCCGCCCACATCACCGGCGGCGGCCTCATCGAGAACCCGCCGCGGGCCATCGCCAAACACCTGGTCCCCAAGTTCGACTATTCCGCGTGGACCCTGCCGCCGGTGTTCGAGTGGCTGCAGCGGATGGGCGGCCTCTCCGAGCAGGAGCTGCGCCGCACCTTCAACTGCGGCGTCGGCATGATCCTCATCGTCGCCCCCGCCGACCTGCCCGACGTGCTCGACGGCCTGCTGCACGCCGGCGAAGAGGCGTTCGTCTGCGGAGAGCTGGCCGCGGCCTAGGGGTTCCGACCGTTCCGGCGGACGGGCGACGCGCCCCCCGACCCAGTATGGGCCGGGGAGCGGGTTGAAGGCGGCCATGTCCAATGCCGCCGTCCTGCGGTTCACTGCTGAAACGCTGGATGGAACGAGACATCGCCCCTTGCGGGCGGGCCTCTCAGAACGAGCCGCTGGAAGTAGGTCGATGCAGCGCCACGGTAGGTGAGCGCCGGATCGCTCCTGAACCCGAACCTGCGATAGTAGGCGGGATCGCCCAGGAGCACGCAGCCGGCCGCTCCGTCGGTCCGGAGCTGTTGGAGCGCAGCGCGAATAAGCGTCTGGCCGATGCCCGACCGCTGTCGATCCGGCCGCACCGAGACGGGTCCCAGGCCGAACCAGGAGCCCTGAACCGGCGTGATCGTCACGGGCGAACAGGCCACGTGCCCAAGGACTTGATCCTCCTCCACGGCGACAAGAGAGACGCTCAGGGCGCCTGCGGCCCTCAAGCCCTCGATGATGCGTGCCTCCGCGCCACTGCTGTGGGCCAGTCCGTAGAATGCGGTGGTCGTCAGCTCGCGAATTACAGCGACATCCGTGTGTCGCTCAGGTCGGATTTCCAATGTTGTGAACCCTTGCAGAAACCGAGATGAGCGCAGTCCGTCCGCGTGTCGCCGTCTGCGCGACACGGGCGGCTGCGGCCGCCGTCTCAATCGAGACGATCAGAGGGTTCCCACAGTCTCCAACATTGGCGGAAGCTTAGCGAAGCGGTCGACGAAGGCAACGGCCCGACGACCCAAGGTCCGCCCGATCGATTCCGGCGCTTGGTCCAAGACGCCTGCTCGGATGTGGAAGGACGAACGCCAAAGGCTCGGTGCTAAGCTAGGACATGAGTCTTCCGCGCGCACCTAGAGCCGTCGTCTTCGACATGGACGGGCTGCTGTTCGACACGGAGGCGCTGTATCAGCAGGCCTACTTCGAAGCCGCTGAGCTCGGCGGCTTCGAGGTTTCGCCTGAGGCCATCCGACTCGCAATCGGCATGCCTTGGGTGCGCGGACGTGAGCTGATGCTCGGCGCGCTCGGCGAGCAATTTCCCATCGACGACTACTACGCGCGGATGACCGACCGGTTTTTGGAGTTGTCCGCCACAGACCTCAGGCTGAAGCCCGGCGTTGTCGAACTGCTCGACGTGCTGGACCGCCTCAAGCTCCCAAGGTGCATCGCGACGTCGTCGGCTCAGTCCACTGTCCGGGATCACCTATCCGCACATAACCTGATCGATCGCTTCCACGCGGTGATCGGTCACGGCGACTACGAAAACTCCAAGCCTGCCCCTGACCCATTCTTGCTCGCCGCCAAGCGCCTGGGCGTCCCTGCCTCCTTCTGTCTGGCGCTGGAGGACTCCCACAATGGCGTCCGCTCCGCATCAGCGGCCGGCATGATGACGATCATGGTCCCCGATCTGGTCCCGCCGACCAAAGAGATCGCGAAGCTTTGCCATTCCGTGGTCGAAAGCCTCCACCAAGTGGCGGCGCTAGTGATGCAGGCGTGGGGGCCCAACGCAGAGTGAGCTCGCGCTCATACGGGCCGCGCCGAGCCCCAGGCGTCGAAGCCCGCCCACTTCGGCGCGTTGGGGCGATAGCCGGTCTCCACCTGGTCGATGCGGAAGCCCGCCCCGGCGATGAGGCCGCGGATGTCGCGGGTGACGTGGCAGCCGCCGCCGATCGGCTTCCAGATGGGCTCGAGCAGGCGCTGGGTCCGCTGGACCTTGGGGTCGGGGGAGAGGCCGTGCTCGCAGAACAGCAGCCGCCCGCCCGGCTTTAGCGCCCGCCGGACGCCGGCCAGGGCGGCGCGCACGTCCGGTATGGTGCACATGCAGTAGGTGGTCACCACGGTGTCGACGGCGCCGTCCGGCAGGGACAGCCGCTCGGCGGGCTCGGGCAGGATGTCAATGGGAACGGGCGAGGCCTGCGCCGCCGTTCGGGCGCGGGTCAGCATGCCTTCGGAGGGCTCCAGGGCGTAGAGCCGCGAAACCTTGGCTGGGTCGTAGTGGGGAAGGTTGAGCCCGGTCCCGAAGCCGAGCTCGAGGACGACGCCTTCGGCGTGCGGCACCACCTTGCGCCGCTGGGCGTCGATGTCCGGCTGGGCGCAGGCGGCGCCGATCAGCCTGGGCAGGATGTGGCGGTCGTAGAAGCCCATGGCTCACCCCGGCCGGCGAGAGGCCGGCCGGGGGAGCTTAACGCATCAGCCGACGATGTCTTCGTCCTTGAAGAATTGGGCGATCTCGATCTTGGCGTTGTCCTGGCTGTCCGAGCCGTGGACCGAGTTGTTCTGGATGCTTTCGGCGAACAGCTTGCGGATGGTGCCCTCGGCGGCCTGGGCCGGGTTGGTGGCGCCCATCACTTCGCGGTACTTGGCCACGGCGTTGTCGCCTTCCAGCACCTGCACCACGACCGGGCCCGAGGTCATGTACTCGACCAGCTCGCCGTAGAACGGGCGCTCCTTGTGCACCTCGTAGAACTTCTCGGCCTGGACGCGGGACATGCGGATCCGCCGCTGAGCGACGATGCGCAGGCCGGCGTCCTCGATCACCGCGTTGATCTTGCCGGTGATGTTGCGGGCGGTGGCGTCCGGCTTGATGATCGAGAAGGTGCGTTCGGTCATGGCTCACGTGTTCTGGCTGGCGCGGGCGCTCCCGCAAAGAGGCGGCTCCTATAGAGGAGCGGCTCCGGCCCGCCAAGCCTAGCCGAGCGCCTTCCCGAGGTTGCCGAGGATGAGGGTCCAGCCTTCCTCGACACGGCCGACCCAGTCGGCCCACTTCGGCGCCATACGGTGGGTGAGCGTCAGCTCGCAGCCGTCACCCGCCGGCGCGATGTCGATGTCCACCTGGCTGAACTCGCCGTCCCAGCCCTCGTTGCCGAACATGAAGACCAGCTTGCGGGGCCGCTCGATGCGGACGAACTCGCCCAGGTGCTCGGCGTCCTCGTCGCCGCGCCGCTCGACGATGGTGAACCGCCCGCCGACCCGGCCGTCGACCTCGCAGCGCACCAGCTCGCCCGCGGGCGTGCGGAACATGAACCTGCCCGCCATCGCGGGATCGAGGAAGGCGTCGAACACCCGCTCCGGGGACGCGCGGAACCGGCGCGTGACGCGCACCACGGGATCTTGGCTCATCCTCGCCTCGCTAGTTATTAAACCGTTTGGGTGAACAATAGCGGGCGCCGCCCCGGTTTCAAGCCCGCGCGGGAGATGCTATCTGCGCCTCGTCAGGCCTCCGGCGGCGCGACAATCGCCTGACTCCCGCCCGCAGCGATCCTCCCTCGCCTGCGCCTTTTCGGCCGCCTGACTGTCCTCGCATCCATGCTTCAGATCTACGAGCTCACCTTCGACGCCTGGGGCCGCCGGTTCTTCGACCGGGCCACCGTCACCCTGCCCAAAGACGCCAAGGTCGGCCTGGTGGGCCGCAACGGCGTCGGCAAGTCCACCCTGTTCCGCCTGATCAAGGGCGAGTTCACGCCCGGCTCCGGCGAGATCGGCATGCCCAAGGCCGCGCGCATGGGCTCGGTGGACCAGGAGCATCCGGCCACACCCGTCACGTTGCTCGACACGGTCCTCGAAGCGGACGTGGAGCGCGCCGCCCTCCTCTCCGAACTGGAGACCGCCGCGCCGGAGCGGATGGGCGACATCTACGCCCGCCTGGCGGAGATCGGAGCCGACCGGGCGCCGTCCCGGGCCGCCGAGATCCTGGCGGGCCTGGGCTTCTCCAACGCCGACCTGGCCCGGCCGATGGCCGAGTTCTCCGGCGGCTGGCGGATGCGCGTGGCGCTGGCCGCCTCCCTGTTCGCCGAGCCGGACCTGTTGCTGCTCGACGAGCCGACCAACTACCTCGACCTGGAAGGCGCCCTCTGGCTCGAGTCCCGGCTGAAGAAGTATCCGCACACCGCCATCGTCATCAGCCACGACCGCGAGCTGCTGAACAATTCGGTGGACCACATCCTCCACCTGAACGAGGGCAAGCTCGACCTCTACGTCGGCGGCTACGACAGCTTCGAGCAGCAGCGGGCCGAGAAGCTGCGGCTGGCCGAGGCCATGCGGGTGAAGATCGAGGCCCAGCGGGCGCATATGCAGTCGTTCGTCGACCGCTTCCGCTACAAGGCCTCCAAGGCGCGCCAGGCCCAGTCGCGCCTGAAGATGATCGCCAGGCTGCCGCCGGTCACCCAGACCATCGAGGGGCACGTGGCGCCCTTCCGCCTGCCCTCGCCCGAACGCCCCCTGCCCCCGCCGCTGATCCGGCTGGAGGACGGCGCGGTCGGCTACGGCGGGCCGCCGATCCTGAGGAAGCTGGACCTTCGGCTCGACATCGACGACCGCATCGGGCTCTTGGGCGTCAACGGCGCGGGCAAGTCGACGTTCGCCAAGCTGATCGCCGGGGCCCTGCCGCTGCAGGCCGGCGAGATGAAGCGGGACAAGCGGCTGCAGGTCGGCTGGTTCCACCAGCACCAGATCGAGGCGCTGGACCCCATGGACACGCCGCTGGACATCATCCAGCGCGCCCGGCCGCTGCTCACCGAGCCGCAGCGGCGCTCGCAGCTGGCCAGCTTCGGCATCGGCCACGGGAAGATGCAGACCAAGGTCGCGGACCTCTCCGGCGGCGAGCGGGCCCGGCTGCTGCTCAACCTGGTGGCCATGGACCGGCCGCACCTCTTGATCCTCGACGAGCCCACCAACCACCTGGACATCGACAGCCGGCGGGCCCTGCTGGACGCCCTCAACGACTACGAGGGCGCGGTGATCCTGATCACCCACGACCGCTCGCTGATGGAGCTGGTGGCCGACCGGCTGTGGCTGGCCGCCGACGGGACCATCACGCCGTTCGACGGCGACCTGGAGGACTACGCCCGCTTCGTCATCGAGCGCGCCAAGGCCGCCGCCCGCGGCCCCTCGCAGGTCAAGGCGCCCGAGCCCGAGCCGCCGCCGAAGCCCGCCGAACGCAAGGCCAAGGTCCCCACCGGCCCCGCCCGCCGCCGGGCCGAGGCCGCCGAGGCCGCCCTCGCCCGCGCGACCGAGGCGGTGAAGGCGATCGATGCGGCGCTGCTCGATCCGGACATCTTCACCAAGGATCCCGCCAAGGCCGCTGAGCTCGGGCGCCGGCGGGAGAAGGCCCAGGCCGCCCTCGACGCCGCCGAGGCCGAGTGGCTGGAGGCCGTCGAGGCCTACGAGGCGCTGAAGGCGGACGCCTGACCCTCACGAGCGGGGTGACAGGTAGCGCGATGGCGGCGCAACCAGTCACCGGAGGCGCCGGTGACTGGTTGGGCGCGAGCCCTACCTGTCACCCATCCCCGCGTCATCCCGGACGGCCGCAAGGCCGATCCGGGACCCAAAACGACGCGTGGCCAGACTGGGTCCCGGCTCTTCGGCCGGGATGACGGTGTATGGTGGCCCGATGACCCTGACGCGCCGCCAAGCCGTGCTTGCAGCCGCCGCCCTGCCCTTCGCAGCCTGCTCGGCCGAGCCGGAGCCCGCGGCGGCGCAGGCGCCCGCCAAGGAGACCCGCCCGTTGCTGACCCGCGCCATCCCCTCGACCGGCGAGCAGATCCCGGCAGTCGGCCTCGGCACCTGGCAGGCCTTCGACATCGGGCCCGCCGATCCCGACTGGGGCCAGGCGCGGGAGGCGCTGAAGACCTTCTTCGACGGCGGCGGGCGGGTGGTGGACTCATCGCCCATGTACGGCCGCGCCGAGGCGGCGATCGGCGCGCTGGCGGCCGAGCTGGGCATCGCCGAGCCGCTGTTCCTGGCGACCAAGGTCTGGACCCGCGGCCGGAGCCAGGGGATCGCCCAGATGGAGCAGTCGCTAGCCCTGCTGAAGGTCGCCAAGCTCGACCTGATGCAGGTGCACAACCTGCTGGACCTTGAGACGCACCTCGCCACCCTCGCGGAATGGAAAGCGGCTGGCCGCGTCCGGCTGGTGGGCGCGACCCACTACACCGAAGGCGCCTACGATGCGCTGGAGGCGGCCATGCGCCGGCACGACCTCGACTTCATCCAGATCAACTACTCGGTCGCCGAGCCGGACTCGGAGGAGCGCATCCTGCCGCTGGCCCGCGAACGCGGCATGGCCGTGCTGGTCAACCGCCCGTTCGCCGGCGGCGACGTGTTCTCGCGCGTGCGCCGCCTGCCCCTGCCCGCCTGGGCCGCCGAGCTGGAGGCGGCGAGCTGGGCGCAGATCCTGCTGAAGTTCGTGCTCGCCCATCCGGCGGTGACCTGCGCCATCCCCGGCACCCGCAACCCGCGCCACGTGGCCGACAACCTGGGCGCGGGCGCAGGCCCCCTGCCCGATGCGGCCCAGCGCCGGCGCATTGTCGAAGCCGTCCGAGCGGCCTAGCGTCGGGGCCGGAAACAGGAGGCTCCCATGCCGAACCTCGAAGTCCGCCGCATCGCCGGGGCGCTGGGCGCCGAGATCTCGGGCGTCGACCTCGCGGCCGACCTATCTGACGCGGTGATCGCGCAGATCCGCCACGCGCTGGTCGAGCACCAGGTGATCTTCTTCCGCGGCCAGAGCCTGACGCCGGCCCAGCAGGTCGCCTTCGGCGCGCGCTTCGGCCCCCTCAACATCCACCCCTACGTCGCCGGCATGGCGGGCCACCCGGAGGTGATGGAGATCGTCAAGGAGCCGGAGGACAAGGTGAACTTCGGCGGCGGCTGGCACTCGGACATGAGTTTCCTACCCAATCCCAGCATCGGCTCCATCCTCTACGCCGTGGAGGTCCCCGAGTGGGGCGGCGACACCCTGTTCGCCAGCCAGGCCGCCGCCTACGAGGCGCTGTCGCCGGGCCTGAAGGCGACGCTGGAGGGGCTGAACGCCGTCCACTCGGCCAACCGCGAATACTCCTCGGCCGGCCAGTCGGCGCAGCAGCGCAAGTCGATGAAGGTCGTGGAGGCCGAGGGGATGGCCGGCGAGGCCGTCCACCCGGTCGTGCTCACCCACCCGGAGACCGGCCGCAAGGCGCTCTACGTGAACCCCGCCTTCACCGAGCGGTTCGAGGGCTGGTCGAAGCGGGACTCCAAGCCGCTGCTCGACCACCTCTTCCAGCACTCCAGGTACGAGGCCTTCACCTGCCGCTTCCGCTGGGAGCCCGGCTCGGTCGCCTTCTGGGACAACCGCTCGGTCTGGCACTTCGCCCTGAACGACTACCCGGGCCAGCGCCGCCACATGCGCCGGGTGACCGTCGATCCCCTGCCCGCGGCCCGCCCGCAACTCGCCGCCGCAAGCTAGGGCCCGGAGTCACGTCCGGCGAGGTCCGCTTCCTGCCGGGACGCGGTGTGCATTCGACCCACCTTGGACGTTCGCCGCGCCCGGCTCGCGGCCGCATCTGGCGTAGCGATCGGTCACCTGACTTGATTGGATCGCTCTCGTCCGAGGCCTTAGCCAAGCTCATCGGTAGGTCTTGGCGCGTACTGAATGTCCCGGCTCTCGATCCACCCAACGGCTGTTGTCGCCGCCGGCGCGCGGCTTGGTCCGGGATGCCGCGTGCACCCGTTCGCCGTCATCGGACCGGACGTGAGCATGGGACCGAACAACGAGGTTCACTCGCATGCGGTCATAGAGGGCAGAACCGAGATCGGCGCCGGCAACGTGTTCCACACGCACTGCCACGTGGGCGGCGCCCCTCAGCACGCGGGCTGGAGGCGCGACCACGCGCAACATCTGCGGATCGGCGACGACAACGTCATCGGCGAGTACGCCAGCGTCTCGGGCGGATCACATGACCCTGCCGGCGGAACCCGGCTCGGAGACCGAAACCTGCTGATGGCGTACGCTCACGTCGGGCACGACTGTGTCCTGGCGAACGACATCCGGATGGCCAACGCCGCCACGCTTGCGGGGCACGTGCAGGTGCACGATCGCGCCTGGCTCAGCGGGCATACGGCTGTTCATCAGTTCGTGCGCATCGGCGAGCATGCGTTTGTCGCCGGGGGAGCCATCGTCACCCAGGACGTGCCGCCATACTGCTTGGTTCAGGGGGACCGAGCCAGACTTGTCGCTCTCAACCATGTGGGCCTCACGCGAAGCGGCGTCGCCTCAGCGGAGAGAGCCGCCCTACGGCTCGCTTTCCGAATGCTGTTTCTGCGGCCCGGGAGCCTCGCCGACCGCATCGCGGCCGTGCGCGAGGAGCTCGGTTGGAGCCCAAGCGTCGCACGGCTGGTGGCCTTCCTCCAATCATCCGAACGTGGCTGCATCACCGCGGTTCGGCACGCAGCCGCGACCTGAACGCGGCACTTGCCTAGCCCCGCGCGTGCACCCGGCCATCCCAGGTCAGGGCGTCCGGATCGAGCACGAGGTAGGACGCAAGCCCCAGGCTCTCCCACAGCGGAAACGGCGCAAGGCCGTTCGCCCGGCTGACCAGCAGGGTGATGACCGTGCCGTGGGCGACCACGGCCAGGGTCTCGCCGGCGCTCTCTTGCACGGCGGCCCGCACCGCCGCGGAGAAGCGCGCGTGCGCGGCGTCGGCCGACTCCGTCCCCATCGAGACCTTTGCCGGCTCATCGAAGAAGGTGTGGAATCGGCGGACGTGGACCTCCTGGCTCGCAAAGCCGACACCGGTCCGGTCGTTCTCGCCCAGGTCCGCCCGCGGCCGCACCTCCAGCCCGAGCGCGGCGGCGGCCAGGGCCGCGGTCTCCAGCGCCTTCGGCTCCAGGCTGGCGTAGATCCGCCGCACGCCCTCGCGGGCGAACGCCTCGGCGAGCCAGCCGCAGCTTTCCTGCCCCGCCTCAGACAGCGTCCAGCGCTGGGCGTTCACCTCCGGCGCCATCTGGGGCTGGGCGTGCTTGACGAGGAGCAGCTTGGCCATGGCCGACCCATAGCGGGAGGCCGCCCGCGCCGGAAGCGGAACCGGCCGCCCGGCCCGAGGATTGGAGCGGGGCTGGGCGGGCCTGCGAGGGGAACGCATGAGACGCAATGCGCTGCTGATGGGCGCGCTGGCGATGGCGTTGAGCGCCTGTGTCAGCTCTCCGAAGGAGACGGTGCTCAATCTCGACACCACGGACCGCAAGTGGACGTCCAAGCGGTGCGTCGCCGCGCGCAAGGCGGTCGCGCACTACAACGACCTGGAGAGGGAGCGGGGCCTGCTCGGCTTCGTCGGCAACATCGCCGCGCCGTTCGCCGGCACGGCCGCCTCGCTGGCGCTGAGCGCGGCCAAGGACAAGGAGCGGGCGCGGCTGAACCACGAGGTGCGCGCGGCCTGCATCTCAGACCCGCTGAAGGGCCGGCGGGTGGCCGGCAAGGGGCGCCGGCTGGCCAGTCGCTAGCCGCCGCCGCGCATCCTTTCGAAGGCGGCCCGGCGCTCGTCGGCGGTGACGGTCCCGTTCCCGTCCGCGTCCATCCGTTCGAAGCGGGCGCGGGCCTGGGCCTCCATCTCCGCAAGCGTGACCTGGCCGTCGCCGTCGGCGTCCGCCCGGGCGATCATGGCGCCGCCCCGTCCAGGCCCGCGGCCTTCGCCGCCGCCGAACTGAGCCCGCATCGCCTCGCGTTCCTCGGCCGTCACCTTGCCGTCGCCGTCCTGGTCCATGCGCGCGAAGCTCGCCCGGCTGCGCTCCAGCATCTGGTCGAGGGTCTGGTCGCCCAGCGGGCCGAATCCGCCCGGCGGCCCGGCGTCCGGCGCCGGCGCGGATGCGGCGGGGGCCGCAGGCGCGTCGGCCGTCTCGGCCTCTTCGGACGGGCTGCAGCCGCCGACGCCCATGGCCAGGGCGCAGCCGGCGATCAGGAAGGCTCGCACGATGGTGATCTCCGCTTCCAAGCTCGAGGCGCACATCAAGCGCCGCGCAGGTTTCGCCCGCGCGGCGCCTTGTTTCCCGGCCGCAACGGCCGCCGCTCCTAGCGGAGGATGTCGGCCAGCACCTGGGTGATGAGGCCGCTCGCCAGCGACGTCAGCAGCACGTCGTCGTCGTGGCGGACGTAGCCGTAGCCGCGGGGCGGCGGCGGCAGGCGGTAGGCCCGGTAGTCGTGGATGATGTAGCGGCTGGAGCGGTACTCGGCCGGCAGGTACTGGCCGCGCGACCAGCGCCGCTGCGCCCGCTCATACTTGCGCTGGGCCTTGTAGTAGTCGCGCTGCGCCTCGCGCAGGTCCTTGGCGCGCTCGCGCTGGTCTTCGCGCCAGTCCTTGTAGGCCTCGCGTTCGCGCTCGCGCAGTTCCTTGGCGCGCTCGCGCCGCTCCTTGCGCCAGTCGTCCCAGTCGTCGTCATCATCGATCAGCACGACGCCCGGGAAATTCTTCAGCGGCTGGGCCTGGGCCGCAGCCGCGCCGGTCAGCGCCACGGCGGCGGCGGTGAAGGCGAGCAGGGTGCGTCTCATCGGTCTCTCCATGGCTGACGGAGCAGTCTGACGCCGCAGGCCTGAGGCTTTGCGGAACGCCCCGTTCATCGGCGGTTCAACCTCGGCCTCGCCGGGCCCTCGGGAATCCGCCATAAGCGCCCGCGATGTCCAACGAACCCTTCTTCACCCGCGACGGCGAGCGCTTCGTCCCCACCCAATCCGCCAGAGGCCCCTGGGATCCCAAGTCCCTGCACGGCCGGGTCATCGTCGGCCTGCTGGGCGCCGAGATCGAGCGCCGCCATGGCGAGCCCGACCTGATCCCGGCCCGGCTGACCGTCGACATGTACCGGCTGCCCGACCTTTCGCCCGTGGAGGTGACGACGCGCATCGTGCGCGACGGCTACCGCATCAAGGTGATCGACGCCGAGTTCTTCTCGGGCGGGATCAGCATGGCGCGGGCGACCTGCCAGCTGCTGCGCCGGAGCGCGCCGCCGGACGGGGTCGTCTGGAGCCCGCCGAACTGGGAGGTCCCCACCCCCGAGAGCATCGAGCCGCCGCCGGACCGGCGCGCCGGCATGGGCGGGATGTGGGCGATGCGCCCGATCAGCGGCGGCATGGGCTATTTCGGGCCCAAGCGCACCTGGATGAAGGAGGTCCGCGACTTGGTCGAGGGCGTCCCCCTGACGCCGTTCGTGCGGGTGGCCGGGGCCGCCGACTTCGCCAGCCCGTTCGCCAACGCCGGCGACAAGGGCCTGGGCTACATCAACAGCGACGTGACCCTATATCTACACCGGGTCCCGACCTCGGAATGGATCGGCTTCGAGGTCGTCAACCACCAGGCGAGCGACGGCGTGGCGATCGGCGAGACCTTCCTCTACGACGAGAACGGGCCGATCGGCTCGGCCGCCGTCTGCGCCCTCGCCCAGAAGCGCGCCCCGCAGCCGCCGCCGCCGCCGCCGGCCAGGGACTAGGCGGCCATGGGCCGGGACGACGCCGCCCAGCTCGTCCTCGCCGTCCACCTGCTGGTGATCGGCTTCAACCTGTTCGGCCTGGTCGCGACGCCGCTGGGCGCCTGGCGCGGCTGGGATTTCGTGCGGATCCGCTGGTGGCGCGCCCTGCACCTGATCTCCATGGCTGCGGTGGCCGTGCAGGCCCTGTTCGGCCGCGCCTGCTTCCTCACCGACTGGCAGGCGGCGCTGGCGGGGGAGCCGGGCGACGCCGAGCCGCTGATCGTCCGGTGGGTCAACCAGGCGGTCTACTGGCCGATCCCGCTGTGGGTGTTCACCGCCGGCTACGTGGTCCTGCTGGCCTACGTCCTGCTGCTCTGGCGCCTCGTCCCGCCGCGGCCCTGGCGGGGATGACCCCAGCGGCTGCGACGGCTCACCACATGGCGAAAAAGTGGCGAATGTTTAGAACGGCGGTATCGCATTTGCGGTCCTGGCGCGCTGGCGGCGAGCCTTGGCTGCACTGTTCGGGGGAACAGAGGGAGGAGCGTCCCGGGCTTCGGCCAGGGGCGCTCCTTTCCTTTCCGGGGCCTGCCCTTGCGGGCGCCAGCGTCGGCGCCTAACTGCCCCTCGAGGGCTGCAGCGGTCTACGACGGCCCATCGGCGCGCCAGTTCCGGTCCCATTCGGACGGTGGGTCGAAGCATTCCGTAAGGGTGCTTATACGCTGCAGCCCTTACTTATCCACAGCCCGCGACTCGTATGGCGCCAATCTAGACGCGAGTCCGCCGCAATCTCGCCTTTTCCGTAAACATTGCTCGACAGATCGCTTGCGGCCTCACCGCCGTAAACGAAGCGTCCCCCCATTCAGGTCGTCGTCAGGTCGAATCGAGGCACGTAAGGGAACCGTAAAGCTTGCCGAGCGCTGAGTTCGCAAAAGCGCGAGGATTTCGATGGTCCAGTACGCGGTAGCCCTTAAGAACGGCGAATGGAGCGTCTTCCAGGACGGCGAGGTGCTTGCTCATGACCTGACGCGGTCTGCGGCGATCCAGATGGCCAAGGAACTTGCGTTTGAAGCTGAGGAAAGAGGCGACACCGTGGAGCTGCTGATCCAAGGCTACTACGGCGAACTCACCCGCAAGGTCTCCGGTGGAGACTAGGATGCCTTCGCTGCACGCCCGCACCCGCCGGTTGTCCGGCCGCTCGCGCCCACTGCGGGCATTCGCCGCCTGGGCCTGCCTGCCTGACTCGTCACATTATGGCTTGGGGGGCCCTGTGACGAATATCATGGCGGCCAAGACGCGTAAGACCACCAAGGCCAAGAAGGCAGCCGTCTCCGAGAAGCTCCGGGCGATGGTCGAAGACGTCGAGCGCTGGCCGCTCTCCGAGCAACTGCTCAAGACGCTCGACGAGCTCGACGACGGCCCCGGCGCGGAGTCCTCGGCGGACAAGCCGGCCCCCGCGGCCACGCCGAAAGGGAAGAGAAGGAAGAAGACCTAGTCTTCCGACATCGCCTGGGCTTCCCCGGCCAGCTCGAAGCCGATCAGGTCGGCGAGCGACGCCCGGGCCCGCTTGACCCGGCTCTTCATGGTGTTCACCGGACAGTTGCAGATTCGCGCCGCCTCCTCGTAGCTCATGCCCGAGGCGGCGACGAGCAGCAGCGCCTCGCGGGCGTGCGGCCGCAGCTGTTGGAGCGCCTGCAGCATCTCGCCGTAACGCAACCGCCATTCCTGGTTCGGTCCGGCCGCCAGGCGCGCCGCATGGTGGCCGTCGACGTCCTGCGTCGTGCGGCTGCGGATCACCGTCTCGGACAGGAAGGCGTTGCGCAGGATGGTGAAGAGCCAAGCCTGCAGGTTCGTGCCCGCCTCGAAGCTGGCGCGGGCGCGCCAGGCCTTCATCAGGGTCTCCTGGACAAGGTCGTCCGCCTCCACGTTCGAGCGGGCCAGGCTCATGGCGTAGGCCCGCAGCCGCGGGATGAGCGCGATCACCTCGCGCCGGAACGCCTCTTCCTCGATGGTCTCCTGCATGGAACGGGCCTTAAGCCCTGCCGCGCGCCGCATCGGGCGCAGGCACACACTCGACCGTTCTGGTCGTACGCATCGCCAAGCTCTCTCCCGTGCCGGCGCTTGAGCGGCCGCAGAGGCCCGCTCGTCACTGGGATGAAGCCTACGGGTACGAGGGTGACGCGTTGCTGAACGGGGCGTTTCAGACGGCGTTCATCGAACGCGGTATTTCAAAGCTCAGCCGCACTTCACCTCGCGGATGATCCCCGTCGCCGCGTCGAACAGGAAGTTCAGCCGCCGCGGATTGTGGTCCATGGTCATCGGACAGGTGGTGCAGACCACCCGCTGCTCGGACGGATTCACCGGGACCGGGATCTCGCTCCGCGGCCGCCCCACCAGGTGCTGGTGATCGCGCGCGCGGCACAGGTCGCTCGGCGGCGGGGGCGGCGGCGGCGGCGGAGGGGCCGACGGCGGCCCGGGCGGCGGCGCGGGCGGCGGCGGCGAGGCGCAGCCCGCAACGAGCAACAGCAGTCCCACAGCGGCCAGCTTCGCCTTCATGCCTGCTTCTCCCATCCCCTGGCGGCCTGCCGCCAGTAGGAACAACTATAGCCCCGCGCCTTTGCCTGGCTCCACTGCGCCCTGGCGGCGGTCAGTGCAGGCTCGTCGCGGCCGTCGAACAGTACGATGCAACGCTCGTAGCCGTCGATCTCTCCGAATTCGGCGCCGTCCAGCAGGAACAGCGCCTGGGCGCCGTTGTGGTTCTCGGACCCGGTGGTGAGCAGGATCGGCTGGCGCTCGGCCTGCGGCTCGCCGGCCAGGCCATGCGGCAGGAAGCTCTCGTCGCGATAGCTCCACAGCCAGCCGTCCAGATGCTCCACGCGATCGGCGGAGGCGGCCCGCACCAGCGCGCGCCAGCCGCGGGCCAGGGTCTTCTCGAGAAGCTCGGGAAGCACCTGCTCCAGGCCGCTGCGCTCCAGATGGTAGAACCAGACCTCCGTCACCGCGCGCTCCCGCCGACCGGCGTCAGGCCTCGTAGCGGTCGGCCACCATCCGGTTCAGCAGCCGCACGCCGTAGCCCGTCGCCCCTTCCGGGATGGTCGGAACCGTCGACGGCTTCTTCCAGGCGGTGGAGGCGATGTCGAGGTGGGCCCAGGGCAGGCCGTTGACGAACCGCTGCAGGAACAGGGCCGCGGTGATCGATCCGCCCGGCCGACCGCCGGTGTTCTTCATGTCGGCCGCAGCGCTCTCGATCTGCTTCTCGTAGGCGCCAGGCAGCGGCATGCGCCACAGCCCCTCCCCTTCCGCCTGAGCGGCGGCCAGCAGGTTGTTGGACAGCTCGTCGTTGTTGGAGAACAGGCCGGCGAAGTCGTTGCCCAGCGAGATGATGATCGCGCCCGTCAGGGTGGCGAGGTCCACCATGAACTTCGGCTTGAACCGCTCCTGGCAGTACCAGAGGGCGTCGGCCAGCACGAGGCGGCCCTCCGCGTCGGTGTTGATCACCTCGATGGTCTGGCCGGACATCGAGGTGACGATGTCGCCGGGACGCTGGGCGTTGCCGTCGGGCATGTTCTCCACGAGGCCGAGGATGCCGACCGCGTTCACCTTGGCCTTGCGGCCCGCCAGCACGTGCATGAGGCCGGCCACGGCGGCGGCGCCGCCCATGTCCCACTTCATGTCCTCCATGCCGTCGGCCGGCTTGATGCTGATGCCGCCGGTGTCGAAGCAGACGCCCTTGCCGACGAAGGCGACCGGCTGGGCGTTCGCATCGCCCGCGCCGTTCCAGCGGATGACCACCAGCTGGCTCTCGCGCACGCTCCCCTGCCCCACGCCCAGCAGGCTGCCCATCCCGAGCTTGGTCATCTCGGCCTCGCCGAGGATCTCCACCTCCAGGCCGAGCCGCTCGAGCTCCTTCACGCGGCGGGCGAACTCGACCGGATAGAGGATGTTGGCGGGCTCGGAGACCAGGTCGCGGGAGAAGGCGATGGCGTCGGCCAGCGCCGCCAGCGGCGCGAAGTCCGACAGCGCCGCGTCCGGATCGGCGGCCACGATCTGGGCCCGGGTGACGGTCGGCTTCTTCTCGGCCGGCTCCTTGGTGCGGTAGCGGTCGAAG
The DNA here is from genome assembly GCF_042681205.1 of Phenylobacterium terrae. Classification (NCBI taxonomy): domain Bacteria; kingdom Pseudomonadati; phylum Pseudomonadota; class Alphaproteobacteria; order Caulobacterales; family Caulobacteraceae; genus Phenylobacterium; species Phenylobacterium terrae. The sequence goes on from NZ_JBHUEY010000006.1 coordinate 592,627, forward strand.
CGGTAGGCGGCCAGGCGCACGCCCAGGCCCGCGCGGGTCGCCCGCGAGGCGGCCGCTTCCGGAAGGCGCAGGCGCAGCACCTCCAGGCCCGAGGTCTTCACCGCGTTGTAGGCGCTGGCGGCGGCATGCTCGACGGCCACGTCGTCCAGGGCCTCGGCCTTGCCGGCGCCGACCAGCAGCACGCGGGCCGCGCCCGCCTCGGCCGCGCCGAGCAGGTCGAGCACCTGGCCCTTGGCGCCAGTGAAGCGCGCCGCGCCGAGGGCGCGCGAGATCGCCCCGCCGGTCCGCGCGTCCAGCGCGCCGGCCTCCCCGGCCAGGGGCTCGCCTTCCAGCACCACCAGGGCCAAGGCGCTACGCTCTGCGAACGGGGCGTCGGCCCCAACGAATTCGATATCCATACCGGTCTCTTGCACAGGGTCGGGGTGGGCCTGCCGCTGCGCCGGTTGCGCCGGGCGGCGGCGGATGATTTAGAACAGCTTCACGGCCGGGGCGCGCCGAATCTCCCAGGAGAGAGCGAAAAAATTCGATGGCCCTGATCGACCGCTATCTCCTGAAGCAGCTGCTGGGGCCGACGATCCTGGCCACGCTGGCGCTGACGGCGGTGGCGCTGCTCAGCCAGAGCCTGGCCGCGCTCGACATCATCGTGAGCCAGCGCCAGACCGCGCTGGTGTTCGGCAAGATCACCCTGCTGGCCATGCCGCAGCTGATCAACATCGTGCTCCCGATCGCCCTGTTCGTCGCCGCCCTGGTGGCTCTGAACCGGCTGCACACCGAGCAGGAGATCGTCGTCTGCTTCGCCGGCGGGATGAGCCGGGCCCGGGTGCTCGCCCCCGCCATGCGGCTGGCCAGCGTCGTGGCCCTGATCGCCCTGGTGATGAACCTGTGGGTCCAGCCGGCCGCCTCGCGGGAGATGCGCCGGACGGTGTTCAACGTGCGGACCGACCTGGCCTCCACCCTGGTGCAGGAGGGCGAGTTCACCCAGCCCGCGCCGGGCCTGACCGTCTACGCCCAGTCGGTGGGCGCCGGCGGACGGATGCGCAACCTGTTCATCCACCAGGAGAAGGCCGACGGCGGGACCACGACCTACACCGCCGACCAGGGCCAGATGGCGAGCCGCGCCGGAAAGCCGGTGCTGGTGCTGCAGAAGGGCTCGACCCAGGAGTTCAGCCGCGACGGGGTGCTGCAGTTCCTGGCCTTCCAGGAGTACGTCTTCGACCTGGGGCCGCTGTCCGAGACGACGGAGCTGGTCCACTACAAGCCCTCGGACCGCTACCTGCACGAGCTGTTCTTCCCCGACCTGACGCAGATCTGGGAGCAGAACAACCGGCTCGACCTGCTGGCCGAGGGCAACCGGCGGCTGGCGACGCCGCTCTACAACCTGGCCTTCATGTCATTGGCCCTGTGGGCGATCATCGGCGGCGGCTTCAGCCGGCTCGGCTACGGTCGGCGCATCGCCATCGCCAGCGCCACGGCGGGGGGCGTTCGCATCCTTGGCTTCATCGTGGAAGCCGGTTGTGAATCAGAGGCCTGGCTCAACATCTTCCAGTATCTGATCCCGCTCGGGACGATGATCATCGCCCTCCGCGCCCAGTTCAGGCAGCGGGCCTCCCGCTACATCGACATCCGGCAGCGCCGCGCGCCCGTGGTGGGGGCGACGCCGGCATGATCCGCGTCGGCGCCCTCGAACGTTATGTGATGACGCGCGCCTTCGGCGGCGTCGGGGCGGCCCTGGCGGTGATCGCCTCGGTGGTCGTGCTGGTGCAGTTCGTGGACCTGTCGCGCTCGGTGGGCGTGCGCGCCGACACCACGGTCGCCCAGCTGTTCGGCCTCACCCTCCTGCGGGCGCCGTCGGTGATCCTGGTGCTCCTGCCCTTCATCTTCCTGTTCGGGGCCATGGCCGCCTATGTCGGCCTGAACCGGCGCAGCGAGCTGGTCGCGATGCGCGCGGCCGGCGTCTCGGCCTGGCGGTTCATCCTGCCGACGGCCGGCGCGGCCCTCCTGGCCGGCGCCATCGCCGTGGGCGCGATCAACCCCCTCGCGGCGGCGCTGAACGCCCGCTTCGAGCGCGAGCGCGCCGAGCTGATGGAGAACTACCTGACCGACGTGCCCAAGGAGGTCTGGCTGCGGCAGGGCGACGCCAACACCCAGATCGTCATCCACGCCCGGGCGCGGGACATGGTCGAGGGGGTGGTGCGGCTCAAGAAGGTGTCGCTGTTCATCTACCAGAAGAACGCGCAGGGCCTGCTGGAATTCCGCCGCCGGCTGGAGGCCGAGGAGGCCCGGCTGATGCCCGGCTTCTGGGACCTGCGGAACGTGCGCGAGGCGACCGCCGGCGAGCGCAGCGTCCGCTCCGAACGGCTGACGATCCGATCCAGCCTCGACAGCGAGGGCGCGCTGGAACGGTTCTCCTCGCCCGAGGCGATCGCCTTCTGGCGGCTGCCGAGCGCCATCCGGCTGACCGAGCAGGCCGGCTTCACCGCCGCCCCGTACGAGCTGCGGCTGCACCAGCTGCTGGCGACGCCGGTGCTGTTCGCGGCCATGACCATCCTGGCGGCGGCCTTCTCGCTGCGCCTGGCGCGCCTGGGCGGCCTGGGCGGGCTGGCCGGCGCCGGCGTGGCGCTGGGCTTCGTGTTCTTCTTCTTCAACGAGTTCGCCGGCGCGCTGGCCGAGGCGGACATCATTCCGCTGATGCTGGCCGCCTGGGCGCCGCCGCTGGTGGCGTTGCTGTGCGGCCTCACCCTGCTCTGCTACACCGAAGACGGTTGAATCGCGCGCCGTCCGGCGGCTATCCATCGCCAAGGCGGCGGGCCGCTTCGAAGTTGGGGAACCCACGATCTCATGAGTTCGCTTCGGCGCCTGGCGTCCACCTCGGCCAAACGCGTCCTGCTGGCGGGCGCCGCGTGGGCGATTCTGTCCGGCGCGGCGGCTTACGCTCAGGCGCCGGAGGCCCCCGGCCCGGACGGCCTGCGTCCCGACGAGCTGTACATGGAGGCCGACCTCGTCACCTATGACGACAAGGCCGGCGTCGCCACGGCGACCGGCGAGGTCGAAGTGCGCTATCAGGGCCGGACCCTGCGGGCCAACGAGCTCGTCTACGAACAGACCCGCGGCGTCATCACCGCCCGCGGGAACGCCCAGATCCTCAACGCCGACGGGACCAGCGAGTACGCCGACGAGATCGTCCTGGACGAGGACCTGAGGGCCGGCGCCGCGATCGGCTTCTCCGCCCGGCTGCAGCAGAATGTGAAGATGGCGGCCGCCACGGCTGTCCGCCGTGACGAGACCCACCACGAGCTCAACCGGGCGATCTACACGCCCTGCGACATCTGCGAAGGCGACGAGCCCAAGACGCCGACCTGGTCGATCCGCGCCGACCGCGTGGTGCAGGACAAGGATCGCCAGATCGTCTGGTACCGCAACGCCGTGATCCAGGTGTTCGGCGCGCCGGTGCTCTACCTGCCGGTCTTCTGGCACACCGACCCGCAGGCGCAGCGCAAGTCCGGCCTGCTGCCCCCCAAGGTCGGCGTCTCCGACCGGCGGGGGCTGTCCTACGAGCAGCCCTACGTCCAGGTGATCTCGCCCTACTCCGACCTGGTGATCAGCCCGCAGATCAACACCGAGGTGAACCCCTTCCTGAACCTGCACTATCGCAAGCGGTTCTACTCCGGGACCATCGATGCGCGGGTCGGCTACACCTACGAGCAGGACTTCGACGGCGACGGCGACCGCTTCGGCGACGACACCAACCGCAGCTACATCCTGGCCTCGGGCGCGTTCCGCCCGGCCGACCACTGGCGCTGGGGCTTCACGCTGGAGCGCACGTCGGACGACTTCCTGTTCGACAAGTACGAGGTCGGCGACGTCTTCCAGTCGCGCGGCCCCTTCGTGGCCGACGACCGGCGGCTGATCTCGCAGGTCTACGCGATCCGGCAGGACCAGCGCTCCTATCTTTCGCTGGCGGCGATGAGCATCCAGGGCCTGCGTCCGGACGGGTCGCGGCCGCCGATCGTCCTGCCCGACGGCGAACGGCTGGTGCAGGCCGAGAACGACCGGACCTTCCCGGGCATCGCGCCGCTCATCGAGGGCCGCTGGGAGCCCGAGCAGAAGATCGCCGGCGGGCGGCTGCGGCTGCGCGGCAGCGCGGTGGGCCTGATCCGCGAGCAGTCGCACCTGACGCTGCCGGGCCAGATCGCCAGCACCGTCGACACCCCCTACGCGCCGGGCCTGGACAGCTTCCGCTCCACGGTCGAGGCCGACTGGCGGGCCAGCTACACGACCTCGGCGGGCCTGCGCGTCGACCCGTTCGTCCAGGCCCGCTTCGACGCCTACCGGCTCGAGGATGTGCCGGGCCGCGACTTCGGCTCGGACAGCGTGACCCGCGGCCTCGCCGTGGCCGGCGTCGACGTCAGCTGGCCGTTCTATCGCAGGTTTTCGACGGCCACCGTGGTCCTCGAGCCGGTCGTCCAGCTGGCCGTCTCGCCGGACGCGCAGCAGGTCGAGATCATCCCGCCGCTGGCGGCCTCGGGCGGCTACCCGGCGACCGCGGCGACCTACCTCAACGAGGACAGCCTCGCCTTCGAGTTCGACGAGACCAACCTCTTCCGGGCCAACAAATTCCCCGGCTTCGACCTCTACGAGGACGGTGCGCGGCTGAACGCCGGCGGGCGGGCCTCGGTGCTGTGGGACGACGGGCGGCGGGCCAGCTTCCTGCTCGGCCGCAGCTTCCGCACCGAGCGCAACGACGTGTTTCCGGCCCGCAGCGGGCTGCAGGAGCGCAGCTCCGACTGGGTGGTGGCGGCCGACGCCCAGCCGTTCCGCGGCGTCTCCTTCTTCGGCCGGGCCCGCCTGGACGGGGAGACGCTGGACGTCCGCCGGGCCGAGTTCGGGGCGAACGCCAGCACCAGCCGCGGCTACGGCTATATCCGCTACCTGCGCAACGACCTCGACCTGCAGGGAAACCGCCGCGAGAACCTCGACTTGGGCGGGCGGCTGACGCTGCATAAGAACTGGGGCGTGTCGGCCTACGGCAGCCGGGACGTGCAGCAGGGCGCCTGGGTGGTCCGCGACCTCGGCGTCTTCTACCAGGACGAGTGCACCGTCTTCGAAGTGATCTACCGCCGCGAGGATGCGGTATCTGGCCGCCTTGGCCCCTCGGACTCGATTGCTATACGCCTAACGCTCGCCACATTGGGCGAACCTATCTATGCCGACTGACCAGACGCGGCGGTTCGGCCGCAACCCAGGAATGATCTCGTCCATGATCCATGCGCCGAAAGCCCGGGGGCGGTTCGCCCGCGGCGCGGCCCTCCTCGCCGCCCTGTGCGCCGCCGGCGCGCCCATCGCCGGCTCGGCCCAGACCGCCGAGGCGCCGGCGGCGCCTGCGCCCGTCCAGCCGCAGGGCATCTCGGAATCGGTGGCGGCCGTCGTCAACGACGACATCGTCTCGACCTTCGACCTCGCCCAGAGGATGCGGCTTTTGATCGCCACCTCGGGCGTCCAGCCGACGGAGCAGAATCTTCCGCAGTTTCAGCGTGAAGCGCTGATCTCCTTAGTCGACGAGCGGCTCCAGTTCCAGGAGCTGCGCAAGGTCGAGCGGGAGCAGAAGATCGACATCATCGCCTCCGACGAGGAGGTCGACGAAGAGCTGGCCCAGCTGGCCCGCGGCAACAACATGACCCCCGAGCAGTTCAAGGCCATGCTGTCTGCCCAGGGCGTCGAGCGCTCGCTGCGTGAACAGCTGCGCGCCCAGATCAGCTGGATGCGCTGGATCCGCGGCCGCTACGGCTCGCGCCTGCGCATCGGCGAGGACCAGATCAAGGCCGTGCAGGCCAACATCGCCGCCTCGGCCAACAAGCCCTCCTACCAGATCAGCGAGGTGTTCATCGACGCCGCGCGGGTCGGCGGCATGGAGAACGCCGTGAACGGCGCCAACCAGCTGGTGACCCAGATGCAGCAGGGCGCGCCGTTCGCGGCGGTCGCCCGCCAGTTCTCGGCCGCGCCGACCGCCGCCGCGGGCGGCGACGCCGGCTGGGTCGCCGCCGGCGAGATGGCCCCCGAACTGCAGACCGCCCTCGACCAGATGCGGCCTGGCCAGCTGTCGCGGCCGATCCAGGTGAAGGACGGCGTCTACATCATCTACCTGCGCGACAAGCGCTCGGGCGCCGCGGCCACCCTGGTGCGGCTGAAGCAGGCCGCCGTCGCCCTGCCCGCGGAGGCGTCGCAGGCCCAGGTCGCCGAGGCGACCGCCAAGCTCGAGCAGGTCCGCGCCAAAGCGCCGACCTGCGACAGCCTGGAGACCGTGGCCGCCACCGTTCCTGGGGTGATCGCCGGCGATCTCGGCGAGGCCGAGCCCAAGGACCTGTCGCCGGCCTTCCGGACGGCGGTCGAGACCCTGGCGGACGGCCAGTTCTCCGGCCCGCTGCGCACCCAGGCGGGGCTGCACGTTGTGGCCGTCTGCGGCCGCCGGGCCGGCGGCGCCGCGGCCGAGCAGGTCAGCCGCGAGCAGATCGAGAACCGGCTCTACGGCCAGCAGCTGACCATGATCTCCCGCCGCTACATGCGCGACCTGCGCTCCTCGGCGACGATCGAGACGCGGTGAAGCTGGGGCCCCTCGCCCTCACGCTCGGCGAGCCGGCGGGAGTCGGCCCGGAGATCATCGTCAAGGCCTGGAACCAGCTCCGGGCCGGCGGGCCGCCGTTTGTGGTCGTCGGCGACTTCCAGTCGCTGGCCGCCGCCTCCTCGGCGGGGTCGGCGATCCTGCGGCGGGTGATCTCGCCGGAGGACGCGCCGCGGCTGTTCCCCGACGCCCTGCCGGTGCTCGACATCCCGCTGCAGGCGCCGGTCGTCGCGGGCCGGCCCTCCCCCGCCGCCGCGCCGCAGGTCGTCCGCTGGATCGAGACCGCGGTGGGCCTGGCCCTCTCCGGCGCCGTCTCCGGCCTGGTCACAGCGCCGATCGCCAAGGCGCCGCTGTACGCTGCCGGCTTCAAGTTCCCCGGGCATACCGAGTTCCTCGGCGAGCTGACGGCGGCGGCCAATTACGACGGGGCCCGCGGCCCCATCATGATGCTGGCGGTCCCGGGGCTGCGGACCACGCTCGTGACCATCCACGAGCCGATCTCGCGGGTGCCGGCGCTGTTGACCATCGAGCGGATCGTCAACGCCGGCCTGGTCACCGCCCAGGCCCTGCGGCGGGACTTCGGCGTCGCCGCGCCGCGCCTGGCCGTCGCCGGCCTGAACCCGCACGCCGGCGAGTCCGGCTCGCTCGGCCGCGAGGAGATCGAGATCGTGGGCCCGGCCATCCGGGCCCTGAAGGACCTCGGGGTCGACGCCAGCGGCCCCTGGCCGTCGGACACGCTGTTCCCGGAGGAGACGCGCCGCCGCTACGACGCGGCCCTGTGCCTGTACCACGACCAGGCGCTGATCCCGGTGAAGATGCTGGACTTCTGGGGCGGGGTGAACGTCACCCTGGGCCTGCCGATCGTGCGCACCTCGCCGGACCACGGCACGGCCTTCGACATCGCCGGCCGTGGCGTCGCCCGGCCCGAGAGCCTGATCGCCGCCATCCGGCTGGCCGACGAGATCGCGCGCCGGCGGGCGGGATGAGCGCGCTGGCCGACCTGCCGCCGCTGCGCGAGAGCCTCGACGCCCACGGCCTCCTGGCCCGCAAGAGCCTGGGCCAGCACTTCCTGCTGGACCTCAACATCACCCGTAAGATCGCCCGGCTGGCCGCGGTCGGCGAGGGCGACCTCGTGATCGAGGTGGGGCCCGGCCCGGGAGGGCTGACCCGGGCGCTGCTCGAGACCGGCGCCGAGGTGGTCGCGATCGAGAAGGACGAGCGCTTCCTGCCGCTGCTGCAGGAACTGGCCGCCGCCGCACCCGGGCGGCTGCGGGTCGAGCACGCGGATGCGCTGGCCGCGGACGAGGCGGCCCTGGCCGGCGGCCGTCCCGCCCATGTGGTCTCCAACCTGCCCTACAACGTGGGCACGCCGCTGCTGGTGAAGTGGCTGACCGGCGACTTCCGCCCGGCGGCCATGACCCTGATGTTCCAGAAGGAGGTGGCCCAGCGGATCGTGGCCGCGCCGGGCGCCTCGGCCTACGGCCGGCTCGCGGTCATCGCTCAGGCCTGCGCGGACGGCCAGATCGTCATGGACGCCCCGGCCCGCGCCTTCACCCCGCCGCCCAAGGTGGATTCCGCGGTGGTCCGACTCACCCCTCGCGCGGACCGGCCGGCGCCCGCCCGGCTCGACGCCCTGCAGGCCGTCACCGCCGCCGCCTTCGGCCAACGGCGCAAGATGCTGCGCTCGAGCCTGAAGCCGCTGGGCGGCGAGGCGCTCTGCGCGGCCGCGGGCGTCGATCCTGCGCGGCGGGCCGAGACGCTTAGCGTCGCCGAGTTCCTGGCGCTGGCCGACCAGCTCGGCCGCTAGAGACGCACGAAGATCGGGCCCCAGAGGATCTGGGTCCCGCCAGGGACCGGCCGGTGCGGCCGCAGCTGGTAGACGCCGCGCGGCAGCGCGAAGTCCTCGCCCGTGGGCCAGGGGCCGGCCATCCGCCGCTCGCTGATCGGATCGGTGAGCTCGAAGTCCCGCAGCTCGGGTCGGGCGCTGGCCACGGCCCGCACGAGATCGGCCTCGTCCTCGAGGCGGAAGGGCGCCGGCTGGGCCAGCGTCCCGTCGGGCCGGGCGTAGAGGCCGACGGCGATGGTCCGCCGTCCGGCCTGGACCACCCCGAAGGCCGCGTGGGTGTGGGTGGGCAGCATGAGGCCCGTCCAATGCGGACGGCTCTTGCGCCAGACCCCCATCAGGTCCGACGCCGTGGGCGGCGCGCCGCCGGTGCGGACGGCGATGTTCTCGCTGGTGGAGGCCAGCAGGCGACGGGAAAGCAGCGACAGCCGGTGCGAGGGATCGAACCCCTCGGGCGAGAGGTGCTCCACATAGCCGCGGGCGGCGAGGTCGGCGGCGTGCGCCCGGGCTGCGAGCGCCAGTTGCGCGCTCCACTGCAGTTCGCCCCGGCCGGCGGCGTGGCGGACGGCGTTGGTTTCCGCGAGCAGCGCCTCGGCGGTCCCGGCCTGGAACCGGCCGCCCCCGGCGTCGCCGAGGCGTCCCCTGAGGCGGGCTTCGTAGTCGAGCCAGGGCTGGGGCTCGCCCGGTCGCAGCGCCGCGTGCGCCAGCGCAGGCGCGCAGAGCGCCAGGGCGAGGCCGCCGAGCAGGCGGCGGCGGTCCGGGGTGGCGAAGTGGGGGAGTGTGGACACGCTCGGATCGGCTGCCGGGACGCCGGCGGGGCGCGTCCGATGATCAAGGCGCCGGCCGATCAGCCGCTCCGATCCAGAGGGGCTGGGGGGGCTGTTCAGGTCCAGACCTTCACGTCCGACCGACCGACGATGAGACCATCGCCGCCCCGTATGGCCGCCGCAGGCCCGGATAAGGGCCATTTCTGGACCCCCGGCTGAAGGGGACGCGCAGGGCGCCTGCCAGAGCGCACGCTCCAGCGGGCGCCCCACGCGACCCGACACTATTTGGCGGCGTCCTTCGCCGCGTCCGCGGCGTCCTTGGCCGCTTCGCCCGCCTTCTCGGCGGCGTCGCCGGCCGCGGCCGCGGCCTCGCCGGCCTTCTCGGCGGCCGCGTCGGCGGCGGTCGCCATGGCGTCGCCCGCGCCTTCGGCGGTCGCGGAGGCGTCCGCGGCCATGCCCTCGGCGGCGCCTTCGGTGGTCGCCGCGGTCTCGCTGGTGGCCTCGGCCGCCTCGTCCTTGGCCTCTTCGGCCTGGTTCTGCTGGCAAGCGGTGAGGCTGAGGGCCAGGGCGGCCGCAGCCGCCAAAGTGAGAATCCGCATGATTGGTCTCCCTGATGAGGCCAGGTCGCGCAGGCGCTCTTCGGACCTCGCGTGGGCCAGGCCCGAGCCCTGCTCCGCCGGGCGCGCAAACATCGTTAGGCGCCAAGCGGCGCCGTGTCCACGTCCGGGCGTCGGCGTCAGGGAGCGCGCAAGCCCGGCTGCGGCCCGGGCGCGGCCCCGTCCGCGGGCAGATCGCCCCCCTCCTCCGCGGTCGGCTGTTCGACCCCGAGGAAGGTCCGCGTCTCGGCCGGCGGCAGGCGGCCATCCTCGGCCTCGCGCATCAGCTCGACCTTGCGCGCGGCGATCTCCTCGCCCAGCGCGCGCAGGTCGAGGTCGGCCTTCCGGGCCTGGACGAACAGCCCATTGCGCTCGTCCTCCTCCTCTTCGACGTGGTGCTCGATGGCTTCCCTCAGCACCTTCACCTTGGCGGTGTAGAAGGCCTCGTCCGCCCAGCCGGCCTCGATCTCCTTGACCAGCACCTTGGCCGCGTCGTGCTCCACATAGGCTTCGTCGAGCAGGTCATCGTCCACCTTGCCGCGCACGCTCGGGTAGAAGATCTCCTCCTCGAGGACGGTGTGGACCTTCAGCTCGCGGCAGATCTTCCGGGCCAGCGCCTGCCTCTCCTGGTCGGCCCCGGCGGCCTCGAACTGGGAGAACAGCCCCTCCACCGTCCGATGGTCCTCCATCAAGAGGTCGATCGCGTCCTTGGACATCTCGTGCTCGGGCATCGCAGGCTCCCTCTGTTGGGACGCCAACGCCTAGGGGGCGCAGATGCTCCCCCCATCCGGTGGCCGGTTGCGCGCAGCTACCTGTCACCCACCGCCGGGACAGGTGACAGGCAGGCCGCAGCGCGTCCCAACGAGGGTGCCCCTGAACGGAGGCCTCAGCCGTTCACGTCGATGACCATCCGGCCGCGCACCTTGCCGTCGAGGATCTCGCCGGCGAGGCGCGGCAGGTCGCCGAGCGCGGCCTTGCTGGTCATGGCGTCCAGCTTGTCGAGGTCGAGTTCGCGGGCGAGCCGGCCCCAGGCCGCGGCCCGGTCGGCCTTGGGCCGCATCACGCTGTCGACGCCCATGAGGGTGACGCCGCGCAGGATGAAGGGGGCGACCGAGGCCGGGAGATCCATCCCCTGGGCGAGGCCGCAGGCGGTCACCACCCCGCCGTAGCGGGTCTGGGAAAGGACGTTGGCCAGGGTGTGGCTGCCGACGGCGTCCACCGCGCCGGCCCAGCGCTCGCGCGCCAGCGGGCGGCCCGGGCCGGAGAGCTCGTTGCGGTCGATCAGGTCCGCGGCGCCGAGCCCGCGCAGATAGTCGCCCTCGGTGTCCTTGCGGCCGGTGGAGGCCACCACCCGATAGCCGAGGCCCGCCAGCAGGGCGACCGCGACGCTGCCGACGCCGCCGGCTGCGCCGGTGACCACCACCTCGCCCTTGTCGGGCGTGACGCCGCCCTTTTCCAGGCCCATGACGCAGAGCATGGCGGTGTAGCCGGCGGTGCCGATGGCCATCGCCTGCTCGGTCGTAAGGCCGGCCGGCAGCTTGACCAGCCAGTCGCCCTTGACCCGCGCCTTCTGGGCGTAGCCGCCGTGGTGGGTCTCGCCGACGCCCCAGCCGTTCAGCACCACCTTGTCGCCAGCCTTGAACTCGGGGTGGCTGGAGCTCTCCACCTCTCCGGCGAAGTCGATCCCGGGGATCAGCGGCCAGACCCGGACCACCGGCGAGCGGCCGGTCAGGGCAAGGCCGTCCTTGAAATTGACGGTCGAGAACTCGACCCGGACGACGACGTCGCCGTCCATCAGGTCGGCCGCGGTCAGGTCCTCGAAGCGGGTCTCCTGGCCGGCGTCGGTCTTGTGGACGCGCAGGGCGCGGAAGGTGTCGCTCATGTCAGTCTCTCAACCCGCCTTTTCCGGAGCCTTCAGGCCGAAGCGCTCGCCTTTCCTGCCACGCACCGCCAGGTCCACCGTCGCCAGGCGTTTGACCCCTTCGACGCGCATGGTCGAGCCGGGCATGTACATCATCGCCTGGTAATCGCCGAGGCTGTCCTCGACCGCGTTGGTGAAGCCCTGGTGGTCCTGGGCCTTGTTCATCTGGATCTTGGCCATCCGCAGGGCCTCGGGGCTGTTCTCGGCCACACGACGGGCCCAGGCGTAGGTCTCGCGCTCCAGGTCGGCCTTGGGCAGCACGCGGTTCACGAAGCCGTAGCGGGCCGCCTCTTCGGCGGAGATGAACCGGCTCTCGAAGCACAGCTCCTTGGCCCGGCGCACGCCGATGTCCCAGGGGATGGAGTTGTACTCCACGAAGCCGCCCAGGAACTCGGCGTCCTCGGCGGCGAACACCACGTCCATCGCCGCCGCCAGCATCCAGCCGGCGTAGATGCAGTAGCCCTCGACCATCGCCACGGTGGGCTTGGGGAAGTTGCGCCACTTCAGGAGGAGATCGAGATTGTACTTCTTGAACTGGTCGTAGCGCTCGATGCCGTCGCGGGCCCCCAGGCTGCGGCGGTAGGCCATGCCCTCCTCGGAGCCGAGGTCGTGGCCGGTGGACCAGACGCCGTTCGAGCCGCGCACCACGACGACGCGGACGTCGCGGTCCGCCTTCGCCAGCTCGAAGGCGCCGTCGATCTCGTCCAGCATCCGGTAGTCCTGGGCGTTGCGGACCTGCGGCCGGTTCAGGGTGATGGTCGCCACGCCAGCGTCCGTACCGTACAGTATGGTCTGGAAGTCCACGCCTCCGCCTCCCTCTGCATTTGTCATTGGATCGACAGTAGGTGGGCGCCGGGCGCCAAGCCAAGGCGTTAGGGCGGCGATGACGGTCTTCTTCACCAGCGACACCCATTTCGGCGACCACCGGACGCTGAACCTCTACAAGCGGCCCTTCGCCTCCACGGCCGAGATGGACGAGGCGCTGGTCGAGAACTGGAACGCCGTCGTCGGGCCGGCGGACACCGTCTGGCACCTGGGCGACTTCGCCCGCACCGCCCGGCGCGCGGCCGAGATCCTGCCCCGGCTGAACGGCGAGAAGCACCTGGTCATCGGCAACAACGATCCGCCCTTCGCGGCAGGCGAGGCCTGGGCCAGCGTCCAGCCCTACGCCGAGGCGGAGGTGGATGGGGTGAAGCTCGTCCTCTGCCACTACCCCTTCCGCAGCTGGAACGGCCAGCACCGCGGGGCCCTCAATCTGCACGGCCACAGCCACGGGCGGATGAAGCCCCTGCCCCGCCAGTACGACGTGGGCGTGGACGTGCGCGGCTACCGCCCCGTCGCCCTGGCCGAGCTGACCGCACGCACACCAGCCGGTAACCGGTAAGGTTCATGAGCCGGAAACCCTAAGGCGCTAGCTTCCGCGCATGACCGAACCCGCCATCGCCCGCAGCGCCATGACCGACAGCTTCCCGATCGAACGCCGCTCGGAGGTCCGCGAGCCGACCAACATCCGCGCGCGCATCTGCTATGGCGAGAACTTCGGCGCCTGGGCCGACTGCATCATCAAGAACCTGTCCAAGAGCGGGGCGATGCTGGAGGTGGCGGCGGTCTATCCGATCCCGCAGACCTTCACCCTGATCCACATCCCCGGCGGGGTGGCCTTCACGGCCAACATCAAGTGGCGGCGCGGCGACCTGTGCGGCGTGTTCATGAAGGACCGCACCGAGCTGAAGCTGATCCCGGCCTCCGAGCCGAACAAGATACGCGACATCTGGGCGGCCCTGGCCACCTGACGGGCAGGCCTGCGGCTTTACAGCCCCTCCCCCGCTTCGCTTAATGCCCGCACGCCGAGACGAGCTCGGCGATCCGCGGAGACATGGCATGGCGCGCTATCAGAACATCCTGCAGACGGTCGGCCGCACGCCGGTGGTCCGCATCAATCGCCTTGCGCCCGGCCATGTGAACCTCTGGGTCAAGGTCGAGGCCTTCAATCCCCTGGGCTCGGTGAAGGACCGCCTCGCCCTGGGCGTCATCGAGGCCGCCGAGGCCTCCGGCGAGCTGAAGCCCGGACAGACGGTCATCGAGGCGACCAGCGGCAACACCGGGATCGGCCTGGCCATGGTGTGCGCCCAGAAGGGCTATCCCCTGGTGGTCACCATGGCCGAGAGCTTCTCGGTGGAGCGGCGCAAGCTGATGCGCTTCCTGGGCGCCAAGGTGGTGCTGACCCCGGCCGCCCTGCGGGCCACCGGCATGGTCGAGAAGGCCAAGGAGCTGGCCGCGACCCACGGCTGGTTCCTGACCCGCCAGTTCGAGAACGAGGCCAACGCCGACATGCACTCGCGCACCACCGCGCGGGAGATCATCGAGGACTTCGCCGGCGAGAAGCTGGACTACTGGGTCACCGGCTACGGCACCGGCGGCACGCTCAAGGGCGTCGCGCGCGTGCTGGCCAAGGAGAGCCCGGACACCAGGATCGTCGTCTGTGAGCCGGCCGACGCGGCCCTCCTGAGTTCCGGCGAGTCGCAGGACCGCAACCCCGACGGCACGCCGGCCAGGGGCCACCCGGCCTGGAAGCCGCACCCGATGCAGGGCTGGACGCCGGACTTCATCCCCAAGCTGACCGGCGACGCGGTGACCGACAACAAGATCGAGCAGGTGCTGGCGATCCCCGGCCCCGAGGCGATGAAGTGCAGCCAGGACCTGGCCCAGAAGGAAGGCATCTTCGTCGGCATCACCTCCGGGGCGACGTTCGCGGGCGCCCTGAAGGTCGCCGAGCAGGCGCCGGCCGGGTCCAACATCCTGTGCATGCTGCCCGACACCGGCGAGCGCTACCTGTCTACCCCGCTGTTCGCCAACGTCCCGGCCGACATGACAGACGAGGAGCAGACCATCTTCGCCTCCACGCCCTACGGCCGCGAGACGACGCCGGCCTAGCGCGGCTTCAGCTCCATCAGGGAGTAGATGGTCGGCGCGCCCGGAGCGTTCTTGCTGATCGGATCGCACCAGGGGAAGCGCTGGGTGCCCGGCCGGCCGGCGAGGCCCTCGTCGTAGAGGGTCTGGCCCAGGTCCAGACCGCTGAGGGTCACGATCGCGAACTGGCGGTTGTACTCGTCGCGCGGGCCGGTCGGCTTGACCTCGATGCTGGTCGCCTCGCGCATCATCTGCTGGACGACGCGGGCCGCCTGCTTCGCCGCCAGGGCCTCGGCCCAGCAGCGGGCGCGCGGAATGGGCTCGGGCGCGAAGGCGTTGGCCAGCCGCACGCCGCGGCCGTCGACGATGAAGGTGTCGCCGCTCAGCACCGAGACCCGCTCGGCCACCGAGGGTCCGCCCTCGCCGCGCTCGGCCGGCAGTCGCTCGGCCTGGCAGGCGACGAGCGCAAGTCCCGCCGCCGCGGCGGCGGCCAGCCTCAAAACCCGCATTCCCGTCCTCTTGCCCCGCGCCCCTCGCCCGGGGCCGGCAAGCTGCCTCAGGCCCGCTTGCCGGGCAAGCGGCGCGGCGCCAGCTTGGCCGCCGACACAGATGGAAGGGACAGGCCATGGCCGATGTCGCCGAAAAGCGCGCCGCATTCCGACGCCTGCACGAGGAGGGCTGTTTCGTGCTGCCCAACCCGTGGGACGTGGGCGGGGCGAAGGTCCTGCAGCACCTGGGATTTCCGGCCATCGCCTCGACCAGCGCCGGCTACGCCTGGGCCCAGGGGCGCGCCGACAACCAGGTCGAGCTCGACGCGCTGCTACGGCATCTGGCCGAGCTCTCCGAGGCGGTGGACATTCCGCTGAACGCCGATTTCGAGAACGGCTTCGCCCGCGAGCCGGAGCAGGTCGCCGCCAACGTCCGCCGCGCCGCGCAGGCCGGGGTCGCCGGCCTGTCCATCGAGGACCTGACCGGCGAGGCGACGCCCGCCCTCTACGAGCCGCCGCTGGCGGTGGCCCGCATCCGGGCCGCGCGCGAGGCGCTGGCGGCGGAGAATGTGGTGCTGGTGGCGCGGACTGAAGGGCTGCTGCACGGGCTCCTCGACCTGAAGCAGGCCATCGACCGGGCGGTGATGTTCGCCGACGCCGGCGCGGACTGCATCTATGTCCCGGGCGTCCGCACGCCGGAGGAGATCACGGCCCTGGTCGGCGCCGTCGCGCCCAAGCCGGTCAACGTGCTGATGGCCTGGCCGGGGATGAGCCTCGCCGAGCTGGCGGGGCTCGGCGTGCGCCGGGTCAGCACCGGCGGCGCCCTGGCCCGCCGCGCCTGGGCCGCCTTCGTCGAGGCCGCCGAGGAGATCAGGTCGCGGGGGAGCTTCGACGCCTTCGGCCTGCCGGGCCCCTCGATCGGCCTCAACAAGCTCTTCGCCGAGTAGCCCTGGCGAGGTCGCATGGACGAGGCCGCGCGGCGCCTTGCCGCGCTGACGGGACTCCCCGCCTCGCCTACCCGTCGCGGATGCAACGTTTCGATCTCTCCCGCATCCTCTTCGGCGACTGGCGCTCGGCCGCCGAGGCGCACGTCGCCAACGCCGTCCATCTGGTGGCCGTGCTGTTCGCCCTCTGGGTCGCCCGCGAGCAGGGCATGACGGGGCCGACCTTCGACTTCATCAGCCTGACGGCGATCGCCACCACGATCGTGTTCGGCATCGGGCGTCTGGCCCGCACGCCCAAGCCGGCGAGCTCCGAGAGCTGATCTTGCGCACCTTCCTTTCCCGCGAGCGGGAAAGGAAGGTGCTCCCCCGCGCTCAAAGAACGTCGCACGCGGTCTTGCGCCGCGCCCTACGGTCAAGTTGCCGCAGGGAATTGGTAACCAAATCAGGCATCTTTGTACGGCTCAGGCTGCGGGGGCGTGCTGGGCCGGACCAGAAGCGTCCAGGCCGGCCAGGAGTACCCGTATGGCTGACCTCATCTTCAACGTGCGCGACTACGGGGCCAAAGGCGACGGCTCGACGCTCGACACCGCAGCCATCCAGAGGGCGCTCGACGCCGCCCACGCGGCCGGCGGCGGCGTCGTCTACATCCCCGCCGGGACCTACATCGTCCACTCCATGACCGGCAAAGCCTCCGACGGGGCGCTGCAGATCCGCTCGAACGTCAGCCTGGTCGGCGACGGCATGGGCCAGTCCAATCTGAAGGTGATGGACGGCGAGGACTCCAAGATCACCGGCATCGTGCGCACGCCCTCCGGCGAGGTGACCAAGAACGTCGTCCTCCGCGACCTCACGATCGACGGCAACCACCAGAACAATTCCGGCGAGATCGACGGCTTCTTCTGCGGCGTCACGCCGGGCTCGACCCAGTATGACGAGAACATCCTGATCGAGCGCGTGGAGATCATGAACGTCTCCCGCTACGGCTTCGACCCGCACGAGCAGACCAGGTTCCTGACCATCCGGGACAGCGTCGCCCACGACAACCTGGGCGACGGCTTCACCATCGACTTCTGCTTCGACACGATCCTCGAGAACAACGTCGCCTACAACAACGGCCGCTACGGCTTCAACATCGTCACCTCCAGCCACGACGTGCTCTTGAAGAACAACGTGGCCCACCACAACGCCGCCTCGGGGATCTCCGTCCAGAAGGGCTCGGACGACCGGCCGTTCATTTACGACGTGCGCATCGAAGGCGGGGCCAGCTACGCCAACGGCCGCAACGGCATCGGCATCAAGTTCTCGGAGAAGGTGACGGTCTTCGGGGTCGAGATCTACGGCAACGCCTCGGGCGGCGTGCTGATCGAAGGCGCCCAGGACAACCTGATCCAGAATAACAACATCTACGGCAACAACGGCTATGGCGTGCGCATCAAGGCGCACGACGACCCGCACACCGGCAAGCACTGGGCCTCCTGGGGCAACACGGTCACCGGCAACACCATCACCGGCCAGCCGACGGCGGTCATCCAGGCCTCCGACGACAGCTGGGGCAACGCCGCTTACGGCAACACCGGCTCGGGCGAGATCGCCGGCATCGGCACGTCGCCGCTGGCCGAGTCCTCGGGCAGCACCAACCACGCCTACTTTGGCTATCAGGGCGCCATCTCCACGCCCAGCCTGCCGGCGGCGCCGGCCACGCCCCAGCCCGGCGGCGTGACCACCGAGGGCGCCGACACCCTGATCGGCGACGATGCGGCCAACGTGCTGGGCGGCGGCGCCGGCGCGGACCGCATCCTCGGCGGCGGAGGCGCCGACGAGATCCGCGGCGGCGACGGCGAGGACTACCTGCGCGGCGAGGCCGGCGACGACGTGATCTACGGCGGCGACGGGTTCGACAACACCCACGGCAACACCGGTTCCGACACCATCTACGGCGGGCTCGGCAACGACTGGGTGGTCGGCGGCCAGGACGAGGACATGCTGCATGGCGAGGCCGGCGACGACTACATCGTCGCCAACCTGGCGTCCGACACCGCTTATGGCGGCGAAGGGCGCGACACCCTGCTCGGCGGCCAGTCGGACGACGTGCTGTTCGGCGACGGCGGCGACGACTACCTGAGCGGCGACCGCGGCGCGGATACGGTCACCGGCGGCGCCGGCGCGGACCAGTTCTGGTCCTTCTCCGGCGCAGGAGTCGACCGGATCACCGACTTCAACCGCGCCGAGGGGGACAGCGTCCGCCTCGCGCAGGGCACGAGCTACACCGTGCGCCAGGAAGGCGCGGACGTGGTGGTCGACATGGGCGGCGGCGACCGGGTGATCCTGGCCAACACCCAGCTGAGCAGCCTGAGCGGGGACTGGCTCCTCAACGCCTGAGGCGACCGCGAGGCCTGGAGAAGCCCTCGGTCACGAGGCGAAGTTCCTCGCGCAGCTTAACCGGGGTTTAGGCCTGCCTGCGGCAAGCTGACGGCTCCATGAGTCAATCGACCGTTCAGACCGGCGCGAAGCCCGCGCCCAGCTCGTCCGAGCACCGCCGCGCCCAGAGGCGTGACGTGCTGGTCGGCGGGCTGCTGATCCACGGCCGCGCGGCCCAGGCCGAGCCCTGCGTGATCCGCGACATCTCGGCGACCGGCGCGCGGGTGAAGCTGAAGTCGGTGCAGTTCCTGTCCCGGCCGCTCTACGTGGTGATCGCCAAGACCGGCGCGGCCTTCGAGGCCGACATCGCCTGGTGCCGGGAAGCCGAGATCGGCCTGTCGTTCAAGCGGCGCCTGAACCTGAGCGATCCGAGGTCCGACATCGAGCGCACCGCCGCCAGGCTCTGGCAGGCGATGCCGAAACGCTAGAGCTGAAGCGGGATCAGGCCGCCGCGGCCATCTCGAGGGCCGCGCCCTCTTTGCGGCCGCCGCCGCGGATCATCATGAACCGCCCCACCGAGCCGCCCGGAATGATCCAGGTTCCCTCGATCTCGGCGCCGTCCGAGCTGAGCGTGCCCTCGTAGAGAACCGTGTGGTCGAGGCCGCTGGTCCCGTCGTAGGTCTTCGAGAAGATCACCGCGGCGCCTTCCCGACGGCCGGAAATCTCCGCGAACGCCAGACCGCTGGACGAGGCGCCGACCGGGCACGGCTCATGGGTGGTGCCGCTGATCGCGCCCCCCAGATCCAGCAGGGTCGCCACGAACGGCGCGTCGTCGCGTCCGTCGTTGTAGCTGTAGAGGCCTTGCCAGATGCCCGTCAGGCTCGCCGCCGACGTCCTTGCGCCATGCATCGCTGCTAAACTCCGGGGCTTCGGGGTGGCGCGGCTTATACCAGAGCCTGCGACAATTCGCCAGCCTTGCAGATTCGACGAAAGTTAACGGGCGCTGCCGAACCAACGCCGATAACGCCGGTTTGAGGCCCGGGCGCCGCATAGACGGCGAGGAGGCTGAACATGGGCAGGTTGGCTTACTCCCTGAGCCAGTCCGAAAGCGGCTGGAAGTGGAGCGTGTACGACGAGGATGGCGTGACGGTCGCGGCCGGCGCCGAGGGCAGCCAGGCGCGGGCCCTGGCGGCGGTGGACATCACCTTGCGCTATGCCGCGCAAGCGGGCCTTCGGCTGGTGACGGCGCCCAGGCGCGCCTGAACGCGGGCGCTCCGCGCACGGAACATCGGCGCCCGAGCCGCCGTTTCTTCCGCGCTGGGAGAGACGGGAGACCGCGATGCGACCCGAAGAGCTGCGCACCTTCGAGCCGCCGCCGCTGATCGACCTGAAGGACGCCGCCCAGGCGGCCTACTGGTCCGAGCGCCTTGACGCGACCATCGAGGAACTGCGCCAGGCGATCCGCGAGGTCGGGCCCAACCGCACCGCCGTGGCGATCTGGCTGGGCCGGGCGGACGCGGTCTAGAAAACCCGGCCCGCGGCCCGGCGCTCGCTCGACGGCGGATGCGGCGCAGGCTACAGCCCGGCATGGCCCAGGCTCAGGACAGCGTGGAGGCTCCCGACGGGCGGCTCGCCTTGGCGGTGCTGCTGCTCATCGTCTTCATGAGCCTGATCGGCTTCGGGGTGGTGATCCCGCTCCTGCCCTTCTACGCCGAGGTGTTCGACGCCGCGCCCTGGCAGGTCACCCTGATGTTCTCGGTGTTCTCGGCCGGGCAGTTCATAGGCGAGCTGACCTGGGGGCGACTGTCGGACCGGATCGGCCGCAAGCCGGTGCTGCTGCTGACCATCTTCACCTCCGGCCTCGGCTATGTGGCGCTGGCCTTCGCGCCGGACATCTGGCTGGCCATCCTGGCCCGCTTCGTCGCCGGCTTCTTCAGCGGCAACATCTCGGTCATCCAGGGCTACATCGTCGACATTTCGCCGCCGAGCCGGCTGGCCGGCCGGCTGGGCCTGATCGGGGCCTCGTTCGGGATCGGCTTCGTGGTCGGCCCGGCGCTGGGCGGCTTCCTGTTCATCGAGGGGATCGGCGAGGCGGGGTTCCGCCCGCCCCTGCTGGCGGCCTTCGGCCTGTGCTGGCTGGCCGGCTTCGGCGCCCTGGCGTTCGTGAAGGAGAGCCGCGCCAGGTCGGCGCCCACCCAGGCGCGGCCCAATCCCATCGCGGCCCTGACGGAGGCCCTCGCCTCGCCCGTGCTGCGCAAGATCCTCGGCGCGACCTTCCTCGGCTTCCTCGCCTTCTCGTCCATCTGGTCCGTGCTGGGCCTCTGGGGCGCGGCCAAGTGGGGATGGGGCGCCAAGCAGATCAGTCAGGTGATCTCGCTCACCGGCATCGCCGCGGCCCTGGCCCAGGGCTTCTTCTCAGGCTTCGTCGTGCGGCGGATCGGCGAGACGGCGACCATCGTCGGCGGGCTGCTGATCACCGGGGCGACCGTCCTCATCGTCGCACTGAGCGGCCAGATCTGGATCGTGGTGGTGGCGCTGGTCGCGGCGACGGCGGGCCACACCATGTCCCAGCCGGCGACTTCGGCGCTGATCTCCCACTCCGCTCCGCCCGACAAGCAAGGCTCGACGCTGGGGGCCAACAACGCGGCGGGCTCGGCGGCGCGGGTGCTCGGCCCGGCCATCGCCGGCGGGCTCTTCACCCTGGCCATCGATGCGCCCTTCATGTTCTGCGCGCTGGGCATGCTGCCGTCGGCCTGGCTCGCCTGGCGGGCCGGCCGGGCGGTGGCGGCGCACCGGGCGCGGTAGCCGCCCAAACGCCGGCCTGGGCGGCGGAACGACTAGTCCAGCCGCGCCCGGATCACGCACTGCAGGCCCGCCGGGGCGAAGACCATCTCCGCGCCGCCGCCGAGCTCGGCGGCCAGGCCCCGCTCGATGAGCCGGGAGCCGAAGCCGCGGCGGGTCGGGGCGTGAACCTTCGGCCCGCCCAACTCGCGCCAGCGCAGCGTGAGCTCGGGCCGCTCGCCGGCCTGGGCGGCGACCTGCCAGTTGATCTTCACCCGCCCCTCAGGCGCCGAAAGCGCCCCGTACTTCACCGCGTTGGTGGCCAGTTCGTGCAGCCCCATGGCCAACGCCAGCGCCATCTGCGGCGACAGGCGGACAGGCGGACCGGAGGCCTCGAACCGCTCGCCTTCCCCGGACTCGTGGGGCGAGAGGATGCGGCGCACCATCTCGTCCAGCGAGGCGCCCGCCCAGTGCTCGCGCGTCAGCACGTCGTGGGTCCAGGCCAGCGCCTGCAGGCGGGCGTCGAACAGCTCCAGCGCGGCGGCGTCGGAGTCCCGCCGCAGCGTCTGGCGGGCGATCGACTGCACCGAGGCCAGGGTGTTCTTCACCCGATGGTTCAGCTCGTTGATCAGCAGACGCAGGTGGGCCTCGGCCTTCTCCCGCTCGGCGATCTCGCTGCGCAGGGCGTCCTCGGCGATGTGGCGCGCGGTGACGTCGAGGGTGATGCCGAGCACCCGCAGCATCTGCCCGCGCGGATCGCGCTCGGTGACGTAGCCGCGCGACTCCAGCCAGCGCTCGACCCCGTCGCGGCCGATCACCTTGAACTCGAAGGTCGCCTCGCCCTTGTCGGCCAACCGGGCCATCGCCTGGTCGAGCTTGGGCCGGTCGTCGGCGGAGACCAGGGCCGACCAGTCGGGCAGCGCCGCATCGGGCGGCGAGGACCGGGGCAGGCCCATCAGCTGCCGGGCCGCGGCCGCGTCGAGCCAGTGGAGCCCCCGGCCGCGGCGCAGCTCCCAGCTCGCCGCCTGCGCCGCCTTGTGCGCCAATCGCAGGTTGGTGTTCATCTCCCGCAGCCGCCGCTCGCCGCGCTCGCGCTCGGAGACGTCGCGCAGCAGGAAGCCCATGGCCCCCGGCAGCGGCAGGGTCCGTACCTCGATCCAGCCGTCCTCGACATCGTGCGCCGGCACCACGAACTCGCCGGCGTCGCCGCTCTGCATGGCGCTGCGATAGCGCAGCTCGATCAGGCCGCCGTGCAGGCCGGGCTGCAGGTCCCAGATCGCCTCGCCGATCGGGGCCGGGTCGGGCAGGCCCATCAGCGCCGCGGCCGAGCGGCTGCAGAACACGATGCGGAACTGCCGGTCGCAGACCAGCAGCCCTTCCTGCCAGGACGGATCCAGCAGGGCCGCGCCGAGAGCGGCGACGAGCTCGGGATTTGGACCGTCGTCGCGCCCCGTCCCGGGCGGCTGGTCGGTCATTACAACTCTCACTTCGCCCCCCGGCGAAACGACACGCCAGCCGCGTAGGGCCGGACCCCGCAACCATGGCGTACGGCGAAGCTTTGACAATGAGGGCCGCCGCCGCAGGCGCCCAGAGTGGGCGGCGGCCGAGCCGCCGTGAGGTCGCTTGCGCGGCGACGCCAGGTCGCGATGATCGGGGCCACAGGAGGACGCCCATGATCGACGTGCACTACTGGCCGACGCCCAACGGCAAGAAGGTCACCATCCTGCTCGAGGAGCTGGGGATCCCCTACCGCGTCGTGCCGGTGCACATCGGCCGCGGAGACCAGTTCACCGACGAGTTCCTGAAGATCAGCCCGAACAACCGCATGCCGGCCATCGTCGACCACGAGCCGCCGGGCGGCGGCGCGCCGATCAGCGTGTTCGAGTCCGGGGCGATCATGCTCTACCTCGCCGAGAAGGCCGGCCGCTTCTGGCCGCAGGAGCCCCGGGCCAAGTACGAGGTGGTCCAGTGGGTGATGTGGCAGATGGCCAACCAGGGCCCGAAGACCGGCGAGAACGGCCACTTCCGCCGGCTCGGCCCCGAGCAGGGCGACCAGTCCTACGCCATCCGCCGGTTCGGCGACGAGGTGCACCGGCTCTACGGGGTGCTCAACAACCGGCTCTACGACCGCCGCTACCTGGCCGGCGATGAGTACACCATCGCCGACATGATCTCCTATCCGTGGACGGTGAACTGGCAGGGCCAGGGCATCGACATCGAGGAGTTCAAGTACTTCAAGCGCTGGTTCGAGGAGGTGGGCGCAAGGCCGGCGGTCCAACGGGGCATGGCGGTCGCCGCCGGGATCACCGAGGATCCGGCGAGCCTCTCGCCCGAGGAGCAGGCCCGCCGGCGCGCCCTGCTCTACAACCAGCGCGCCCGGCCCGCCCCGGCGGCCTGAGTGACGGGGACCGTCCTCTTCATCAACGGAGCCTCGAGCAGCGGCAAGACGAGCCTTTGCCGGGCGCTGCAGGCGATCTGGCCGGGGCCGCTGGCGATGGTGGGCGTGGACACGCTGATCTCGATGCTGCCGCTCGCCTACACCGGCTTCGGCGAGCGGGCCGCGGAGGGCTATCCCTTCCACCGCGAAGAGGATGCGGAGGGGCGGTCCCTGATCCGCGCCCGCACGGGGCCGGCCGGCCGGATCCTCAATGGCCGGATGGCCGAGTTCGTCGCCGGCGTCGCGGCCGACGGGCTGGACGTGGCGGTCGACCACGTCGTGCTCGAGCCGGAGGACTTCGAGGACTTCGCCGCGGTCCTGGACCCCGCCCGCAGCTGGCTGATCGGCATGCGCTGCAACCTGGAGGTCCTCGAGGCCCGCGAGAAAGGGCGCGGCGACCGCGCGCTCAGCCTCGCGCGCGAGCAGGCCGGGCGGGTGCATTCCGGCCGCTGGACCTACGACCTGGAGCTGGACTCGGCGCGCGCGCCGCCGCCCGCCCTGGCGCGGACCGTCCTGGAGTTCGTGGCCGGCCGCGCGCCTGCAGCCTTCGCCCAGGCGCGCGGCCGAGGCCGGTCAGCCGGGTGACAGGAAGTCCCCCGCCGAGAGCTGCGACAGCTTCACGTTCTGCAGGACCAGCGGCGGGGCGTCGGCGATGAACTCGGGGAAGAAGTCGAAGACCACGTTCGCGCCCACCTGCCGCGCCGCCGCCAGCATCTCCTCGGGAGTGTCGTAGCGGCCGCCTTCGCCGGCATAGACGATCAGCTTGTCCGTGCCCGGCTTGAAGTCGGTGATCACCACCGCGTTCAGCCCGTAGGCGCCCTGCCCGACCTCGAACACGTCGGCCCCGGCGCCGCCGGTGAGCTGGGCGTAGCTGATGGCCAGGATATGGTCGTCGCCCGCGCCGCCGTCGCTGCGGGCGCGCAGGATCGCGCCGGTCTGGTCGGTGAAGCCCGAGCCGGAGATGAGGATGTCGCGATCGAGGCCGCCCAGCAGGGTGTCGAGCCCGCCGCCGGAGCGCAGGTTGTCGCTCCCGAGACCGCCTTCGAGCCAGTCGTCACCGAGCCCGCCGTCCATGAAGTCGTTGCCGCCGCCGCCGATCAGCCGGTCGTTGTGCTCCTCGCCGAACAGGTCGTCGTCGCCGAGGCCGCCGGTCAGGGTGTCGTTCCCGAGGCCGCCGTTCAGGTAGTCGCGCAGCATGCCGCCGATCAGCCGGTCGTTCCCCTGCATGCCCCAGGCGAAGGCCAGGCCGGAGTCGACGAAGATGAAGTCATTGCCGCCGCGGCCCCAGACCAGCGAAACTTCGCCGTCCGCGACCAGGGTCTGGGAGGCGTTGGTCCCGTAGACCAGCTCCGGCGTCACGTTGTTGGGCACCCAGGCGCCGTAGATCCGGGCCTGGTTGTCGTTGTCGTCGGTGAAGCGGGCGCCGCCGTAGAGGTGCATGTCGAACCGCAGGGTCTCCCCGTCCGGCTCCGAGGCGTGGAAGAGGTTCGCCCGGAACTGCTCCAGCGGCCGCTCGTCCCCGTGCGCGGTCAGGGACAGCGGGGTGGTGAAGTCCTCCTCGCTCCAATCGCCGGTGTCCGGCTGCTCGAAGAAGAAAAAGACCTCCGAGAAGTCGCCGAAGTGGGCGAAGCGCTCTCCGGTCGGCGTCAGGGACGCGTCCCAAACCGCGGCCGCTCCGCCGACCAGGGTCAGGTCCCCGCTGACGGTCTGGCCCCCGACGTAGCCGAACGCTTCGGGATCGATGCGGATGAACTGATCACTGTCCTCGAGGTAGTCGTCCTCGACGACGCCGTAGAATGTGTAGGCGGTGGGTGCGGGCATCTGCACAGCCTCCCTGATATCGTTGTTATGTCGGGGCCGACGCCTCAGAACCCGGATTGGGCGTGAAAGGTGCAGGCTCTCAGAATCGTGATCCTCGGGTCGGAACCGGCGATGACTCTGCAACCGCAGGCCGCTTGCCGCGCCGCCGGTCGTTCTGCATTCGTTCCGGCATGCCCCGCCGCAATCCCGCCCGCATCCCCCTCTCCGCCCGCCGGCCCGTTTGCGAGAGCGTGGACGACATGCGCCGCCTCGGGTGGGACGTGATCTCCCGCTGCCCCACCTGCGGGCTGGTGATGCGGGTGGACCTGGGGGCCCTGGCCACGCTCCGCGGCCCCGCCTTCAGCCTCTGGAACCGCAAGGCCCGCTGCCGCCGCCTCGGCTGCACCGGCTACGCCTCCTTCCAGGCCCGCGCCCCGGACATGGCCTGGCACGACGAGCTGCGGGCGGAGGATTAGCTCCTAGCGCGGCGGCTCGAGCTTCTCGTCCAGTAGGCCCTCGACGAAGCCGTTCACCCAGGGGTTCCGGGCCTGGCGCAGGCGTTCGGCGTGATAGATGTGGGCCAGGTCCGCGTAGGCCCGGTCGTAGTCCTCGTTGACGATGACGTAGTCGTAGGACCGCCAGTGCGGGATCTCGTCGTAGGCCCGGCCGAGGCGGCGCTGGATGACGTCCTCGTGGTCCTGGGCCCGGGCGTGCAGGCGCCGGGAGAGCTCGGCCATCGACGGCGGCAGGATGAAGACCCGCACCACGTCGCCCGGGGCCTCGCGGCTGATCGCGGCCGCGCCCTGCCAGTCGATGTCGAACAGCACGTCGTGGCCGGCCTCGAGCGCCGCCATGACCGGGGCGCGCGGGGTGCCGTAGCGGTGCTCGTGGACGTGGGCCCACTCCAGGAACTCGCCGGCCTCGATCATGGCGTCAAAGCCCGCGCGGTCGAGGAAGTGGTACTCGCGGCCGTTCTCCTCGCCCGGGCGGGGGGCGCGGGTGGTGGCCGAGATCGACAGGTCCAGTTCGGCATGGTCGGCCACGAGGCGGCGCGACAGCGAGGTCTTGCCGGCGCCCGACGGCGAGGAGATCAGCAGCATCAGGCCGCGGCGGCGGCGGTTCGATGGATCGGTCATTGGCCGGAGCGTCTATTCCACATTCTGCACCTGCTCGCGCAGCTGCTCGATCGTCGCCTTGAGCGAGAGGCCGACGGCGGTGAGCTCGCCCAGGGCCGACTTGGCGCACAGGGTGTTGGCCTCGCGCATGAATTCCTGGGTCAGGAAGTCGAGCTTGCGGCCGGCCGCGCCCTGCCCGCCGATCAGCTCGCGGGCGGCGGCGACATGCTGGGCCAGCCGGTCGAGCTCCTCGCGCACGTCCGCCTTCACGGCCATGGCGGCGGCCTCCTGGACGATCCGCTCCTCGAGCGCGGCGGAGCTGTCGGCGATCAGCTCGCCCATGCGCTTCTCGAAGCGGGCCTTGATGGCGGCGGGCTGGCCAGCGGCCAGGGCGGCGGCGTCGGCGACCAGCTCGCCGATCCGCTCGACGAGGCCGGTGAGCACGACGGTGAGGTTCTCGCCCTCGGCCTTGCGGGCGGCGGCCAAGGCGTCGAGAGCCGCGCCGAGCGAGGCGGCGATGGCGGCCTCCAGCGCGGCCATAGCCTCCGGATCGTCCTCGGCGTCGGCGGCCTCGACGACGCCGCGCAGCGCCATCAGCTCGCCGATGGTCGGCAGCTGGGCCTGGCCGGCGGCGACGTAGGGTGCGGCGGCGGCGAGGTAGGTCTCCAGCTGGGCGGTGTTGATCCGCACGGCGGCGGCGGCCTCGGACTTCCTGGCCTGGACGGAGACCTGCAGCTGCCCGCGGCCGAAGCGGGCTTGCGCCCCCTCGCGGGCGGCGCGCTCGAGCCCGTCGAACCCGGGCGGGCCGCGGAAGCGGACTTCCAGGTTGCGGCCGTTGACGCTGCGGGCCTCGACCGCCCAGCTCCAGGCGCCCAGCGCGCCCTCCGCCCGGCCAAAGCCGGTCATGCCGGAAAGCGCCATCAGGCTCCTCCCCCGTAGCGCAGCGTGCGGGGGAGGTGGATCGGCGCGCCAGCGCCGAGACGGAGG
>NZ_JBHUEY010000006.1:620206-954943 GCF_042681205.1 Phenylobacterium terrae
CTCCACCGCTTTGCGGTCCCCCTCCCCCGTCCTCTGCGGGCCGGGTGAGGATCTGACTCCAGACGTCATGGCGCCACCGCCGGAGCGACGGTCGTCGTCGCCTGAGCCGCGCGGGCCTTCTCCAGCGCGCGCCACTTGGCGACGTTGCGGGTATGCTCCTCGTAGGTCTTGGCGAACACGTGGCCGCCGGTGCCGTCGGCGACGAAGAACAGCTCGTCGGTCTTGGGCGGATCCAGCACCGCGGCCAGGGACGCGCGGCCCGGGTTGGCGATCGGCGTCGGCGGCAGGCCGTCGACGAGGTAGGTGTTGTACGGCGTCGCCGTGGCCAGCTCCGAGGCGCGGATGCCGCGGCCCAGCGGCCGACCCCGGGTGAGGCCGTAGATGATGGTCGGATCGCTCTCCAGCCGCATGCCGCGGCGCAGGCGGTTGACGAAGACGGCGGCGACGCGCGGCCGCTCGCTGGCGACGCCGGTCTCCTTCTCGACGACGGAGGCCAGGGTCACAGCCTCCTCCGGCGTGTCGAACGGCAGGCCCGGCTGACGCTTGGCCCACAGTTGGGCGAGCAGCGCCTCCTGGGCGTCCATCATCCGTTTGAGGACCACCGCCCGGTCGTCGCCCCGCTCGATCTGGTAGGTCTCGGGCAGCACCGAGCCTTCCGGCGGGGCGGAGACGACGCCCTCCAGCACCGGGTTGGCGTTGAGGATGGCGACCACGGTCTCGCTGGTCACGCCTTCCGGGATGGTGACGAAGCGGCGGACGACACGGCCGTTGCGGATGTCGTCCAGCACCCGGCGCAGCGAGGCTCTGGAGGCCACGCGGTATTCGCCGGCCTTCAGCTCGCCGGCCGCGCCGGTCACCTGGGCGGCGGCGGTGAAGATGGCCGAGGAGCCGATCACGCCGGAGGTCTCGAGGGTGTTGGCGATCTCGCGCACGCCCGCCCCGCGGCGCAGGATGACGATGGTCTCGTCCCCCTGCCGCGCCCCGGGGCCGGGGCCATAGTAGGTCCAGAGCCCCCAGGCGAGCACCAGCCCGAGCACCGCCGCGGCGGTCACCGCGGCGCTCGTCCCCACGATCGCCAGTCGCCGGAAGGGGGTCAGCCCCGCCTTTCGCTTGTAGAACCGGCGGCGGCTCACGATACGCGTCGGAAGACCACCGAGGCGTTGGTCCCCCCGAAGCCGAAGCTGTTGGAGAGGGCCACCTCGATCGCCATCGGCTTGGCCTTGTGCGGAACCAGGTCCAGCGGCGTCTCGACGGACGGATTGTCGAGGTTGATGGTCGGCGGGGCGATCTGGTCGCGGATGGCCAGCGCCGTGAAGGCCGCCTCGATGGCCCCGGCGGCGCCCAGCAGGTGGCCGGTGGCCGACTTGGTGGAGCTCATCGAGGCCTTGCCGGCCGCCTGGCCGAGCAGCCGCTCGACGGCGCCCAGCTCGATCTCGTCGCCGAGCGGCGTCGAGGTGCCGTGGGCGTTGATGTAGTCGATGTCGGCCGGATCGATCTTGGCGTCGGCGATCGCCGCCTTCATGGCCCGGAAGCCGCCGTCGCCGTTCTCGGCCGGCGCGGTGATGTGGTAGGCGTCGCCGGCCAGGCCGTAGCCGACCACTTCGCAGTAGATCTTGGCCCCGCGCGCCTTGGCGTGCTCCAGCTCCTCGAGCACCAGAACGCCGGCGCCCTCGCCCATCACGAAGCCGTCGCGGTCCTTGTCGTAGGGGCGCGAGGCCTTGGTCGGGTCGTCGTTGAAGTTGGTGCTCATCGCCCGGCAGGCGATGAAGCCGGCGATGCCGACCGGGCAGATGGCCGCCTCGGCCCCGCCGGCGATCATCACGTCG
Source organism: Phenylobacterium terrae (assembly GCF_042681205.1). Lineage (NCBI taxonomy): Bacteria > Pseudomonadati > Pseudomonadota > Alphaproteobacteria > Caulobacterales > Caulobacteraceae > Phenylobacterium > Phenylobacterium terrae. The sequence goes on from NZ_JBHUEY010000006.1 coordinate 622,033, forward strand.
GCGTCGCCGTACTTGATCAGGCGGGCGGCGTCGCCGACCGCATGGGCGCCGGTGGCGCAGGCGGTGACGACGGAATGGTTCGGCCCCTTGAAGCCGTAGCGGATCGAGACCTGGCCGCTGGCCAGGTTGATCAGCGCCGAGGGGATGAAGAAGGGCGACACCCGGCGGGGGCCCTTCTCGTGCAGTTCGACGCTGGTCGCCTCGATGGTGGCCAGCCCGCCGATGCCGGAGCCCAGCATGACGCCGGTGCGCTCGCGCTCGGTCTCGTCCTCGGGCGTCCACTCGGCGTCGCGGACGGCTTCGTCGGCGGCGGCCATGGCGTAGAGGATGAAATCGTCGACCCGCCGGCGGTCCTTGGCCGACAGGGTCTGGTCGGGATCGAAGCTGCCGGCCACGTCCGGCCCGCCGCCGCCCCGGCCGTCCACCCTGGGCACCTCGCCGGCCACGCGGCAGGCGTAATCGGTCGCATCGAAGGTGGTGATGTTCCCGATGCCGGACTTGCCGGCCAGGAGCTCTTTCCAGACGTGCTCGCGGCCCTGGCCCAGGGGCGTGATCAGGCCGATCCCGGTGACGACGACGCGACGCATCCTACCTCCATACGAGAACCGCCGCGGCTCAAGGTTGCTCGAGCGACGCGGCGGCCCTTTAGATCGGCATATCGCCTAAGGTGTTTCGCCTCAGGCGCCCAGGCGTTCCTGGATGAACTTCACGGCATCGCCAACCGTCTGGATGTGCTCGGCCGCATCGTCCGGAATCTCGATGTCGAATTCTTCCTCGAACGCCATCACGAGTTCCACATTGTCCAGGGAGTCGGCGCCCAGGTCGTCGATGAACGAAGCCTTCTCCGTGACCTTTTCAGGATCGGCGTCAAGGTGTTCGATGACGATCTTGCGAACGCGCTCGAGGATGTCGGACATCAGGTTCAGTCCCTCTTGGTTCAGTCGTTTGCATCCGCGACCCGAAGCGTAAAGTCAACTGTCGGCGGACAAAGCCAAAAATGGTCGGGCGCGGCCCTACCACGTTCCTCAGATCATCGCCATGCCGCCGTTTACGTGCAGGGTCTGGCCCGTCACGTAGGCGGCCTGGTCGCTGGCGAGATAGACGCAGGCGGCGGCGATCTCCTCGCCGGTTCCTAGCCGCCCGGCCGGCACTTTGGCCAGCACGGTCGACCTCTGCTGTTCGTTCAACGCGTCGGTCATCGGGCTCTCGATGAAGCCTGGGGCGACGCAGTTGACGGTGATGTTGCGGCTGGCGACCTCCTGGGCGAGCGCCTTGGAGAAGCCGATCATGCCGGCCTTAGAGGCGGCGTAATTGGTCTGGCCGGGGTTGCCCATCACGCCCACCACCGAGGTGATGCCGATGATCCGGCCGCTCCGGCGGCGCATCATCCCCTTCACGGCCGCGCGGGCGAGGCGGAAGTAGCTCTCCAGGTTCACCCGGATGACGGCGTCCCAGTCCTCGTCCTTCATCCGCAGGATCAGGCCGTCGCGGGTGATGCCGGCGTTGGCCACCAGGATGTCCAGCGGATTGCCGGCGGCGGCCTCGGCGGCGTCCACCAGGCCGTCGACGGCCGCGGCGTCCGAAAGGTTCGCGGTCACGGTGGAGACCCGCTCCCCGAGCTTGCCGGCCACCTCGGCCAGCACCGCCTCGCGGGTGCCGGAGAGGACGACGTGGGCGCCCCGGGCGTGCAGGCCGGCGGCGATCGCGCCGCCGATCCCGCCGGTGGCGCCGGTGACCAGCGCGGTCTTGCCGGAAAGGTCGAACATGCCGGGCCCTCCTAGAGGCTCTTGGCGAAGGCTTCGAGGTCGGCGGGCGTGTTCAGCGGGCTCGCCTCGGCGTCCGGGGCGATCCGCTTGGCCATGCCGGAGAGCACCTTGCCGGCGCCCGCCTCGGCGAAACGGCTGACGCCGCCGTCGGTCGCAAGCCAGGTGACGCTCTCGCGCCAGCGGACGCGGCCGGTCACCTGCTCGACCAGCAGGCGGCGGATCTCTTCGGGATCCAGCGTCGGGCGGGCGGTGACGTTGGCCACCACCGGCGCCTTGGGCTGGACGATGCGGGCCTCGGCCAGGGCGGCGGCCATCTCGTCGGCGGCCGGCTGCATCAGCGGACAGTGGAAGGGCGCCGAGACGTTCAGCGGGATGGCCCGGGCGCCCAGCGCCTTGGCCTCCTCGATCGCCTTGTCCACGGCCGCCTTGGCGCCGGAGATGACGACGTTGCCCTGGTTGTTGTCGTTGGCGACGACGCAGACGCCCAGCGCAGAGCCGGCGGCGGCGGCCTTCTCGGCCAGCTCCACGTCGGTCTTGGGCCCGATCAGCGAGGCCATGGCCCCCTCGCCGACCGGCACGGCCCGCTGCATCGCCTGGCCGCGCAGCTTCAGGAGCCGGGCGGTGTCGGAGAGGCTGAGCGCGCCGGCGGCGGCCAGCGCCGAGTATTCGCCGAGGCTGTGGCCGGCCACGAAGGCGGCCTTCTCGACCCCGATGCCGAACTCCCGCTCCAGCGTCCGCATGACCGCCAGGCTGACGGCCATCAGGGCCGGCTGGGCGTTCTCGGTCAGGGTCAGCTGGTCCTCGGGCCCCTCGCGCATCAGCTTGGAGAGCTTCTGGCCGAGCGCGTCGTCGACTTCCTCGAACACCTCGCGGGCGGGCGCGAAGGCTTCGACCAGCTCGGCGCCCATGCCGACGGCCTGGCTGCCCTGGCCGGGGAAGAGGAAGGCGAGGCTCATGCGGGGGCCCTTTCCGTCAAGCGCTGGCGGTGATTCCGCGGCGGCGAGGGTTAGGGGATATGGCCGCCCCCCGCAAGCCGACGGGAGACTGGCGCACCCGACCCGCCTGCGCCTAAACTGGGCCGAACCTTGAGGAAACGACCATGAAGAACGCCCTGATCGCCGGCCTCGTCGCCTCGGCCCTGGCGCTTCCCGCCGCCGCCGCCCTCAAGCCGGGCGAGAAGGCCCCCGACTTCACCGCCCAGGCCTATCAGGCCGGCAAGCCCGTCAGCTTCTCGCTGGCCGAGGCGCGCAAGAAGGGCCCGGTGGTGGTCTACTTCTTCCCCGCCGCCGAGACCGCCGGCTGCAACCTGGAGGCCCGGCTGTTCGCCGAGGCCACGGACGAGTTCAAGGCCAACGGCGCGACCGTCATCGGCGTGACCGCCGGCAACATCGACAAGCTGGCCGCCTTCTCCGCCGACACCGAGAAGTGCTCGGGCAAGTTCCCGGTCGCCGCCGACCCTGAGGCCAAGATCGCCAAGCAGTACGACGCGACCCTGGCCGTGCGCCCGGGTTGGTCCAGCCGCACCTCTTACGTGATCTCCCCCGCCGGCGAAGTCCTACTGGCCTACGACAACCTCTCCCCCAACGACCACGTCACCCAGACGATGTCGGCGGTGAAGGCGTACAAGGCGAAGAAGTGAGCTTCGAGACGCTCCCGCACGGGAGCTTTCCACACGAAGACCACGAAGGGCACGAAGGGCGCGAAGAGACGGCGTAGCCGTGACCAAGCCGGCCACGTTCGCCATCTTGATCAAGACGACAGAACTCCCTGGGCGCCCTTGTGGTCTTCGTGCCCTTCGTGCCCTTCGTGTTGAAAATGCCCCTTCGGGGCTTCAGCCCAGCCGCCTTCTGAACAGCGCGAACAGCCGCTCCCAGTGCCGTTCGGCCGAGGCCTTCTCGTAGACGGGACGCTGGGGGAAGGCGAAGCCGTGTTCGGTCTTCGGGTAGACCTCGACCTCGGCGTGGATCGGCAGGGCGGCGAGCGCGGTCTTCAGCGCCTCCACCGTCTCCATGGGCGCCCAACGGTCGGTCTCGGCGCAGGCGAAATAGAGCTCGGCCTTGGCCTTGCCCGCCATCCGGTGCGGGCTGTCTGGCCGGTCCGTGACGAGGAAGGTGCCGTAGATGGAGGCCGCGGCGGCGACGCGGTTCGGGAACCGGGCCGCGGCGTTGATCGAGAACTGGCCGCTCATGCAGTAGCCGACGCAGCCCATGGCTCCCGAGCTGGCCGCCGGCTGGGTCGCGGCGTGGGCGATCAGCGCCTCGGCGTCGCGCATCACCATCTCGATGGAGAGGCTCTCCATCAGCTCGAACATCCGCCGCCGCTCGGGCGCGTTCGGGTCCGGCGGCAGGCGGCCCAGCTCCATGACGCCGGCCCGGTAGTAGAGGTTGGGCAGCATCACATAGTAGCCGACCGTGGCCAGCCTGCGGGCCATGTCGCGCAGCTCCTCGCGGATGCCGGGGGCGTCCATGAAGAACAGGATCACCGGGAACGGCCCGCCCCGTTCGGGATGGCAGATGAAGGTGCTCGTCGCGCCGTCGGGCGTTTGGATGTCGACCTGGCTCTCGATCATGCGGCGAAGCTTATGCGCCGCCAAAGCCTAGTGGTAGGTGGACTCGCGCCGGCAGCTGGAGACGAAGACGATCTGGTCCTCGCCCGTAGCGATTTCGCGGATCCAGCAGCGGTCCTCATGGACCGCGATGACGATGAAGCGGGCGGCGGGCTCGTCGGGAGAGGTGACGGTGTCGCCTTCGCGCAGCGTCTCGTCCGGCCAAGCATACATGAGGCGTCCCCCGGTCACGTCTGGTCAGGAGCGAACGCCGGTCGTGGAGTTTGGTTCCGGGCAGCGCCGGGCGGCCTCTGCGACATCCGGGCGCAGGGCTGCGGCGGAGGAACGCGTCAGGCTCGCTCTTCGATCCCGTCCTCGGCGGCCAGCGCCTGGGCTTCGGCCTCGCGGTGGCGCTGAATGGCGTCGCTGAACGCCGCCGCGAGGATCCCGGTCGGCATGGCGATGACCCCGATGCTGGTGAGGGCGGTGATCGCCGCCAGGATGCGCCCCAGCGGCGTGACCGGGAAGACGTCGCCGTAGCCGATGGTCGTCAGGGTCGCCACCGACCACCACAGCGCGCGGGGGATGGAGCCGAACTTGTCCGGCTGGATGGCGCCTTCGATGAAGTAGAGCAGAGTGGAGGAGACCACCATCACCACCAGCCCGGCATAGAGGCTGAGCAGCAGTTCGGCCCGGCGGGAGTGGACGGCCTGGGTGATGTGGGCCCAGGCGCGGCTCATCCGCCCGAGCTTGGCCAGCCGCAGGATCCGCATCAGCCGCCAGGCCCTGAGCAGGAGCATCCCCTGGCCGGTGGGGGTGAAGGAGGAGACCGCGGCGAGAAGGTCGATGATCGCTGTCGGCGAGACGACGAACTTCAGACGTCCCCGCCAGCCGGGTCCGAACTCGGGATCCTCAACGCACACCCACAATCGCGCGAGGTACTCGGCGATGAACACCGCGCCGAGCGCCAGCTCCAGCTGCGCGAACAGCCGTCCGTAGTCGTCCGTGAGGGTGGGCTCGGTCTCCAGGATGGCGAGGGCGACCGCCAGAAGGATCAGCAGGACCAGGGCGATGTTCAGGCGCGACAGGCCCTGGCGCGGCCGCGCCTTCGGATCCAGCTGCCGATAGAGCCTGGCCCTCAGACCGGGCCGCCGTTGGGCCGTCATGATCCCCCTGGCGGGCGCTGCTGGCCCGCCCCTCCCCGACTCCAGGGCCCCAACCTCTCACGGCGGATCGGGACTTGTCGATGGAGCCGGCCGCCGTAGCATCGGCGCAGGCGGGAGGATCGCGATGGCCCTGGACATCCTGCAGCGCATGCGGGGCCTGGCGGCCTCACAGGGCGGGTATTTCTATCCCTGGAAGTCGAGGATCGCGGCGGGGAACGGCGAGGACGCCTATGCAGCGCTCGTAGAGGCCTGCCTCCAGCCCGATGCGACGGTGCTGGAGGCCGGCTGCGGCCACGGGCCCGACATCGGCCGCTTCGCGCCGAAGGTCGCCCGGTACGTCGCCTACGACGCCGCCGCCGAGTTCGTCGAGATCGCCCGGCGGGCCAGCGCCGAACAGGGCCTGTCGAACGTCGAGCTGGTGGTCGCCAACTCGGCGCCGCGGCACAACGCAGGGCGGGCGCGGCTGCCGGTCGCCGACGCGTCCGTCGACCTGATCGTCTCGCGGCGCGGGCCGACCAACTTCATACTGGACGCCCGCCGGGTCGTGCGCCCGGGCGGCGCGCTCATCCAGGTCAACCCGGTGGATCCGGAGGCGGCCTGGTTTGCGGCCCTGCCCGCCGCCCTGCCCCTGCCCGGCCGCTTCCGCGAGGCCGGCGGGTTCGAGACGATCGCCGGGCGCATCGCCGACCGGCTGGCCGAGGGCGGGCTCGCCCTCCACAGCGCCTGGACCTTCGACGTTCCCGAGGTGATCGCCACACCGCAGGACCTCTACGCCTTCCTGACCTGGCTGACCGACGATCCGCCGCCGGCCCAGACCGTCCGGGCCGATCTCGAGCGGCTGTTCCGGGACTTCGCCGGTCCAGAGGGACTGGAGCTTCGCCACCGGCGCTACCTCTGGAAGGCGGTGGTGGACTGACGCCGGCGCGGGATCGGCGAGTCCGGGCGGCGGTTGACGAAGATGTCGAGGGCCAGGCGCGGCCGGATCAGCGCCAGGGCCAGCCAGACGGCGAGGACGCCCGCATAGCGGGCGGCGTCCTGCGCCTTCTCCAGCGGCGACTTCGGCCAGCAGACGAACCCATCGGCGACGGCGGCGGCGGCGTGCATTGCGATCTCCTCGAAAAGCTGAGGAGTTCGTCCTAGGCGCCGGCTCCGACAGTTTCGGTCGCAAGCTCCACCTTGTGGGCGCGGGCGGCCAGGGCGACTTGTTCGGCCATCATCTGCCGGAGCCGCGCGGGCCCGAGGATCTCGACCTTGTCGCCCCAGGTGAACAGGTGCCAGGCGAGCTCCAGCATGCCGCTCGCCCGGAAGCGGACGATGACCGAGCCGTCGGCCTGCGGCTCCAGCGACTGGTTGGCGTGGAAGCGCCAGCCCAGCGCGTCCTCGGCCCCGTGCGGCCGCACCCGCAGCACCACGTCCTCGACGGCGTCGTGGTAGATGCCGAAGCTCTCGTCGGCGAAGTCCTGCAGCGAGAAGCTCTCGGGCCGGGAGCCGGGCCGGTCCGTGACCTCGATGTCGTGCACCCGATCGAGCCGCCAGGTGCGCGGCGCCCCGCCCGCCCCTTCGGCCGCCACCAGGTAGTTGGAGCGGCCGAACAGCAGGCCGAAGGGCGTCACCTCGCGCACCCGCCCCGGCGCGCTGCCGCCCTCGTAGCGGAAGCGCAGGGTCTTCAGCGACTTGATCGCCTCGCGAACGGCGCCCAGCACCTCGCCGTCCTCGAACGGCCGCGGACCGGCCTGGACGGCGATGGTCTCGGCCTGCAGCAGGGCCTCCAGGTCAGGGGCCAGGCGCCGGCGCGTGGGCGCGCGGGTGGCCGAGAGGATCTTCTGCTCCAAGGACTGGAGCGCCGCGGCGCGGGCGTGGGCGCCCGAGCTCTCCAGGTTGTCGGCGGCGGTGCGCAGGGCGACCAGCTCATCGGCCGTCGGGGCCTGGAAGAGCCCGTCCAGCCCCGAGGGGATGCGGAACCGCTTGGTGGGCGGGTCCTCCACCTCCTCCAGCTGCGGGAACACCTCGCGCACGGCGTCGCGCATCCGCTCCACGGTGCGGCGGCCGACGCCGAGCCGCTCGGCCAGTTCGTCGAGGGTCAGCCCCTCGGCGGTGCCGGCCAGCAGCCGGGCCATCTGCAGGAGGCGCGAGGCCTTTTCGTGCCGCATTCGTTCTCGTGCGTCCGATTCTGTCGTTTCGGTGGATCAAACCTCAGGAAAGCCGCTCCGGCAACCCGAGGTCAGACGATGAACCGCAGCTTCCGCCCCCGCCGCCGCAAGTCCCCCCTCCCCGTCTCCGCGCCGCTCCGCACGCCCCTGCCCGGCGCCGTGGTCACCGCCGTGCTCCGCTTCTCGGACATCCTCGTGGACCAGGGCGGCGGCCGCACGCTGATGCGCCTCTCCGACGACCGCCTCGCCGACCCGGAGGTCCGCAGCTGGCTCGGCGAGGCGGCCGCCCGCGCCGCCGGGGTCTCGGTGCTCTACGACGACCGCGAGGAGGAGATCGTCCGCGTGTTCGAGGCCCCGCCGGAACTGATGAAGCTGGCGGCTTGAAGATGCTCCCCCACAGGGGGAGCTGTCCCGAAGGGACTGAGGGGGTTCAAGTCCGCTGACTCGGTGCGTGCGAACCCCCTCCACCGCTTCGCGGTCCCCCTCCCCCTGCGGGGGAGGATCTTGGCGCCGCTGATCAACCTTCCGGTTGAATGAACGGCGATCTTTCGGCACGCTCTCGGCATGGCTCGGATCGCCTTCACCCGCCACCTGGAGGCCGTCGGCCCGTGCGACCCGGTGGAGTACGCGGGCGCAACGGTCGGCGAGCTCATCCAGGCGGTCGCCGCCGACTACCCGCGGCTGAAGGGCTACGTGCTCGACGAGCACGGCCGGGTGCGCAAACACATCGCCATCTTCGTCGACGGGGCCTTGAGGCCGCGCCAGAGCGCGCTGTCGCTGCCGGTCGGCGAAACCAGCGAGGTCTACGTCTTCCAGGCCCTGTCGGGCGGCTGAGGGGGGAAAGCGATGTCGGACCGGCTGCTGGTTTCCACGCGCAAGGGCCTGATCGAGGTTCGGCGGAACGGCGGCGGCTGGGGGCACGCCAAGGCCCACTTCCTGGGCTCTCCGGTCAGCGCGGCGCTGAAGGATGCGCGCGACGGGACGCTCTACGCCGCCCTCGACCTCGGCCACTTCGGGGTCAAGCTGCACCGCTCCGACGACGACGGGGCGAGCTGGACCGAGGTCGCCGTCCCCTCCTACGAGGGCGTCGGCGAGGGTGAGGACGCCCCCAGCCTGAAGCTGATCTGGTGCCTGGAGCCCGGCGGGGCCGACCAGCCCGGCGTCCTCTGGGCCGGCACCCTGCCCGGCGGCCTGTTCCGCAGCGAGGACCGCGGCGAGAGCTGGACCCTGATCCGCAGCCTCTGGGACGATCCGCGCCGGGAGCAGTGGTTCGGCGGCGGCTACGATCAGCCGGGCATCCACTCGATCAGCGTCGACCCGCGCAACTCCAGCGCCGTCTCGGTGGCGGTCTCCTGCGACGGGGTGTGGGAGACGCGCGACGGCGGGCAGACCTGGACGCTCGGCGGCCAGGGCATGCGGGCCAAATACCTGCCGCCCGAGCAGGCGGGCGATCCCACCACCCAGGACCCGCACCGGATGGTCCGCTGCAAGGCCGCGCCGGACAGCTACTGGGTGCAGCACCACAACGGCGTCTTCCGGTCCCGGTCGGGCATCGACGGGTGGGAGGAGCTGAAGGTCCCGCCCTCCAGCTTCGGCTTCGCGGTCGCCGTGCACCCGGACGATCCGGACTGCGCCTGGTTCGTGCCGGCGGTGAAGGACGAGTTCCGCTATCCCGTCGACCAGAAGCTGGTGGTCACCCGCACGCGCGACGGCGGCCAGAGCTTCGAGGTTCTCAGCGAAGGCCTGCCGCAGGACGCGAGCTACGATCTCGTCTACCGCCACGGTCTGGAAATCGACGCCACCGGCGAGCGCCTGGCCATGGGCTCGACGACCGGCGGGCTGTGGGTCACCGAGAACGGCGGCGAGGCCTGGAGCGGCCTTCCCGCCCGCCTGCCGCCGATCTACGCTGTCCGCTTCGCTTAAGATCGGAGCCGCCATGGACGACGCCGCCCCCCGCACGGTCCGGGCCGTGCCCCTGCCGCCCGTCGGCCACGAAGCGCTGCACCGCGGGATCGACGAGGTCCCCTTCGTGCAGGTCGGCGAGGGCAACTCGCTGCAGCTGCTGCAGGTGGACCTGGGCCAGGGCCTCTGGGTCGTGCGCACCCGCTTCCAGCCCGGCCACCAGATCCAGACCCACTACCACACCGGCTCGGTGTTCGCGGTCACCGAGCAGGGCCGCTGGTTCTATTCGGAATACCCGGACGTCGTGAACAGCCCCGGCTCCTACCTCTACGAGCCGGCCGGGTCGCTGCACACCCTGACGATCCCCAAGGACCAGCAGGGCGTCACCCAGGTGTGGTTCGCCATCTACGGCGCCAACGTGAACGTCGACGCCGCCGGCCAGGTGCTGAGCGTCACCGACGCCCACACCATCCTGGCGGCCTACCGCGGCCTCTGCGCCGCGCAGGGCCTCTCGTCCGAGGGCGTGATCGTCCGCGGCGCCTGAGGTAGGATGGCGGACCTCAGAAGGAGGCTCGCCATGTTCCGGACCCTCTCCATCGCGGCCGCCTGCGCCGCCCTCGTCCTGCCCGCCGCCGCCCTCGCCCACCACGGCTGGAGCTCCTACGACTCCAGCAAGGTCATCAAGCACACCGCGCCGCTCACCGACGTCGTCTGGGGCAACCCGCACGGCAGCGCCAAGGTGTCCTACCAGGGCAGGACCTGGGACGTGGTGCTCGCGCCCGTCCTGCGGATGCAGAACCGCGGCCTGACCCGCGAGATGCTGGCCCCCGGCAAGCGCGTGACCCTCGAGGGCTATCCGCGCTCCGACGGCGCCGCGGAGATGCGGATCGAGCGCATCACCGTCGACGGCAAGACGGTGGAGCTGCGCTGAGCTCCTACCGCCCGACCTTGCCTTTGCGGCGGTTTTCCCCTATTTGCCCGCGCTTTCCTGGAAGGCGGTCTGACGCGGAGCCTTAAAGGGTCGGGAGTTCATCCCGCACCGCCGCGCCCAGAGCCATCGTTTCCGGCGGACCTTCCGCCGCCGGACGCGCCGCCTTCCGCCACCGGAAGAAGGACGCCATGGCGCTATACGAACACGTCGTCATCACGCGGCAGGATATCTCGCCGCAACAGGCCGAAGCCCTCAACGACACCCTCAAGTCGCTCATCGAAGAACAAGGCGGCGCCGTCGCCAAGATCGAGTACTGGGGCCTTCGCAACCTCACCTATCGCATCAAGAAGAACCGCAAGGGCCACTACTCCCTGCTCGCCATCGACGCTCCGGCGCCGGCGGTGAAGGAGATGGAGCGCCAGCTGTCCATCAACGAGGACGTGCTGCGCTACCTGACCGTGCGGGTCGACGAGCTCGACCTGGAGCTCTCCCCCATCCTGGCGCGCCGCGACCGCGATCGCGAACGTCCGCGTGAGGACTTCGGCGGCGGCGATCGCCCCGACCGCGGGGACCGTCCGTTCACGCCCGAGGGAGGCCGTCAATGACCGACGAAACCACCGCCGCTGCGCCGGCCCCCGGCGCGCCCGCCGCCGGCGCCCGCCGCCCGTTCTTCCGCCGCCGGAAGGTCTGCCCCTTCTCGGGCGCCAACGCGCCGAAGATCGACTACAAGGACGTCAAGCTGCTGCAGCGCTACGTCTCCGAACGCGGCAAGATCGTGCCTTCGCGGATCACCGCCGTGTCGGCCAAGAAGCAGCGCGAACTGGCCAAGGCCATCAAGCGCGCCCGCTTCCTGGCCCTGCTCCCCTACGTCGTGAAGTAAGGAGGACCACCCGATGAAAGTGATCCTCCTGGAGCGCGTGGAAGGCTGGGGCGGCCTCGGCGACATCGTCACCGTGAAAGACGGCTACGCCCGCAACTTCCTGCTGCCGCGCCAAAAGGCCCTGCGCGCCAACGAAGCCAACATGAAGGTCTTCGAGGCCCAGCGCGCCGAGATCGAGGCCCGCAACGCCAAGGCCCGGGAAACCGCGGCCAAGGCCGGCGAGAAGCTCGACGGCACGAGCTACATCCTGATCCGTCAGGCGGGCGAGAGCGGTCAGCTCTACGGCTCGGTCTCGGGTCGTGACGTGGCCGACGTGGTCAACGCCGAAGGCGGCAAGGTCGACCGCGCCATGGTCGTGCTCGACAAGCCGATCAAGACGCTGGGCCTGCACGAGGTGAAGATCCGCCTCCACGCCGAGGTGGTCGTCACCGTGACGCTCAACATCGCCCGCAGTCAGGACGAGGCCGAGCGCCAGGCGCGCGGCGAGAACGTCATCGCCAGCCAGTTCGAGGAAGAGCGCCTGGCGGCCGACCAGGCCGCCGCCGAACTCCTCGAAGGCGGCGCGGGCCAGCAACAGGCCGAGTACGGCGCGGAAGCCTAAGGCTCTCCGAGCTGTCGACGATCAGACGGCGCGGGTCGCAAGGCCCGCGCCGTTTTCTTTGGCGCGCCTATGCGCCCGGCTGGGGCACGACGCGCAGGTAGGGCTTCAGCGCCGTCCAGCCGCCGGGGAAGCGCTCCTTGGCCTCCTCGTCGGAAACGGAGGGGACGATGATGCAGTCCTCGCCCTGCTTCCAGTTCACCGGCGTCGCCACCTTGTGCTGGGCGGTGAGCTGGCAGGAGTCCAACAGCCGGAGCACCTCGTCGAAGTTGCGGCCGGTGCTCATCGGGTAGGACAGCGTCGCCTTGATCTGCTTGTCCGGGCCGATGACGTAGACGGTCCGGACCGTGGCGTTGGTCGCGGCCGTCCGGCCCGCGGCGGTGTCGCCCGCGTCGGCGGGCAGCATGTCGTAGAGCTTGGCCACCTTGAGGTCGCGGTCGCCGATCAGGGGATAGTTGGGGGTGTGGCCGGTGCACTCGCCGATGTCGGCCAGCCAGCGGCTGTGGTCCTCCACCGGATCGACCGAGAGGCCGATCACATTGGCGTTCCGCCGGGCGAACTCGGGCTCCAGCTTGGCCAGGTAGCCCAGCTCGGTCGTGCAGACCGGGGTGAAGTCCTTGGGATGGGAGAAGAGCACGCCCCAGGACGAGCCGAGCCAGTCGTGGAAGCGGATCCGCCCCTGGGTGGTCTCGGCTTCGAAATCCGGGGCCGTGTCCCCGATGCGCAGAGTCATGACGCCCTCCGAAGAGTTTGCGGCGCCCGCCCCGACCTGCGGACTGTAGCACCGGCCCGGCTGCGGGTGGAGCCGGGCCGGTTCCGACTTTTCGTTCGGTCGATTGCAGTTAGGCTGTGGGGCATGAACGAGACCCACACCGGCCGCTGCCTGTGCGGCGCCGTCCGCTTCGAGGCGAAGGGGCCGGCCAAGTGGACGGGCTACTGCCACTGCGAGAGCTGCCGCAGGCACACGGGCGCGCCGGTCGCGGCCTTCGCGGGGTTCGAGAAGGACCAGGTGAGCTTCACCCGCGGTCGTCCCAGCCGCTTCGATTCCTCCCCAGGCGTGCTACGCGGCTTTTGCGCGCAGTGCGGCTCGACGCTTACCTATGAGGGAGATCGCTGGCCGACCGAGATCCACATCCACGTGGGGGCCTTCGACGCGCCGGAATCCTTTCCGCCACAAGGACATGCGTTCCCGGAGGAGCGGCTCGCCTGGCTTCACATCGAAGGCGCGCCGCCGCTAGCTTGAGCATGTCGTCCACAGACGATTCGGAAACCTGGGGATGAGGGCGCCCTGACGCAGAGCGTCTCCCGCAGGCTTCGGCTATCGGTGAACGCATGGCTATCGTACCGGCTCTCGACCTTCGCACCGCCCACAACGACTCCCAGATCCTGCACGCCCCGGCCAACGTCGAGGCCGAGCAGGCGCTGCTCGGGATCCTGCTCTACGACAACGCCGCCTTCGAGCGGATCGGCGACCAGCTGCAGTCGCGCCACTTCTTCGAGCCGTTCCACGCGCGGCTCTACTCCTCCATCGAGACCCATATCCGGAAGGGCCAGCTGGCCGAGCCGATCCTGCTGGCCGAGCAGTTCGCCCGCGACCCCAGCTTCGAGGAGCTGGGCGGGGTGCGCTACCTCGCGGACCTGGTCGATCGCGCCCCGGCGGCGGCCAACGCGTTCGACTACGCCCGGGTGATCTACGACGCGGCGCTGCGCCGCGACCTGATCCGCATCGGCGGCGAGATCGCGGTGACGGCCCAGACGGCCGACCCGGACCTGTCGGCCAAGGACCAGATCGAGCACGCCGAACAGGCGCTGTACGCGCTGGCCGAAAGCGGCGGACAGAGCCAGGGCTTCGTGCCCTTCGCCGACGCGCTGCGCGGGGCCGTGGCCATGGCCGCCGAGGCGCACGGCCGGGCCGGCGGGCTGGCGGGCCTCTCCACCGGCCTCATCGACCTCGACCGGAAGCTGGGCGGCCTGCACCCGTCGGACCTGCTGATCATCGCCGCCCGCCCGTCGATGGGTAAGACGGCGCTGGCGACCAACATCGCCTTCAGCGTGGCCAAGAACTACGCCTGGGAGCCGCAGCCCGACGGCTCGCGCAAGACCGTCTCCGGCGGCGTCGTGGCCCTCTTCCAGCTGGAAATGAGCCCCGAGCAGCTGGCCATGCGTATGCTGGCCGAACAGTCGGGCGTCTCCGGCGACCGGCTCCGCAAAGGCGAGATCGACGCCGTGGAATTCGGGCGGATCCGCGACGCCGCCCTCGAGATCCAGGACGCACCGCTGTACATCGACGCCACCGGCGGCATCTCCATCGCCAAGCTGGCGGCCCGGGCGCGGCGCCTGAAGCGCTCGGTGGGCCTGGACCTGATCATCGTCGACTACCTGCAGCTGGTCACCGCCGGCGAAGGGACCAAGAGCGACAACCGCGTGCAGGAAGTCAGCTTCATCACCATGAGCCTGAAGGCCCTGGCCAAGGAGCTGCATGTGCCGGTGATCGCGCTGTCGCAGCTCTCCCGCCAGGTGGAGAACCGCGAGGACAAGAAGCCCCAGCTGTCCGACCTGCGCGAATCCGGCTCGATCGAGCAGGACGCCGACTGCGTGATGTTCGTCTACCGGGAGAGCTACTACCTCGGCCGCGCCGAGCCGCGGGAGAACACCGAAGAGCACTTCAAGTGGCAGGAGCAGATGGACCAGGTCCGCGGCATCGCCGAGATCATCATCGGCAAGCAGCGTCACGGTCCGATCGGCACCGTGAAGCTGGCCTTCAACGAAGACCTGACCAAGTTCGGCAACCTCGCCCGGGACGGCCGCTATCACGACGACGACTGAGATCGTGACCGCCGTCGCCTCGCCGCGCGCGGCGGTCTATGGGGGCGCCATGCCCGCCCCGACTCGCGCGCGCCTGACCATCGACCTGGATGCGCTGGCGGCCAACTACCGGACCCTGTGCAGGACCGCCGAAGGCGCCGAGGTGGCCGCGGTGGTCAAGTCCGACGGCTACGGCCTGGGCGCGGCGCCGGTCGCGCGCCGGCTGCTGCGGGAAGGCGCGCGCAGCTTCTTCGTCGCCCGGATCGAGGAGGGCGAGGCCCTGCGCGCGGCCGTGGGCGGGCGTGAGGCGGACATCTACGTCCTCGACGGCCTGACCGCGGGCGCGGGTCCGCGGCTCGCCGCCGCGCGCCTGACGCCGGTGCTGAACACCGTTCCCCAGGTGGAGGCGGCCGTCGCCTTCGCGGCAGGCTCGGGACGTCCCCTGCCCTGTGCGCTGCACGTGGACACCGGCATGAACCGGCAGGGGCTGACGGTGGACGAGGCCGGGGCGATCGCCGGCGCGCCCGGCCGCCTCGCCCGCCTCGACGTCGGCCTGGTCATGAGCCACCTCGGCAGCGCCCACGACGCCGCCGATCCGCGCAACGGTGAGCAGCTGGCGCGATTCCGGGACGTGCGGGCGCTGTTCCCGGAGGCGCGGGCCAGCTTCGCCAACTCCGGCGGGACGTTCCTGGGGCCGGACTACCGGTTCGACATGGTCAGGCCCGGCATCAGCCTCTACGGCGGCGGACCGGAGGAGCGGCCGGATGCGGCCATCGTGGCCGTCGCCCGGCTCGAGGCGCCGGTGCTCGACCTGCGCCGGATCGCGGCGGGCGAGCACCTGGGGTACGGCTCGGGCCTCGTGATGCCGCGCCCGACGCGGGTGGCGATCCTCGGGGCCGGCTACAGCGACGGGGTGATCCGCGCCGCGCGCCACGGCGGCTACGCCTGGCTGGCGGGCGCCCGCCGCAGGCTGCTGGCGGTGACCATGGACCTGACCATCGTCGAGCTCGACGAGGCGGCCGTGCAGGTCGGCGAGATGGCCGAGCTGCTCGGCCCCAACGCCCTGCTGGACGATCTCGCCCAGGCGGCAGGGACCGTGGCCCACGAAGTGCTCGTGCGCCTCAGCCTGCGGGCCGAGCGGGCGTATCTGGGAGAATGAGGTGACTGGTTGCGCCGGCAGGCGCTACCTGTCACCCCGCGCCGCGAGTGGTGACGGGTAGGCCGCTGCGCGGCCAACCCGTCACCGGCGACGCTGTCAGTCCGCGCTCGCGAGCTTCTCGAGACGGCCCGCGTCGATCGCGGCCACGGCGGACTTCAGCTCGTCCATGGTGACGCCGTCGCCCTCTGCCTGGACCATGAAGCGCTCGCCGATCATGACGCTGTAGGAGCCGTGGCGGCTGTTGCTGTCGTACTCCTCCATGGTCATGCGGCCGTCGACCTTGCCGACCTTCTCGTAGCGGCCGTTCTCCTCGGAGGTGGACTCCACGTTGAAGGCGCCGCCGAGCGCGGCCAGCGCGCCCATCGCGCCCAGGTCGGTGACCGCGACGGTCATGCGGGACTCGCCCTTGGTGTAGGTCGCGGTGGCCGAGGAGCCCTCGATGCCCCCGACGCCGCCGCTGCCCGTGGACAGCTCGGTCCGCGTGAAGCCGGCCACGACCCCCGGCAGATAGGCCTTGAAGACGGCCGGATCGGCCGCGCCGCCCTCCGCCCGGCCTTCGGCGGCCGCCTCCATCTGCGCCGCGGCCCGCTCCATCTTCTTGGCGGCCGACTCTAGCTCGCCGAGGTTGACGGTGGTGTCGCCGATGCGGACCTCGCCGCCGGCGCCGCCGCCCGCGAACGGGCCGGGCGCGCCGAGCCGCATGATCGGGCCGGTGATCGCCGCCACGATGATCGACAGCACGATGCCGGCGATGATGATCACGGCGATGTAGGGGACCGACTTGTCCTCCGGCGACTTCATCAGACGGGGCAGGCCCTTGTAGAGCAGGAACAGGCTGTAGAGCCCCAGCAGGCCGAGGATGGCCAGCGGCGGATAGATGCTGAACACGCCCGCCAGCCAGGCGGCGGTGCTGGAATAGGCGGCGACCTTCAGCGCCTGGATCTGGTTCTTCTGGCCGCCGAAGGTCGGCGCCAGGGCGTCGATGAGCAGGGCCAGCACGAACACCGAGACCAGCGACAGCACGTACTGGACGACGGCGGAGGCCAGCGCCGAGCCGATCGACGGCTTGAAGACCGCGATCCCCGGAATGCCGACGCCGAAGACCACCATCCCGATCAGCCCGCAGACCACCGGAACCGCCGCCAGCGGCAGGATGTAGCTCTTGTAAAGCGAGCCGACGCTCGCCGGCTCGGTCTCGATGACGTCCCAGGTCGGCGACGGCCGCAGCAGGATGTCCTTCACCCGCTGGATCAGATTCGATTGGGACGAACCCGGCTCAACTACACTCATGACGCCTCCCGACTCCCCCAAGTGGGTCGCGACCAAGGGTATCCCATGGCGTCCGCCGAGCAAACGGGACTACGCCGCACAGACGGGGCTTGCCCCGGCGGGTAGACTTGGCGGGAGTCGAATCAGGAGCGTTCATGGCCCGCGACGGCGCCGTCTATGCCTGCCAGTCCTGCGGGTCCGTCCAGACCAAGTGGGCCGGCCAGTGCGCGGGCTGCGGGGCCTGGAACAGCCTGGTCGAGGAGATCCAGAGCCGCCCGCCCGGCGCGCTGGCGCCGGCCAAGTCGTCGGCCCGCGGCCGGGGCCTGGCGTTCGAGGGTCTGGAGCAGCACACCCCCGCCCCGCCCCGCATCGCCACGGGCGTCGAGGAGTTCGATCGGGTCTGCGGCGGCGGCGTCGTGCCCGGCTCGGCCATCCTGCTGGGCGGCGATCCCGGCGTCGGCAAGTCCACCCTGCTGCTGCAGGTCGCCGCGTCGGCGGCGATGCGGGGCGCGGCCTGCGCCTATATCTCCGGCGAGGAGGCGATCGAGCAGGTGCGCTCGCGGGCCCATCGCATGGGCCTGGCCGCCGCGCCGGTGAAGCTGGCCGCCGAGACGGCGCTGCGCGAGATCCTCGAGGGGCTGAAGAAGGAGCGCTTCGACCTCGTCATCATCGACTCCATCCAGACCATGTGGAGCGACGCCCACGAGGCCGGGCCCGGCTCGGTCACCCAGGTCCGGGCCGCCGCCGGCGAGCTGGTGCGGCTCGCCAAGAAGCGCGGCGTGGCGGTGATCCTGGTCGGCCACGTCACCAAGGACGGCGCCATCGCCGGCCCGCGCGTCGTGGAGCACATGGTCGACGCCGTCCTCTCCTTCGAGGGCGAGCGGGGCTATCCATTCCGCATCCTGCGCGGGGCCAAGAACCGGTTCGGGGCCACCGACGAGATCGGCGTCTTCGAGATGGGCGACGTGGGCCTGACGGAGGTGCGAAACCCCTCGGCCCTGTTCCTCAACACGGCCGGCGAGCGGGCGGCCGGAGCGGCGGTGTTCGCCGGCATCGAGGGCTCGCGGCCGGTGCTGGTGGAGGTGCAGGCGCTGGTCGCCCCGTCCGCCTACGGAACACCCCGGCGCGCCGTGGTCGGCTGGGATTCCGGGCGCTTGGCGATGGTTCTTGCGGTGCTGGAAGCGCGCTGCGGCCTTGGTTTCGGCGACCGGGACGTCTATCTGAACGTCGCCGGGGGCCTAAGGATATCCGAACCGGCGGCGGACCTGGCGGCGGCGGCGGCCCTGGCCTCCTCGGCCCTGGACCGGGCGCTGCCGCAGGATTGCGTGGTGTTCGGCGAGATCAGCCTGTCGGGCGACGTGCGGCCGGTCAGCCGGATGGAAAGCCGCCTGAAGGAAGCCGCCAAGCTTGGCTTTCGCCGCGCATTCGCGCCGAAGGACGCCGAGGGCGGCGCCGGCCTGGCGGTGACGGGCGCCGCACGGCTGGCCGACGCCATCCAGCGGATCGGCGACGGCGACTGGGATTAGGACGCGTACATGACCCTCTTCGACGTCATCGCCCTGGCCGTCCTGGCGGTGTCGGCCATCGTCGGCTTCGTGCGCGGCGGCGTGCGCGAGATGATCAACGTCGTCTCCCTCATCGCCGCGGCGATGGTGGCCGTGTTCGGGCTGCGCGTCTCCGGCCCGATCATGCGGGAGGTGATGGCCCCGGACTGGACAGGAAATGTCGCAGCCGTGGTGATCGTCTTCGTGGTCACCTATATCGCGCTGCGTGTCGGCGGCTCTTTCCTGGCCCGGAGACTCCACGCCACCCAGGCGCTCGGGGCCCTGGACCGCGCAGTCGGCACAGGTTTTGGCCTGCTTCGCGCGCTGGTCGTCCTGGGAGCCTTCGCCCTCGTGTTCAACGCGGCAACACCGCCGGAGAGAGTGCCGCAGTGGATCAGCGGTGCGGCGCTTTACCCCTTGACCTCGGCGGCGGGAGAGGTGCTGAAAGCCTTCGCGCCCAAGGGTTTGGACATGGCCGGCCAGCTGAAGCCGGCGATCGAGGACGCCGTCCGGGACGGCGCGAGCGACCCGGACGACGGCGGCGATGACGCCCTGGCCCGCAAGGGGCGCGGCGATGTGGTGGAGAAGACCCGATGAACTCGGTTAGCGACCGCTGGTCCCCGGCGCCGCGCGACCCGCTGGACGACACCCTCCGGCTGGAGTGCGGCGTCTACGGCGTCTTCGACGTCCCCGAAGCTGCGGCGATCACCGCGCTGGGCCTCCATGCCCTGCAGCACCGCGGGCAGGAGGCCTGCGGCATCGCCACCTTCGACGGGCAGCGCTTCCATACCGAGCGGCACATGGGCCATGTGGGCGACGCCTTCACCGGGGCGGACCTGGTGCAGCGCCTGCCGGGCACCGCCGCCATCGGCCACACCCGCTACTCCACCTCCGGCGGCAGCTTCATCCGCAACGTCCAGCCGATGTTCGCCGACCTGGCGGCCGGCGGCGTGGCGATCGCCCACAACGGCAACCTGACCAACGCGCTGACCCTGCGCGAGCAGCTGGTCGAGGAAGGCGCGATCTTCCAGTCGACCTCGGACTCCGAGGTCATCCTCCACCTCATCGCCCGCTCCCGTAAGGGCAAGATCATCGACCGCTTCATCGACGCCCTGTCGCGGATCGAGGGCGGCTATGCGCTGGTGGCGCTGACCAACAAGAAGCTGATCGGGGTGCGCGACCCGCTCGGCATCCGCCCGCTGGTGCTGGGCGAGTTCCAGGGCCGCTACGTGCTGGCCTCCGAGACCTGCGCGCTGGACATCATCGGCGCGACCTTCGTGCGCGACGTCGAGCACGGCGAGATGGTGGTCATCGACCAGGACGGCCTGAAGAGCCTGCGCCCCTTCCCGGCCCAGCGCGCCCGCCCCTGCATCTTCGAGTACGTCTACTTCGCCCGCCCGGACTCGGTGGTGAACGGCCGCTCGGTCTACGAGGTGCGCAAGCGCATGGGCCGCCGGCTGGCCCAGGAGACGCCCGCCGACGTCGACGTCGTGGTGCCGGTGCCGGACTCCGGCGTGCCCGCCGCGCTCGGCTTCGCCCAGGAGGCCGGCCTTCCCTACGAGCTGGGCATCATCCGCAACCACTATGTGGGCCGCACCTTCATCGAGCCGACGCAGGGGCTGCGCGAGCTCGGCGTGCGCATGAAGCTCTCCCCCAACCGCTCGGTGCTGGCCGGCAAGCGGGTGATGCTGATCGACGACTCCATCGTCCGCGGCACCAACTCGGTGCGGGTGGTCCGCATGGTCCGCGAGGCGGGCGCCGCCGAGGTGCACCTGCGTTCGGCCTCGCCGCCGCTGATGTACCCGGACTTCTACGGCATCGACATGCCGGACCGCGACAAGCTGCTGGCGGCCAACAAGAGCCTGGAAGAAATCCGCGAGTTCATCGGCGTGGAGACCATGGGCTTCCTGTCGGTGGAGGGCCTCTACTGGGCCATGAACAGCGCCCCGCGCGACCCGGTGAACCCGCAGTTCACCGACCACTACTTCACCGGCGACTACCCCACCCGACTGCTCGACCGCGAGATCGCCGAGGGCCGCAACGAACAGGCCGAGCGCCAGCTGTCGTTCCTGGTCGGGGCGTGAGCTGCGAAGAACGGTTCAGCCGGCGAACGACACACTCGGGAATGAGCAATCGACGTCATCCCGGACGGCCCGCAAGGCCGATCCGGGACCCAGATGCTGAGTCTGTCGCTCCTGGGTCCCGACTCTGCGGCCCGCAAGGGCGGGCTTCCGGCCGAGACGAGGGATTGGGCGACGCCGCTCGCCTGGACCAGGCGTGGGGGGGATCTGGGCCGCCGTGAAGTCCATCCTCGCCCGCGTTTCCATCGACTGGTACCTGCTGGCCATCGTCGGCATGGTCGGGCTCGCCTCGCTGCTGCCCGCGCGCGGCGAGGTGGCCGACTGGGTGGGCCTGGCCACCAAGGCCGGCATCGCCCTCGTCTTCTTCCTGCACGGCGCCAAACTGTCCCGCGAGGCGGTGATCGCCGGCATGGTCCACTGGCGGCTGCACCTGGTGGTGATGGCCATCACCTTCGTGGTCTTCCCGATCGCCGGCGTCGGACTGGCCGCCCTGCCCGCCTGGATCACGCCGCCGGCGCTGACCGCGGGGCTGGTCTATCTGGCCTGCCTGCCCTCCACCATCCAGTCGGCGATCGGCTTCACCGCCATCGCCCGCGGCAATGTCGCGGCCGCGGTCTGCGGGGCCTCGGCCTCGAACCTGCTGGGCGTCGTGGTCACGCCGCTGCTTGTGGGCGCCCTGCTGAGCGCCGAGGGCGGCGTCTCCTTCGCCTCGGTCGAAGCCATCCTCTGGCAGATCCTCGCGCCATTCGTGCTCGGCCAGATCGTCCACCCGTTCGTCGGCGGCTTCATGAAACGCTACGCCAAGCCGCTGCAGCTGGTGGACCGCGGCTCCATCCTGCTGGTGGTCTACAACGCCTTCTCCGGCGCGGTCGTCGCCGGGATCTGGAGCCAGGTGTCGATCCCGGACCTGGCCCGGCTGACGCTGATCTGCCTGGTGCTGCTGGCCGCCTCGCTGGTCCTGTGCGTCTGGCTCGCACGGGCCCGCGGCTTCTCGGTCGAGGACGAGGCGACCATCGTGTTCGGCGGATCCAACAAGAGCCTGGCCGCCGGGGTGCCGATGGCCGGGGCCCTGTTCCCGGCGGCCACAATGGGCTTCGTCCTGCTGCCCGTGATGCTCTATCACCAGTTCCAGCTGATGGCCTGCGCCGTCATCGCCCAGCGCTACGCCAAGAGAGCCCCGTCCGCATGACTGAAAAGACCCTGGAGGGCCGCATCGCCCTCGTCACCGGCGCCAGCCGCGGCATCGGCCGCGCCGCCGCGATCGCGCTCGCCGACGCCGGCGCCCACGTCGTCGCCGTGGCCCGCACGCAAGGCGGCCTCGAAGACCTGGACGATGAGCTGAAGGCCCGCACCGGCCAGGGCGCGACGCTGGTCCCCCTCGACATCGCCGAAGGCGACGGCCTGGACCAGCTGGGGTTGGCCATCCACCAGCGGTTCGGGCGGCTGGACATCCTGGTGCACGCCGCCGCCATCCTCGGCGGCATCAGCCCGGTCAGCCATGTGGACCCCAAGAACTGGGACCGGGTCGTCGCGATCAACCTGACGGCCAGCTACCGGCTGATCCGCTCCACCGAACGGCTGCTGCGGCAGTCGCAGAAGCCGCGGGCCATCTTCCTGACCAGCGGCCGGGTCGCGCGTCCCAAGGCCTTCTGGGGTCCCTACGGGGCGACCAAGGCGGCCCTGGAGCACCTGGTCCGCACCTGGGCGGACGAGCTGGAGAACACCCCCATCCGGGCCGCGCTGGTCGATCCGGGCGCCATGCGCACCAAGATGCGCGCCGAGGCCATGCCCGGCGAGGACCCGCTCACCCTGCCCGAACCGGCCGAGATCGGGCCGCTTATCGTGGAGCTCGCGGACGCCGACCTGGGCCTGCCCCACCAGACGGTCGATTTCCAGGCCTGGAAGGCTTCGCACCGGGTGCTTTCGGCCTGAAGCCGCCGGTCTTGGCGGCGGCCCGGGCCTTGCCGCCCAGCACGCGGTCCGCCGTCCCGCCGGACTTGGCCTTCGGCTTGGGCTTGCCGCCGGTCAGCTTGGTCCGGGCGGCCTTGGCCCCCGCGGCGGTCGCCCAGGACGGCGCCGGCCGGCCCTCGCTCTCGTCGGCGAACGGGTTCTTGCCCGACTTCACCGTCAGCCGGATCGGCACGCCGGGCAGGTCGAAGCTCTCGCGCATCGAGTTGATCAGGTAGCGCCGATAGCTGTCCGGCAGCTGGTCGGCCCGGCTGGCGAACATCACGAAGGTCGGCGGCCGGGCCTTGGTCTGGGCCACGTACTTGGGCTTGATCCGGCGCCCGTTCACCGCCGGCGGCGGATGGCGCTGGATGGCCATGTGCAGCCAGTCGTTCAGGTCGCGCGTCTTGACCTTGGTCGACCAGTCGGCGTGCGTCTTGAAGACGGCCGGCATCAGACGCTCCAGGCCGCGGCCGGTCTCGGCCGACAGCGCGACGACGGGCGCGCCCCGCACCTGCGGCAGCAGCCGACCCGTCTCCTCGATGAACTCCTTCAGCTTCGCCTGCGGCTCCTCCACGAGGTCCCACTTGGCCAGCACGAAGACGAGCCCCCGCCCCTCGCGCTCGACCAGGTCGGCGATCTGGAGGTCCTGGATCTCGAGAGGGTGGGTGGCGTCCATCACCAGGATGACCACCTCGGCGAAGGTGATGGCCCGGATGCTGTCCTGGGTGGAGAGCTTCTCGAGCTTCTCCTGCACCTTGGCCTTGCGGCGCAGCCCGGCGGTGTCGACCAGCCGCACCGGCCGGCCCTCCCAGGTCCAGTCGACCGGGATGGCGTCCCGGGTGATGCCGGCTTCCGGGCCGGTCAGCAGCCGGTCCTCGCCGATCAGCTTGTTGACCAGGGTGGACTTGCCCGCGTTCGGGCGGCCGACGATGGCGATCCGCACCGGCTTGTCGCCGAGCTCGTCCTCCTCGTCCCCGTCGTCGGCGGGCGCCAGGGCCGCCAGGGCGGCGTAGAGCTCGCCCATCCCCTCGCCGTGCTCGGCCGACAGCTCCACGGGCTCGCCGAGGCCCAGGCCGAAGGCCTCGAGCGCGCCGGCCTCCCCGGCCTTGCCCTCGGCCTTGTTGGCGACCAGGACCACAGGCTTGTCATGCTTGCGCAGGATCTCGGCGAACACCTCGTCGAGCGGGGTCACCCCCTCGCGGGCGTCGATGACGAACAGGGCCACGTCGGCTTCTGCGATCGCCCGCTCGGTCTGGGCGCGCATCCGCGCCTCCAGGCTCTCGTCGGTGACGTCCTCGAAGCCGGCTGTGTCGATCAGCTCCAGGTCGATGTCGCCGATCCGGCCCATGCCGAAGCGGCGGTCGCGGGTCACCCCCGGGCGGTCGTCGACGATGGCCAGCTTGCGCCCGGCCAGCCGGTTGAACAGCGTGGACTTGCCGACGTTCGGGCGGCCGACGATGGCGAGTTTTATGGGCATGGCTCTCTCAGTATCCTGCGTGTCTTAACGCAGGGCGATGAGCTCCGCCTCGTCGGTGACCACATAGACCGTGCCGCCGGCGGCGATCGGGGCCAGCATGGCCGGCGAGCCGATGTTCATGGAGTGCTCCACGGCGCCGGTCTTGGGGTTCAGCGCCACCAGCCGCCCGCCGCTCGAGACCAGCACCAGCCGGTTCGAAGCCAGCAGCGGGCTCGACCAGATCGGCCGCACGTTGCCGCGCCGCTCGAAGAAGCCGAAGAAGCCGCCGCCGCCGGCGTCCTGCTCGATCCCCTCGTTGAGGTTGCGGATCCAGTAGACCTGGCCGGAGTCGCGGTTCACGCAGATCACCTCGCCGGCCTTCGAGACGACGTAGACCACGTCGCCCGCCGGCCAGGGGGTGGTGATGCCGGTCACCGGAAGCGTCCAGCGGGCGGTGCCGGTGCGCAGGTCCACGGCGGCGAAAACGCCCGAGTGGCTCACCGCGTAGACGTCGCCCTGATAGATCACCGGGCGGCCGGGGATGTCCCGAATCTCGGAGAGGGCCGTGGTGCGGCTGGCGCGCGACAGCGCCTCGGCCCACAGGTCGTTGCCATTGGCGACGCGCAGGGCCACCAGCTCGCCCGAGCCGAAGGCCGCCACGACGGTGTCGCCGGACACCGCGGGGCTGGAGGCGGCGAGGATGCGGGCCGGCTCGGTGAGGGCCTGATAGGTCCAGCTCGGCTCGCCGGTGGCGGCATCGAAGGTCAGCAGGGTGTTGTCGATGGAGACGGCCATCACCCGTCCGCCGGCGATGGTCGGGGCGCCGTGCACCGGCTGTTCGGTCTCGCGCCGCCAGCCGACCGCGCCGGTGGCGGCGTCGAGTTGGACGACCAGCCGGTAGCCCGAGGTCACGTAGACCTTGCCGTCGGCGTAGGCCAGGCCGCCGCCGAAGGCCTCGCGGTCGCGGCGGTTGGTGGAGCGCAGCTCGGTGCGCCAGATCTCGCGGCCGCTCTGGGCGTCCCGGGCCGAGACGTTGGCCGTGCCGTCCATGACGAACACCTTGCCGTCGGCCACGATCGGCGGCGCGGTGACGTGCTTGCCGCGCTCGGAGCCTTCGCCGAAGCGCTGGCGCCAGGCGACGGAGAGCCCCTGCCCGGCGTCCACGTGCTCGACCGCCTGCTCGGGCGCGCCGCCCGGCAGCGGCCAGTCGGCCCTGGGCGTCGGCGCCGGCAGGTTGAAGTCCTGGCCGGCGATCGCCTCGGTCACTTCCACGCCGCTCTCTGCGCCGACGATCGGGATGCGCTCGCCTTCCGAGGCGACTTCCTGGGGCTCGTCGTCGCCGCCGCCGAACGGGTTGAGCCGGCTCACCGTCGAGCAGCCGGCGACGGTCAGCGAGGCCGCCAGGACGGCGATCAGGGACGTGCGGCGAAATAGGATCATTGGGTCCGGGGGGCTTGCTGTTGCGGCGCGGCCGGCGCGGTCGGGGCGCGCGGCGCGAGTTGGGGGTCAGGCAGGGCGGCGGCGGCCTTCAGCGTCTCGGGCAGGGCCTTGGCCGTGCCGGAGTCGATCAGCTCAACCGCGCCCTCGGCGCGCTGGCGGACGCCCTCGGGCGCGTCCAGCAGGTCCTTCAGGGCCGAGAAATCCTTGCGGGCGCCCTGCAGGTCGCCGGCCGAGAGCTTGGCGAACGCCAGGGCTTCCTCGGCCAGGATGCGATAGGGACGGTCCTCTTCGCTCAGCGGCTCGAGCCTTTCCTGAAGCTGGGCCAGGGGCGCCGAATCCATGAGCGCGAAGGCGGATTTGAGGCGCGCGGCGTCCCCGAGCAGTTCATCGGGCGCGGCGGCGGCCGCCTGGTCGAACAGCTTCACCGCCTCGTCCCGCTTGCCCTCGGTCATGCGGATGCCGCCCTGCTGCAGCAGCGCCAGCGCCTTGTAGGCGCGCGACGGCGAATCGGCGACCTCGCCGAACAGGCGGTCGGCCTCCTCGGTGCGGCCCTGCTGGAGCGCCTCCATCGCCGCAGCGTACTGCTCTGAGGCGCCGGCGGCCGCGCGCTGGCGGTACTCCTGCAGGCCCCAGACGCCGAACGCGATCAGCAGGGCGGCCGCCAGGGCGCCGAGCACCCAAGGCAGGGCCTTGAACGCAAGCGCCTTGTAACGGTCGGAGCGAAGCTGCTCCTCGACCTCCTCGAATAGATCGACCACGTGTGGGGAACTCCGCGCTCAGGCGACCTTGATGTGCGGCGCGAACCTATAGCGCTCGCCGCGCGCCCGCAACGGCGCCGGCCGAAGCCACGCCGACGCAGCCCCGCGCGCCCGTTAACCGTGCCGGCTTACGACGGCTGAACCGAGGCGGGCGCAATTCCTCCCGTGCAAGCCATGGGCGGACCTCAGATGAGCGTAAACGACACCACCACCTACCTCACCAGCCCCGGCCGGACCCAACGGCTGGCCCTGATCATGGCCCTGGGGCTCCTGGCCAGCAATCTCTTCGCCATGCGGTCCGCCGAGACGCTGGCCCCGATGATCGTGGCGCTGAGCTGCGTACTGGCGCCGATCGCCGCGCTCACGGGCCTGCTGCCCCGGCGAGCGCTGGTTCCGCCGGTGATCATCGAGGCCAACGTCGTCTACCGCCCGCTGCCTGAGCGGTGGGTGCGGATGTGGATGCTGGCGGCCCCGGCCTGCTGGTTGCTGGCCGCGCCGCTGGCCATCGCCGTGCACGAGAACGGGGTCTTCGTCGCCGTGGGCGTGGCCCTGGTGGTGCTGATCGTGGCGCTCGAGCTCCTGGCCCGGGTGCGCCTGGAGGGCGTCAGCTTCTCGGTGGACGAAGGCGGGGTCTACTGCGCCTCCACCATGCGCCGCCCCGTGCCGTGGACGGCGATCCGCGGCGTGCGTCCGGTGGGCCGCGGCGACTCGGGGGCGCTGGTGATCGAGACCGGCCGGCCCCGGGACTACGTGCAGGCCTGGCTGGCGGTGCTGGCGCCCTCGCGGCAGGTGCGGCTCAGCCTGGCCGACCTGACGCCGGAGGAGCGCCGTCTCATCGTCGAGCGGGTGCTGCGCCGGCTGGAGCGCAGCCGCAAGGGTCAGCCGGCCTTCGCGAAATAGATCTCGGCCGGGCCGGGGAAGCGGCGGGCGCGGACGTCCTCGGCGTAGGCGCCGACCGCCTTGCCGATCTCGGCCCGCAGGTCGCCGTAGCGGCGGACGAACTTCGGCGTCCAGTCGAACAGCCCGAGCATGTCGTCGGTGACCAGGATCTGGCCGTCGCAGCCGGCCGAGGCGCCGATGCCGATGGTCGGGATCTCGACGGCCTGGGTGATCTCCCGCGCCAGTCCCTCGGCGACGCCCTCGACCACCACGGCGAAGGCGCCGGCCTCGGCGGTGGCCTTGGCCTCGTCCAGGATTCGCTTGCGCTCGGCCGCGCCGCGGCCCTTGGCCTTGAAGCCGCCGTCGACGTTGATCGCCTGGGGCCTCAGGCCCACGTGGCCCATCACCGGCACGCCGCGCTGGACCATGTAGGCGATGGTGTCGGCGACCGTCGGGCCGGCCTCGACCTTCACCGCCTGGCAGCCGGTCTCCTTCAGGATCCGCACGGCGTTGGCGTAGGCGGTCTCGGCCGAGCCCTCGTAGGAGCCGAACGGCATGTCCACCACGACCATGGCCTTGCGCGCGCCGCGCATCACCGCCTGGCCGTGCAGGATCATCATCTCCATCGTCACGCCGACGGTGTTGGGCAGGCCGTGCACCACCATGCCGAGCGAGTCCCCGACCAGCAGCAGGTCGCAGTGATCGTCGAGGATCTCGGCGACCGGCGTGGTGTAGGCCGTCAGGCAGACGATGGGCGTTCCGCCCTTGCGGGCGGCGATGTCGGGCGCGGTGACCCGCTTCACCGTTTCCTGGCGCTGGGCGGACATGGGGCTTTAGATCTCCTCGATCATGCGGGTGATCACGAAGGCGACGGCCAGACCCGCAAGGCCGGCGGCCAGCCAGACCACGTTGCCGGCGCCGGACAGCGCGTTCATCCAGTCGGACTCCGCCGCCACCTGGCTGACGCCGGCGCTCAGCAGCCGCGCCGGCCCCTCGGCCGCGCTCTGCAGATCCTCTGCGAAATTGCTCATCACCAGCTGGCTGGCCCCGATCACGCCGCCGACGACGCCGGCGACGCCGATCAGCACCCGGCGCGTGGCCCAGCCGCGGTCGAGCCGCCGCTCGACGCGGGCGGCGAAGGGTTCGGAATCGCTGAACGCGGGCGCATCGGCGAACAGCCGCTCAAGCCGGCGCTCGAACTCGACCTCAGCCATTGCCGCGCCTCCCTTCCAGAGCCGCGCCGTCATGCGGCGCCAGTCGCGCTCTGAGCTTCTCCAGACCACGTTTGACATGGGATTTGACCGTTCCAAGCGGCAGGTTCAAGGCTTCGGCCGCCTCGCTGTGGGAAACGCCGGCGCCGAAACAGAGCGAGACGCACAGCCGTTCGGCCGGCGCCAGCCCCTTCAGCCCTTCGTCCAGGTCGATCAGCCCGGCCGCCTCGCCCTCCCCCGCGCGCGCCGGGTCGGCGTCGGCGGCGCCCTCGGCCAGGATGGCCAGCAGCCGCCGTTCCTTCTGCAGCCGCCGCAGATAGCCCCGCGCCGCGATCCGCTTCACCCAGCCGGCGAACGTCCCCTCCCCGCGGAATTCGGTGATCCGCTCGAAGGCGGCGAGGAAGGCGTCCTGGGCGGCGTCGTCGGCCTCGGCGGGCGCTGCGCCCATACGGCGCAGCAGGCCGCGCACCGCCGATCCGTGGCGGCGGACCAGCTCGCCGAACGCCCGGCGGTCGCCGGCGGCGGCGTGGCCGGCCAGCTCGACGTCGTGCAGGCTGGCGTACCTGATCTGTTGGAGGCCCGGCATGGGCGTCATCCCCCGTCCCAGGCCCGCCTAGCTCTTCTTCCGACCGACCGCCCAGAGCACGATGAACGCCAGGCCGATAAAGCCCGGGATGGCCGCGACGCCCAGCATGACGTGGGTGGCGTCCGGCTCGTTGAAGCCGATGAAATAGCCCATCAGGGCGATGCCGAAGCCGACGGCGAGCCAGACGATGCCCTGGCGCAGGTCCTGGTCCGGATGCCGGTAGGGGCCCGCGCGGCTCTCCTTCACCGGCTGGGTCATGGCCTGCACGATCTCCGGCGGGATCGGCTCGCCGCGCTCGACGGCGGCCCGCAGGGTCTCCTGCAGCTTCTGCCGCTCGAGGCTGCGGAAGTAGCGGGGGACGATCACGATCGCCGCGATCATCGCAAATAGCCCCAGGGGGACGAGAATTCCTCCGTCCATCAGTCAGTTCTCCTCTCGATGCTGCGGAGCCCTCATCCGAGCCCCTTCTGATAGCAAGAGACTTGGCCGTCGGCTTCCAGATGCGCGCGCAGGCATGAAATCTTCGTCATGAGTCCGCGCCTTAGGGCCAGAGGCGGCCCGGCCTCAGGCGCCAGGGAACCTTGGCCTTGGTTGAGCGCTGATGACGTCGGTCGGGAAGGCGACGCCGCGGCGGCGCAGCCTCTGCTACGGAGTCGCCTCCCGACCGAACCAGCCCCGTCCTCGCCTTCCATGAACTCACCCGGTTACGACGCCATTCCCGCCGACGCCCTGGTCTCGACCGGCGTCCCCGGGCTCGACGATGTGCTGGCCGGCGGCTTCGCCGACACCTCGCTCCACCTGATCGAGGGCGCGCCCGGCACCGGCAAGACCACCCTGGCCATGCAGTTCCTGCTCGACGGCCAGGCCAGGGGCGAGCGCGGTCTCTACATCACCCTGTCGGAGACCCGCGCGGAGCTGATCCGCAGCGCCCTCACCCACGGCTGGACCCTCGACGGCCTGGAGATCTTCGAGCTGGTCCCGCCCGAACTGACGCTCGACCCGAAGCAGGGCCAGACGGTGCTCTACGCCTCCGACCTCGAGCTCGGCGAGACCGTCGACATGGTGCTCAGGGAGATCGAGCGTGTGCGGCCCAGGCGGGTGGTGTTCGACAGCGTCGCCGAGATCCGGCTGCTGTCGCTGAGCCCGCTGCGCTACCGCCGCCAGATCCTGGCGCTGAAGCACTTCCTGGCCAAGCTGCAGTGCACCGCCCTGTTCCTCGACGACCTGACGCAGGAGGTCGAGGAGACCAGCCTGCACAGCCTGGCGCACGGCGTCATCCGGCTGCACCAGGCGGCGCTGCAGTTCGGCGGCGACCGCCGGCGGCTGCGCGTGTTCAAGATGCGCGGCCGCGAGTTCAAGGGCGGCTACCACGACTTCGTCATCCGCAAGGGCGGGCTGGTGGTCTTCCCCCGGCTGATCGCCTCCGAACACCACCGGGACTACTCCGACGCCGAGCCCGTCGGCAGCGGCCTGGCGGAACTGGACGCGCTGCTCGGCGGGGGCGTCGACAGGGGCACCAGCACGCTGATCATGGGTCCCTCCGGGTCGGGCAAGTCCTCCATCGCCGTGCAGTACGCCTGCACGGCCGCGGCCCGCGGCGAGAAGGTGCTGATCATCGCCTTCGACGAGACCCGCCGGGTGTTCCTGAAGCGCGTGCGGGGCATGGGCTTCGACCTGACCGGCCCGCTCGAGTCCGGGCAGATCGTCCTGGAGCATGTGGACCCGGCCGAGCTGTCGCCGGGCGAGCTCAGCGGCATGATCCGCGGGGCCGTCGACGCCGGCGTCGGGATGGTCATCCTGGACTCCCTCACCGGCTTCCAGAACGCGATGCCGGACGAGGTCTACCTGACCCTGCAGATGCACGAGCTGCTGACCTATCTGGGCCAGCAGGGCGTCGTGACCATATTGGTGCTCGCCCAGCACGGGCTTGTCGGACCCATGCAGACGAGCGTCGACCTCACCTACATCAGCGACACGGTCCTGCTGCTGCGCTTCTTCGAGGCCGAGGGGGAGATCCGGCGCGCCCTGTCGGTGATGAAGAAGCGGACGGGCGACTACGAGCCGACCATCCGCGAGTTCGCCATCGGGCAGACGGGCGTGCGCGTCGGCCCGGCGCTCAGCCAGTTCCACGGGGTGCTCACCGGCGTTCCGTCCTTCTCCGGACCGGGCTCGAGGCTGCTTCAGCCAGATGACCGGCGCTAGGTTCGGGCCGCATCCGATCTTCGTCCTGGCTCCCGTCGGCCGCGACGGCGAGGTGATCGCCGGCATCCTGCGCGACGCGGGGCTGCCCGCGCGGCTGGTGAGCGCCTTCGGCGGAGACGATGGCCCCAGGTATGAGGACGGCGCCGGCCTGATCGTCACCGAGGAGGCGTTCGAGCGGCTGGACCCCACCCCGCTGTACGATTGGCTTCAGGGCCAACCGCCCTGGTCCGACTACCCGATCGTCCTGCTGCGGCTGCGCGACGCGCCGGTGACGCCGCGCACGACGACCTTCATCGAGAGCCTGGGCAAGGTCACCATCCTGGAGCGGCCGCTGCACCCGATCACCGTGGTCGCGGCCGCGCGCTCGGCCCTGCGGGCCCGCCACCGCCAATGGGAGGCCGAGGCCTTCCTCGTGGAACGGGTGCGCGCGGCCGAAACGCTGCGCGAGAGCGAGGCGCGGTTCCGCGCGGTCTCCGACAGCGCTCCGGTGCTGATCTGGATGTCCGACGCCCGGGCCGGCTTTCTCTACGCCAACCGCCGCCACGAGGAGATGTTCGGCCAGCCCGCGGAGTCCTTCCTGGGCCAGGCCTGGCGGCGCGTGCTGCACCCGGACGACGCCGACCGCGTCGCCGACGAGTTCCTGCGGGCGGCGGTGGAGAACATCGAGCTTCGGACCGAGTTCCGGGTGCTCGACGCCCAGGGCCATGTGCGCTGGCTGCGGTGCGAGGCGACGCCGCGCAGCCGCGAGGAGCCGATCGGCCACGTCGGCTCCGGCGTCGACGTCACCGACACCCGGCTGGCGGCCGACCAGCTGGAGCGCCTGGTGGAGGCGCGTACCGCCGAACTGGCCGCCGCCAACCGCCGCCTCGTCGCCGAGATGGCCGAACGCGAGGCCATGGAGACCAAGCTGCGCCACGCCCAGCGGCTGGAGGCGGTGGGCCAGCTGACCGCCGGCGTCGCCCACGACTTCAACAACCTGCTGACCGTGGTCCTGGGCGGCATCGGCTTCCTGGAGCGCACCGCCGGCGCGAGCGAACGCCGGCGGCTGGAGATGATGCGGGTGGCCGCCGAGCGGGGGGCGAAGCTGACGGCCCAGCTCCTCGCCTTCTCGCGCCGCCAGAAGCTGGAGCCGAAGCCGGTCAACCTCAACGAGGCGGTCCAGGGCCTGCGGGACCTCCTGCAGAGCACGATCGGGGGCGGCCACCGGCTGGAGATCGAACTTGCGCCCGAACTCTGGCCGGCGCTGGTGGACCCGACCCAGATCGAGATGGTCATCCTCAACCTGGCCATCAACGCGCGCGACGCCATGGAGGTGGGGGGCAGCCTGACCGTCCAGACCGCCAACGTGGTGCTGGACGCCGCGCGTGAGCGGCCGGAGGAGCCGGAGCCGGGCGAATACGTCATGGTCTGCGTGCGCGACACCGGCTCGGGCATCCCGCCCCAGGTGCTGGAGCGCGTGTTCGACCCCTTCTTCACCACCAAACCCGTGGGACGCGGCTCGGGCCTGGGGCTCAGCCAGGTGCTCGGCTTCGCGGTCCAGTCCGGCGGCGGGGTGAAGATCGAGACGGAGGTCGGCAAGGGGACGGCCGTGCAAGTCTTCCTCCCCCGGGCCCGGGCTGCGGCGACGGCGGCCCCGCGCCCGTCCCTACTGGCCGACGGGCTGCTGGCCTCGCGCAAAGGCGGGGTCGTGCTGCTGGTGGACGACGACGAGATGGTCCGCGAGAGCACCGTCCAGATGCTCCAGCAGCTGGGGTTCAAGGTCCTGGAGGCCGGCAGCGGCGCCGCGGCGCTGGAGATCATCGAGAGCCGGACCCGGCTGGACCTGATGCTGGTCGACTTCGCGATGCCCGGCATGAACGGCGCCGAGGTCGCCCGCGCGGTCGCGGCCCGGCGGCCCGGTCTGCCGGTCCTGTTCGTCACCGGCTACGCAGACCTGTCGTCGCTGAGCGAGGTGGACGAGGCGCGGATCCTGCCCAAGCCGTTCGACGCCGAGGAGCTGGCCCGGCGGCTCTCGTCGGCCCTGGCCGCGACGCCGGCCTGACGCCCCAGAAACCTCACCGCGAGTCGAGCATTTCTCCACGGCGAAGCATCTGAACCACCGGCGCCATATGGATCGGCGTTACTTTCTGGCCAGGCTGAGGGGCGCGGCCGCCTCGGCTCCGATCGTCCTTCCAGACCTCGGCGACCCCGCCCAGGTCGCCCGGCGCGCCGCCGAGCTCCTGTCGCACGTCAACGGCCGCGTAGTCCGTCCCGAGGACGTCGAGCTCGCGCCCTATCGCCCTGATCCGCAGCAGGCCGACCGGGCCAAGGCCGGCTGACGATCGTCAGCTAGGCAAGCGGCCGCGCCTCGTAGATGTGGACGTCCATCTCGCCGGCCTTCGCGCGGTCGGCGGCCACGGTCCAGCCGCGGTCCTGCAGCCACGCGCGGAAGCCCTTCGCCGTCGGCCGGCCCGGCTCGCCCAGGACCAGCGCGCCGCCGGGCGCGAGGCGGCGGCGGGCGAAGGCCTCGATGTGGGGCCACTGGCTGACCTCGTAGAGCACGTCGGCGCCGACGATCAGGTCGAACGGACCGGGCAGGTCCTCGCCGCGCCAGTCGCAGCGGGCGACGTGGCAGCGGTCGGCCCACGGCAGGGTGTTGAGGCGGGCGAACAGCAGGGCGGCGGTGTCGATGTCGCCCAGGGTGACGCGGGCGCCCAGCATGGCCATGGCGGCGCCGGCCATCCCCATGCCGCAGCCCAGGTCCAGGGCCCGCACCCCGGCCAGCGGTCGGTCCGCGGCCCGCCGCGCCAGATGCTCGGAAACCGCGATCCCGCTCTCCCACACCGCCGCCCAGTACGGCACGTGCAGCTCGCGCCGGGGCGCGACGCCCTGCTCGCGCAGCGTCTCCAGGCGGCAGACCTCGTCGAGCACCGCGTTCGGGTCGGCGATGCGGGTGAAGCTCAGCGGAAAGCCGGCGATGTCCAGGGTCTCTTCGGCGATGTCGAACTCGCGCCGGATGCGGGCCAGCAGGCGCGTGCGCGCATCGTCGGGCATCGTCGAGGTGGGCGCGGCCATGCCCCTCAACCGCCGGCCATCTCGAGGATCTTGCTCCAGTCCTCGTCGCTGACCGGCGCGACCGACAGGCGGCTCTGGCGCAGGATGGCGAGGCCCGCGAGCGCCGGCTCGGCCTTCAGCTGGGCCAGGGTGACAGGCTGCTTCAACGGCCGCACGGCCGCCAGCTCCACCGCCACGAACCTGCCGGCCTCGTCGCTGGGATCGGGGAAGGCCTCGCGTACCACCTTGGCGATCCCGACCACGGCCTTGGCGTCGCCCGAGTGGTAGACCAGCACCTCGTCGCCCTCCCGCATCCCCTTCAGGTGCAGGGCGGCGGCGTTGTTGCGCACCCCGTCCCAGACGGTGCGCCCGTCCCGCTCCAGGTCGGCGTAGCTGTAGGTGTCGGGCTCGGATTTCACGAGCCAGTGCGATGCGGCCATGGCGCCTTTCCCGCGGTGTTCGCCCTGTTTCCTAGACGAGGCGGGGCGTCTTCTCCAGCGCCGCCGACACCCTGGCTGCGGAGGAACCAACCCGCCTGCGCACCCATTGGCAAGGACATCGCGCGGAGCGGCCGATGCACGGGACAACAAACGCCGGCCAGCGGCCAGGCGGCGTCGCGGGCCCCCCAAGACCCGAGGAGCTGGCCTACCGACTGCACCAGCAATCCGTCCTCGCCGAGTTCGGGCGCCAGGCGCTCGAAGCCTCGACCCTCGACGAGCTGTTGAACGCCGCGGTGCGGTGGTGCGCCGAGGGCATGCACGCGCGGTTCTGCAAGGCCCTGGAATTCCTGCCCGCCCGGAACAACCTCCTGCTTCGCGCCGGCGTCGGCTGGCGGCCCGGCTTTGTCGGCCACGAGCTGCTGGGCCTGGACACGCCGGCCGGGTTCGCCTTCCGCACGGGCGGGCCCATCGTCTCCGAGCAGTTCGCCGACGAGGAGAGGTTCCGCCCGTCTCGGCTGATGGTGGAGCATGGCGTCAAGCGCGTGGTGATCGTGCCGGTGCCGCTCGGCGCCGGACGCCGCTGGGGCGCGCTCGGCGCCGACAGCGCCGACGACAGCGGCCGCTGGGACGAGGCCGACGTCGAGTTCATGATCGGCATGGCGCAGCTGCTCGGCGTCGCGATCGAGCGGCTGGAGGCCAAACGCGAGGTCGAAGGCGGCCGCGCCCTGCTTACGACCATCGTCGACACCGTCGACCAGATCATCTGGGCCGCCCGCCCGGACGGCTACCACGACTTCTTCAACCAGCGTTGGTACGAGTTCACCGGCGCCGAGCCGGGCTCGACCCAGGGTGACACCTGGGCGCAGATGTTCCATCCCGACGACCGGGCGCGGACCTTCGAGCGCTGGCGACACAGCCTGGAGACCGGCGAGCCCTACGAGATCGAGTACCGGCTGCGGCACCGCTCCGGCGCCTACCGATGGGTGCTCGGCCGGGCGCATCCGGTGCGGAACGAGGCCGGCGAGATCGTCCGCTGGTTCGGCACCTGCACCGACATCCAGACGCAGAAGGAGTACGGCGAGCGCTTCCGGCTGCTGTACCAGGCGCAGCGCACCGCCCACCTCGTGCTCGCCCCGGATTTCACGATCGAGGAAGCCTCGCCGTCCTACCTCGAGGCCACCATGACCCGCCGCGAGGACCTCGTCGGCAGGCCGCTGTTCGAGGCCTTCCCGGACAATCCGGACGATCCGGAGGCCACCGGGGTGCGCAACCTTCGAGCTTCGCTGGAGCGGGTGCTCGCCAGGCGCGCCGCGGATAGGATGCCGGTGCAGAAGTACGACATCCGCCGCCCGAACGGCGAGTTCGAGGTCCGCTGGTGGGCGCCGCTGAACACGCCCGTCTTCGGCCCGGACGGGGAAGTCCGCCACATCATCCACCAGGTCGAGGACGTGACCGGCGAGATGCTGGAGCGCCAAAGGGCGGCCGAAGCCGTCGCCGGAGAGACGCGCCTGCGCCTCCTGGCCGACGCCATTCCGGGGCTGGTCTTCGAGTTCGACACGGAAGGCCGGAACACCTACGTCAACCGGCAGTACCGCGACTATACGGGCCTGCCCCCGGAGAGCCTGCTCGGCGACGGCTGGCGCCAGGTGCTTCATCCCGAGGACTCCGAGGCCGTCGGGAAGGCCTGGAGCGAGGCGGTGCACGCCGCGCGGCCCATGCAGGTCGAGTGCCGGATCCGCGGGGCCGACGGCGCCTGGCGCTGGTTCATGCTGCGGGCCGCGCCGCTGCAGGACCGCGAAGGCCGCGTTCACAGGGCCATCGGCGTCTGCACCGACATCGACGCCGCGCGCCGCGCCCGGGACGCCCTCGCCGAAAGCGAGGAGCAGTTCCGCAGCATGGCCGACTCCCTGCCGCAGCTGGCCTGGATGGCCGACGCGAAGGGGTGGATCTATTGGTACAATCGGCGCTGGTACGAATACACGGGCGCCACGCTCGAGGAGATGCAGGGCTGGGGCTGGACCAAGGTCCATCACCCCGAGCACGTGGACCGGGTCGTCGAGCGCATTCAGCAGGCCTGGGACACCGGCGAGCCATGGGAGGACGTCTTCCCGCTGCGCGGCGCCGACGGCCGCTACCGCTGGTTCCTCTCGCGCGCCGAGCCGCTGAGGGACGCCGAGGGCCGGGTGATCCGCTGGTTCGGGACCAACACCGACATCACCGAGAAGCAGAGGCTGGAGGATCTCCAGACCACGTTGATCCAGGAGATCAGCCACCGCGTGAAGAACAGCCTGGCGCTGGTCTCGAGCCTGCTCGCCCTGCAGGCGAGGACGCTGGAGGGCGCGCCCCGCAAGGCCCTGGAGGAGGCCGCGACGCGCGTGCACGCCATCGCCGGCGTGCACGATCAGCTGTGGCGGCAGGCGGACGCCCGCGAGGTCGATCTCGGCCCCTTCATCGAGAACCTGGCCGCGGCGGTCGCCGCCACCTCGCCGCAGCACCGGACGAGCGTGGACGCCGAGCCGGCCGCCATATCGGCCGACCTCGCCGCGCCCGTCGGCCTGCTCCTCAACGAGCTGCTCACCAACGCCTACAAGTACGCCTATCCCGAAGGCGCCGCCGGCGAGGTGCGGGTCCGCGGCGCGCTCGCCGGAGACGGCCGCTACCGCCTGGAGGTCGCCGACTTCGGCCGCGGCCTGCCGCCGGACTTCGACATCGCCAGCGCCTCGCGCAGCCTCGGCATGCGGGTGATCACCAGCATGGCCGCCCAGCTCGACGGCCGGATCGAGGCGGCGTCGGCCTCGCCGGGCGCCAGGTTCACCCTCACCTTCCCGCTCAAGCGGGCCTGACGCGGCGCCTCTAGGGCGTTCCTCGAGCCCTCGCGGCGCCAGGCCGCGCGCCCGTCCACCGCCTGAACGCGCGGGAGAAGGCCGCCGGCTCCGAAAATCCCGTCAGGTACGCCGCCTCGCTCACCGAGACCTTCTGCTCGGCCAGAAATGCCACGGCGAGCCGATGACGCAGGTCGTCGAGGACCCGCGCGTAGCTCGTCCCCTCCGCCTTCAAGCGGCGGTAGAGGGTCTTCGGGCTCATGCCCAGCTGGCGCGCGACGCTGTCCAGCCCGACCTGCCCGGTGTGGAGGACGCGGGCCAGCGCGCGCTCGACCTCGGCTCGGGCGGTTCTCGCCTCCTCGAGGCTGGCCAGCAGCGCCTCCGCACGCTCGCTCAGCAGGCCGAAGACGTAGCGGTTGGCGGTCGGCACCTTCTGCGACAGGACCGCCTCGGGCAGGCGCACGGCGTGACGTCCCGCCCCGAAGACGATCGGCGCCCCCAGGATCCTCTCGAACTCGGCCGCGTAGCTGGGGGCCTCCTGCAGACAGTGGATGAGCATCCCGTCGGCCGCGCGGCCCATCACCCTGCGGGCCCCGCAGAAGTTCTGAGCCAGCAGGATCTGCTCCAGGTAGGGATGACCGACGAAGGCCGGATTGGTGGAGACCAGCCAGATCCCGTCCGGCTCTTCGGAGAGCCGGCCCAGCGGCAGCGACGAGCCTGCCCCGCCATCGATCATCAGCCGCCCGTAGCGGCCCATCTGCTCGAAGACGTCGGCGACCGTCTCCGAGGCCATGGTGATCAGCGCCACGATGGTGACGTCCTCGGGCCGCACGGCCTCGCCGAAGTGGAGCGCCAGGGCCGGCTCGCGCGTGAGGTCTATCCCGGCCTCGATCAGGGCGACGTAGCGGGCGAGCGGGACGCGGCCGTCCTGGTCGGAGAGGTCCACGCCGGCCAGGCCGGACCGCTCGACGAGCGATCGCCGGTCAGCCCCGCGCGAGACCGCGAAGTCGAGGAAGGCTCGCGGGTATCCCGCCGACACCGTCGGCTCAGCCATGGAGGTCTCCGCCTGTCCGCCGCGGTCAAGACTCTGACCGTAAAGGTCATGTGCCTCAGGCCCTCCGTCCAGTAGTCAAGGCTGACGAGGATCTGGGGAGCGGACGTGACGCTGCGCTGGAAACAGGCGATCAGCCTCGGCCAGATCGCCGCGGCCATGCTCGTGTCGCTGGCCGTGGCGTTCGGGGACTGGCCGGTCTTCGGCCTTCCCCGGCCCCCGCCGGCAGGCGACGCCGAGCGGCTGGCGCTGGCCCTCCTGTGGATGCTGGTCCCGGCGCTTTGCCTGCTGCAGGGGCTGGGCGCGGCGTCCGCCTATCGGCTGGGCCGCGCCGACGCCGTCGACGGGCAGCGGGAGGGCGTCGGCCGCCTGCTCGAAATCGTCCTGCGCTACAACACCAACACCCTGGAGCAGGGCTTTCTCGCCCTCGTCGCCTGGTGCGGCCTGGCGCTCACCCTGCCCGCCGACCAGCTCGGGCTCGTCCCCAGGCTTGCGCTGCTGTTCGCGGCCGGGCGCATCCTGTTCTTCTGGGGATATCTGATCGCCCCGCCGCTGCGGGTGTTCGGCATGGGCCTGACCGCCTATCCCACCTACGGGGCGCTGCTCTGGCTCCTCTGGCGAGCTGTGCAGGGCGCATGAGTGAGGCCGTGCCGATCTGGGTCGCCGCCGCGGGGCTCGCCCTCCTGGCGCTCGACCGGCTGATGCTCCGCCTGGAGGCCAGGGGCCTCGTCTACTGGCGCCGCACGCGCCGCAAGCGTTCCGCTGGCGCAAACGTGGTCGCCCCGCTCTCCGGCATGTTCGACCCGGCCGCCAACTACCTGACCGAGGCCCGCGACGCCCAGATCGTGGAGGAGGACGGCCTCGGGGACGGATCTCTCAAGCGCCCGCCTGTCGAGCGGGGGCCCGACGGGAGGCCCGTGATCCGCCGCCCAGCCCGTCCGCCGGACTGCTGAACCTCAGTCGGCGGGCAGGAGGTCCGGGTTCCAGGCCACCTCCCAGAGGTGCCCGTCCGGGTCTCGGAAGTAGCCGGCGTAACCGCCCCAGAAGGTCTCCTGGGCAGGCTTGAGGATCGAGGCCCCGGCGGCGCTGGCCTGGGCCATCACCTCGTCCACCTCCTCCTTGCGCGCCACGTTGTGGCCGATGCTGAAGGCGGTGGGGCTGGGCGGCGTCAGGGGCAGGCCGGTGTCGTGGGCGAGGTCCGCCTGGGCCCAGATCGCGAGCTTGAGGCCGCCCGAGAGATCGAAGAAGGCCACCGCCCCGTGCTCGAACTCGCGCCCGACGATCCCCTCCGTCGGAAGGCCGAGGCCGTCGCGGTAGAAGGCGAGCGAGCGTTCCAGGTCGGCGACGCCGAGGGTGAGGACGGTGATCCGGGGCTTCATCGAGTTCTTCCGGGAATTCGGCCGAGGCCCTGTCAGACTAGCACGAAGCCAAGTTCACGACCGCGCGTCTGGCCGGCGCGGCTCCCCCCCCTCAGACGATGCCGCCGTTGGCGAACACGGTCTGGCCGTTGATCCAGGCGCCGTCGGCGCTGCAGAGCCCTGAGATGACCGCGGCGATGTCGGCCGGCTCGCCGAGCCGCTTGTGCGGCGTCCGCGCCGCGAAGCCGGCGATCTGTTCCGGCGTCTTGCCGCCGGTGAACAGGGTCGTGTTCACCACCCCGGGCGCGACCGCGTTCACCGAGATCCCGCGCCCCTTGAGCTCCTTGGCGAGGATGCTGGCGAAAAGCTCCTGCGCGCCTTTGGTGGCCGCGTAGGGGCCGTAGGTGGGGCTGCGAAGCTGGCTGATGCTCGACGCCAGCGCGATGATCCGGCCGCCATCGCGCACACGCC
The DNA here is from genome assembly GCF_042681205.1 of Phenylobacterium terrae. Lineage (NCBI taxonomy): Bacteria > Pseudomonadati > Pseudomonadota > Alphaproteobacteria > Caulobacterales > Caulobacteraceae > Phenylobacterium > Phenylobacterium terrae. The sequence continues at coordinate 662,486 of NZ_JBHUEY010000006.1, forward strand.
GCGCCGCCTCGCGCAGCACGAAGAAGCTGCCCTTCTGGTTGACGTCGACCATCCGGACGAAGTCGGCGTCGGTCATGTCCCGGAAGGGCGCCAACCGCATGACGCCGGCGTTGCTCACCACCACGTCGAGGCCGCCGAACGCGCGCTCGGCTTCGTCGAACAGGCGGCGCACGGCGGTCGGGTCGCTGACGTCGGCCTGCACCCACACCGCGCGGCCCCCCGCCGCCTCGATCTCCCGCACCACGCCGGCGGCGAGGTCGCCGTTCACGAGGCAATTGACCACGACGGCGTACCCGTCACGGGCAAGGCGCCTGGCCGTTGCGGCCCCGATCCCCCTCGATGAGCCGGTCACCAGCGCGACCTTGCCGCTCGATGCGGGGGCCTGACCGCTCGTTCGGCCCTGGGCGGCCGCGGCGAAAGCAGGGGCCAAGGCCGCGGCCGTCAGCACCGTCCGTCGCGCGAGATCGTTCTGCCGAGCCATGGTGTTCCCTTCCTGGTGTTGGGGCTGTCGTCCTGACAAGGCATAGCGCGAGGCCCCGGGCGGACGCTTGCTCGGTCGGGCGCAAAACTTGCCGGATTCTGCAGCCTGGCTGATCCTCGTCCGGCGCCGTGCTACGATCGCCCCGTTGCAGGAGGGATCGCGTGGACCCGCTCAAGCAGGCCGTCCGGGCCTATGCCGCCGGACATGCGAACAGTGACGGTTTGGCGCTCACGCCCGTCCCGGGCCTGCGGATGATGTGCGTCCCCTCCCCGAGCGGCGACCTCCACTCGGTCTACCGGCCGTTGGTTTGCCTGGTCCTGCAGGGCGCCAAGCGCATGATCGTCGGTCGGGAGGAGCGGATCTTCTCCGCCGGACAGTCCGTGATCGTGAGCGCCGACATGCCGGTGGTCGGACGGATCGTGCAGGCGAGCCCGAGCGAGCCCTACCTGGCGATCGCGGTGGAGCTGGAGATGACGGTGCTGCGGGAGATCGCCGCGCACTTGGGCGGCGTCCGGGTGACGCGTCCGTCGGCGATGCAGACGCTGTTCGCCAGCGACACCGAGGCTGCGGTCCTGGATTGCGCAGCCCGGCTCATGCGGCTGCTGGACCATCCCGAGGCGACGCCGCTCCTGCGCCCGGGCATCGTGCGCGAGCTTCACTATTGGCTGCTCGCCGGCAGCCACGGTGCGGACCTACGCGCCCTTGCCGACCCGAGCAGCCATGCGGCGCGGCTCGGCGCGGCGATCGCCATCCTGCGAGCCGAGTACCGATCGCGCATCTCCGTCGAGCGGCTCGCCGAGGCGGCGGCGATGAGCCTCACCGCCTTCCACAAGCACTTCAAGCACCTCACCTCGCTGACGCCGGGGCAGTATCAGAAGCGGCTGCGGCTCGTGGAGGCGCGGCGGCTCATGCTCGACGAGGGCCTCCTCGCCGGCAACGCGGCGTTCGAGGTCGGCTACGAGAGCGTCTCGCAGTTCACGCGGGAGTATCGCCGCATGTTCGACGCGCCGCCGAAGCGCGACGCCCTGCGCGTCCGCGGCCGATCCCGGCCGCCCGAACGCGAAAAGCACCAAGTCGGTGACCTGGCTCCGGCCTGATCAGTCGGATCGCGGCCGGCCCCCTACTCCCACTCGATGGTGCCGGGCGGCTTGGAAGTGACGTCGTAGACCACCCGGTTGATGCCCTTGACCTCGTTGATGATCCGGGTGGCGGTGCGGCCGAGCACCTCCCAGGGGAACTCGAAGAAGTCCGCGGTCATGCCGTCGGTCGAGGTGACGGCGCGCAGGGCGCAGACTTCGTCGTAGGTGCGGGCGTCGCCCATCACGCCGACGGTGCGCACCGGAAGCAGGACGGCGAAGGCCTGCCAGATGGAATCGTAGAGGCCGGCCTTACGGATCTCGTCCAGGTAGATGGCGTCGGCCTTCTGCAGCACGGCCACCTTCTCCGGCGTCACCTCGCCGGGGATGCGGATGGCGAGGCCCGGGCCCGGGAACGGATGGCGGCCGACGAACTCCGGCGGCAGGCCGAGCTCGACGCCAAGGGCGCGGACCTCGTCCTTGAACAGCTCGCGCAGGGGCTCGACCAGCTTCAGCTTCATGAAGTCCGGCAGGCCGCCGACGTTGTGGTGGCTCTTGATCACAGCCGAAGGGCCGCCGCGGGCTGAGACGCTTTCGATCACGTCGGGATAGAGGGTGCCCTGGGCGAGGAAGGCCGCGCCCTCGATCTTGGCGGCCTCGCGGTCGAAGATCTCGATGAACAGCCGCCCGATCGTCTTGCGCTTGGTCTCCGGGTCGGTGACGCCGGCGAGGCCGCCGAGGAATTCCTTCGACGCATCAACGTGGATCAGCGGAATGTTGTAGTGGTTCCTGAACAGGGTGACGACCTGTTCGGCCTCGTTGTGGCGCAGCAGGCCGGTGTCCACGAAGACGCAGGTCAGCTGGTCGCCGATGGCCTCGTGGATCAGCACCGCGGCCACCGAGGAGTCGACGCCGCCGGAGAGGCCGCAGATCACCTTGCCGTCGCCCACCTGCTCGCGGATCCGGGCGATGGCCTCGTCGCGGAAGGCGGACATGGTCCAGTCGCCCTTCAGGCCGGCGATCTTGTGGGTGAAGTTGCGCAGCATCAGCGCGCCGCGGGGCGAGTGGTGCACCTCCGGGTGGAACTGGATGCCGTAGAACCGCCGGCCCTCGTCGGCGATCACCGCGAAGGGGCTGCCTTCGGAGCTGGCCACCACCTCGAAGCCCAGCGGGATGGCGGTGATCTTGTCGCCGTGGCTCATCCAGACCGGCTCGCGGTGGCCGACGCCGCCGATGCCGTCCAGCAGCGGCGATTCCCGCTCGATCAGGATGTCCGCCCGGCCGAACTCGCGCTCGTGGCCGCTGGCGACCGCGCCGCCCAGCTGGGCCGACATGGTCATCTCGCCGTAGCAGATGCCGAGCACCGGCACGCCGAGCTCGAAGACCTTCTGCGGCGCCCGGGGGCTCTCGTCCTCGTGGGCGCTGGCCGGGCCGCCGGAGAGGATCACCGCCTTGGGCGCGAAGTCGTCGAGGATGGTCTCGACCTTGTCGTAGGGGTGGATCTCGCAATAGACGCCGCTCTCGCGGACCCGGCGGGCGATCAGCTGGGTCACCTGGCTGCCGAAGTCGACGATCAGGACGCGTTCGTGGGCGGTTTCGGTCATGGGCGCCTGTTAGCGGGGTTTTGCGGGAAGGTCATCGGGCGCGCTCCAGCACCGCGACGAAAAAGCCGTCTGTCGCCGAAGTCCTGGGCGACAGGCGCAGGTAGCCCTCGGGGGTGAGCCAACTGGTCAGGGCCGGGTCGGCCGTTGCCGGGCGGACCTCGAAGCCCTCGTGGCGCTGGAGGAAGGCGGCGATGCGGTCCTCGTCCTCCTCCGGCAGCACCGAGCAGGTGACGTAGACGATCCGGCCGCCGGGCTTCACGAACCGGGCGCCGTCGTCCAGCACCGAATCCTGCTCGGCGATGCGCCGGGCCAGAGCCTCGGGCGTCAGCCGCCACTTGGTGTCGGGGTGACGTCGCCAGGAGCCCGTGCCCGTGCAGGGAGCGTCCAGGAAGACGACGTCCATCTTGCCGTCGAGACCCTTCAGCGGCTCGGGGTTCACCGGCGTTCGGACCTGCAGGTTGCGCACCCCGGCCCGCTCTCCCCGGCGGACGGTGTCGGCCAGGCGCCGGGCGTCGGCGTCGTAGGCGTAGATCTGGCCGGTGGAGGCCATGGCTGCGGCGATGGCCAGGGTCTTGCCCCCGCCGCCGGCGCACAGGTCCAGCACCTGCTTGCGGGCCACCTCGCCGGCGCAGGCGGCGGCGATCTGGGAGCCCAGGTCCTGCACCTCGAACCAGCCCTTGGAGAAGGCGGGGATGGTCTCCACCGCGCTCGTGCGCTCGCTGGCCTCCGGCGCGGCGATGCGCAGGGCGGTCGGCAGCACGCCGGTGGGCTCGGCGTGCAGCGGCTTCAGCACCTTCAGCGCCCGCTCGGGATCGCTCTTGAGGGTGTTGACCCGCAGGTCCACGGGCGCGCGCTCGGCCAGCGCCGCCCCCTCCTCCGCCCTCGCCTCGTCGAAGACACGGGCGAACGACGCGTCCAGCCAGTCGGGATAGTCGCCGCGGACCGGCGCCGGCGCGTCGGTCAGGCTGACGGGCTCGGCAAGGCGCGCCTTCTCGTCCTCGGTCAGTGCGCCGGGTCCGTGCGGCTCCTCGCCCGTCGCGGCCTCGATGCGCTCGACGGGCCAGCGCCAGTCATAGACCAGCGCGCCGAGCACGGCCGCGCGCGGGCTGTCCGCGCCCATCCGCCAGGCGAGGGAGCGGCGGCGGCGCAGCGCGTCGAGGACCAGCCCCGAGACGAAGGCCCGGTCCTTGGCGCCGGCGAAGCGGGAGGCCTCGCCCCACGCCTTCAGGGCCAGCCGCACGGGCCGGCGGCGGGACTCCACCTCGTCCAGAACCTCGATCGCCGCGGCTATCCGCCCGCCGTCGCGCACCGCGCCTCGCTACACAAAGAGGGCCGCCGTCACCATGAAGAGGCCGATCATCGCCACCGCCCAGACGAGCGTCCGGACCCGGGGGATCCCGGAGGCGTAGAGCGGCACGTACAGGGCGCGGCCGGCCACGTAGAGCCCCGCCCCCCAGAGCGTCAGGCTGGAGAGCCTGTCCGCCGCCACCGCCGCCAGCACCGCCGCGGCGAAGAAGGGGAAGGTCTCCATGAAGTTGCGGAACGCCCGGTCGAGACGGGCGGCGACGCCGGTGATCGGCATCGGCTCGTCCCTGGGGCCCGCGGCCCAGGCCAGGTTCTGCTGGCGCCGGGCGGCGATGGCCGCCCAGACCAGCTGAACGATCCCCACGACGATCGCCAAGCCCAGAAGCTGGAGCTCGGCGGCCATCACATGGGGCTCGGGTAGTTGGGCGCCTCGCGGGTGATCATCACGTCGTGGACATGGCTCTCGCGCAGGCCCGCGCCGGTGATGCGGATGAACCGCGCCCGCTGGCGGAACTCGGCCAGGCTGCCGGCGCCCACATAGCCCATGGCGGCCCGCAGCCCCCCGACCATCTGGTGCAGGATGGGCGCGATCGGGCCCTTGTAGGGCACCTGCCCTTCAATCCCCTCAGGAACCAGCTTCAACGCGCTGACTTCCTTCTGGAAATAGCGGTCGGCCGAGCCCTGGTTCATGGCCCCGAGGGAGCCCATGCCGCGGTAGGATTTGTAGCTGCGGCCCTGGTAGAGGAAGACCTCGCCCGGGCTTTCGTCCACGCCGGCGAACACCGAACCCATCATCGCCACGCTCGCCCCGGCGGCCAGCGCCTTGGCCAGATCGCCCGAGTACTTGATCCCGCCGTCCGCGATGACCGGGACGTCGGAGTCGCCGGCGGCCCGCACCGCGTCCAGGATGGCCGTCAGCTGCGGCACGCCGACGCCGGCCACGACGCGGGTGGTGCAGATGGAGCCCGGCCCGATGCCGACCTTCACCGCGTCCGCCCCGGCGTCGATCAGCGCCTTGGCCCCGTCGTAGGTGGCGACGTTGCCGGCGACGATCTGCACCCGGTTGGTCTCGCGCTTGATGCGGCCGACCGCCTTGGAGACCTCGGCGTTGTGGCCGTGAGCGGTGTCGATCACCACCACGTCGACGCCGGCGTCCACCAGGGCCATGGACCGCTCGTAACCCGCATCGCCGACCGTGGAGGCCGCGCCGACCAGCAGCCGGCCGTGCACGTCCTTGGCCGCGTCCGGGTGGGCCTGGGCCTTCTCCATGTCCTTGACGGTGATCAGGCCGACGGCGCGGTACTCGTCGTCGACGACGATCAGCCGCTCCATCTTGTTGCGGCGGAGCAGGTCGCGGGCCTCGGCCTGGCTGACGCCCTCGCGGACGGTGACCAGATTCTCGGTGGTCATCAGCGCCTTGGCCGGCACGTCGTCGCGGGCCTCGAAGCGCATGTCGCGGTTGGTGAGGATGCCCACCAGCCTGCCGGTCCCCGGCTCGACCACCGGGAAGCCGGAGATCCGGCGCCGGGCCTTGATCTCGCGGACCTCGCGCAGCGGCGTGTCGGGGTGGATGGTCAGCGGATTGATGACCATCCCGCTCTCGTAGCGCTTGACCTCGCGGACCTGGTCGGCCTGCTCCTCCACCGTCAGGTTTCGGTGCAGGACGCCGAGGCCGCCGGACTGGGCCATGGCGATGGCCAGCCGGCTTTCGGTGACCGTGTCCATGGCTGAGGACACGACCGGGATGTTGAGCTTGATCTCTCGCGTGAGCCGGGTCGAGACGTCCACCTGGGTCGGCATGACCTCGGACGGACCGGGTTCGAGCAAAACATCGTCGAAGGTGAGCCCTTCGCGAATCTCCATAGAGACACTCCGTTTTGCGGGCGCGGTCTGCCTGCATCGCGCGGGCGAGTCAACGCCCAGCGACGTCTGGCCGCAAAGTGATTGGCCCTTCCCCAACGGCGCCGGAGTAGCGTTCGGCGAACAGACAATCCGGCTTGGGAGAGGAAGCGCCATGTACGACCTGGTGATCCGGGGCGGGACCATCGTCGACGGGACCGGCGCGCCGGCCTTCGTCGGCGACATCGCCATCGCCGCCGACAAGATCCTCGAAGTGGGCGCCGTCGCGGGCCGCGGCCGTCGCGAGATCGACGCGCGCGGGCTGCTCGTCACGCCCGGCTGGGTCGACATCCACACCCACTACGACGGCCAGGCCACCTGGGACCCGCTGCTCGCGCCCTCCAGCTGGCACGGGGTGACCACCGCGATCATGGGCAACTGCGGGGTCGGCTTCGCCCCGGTGCGTCCCGGGGCTGAGGGGTTCCTCATCGAGCTGATGGAAGGGGTGGAGGACATCCCCGGCTCCGCCCTGGCCGAGGGGATCGACTGGAAGTGGGAGAGCTTCCCCGAGTACCTGGACGCGCTGGGGGCCAAGCCGAGAGCCATCGACATCGGGGCGCACGTGCCGCACGGCGCAGTCCGCGCCTACGTGCTGGGCGACAGGTGCAACACCGATTACGAGCCCGACGCCGACGAGATCGCGCAGATGGCGGCGCTGGTGCGCGAGGGCGTGGAGGCCGGCGCCCTTGGCTTCTCCACCTCGCGCACCCTGCTGCACAAGGACAAGCACGGGGTGCACGTGCCCGGCACCTTCGCCGGCTCGGACGAGATGCTGGCGCTGGGCCTGTCGATGAAGGGCCTGAAGCACGGCGTCTTCGAGATGGTCTCCGACCACCTCGGCGAGGACGACGAGTGGACGTGGGTGAAGGGTTTCGCCCACCAGACCGGGCTGCCGGTGACGCTGGTCGCCACCTCGGCCGGGGCCTACGAGGGCGACCGGATGTACAACATCGCCGAGGAGGCGCGGCGGCAGGGCATGGACATTCGCCCGCAGATCGCCGGGCGTCCCACCGGCATCCTGCACGGGCTGACCTCCAGCTTCCACGTGTTCATCGGCCATCCGACCTACCGCCGCCTGCTCGCCGACCTGCCGCTCGAGGGCAAGCTGGAGGCGATGCGCCGGCCCGAGGTCCGGGCGGCGCTGCTGTCCGAGGAAACCGAGCTCAAGGGCCTGGCCACGGCCTTCGGCGCGGAGGGGCTGCTGTGGCGCGTCTTCCCGCTGGGCGAGCGGCCCGACTACGAGCCCGACCGCGAGCAAAGCGTCGCGGGCCTGGCCGAGGCGGCCGGCGTCGCGCCCACGGAGATGATGTACGACCTCCTGATGCGCGACGGCGGGCGCGAGCTCTTCTACCAGCCGCTTGGCGGCTACATGAGCTACAACTTCGACTTCTTCCGGCGGAACATGCAGCACCCCAACGTGCTGTTCGGCCTCTCCGACGGCGGCGCCCACTGCGGCGTCATCGCCGATGCGGGCATGCCCACCTTCATCCTCACCCACTGGGCGCGGGACCGGACCAAGGGCGAGCAGTTCCCGCTGGAGTTCCTGGTGCGGAAGCTGACCAGCGACACCGCCCGCGCCTACGGCCTGCACGACCGCGGGCAGCTGCGGCCCGGACAGCTGGCGGACCTGAACGTCATCGACTTCGCGGCCCTGAGGCTTCACCGGCCCGAGGCGGTGCAGGACCTGCCGGCCGGCGGCCAGCGGCTCGTCCAGCGCGTCGAGGGCTACCGCTACACGGTGAAGTCCGGCGAGGTGACGTTCGAGGACGGGCGGTTCACCGGCGCCCTGCCCGGCGGCCTGATCCGCGGCGGACGGGAGGCCGTCATTCTCGGCGAAGCGGAGATGAGTCCCGCCTAGCCCCTCCCCTTGAAGCCCGTCGCGGCCAGGTAAACCTCCGAGCTCTCGGCCCGGCTGGCCTTGGGCTTGAGGTTCCGGACGTCGGTGAAGTGCTGCTTCAGCAGCGCCGTCACCTCGCCCATCTCGCCGCCCTGGAAGGCCTTGGTGACGAAGGCGCCGCCGGGCTTCAGCACCTCGATGGCGAAGTCGGCGGCGGCCTCGATCAAGGCGACGATCCGCAGGTGGTCGGTCTTGCGGTGACCGACGGTGTTGGGGGCCATGTCCGACAGCACCACATCGGGCGCCCCGCCCAGCAACTCGATCAGCTTCGGCCCGCAGGCCGGGTCGGTGAAGTCCATCTCGAGCAGCTGGGCCGGCGGCAGCGGGTCGACCGGCAGCAGGTCGACGCCGACGATGTCGGTCACCCCGCGCTCGATGGCCAGCTGGGTCCAGCCGCCGGGCGCGGCGCCCAGGTCGACGATCCGGGCGCCGGGCCTGAGGAGCTTCAGGCGGTCGTCGATCTCGGCCAGCTTGAAGGCGGCGCGCGAGCGGTAGCCCTTGGCGCGGGCCTTGGCAGCGAAGGGGTCGTTGATCTGGCGCTCGAGCCAGGCCTGGGACGAGGGCGTGCGCTGCTTGGCGCTCTTCAGGCGGGCGGGCGTGGCGCGCGCCTCGTCGCCGCCGCGGGTCGGCGGCCGCACCATCCGCTTGCGGGGAGGCTCGCTCATGCGTGGGCCCGGCGTCTGCGCCGCCGGCGGCGGCCGGCGCCCTGGCTCATCAGCGACAGCAGGATGCCTTCGCGCAGCCCCCGATCGGCGACCCGCACCCGCGAACAGGGCCAGAGCTCCTGCACCGCCTGGAGGATGGCCGCCCCGGCCAGCACCAGGTCCGCCCGGTCCGGACCGATGCAGGGCTGGTCCGCCCGCTCCCGCGGCGAGAGGTTCAGCAGGCGCAGGGCGGCGGCGTCGCAGTCCTCGCGGCTCATCCAGATGCCGTCGACGCGCGAGCGATCGTAGCGGCGCAGGTTGAGGTGCAGCCCGGCCAGGCTGGTGATCGCGCCGGAGGTGCCGATCAGGTGGGCGCGGTCGGCCTCGAACAGGGGCCGCATGGAATCGGCCCGTTCGAAGGCGGCGATCTCGACCTTCACGGTGTCGACCATGGCCCGGAACCAGGCCTGAGTCGCCTGCTCGCCCTCCGGGTAGCGTTCGGCGAGGGTGACGACGCCGATGGGGATGGAGAGCCAGGCCTTGATCGGCAGCCGGCCGGGCGCGAAGCGGCCCGGCGGGTCGTCGAGGCCGCCGCCCTTCAGGTCGACCCAGGAGAGCTCGGTGGAGCCGCCGCCGACGTCCACCACCAGGGCGGCCTCGGACTTGCGGTCGAGCAGGTTGAGGCAGCCGGCGACCGAGAGCTGGGCCTCCTCGTGCGGGGTGATCACCTGCAGGCGAAGGCCGGTCTCGTGGGCGACCCTTGCGATGAACTCCGCGCCGTTGGCGGCCGAGCGGCAGGCCTGAGTGGCGATGGCCTTGAGCTTCACCACCCGGCGGCGGCGCACCTTCTCGGCCGAGACCTTCAGGGCCTGCAGCGCCCGCTCCATGGCGTGTTCCGACAGCCGGCCGGTCTGGGAGAGGCCCTCCCCGAGCCGAACGATTCGCGAATAGGCCTCGACCACCCGGAAGCCGGAAGCCGCGGGCGTTGCGATCAGCAGTCGGCAGTTGTTGGTCCCGAGGTCCAGTGCGGCGTAGCAGGGCGCTTCGCCCGCACTCCTCTCCCCAGCGCGCCGCAAGGCGCCGGGCGCGCTCGGCGCCTCGTCCATGGACAGCATCCGTCCTTCGCAGGCGCAACCATGATCGGGCGCCTGATTTCGATTGTGACCATACCAGGGCGTTCAGCCGCTTAGAAGCGGCGCGGATCGTCACGCCGGGCGCCGACTTCCCGTCCCGGGGCGTGCTCGGGAAATGAAGGCTCGCCCGGCAGGCGCGTTCACTTCTCGGTTAGATAATGGGTGTTAACTTCTCCCCATGGAGGCTCGCAGCGCCAAGTTCGCGATCGGCCAAGTGGTCCGGCACCGGGTGTACGCTTTCCGGGGCGTGATCTTCGACGTCGATCCCGAGTTCGCCGAGACCGAGGAGTACTGGCTCTCGATCCCGGCCCACATCCGGCCGCACAAGGACCAGCCGTTCTATCACCTGCTGGCCGAGAACGATCAGAACTCCTACGTGGCCTACGTCTCGGAGCAGAACCTGCTGCCCGACGAGACGGGCGAACCGGTCGGCCACCCGCAGACCTCGCTGCTCTTCGAAAGCTTCCGCGAGGGCCACTACACCCTGCGCCCGCGCATCAGCCACTGAGGACCGCCATCACTGGTTGCGCCGCAGGCGCTACCTGCCACTCGCTCCAAGTTCCGACAGTGACTGTGGATGGCCCGCGGCCGCCCTTTTTGGACACGAAGGGCACGAAGACCACGAAGATCACGAAGGGCCGAGCGTTCGTGCCCGGCAAAGCTGAGCGCGATCTTCTCTTCGTGCTCTTCGTGCCCTTTGTGGTCTTCGTGTTAAACGGTCCGAGGGGCGTCACCGGTCTCGGCGGATGCAGGAGGGTGACAGGTAGGGCCGCTGTGCGACCCAACCCGTCACCGGAAGCGGCATGAATCTGCCGCGGATGCGCGGCTCTGAGAGCAAAAACGCACGGAACTTTCGCGCCGAGGGGTCCATTCTCTGCGCATGAGCGCGGATGGGTTCGCCTCGCCGCCGCCCGGGGCCCGGGCGGACTGGACCATCGACCAGGACTGGGCCGGCTACACCGAGGCCGAGCACCGGGTCTGGATCACGCTGTACGAGCGCCAGGCGGCGCTGCTGCCCGGCCGGGCCTGCGAGCCGTTCCTCAAGGGGCTGGAGGCGCTGGACCTGCACCGCACCGGCATCCCCGACTTCAGCCGCATCAACGAGGAGCTCGGCCGGCTGACCGGCTGGCGGGTGGTGGCCGTGCCGGGACTGGTCCCCGACGAGATCTTCTTCGACCACCTGGCGAATCGGCGATTCCCCGCCGGGCGGTTCATCCGCAAGCCCGAGCAGCTGGACTACCTGCAGGAGCCGGACGTCTTCCACGACGTGTTCGGCCACGTGCCCATGCTGACCGACCCGGTGTTCGCCGACTTCATGCAGGCTTACGGCGAGGGCGGCCGGCGGGCGATGCGGCTCGGCCGGCTGAAGAACCTTGCCCGCCTCTACTGGTACACGGTGGAGTTCGGCCTGCTGGACACGCCGCAGGGCCTGCGGATCCTCGGCGCCGGCATCGTCTCGTCCCACGCCGAGAGCCGGTTCGCGCTGGAGGATCCCTCCCCCAACCGCCTGGGCTTCGAGCTGGAACGGGTGATGCGCACCCCCTACCGCATCGACGACTTCCAGCAGGTCTATTTCGTGGTGCCGAGCCTCGAGGCTCTGCTGGACGCCAAGCGCCGGGACTTCGGCCCGATCTACGAGCGCCTCGGTTCGGCCTGGGACATCCCCATCGACGCCATCCTGCCGACCGACCGCGTGTTCACCCGCGGGACACAGGCCTACGCCAAGGAAAAGGCGGCTCAGTAGTCGCGTCGCCAGCGCACCGCCAGGCGCGAATCGCCCTGGCCGGTGAGCCGCGACAGGATCGAGAGATTGCGGCTGACCCGCCACTCCACCTGGGCCGCAGGCCCCTGCCGGCCGCCGCCGATGATCTCGAGATAGACGTCGTCGGTCAGGTACTTGCCGCCGGCCACCATCACGCCGGACTCGTCGCCGCCGACCAGCGCCAGCCGGTCGAGACCTGCGAAGCTGCGCAGCCCGCCGATCACGTCGAAGCCGCCGCCGCCGGCCAGGGCCGACAGCGCCGAGGCGAGCTGGGCCGCCTCCAGCGGCGACAGCTGCGAGGCCGAGCGGCCGAACAGCACCTGGCTGAGCACCTCGTCGCTGGGCAGCACCGGCCGGGAGGAGAGCGTGATCTCCGGTTCGGCCGCCGTGCCGCGGATCCGCACCTCGGCCGTCAGCGCGGGGTCCTCGCGGACGGCGGTCAGGTCGAGGCGGATGCCCTCCGCACTGCTGGCCAGGTAGACGACGCCGCGGTCGTCGAACTCGAACCGCTTGCCCGCGAACTCGTAGCCGCCGCGCACGACGCGTGCGGTCCCGGTCAGCAGCGGCCGGGCCGTCGTCCCGCCGACGTGGGCGTCGAGCGAGAACTCCACGTCCAGGCCCCGGCCGCGCAGGAACACCCGGCGGGGCGCCTCCAGGCTGACGTCCAGCCCGATGGCCGGGCCCTGCCGGGGCCGGATGTCGAACGGCTCGTCCAGCTCCTCGGGCTTGTTGCGCTCGATGACGTCGAGGGTCACGACGCCGGAGGGGGTCGGGGGCTCGGCGGCGATGTCGGCCCGGTCGATGACCAGCGCCCCGGCCAGGCGCACGCGCCCGTCGGCCGCGCGGTTGATGGTCGCCTGGCCGCTCGCCGAGGCGGTGGCCATCTCATTGTCGATCAGCCGGAAGTGATTCAGGTCGAGCCGGAAGCTGCTCTCGCCGTTGCGGGTCAGGCTGATGTTGCCCGAGCCCTGCACCGTGCCCCCCTCGGGCCCTCGGCCGCTCATCTGGGTGACGTTGATCCCGGCGTTGGTGAAGTCGGCCCGCAGCACCACGTCCTGCAGGGTCAGCCCGGTGGCCGCGTCCTCGAAGCGGCCGCCGTCGACGGCGCCCTGCCCGCGCGCCTTCGGATCGGCCAGGGTGCCGCTGAGCGTGCCGCTGGTGCTGACCCGCCCCGAGAGCGACCGCTCGCCGCCGATCAGCAGATCCCAGAGCGGCCGGATCTCGCCGTTGGCCTGGAACTGGCCGCTGATCGGCCGCCGGCGGTTCAGCGCCAGGCGCAGGGGCGTTGCGGAGGCTTCCGCCGGCAGCACGACGTGGGCCGCCGCCTTCAGCCCCTGGGCGTTGCCGGCGTCGGCGTCGATGACCAACTGGTTGTCCGAGAGGCGGGCCAGCAGCGCGCCGTCGAGGCCCTGGGCCGGATCGGAGCCGCGTCCGCGCGCATCCTCCAGCTTGGCGTCGAGCACCCCGTCCAGCCGGTCGCCCCGCCCGCGCAGGGCCAGCACGCCGTTGATCCGCCCCGCCAGGTCCTCGTTGAACAGCTGCAGATCGAGGCGGGTGAGCTGGGCGCGCAGGTCCGCGGCGGAATCGTCGAGCCGCGCATCGACGTTGAGCAGTCCGCCGCCGCTGGTCGCCAGGCGGACCCGGGCGGTCTGGGCCGGCCCCCCGAAGCCGAACACCGCCGGCTCGACGGTCCGCAGCTCGCGATCCCCGAGCTTCCCGGCGCCGCCCAGGGTGAGAGTGTAGCCGGGGCCGGAGTCGGCCAGCGTCCCCTGCCCCGTTAGCGTCCAGCGTCCGCTGGTGGAGGCGCCGTTCGCCTCAACCGTGTAGGGCAGCCGGGACAGCGGCCCCTGGCCGGTGATGTGGCCGCGGGCGATGGAGAATCGCGCCCCCTTCGGCACCGCGCGGCGGGCGGTCAGGTCGAACTCGCCGCGGCCGCCGGCGCTGGTGTCCACCAGCCGCACGCGTCCGGCCACCTCGCCGCGATCCAGCAGAACGCCGGGTCCGACCGCCAGCTGCAGATCGGCCGACGAGGGCGTGCTGCGGCGGAGCGAGAGGGCGCCGGTGGCCCGGATCCCACCGGCGTCGACGGCCAGGTCGGTCAGGTCGACGCCGCCGCGCGGGAAGCGGAAGGCGGCCGAGCCCTTGGCCGGCCCATGCTCGCTGGCGGCGGTCACCGCGATCGTGCCGCTGGAGCCGTCCTGGCGCTGCAGGAAGCTGAGGACGATCTGCGCGTCGCGCAGGGGCAGCCTCGGCAGGTCGATGGCCTCGGCGTTGGCCACGACGTCCACTCGCGGCGCGAGCAGCGTGCCGCTCACCGCGCCGGTGCCCTTGGCCGCGCCGGTGATCTCGACGGGCCCGGCCCGGAACGGCCCGTCGGCCGACCAGTCGCCCTTGAAGGCGAGCTGGGCGTCGGGTCCGAACACGCCGGCGAAGTCGGCCCGCCCTTCGGCGCCGTTCAGCCGCGCCTCGGCGACCGAGAACAGGCCGTCGCGCCAGCTGGCCCTGCCGTTCAGGGTCGGCGAGGCGCCGAGGATCCGGTCGAGCTCCGCGAAGCCGGAGGCGAACCGCTGGCCCCTGGCGTTCACGTCGAACAGCCAGGGGGAGGTGTCGCCGCGATCGCGTGTCGCCCGCCACTCGGCGTTGACCACGCCGGAGGCGCCGATGCGGGCGGCCGGCAGATTGGTGACCTGCGCCTGCCCCTTGAAGCTGAGGTTGCCCAGAAGGCCGTAGCCGCCGCTGCCGGTGACGTTCAGCCCCGTCCCGTTGGCCTTCAGGTCGCGCACCAGCCAGCGGCCGTCGCCCAGCCGCTCCAGCGCCACCTCCGCGGTCGGCGTGGGGCCGAGCAACGGACCCAGCAGGTTCTCGCTGTGGCCGCCGGCGATGGCCAGCTTCGTCTCGATGGCGATCACCTGGTTCTTGCGCGTGACGGTCACCGGACCGCTGGCCCGCTGGGCGACGTAGTCGAGGATGTTGGCGTCCTCGGCCGTGGCGTTCCCCACCAGCTTCCAGGTCTTCCAGTCGCCGGTGAGCACGCCGCCGGCCTTCAGGGCGCCCATCGGCGGGAACGGGATGATGCGGGCCGCCAGCGGGGTCTGGGCGCTGATTGTCCAGCCCTTCGGCCCCGTGCGCCGCTCGCCGAGGTTGCCCAGGCCGCTGGCGGTGACCAGCAGGTTCTCCGCCCTGGCCTCGGCCGTGAGGTCGTAGAGCGACCCGTTCGCCTTCCGACCGGTGACGTTGAACGTCGCCTCGGGACCGAACGCCCTGGCGAGCCCCTGGGTCAGGGTCGAGGCGGTGAGCACCAGCCGCCCGGACGCCTGCCCCCCCTGCGGATTCCAGGCGCCGTGGGCCTGCAGCGGGCTCGAGGTCCCGGAGGTGGCGGCCGCGGAGAACCGGCCCTCGCTCTCGCGGCCATTGGCGTCCACCTGCAGGGCGAAAGGCTGGTCGACCGGCAGGCCGAGGGCGCCGGCCAGGGCGCCGCCCTCGGCCTCGAGCGCGCGCGCGGCGATCTTCAGCGGACGCCGGCCGCCGAATTCGAAGCGGACGTCCAGATGGTCGCCCGGCCGCAGCACGCTGTCGGCCTCGATCCGCCCGCTCTGGCCGCTGTTGCGGCGGCCGAGCTCCACATGGCCTTTGACGTCGTAGACCCCGCGCTCGTAGCTGAAGCCTTCCTGCAGCTCCACGCGGGCGGCCAGACCGTCGATGTCCACCGAGACCGGCAGCCCCGGCGACTTGGTGCTGGGCTCCAGGGTCGGCCGCCGGATCAGATGCACGGTCTTGGCGGTGATCTCCTCGGCCGACAGGCGGCGGAACAGGAGCTGGCTGTAGTCCCATTGGACCCGCACCTCGCGCGCCTCGAGCCAGGCGCCCTTCTCGTCCGAGACCGTCAGCCGCTGGACCGCGAAGTCGCGCCAGACGTCGCCGGACAGGCCATAGATCTTCAGCCGCCCGAAGCGGCCGAGCTTGAGGCCGTCGGTGCGCGCCTCGATCAGCAGCCGGGTCTGGGGCAGCAGGACCCCGTAGCGGGTGGTCAGAAGCGCCGCTCCGATCAGCACCCCCAGGATCGCGCAGACGATCAGGATCGCCTTCGGGAGCCGCGCGCGGCGGCGCTTCGGGGCCTCTGCGGTCTCGGCGGTCAAAAGCTTTGCCCGATGCTGAGGTAGACCTGGAAGGGCGCGTCGCTGGTCCGCCGGTCGAGGGGCACGGCGATGTCGACCCGGATCGGCCCGAACCCTAGGTCGTAGCGCAGCCCCAGGCCCGCGCCCAAGCTGAAGTCCTTACCGGCCGGGAACGGATCGGTGCCGACCGCCCCGCCGTCGACGAACGCGGCCATGCCCCAGCGGCCGAACAGCTTGCGGCGCACCTCGATGGAGGTCTCGAGCAGCGAGATGCCGCCCTGGGGCGTGTTGTCCTCGAGCCTGGGCCCCACCGCCTGATAGGCGTAGCCGCGCACCGAGCCGCCGCCGCCGGCGTAGAAGCGCCGGGAGGCCGGAACCTCGGGGATCGACCCGCCGACCATCGTCCCGACCCGCAGCCGGCCGGCGACGACCGTGCGGCCCTCGTCGTCGAGGGGATAGTACATCGTCCCCTGGGTCTGCAGCTTCAGGTACGGCAGGGTGTCTTCGCCGGTGATCAGCGTGGGCTCGCCCCGGGCCTCGATGCGCCAGCCGCGCTTGGGGTCCAGCGGATCGTCCGACCGGTCGAGGGCCAGGGCCCCCAGCAGGGTGGCGGTGACCAGGTCGCGGCCGAGCGGCGAGAGCGTGCCCCGCCTCAGTTCGTCCGTGCGGCTGAGGTCCAGGGTCGCGCCGACGGTCAGGTAGGAGGTCTTTCCGTAGCGGCGGGTGACGTCGACGTGCACGCCGGCGCCGGTCTCGTCGTAGGCGTCGGTCTTGACCTGGTAGACCGCCCCGCCAAGCCGCAGGGTCTGCTGCGCCTGGCGCCAGTGCGGCAGGCTGAGCTCGGCGCCGGCCCGGCTGTCGATGCTGGAGAGGCGGCCGAGCAGCTCAAGCGTGTCGGCCCGGCCGAGCACGTTGTAGCGCGTCCAGCGCGCCTCGAGGCCGGCGCCGTCGGTGGTGGAATAGCTGGCGCCCAGCTCGAGGGTGCGCCGCTCCCTGTCGGCCAGGCTGACCACGATCGGGCGAAGGCCCTCGGGCGTGGTCTGTTCCTTCGGCGCCAGAGCCACGGTCACCGACTCGTAGACGCCGGTATCGAGCAGCCGCCGCTCCAGCTCGGCCACGTCCTCCGGATCGTAGGGCTCGCCCTCGCGCCAGGGGGCCAGGCGCTGCACCCACACCGGGTTAGTGCGCCCCTCGGTCACCAGCTTCAGCCCGTCCAGCCGGACCAGGTCGCCGGAGTTGATGCGGAAGGTCGGCCGAAGCGTGCTGTCGGCGTAGTCGACGATCACCTCGCGGGGGGCGGCGGCGACGTCGGCGTAGCCGCTCTTCTGCACGGCCGCGACGGCGCGCCCCTCGGCGGCGAGCACGTCGGCGGCGCGCCCGGGGGCGCCCGGCTCCAGCAGCAGCGATTCCTCGGCGGCCTCGCGAACCTCCGGCTGCGGAGGCTCGCCGACCCACTCCACCCGCGGCTCGGCGACGACGAAGCGCGGGCCCGGCGCCACCCGGACGACGGGGACCGGCGGCTCGGTGTCGGTGAGGTCGGCCTCGACCTCGTGGGCGTAGTAGCCCTCGCTCCGCAGGACGGCGATGGCGTCCTCGGCGGCCTCGCGGGCGCGGCGGCGGGCGTCGAAGCGGTTCTGGATCGGCCGCTCGGTCTCGCCGATCGCCTGGGCGATGGCGGCGCGCAGCTCCTCGTCGAGCTCACCCTCGATGGTGGCGCGAGGAGATTGCGCCAAGGCGCGCGGCGCCGCGGCCCAAGCGCACAAAGCCGCAGAGGCGGCGACTGCGATGACCAGTCGACCCAAGCAGACTCACCCCTGTCGCCCCCACCCGGGTGTAACGGGGCCATAATGGGATGTCACCTGCGCCGGCCCGCGGGGTCGCGGAAATTGTGGAGGCGCCGGCGCCCGGAATTTGGGCGCCTGCTCGTCTCTCGGCGCGGCGACGGCCGCTTCGACGTGCCGCCGACCCGGGGCGTCTACAAGGGCGAGGCGGAAAGCCGGCTGGGGGTGGGGGTGAAGCCTTCCTCAGCGCCGCGGCCCGGCGGCCCCGCCCCGCCGGCGGCTTCGACTACGAGCAGCAGCAGCAGCAGCAGCAGCAGCAGCAACAACAGCAGCAGTAGGCTCAGCGCGGCGGCGCCGTGGCGATCCGGACCACGGTCCGCGGCGGCGTCGGCAGGATGCGCCTGAGGCCGTAGATCCACCAGTGCGAGGCGTCGTACGAGACCTGCACCAGCAGGCCTTCGGGCCGGCGCTGCAGCGTGACGCGGCTGGCCTGGGCGCGCGCGTCTCCGGGAAGCCGGCGGGCGGCGGCGCGGCGGGCGAGCTCTTCCTGCACGCTGGGGTCGGCGCTGACCCGCACCGCCAACGCGCCTTCGTCGGCCGCCGCCTGCACCCGGCCGCTGAGCCACCAGTAGCCGCCCCACGCCGCCAGTTGGCCGGCGGCCAGCACCAGAGCCGGCGCGAACAGAAGCCATTGGAAACGCCTCAGGTTCAGCACGGCAAGGTTGAGGGCCAAGCGGCGGCGCAATTCAGACATGGCGACCTATTGCCGCAAACCGGGTAAACCGCGCGTAAAGGTTGTGAGCCTGAAGCCCGAGTACGGCGACCGGCCCGCACGGAGGTGGGGGTTGCGTGGGGCCACGGGCCGGCCGCCGCCCGCGCGCCGCCGAAGCCGGCGCCGGACGGCAAGCCAACATCCGGCCGCGGCCGAAGGTTCCCCTAGGTCAATCCAGGTCGGCTCGAACGGGATCGCCGGGTGCGCTCCCGCCGCCCGCCGCGTCCAACGTCTGGTTCAGAAGGCTGGACCACGATGCAGGCCCAAACAGGAGCATAAACAACCACATGCAACGCTTCCTTTCGTGGGAGCCTGAACGGCCGCCCACGCGGAGGCGTTCCTACGGCGCCGCTAGCGGGGCGGCTCCTGGCCCGTCCGGTCGGCGGCCGCGCTGAGGGGCTTGAGCGAGGCGTTGACGATGTCGCCCATGGCCTGCGAGGCGCGCCGCAGCTCGTTCACATAGGCCTCCATCGCCGCCTTGTTGTAGGCGCTCTGAGCCTCGATCACCTCCTGCGGGCTGCGGGCGGCGGCCAGCGCCTGGGCCGCGCGGGCCTGGTGCTCCATCATCTGGCGGGCGTAGTCGGCGGCGTGGGCGGCCAGCTCCTGCGCCCCCTGGGCGGCGGCCGTGACGCTGGCGACCATCGCCTCGAGGGTGCGGCGCCCCTGGGCGTCCATCTCCTGGAAGGTGGCCATCGGCCCGTCGAAACCGGGCATGAACGAGCGCCGCTCGGCGCCGCCGCCCGCGGCCGATGCGCCCGCGCCGTCAGCCGATGTCGCGCCCGGACCGGGCGTGGGGTTTGCGGGGTCTGCCATGATCATTCCTCCCAGTATCGCCCGATAACGGACGGGACCCCGCTTCGCTCCACCAAGCGACGGATTCGCGGCAGGTTGACCGAACGTCGATACGCAGCCCTACTTTCCGCAAAGGAAAGAGAGGGAACGCGACCATGAAGTTCGGCATCTTCTACGAGCTGCAGCTGCCCAGGCCGTGGGGGCCGGACGACGAATGGCGCCTCTACAACAACGCCCTCGACCAGCTCGAGCTGGCCGACAAGCTGGGCTACGACTACGCCTGGGAGGTCGAGCACCACTTCCTGGAGGAGTATTCCCACTCCTCCGCCCCGTCGGTGTTCTTCGGCGCGGCCAGCCAGCGGACCAAGAACATCCGCCTGGGCCACGGCATCTACCAGCTGACCACCAACCATCCGGCCAAGGTCGCGGCCAACGTCGCGGCCCTGGACCTCTTGTCCAACGGCCGCGTCGACCTCGGCATGGGCGAGAGCGCCTCGATCACCGAGCTCGAGCCGTTCGACGTGCCGTTCAAGGAGAAGCGCGAGATCTTCGAGGACGCGGTGCGCTGCATGGTCCCGATGTTCACCTCGCCGAACCACAAATACCACGGGCGCTACTTCGACTTCCCCGCCCGCAACGTGCTGCCGAAGCCGCGGCAGAAGCCGCACCCGCCGCTGTGGACCGCCTGCTCCCAGCTGCCGACCATCGCCTACGCCGGCGAGAAGGGACTAGGCGCCCTGGGCTTCCAGTTCGTCAGCGCCGATGCGGCCCACGCCTGGGTGCACGCCTACTACAACGGCATGACCAAGCGGCTCGACCGGCTGGCCGACTATCCGGTCAACCCGAACATCGCGCTGGTCTCGATGTTCATGTGCGCCAGGACCGACGAGGAGGCGCGCCAGAAGGCGGACGGGGCGACCTTCTTCCAGTTCTGCCTCAGGTTCTACAACTCGGCCGACCGCAAGCGGCCCGCGCCCGGCGAGGTCGACATGTGGGTCGAGTACAACAAGTGGAAACAGGCCAATCCCGAGGCCGCGGAGAACGCCCTCTCGGGTGGCCTGATCGGCAGCCCCGAGACCCTGCGCCGGAAGCTGCGCAAGTTCGAGCAGAGCCACATCGACCAGGTGATCCTGCTCAACCAGGCCGGCCGCAACAGTCACCAGGACATCTGCGACTCGCTGGAGCTGTTCGCCGAGGAGGTGATGCCCGAGTTCCACGCCAACGTACCCGCGCACGAGGAGTGGAAGGCCAAGGTGATGGCCCGCGAGATCGAACTGGAGGAGATCGATACCGCCGCCTTCACCGCCCGCTACGGCGCCAAGTCGGTGGACCTGACGAAGGCGCCTGTGCCGGCCAAGGCGCCGGCGGAGTAACGGCTCCGCCAGCACCGTCATCCCGGCCGGAAGCCCGCTTCGGCGGGCTGGAGAGCCGGGACCCAGAAAACTGGCGCAGATGCTGGGCCCCGGATCGGCCTTGCAGGCCGTCCGGGACGACGACGATCGAGGCGCTCTAGTCCTTCTTCGCCCGCTGCCGCGCCACCAGCAGCGAGACAAGCGCCGCCGCGGCCACGGCGACGGCCGTCGCGGTCGCCGCCGGGTGCTTCCTGACCGTCTCGGTCGCGCCCTTGGCGAGCGCCTTGGACTGCTCCTTGGCCTGGACGGTCAGCTGCTGAGCCGCCTGGGAGAGGGCCTCGGCCGCCCGCGCGATCGCCTCCTCGGCCTCGTCGCCGCTCTTGGCGGTGGCCGTCTTCAGGTTGCGGGTGATCTCCTTGAGGTTGGTCTCAAGGTCGGAGGCGACGGACTTGATCAGCGATCTGGCCAAAGGGGGTGCTCCTCGCAGGCGTTCGCCCGCGATGCTGCGCAATTCCTGGGCGAGGGCAAGCCCTGGCGGCCGAGCTCAGGTCGCGAACAGACTGTCGCACCCTTAACCATATGGAATTTGCGCCGTTGTCAGCTCGCCGAAAGCAGCTCACCATCCCTCCCGCCGCCCGGGGGCGCCGAAAGTGGGAGCGTGTCGTCTGCCGCCTTTCGCACGACAGAGCTTGGTAGGCCGGGTGAGGATCGAACTCACGACCATTCGATTAAAAGTCGAATGCTCTACCACTGAGCTACCGGCCCATGGCGCGGCGCGAAAGCGCGCCGGCCGAAGCGGCGCGGACCTTAGGGCCGAGGCCGCGTCGCGGCAAGGCGCGAACGGGAGCCACGGCAAGCCTCGCGCATTATCCCCCTTGGGAGGATCAAAAATGAAGCGCACCCTTGCCGTGTCTGTAGCCTGCGGGGGAGCGCTCGCCGCCCTCGCCTGCCCCGCCGCAGGCCAGACCCTCAAGACCGCCGAAGACGCCCAGAAGAGTTCGCTCACGCACGCGATCACCGCGCCGCTGCGGGACGTGAACCTGATGCGCAGCAAGATCCCCGTGGTGCTGAAGGACGCCCTCGACGATCCCTACCGCCGGCCGGTTCCGGCCAATTGCTCCGGCATCATCCACGAGGTCACCCAGCTCAACGACGCCCTGGGCGACGACCTCGACGCCGACAATGTGAAGAAGGTGACGATGAGCGGCCGGGCCAAGGAAGAGGCCCTGAACGCCATCGCCGGCCTGGCCTCCGACGTGATCCCGTTCCGTGGATGGGTCCGGAAGATCACCGGCGCCGAAAAGCACGACAAGACCGTGCAGCAGTCCATCGCCGCCGGCGCCGTCCGCCGGGCTTATCTGAAGGGCCTGGGCGAGGCGCGCGGCTGCAACCCGCCGGGCACGCCGATGCACAAGCCGCTGGCTGACGCGCCCGTGCTGACCGAGAACGACGTGACCGCGCCGCCGGCGGTGCTGACCAAGCAGCAGGCCGCCCCGATCCAGAAGATCGACGTGAACCAGACCTTCGCGCCCCACTGACCCCCAATCCCGGCGATGGCCGGGGTGAGCGGGGTGCAGGGGCGGCCAGGCGCCTGCCTACTGTCTGGCGGCGAAGTCCTTGCGGAAGGCGTCCAGCCGCCCTTCGGCGATCGCCTGCCTGAGCGCGGCCATGAGGCCCTCGAAGAAGGCGACGTTGTGCCAGGAGAGCAGCACCTGGCCGAGGATCTCGTCCGCCCTCACCAGATGGTGCAGGTAGGCCTTGGAATAGGCTGACGAGGCCGGGCATGGGCTGGCCTCGTCCAGCGGGGCCTCGTCCTCGGCGAAGCGGGCGTTCTTCAGGTTGATCGGCCCGTCCCAGGTCCAGGCCTGGCCGTGGCGGCCGGACCTCGTCGGCAGCACGCAGTCGAACATGTCGACGCCGCGGGCCACCGCTTCGACGATGTCGATGGGCTTGCCGACGCCCATCAGGTAGCGCGGCCGCTCGTCCGGCAGCATGGCCGGGGCGAAGTCCAGCACCTCGCACATGGCCGCGTGGCCCTCGCCCACCGCCAGCCCGCCGATCGCGTAGCCGTCGAAGCCGATCTCGATCAGCCGCTCGGCGCTCTCCCTGCGCAGGGGTTCGTAGACCGAGCCCTGCTGGATGCCGAACAGGGCCTGCGTATCGCGCGCGCCGAACGCGGCCTTGCAGCGCTCGGCCCATCGCGCGGAAAGGCGCATCCCCTCGGCCGCGCGCGGCTCTTCGGCCGGCCAGGCGACGCACTCGTCGAGTTGCATGACGATGTCCGAACCCAGCAGGTCGGCCTGGATCTCGATGGAGCGTTCCGGCGAAAGCACGTGACGCGAGCCGTCCAGGTGGCTCTGGAAGGTGACCGCCTCCTCCTTGACCTTGGAGATCTTGGACAGGCTCATCACCTGGAAACCGCCGGAGTCGGTCAGGATCGGCCCGTCCCAGCGCATGAACTTGTGCAGCCCGCCGAGCCGCGCCACCCGCTCCGCCGTGGGCCGCAGCATCAGGTGGTAGGTGTTGCCCAGGATGATGTCGGCCTGCGCCTGGCGGACCTGGTCGACCGTCAGCGCCTTGACGGTGCCGGCGGTGCCGACGGGCATGAAGGCGGGCGTGCGGATCTCGCCGCGCGGGGTTTGGATCATCCCCGTGCGGGCCCGCCCGTCGCGGGCGTCGATGCGGAAGGGAAAGGCCGCCATCAGGCCGCCCGCCACAGCAGGCTGCCGTCGCCGTAGGAATAGAAGCGGTAGCCCGTCTCGACCGCGTGCGCATAGGCGGCCCGCATCCGCTCCAGGCCCGCGAACGCGCTCACCAGCATGAACAGGGTCGATTTCGGCAGGTGGAAGTTGGTCATAAGCCCGTCGGCGATGCGGAAACGGTAGCCCGGGGTGATGAAGATGGCGGTCTCTCCGGAGAAGGGCGCGAGCCGGCCATCCTCCGCCGCCGCCGACTCCAGCAGCCGCAGGGAGGTGGTGCCGACGCAGACGATCCGTCCGCCGGCCGCGCGGGTGGCGTTGATCTCCTCGGCGGTCGCTGCGGCGACCTCGCCCGACTCCGCGTGCATCCGGTGCTCGGCGACGTTGTCCGTCTTCACGGGCAGGAAGGTGCCGGCGCCCACGTGCAAGGTGACGAAGGAGAGGCCGACGCCCATCTCGCGCAGACTCCCCAGCAGGGTCTCGGTGAAGTGCAGGCCCGCCGTCGGCGCGGCGACCGATCCCTCGGTCTCGGCGTACACCGTCTGGTAGTCGCGCCGGTCCTGCTCGTCCTCCCCCCGCTTGGCGGCGATGTAGGGCGGCAGGGGCATGGCGCCGCGCTCGGCGATGGCCGCGTCCAGGTCGGGGCCGGAAAGATCGAAGCTCAGCGTGACCTCGCCGCCCTCCCCCTTCTCCTTGACGGTCGCGTCGAGGGCGGTGAGCAGGCAGGCGCGGTCGGCGCCCTCGCCGAACGAGACGCGGTCGCCGACGGCCAGCCGCTTGCCGGGCTTCATGAACGCCGTCCAGCGGTGCGGCGCCAGGCGCCGGTGCAGGGTCGCCTCCACCATCACCACCGAATCTCCACGGATCCTGCGCCCCTTCAGCCGTGCGGGGATCACACGCGTGTCGTTGAACACCAGCCGGTCGCCCGGCCTCAGCAGCCTGGGCAGGTCGCGGACGATCAGGTCCTCGAACGGGCCGGAGGGAGGCACATGCAGCAGCCGCGCCGAATCCCTGGGACTCGCGGGCCGGAGCGCGATGCGGTCCTCGGGCAGGTGGAAGTCGAAATCGGAAAGCTGCATCGGGGCCCGGTCAAGCGCATGGCGGCCGGGGCGCGTCAAGCGGGGGCGTGGTACAGGCCGGCCATGGGGGCCTTGCGACTCGTGCTGATCCGGATGGCGGCGGCGCTCGCCCTGGCGATGGTGGTCACCGGGGCGTTCGCCGCCCTGGCGGCCCACGGCGGGCGCGTCTCCGACCGGCTCGACGTGGCCGCCCACTTCGCCCCGATCCAGCTGTGGATGGTGCTGGCCGGCGCCGCCCTGACGCTGCTGACGCCGAGGAGCCGCCTGAGGGCCGCGACGGTGGGGATCGCGGCGGTGGGCGCGCCGCTCGCCCTGCTGCTCGTCTGGCCCGAGCTGACCCGCGCCGAAAGCCGGGCGCCGGCCGGCGCGGAGGCCGACCTGAAGCTGATCCAGTTCAACATCTGGGGCGGCCGCAACCGCGACCTGGAGGGTACGCTCGACTGGCTCTACGCCCAGGACGCCGACGTGGTGGTGATGCAGGAGGTCAAGCCGCGCGTCCTGGATGCGGTGGCGCGACGCGGCGGCTATCACGTCACCTGCGAGCGCCGCTACCGCTGCCAGACGGTGATCCTGAGCAGAGCCCCGCCGCTGGAGACCGGGGTGCCCGATGTGACGCGGCGCGCCCATCCCTCGTCGGCGCGCGCCACGCTGCCCCTGCCGGACGGCTCGCGCTTCACGGTCGTCGGCGTGCACTACACCTGGCCGATCCCGGCCGGGCCGCAGCAGGCGCAGGGGCGGGAGCTGTCGGCGACCCTCGGCCAGTTCCCGAAGGAGCGTCTGATCGTCTCCGGCGACTTCAACTCCACGCCCTGGTCGTTCAGCCGTCGGCGGGAGGACCGCGACTTCGGTCTGGAACGGCGCACGCGGATGCTGTTCAGCTGGCCGGCGGCCCGGCCGGCCGGGGCGGCCTCACCCCTGCCCTTCCTGCCCATAGACCACGTCTACGCAGGGCCTGCCTGGCGCACCGTCAGCGTCGAGCGTGGGCCGCGCCTCGGATCCGACCACTACCCGGTCGTCGTCCGGCTCGCTCTGGCCCCTTGACGCCTCCTCCGCACGGGCGTTCCTGACGGGCTTCCCGGAAAGCAACAGGTGCGGAGGTCCTCCATGGACAAGCGGCGCGTCGGTCCCTTCGAAGTCTCGGCCATCGGGCTGGGCTGCATGAGCCTGTCGCACGCCTACGGCTCGCCGCCGCCGAGGGAACAGGCCGAGCAGGTGCTGCTGGGCGCCCTGGACGCCGGCTACACCTTCTTCGACACCGCCGCCGTCTACGGCCTCGGCCATAACGAGACCCTGGTGGGCGAGGTGCTGGGCCCGCATCGCGACAGGTTCGTGCTGGCCTCCAAGTGCGGCATGACCGTCGGCGACAAGCGCGAGATCAACGGCCGGCCGGAGAACCTGAAGGCCACCTGCGAGGACAGCCTGCGCCGTCTGAAGACGGAGGTCATCGACCTCTACTACCTGCACCGCTGGGACCGCCGGGTGCCGATCGAGGAGAGCGTCGGCGCGCTCGCCGACCTGGTGCGCGAGGGCAAGATCCGCTCCATCGGCCTCTCGGAAGTCTCGGCCGACACCCTGCGCCGGGCCCATGCCGTGCACCCGATCGCGGCGATCCAGACCGAGTACTCTCCCTGGACCCGCAACCCCGAGGTCGCCGTGCTCGACGCCTGCCGCGAGCTCGGCGTGACCTTCGTCGCCTTCAGCCCGGTGGCCCGCGGCTTCCTGGCCGGCGGCGTGCGCGACGTCTCGAAGCTCGAGCCCGGCGACATCCGGCTGAACATGCCGAGGTTCCAGGGCGAGAACTTCGCCGCCAACCTCAAGCTGCTGGAGCGTTTCGAGGCGCTGGCCCGCGAGGCCGGCTGCACGCCGGCACAGCTTTGCCTCGCCTGGCTGCTGCACAAGGACGAGACCATCGTCCCGATCCCCGGCACGACCAGCCCCGACCACATGCGCGAGAACGCCGCCGCCGCTCAGGTGCGGCTCTCGGCCGAGGTGATGGCCCGCATCGACGAACTGGTGAACCCGAAGACCGTCGCCGGCCCCCGCTACAGCGCCGCGCTGCAGGCCAACATCGACACCGAGCTGCTGCCCGGCGAGCTGGAGCCGGCGTGATCTAGACCTCTCCCCCCGCTAGAGCCGCTACGGTGACTGGTTGGCCGCCAAACGGCCGACCTGTCACCTCTCTCCGCGCCGGGTGACAGGTAGCGCCGGTGGCGCAACCGGTCACCGGATCGCACTGGAGGGTCTACTCCAACGCCTTGCGCGCCTTCTTGAGGTCCGCGTCCAACCTGTCCCGCTGGGCGGCGTAGTTGCGCGCCTCGAGGGCCTCGCGGGCGTTCAACTCCTCGCGGGCGGCGGCGATCTCGGCGCAGGCGGTGCGGTGGGTTTCCTCGAGCGAGGCGAGCCGGGCTTCGAGGTCGGCGACGCGCTTCAGGGCGGCGGGCGACGGGCCCTTCTTCTTCGGCTTGGCGGCCTTGGCGGGCTTGAGCTTGGCGAGCGCCTCGCGGGAGCCGGCCGGGCGGCGGAGCACCTCGCCGGGCCGGGCCAGGGCGGCCTCCACCACCGCGGGATCGTCCGTCTCGCGCGCCGCGCCGGACTTGAACAGATCCTGATGGACGCCCCAGGCCGCCAGCGCCTTGGCCTTGGAGCTGACGGCGACGACATAGTCGGTGAGCCCGTCGGAGGTGACGAAGACCTTCAGCCGGGGGGCCATGGCGTCCTCTAGGCGAGCGTTGCGAGCTCCCGGGCGAGATTCTCGCGCGCCTGGACCTCGAAGCGGGCGCCCAAGCCGGGATCGGGAAAGATAACCGGCGCATCGAGGAAGCGTTGCAACACGCGGCTGCGGCCGGAGCGCCAGAGCGCGTCCGGCACATGGGCGTACTCCTGCCGGACGGCGCGGGCGTAAGCGTCGTAGTCGGCCGGCGGTGCGCCAAGGATCGCCAGGTCGACGGAGACCAGGACGGCGCCCAGCCGATCGCCCGGCTCCACCGCGTGGCCGGCGGTCAACCGGATCAGCCGCGCGACCTCGGCGCGGTCCGCCGGGCTCACGTCCATCGCAGCCAGGTCCGCCTCGGCCAGTTCGGCGCTACGGGCCTCGTTGTCCGACGCCTTCGGATCGTAGACCGCGTCGTGCCACCAGATCGCCCAGGTGAGCAGGCGCCGCGCGTCCGCCGACAGCCCCTGGACCTCGTCCAGGAGCTTCAGGCAGGCCTCGATGTGGGCGCGGGTGTGGTAGCGCCGGTGCGGCTCGGCGTAGGCGGCCTCAAGCCTGGGCTTCAATGTCCGCCAGCACCTTCATCGAGACGATGCGGCCCGGGTTCCTCGGCGGCTCGCCCTTGGGCAGGGCGTCGACGTGCTCCATGCCCTCGATCACCTCGCCCCAGACGGTGTACTGGCGGTCGAGGAAGGTGGCGTCGTCGAAGCAGATGAAGAACTGGCTGTTGGCCGAGTTCGGGTTGTTGGTGCGGGCCATCGAGCAGGCGCCGCGCACGTGGTGGGCGTCGGTGAACTCGGCGTTCAGGTTCGGCTTGTCCGAGCCGCCCGAGCCGGTGCCGGTGGGATCGCCGCCCTGGGCCATGAAGCCGGGGATCACCCGGTGGAACTTCACCCCGTCGTAGAAGCCCTCGCGCGCCAGCTCCTTGATGCGGGCCACGTGGTTGGGGGCGAGATCCGGGCGGAGCTTGATCCTCACCGGCCCGCTTTCGAGCTCCATGATCAGGAAATTCTCGGGGTCCTGGGCCATCACTTCACCTCCACGGGGAGTTCCACATCGCAAGCGTTGAAATCGGGGCCCTTGAGGGCCTTCAGCCGCGCCACCTCGGCCGTCAGCCACGGGCTCTTCGTGTCAACCACGCGGACCTTCGGTCGTTCCGCCTCGGGGATGTCGGCAAGGACGCGCACCTTCTGCATCTCATCCTGCGGCGGGGCGACCGGCTCGCCGGTCTTGATCGCCCGCACCACCTCAAGGCCCGAGATCACCCGGCCCCATACGGTGTAGCGCTGCTCGAGCGCCGGGTACTTGGCGCGCATCAGGAAGAATTGGCTGTTGGCGGAATTGGGATCGCCGCCCCGCGCCATGCCCGCGACGCCCGGGCAGTAGAGGCCGAAGGCGGTGACCTTGCCGTCGACGGTGGCGGCCGCCATCCAGGCGTTCTGGCTGCGAACCGGGACGGGCCCGACGAATCCGATCTCGCTGACCGCGTCGGCGTGCACCTTGACCATCTCGGAGGGCGCGATGCGAAGCGTGAACTCGGCCGGCAGGTCCGGCAGGGCCGAGCCGCCCTCCCCGGTGTCCAGCGGATCGCCGGTCTGGGCCATGAAGCCGTCGATGACGCGGAAGAACCTGCGCCCGTCGTAGAGGCCCTGCCGGGTGAGCGTGCGGATGCGCTCGGCGTGCTGGGGCGCCACCTGCGGGACGATCTCCACCAGGATGCGGCCCTTGTTGGTGTCGATCACCAGCACGTTCTGCGGATCGGGCGTGCGCCAGTCGCCGGGACCGGGCGCCGCCGGCTGGGCGGCGGGCGCGGGCGGCTTGGGCTGGGCCAGGGCGGGGGCGGCGGCGAGCGAGAGCGCGCACGCGCCCAGGACGAGGGCTCGGATCATGGGCGCTACTGGTAGCGGGCGTCGCGGGGCTAGGCCAGCGGCGCTCAGCGCGCGGCGACCTTTTCCTTCAGCCGGGCCTCGATGCGGGGGCTGACGAACCTGTTCACCTCGCCGCCGAGCACGGCGATCTCCTTCACCAGCTTGGAGGCGATCGCCTGATGGCGCGGGTCGGCCATCAGGAAGACGGTCTCGATCTCGCGGTCCAGCTGCTGGTTCATCGCCGTCATCTGGAACTCGAACTCGAAGTCCGCCACGGCCCGCAGGCCGCGGACGATGACGCTGGCCCCGACCTCCCGGGCGAAGTGCATCAAGAGGCCCTCGAAGGGCTCGACGACGATCTCGGCGGTGGAATTCAGATGCTCGGTCTCGGCGCGGACCATCTCGACCCGCTCGTCGAGGGAGAACATCGGGCCCTTGCCCTGGTTGATCGCGACGCCCAGGACCAGCTTGTCCACCAGCTTCACGGCCCGGCCGATGATGTCCAGGTGGCCGTTGTGCATCGGGTCGAAGGTGCCCGGATAGAGACCGATACGCGTCATAAAGGGCGTTCCCCCTGAGCTCTCCCCCTGCGGCAATGGCCTAGCCGGGCGCCATTAGGCAAGCCGTTTCTTGCTCAGAGGGAGCTTCCCTCCTCTTCCCTCCCCTTCAGGGGAGGGTGGCCCGGAGCGTAGCGACGGGACGGGTGGGGAAGTGAGGCGAGCCTCCGGCGTCGGGGATGTCCGCGCCTCCCCCGCCCCGGTCGGCTTCGCCGACTCGGCCCTCCCCTGAGGGGGAGGGAAAGCTACTCGTCGGTCGGCGCAGGCGGCTCTTCGCCCACCACGCCCTCTTCCGGCTCGTCGCCGGCGTCGGCGAGGCGCTCGACGGAGACGACGTGCTCGTCGGCGGACTTGCGGAAGATGGTGACGCCCTGGGTGTTGCGGCCGGCCACCCGGACCTGCCGGACCGGGGTGCGGATCAGCTGGCCCTGGTCGGTGACCAGCAGGATCTGGTCGGCGTCCTCGATCGGGAAGGAGGCGACCAGCCGCCCGCCGCGCTTCGAGAGGTCCTGGGCCATCAGCCCCTGGCCGCCGCGGCCGGTCCGCCGGTACTCGTAGGCGCTGGTCCGCTTGCCGAAGCCTTCCGACGAGACGGTGAGGATGAACTCCTCGGCCGCGCCCAGCGCCGCGATGCGCTCGGGCGGCATGGGGGCGAGGCCCTCCTCTTCCCCGGCCTCGTCGTCCTCGGGCGCGGATTCCTCCGGCTGCTCGCCGAGCTCGGCCGCGCGCATGGCTCTGCTGTGCTTGAGGTAGGCGGCCCGTTCGGCAGGGCTGGCCTCGACCGAGCGCAGGATGGCCATGGAGATGACCTGGTCGCCGTCGGCCAGGCGCACGCCGCGCACGCCGGTGGAGTCACGGCCGGCGAACACCCGCACCTCCTCCACCGAGAAGCGGATGCAGCGCCCCAGCGCCGTGGTCAGCAGCACGTCGTTCTCACGCGTGCAGACGCAGACCCCGATGATCGAGTCGCCCTCGTCGAGCTTCATGGCGATCTTGCCGTTGCGGCGGATGTCGATGAAGTCGGAGAGCTTGTTGCGGCGGACGTTCCCCGAGCGGGTGGCGAACATCACGTCGTACTGGTCCCAGGTCGCCTCGTCCTCCGGCAGCGGCAGGATGGAGGTGATGGTCTCGCCGGGCTCGATCGGCAGGATGTTGACGAACGCCTTGCCGCGGCTGGTCGGCGTGCCCACCGGCAGGCGCCAGACCTTCAGCTTGTAGGCCTTGCCGCCGGACGAGAAGAACAGCACCGGCGTGTGGGTGTTGGCCGAGAACACCCGGGTGACGGCGTCCTCTTCCTTGGTGGCCATGCCCGAGCGGCCTTTGCCGCCCCGGTGCTGGGTCCGGTAGATGTTGAGCGGGGTGCGCTTGACGTAGCCCGAGTGGGTCACGGTGATGACCATGTCCTCGCGGGCGATCAGGTCCTCGTCCTCGACGTCGGCGTCGCCTTCGACGATGTCCGTCCGGCGCGGCACGGCGTAGGCGTTGCGGACCTCCACCAGCTCTTCGCGGACGATGGCCATCACCCGCTCGCGCGAGGACAGGATGTCGAGGTGGCCCTGGATGACGGCCGCCAGCTCGCGCGCTTCGCCGAAGATCTCGTCGCGGCCGAGGCCGGTCAGGCGAGACAGGGTCAGCGCCAGGATCGCCCTCGCCTGCTCGTCGGTCAGCCGGATGCGGTCGCCCTCGACCAGCACCGTGCGCGGGTCGGCGATCAGGTCGACGAGGGGCATCATGTCGCCGGTCGGCCAGGCCTCGGCGATCAGCCGCTCGCGGGCCTCGGCCGGGTCCTTAGACGAACGGATGATGTGGATCACCTCGTCGATGTTGGCGACGGCGATGGCCAGGCCGACCAGCACGTGGCCGCGGTCGCGGGCCTTGGCGAGTTCGAACTTGGTCCGGCGGACGACGACTTCCTCGCGGAAATCGACGAAGGCCGTGATCATCTCCTTCAGGCCCATCTGCTGGGGCCGGCCGCGGTTGAGCGCCAGCATGTTGACCCCGAACGAGGTCTGCAGAGGGGTGAAGCGGTAGAGCTGGTTGAGCAGGACTTCGGCGCTGGCCTCGCGCTTCATCTCGACGACGACGCGCATGCCGTCGCGGTCGGATTCGTCGCGCAGGTCGGCGACGCCCTCGATGCGCTTCTCGCGCACCAGCTCGGCGATCCGCTCGACCAGGGCGGCCTTGTTCACCTGGTAGGGGATGGCGGTGATGACGATCGCCTCGCGGTCCTTGCGGACCTCCTCGATGGTCGCCTTGCCGCGCATCACCACCGACCCGCGGCCGGTCATCAGCGCCTGGCGCGCGCCGGTCCGGCCGATGATCTCGCCGCCGGTCGGGAAGTCGGGGCCGGGGACGATGTCCAGCAGCTCGTCGAGGCCGACGTCGGGGTTGTCGATCAGCGCCAGGCAGGCGTCGACCACTTCGCCGAGGTTGTGCGGCGGGATGTTCGTCGCCATGCCGACGGCGATGCCGCCGGCGCCGTTGACCAGCAGGTTGGGGACGCGCGAGGGCAGCACCACCGGCTCGTGCTCGGAGCCGTCGTAGTTGTCCTTGAAGTCGACCGTGTCCTTGTCGAGGTCGGCCAGGATCGACATGGCCGCCCGAGTCAGCCGGCACTCGGTGTAGCGCATGGCCGCTGGCGGATCGTTGTCCACCGAGCCGAAGTTGCCCTGGCCGTCGATCAGCAGCAGCCCCATCGAGAACGGCTGGGCCATCCGCACCAGGGTGTCGTAGATCGCGACGTCGCCGTGCGGGTGATACTTACCCATCACGTCGCCGACCACGCGGGCCGACTTCACGTAGCCGCGGTCGGGGGTATGCCCCTGCTCGTTCATCGAGAACAGGATGCGCCGGTGCACGGGCTTGAGGCCGTCGCGCACGTCGGGCAGCGCCCGGCTGACGATGACGCTCATGGCGTAGTCGAGGTAGCTGCGCTTCAGCTCGTCCTCGATGGCGATAGGGGCGATGCCCCCGCGCCGGCCGTCGTCCGGTGGGGTGGGGTTGTCTGCGCTCAAGGGTGGGATTTAGCCGTCAGAATCGGACACAGGAGATAGGGTCTCCGGGTATCATCCGAAAGCCGCAGACGCTAGGTTTCCCACCTCTTCAGTCACAGGAATCCTGCCCATGCGTACTCCGATCGCCGCTCTCGCCGTCCTGGCGCTCGCCGCGCCCGCCTTCGCCCAGACCGCGGCCGCACCGCTGCACGTCGAGCTGAAGAACAACGCCGGCGCGTCGGTCGGGCACGCCATGATCAGCGAGGCGCCCAACGGGGTCCTGATGCGCGTCGAGGCCAAGGGCCTGCCCCCTGGCTGGCACGGCCTGCACTTCCACGAGAAGGCCGACTGCTCCAAGAGCGACTTCACCAGCGCCGGCGGTCACGTGCACGACAAGCCGACCATGGTCCACGGCCTCCTGAACCCCGACGCCAACGAGGCCGGCGACCTGCCGAACCTGTTCGTCGCCCGGGACGGGACGGCGAACGCGGAGTTCTTCTCGACCTACGTGTCGCTCAAGGCCTCCGGAAAGGTCCAGCTGGCCGACGCCGACGGCTCGGCCCTGGTGATCCACGCCTCGCCGGACGACCACAAGACCCAGCCGATCGGCGGGGCCGGCGCGCGCATCGCCTGCGGCGCGATCAAGTAGGCCCCTGTCGATGAGCCCTGGACGCCTCGCGACCCGCGGAACCGCCTTCATCGATGACGCCGGGCGCGAGGTGATCCTGCGGGGCGTCAATCTCGGCGGGGACTGCAAGGTCCCCTACCCCGACGGCGGCACCCACATCCCGAGCGACTTCGCCGGCCATCGCGAGGTCTCCTTCGTGGGCCGCCCGTTCCCGATCGAGGAAGTCGACGAGCACCTTGGCCGGCTGCGCGGCTGGGGCTTCAACTGCCTGCGCCTGCTGACCACCTGGGAGGCGGTCGAACACGCGGGCCCCGGCCGATACGACGCCGACTACCTCGACTATTTCGCGCAGGTCTGCCGGCGGGCCGGCGAGCACGGCTTCTGGGTGTTCGTCGACTTCCACCAGGACGTCTGGAGTCGGATGACCGGCGGCGACGGGGCGCCCGGCTGGACGTTCGAGGCGCTGGGCCTCGACTTCACCCGCTTCGATGCGGCCGACGCGGCGCTCGTGATGCAGCACCGCTACGACTACGCCAGCCCCATGGCGCGCCAGGAAGACCGCTACCCGATGATGAGCTGGGGGCGGAACTACCAGATGCCGGCCAACGGCATCTGCTGGACCGCCTTCTTCGCCGGCCGCGCCTTCACGCCGGAGTGGACCATCGACGGGCGCAACGTGCAGGACCTGCTCCAGGGCGCCTACCTCGGCGCCATGCGGGCGGTGGCCGAGGCGGTGAAGGACCAGCCGCACGTCATCGGCTTCGATTCCTTGAACGAGCCCGGCCGAGGCTGGATCGGCCAGCCGCTGTCGGCGCGGGCGCTGACCGCCACGCCCGACAATCCTCGCCCGCCCCGGCCCGGGCCCGTGTGGACGCCGCTGGACGGCCTGGCCGCCGCCGCCGGCCTGACCCGCGCCCTGCCCGTGCTGGGCCGGCGGGGCGAGGCGCCAGGCCTGGAGATCGTCTCCGAGCTCACCGTCAACGCCGCCGGCGTGCGCATCTGGACCTCCGAAGACGCCGATCCGTTCGAACGCGCCGGGATCTGGCGGCGCGACGACGGGGCGGCCCTGCGCGAAGACGCCTTCCGGGCGGTGGACGGCCGGCGGGTGGACCACGACGCCGACTTCATGGCCCCGTTTATGCGCGCGGTCGCGCAGACGGTGCGCAGCGTGCGCGAGGACTGGCTGCTGTTCGCCGAGCTCGACCCCTTCGACGCGGCCACCGGCCACGGCTTCCCGGCCGGCATGCCCGAGCGGACGGTCAACGCCAACCACTGGTACGACGCCCGCACCCTGGTGACCAAGACCTTCGACGCCGACTTCGATCCGGAGCGGCTGAGGGGCCGCTACCTGCGCGAGCTGTCGCGCATCCGCGAGCACGGCGAGGCGCTGGACGCCCCCACCCTGATCGGCGAGTTCGGCATCCCCTACGACCTGAACGGCGGCGAGGCCTACCGCCGCTGGGCCGAGGGCGAGCGCGGCGAGGCGATCTGGGCCGCGCACGAGCGGGCCCTGTCGCTGATGTACGACGCCATGGATGAGCTCGGCCTGTCCTCCACCCAGTGGAACTACACCGCCTCCAACCGCAACGACCTGCGCATCGGCGACGGCTGGAACCAGGAGGACCTGTCCATCTTCTCCCGCGACCAGCTGGCGGGCGGCTCGGATGGCGGGCGGGCCGTGCGGGGCTTCTCACGGCCCTACGTGCGCGCGGCGCAGGGGCGCATCACCGCTCAGCGGTTCGACTGGAGCGCGGGGCTGTTCACCGCCGAGATCGAGGTCGATCCGGCTGTCGGCGCGGCGAGCGAGCTCTACGTGCCCCAGGCCTGGTTCGGCGCCGGCGCCGAGGTGCTGTGCGACGACCCGAACGCCGAGGTGGGCCGCTCCGGCGATCTGGTGCAGGTCCGCTCCCGCCGGCCAAGACGACTGAGGCTGGGGGTTTCGAACGGCTGACGACCAATGGACCTCCCCCTCCGGCATGCGGAGGGAGAGGTCACATCCTGCTACAGCCTGTGCATCGCGCAGAGCTTGTTGCCGTCGGGATCGCGCAGGTACGCGAGGTACATGCGGCCGGTGGGCTGCTCGCGCACGCCGGGCGGGTCTTCGATCGAGGTCCCGCCGTGGGCCAGGCCCGTGGCGTGCCAGGCGTCCACCTGGTCGGTGGAGGCGCAGGCGAAGCCGATGGTGCCGCCGTTGGCGGGGGTGGCGGGCTGGCCGTCGATCGGCAGGGAGACGCCCAGGACGCCGCCGTTGGCGCGGTAGAAGATCCGGTGGCGGTCGACGAAGCCGGGCCCGGCGCCC
Source organism: Phenylobacterium terrae (assembly GCF_042681205.1). Lineage (NCBI taxonomy): Bacteria > Pseudomonadati > Pseudomonadota > Alphaproteobacteria > Caulobacterales > Caulobacteraceae > Phenylobacterium > Phenylobacterium terrae. The sequence goes on from NZ_JBHUEY010000006.1 coordinate 697,932, forward strand.
AACGTGCCGAGCAGGGCGTCGTAGAAGCCCTTGGCCTTCTCCAGGTCGTTGGTGCCGATCATCACGTGCGAGAACATCTGCGCCCCTTTGGGTGTTTGAGCGCCCAGACGAGCGTGCGGATGGGCGATGGTCAAGCGTGACCCAGCGTCGGGTTGCGACCTTGGACATCCCCCGTTCAGCTTGCCCCGGGCATGCTTGCGTCCCATCTGAGCCGCAGCCCCTTCGAAACGCCATTCAAAGACGACGCCATGAAACGCCGCCTCGCCCTCCTCCTTGCGCCGCTTCTGCTGGCCGGTCCGGCCGCCGCCGCCGAAGGCATCCTGCCGGGCTACTGGGAGACCACCAACCGGCTGATCTCGCCGATCCCGCAGAAGAAGGTGGAGAAGCGCTGCATCACGCCCCAGGAGGTGGCCAAGTTCATGGAGGGCCCGTCCAACCGGCACTACAAGTGCACCTATCCCACCAAGTCGTTCGAAGGCGGCAAGATCCTGCTGAAGGGCACCTGCCGCTCCAAGAAGGGCCGTGTGGTCGACGTCTCCGGCCAAGGCAGCTACACGCCGACGACGATGCAGCTGACCGCCAACATCGCCACCGAGTGGGCCGGCCTGACCATCGCCGGCAGGGCCAGCACCGACGCGCGGCGGATCAGCGACACCTGCCCGTCCGCCGCCGTGGCGCAGTCCAACTGACGCGGCCCTGACGATCATTTGATGGGCCCGGGCGGAACGTCGGCCGCCGCCCGGCCCTTCCGTTCGCAAGCGTTCCGGTTGACCGCAGCCGCAAAGCCCGCAACAGCAGGGCGGCGCGGGGTACGGTCTCATCGGCGCCCCATTCCCCCCGCATCACCTCGCCGCCTCCAAACGAAAGCCGACAGACCTTCCCCGTGACCGACCTGACCGCCACCGACTGGAGCCGGACGCTCGCTCCTTACCGGACGCCCAAGCTCAGCCGCAGCCTGCTCGAGATCCTGATCACCATGGGATCCCTCTTCGCCCTGTGGGGCCTGGCCTGGTTCGCCTTCGAGGCGGGCGTGGTCTGGGCGGCCCTGCTGCTGACCATCCCCGCCTCCTTCTTCCTGATGCGGGTGTTCCTCATCCAGCACGACTGCGGCCACGGCTCCTTCTTCCCGGCCAAGGCGGCGAACGACTGGGTCGGGCGAGTGATGAGCGTCTTCACCCTGACGCCCTACGAATACTGGCGGCGGGCCCACGCCCTGCACCACGCCACCTCCGGCAACCTCGACCGGCGCGGCATCGGCGCCATCGACACCCTCACGGTGGAGGAATACCGGGCGCTCAGCCCGCTTCGCCAGCTCGGCTACCGCCTCTACCGCCACCCGCTGGTGATGTTCGGGCTTGGGCCGGCGTTCAACTTCTTCATCATCCAGCGCGTGCCGCTCGGCATGATGCGCGAAGGCTGGCGGCCGTGGGCCTCCACCTTGGGCAATACCGTGGCCATCCTGGCCGGGGCGGCGCTGCTCGTCTGGCTGGTCGGCCTGGGGCCGCTGGTGGTGAACTTCGTCACCATGCTGCTGGCCGCCACCATCGGGGTGTGGCTGTTCTTCGTGCAGCACCAGTTCGAGGGGGTCTACTGGGCCCGCCAGGGCAAGTGGAAGCGCGACCTGGGCGCGCTGGCGGGCTCGTCCCACTACGACCTGCCGCCGGTGCTGCGCTGGCTGACCGCCAACATCGGCATCCACCACGTGCACCACCTGTCGAGCCGCATCCCCTATTACCGGCTGCCGGAAGTGCTGCGCGACCAGCCGGAGCTGAAGGATGTGAGCCGCATCGGCCTCATGGAAAGCTTCAAGTGCGCGCGTCTGGCGCTCTACGACGAGGCGCGCGGCGAGCTGATCTCCTTCCGCGAGTTCAAGCGCCGCGGCTGACGCGGACCCGACGGCGCCGTACAGCCAAGGTTCATACCTGCCGGCCTAGCCTCCTCCCATCAACCACGGAGGCTGGGATGCGGCTCTTGACGATGGCGGCGGTGGCCGCGACGACCCTGGCGACGGCGGCGAGCGCCCAGCCCTACGGCGGGCGCGGGGGCTCGGCCACGCTCTACGAGTTCCCGAACTTCCAGGGCCGCCAGTTCACGGTCTCCAGCGAGACCACCAACCTGCCCCGCCAGTTCAACGACTTGGCCCGCAGCGCCCGCTTCAACGGCCGCTGGACCGTCTGCGAGAACGCCGACTTCGGCGGCCGCTGCGTGGAGCTGTCAGGGGACGTGCCCGAGCTGAACAGCGTCGGCCTGGCCGAGCGGATCAGTTCGCTGCGCCCGGCCGGCCGCGACGGCGGCTGGGGCCGGCCCGACGACGACTGGGACCGCCCGGGCGGCGGCCGGCCCGGCGGGCGCGGGATCGACGGCGCCCGGACCGTCTTCTACCCCTACCCGACCATCCGCGGCTCGGACATCGCCGCAGGCTCGACCTCGGCCAACGAGTTCTGCCGCCGGATGGGCCACGGGGGCGCTGCCCACTACGACTCCTCGGAACGCGCGCCGCGCGCGGTGGACTGGAACGGCCGCCCCATCGGCCCCTCGCCGGTGCTGCGCGACCTGCTCTGCCGGAAGTACTGAGGCGTCAGAAAACAAGACCTCTCCCTCCGCAACGGAGGGAGAGGGTTGGGAGACGGAGGCCCGGCCGGGGGCCATCCCTAACGTCAGCGATTTCGGCGAGGCCCCCCTCACCCTTCCCTCTCCCCCCGCAAACGTGGGGAGAGGCCTGACGTCCTAGAACGGGATCTCGTCGTCGAGGTCGGCGGAGAAGTCCTCGCGGGGGCCGGCGCTCTGGTTGCGCGGGCCGGAGGAGAAGCCGCCGCCACCGCCGGCGTATTCGGAGTCGCGACCGCCGCCAGCGCCCTCGCCGCGGCCGTCCAGCAGGGTCAGCTCGCCGCGGAACTTCTGGATCACCACCTCGGTGGAGAACTTCTCGACGCCGGACTGGTCGGTCCATTTGCGGGTCTGCAGCTGGCCCTCGATGTAGACCTTAGAGCCCTTGCGCAGATAGTTCTCGGCGACCTTGGCGATGTTGTCGTTGAAGATCGCCACCCGGTGCCACTCGGTCTTTTCCTTGCGCTCGCCGGTGGTGCGGTCGCGCCAGCTTTCCGAGGTCGCCACGCGCAGGTTGGCCACGCGCTCGCCTGACGGGAGCGAGCGGATTTCGGGATCGGCGCCGAGATTGCCGATCAGAATGACCTTGTTGACGCTGCCCGCCATCGATCTGTCCTTGTTCTTTCCGTAGGTGCGGGCCGAACGCCCGGTCGCACGCTACTCCCGGCCGGTGGGCCGATCAATGCTGATGTTCACGTTCGGTTCTGGGTCGCGACTGCGGCCGATAGACCTCTACCGCTGGGGCATGGCGCCCGGAATGGCGAGTCGGCCGTCGCCGGTGCGCACGAGCGCCAGGTAGCGGTGCTCCTCCAGCGAGGGGGCGGTGAAGATGCCCTCGCGCTGCAGGAAGATGAAATTGCCCTGGTAGGCGCCGACCAGTTCGCGGTTGCTGCCGCCCAGCGTCAGGAAGCGGATGCGCATGGCCTCGAGGGCCGCGGCGCAGTTCTCCAGGTTCGGCTGTTCGGAGAGCCTGTTGTACTTCAGCGTCCCGTCCTGCTGCGGCACCACGTGGTAGCAGACGTTGGGCGTGCCCGGCGGGATGGTCCGCTTCTGACAGGCGACGAGGGCGAGCGCGGCGAGCGCCGCGATCAGGAGTGAGCGAGACATGGCGCGAACCTATACACGAGACGCGCCGGGCTCAAACCTCACCCGACGGCGGGGATGGCGCAGGCCGGCCCCTGTTCGGCCAGCCGGCGGAAGCTGCGGTTGTCGGCGGAGATCTCCACCCGGCCCGGCACCAGCCGCAGGGTCTGCTGGCCCCAGCGTCCGTAGCTGGCGGCGCCGGGGCGCTCGCAGCGTCCGGCGTAGAGGGTCTGGACGCAGGCGTTGAGGGTCATGTCCGGCAGCTTGCGCCATTCGGCGCCCGAATAGCGCCAGCAAGGCGCCGCGGGCCCGGCCGGCCGGGCCGAGGGCGCAGCGCCCGCGGGCGCCGGGGCCGGCTGAGGCGCCGGCGGCCCGTCCATCCCGGCGGAGGTCGCCTCGCTGATCGGCGGCAGGGGCACGATCGAGGCGCCCGCCTGGTTGGCGGCGGCCAGGGCGCCGGTCTCGTCGACGCCGACGTCCAGGGCGTCGGTGGCCACGCCGTTGCGGCGGGCGCAGTCGGCCAGGGTCAGCTCGCCGACGAACTGGCCGTCCACGAAGCAGCGCAGGGCCCGGGTCGGGCTGACGCGCTCGTCGGTGTCGGTGGTTTCGACCACCAGTCCCGCCTGGGAGGCCGGCGGCGGCGCGGCGGGTTCCTCCCGCCCCTGCAGCACGAGGACGGCGGCCAGGCCGAGGCCGGCGAGCAGCGCCGCCGCGCCGCCGCCCACGACCAGGGCGTTGCGCCTGTCCGAGAGGAATGCCATCGCCCCTGGCTAGACCGCGCGGGGCGCGCTTTCAAGCGGTGCGCGCGGCGCCTCAGCCGCCGCCGGTCAGCCGGTCCAGGGCGGACTGGTAGTTGGCGATCTGCGACTGCAGGTAGGCCGGAACGTGTCCCGCGGGGTTCACGGTCGACGGCGGCGGCTTCGGCGAGGCGAGCGCCACCAGATCCTTGTAGGCGGTGCGGATGACGCTCATCGCCGACGAGATCTCGGCCAGGGCGTGCCGAACCTGGTGGATGTCGTCGAGATTGAGGTCGCTGGGCAGGCCCAGGCCATACAGCGGCGCCTTGCCGTCGGCCGGCACGGTCTTGCCATCGACGACCTTGGTGTTGCGCACCACCCCTTCGGCCAGGCCGAGGACCTCCAGGGCGTTGTCGCTGCCCTTGCCCGGCAGGATCTCGATCAGCGAGCGGTCGTGCAGCGGCTTGATCTGCAGGCGCCGGACGCCCTCGCTGGTGACGATCTCCACCTTGGCCCGGAAGGCGAGCGCCCGGCGGATCTTGGTGGCCAGGGTCTCCAGGGTGTCCTTCTCGTCGAGGGTCACCGCCTGGGGACGGCCGCCGTCGGCGCGCAGGTAGAAGGTGTCGCCCGCGCGGGCCGCGCTGACCGCGGTGACCCGCGGGGAGTCGGAGAGGTCCAGCGTCCCCTTGGGCAGGCCGATGCGGTCGAGCACGCTGGCGCCGGTGGTGTCGATGGCGATCGGACCGGGCGCCGTGTGGCCTTCGCGGCCGGTGAAGCGGCGCGACCAGACCGCATCGCCGGTATCGACGTCGATGCGGGCCAGGAAGCCGTCCTTGGTCCCGACCTTCGGCTGGTCCGGCAGGTCGGCGCCGGCCTGGCCGCTCAGCCAGATCTGGCCGTCCTTGGCCGCAAGACCGGTGAGCTTCTCGTCTCCGGTCCCGCCGTAGTAGGCGAGCCGATCGCTGGCCGCCGGAGTGAGGTTGGCGGAAAGGCGGGCCACGAAGGCGTCGGAGCCGCCGGCGTGCGCCTGGGTGATCGTGCCGGCCGAAAGGGCGGCGTTGCGGGTCGTACCGGCGAGGACCAGCTGGCCGCCGTCGAGAACCAGGCCCTTGATCTCGCCCTGCATCTCGCCCAGGTCGCGGGTGGCGACGAGCGTCGGCGCGCCGGTCGCCTGCAGGTCGAAGCGGCGCAGCACGGCGCGGCCGTTCTCGACCCCCGCCACGACGAGGGAATCGCCGTCCACCACCAGGCCGCCGGCCCGGTCGTCGCCGCTGGAGCCCACCGCCTGGGTGAACAGGTGCTGGACCTTGCCGGTCGCGTCGGCCTTGAAGCCCTGAATGTAGTTGTCCCAGCCGCCCAGGCCGGTGGAGCCGGTGATGCTGGAGCGCGCCCGGCCGGCCACGTAGACGGCTCCGTCGGCGCCGAAGCTGACCTGGCTCGCCTCGTCCGCCTGCCGCGCGCCGCGGCGCTGGGTCCACATCTCCTGGCCGTCGGCGTCGAACAGGGTGACGAAGCTGTCGGACTGGTCGGCGAAGGCGCCGGTCTCGCCCGAGTTGAAGACGCCGTTCGTGGTCCCGTTCATGGCGCCGGTCACCGAGCCGGCGACCGCCACCTTCCCGTCGGCGGACACCGCCAGGGCCAGGCCGGAGGCCTTGTCCGAGGCGCCGAGGGTGCGCGTGTAGAGGAGGTTGCCGGCCGAGTCGTACTTCAGCAGGGCGACGTCCTGCGTCCCCTTGATCTCCTGGCCGGCCACCTTGTTCTCGACATCGGCCAGCATGTAGACGGCGCCGTCCGGCCCGACCTGGGTCGCACGGACGGCGATGACGTTCGGGTCCAGGTCCTTGGCGAAGGCGCGCCCGTCCACGAAGTTGGCCTCGCCCGAGGTCTGCAGCGGCGCGGGCACGGACGTGACGTCGGTCTGGAACTTGAGGAACTGGTTGGTCAGCTTGGCGTCGTCGGTGGACGGCTTGCCGTCGGGGTCGGGGTTGCCGACGGTCTGGGCCATGTAGACGGCGCCGGCCGTGGCGGGCGCCGAGAAGGTCAGCTTCTCGGCGATGTCGGTCTTGACCTTCAGAGCCCAGCGGTCGGGCTCCGGCGTCAGCTTGACCACCCGGCCGTTGACCGTGGTGGTCCGCTCGGCCCCCGGGATGCGATGGCTGGCGAAGCGGGTGACGGCGCCGGCGTCGGCCAGCTTCTGGTTGATGAAGCCGACCACGTTGCCCATGGTCCGCGGCGTCGAGCCCATCTGCGACAGGTCGATGCTGACGTTAAGAGTATCGTTTACCCGCTTGAGGGATATGTCGAATTTGACGTCGCCCTGAAACGCGGGAACCTCCGCGCTGGACGAGCCGGAGACCAGGGGGGCGGTGATGTACTCCGTCTTGTCCCGCGGGACGCCGGTTTCCATCCGGGCCCGCGTCATCGCCTCGCCGCGGGTCAGCCTGACGCTGTCGAGCTTCAGGTCGTCGACGTAGTTGGCGATCTCGGCCATGCCCTTGGTGAAGGTCGAGCGGATCTTCGCCTGGTCGACGCTCGTCAGGCCCTTGGCGTTCATCCGCTCGGCGACGCCCATCAGGGTGGAAAGGCCGTTGTAGAGCGCGAACATCCTGCGGTAGTCGGCGCTCGCGCCGGCAAGGTCGAGCTTGGCCGCGCCCTCGTCGATGAAGCGGCGTCCCAGCAGCGCATTGCGGACCGATTGGGCCGGGTCCGGCGCCCCGCCGCCGGGCGACCACGGCGCCGTCGGCGCGTACTTCTTCCTCGGGAGAAGCTCAGACGCGCCGCCCTGCCCCGTCACGCCCAGACGCGACTGGTAGTAGTTCATCAGGATGGACGGATCGAACGAGATCATGCCGGTCCCAGCGCGGGCGCAATCCCGCAAGGCGGATGGTGACCGCTCGTCGCTGCCAGTCCGTTAACCGGCAAGGTAAAGGGCCCGGACGTCGCCGTCCGAGCCCTGGAACAGCCCCTCACGCGCGGACTACTGGCGGAACAGCGACAGGATCACCTGCGGCGCCTGGTTGGCGATCGCCAGCGCCTGGGCGCCCAGCTGCTGCTGCACCTGCAGGGCCTGCAGCCTCGCGCTCTCCTTCGCCAGGTCGGCGTCGACCAGGTTGCCGACGCCCGAGGTGAGCACGTCGGTGAGCTTGGTGACGAACAGGGTGTGGTTCTCGATCTGCTTGGCCTGGGCGCCCAGGTCGCCGAGCGCCTGGTTCACGTTGGCCAGCGAGGCGTTCACCCGGGCCAGGTTCAACGAGGCCTGGCTCTTGGTCGAGATGTTGGCCGTCGGATAGCTGAAGGTGACGTACGGGCCGCCGCCGGCCGCGGACATCGAGAAGGTCTTCGCCGACAGGGTGACGGACGATGTGGCCTCGGCGTTGGCCAGGAACTTGATCGAGGCGGTGACGGCGCCCTTCAGCAGGTTCGCGCCGTCGAACTCGGCGTTGTCCACCACCTGCTTGATCTGGCGCAGCAGCGACTGGAAGTCGGAGTTGAGGGCGGTGCGGGCCTGGGTGTCCAGCGACGGGTCCATCGCCGCGACCACCTTCTCCTTCAGCTGGACCAGGATGTCGGAGACCGATTCGCCGGCGCTGAGGGTGACCTCGGAGATCGACTGGGCCCGCTCGAGGCTCATCCGCACCGATCCGAGCGCCCCGATGTCCGCCCTCTGGCCCTGGGCGATGGCCCAGACCGAGGCGTTGTCCTTGGCGTTCTGGATCTTGAGGCCGGTGCTGATGTGGCTCTGAACGCTGTTGAGCGCGCTGCTCGTCTTGTTCAGATTCTGAAGCGCGATCATCGCCGCGTTGTTGGTATGAACGCTGATCGCCATGCCCTGACCTCCTTCGGTGGTCTCCGGACGTCGCCCAAAGCGACTCGTCCGGCAGCCCGTGAGCAGGACGCTAGGCAGCTATGGTGTGCAGAAGGTTAACGCCGTAAACGGCTGCGTCCGCCCGCCGGCCTCGCCGGGGCGGTGTAAACGCTTGGACTGTCGGGGCCCCGCTCGGGAGCGCCCTAGGCTCGGGCCTTGATCAGATCGCCGGCTTCGTAGCTGGACCGATCGCGCATCCGCAGCAGGTCTTCCCGGGGAACCTGGGCGACCACCTCTCCGGTCATCCGGTTGATGGTCTTGTAGACGTAGCTTCCGCTGCCTTCGTCGATCTCGATCACCAGGCGCAGGTCCACCGCTTCCTCGACTTCGCTGCGCTCGACTTTCGGCGCAGGTTCCAGCCGGGGCGTGGCCGTCTTGCCCCCAGAGATCATGTCCGCCGTCGCCGCGACGGCCGCCACATTCCTTTCCATTCTCCGCATCGCCGGTCCTTTCGGGGCCGGCGCCCCTGGCTCAACCGTCTACGGCGGGGAGGTCGCCCTCCCCGCCGCGAACGGCCGGACGCCGGCCTGGACCAGCGCCCGATGTGACGCCTATCGGAACAGGCCCAGCAGGATCTGGCTGGAGCCGTTGGCGATCGACAGGGCCTGCACACCCAGCTGCTGCTTGGTTTGCAGCGACTGCAGGCGGGCGCTTTCCTTCGCGAGGTCGGCGTCCACCAGGTTGCCGACACCGGCGTCGATCGTGTCCTGCAGCTTGCCCACGAAGTTCAGGTGCTGGCTGATCGACTTCGAGCCCGTACCCAGCTTCGAGAGAGAGGCCGAGACGTTGGCGATCGAGGTGTTGAGCGTGGCCACCATGGTCGAGGCCGCGCCGGCGGTGCCGATGCTGGCCGCAGCCGCGACGGTCACGACCGAGCCGCCCAGCGCCATGACCTGCGCCTGCACCGTCATCTTCGTGCCGGTGGCGTTGGCCAGGGCGGTCAGGTTGGCGGCGCCCGACTTCAGCAGGTTGATCCCGTTGAACTCGGCGTTGGCGACGACCTTGCCGACCTGGTCGCGGAGCGACTTGAAGTCAGCGTTCAGAGCGTCGCGCGCGGCGGTGTCGAGGCTGGTGTCAGAAGCCGCCAGGGCCTTGTCCTTCATCTGAAGGAGCAGGTCGGAGACGGACTCGCCGGCCGACAGGGCCACATCGACGGTCGAAACCGCGCGCTGCAGGGATTCCTTGACGGTGTTGAGCGAGCTGGAGGTGGCGCGCTGGTTCTGGGCGATGGCCCAGATGGCGCCGTTGTCCTTGGCGCTGTTGATGCGCTTGCCGGTGTTGATCCGGCCTTGGACTTCGAACAGATCCGAGTTGGTCTTGTTCAGTTGTTGCAGGGCGACCATGGCGCCCACGTTGGTATTGACGCTGTTCACGTCGGTGACTCCTATTCTCAGGTCTCCGCCGTCATTTTGACGACGCGGGCGTTTTGCCCGGCCCGATAGGCAGCAAGCGCCGGGCCAACTCCGGCGGACCTGGCCGATCACCTACTGCTTTGTTTTTGCTAAATTAACCGGGCGTTATCCATGCCAGAAGCGGCAAGATTTGCCGACCAATCCCGCCGGTCGGCAGATTCTGCCCGGCAAGGATCGCTGGGCCTGGAAAGCGCCCTCGCCTCGGGCATGGGGCCGCGGATGCAGGAGCGGGGCGACAGGCGGCGCCGCGCCGGCGCAACCAGTCGCCAAGGCGCGCCGGTGACTTGCTGGGCGAAAGCCCTAGCTGTCACCCATCCCGCACGTTCGCTCACCGTCGGCGACCTTGCCGGCTCCCGCAAAAACGAAAGAGGCCCGCTGCGAGAGCGGGCCTGGAGGCGAATCGAGCATTTGCGGCGCCTAGGCGGCGTCTTCGGTCTGGCCGCTCAGGCCCTGCATGATCATCCGGTTCACGTCGATGAGGGCGTCGATGTCCTCTTCGCGGCGGATCACCTGGCTGGTGTACTTGTGGACCCAGATGCTGAGCGAGATGATCGAAGCGCGCAGTTCGTTCGGCAGCTTGTTCTCGGGATCAGCGCAGTCCGCCCCGAGCGCGCCCCAGAGCCGGCGGTTCCAGTCCAGCGCGTCGACGCGGGTGCGGAAGTCGAGCGCGTCGGCCTTGGCCGCCTCCATCAGGGCGCGGGTGACCTGGCCGAACAGGCGATACTCCGCCTCGCGAGGGCTCTCAGCCCTCTGCGCGACCCGCTGGTACGCTTGAAGTGACATTCCCCAGCACCTCGTCTTCGTAATCGATGAGCTTCCGGCAGATCATCAACGCCTTGTAGTATTCGTTCTCCAAAATGTGCTTGGAAATATTGACGCATTCCGTGAGCACATTCGGATTACGCGTCGCCGTCATGAACTCTGTCAGGCGGCGCGCCATTTCGTCGTAGTACTTCTGGGCGTTGGCCTCATCGAGGTACATCATCATCACAGGGAAGTAGATGCGCCGAGCCGGCGTATTCGCCTCCTCGGGCTGCATGATGTCCTTCTCACGCAGCACGGACGCCTTGTTCTGGAGAATCAGCGTGCCCCGCCGGTCCCCGTTCTGGACCACCGCGCCATTCAGCACGAACCTTTCGCCAGGCTTCAGCGACAACTTCAGCGGCAAAGTCCGGCCCCCTGGTCACGGCGATCGAGCGCCGTCCTCTTCTCTTCCCTGCGGCGTGACGCCAGCCCCTGAGGAGCAGGCTTAGCGTCGGCTCGTTAACGCCCTCTTGCCGGACAGGCTCGGGCGGGGCGGCTTAAGCAAGGATTAAGCATACCCACGCGAACCATGCCTCAATCCTCAAGTGATTTGGAGTCTCCGCCATGCCGCGGCCCGACAAGCTCACCGCTGCATCCGCGCGAGCATTGGATATGGGGCTCGGCGCCGAGCCGATTCTACGCAATACGGGGGTATTGGGCGCCGAACCGGCAGGGTCGGCCGCGGCCCTGGCGCGGCTGAACGCCGCAATCGGCGAACTGAAGGTCCTCTCGGCCGCGCCGCTCGTCCGGCGGGCCGCGGCGGCGCTGAACGCGGGGGATCCGGAAGAGGGTGCGCGCTGGGCCATCAAGGCGCTGGAAAAGGACGAGACCAGCGGGGTCGCCTGGTACGTGCTGGCCTTCGCCCGCGAGCGGTCCGGGGACTTCGGCTCTTCCATCAAATGCTACGAGAAGGCGCTGGAGCTGCTTCCGGACCACGCCCAGATCGCCAACGACCTGGGCCGCCTGGCCATGCGCATGGGCATGCGAGAGCAGGCGGAGAAGCTCTATCTCCACTTCATCCAGCGCAACCCTGAGAACGTCGAGGGCTACAACAACCTGGTCTCGGCGCTGCGTGAGCAGGGGCGCTACGACGAGGCGATCGAGATCCTCAAGGCCACCCTCGAGAAGCATCCGACCAGCGCCCTGCTCTGGAACTCGCTGGGCACGGTGATGACCGAGCTCGGCGACATGCCGACGGCGCTCATCTTCTACGACGAGGCGCTGAAGCTGCAGCCGGAGTTCCCCAAGGCCCGCTACAACCGCGCCGCCACCCTGCTGGCGATGGGCGACACCGAAGGCGCCCTCGCCGCCTGTGACGCCGCCTTGGCCGGCGACGTCGCCGAGGACGACAGGCAGATGATGCTGCTCGCCCGCTCAACCATGCTCATCGAGCTGGGCCGGATCGGCGAAGGCTGGGACCACTACGAGGTGCGCCTGAGGCGCCAGTACGACGACTCCACGGTGTTCGCCGTCGAGCGGCCCGTCTGGTCCCCGGGCGACGATCTCGCCGGCAAGTCCATGCTGGTCGTCGCAGAGCAGGGGCTGGGCGACGAGGTGCTGTTCTCCAACGTGCTGGAGGACGTCATCCGGGACCTGGGCCCCGACGGGCGGCTGGCGCTGGCCGTCGAGCGGCGCCTCGTGCCCCTCTTCAAGCGCACCTTCCCCGACGCCGACGTCGGCGAGCACCTGACGGTCCTGTTCCACGGCCGTACCGTCCGGCTGGTCCCGCACGTCGAGGACAAGCTCGACAGTTTCGACCTGTGGGCGCCGATGGCCTCCCTGCTTCGCCAGTACCGCCGCACGCTGGACGCCTTTCCGGTCCGCGACCGCTACCTCACGCCCGACCCGGAGCGGATCGAGCACTGGCGTTCGGTGCTGGCGCAGGCGCCGGCGGGCAGGAAGGTCGGCCTGCTGTGGAAGAGCGCCATCAAGGCCCAGGGCCGCGACCGCTACTTCTCGCCGTTCGACGCCTGGGCGCCGGTGCTGAAGACCCCCGGCCTCACCTTCGTGAACCTGCAGTACGGGGACTGCGCCGAGGAGCTGGAGCAGGCCAGGCGGGACTTCGGCGTCGAGATCTGGACCCCGCCGGGGATCGACCTGAAGAACGACCTGGACGACCTGGCCGCGCTCTGCTGCGCCATGGACCTGGTGCTGGGCTTCTCGAACGCGACCTTCAACATCGCCGCCGCCTGCGGCGCCCCGGTGTGGCTGGTCTCGACCCCGGGCGTGTGGCCCCGACTCGGCACCCGGCGGTACCCCTGGTACCCGCAGGCCCGGGTCTTCGTGCTCGACACCTACGGCGACTGGGATCCGCTGATGGCCGAGGTCGCCGGGGCCCTGGGAGAGTTCGCCCAAGGCGGAACGGCAGCCCCGCCCAAGGGTTGATCTTCGCGAACGCGCCGCCCTCCGGCGGCCCGATGCGAGGAGCCCTTCCATGCCCGGCACGAGTTTCGACTCCGACGCCGAATTCGATCCGCAGGACCAGGCCGAGGCGCACGACGAGAGCAACCTGGTCGGCGGCGAAGGCGATCATGGCGGCCGCGTCCGCACCTTCGGCGAAGGCGACGACATGCGCACCTTCGAGGAGCTGCCCGACGTCATGGACATGACCCAGGCCGTCGGCGACCGCTCCGAGGACGCCGAAGTGGCCCTCGACGCCGACGAGTTCGACGAGGACGCCTTCGGCGACGGCGACCTGGACGACGAGGACGAGGACGCCTACGCCGCGGGCAGCGCCGATTCGGACATCTACGACGACGAATCCTCCGAGGACGTCGTCGACGACTTCGACGAGGACCGGGTCAGCTCCGAGGAGATCGAGGGGCTGAGCGAGGTGCGCGACGCCGACGAGGCGACCGGCGGCGAGGACGACTTCACCAACTTCCAGTCCAAGAACGTCGGCGACGACGACCTGCGCCGGATGGGCTACCTGGACGACGCCGACAATCCGGGCTCCAACCCCGCCCGCCGCGGCTGAGCCTTCCCCCCCTGGGAAGGAAGGCTTGATCATCCCGCAACGCGCTTTAGTCTGCGGGCTCCAAACATCTGTTCGAGAGCGGGCGCCATTCCGGCGCGCCGCCCAGGAGCCGCAATGACCGAGCGTTTCGAAGGCACCGACAATTATGTCGCCACCGAAGACCTGAAGGTGGCGGTCAACGCCGCGATCGCCCTCGAGCGTCCGCTCCTGATCAAGGGCGAGCCGGGCACCGGCAAGACCGTCCTGGCCTACGAGATCGCCGAGGCCCTCAAGGCGCCGCTGATCACCTGGCACATCAAGTCGACCACCAAGGCCATCCAGGGCCTCTACGAGTACGACGCGGTGACCCGCCTGCGGGATTCCCAGCTCGGCGACGAGCGGGTGAAGGACGTCAAGAACTACATCAAGAAGGGCAAGCTCTGGGAAGCTTTCGAGAGCCCCGTCCGCCCGGTGCTGCTGATCGACGAGATCGACAAGGCCGACATCGAATTCCCGAACGACCTCCTGCAGGAGCTCGATCGGATGGAGTTCTACGTCTACGAGACCAACGAGACCATCAAGGCCAAGGTCCGCCCGGTGGTGGTCATCACCTCGAACAACGAAAAGGAGCTGCCGGACGCCTTCCTGCGCCGTTGCTTCTTCCACTACATCCGCTTCCCGGAAGCCGAGACGATGAACCAGATCGTCGAGGTCCACTATCCGGGCATCAAGCAGAAGCTGGTCAGCGAGGCGCTGCGCATCTTCTACGACATGCGCAAGGTGCCGGGCCTGAAGAAGAAGCCCTCCACCTCCGAGCTGCTCGACTGGCTGAAGCTGCTGATGGTCGAGGACATCGACGAGAACGCCCTGCGCGAGAAGGATCCGACCAAGCTGATCCCGCCGCTGCACGGCGCCCTGCTGAAGAACGAGCAGGACGTGCATCTGTTCGAGCGCCTGGCCTTCCTGGCGCGGCGCGAAGGCGCCCCTTCCCGCCCGGGCCAATAGCGCCTTACGGCGATTTCACTCGACGTTTCAGGGGCCTCCGGTCAGGTTCGAAGAGAACCCGACCGGAGGCTTCTTCGTTATGAAGGCCCTTTACCTGATCGCCGCATCCGCCGCCGCGCTGAGCGTGGCCGCCTGCTATCCGGCGCCGAAGCGGCTGACCCGACTGGATTGCCCGGAGGCCCAGGGCGCCCTCACCCGCATCGGCCAGGCCGCCGACGGCCGCAGCTGCGCCTACGTCAGCGAGAACGGGGCCGAGGTCAGCCTGCGAATCGTCGAGGTTGAGGGCGGCCTCGAGGCCACCCTCGCCCGGCTCGAGCAGGAGCTGAGGAGCTACATCCCGCCGCAGACGGCCGCAGCCCCCACGAGCGCCGACGGCGTGGAGAACGCCGAGGCTCCGGCCGAAACCGCCGCCGCCAGCGCTGAGGCGGATACGGCGTCGGGCTGGGCCGGCGCCGCGGCCGCGGCCCAGAAGGCCTCCGCCGAGGCTCGGGCCGACGCCGGCGGGCGTCTCAACGTCGAGGTGAGCGGCGACGAGGGCGCCGAGGTCGTGCGGGTCGACATCCCCGGAATCCGCATCGAGGCCGACGAGGCCAACGACGAGGCCAACATCCAGATCGGCAAGATGACCATCCAGGCCAGCGACCAGGGCGCCACCATGCGCACCCGCAAGGACGTGCGGCTGCGCGGCGAGGCCCTGTCGCGCGAGAAGCGGGGCGTGCGCGCCCGGCTGGTGATCGCCGGCGACCAGGTCGAACCGGCCTGGCGCTACCTGGAATACGAGGTCGGCGGCCGCAAGACCGGTCCCCTCGCGGTCGCCCTGGTCCGCGCCAAGGAGGGCGACGGCATGGGTCACGACCACAGCGATGTGGAGCGCCTCGTCCGCCGCAACGGCGGGGTCTAGCTGACCGGCTGGACCTCGACGACCTTGTAGGTCAGCGGACGGCCGTCCTCGTCGGTGACGGTGACGTATTCGCCGACCGCGAAGCGGTGCTCGCCGAGCCGGTAGACGGGCTCGTCGTCGGCCACGTCCTCGTCGTCATAGTCGAAGAACCAGCGTTGGCCGCGCTTGGCCAGGCGGCCGTCGGCCGGGTCCTCGTCCGGCGAGAAGCGGCGCACCGCGCAGTCGCTCTTGTGCCGGGCGTAGGCGGTCTCGTCGAGCCGGCCGTCGTCGGTCAGCGGTGCGGTGAGCGCATAGCCTCGGCGATCGTCGCCGCCGGCGAACTCGGTCCCGGGATTGCGGGCCAGCCGCATGACGATGCGCGAAAGTGTCATCGAATCTAGACCTCGTCAGTGGGACAGGAACAGCGACGGCTGGTCTGCGCCGAGCAGCGTGCGCGTCGTGCCCCCGAAGATGAATTCCTGAAGCCTTGGATGTCCGAACGCACCGGCCACGAGAATGTTCGCAGACATCTTCTGACAGGCCTTCAGCAGGCAGGGGCCCACCTCGCCCGGCTCCTCCAGCGGCTGGACGTCGGCGGCCACGCCGCGGGCGGCGTAGTAGGCCTGCAGCCGCGAGGGATCGAACTTGCGCGCCTTCACGCCGGCCAGGATCACCACCTTGCTGGCCTTCTCCAGCAGCGGCAGGGCCAGGCGCGCCGCGCGCGAAGCCTCCTTGCCGCCGTCCCAGGCCACCGCCACCACGCCGCCGATCGACAAGCCGCTGCGGGCAACCATCACCGGCCGCTGCTCGTCCACGACGATCTGCTGGAAGGCCTCCGCCAGCGGCCCGCGGCCGCGCGGCGGATCGCCGGTGAACACCACCACGTCGGAAAGCCGGCTCTCCGCCGACAGTCCCGCCCAAACCGGCGTCTTCAGCGAGACGAAGGCCTTCTTGCCGTAGGCGCAGCCGTCCATCGAGGCCTGGGCGTGCCGTTCGCCGACAGCGGCCGCCTCGCGCAGGGATTCGAGGGCCGTGGTCTGGACGCCGCCCAGGAACCCCTCGCCCATCCACGGCATGACGTCGGCCACGTCGGCCGGCGTGTAGACGCCCGCCAGTTCCGCGCCGAAGGGCTCGGCCAGCATCGCCGCCGCCGCGATCGCCTCGCGATCGCCCGCGCCTCCCGACAGAGGCGCCATGATCCTGGCCCAGCTCATCGAACTTCTCCGTTTGCTGTGGAGCCTTTGCGGCGCTCGGCGGTTCGGGACATTGATATTTCTCAACGCATCGGTCAGTTCACAACCTTGACTGTGAAAGGAACGCGCAGGTGAGAAAAGGGCTGCGCCGCGGCAAAGCCGAACCTCGAGCCTGGCAGCGGATGCTTTCCGGCCGCCGTCTCGACCTGCTCGACCCCTCGCCCATGGACATCGAGATCGAGGACATCGCCCATGGCCTGGCCCGCGTCGCGCGGTGGAACGGCCAGACGGTGGGCGAGCACGCCTTCTCCGTCGCGCAGCACTCCCTGGTGGTCGAGGAGATCGTGGCCCACATCCGGCCGGAAATCGAGCCCCGCTGGCGGCTGGCGGCGCTGCTGCACGATGCGGCGGAGTATGTGATCGGCGACATGATCAGCCCGTTCAAGGCCGCCCTGGGCATGGACTACAAGGCCTTCGAGGAGCGGCTGGAGACCGCCATCCACGTGCGCTTCGGCCTGCCGGCCAAGGCCCCGTCCGAGGTCAAGACCCTGATCAAGCAGGCGGACCGGGCCTGCGCCTTCTTCGAGGCCACCCAGCTGGCCGGCTTCACGCATGCCGAGGCGCTGGAGTTCTTCGGCGCGCCGCCGGCCGGGTACGACCTGCACATCGAGCCCCTGCCCCCGGCCCAGGCCCAGGCCCGCTACGTGCAGCGGTTCCACGTCCTGTCCGAGGCGGCCGGCTACACCTCAGAGCCTGTGGCCTTCGCGACGGAGTAGCGGCCATGATCCTGATCGTCTGCGGCCTGGCCCCCTTGCCCGAGGTGATCGCCGCCCGGCGGCCCTCGCATGTCATCACCCTGCTGGACCCGGCCACCTTGATCGAGACGCCGGCCGGCATCGCGCCGGAACGGCACCTGCGGCTCGGGGTCAACGACATCTGCGAGGCGGCCGAGGGCATGATCCCGCCGGACGAGACGGCGGTCGCCCGCATCCTGGAGTTCGGCCGCACCTGGGACGAGACCGCGCCGATGGTCGTGCACTGCTGGGCCGGCATCAGCCGCTCGACCGCCAGCGCCTTCGCCCTGGCCTGCGAGCGCTCGCCCGAGGTCAGCGAGCTGGAGATCGCCCGGCTCATGCGCCAAGCCGCGCCGCACGCCTACCCCAACCGCCGAATCGTCGCCCTGGCGGACGACATGCTGGGCCGGCGCGGTCGCATGGTGGATGCGGTGGAGGCCATCGGCGGCAACGGCTGGGTCAGCTCCGGCGTGCCCTTCGACTTCCCGGTCCGGCACCGATGATGAGCGTCGTCATCGGCCTGTCGGCCGTGATCGTGGCGATCCGCGACGGTGAGGCCGTGACCCTGACGGTGCGCCCGCGGGCCAGCGAGCTCGCCGGCCTGCCGTTCGGCCCGTTCGACCCCGGCGGCCACCGCACCTTCGAACTGGCCCTGCGGGCCTTCGTGACCGAGCAGACGAGGTTCGACCTCGGCTACGTGGAGCAGCTCTACACCTTCGGCGACATGGGCCGGGATGCGCCGCTGGCCGACATGGGGGACGGCGACGGCAAGGCGCGGGTGATCTCGGTCGGCTACCTGGCGCTGACCCCGCATGCGGTGGACATCACCGCCCTCGGCGCGGAATGGGCCTCGTTCTCGCGCTTCTTCCCGTGGGAGGACTGGCGCGGCGGCCGCCCGCCCGCCCTGGCCCCGATCGAGGAGGCCCTGAAGGCCTGGTGCGGCTGCTGCGGCGGGGCGGCCGAGGGCGCCCAGCGGCTGGCCCGCGCCCGGCTGCTGTTCGCGCTGGACGGCGCGCCGTGGAACGAGGAGCGGGTGCTGGAGCGCTACGAACTGCTCTACGAGGCGGGCCTGGCGCCCGAGGCGGCGCGGGACCGCAGCGAGACCCCGGTGCGCAGCGAAGCGCTGACCGCCGCGCTGGGCGAGCCGATGATCTCCGACCACCGGCGGATCCTGGCCACCGCCCTCTCCCGCCTCCGCGGCAAGCTGAAGTACCGTCCGGTCGTCTTCGAGCTGATGCCCGAGGCCTTCACCCTCTCCGCCCTCCAACGGACCGTGGAGGCCATCGCCGGCGTGCCCCTGCACAAGCAGAACTTCCGGCGCGCCCTTGAGCGAGCCGACCTGGTGGAGGGGCTGGGCCGGCTGGAGACGGACACCGGCGGCCGGCCGGCCGAGCTGTTCCGCTTCCGCCGCGAGAGCCTGGCGGCGCGGCCGGTCTCGGGGCTGTCGCTGCCCCTGCTCAGGGAGTGACGCGGCCTGTCAGGTCGGCGGGCTCCTCGGCCGTCGGCGGCTGGGCGGCGGCCCAGCGGGCGCGGATCTGAAGCGAGGTCTCGCGAGCGCCGTCCGGGCTCCATCCCGGCCGGCCGAACAGGTAGCCGAACGCCTCCCTCGGCGAGCGGGCGTGGACGATGTCCAGGCCGATGGCCGCCCACTCGTGGAAGGCGACGCGGATCGGGTTGAAGCTGCCGATGTTCTTCACCAGCCCGTAGCGGCAGGGCTCGTCCGCCCGCTCCGGCTCGAAGGTGCCGAACAGGCGGTCCCAGACGATCAGCACGCCGGCGTAGTTGCGGTCCAGGTAGCGCGGGTTGCGGGCGTGGTGCACCCGGTGGTGGGAGGGCGTGTTGAAGACCGCCTCGAACCAGCCGGGCATCTTGCCGATCGCCTCGGTGTGTATCCAGAACTGGTAGACGAGGCTGATCCCCTTCTGGATGGCCACCATGGCCGGCGGGAAGCCCAGGAACGACAGCGGCAGCCACAGCAGCCAGGTCCCCGACACCCCGCCCGTCCAGGTCTGCCGCAGGGCGGTGGAGAGGTTGTAGTGCTGGCTGGAGTGGTGGTTGACGTGGGCCGCCCACCAGAAGCGCCGCTCATGGCTGAGGCGGTGGAACCAGTAGTAGGTGAGGTCCTCCGCCAGGAACAGCACGACCCAGGCCCATACGGCGGTCATGGGAATGCTGAACAGCCGGTGCTCGTAAGCCCACACCGCCACGGCGAAGGTCACGCCGCCGATCAGCAGACCGGCGACGTTGCTGCCCAGCCCCATGGCCAGCGAGGCGGCGGTGTCGCGCACCTCGTAGTGCGCCTTCGCCTTGCCCGCGCGCGCCAGCAGCATCTCGAGGACGATCGCCAGGACGAAGAACGGGATCGCCAGGGCGACCGGATCGATGTCGGGCGTCACGCGGCCAGGTCCTGCGGCGGCCAGGCCTCCATGGCCAGGACGACGGTCGGCGCGCCGGGATCGCCCAGCTCCAGCCGCAACCGCCCGTCCTTGAGCGTGGCAGCCACCGCGTTGGTCCAGGGCATGTGCCGCGTCACGTAGCCGTCGCCGACCTGGTAGATCACCAGCGCCAGGACGCCCGAGCGGCCGACGGCGCCTCGCCCGTCTGTCGAAACCCAGACCGCGTCCACGGTGCGGCCGAACTCGAGCATCAAAAGGTCTATCGCCCGCTCCGGTGTCAGCGGCCCGACCGGTTTGGCGATGCGCGCCCAGGCGGAAAGGGCTACGAGGGCGCCGACGGCCGCGACCGACCCGGCGAACTGGATGAGGGCGCCTTTATCCAATGTGCTTCCTCTTTTCGAGGAGCCTCGGAGCTTGCGGCGGCGCGGTCAAGAAAAACGGCGCGCCCCCGAAGGGACGCGCCGCAAACGCAACTCTCCTCGAGCCGACGCTTAGAAGCGACGGCTGTAGGCGATCGACCAGATGTCGGCGTCGATGTCGTCGTCGTACTCGTGACGGGTGTAGTCGACGCGCACGCCGTTCACGCCGTCGAAGAAGTACTGGCCGCCGACGCCGAAGGCCCAGCCGCTGTCGTCGTCCGAGCCGGAGCCGAGGCCGGTCACGTTGGCTTCGACTTCAGCGGTGGAGTAGCCGACGCGGGCCAGCAGGTCGAAGTTCTCGTTCACCGGCAGGAAGGCGACGCCGTAGATGCCGAGCTGGTGCTTCAGCTCGAGGCTGCCGTTCACGCCCGGGGCGATGGTCACGTCTTCGTCGTTGATGCCGAAGGCAGCTTCACCTTCGACGCCGAAGTTCGGGTGGAAACGAGCGCCCAGGCGCGCCTGGATGGCGCCAAGGTCCGCATCTTCCACGTCCACGTGGGCGTAGCCGATGTTGCCGTAAACGGTGGTGGCTTCTTGAGCCGAGGCGAGGCCGGGGAGGGCCAGAAGAGCGACGGCCGAGGCCGCGACAACGAGAGATTTCATGTTCTTGTCTCCAAATGCGGTTCTGCGCCGCGCGGGTGCTCTAACGGTTGAATCGGGGCGAAATCGAGTCGGACAGACGACTCTGTGGCCTTTGGGCGACCCTATGTGGCTGAACGGCCACAGCCCGATTCGGCTTGCTCAGGCATGAAATCTCCCGTCTTTTCAGCGGCTTGAATCTGGCCCGGCCGCGCCGGAGCCACGGTCCGGCTGGAAGCGTTTTGCAGCCATGGGTCTGGACAACCGCTTCCTGGATTCGCTGCCGCCCGAGGAGATCGCCCGGCTGGAGCCGGCGCTCCGCCGTCACACCCTCACGCGCGATCAACTCATCGCCGAAACCGGCCATCCGGTTCCCCACGCGGTCTTCCCGATCGATTGCGTGATCTCGGTCGTGGCGGTGATGCACGACGGCCGGCAGATCGAGACCCGGACCATCGGTCGCGAGAGCGGCTATGGGCTGCTCCACGCCCTCGGCTCGCGGCATTCGTACGAGCGGGTGACCGCGCAGATCGGCGGCGAGGCCTGGCGGCTGCCGATCGACACCCTGGCCGCGGCGGCGGCCGCCAGCCCGCTGCTGGTGCGGCGCATCGTGCAACGGGCGCAGGCGACCCTCGTCCAGACCGCCCAGTCGACCGCCTGCAACAGCCTGCATTCGGCCGAGCAGCGGCTGTGCCGCTGGCTGCTGCTCACCCGGGACCGGCTGTCCTCGGAGGTCCTGCCCCTGACCCAGGAGCACCTGTCCATCATGCTGGGCGTGCAGCGCACCACCGTCACCGCCGTCGCCTCCGAACTGCAGGCGAGCGGGGCCATCGCCTATTCGCGCGGCCGGATCACCGTCCTCGACGCCGAAGCCCTGCAGCGGCGCTCTTGCGAGTGCTACGAGGCCATCAAGGACGCCGCCGCGGAGCTGCTGCGCGACGGCCGCGACTGAGGCGAACGGCCACGGCCGGAACGGCCAAGGTTTTACGCGCGGCTAGGGCTTTCCCGGCCATCCTCCCCCCATGAGTCGCTCCGCCGCCCGGCCCCTGCCCTCGCTCGACGCCGCCCGCGCCGCCGCCCTGGAGGCGAAGCTCGCGCCGTGGGTGGGATCGCGCGCCGTCTGGCGGCGGCTGGCGGGGCACGCCATCCTCGGCGCCAGCGTGCTGCTGGTGATCGGCTGGCCGCTGGTGGCCCTGTGGCTGGCGCTGGCCTTCGCGGCCACCCTGGCGGCCTCCAGCGCCGGACGCCGCAGGATCATGCGGCGGGCGCATCGGCCCAGCCCCCTCGACCGCCTGCTCCCGGCCGCCAGCGCCTATGCGGCGCCGGCGCTCCTGGCGCTGCTCGCGGCGACCATCGGCGGCGGCTGGGGCCTGGCCGCGGCCGCCTTCATGCTTACGGCCCTGGCGGTGCACGCCGTCGGCCAGGGCGACGTCGCCGCCTGCCTGCGGTGGCTGCGGCGGCGCAGGGCCCGCCGCGCGGCGCTGCCGGCGGCCGCTCGCATCGCCCGGTCGGCGGCCCCGACGCGCATCACGCCGGCCGGCAGAGCCGCGCCTGCGGCGTCCCCGGACTCCGGCCAGGCGATGCGGACGCTGCTGGCCGACCTGCTCGACCTCTCCCGCCTCGAGGCCGGCCGCCTCACGGTCGGCGCCGCCGCCTTCGACCTGCGCTCGCTGCTCGCCGCCACCGTGCGCGACTGGCGGCCCGAGGCGCGGCGCAAGGGGCTGGCCTTCGGCCTCACCGGCGGCGCCCAGGCGCCCCGCTGGGTGGTGGGCGATCCGGTCCGCATCCGCCAGATCCTCGACACCCTGATGGCCAACGCCCTCAAGTTCACGACCGCCGGCTCGGTCACGCTCACAGTCGGCGCCGAGCCGCGCGCCGACGGGCGCATCGACCTGACCCTGGCCGTGCTGGACTCCGGCCCGGGGATGACCAGCGACCAGTTCGCCGCCCTGTTCAACGCCTACGACCGGCGGGAGCCGGCGGCCCGCCGCGCCGGGCCGGGCCTGTCGCGTCACCTGGCGCGCGCGCTCGCCCGGCTGATGGGCGGCGAGCTGACCGCCTCCAGCGCGCCGGGCCTGGGCGCCGCCTTCTCCCTCAAGCTTCCGCTGGCGCTGGCCGACGGCGGCGAGGGCGAGATCGACACCGCCCGCGGCCTTCGCGTGCTGGTGGTCGACGATCACGCCGTCTACCGGCAGGCCTTCTCGCTCATCCTGGCGACGGTCTGCCGCGAGGTGGTCTGCGCCCAGGACGGCATCGAGGCCCTGGACCTGCTGGCGGCCGAGCCCTTCGACCTGGTGCTGCTGGACCTCGCCATGCCCCGGCTGGGCGGCCTGCCGGCCACCCGCCGGCTGCGCGCCTCGTCCAGCCTGGGCCGCGACGTGGCCGTGATCGCCCTCACCGCTTCGGACTCCGAGGATGACCGCGCCGCCTGCCTGGCCGCCGGCATGAACGGCTTCGTCTCCAAGCCGGTGGACGCACGGGAGCTGCTGGCGGCCATCCATGCGGTGATCAGCGGCGAGGCGATTCCGCAGGCCGCCTGACCAGCGTGGCCCTAGCGCCACATTGGCAATCCCACGTTCCACGAACCTGACGATGCGAATTGTCAGGCCGCCAGCGCTGTGAGAAAGAGCCGCCCCTCCTCACCGCCTTAACCAGAAGAGACCGCATGTCCCCAGACCCCGCCATTCGTCGCCGCCCTGAGAAAGGGATCGAGCGCTGCGCGTGGCCGGACATGCCCCTGGCCGCGCGCCCCAGCCGAACAAGCTAACCCCGCGGCCGCTCCTCGAGCGCCGCCGGCTCGAGGACCGCCATGTCTCACATGACCTTCCGCCGCCCGGCTCCGCCCGGCGGCTGCCAAGAAATCTCTTCGCTGCTGATCCACCTGGCGGGCGAGTTCGCGCCGGCCATCGCCGGCGTGTGGCCCGCGCCGCACGCCGCGTTCGTCACCGCCCCGGCGGCACGGCGGCAGCTGATCGCCCTGGCGCTGGCCGGCGGGGCGGCGCCGGCCGCCGTCGCCGAACTGGCGCAGGGCCCGCTCGCGCGCGCCATCAAGGCCGCAATCGCCGACGCGCCGGAGGGTCTGCCCCGGGCGCTGGGCCGGATGGGCGAGACCTGCTGGTCCGCGGCCGACTACGGCCGGCTGCTCTGGGCGCTCCGGCATCCGCGGGCGGCCAAGGCGGTCCGGCATGCCGAGCTGGTGACGCCGGAGCTGGTGCGCGCGCTCGCCGCCCTGCCCGAGCCGATGCTGGCGGCCGCCGCGCGGACGGACCTCGGCGTGGCCGGGGCCGAGCTGCTGCGGGAATGCTACGCGGCGATTGCGCGGAACCGGGGCGAGGCGGCGGCCCGCGAGGCGGCCGAGCGGTGGGGCCGGATGTCCGCGGGCAAGCTGCGGCAGGCGGTGTTCGACGCGCTCGCCGTCGACGCGCCCCCGCCGCCCTTCCTCGGGACCCCTCGGCTGCGGCCGCTGGCGAGCGTCGCCGCCGTCCGCGACGCCGGCCGGCGTTACCGCAACTGCCTGCGGGACGACCTCAGCTACCTCGTGGACGGCGACGTCGCCTACTACGAGTGGTTGGGCGAGCCGTCGGCGGTGGTGGAGCTCTGCCGCGACCCGGTCACCGGCTGGCGGTTCGAGCAGGCGCGGCTGGCGCACAACGCACCCGTGCCGCCGGCCGTCGGCGCCCAGATCCTCGCCGAACTCGAGGCCATGGGCGTGGGACTCGGCCGCAGCTGGTGGCAACTGCGCCAGGCGCTCTACCAGCTCGGCACGCCGAACCTGCAGCTGGAGCCGCTGGACCAGCTCTCGGCCGAGCGCTTCGGGCGGTAGGCCGGTGGTGAGAGGCGCATCCCGTCCGGGACGGGGTGCGCCTCGATCGCCGGCTAGCGGTCCTTCTCGCGCTCGCCGATAGCCGCCTGGGCCGCCGCCAGGCGGGCGATCGGCACGCGGTAGGGCGAGCAGCTGACGTAGTCGAGGCCGGCGTCTTCGCAGAAGGCGATGGAGGCCGGATCGCCGCCGTGCTCGCCGCAGATGCCGAGCTTGACGCCCGGGCGCGCCTTGCGGCCGCGTTCGGCGGCGATGCGGATCAGGTCGCCGACGCCCTCCTGGTCGAGGGAGACGAAGGGGTCCTTTTCGAAGATGCCCTTGTCGATATAGGCGCCCAGGAACCGGCCGGAGTCGTCGCGGCTGATGCCGAAGGTCGTCTGAGTCAGGTCGTTGGTGCCGAACGAGAAGAACTCGGCGTGCTGGGCCAGGTCGTCGGCCCGGATCGCCGCCCGCGGCAGCTCGATCATCGTGCCGACCTGGTAGTCGATGCGGCGGCCCTTGTCGGCCATCACCTTCTCGGCGATGCGGTCGGTGAGCCGGCGCAGGAAGGCCATCTCCTCGCCCTTGGCGACCAGCGGGTGCATGATCTCCGGGCAGGGCGCGGCCTTGCCGCTGGCGGCCACCTCGAGCGCGGCCTCGATGATCGCCTGCACCTGGATCTCATAGATCTCGGGATAGGCGACGCCCAGGCGGCAGCCGCGGTGGCCGAGCATCGGGTTGACCTCGTGCAGCTCCTTGGCGCGGCGGAGCAGCTTGGCGGCGTCCAGGCCGGTGGCCTGCGCGACCGCGGCCACGTCCTCCTCGGTGTGCGGCAGGAACTCGTGAAGCGGCGGGTCGAGCAGGCGGATGGTGACCGGCAGGCCCTCCATGATCTCGAACAGCTGGACGAAGTCGTCCCGCTGCATGGGCAGGATCTTCTCCAGCGCCTGGCGCCGGCCCGCCTCGTCGTCGGCCAGGATCATCTCGCGCACGGCGGCGATCCGGGCAGGGTCGAAGAACATGTGCTCGGTGCGGCAAAGGCCGATGCCCTCGGCCCCGAACTGGCGGGCCGTCTTGGCGTCGAGCGCGGTCTCGGCGTTGGCCCGCACCTTCAGCCGGCGGACCTTGTCGGCCCAGCCCATCAAGGTGGCGAAGTCGCCGGACAGCTCCGGCTCGATCATCTTCACGACGCCGGCCAGCACTTCGCCGGTGGAGCCGTCGATGCTGATGACGTCGCCTTCCTTGAAGGTGCGGCCGCGGGCGTAGAGCTCGCCGCTCTTGCCGTCGATGCGCAGCTCGCCGGCGCCGGAGACGCAGGGCCGGCCCATGCCGCGGGCGACCACGGCGGCGTGGCTGGTCATGCCGCCGCGGGCGGTGACGATGCCGCGGGCCGCGTCCATGCCGCGGATGTCCTCGGGGCTGGTCTCCTCGCGCACCAGGATCACCGCCTCCCCTGCCCCGCCGAGCTTCTCGGCGGTGTCGGCGTCGAAGACGATCTTCCCGGTGGCCGCGCCGGGCGAGGCCGGCAGGCCGGTGGCGATCACGTCGCGGGGCGAAGCGGGGTCGATGGTCGGGTGCAGCAACTGGTCGAGGCTGGCGGGTTCGACCCGCATTACCGCCTCTTCCTCGGTGATCAGCCCTTCGCTGGCGAGGTCCACGGCCACCTTCAGCGCGGCCTTGGCGGTGCGCTTGCCGTTGCGCGTCTGCAGCATGTAGAGCCGCCCGCGCTCGACCGTGAACTCGATGTCCTGCATGTCGCGGTAGTGGCGCTCGAGCCGCTCCACGACGTCCTTGAACTGGACGAAGACCTCCGGCAGCGCCTCCTCCATCGACGGCGCCTTCTCGCCCATCTCCTCGCGCGCTGCGCGGGTCAGGGCCTGCGGGGTGCGGATGCCGGCGACGACGTCCTCGCCCTGGGCGTTGATCAGGAACTCGCCGTAGAGCCGGTTCTCGCCGGTGGACGGGTTGCGGGTGAAGGCCACGCCCGTGGCGCTGGTCTCGCCCATGTTGCCGAACACCATCGACTGGACGTTCACCGCCGTGCCCCAGCTCTCGGGGATGTCGTGCATGCGGCGATAGAACTTGGCCCGATCGTTCATCCAGCTGGCGAACACCGCCCCGATGGCGCCCCAGAGCTGGGCGTGCGGGTCCTGCGGAAACGGCTGGCCGAGCTCGTTCTCCACCTGGGCCTTGTAGTCGGCGACGACCCGTTCCCAGTCCTCGGCCGCGAGCCCGGTGTCGACGGTGACGTCGAGGCGTTCCTTATGCTCGTCGAGGATCTCCTCGAACATGTGGTGGTCCAGGCCCAGGACCACGTTCGAGTACATCTGGATGAAGCGGCGGTAGGAATCGAAGGCGAACCGGCGGTCGCCGGCCAGGGCCGCGAGGCCTTCGACCGTCTGGTCGTTGAGGCCGAGGTTCAGGACGGTGTCCATCATCCCGGGCATCGAGGCCCGCGCGCCGGAGCGGACCGAGACCAGCAGCGGGTTCTTCGGATCGCCGAACGTCTTGCCGGTCAGCTCCTCGACCTTGGCCAGGCCCTGCTCCACCTGCGCCTTCAGGTCGGCCGGGTACTGCCGGTCGTTGGCGTAATAGTGGGTGCAGCACTCGGTGGTGATGGTGAACCCCGGCGGCACGGGAAGGCCCAGAGAACTCATCTCGGCCAGGTTCGCGCCCTTGCCGCCCAGCAGGTTCTTCATGGACGCATCGCCGTCCGCGCCGCCGCCGCCGAAGGAATAGACCCAGCGCGTCTTCGTCAGCGCATCCGTCGTCATGCCGACCTCTCTCATCCCGTCACCTGGCTGAAGTCCGCCACGCGCCCCATGGCGTCGCGAACCTGAGCCAAAAGCCGCAACCGGTTTTCGCGTTCCGAAGCCTCTTCGGAATTGACCAACACCTTGTCGAAGAAGGAGTCCACCGGCGAACGCAGGCCCGCCAGCGCGCGCATGGCGGCGGCGAAGTCCTCGTTGTCGAGGGCGGTCTCCACCTGCGGCTCGGCGGCCTCCAGCGCCGCGATCAGCGCCCGCTCCTCGGCCGGCGAGGCGGACATCGGCCGCGCCTCGCCCTTGGGAAGCGGGCCCTTCTTCTCCTCGGCCCTGAGGATGTTGGTGGCCCGCTTGTAGCCGGCCAGCAGGTTGGCCCCGTCTTCGGTCTTCAGGAACCGATCGAGGGCCTCGACCCTGGCGACGATGCGCACCAGGTCGTCGTCGCCGAGCGCGAAGACCGCGTCCACCAGGTCGTGCCGGCGGCCCTCCTCGCGCAGCTGCACCTTCAGCCGGTCGGCCAGGAAGGCCCGGACCTCTTCGGCCACCTCTTCGAAGGCGCGGAACTCGTAGAGCACCCTGCCCTCCGGCTTGGCGCCGCCCTTGGACGTGCGGTCGAACTGCAGGTCGACCTCCTGGTCCATCTCGACGACCACCGGCGCATCCTCGAGCAGCGCCTCCTCGAACTCGCCGAGGTAGACGTTGAACTCGCGGCTGGGGTTGCGCGCCCGCGCGCCGAGGTAGGCGGTGGTCTTCGGGGTGGAGACGAACAGCGCCCGGCCCGGATCCACGAAGCACTTCAGGCTCCGGTACCAGGCCTCGACCAGCTCGCGCACCGGGGTGCGGGCCTCGGACTTCAGGACGATACGGATCAGGCCGAGCGCCGCGCGGCGCAGGGCGTAGGGGTCGCGCGAGCCGGTGGGCTTCTCGCCGATGGCGAAGAAGCCGGCCAGGGTGTCGACCTTGTCGGCCAGCGCCACGGCCATGGTCACCGGCGTGTCCGGCGCCTCGTCCGACGGGCCGAGCGGGCGGTAGTGGTCGCGGATCGCCTCGGCGACGACGCGGGAGAGGCCCTCCTCGCGGGCGTAGTAGCCGCCCATGATCCCCTGCAGCTCGGGGAACTCGCCCACCATGCCGCTGGCCAGGTCGGCCTTGGCCAGGCGCGCGGCCTGCACGGCCTTGTCGACGTCGGCGCCGACCTTGGGGGCGATCTCGCGGGCCAGCATCTCCAGCCGCTCGACGCGCTCGGCCACCGTGCCGAGCCTGGCGTGGAAGGTGACGCCCTGCAGCTTCTCCAGCCGCTTCTCCAGCGTGACCTTGCGGTCCTCGTTCCAGAAGAAGCGGGCGTCGTTCAGGCGGGCGGAGAGCACCCGCGCGTTGCCGGCGGCGATCGCCTTGCCCCCGTCGGGGGCGGCGATGTTGGCCACCGTCACGAAGTTGGGCGCGAGCTTGTCGGAGCCGGCCTGACGCACCGCGAAATACTTCTGGTGGGTGCGCATGGAGGTGCGGATCACCTCCGGCGGCAGGTCGAGGAACGCCGGGTCCATCTCGCCCAGCACCGGCACGGGCCATTCGACCAGGCCGGCGACCTCGTCCAGCAGGCCGGCGTCCTCCACCAGCTCGAGGTTGCGGGCGAAGCAGAGGGTGCGGGCGCCTTCGAGGATCTTGTCCTTGCGCTCCTGCGGATCGAGCAGGACGAAGTTCTTGCGCAGGCCCTCTTCGTAGGCGTCGAAATCCCGGGCCGCGAAGGCCTGGCCCGAGCCCATGAAGCGGTGACCCTCGGTCAGGTCGCCGCTGGCGATGCCGTCGATGGTGAAGGGCACGACCTGGCCGTCGAAGACGCAGAGGATGCGCTTCAGCGGCCGCACCCAGCGCAGCGTCCCCCGCCCCCAGGTCATCGACTTGGGCCAGGGGAAGTCGCGGACGATCTCCTCGACCATGGCCGCGATGATCTCGGCCGTCGCGCGGCCCTTGCGCTCGATGGTGGCGAAATAGACGCCGTCGCGCTCGACCAGCTGCTCGCGGGCCACGCCCGCCGACTTCAGGAAGCCGGCCAGCGCCTGTTCCGGCGCGCCGACGCGCGGGCCCTTGCGCTCTTCGCGCCGGTCCGCCTGGGCGGCGGGCAGGCCCTCGGCGCAGAAGGTCAGCCGACGGGAGCCGCCGAACGCCTTGGCCGCTTCGGGCAGCAGCCCTTCGGCCGCCAGCTTCTCGCGCGCCATGCGCTCCAGGTCGCGCGCGGCCTGCGCCTGCATGCGCGCAGGAATCTCCTCGGAGAAGAGTTCGAGCAGAAGCTGCGGCATCAGTTCGTCTCAGACTCGAGCGGGTTCGGCGACAGTCCGTATTCGGCCAGCGGCGTGTCGGGGTATTGCCGGGTCATCAGCACGCGCGTGGTGAAGTGGCCGTAGTTGACCTCGCCCTTCGCGTAGCCCCAGTCAGAGATGATGGCCTCTGGCACTTCGACTTCGGACCCCAGGGTGAGCTCGTCTCCAAGGTGGACCGGCTCGTTGGCCAGCCGTCCGGTCACCTTGCCGTCGCGACGGTCGCTCACGTCGATCCAGATGTGCTCGATCCCCTGGCCGCCGACCGTGGTCATTGCGGCCTTCACCGTGAAGTCGGAGTACTCCGGCGTTCCGGTCTCGAACCTGCGCCAGAACTGAGGGAGCGACGCCTTGGCTTCGGCCATGGCGGCGTTCATCCGCTCATCGTCGTCCGCCACTTCGATGAAGGCTTCCTGCGGCTGCGAGCACGCCGGCGCGGCCAGCGCCAACATCACCGCGCCGAGCAGCCCGGCGGTCGCTTTGACGGTCCCCCTCACGCGTTGCCCCCTTCGTTCGCCATCCAGGCCTGGGCGCACATCTTACAGAGGTCGCGGATGCGGCCGATGTAGCTCTGCCGCTCGGCCACGGCGATCGCGCCGCGGGCGTCCATCAGGTTGAAAATGTGGCTGGCCTTGAGCACGTGATCGTAGGCGGGCAGCACCACCGCCTGGCCCTGCGGGCCCTTCTGGGCGAGCAGGCGCGGCACCTGGGCTTCCATGTCCTCGAACCAGCCCTTCAGGGTCTCGACGTCGTAGCCCTCGAAGTTGGCGGCCGAATGCTGGCGCTCGTTCTCCAGGAAGACCTCGCCATAGGTCTTGGGCTCCGGACCGTCCGGGTCGTTGAAGGCCAGGTCGGTGAAGTGGTCGACGCCCTGCAGGTACATCGCCAGCCGCTCGAGGCCGTAGGTCAGCTCGCCGGCCACCGGCCAGACGTCCAGGCCGCCCACCTGCTGGAAGTAGGTGTACTGGGTGACCTCCATCCCGTCGCACCAGACCTCCCAGCCGAGGCCCCAGGCGCCCACGGTGGGGTTCTCCCAGTCGTCCTCGACGAAGCGGATGTCGTGCAGCTTGAGATCGAGGCCGATCGCCTCCAGCGAGCCGAGGTAGAGGTCCTGGAGGTTGTCGGGGTTCGGCTTCAGGATGACCTGGTACTGGTAATAGTGCTGCAGCCGGTTCGGGTTCTCGCCGTAGCGGCCGTCCGCCGGCCGGCGGGAGGGCTGCACATAGGCCGCCCGCCAGGGCTTCGGGCCCAGCGCGCGCAGCACCGTCGCCGGGTGGAGCGTCCCCGCCCCCACCTCGACGTCATGGGGCTGCAGGATCACGCAGCCCTGACGGCTCCAATACTCGTGCAGCTTCAGGATCAGGCCCTGAAACGATAGCGGCTTGTCCGACATGAGGGCGGTGTGTTCGCAGGCGCAAAAAAAGTCGGCGGACCATAGGGCCCGCCGACCTTCGCTTCAAGCACGCTGGAGCCCGCCTCGTCCGCCCCCGCTGATCGGCGGCGGAACAGGCTCCAGACACCTGGATCAGTTGCCGGCCGGAGCCGTCCGCTTGCCGGCGCGCGACATGGGCTCGCCGTACTTGGCGCGGTTCTCGGGCGTGTCCGGAACCGGTCCGTTGGTGATCAGCTGCACGTTGCCGCCCATGGAGGCGTTCACGCCGGCGCTCGTGGCCGCAGGGGCGCTCGTCGTGCCGACGGTGGCGCTGGTGTCGCTCGACACCGAGCCGGAGGTGGTGACGCTCGAGCTCGTCGAGGCGTCTTCGTCCGCATCCACCGTGCCGCCCGGCAGGTTGGTCCGGCCCGCTTCGGCGCCCGTCGGGCGCGTCGCGTCCACCGACGGCACGCCGGTCTGGGCGTCCTTCGGATCGGCCGGGACGCTCTGATTCGGGGTCGCGCCGGCCTCGGCGCCGGCGCCGAGCTGGGCTTGCGCAGCGCCGGCCATGAGGGCCGAGGCGGCGATGCCCGCGAGCAAGTAGTGCAGTTTCATCTGTCTCACTCCTGGTCTGTGCTCATGCTGGAATGCGCGAACGGCAAAGCCGTTTCGCTCCGCCCGACTATTGATCCTCCCCCTCGTCGGCCGCGCCCGCGGCGCTGCCCGGCGAACGCGACGGGGACTGGGCCCCGGCGTCGCTCGAGGCGCCGGTGCTGGCGACAGGACCCGAGCGCGGCGCCGACGTCGACGCGGTCGCGCCGGCCGAGGTGGTGGTGGACGTGGAGGCCGAGGGGCCGGCGCTCGGGGCCGAGGAGGCCGTGGCCGCGCCCGGCGGCAGCAACACCTTGTCGATGACGTGAATGGTGCCGTTGGTGGGCCGCACGTCGGCTTGGACGATGGTGGCGTCGTTCACCTTCAGCGCCTCGCCGCTGCCGTCCAGCTCGACATTCGTGCCGGCGACCGTCGGGACCGGGCCCCGGGCGCCCTTGATCTTGCTGGAGTCCACCTGGGCGTTGATCACGTGGTAGGTCAGGATCTTCTGCAGCTGCGCCCGGTTGGCCGGCTGCATCAGCCGCTCGAGCTCGCCCGGCGGCAGCGCGGCGAAGGCCGCGTCGGTCGGGGCGAAGACCGTCAGCCCTTTGTTGTTCTTCAGAACCTGGGTCAGGTTGGTGGCCTCGACCGCCTTCAGGAAGGTGCTGAACTGCCCGGCCGACCTGGCGGTCTCGATGATGTCGCCGGACGCCCTCACCTGGGCGCCGGCCGCGGCCGACGCGGTCGCCGCGGCGGCCGGGGTGGAAGCGCTTGCGCCGGCGGCGGGCGCGGCCGGCGTGGCGCGCGTCGCGGGCGTGGCCGGGGTCGCCGGCGCGCCCGGCGCCTTGGTGGCAGGCTCGGCGGGCGTGGCCGGGGTGGCCGGGGTGGCTCTCGTGCTGGAAGTCGACTGAGCCGAAGCGGCGCCGGCGACAAGTGCGAAAGCGGCCGCGGCGGTCAGTAGGCTTGTGCGATTCATACTTGGATCCTCTGGGGTTTGGGTTCGCGCCCCCACGAACCGTGGCGCCAGGCGCACGGGTCCGGCCTGTCTACGCTCGGGCAAGCTCAACGGTTCCGCCCGCTCCCTGAGCTCACGGACTCGTGACGCCGAATGGAAAAATCGGCCATTTACCGGCGCTTAGCGCCGCCGCTCCGGAGAACGCCGGTCGCCTGCCCAATGCGCAGGCAGTCGCGCGGACTCGCCGCCTCCTTTTTGGGCGCAGCTTCGCTTTCCCGCGCAAAGGCGGCCTAGCGGCGCCGGAGGCCGTCCGGGGCGCCCATAGGTTCCCCCTCGCCATCCGGTCGCCCGGCCGGAGGCGGACGGATCAATCGAGGGCGCGGATTCGGGGCCGCGCGGGGAGTTTCGGATGAAACTGATCATGGCCATCGTCAGGCCGTTCAAGCTGGAGGACGTGCGCGAAGCGCTCGTGGCGGCCGGCGTTGAGGGCCTGACCGTCTCGGAAGTGAAGGGCTACGGCCGCCAGAAGGGGCAGACCGAGATCTACCGCGGCGCCGAGTACCAGGTGAGCTTCCTGCCCAAGGTGAAGCTCGAGGCGGTGGTCGAGGACTCCGCCGCCGCCAAGGCCGTGGAGGCGATCAAGGCCGCGGCCGCCACCAACAAGATCGGCGACGGGAAGATCTTCGTGCTGAACGTCGAAGACGCGGTGCGCATCCGCACCGGCGAGACCGGGGCCGCCGCCCTCTAACGCGACATCGGGGACCAAGGGGAAATCCATGAGATCACTGTTTCACCGAGGGCTGGCCGGGCTGACGCTCGCCGCCGTCATCGCCGGGGCGCCGCTGGGCGCGCTGGCGCAGGAGGCGGCCGCGCCCGCGGCGCCGGCCGCCGAAGCGGCGGCGCCCGCCGCCGAAGCCCCGCCATCGGCCGGCGGAGTCGCTGCGGCGGCCGCCGCGGGCGAGACCTCGCCGGCGGAAGCCGCCGCTCCGGCGGTCGCCGAGGACGCCCCCGCCGGCCCGACGGTCGACAAGGGCGACACCACCTGGATGCTCATCTCGACCATCCTGGTGCTGCTGATGATCCTGCCGGGCCTGGCGCTGTTCTACGGCGGCCTGGTCCGCCAGAAGAACATGCTGTCGATGCTGATGCAGGTCTCCACGGTGACCGTGATCGGCATGATGGCCTGGATCCTGTGGGGCTATTCGCTGGCCTTCACCGACGGCGGCGGCCTCGACACGTTCGTCGGCGGCTTCGACCGGCTGTTCCTGAAGGGCGTCACCACGGAGTCGACCGTCGGCACCTTCTCGACCGGGATCGCCATTCCCGAGCTGGTGTTCATCGCCTTCCAGATGACCTTCGCCTGCATCACCGCCTCGCTGGTGCTGGGCGGCGTCGCCGAGCGGATGAAGTTCGCCGCCGTGGTGGTGTTCGCGGTCCTGTGGCCGATCCTCTCCTACTACCCGATGGCCCACATGGTCTGGTGGTGGGCGGGTCCGGACGCGGTCGCGGCCGCGCCGGAAGATCCCATCCAGTCCGGCCTGCTCTGGGGCTTCGGCGCCCTGGACTTCGCCGGCGGCACCGTGGTGCACATCAACGCCGGCATCGCCGCGCTGGTCGGCGCCCTGATCCTGGGGCCGCGCAAGGGCTACCGCCAGGAAGCCATGCCTCCGCACTCGCTGACGCTGACCCTGGTCGGCGCGGGCCTGCTGTGGGTCGGCTGGTTCGGCTTCAACGCCGGCTCCAACCTGGAAGCCAACGGCTACGCCGCCCTGGCGATGGTGAACACCTTCGTGGCCACGGCCGCGGCGGGCTTCTCCTGGGTCATCACCGAGTGGGTCACCCGTAAGCGGGCCAGCATGCTGGGCCTGGCCTCCGGCCTGGTCGCGGGCCTGGTGGCCGTCACCCCGGCCGCCGGCTTCTCCGGCCCGGTGGGCGCGCTGATCCTGGGTCTGATCGTCTCGCCGATCTGCGTGGTCTTCTGCTCGACCATCAAGAATGCGCTGAAGTACGACGACAGCCTGGACGCCTTCGGCATCCACGCGGTCGGCGGCATCGTCGGCGCTATCGCCACCGGCCTGCTGGTCAATCCGGAATGGGGCGGCGCGGGCGTGGTGGACTACACCACCTGCGCGGCCGACGGCGACATCGCCACCTGCGACGTCGGCTCCTACGTGCTGGGGACCCAGGTCATGGCCCAGATCAAGGCCGTGCTGGTGGCCATCCTCTGGTCGGGCGTCGCCAGCGCCATCGTGTTCGCCCTGATCAAGTACACGGTCGGGATCCGCGTCACCGCCGATGTCGAGGAAGAAGGCCTCGACATCACCGAACACGGCGAGCGCGCCTACCACTACTAGAGGACTTGTCTCCCAAGACTTCGGGCGCGGCGGCTCTGCCTCCGCGCCCATTTTCTTTGGGCGAAGGTTTCCCACCGGGTTCGGTTGCGCCGTTTCCGGACCGCCAAGACAGCCAAGATCGCCAAGGCAATGAGGGTGCACAGTCGCCGCGGCGACCGACGGCCGCCTATGCGGGGCCGGCGCGTCCAGTGGCGGTCTTGGCGGTCGACGAATACGTTGGCGGACGCCGCTAAAGCTGGGGCGCGCCGAGGCGGGTGCGGCGGACCCACCAGGCGGGGCGCAGGGCTTCGATGCGTTCGGCCAACGTCTCGGCCTCGTAGTCGCTGGCGCAGAGGGCGAAGCAGGTGCCGCCGGAGCCGCTCATGCGGGCCAGCAGGGTCTCGGGCTCGGCGCGCAGGAAGTCGAGGGCGTCGCCGACCTCCGGGGCGATCTCGACGGCGGCGGTCTCCAGGTCGTTGCGCATCAGCGACAGGAAGCCTGCGGCCTCGGCGGCGTCCTCCAGCGTCTCGGGCAGAGGCGGCCGCTCGGCCGGGCCCCATCCCTTCAGGGCGTCCAGGCGTGCGTAGACCTGGCCCGTTGGAACCGGAACGCCCGGGTTGACCAGCACCGCGTCGAGCGGCGGCGTCGCCGGCGCCGGCGAGAGCCGCTCGCCGCGCCCTTCGGCGATCACCGGCCGGGCCCACAGGCAGGCCGCGCCGTCCGAGCCCAGACCGGCGGCGAGCGCCTCCAGGTCCGGATCGCTCAGGTCGACGTCCAGCGCCCGGCGCAGAAGGCGTAGCGCGGCGCCCGCGTCGCTGGAGCCGCCGCCCAGGCCCGCCGCCACCGGCAGCGCCTTCTCCAGCATCAGGCCGAAGGGCCGCGTGGGTCCCTTGGCCCTCTCCAGCAGGGCGTGTGCGGCGCGCAGGACAAGGTTGTCCGCCTCGCGGGCCAGCGCGAGCGCGAACGGGCCGGAGACCTTCACCTCCAGCGCGTCCGCCTCGTAGGCGCTGACCCGGTCGCCGACGTCGGCGAAGGTCATCCAGCTGCAGATGGGATGGAAGCCGTCCGGCTCCGGCGGACCCACGTGCAGGAAGAGGTTGACCTTGGCGGGCGCGAGCGTTTCGGCCGACATGCCCCCTCCCCCAGCCGCGCTACGGCTGGGCCACCTGCGCCGGGGCCGCGGGGCCGTCCGGGCCCAGGCCCGAGGCGAGCTTGGCCTCGGCGTCGGCCTTGATGCGCGCGTCCGGGTCCAGGGTCAGCACCCGCCGCCACTGGAACATCGCCTCGTCGCGGCGGCCGACGCGCCAGTAGGCGTCGCCCAGGTGGTTGTTGATCTCCGGATCGCCGGCCTCGAGCTCGACGGCCTGTTCGAGCTTCTCGACGGCCTTCTTGTAGTCGCCCATGCGGTAGTAGGCCCAGCCGAGGGAATCGACCATGGCGCCGGACTTCGGATTGGTCGCCACCGCCTTCTCGACCATGGCCAGGGCCTCGGTCAGCCGCTCGCCGCGGTCGATCCAGGAATAGCCGAGGTAGTTCAGCAGCTCCGGGTCGTTGGGCTCGATCTTCAGCGCGGCCATCAGGTCGGCCTCGGCCTTGGGCCAGTCCTTCAGCCGCTCATAGGAGACGCCCCGGGCGTAGAGCAGGCGCCAGTCTTCGGGGTTCTTGGCGATCAGTCCGGTGAGCACCTCCACCGCCTCCTGATGCCGGTCGTTGGCGCGCAGGAGGTCGGCGAGGGTCAGTTGGGCGTCCTCGTGGCCGGAGGCGGCCGCCGCGCGGGCGACCTTCATCGCCGTCTCCGGGTCCTCCGCCTGCTGGTGGCTCCAGGCGAGCTTGCTCTGGGCGGCGGCGTAGGACAGCGAGCCGGGCTTGGGCCGGGTGTAGGCGGCGCGCGCGCCTTCCAGGTCGCCCGCCCCGGCCAGCACGTCGCCGACCAGCAGCCAGGCCTCGTCCCGCTCCGGATCGAGGTGCAGCACCATGCGCAGGTAGACCAGGGCCAGCTGGTCCTGCTTCTGGGCCAGCATCCCGGCCGCCGGAGCCAGCAGCGCCTCGGCCGCGCCCTGCCTGAGAGTCGGCGCCTTGGGGGCGCTCTTGCCGGCGGCTGCGCGGGCGCGGGCCAGCCGCACGCCGGTGGCGTCGGGCTCCTCGGCGAGCGCCTTGTCGTAGAGCGCCACCGCGTCGGCGCGCCGCCCGCGCCGCTCCAGGAACTCGCCGTGGGCGAGCAGGATCATCTCGCCGGGGAAGGCGCCGTCGGTGAGCGCCTTGTAGGCCGCCTCGGCCTCTTCGTGACGGCGGGCGCGCTCGAACAGCCGCGCCTGGCCGAGCCGGCCGAAGAAGTCCACGACCTGGTCGCCGCGCACCTCGGGCTTGGCCAGCGAGGCCTCGGTGTCGCCGGCCATCGCCGCCGCCCAGGGCTCGAGCAGGGCCGCGGCGGCGCGGTGCGGGAATCCGATGCCCTCGGCAAGCTCGGCGCGCGCCGTCTTGGCCTGGCCGCTCGCGAGGCCGTCGACGGCGCGGGTCAGGCGGGCCAGTCGCTTGACGGCCTCGGAGGCGTCCTCGCCGGTGGGCTCCAGGGCCAGCGCCCTCTTCAGGTCGCCGGCCAGCACCGCGGCGTTGAAGGCCCGCTCGCGGACCATGAGGTTCTCGGCGCCCTCGGCGCTGGCGCGATCGAAGAAGCCCGCGGCCTCGCGGCTGCGGCCGTCGTTCAGTGCGGCCTGGCCGGCCAGGAACAGGCCATAGGGCGAGGCGCCCGGCGTCGGGGTCGCCCCTGGGACCGCGGGCGCGAGGCCGACCTCGGCGTCAGGAGCCGGAGTGGCGCAGGCTGCGAGGAGCACGAACGGGGCGACGGCGGCCAGAAGCGGAAAACGCATGGGCCGCAAACTCCATGCTTCGGCGCCGCGGCGCAAGCCCGCCGCAGCGCCCCATCGTCACATGTTCGGGTAGTTCGGCCCGTCGCCGCCGTTGGGCGTGGTCCAGTTGATGTTCTGCGACGGATCCTTGATGTCGCAGGTCTTGCAGTGGACGCAGTTCTGGAAGTTGATCTGGAACTTCGGGTTCTTGCCCTCGTCGTCGTACAGCACTTCGTAGACCCCGGCCGGGCAGTAGAGCCGCGCCGGCTCGCCGTACTTGGGCAGGTTCACCTTGATCGGGACCTCGGGGTCCTTGAGCTTCAGGTGCGCCGGCTGGTTCTCGTCGTGGTTGGTGTTCGACAGGAACACGCTCGACAGCTTGTCGAAGGTGATCACCCCGTCCGGCTTCGGATAGACGATCGGCTTGTACTTGTCGGCCTCGCCGGTGGAAGCCGCGTCCGACTTGCCGTGCTTGAGCGTGCCGAAGAAGGAGAAGCCGCCGAACAGGTTGGTGACGTGCATGTCGAACACGCCGACCGCCCCGCCGAGGAAGGTGCCGAGCTTGGAGAGCAGCGGCTTGGCGTTGCGCACGCCGTAGAGCTCTTTGCGGATCCAGGAGTTCTCGTAGGCGGTGGCGTACTCCACCAGCTCGTCCCCGGCGCGGCCGGCCTGGATGGCGGCGAAGGCGCTCTCGGCGGCCAGCATGCCGCTCTTCATGGCGTTGTGGGTGCCCTTGATCCGCGGGACGTTCACGAAGCCGGCGCTATCGCCGAGCAGCACGCCGCCAGGGAAGTAGAGCTTGGGCACCGCCTGGAAGCCGCCCTCCGAGATGGCCCGGGCGCCGTAAGCGATCCGCTTGCCGCCCTCGAGGTTCTTGCGAACCGTCGGGTGGGTCTTCAGCCGCTGGAACTCGTCGAACGGCGAGAGCCAGGGGTTGCGGTAGTTGAGGTGCACCACGTAGCCGATGGCCACGTAATTGTCCCCGAAGTGGTAGCAGAAGCCGCCGCCGCCGGTCTTGTCGTCCAGCGGCCAGCCGACGAAGTGGGCGACGTAGCCCGGCTTGAAAGCCTCGTCGGGGACCTGCCACAGCTCCTTCAGGCCGATCCCGTACTTCTCGTAGTCGCGGCCCTCGTTGAGGCCGAACTTGGCCTTCAGCTGCTTGGCCAGCGAGCCGCGGACGCCCTCGGCGACGAAGACGTACTTGCCGTGCAGTTCGACGCCCGGCTGGTAGTCGGCGGTCTTCTCGCCGTTCTTGTCGACGCCGAAGACGCCGGCGACGACGCCCTTCAGGCCGCCGCGCTCATCGAAGACGCCGTCGCTGACGGCCATCCCCGGATAGATCTCGACGCCCAGCGCCTCGGCCTGCTGGCCGAGCCAGCGGCAGACGTTGCCCAGCGAGGCGATGTAGTTGCCGTCGTTGTGCATGAACTTCGGGAACGGGAAGAGCGGGATGTCCAGATCCCCCTGCGGCCCGAGCATGATGTAGTGGTCTTCGGTGACCGGCGTCTCCAGCGGCGCGCCGAGCTCCTTCCAGTTCGGGAACAGCTCGTTGATACCCTTGGGATCGATCACCGCGCCAGACAGGATGTGGGCGCCGATTTCGGAGCCCTTCTCCAGCAACGCGACCGAGATGTCGGTTCCCGCCTCGGCAGCCAGCTGCTTCAGACGGATCGCCGCCGACAGCCCCGACGGGCCGCCGCCGACGATTACGACGTCGTACTCCATAGACTCGCGTTCGACGTCTTCGCTCATCTCGTCCTCGCCCTCGCGTGCGGGAACTCGCCGCACGTTCCAATTGGCGCGACTTATCGATAGCTTGGCGCGCAGCGGTCAAGGGCGAACCGCGAATTCAGGGACAATCCGCGACACCGATGCAGCCCAGCCAAGCCTATCGCGCCGCCGAAAGCCTCCTCGCCTTCTGGGCCGAGGCCGGGGTTGACGCCATGCTGCTGGACGAGCCGCTCGACCGGATCGAGGCCGGCAAGATCGCCCCGCCGCCCCCGCCCGTGGCCGCGCGGCCGATTCCCGCGCCCGCGGTCCGGACCGCCGCGCCGACGCCCGACATCTCCGCCGCCATCGCCGAGGCGCAGAGGCTGGCGCAGGCGGCCGGCGACATCGCCGCCCTGAAGGCCGCCATCGAGGGCTTCGAGGGCTGCCCCTTGCGTTTCGAAGGCGCCGCCCGCCAGGCGGTGTTCTACCGCGGCGATCCGGCCGCGCCGCTGATGGTGGTCGGCGAAGGCCCGGGGGCGGAGGAGGACGCGCAGGGCGCGCCCTTCGTCGGCCGGGCCGGACAGCTGCTGGACCGCATGCTGGCGGCCGCGGGCCTCACCGGCCGGGTGTTCATCACCAACACCGTGTTCTGGCGCCCGCCAGGCAACCGCACCACCTCGCCGCCCGAACAGGCCGTCTGCGCGCCCTTCCTGGATCGGGCGATCGAGCTCGTGCGGCCGCGGATGCTGCTCGTTCTGGGCGCCTCGGCGGCCAAGGCGCTGCTGAAGAAAGACGAGGGAATCCTGTCCCTTCGCGGGCGCTGGCACGAGTGGCGTTCACACTCTGGAAACCTCGAGCTGCCAGTGATGCCGACACTTCACCCGGCCTTTCTGCTCAGGCAGCCGGCAGCGAAGAAAAAGGTCTGGAGCGACCTTTTGACCGCAACCGAGCGGCTTGATCGGCCGGAACGGCCTTAGGTACACCTTCACCGTATCGGGAAACGGCGTAGTCTGGACCCGGATCGGTGTTTGCATCGAGCGGCCGGGAAGGTTCCGAATCGGGACAGGCTCGGAGCCGTCATTGGGAAAAGGGCCACGCCTCAACGCCGAATGCGGCGGGCGTGGAAAGAAGATGACGACGAAGACGCGCCTGCGGCTCGCCGCCCTCGCTCTCCTTTGCGCCGCGTCCATCGCGACCTCGGCCGCGGCCGGTCCGCAGGCCCTCTCGCCGTGGGACGTGGCCCGCTACAAGGCCGCCTTCGCCGCCGCCGAGCGCGGCGACTTCATCGAGGCCCAGATCCAGTCCGCCGAGATCAAGGACAAGGCGCTCGCCGGCCACCTGGCCTTCCGCAAGCTGATGCACCCCTCGCACAAGGCCTCCTACGAGGAGCTGGCGGCGTGGCTCGACAAGTACGCCGACCTGCCGGGCGCGGAGCGCATCTACGCCCTGGCCAGCAAGCGCAGGCCTGCGGGCGCGCCGGCGCTGAAGGAGCCGCTGCTGGCCGGCCAGGACTGGTCGCGCATCGAGGTGACCGCCCGTGGCCTTTCCGGCCCCGCCAACCCCGACCGCGCGGCCGCCGCGCGGCAGGCCTTCTATTCGGGCGACGCCCGCCGGGCGCTGAGCCTGGCCCAGGCCTCCGGCGAGCGCTGGATCGCCGGTCTGTCGGCCTACCGGCTGAAGGACTACGCCCTCGCCGAGAGCTATTTCGACAAGGTCGCCCACGACGCCCAGGAAGACGCCTGGCTGCGGGCCGCGGCCGGCTACTGGGCCGCCCGCGCGGTGACCGAGGCCGGCGAGGCCGAGCGGGCCGACGGCTATCTGCGGCTGGCCGCCCGCCATCCGCACACCTTCTACGGCATGATCGCCGAGCGTCAGGCGAACCTGCGCACCGCCCAGCGCGAGCAGGAGCTGTCGCAGGCGCCGAGGGCGGAGACGGGCGAGTTCGTGCTGGCCTCCTTCTCGGGCGGCTCGGACCTCACCGGCTTCGTGAAAGCCAATCCCCGCGCCCACCGCGCCGTGGCCCTCTCCCAGGTGGGCCAGACCACCGAGGCGGGCCTGGAGCTGCGCGCCGGCCTGGCGCTGGCCAAGGGCAAGTCCGAGCGCGACCAGTGGGGCGCGCTGCTGCTGGCCCTGAACGCCCCCCTCACCTCGCGCGTGGATGCGCCGGCGCCTGCGCGCCCCGGGACGATGAGCCCGATCTACGGCCAGGTGATCGACTACCCGACCCCGACGCTGGAGCCGAAGTGGGGCTTCACCATCGACAAGGCGCTGGTCTACGCCATCGCCTACCAGGAGAGCCGGTTCAACCCGATGGCCGTCAGCCCGGCCGGCGCCGTGGGCATGATGCAGCTGATGCCGGAAGCGGCCGCCCGCGCGGCCGGCGACGACAAGCTGAAGGCCGACATGAGCCCGCTGTTCGACCCGGCCTTCAACCTGCGGGTCGGCCAGGACTATTTCACCTGGCTGCTGGAGCGGGGCGTCGGCTACGACCTGCTGCGCGCCGTGGCGGCCTACAACGGCGGCCCGGGCACCCTGCAGAAGACGGCCCAGATGCTGGGCGAGGACGCCGACAGCCTGATGATCATCGAGTGCCTGCCGAGCCTGGAGACCCGCAACTACGTCGAGAAGGTCCTGGCCGCCTATTGGACCTACAAGCGGAAGTTCGGCGAGCACCCCAACACCCTCGACGCCCTGGCCCAGGGCGCCAAGTTCGTCGACGCCCGGCTGGACTTCGGGAAGAAGTA
Source organism: Phenylobacterium terrae (assembly GCF_042681205.1). Classification (NCBI taxonomy): domain Bacteria; kingdom Pseudomonadati; phylum Pseudomonadota; class Alphaproteobacteria; order Caulobacterales; family Caulobacteraceae; genus Phenylobacterium; species Phenylobacterium terrae. The sequence continues at coordinate 740,092 of NZ_JBHUEY010000006.1, forward strand.
GCCGCTCAGCGCCCGGACAGCGGCCGCAGCTCGGCCGAAGGGCTGCGAGAGAACCAACCGCCCGTCCTCATCCCCCTGATCCTCAGGGCGCCGGATCGGTGCGCCACGTGCGCCGCCGCCCTGTCCTGCCAGTCCTCGGGCGGGCGGAAGGTGGCGGGCGCCATCAGCAGCCAGGGTCCTTTGGCCTGCGCCAGCGCCGCCTCGACGCCGGCCACGACGCGCGCGCCCGTCGCCTCGCAGATCTCCTCGACGGTGGCGTCGGCGGCCCCGGCATAGATCACCTCGCGCACCAGGCCATCCACGGCGGCCGGCACGAGCCGCGCGAACAGGGAAGCCAGGTCCTCGGGCCCTCCGGCGGGCGTGATCACGACGCTGAGCATGGGGCCACAAGCGGAGCCCTGGCGGCGGGGTCAAGAAGTTCTTGTTTCGTTCTCCCCCGAGCGATAGGTTCGCCGGGTGCCCACCTTCACCCAGCAGCTGCGCGGCCGAGGCGCGCGGTCGAACGCTTCGGGACGCTACGAGAGCCAGGTCCGCGAAGCCTTCGACGACGGCTGGGAGCTGGACGAGGCGCTGCCCGAGCAGATCGCCACCACCGTCGAGCCCGAGCGCGCCAGGACGGTCATCACAAAGAACGACAGCCCGGACGTCGGCTTCTCCCGCTCGATCAACCCCTACCGCGGCTGCGAGCACGGCTGCACCTACTGCTACGCCCGCCCGGCCCACGCCTACATGGGCCTCTCCCCCGGGCTCGACTTCGAGACGAAGCTGTTCTTCAAGCCCGAGGCGGCACGCCTGCTGGAGGCCGAGCTCTCCGCGCCGCGATATCGGCCCGAGTTCATCCACATCGGCGGCAACACCGATCCCTATCAGCCGCAGGAGCGGCGGCTGCGCGTCACCCGCGGGGTGATGGAGGTGCTGACGAGCTTCCGGCACCCGTTCTCCATCATCACCAAGTCGGCGCTGATCCTGCGCGACCTCGACCTGCTCTCCGAGATGGCGGCGCTGAACCTCACCCGGGTGGCGATTTCCGTGACCAGCCTCGACCGCAAGCTCTCGCGCAGCATGGAGCCGCGGGCCGCCACGCCGGAACGGCGCATCGAGGCCATCCGCCAGCTCTCGGCCGCGGGCGTGCCGGTGACGGTGATGTTCGCTCCGTGCATCCCCGGCCTCAACGACCACGAGATGGAGGCGGTGCTGGAGCGCAGCGCCCAGGCGGGCGCCCGGACCGCCGGCTACGTGGCGCTGCGCCTGCCGCTGGAGATCAAGGACCTGTTCCGCGAGTGGCTGGAGAGCGACCATCCCGACCGCGCCAGGCGGGTGATGTCGCTGGTGCGCCAGATGCGCGGCGGCCGCGACTACGACGTGCAGTGGTTCAAGCGGATGAAGGGCGAAGGCCCGATCGCCGAGCTGATGAGCCAGCGGTTCGCCGCCGCCAAGCGGCGCTACGGGCTGGACCAGCCGATGTCCGACCTCGACCTGACGCAGTTCCGCGTACCGCCGAGGGCCGGAGATCAGATGGAGTTGTTCGGGTGAGGCCTTTCCCTCCCCTTCAGGGGAGGGTGGCGCGGAGCGAAGCGACGCGACGGGTGGGGACGTAAGGGGCCTGCAGGGAGTTGGACGATCAGCGCCTCGCGGGTGCGAGACTCCCCCACCCCGGTCGGCTGCGCCGACTCGGCCCTCCCCTGAAGGGGAGGGAAAGGCGGGTCATTTCTTTTCGAGCAGCAAGGTCCCCTTCTGCTCGATCTTGCCTTTGATCTTGCCGGCGATCATGGCCAGGAACGGCGGCAGGATGAGCTTGAGGTTCACGGCGCTGTCCAGCACGTCGATGGCGCCGGAGACGCTCTGGCCCATGACCTGGGCCGAGAAGCTCATGGTGTCGCCGCTCCAGCTCTGCTTCAGCTGGGCGAAGCCGCCGCCGGGCAGGCTGCCGCCGAGTTCGCCGAAGCCGCGCTCGATGCGCCGCTTGGCCTCGGCGGTCCCGAGGCTGTGGGGGATGTTGACGGTGATCGGCTGGGTCATCGGCTACTCCGCGGCGAGGGCCTGATCTGGTGCGGTTCGGCCGCGGCGCAAGCGGCGGGCGACGAAATCGGGCAGCATCTCGGCCGGCCCGCCGGTCTTGGCGCGCCCCACCGTGTCGGCGACGACGGCCCCGCGCTGGCCCATCGGCTCCTCCGGGCCGGTGGTGGAGTCCACCGCTGTCTGGTGCTCGATCTCGGCGTTCAGCTCGGCGCCGGTGAGGACGATCACCGCCGACAGCCAGATCCAGATCAGGAAGCCGAACACGGCGCCGAGCGAGCCGTAGGTCGCGTTCAGGCTGGCGACATTGGTCACCCACCAGGAGAATCCGGCCGAGCCCGCCAGCCACAAGCAGGAGGCGGCGATCCCGCCCCAGGTGACCCAGCGCCACTTCGCCCGCTCGCGGCTGGGTCCGTAGCGGTAGACGAACGTCAGCGCCGCGAAGGTCACCGCCAGCAGCAGCGGCCACCTGAGCAGCGCCAGCGGCAGCAGCCGCGGGTCGATGTGCAGCAGCTTCAGGGCGACGGGCACGGCGACCACGGCGGTGGCCGCCACGACGAAGAACAGCGTGCCGCCCACGGTGAAGAACAGGGCGATCAGGTTCACCTGGAAGAAGTTGCGCTTCTCGGTCTCCTCGTAGGCGACGTTCAGGCCGTTGAAGAGCGCCTTCATCCCGGCGTTGGCGCTCCACAGCGAGATCAGCAGGCTGACGGCGAAGGTGATGGACAGGCTCGCCTGCCGCTCCTCGGCGATGCGGACCATCTGCTCGCCGATGAAGGTCAGCACGCTGGCCGGGACCAGGCCGGTGAGGATGGCCAGATGCTCGCGGGCGGTCTCCACGTCCGAGAACAGGCCGTACAGCGCGACGAAGGCGGCCAGGGCGGGAAACAGGGCCATCACGCCGGTGAAGGCGATGCCGCCGGCGACGAAGGTCACCCGGTCGCGCATGAACTCGCGCCAGGTCCGCCAGAGGATGTCCTTCCACCCCTGGAACGGGATCCGCGACGGGGCGACCGCCGTCCGGCCGCGGTTCGCCTCCAGCGGCGCGTCCTCCGGCTGGCTCATCCCCCGCGGCTTGGGCTTGCGCCGCGGCCAGGCGGCGAGCATCAGGCCCAGCGCCAGCCAGGGCGCCACCACGAGCGGCGAGGTCGGCTTCAATCCGGATCGGGCGATGGCGGCCATGGCTGAGCATGAAATCCGCCAGAGCCGGCGCCCGTTCCGGCCGCTAAGATCGGGAAATGCCGAGCCGAATCTTCGTCGACGCCGACGCCTGTCCGGTCAAGGACGAGGTCTACAAGGTGGCCCGCCGCTATGGCCTGCAGGTCTATGTCGTCGCCGGCGCGTTCCTGATGGTCCCCAAGGAGCCGCGCATCGAGCGGGTGATCGTCGAGGCCGGTCCCGACGCCGCCGACGACTGGATCGCCGAGCAGACCGCCCGCGGCGACATCGTCATCACCCACGACATTCCGCTGGCCAGCCGCTGCCTGAAGGCCGGCGCGCTGGTGATCGGACCCTCAGGGCGCCTGTTCACCGAGGACTCCATCGGCCAGGCGCTGGCCGGCCGGGCGATCGGAGAGCATCTACGGTCGGTGGGCGAGATCACCCGCGGGCCGCCGCCTTTCCAGGCGAAGGACCGCTCGCGCTTCCTCTCAGCGCTCGACGAGGCGGTTCACCGGGCTCGGCGGCTTGGGGGCGGATGAGGACTGGAAGGGGCCGATCCCCTCCTTCTTCATGAACCAGTTGGCGAACTCGGGGCCGATGACGAAGCCGTCACGGTCGGCGTCGGCGGCCCGGAAGCCGTCCGCGCTCTCACCGGAGGCGACCCATTCGGCCTTGCTGACCTTCTGGTCCTTGTTGGTGTCGGCCGGATGGACGAAGCGGCCGGGGGCGGGCCCGGCCAGGGCGGGGCTCGCCAGGCCCGCGGCGAGCGCGGACAGGACGGCGAGGCGGAAGAGACGGCGCATACTGCGGCTCCGGTAGGGTTCCAGAGCAAGATTCGCGGGAGTCGTGGCCGAATTTGGCCGATTTCAGCGCTCGAATACGCCCACCAACTCAATATGAGGGGACCAGAGGAACTGATCGACCGGGAGCACCCGGGAGAGCCGGAAGCCGCCATCGATCAGCGTCCGGGCGTCGCGCGCAAAGGTCGCAGGGTTGCAGGAGACGCCGATCGCCCGGGCCGCCCCCGACCGGGCGATCTCGTGCGCCTGCTCCAGCGCGCCGGCCCGCGGCGGGTCGAACACCACCACGTCCGTGCGCTTCAGCTCCTCGGCCAGAACGGGCCGGCGGACCAGGTCCCGGGCCTCGGCGGTGATCCCCTTGAGCCGCGGCGCGGTGGCGATGGCGGCGGTGAGGGCGCGGATCGCCTCCGCCGCCCCGTCGGCGGCGTGGACTGGCGCCGCCTCCGCCAGCCGGAAGGTGAAGGTGCCGACCCCGCAGTAGAGGTCGGCGATCCGTTCGGCGCCCTCGGCCTGCGCCCGCACGAAGGCCGCCATCGCCGCTTCGGCCTGGGGAACCGCCTGCAGGAAGGCGCCGGGCGGCAGGCCGACCGTGGCCGGGCCCAGCCGGACGGTCGGCGTGCGGGCTTGGTAGGCGATCTCCCCGTCCAGGGTGATGCGGGCGAAGTCGGCCGCGGCGGCGGTCTCGGCCAGCTGCACCCGCGCGTCGGCCGAGAGGCCGCCGCTCTTGCGCTCCACGCCGGTGATGTCGACGTCCAGGCCCGCGGCGGTGACCGTCACATGCAGGGTGGGCGCGGACTTGGGGTGCTCGAACAGCGGCGCGGCGAGCCGCTTCAGGTCCGGCAGGGCGGCCTGGATGCGCGGGTCGGAGATCGGGCAGACGTCGATCTCCACCAGGCTCCAGGACTTGCGCGCCTTGTAGCCGACGCGGGCGGCGTCCTTGCGCCCCTGGCGGGCGTGCAGGGCCACGCGGCGGCGGGTCTGCGGCTCGGCGGCGAAGGCGGGGAGGAACTCGGTCTCGATGTGCTGGCGCGCCAGGGTGGCGGCCAGGCGGCCGACCTTCCAGGCCAGGTAGGCCGGCCGGTCCCAGTGCTGCAGAGCGCAGCCGCCGCAAGCGCCGAAATGCGGACAGGGCGGCGCGACCCGCTCGGGGCTGGGCTCGAGGATCTGCTCGACGTCGCGCCGGTCGCCGCCGGGCGCCAGCCGCACGCGCTCGCCTGGGAGCGTGAACGGTGCGTAGAGCGGCCCGGGCGCAATCCCGTCGCCCTCCCCGCCGACCGCCTCGATCACCGTCTCTACCGCGGGCCTTGAGCGCGGCTGTGGCCTGGAACTTCGCATCACGGCAGCCATTTAGCGGTCGATCCGCCGCGAGGCGAGCCGCGCCCGGGCCGCATGAACGAAGATGAACGGCCCGATCAACGCGCGTTCACCTTAGCTTTGCCATCAATACCCTCGAAGAGTCGGCAGGGGGCCGCCTTCAAGAGGATCGCCGGAGACAGCCATGAAGCGACTTCTCGTTCTCGCCGCCGCAGCCGCCACCGCGGCGCCGGTGTTCGCCGCCCCCGAACTGGCCAGCGCCCAGTCCGTCCGCAGCTACGGTTCGGGCGACATCTGCCGGTCCGAGCAGCGCCGCTCGGCGACCACCGGCGCCGTGATCGGCGGCGCCGCGGGCGCCCTGGTGGGCCGCAGCGTGGCCGCCGACAACGCCCGCACCGAAGGCACGGTGCTGGGCGCGGCCGTCGGTGCCGTGGCCGGCCACCAGATCGGCAAGTCCCGCGTGAAGTGCGTGGACTATCCGCGCCGGGTCTCGGCCCGGTCCAACTGCCGCTGGGTGCAGGAGTACTACGGCGGCCGAACGCACGATTTCGAAGTCTGCCGCGGACGCGACGGCGTCTGGCGGCCGAGCGGGCGCGGCTAAGGCCGCGCTCTAACCCGACACCATCCGAGGGGAGCCTCCCAACATGACCTTCCGTTCCACCCTGGCCAAGAGCGCCTTGGCCGCCGTCGCCGGCGTCGCGGCGATGACCGCCGTGGCGGCGCCCAGCGTCGCCTCGGCCCAGACCTACGGCGGGGCCTACTACGACCCCTGCCGCCGCGAGCAGACCAACCGCGGCACGGTCGGCGGCCTGATCGGCGGCGCGCTCGGCGCGGCCATCGGCTCCAACGCCGCGGCGCGGAAGAACCGCACCGAAGGCGCCCTCCTCGGCGGCGCGCTGGGCGCGGTGGCCGGTGCGGCGGTCGGCAACAACTCGGCGGCCTGCCGCAGCGGCTATCCGCAGGACAGCTACTACGGCTACGACCGCGGCTACAGCAGCGGCTACTACAACCAGCCCTACGCCCTCGAGGACCGCTACCGCTCCAACGGCTACTACGGCGGCGGCTACTACGGATCGGCCTACGAGGACGACTACGACGGCTACGCCTATGGCTACGGCGGGGAGCGGCTGCGCATCACCCAGCGGGCCGGCGCCGACGGCTGCGCCCTGGCCGAGAGCCCGGTCTACATGCCGGACGGCCGGACCGTGACCCGCATGGTCCGCGTCTGCCGCGACAGCCGCGGCCGCTACCAGGTCGTCGACTAGAGACTTCCAGCTCCTGAGCGAACTTGAGGGCCGCCGGATATCCTCCGGCGGCCTTTTTCTTTGGGCGTTCTGCGGTGACTGGTTGCGCCGCAGGCGCTACCTGTCACCCAGCGCCGCGGGAGGTGACAGGTAGGGCCGCTGCGCGCCCCAACCAGTCACCGCCCACCCTTCCTGGCCCAGACGAGAAACTCGAGATTGCCCTCGCCGCCGGCGATCGGGCTCTCCGCTTCGCCCCGGACGCGCCAGCCGCTGGACTCGAAGAACTGCTTGGCGGCCTCGAGGGCGGCGGCGCGCACGGCGGGGTCTTTGACGAGGCCGCCCTTCCCCACCGCGCCCGGCCCCGCTTCGAACTGGGGTTTCACCAGCGCCACCAGGTCGGCGCCCGGCGCGGCCAGCGACAGCGGGACGGGCAGCACCTTGGAAAGGCCGATGAAGCTGGCGTCGCAGACCACCAGCTCCGGCGCCTCGGGCACGAGCGCCGCGTCGAGCCGGCGCGCATCGACGCCCTCCAACGAGACGACGCGCGGATCGGCGGCGAGCCTGGGGTGCAACTGCCCCTGCCCAACGTCCACGGCGTAGACGCGGGCCGCGCCGCGGGCGAGGCAGACCTCGGTGAAGCCGCCGGTGGAGGCGCCGACGTCGAGCACCACGCGCCCCCCGACAGCGATCGGCCACAGATCCAGCGCGTGGACCAGCTTCAGCGCGCCCCGGCCGACCCACGGGTGCGCCGCCTCGGCCGCAATCTGCGCCTCGATCGCGATCAGGTCGGAGGCCCGCGCCACGGGCCGCCCGTCGGCGAAGACCCGGCCCGCCTCGATGGCGGCCCGGGCCTTGGCGCGGCTCTCGAAGAGGCCGCGCTCGACCAGCAGGACGTCGGCGCGCCTCTTCTCCACCGGCGGGTCAGGCGCCCGCCTGCTCCTCTTCGAAGGCCTTCTTCAGCTCGTTCTTGAGGATCTTGCCGTTGGCGTTGCGCGGCAGGATCTCGTGCCAGAACTTCACCTTCACGGGGACCTTGAACGCCGCCAGATGCTCGGCCACGTGGGCCCGCAGCTCCTCCTCGGTGGCCGAGGCGCCCGGCTTCAGGGTCACGACGGCGGCCGGCTCTTCGCCCAGCGTGCGGTGCGGGATGCCGACGATCGCCGCGTCCATCACCGCCGGGTGGTCGTAGAGGACGTTCTCCACCTCGACGCAGTAGATGTTCTCACCGCCCCGGATCAGCATGTCCTTGGCCCGGTCGATGATGAAGCAGAAGCCTTCCTCGTCGAGCTTGGCGAGGTCGCCGGTGCGGACCCAGCCGTCGACGAAGGTCTTGGCCGTCTCCTCGGGCTTGTTCCAGTAGCCCTTGCAGACCTGCGGCCCCTTGGCCCACAGCTCGCCCACCTGGCCCGGCGGCAGCACGGTGACGCCGTCGTTCGGGTCGCGGATCTGCAGCTCGGAGACGGGAACCGCCGGACCGCAGCTGTCGGGCCGGTTCTGATAGTCCTCGCCCGAGTGGCCGGTGACCGAGGCGCAGGTCTCGGTCATGCCCCAGCCGTTGCTGGGCGCCGACTTGGGGAAGGTCTCCTTGATCTTGCGGACCAGCTCCGGCGCGGAGGGGGCGCCGCCGTAGCCGACGGATTCCAGCGACGACAGGTCGTAGTTCTTGCGGGCCGGGTGCTCGATCAGCTGCCAGGCGATGGTCGGCACGCCGCCGGCCTGGTTGATCTTCTCGCGCTCGATCAGCTCGAAGGCGCGGATCACGTCCCACTTGTACATCATCACCAGCTTGGCCCCGCCGAACAGGCTGGGGTTCAGCACCGCGAAGCAGCCGGTGACGTGGAAGAAGGGCACGCTGATCAGCGAGGCCCGCTGCGGCGCGTTGGGATCGGGCTGCGGCGGCGCCTCGCCCCGGCGCAGGAAGGAGCGCGCCGCGCCGATGGCGCCGGCCATGATGTTGGAGTTGACCGCCCGCTGGGTGGCCAGCGCTCCCTTCGGCTTCCCGGTCGTGCCGGAGGTGTAGAAGATGGTGGCGTCGTCCTCGGGGCCGATCTCCACCGGCGGCAGGGGCTCGGCCGGCAGGTCCTTCCAGCTGTTCGGCGCGCCGATGACGTCTTCGAGCTTCTTGACCAGCGGATGGGCGATCTCGTCACGCTCGCGGCTGACGTAGACGCGCACCAGGCTCGGGCAGTTGGGCAGGTGCTCGGTCATGCGCTCGTAGCGCTCGGCGTCGACGACCAGCACCTTGGCGCCGGAGTCGGTCACGCCGTACTCGAGCTCGGGGCCGGTCCACCAGGCGTTCAGCGGCGTGACGATCGCACCGACCGAGGCGGCCGCGTAGAAGGCGACGACCCATTCCGGCAGGTTGCGCATGACGATGGCGACGCGGTCGCCCTTCTGCACGCCCTGCGCCTGCAGCTCGCGGGCGAAGGCCGAGACGGCGCGGTAGAAGGCCTCGAAGCTGACCCGCTCGTCCTCGTAGACGAGGAAGATCTTCTCGCCGTGCTGGCGCGACCACTCCACGACCGAACGGATGGACGGCGGGGCGTTCTTCCACACCTTGGTCTTGATCCCGCGGATCTCGAGCTCCTCGATCTCGGTCGGCAAGCCGGGGGCGGTGAGGATGGCGTGAGCCTGCTGGATGGACATCGCAGGCCAACCCGGAGGCAGCGCGGCCTCGGTCATGAGCGTCAACTCCCGTGTGCTCCGCGCGCGGATGAACGACCGCGCGTCGTCATAGGTGAACAAGCATAACCTACGGCGCGAGGCAAATAGGCCATGCTCTTCAGACCTCTCCCCGCTCGCGGGGGGAGAGGTCTGCTAGACCACCGCCTGTAGCCGGCCGAGCGCGCTCTCCAGTTTCGCCTTGGCGGCCTCGGCCTCGGCCAGGCGCTCGCGGTTCTCCTCGACGACCTCCTCCGGCGCACGGGCGACGAAGTCGGGGTTGGAGAGCTTCTTGGCCGTGCGCTCGATGTCCTGGGCGTGGGCGGCGATCTCCTTGGAGAGGCGCGCGCGCTCGGCGGCCAGGTCGATGAACTCGGCCACCGGCAGCGCCAGGGTGGCGCCGTCGACGACGTAGGGGATGGCCCCCTCCGGCGCCGCCGCCTCGGAGCGCACCTCGGAGACCCGCAGCATCAGGCCGATGGAGCCGGCGGCGGCCTCGAGCGTGCGGCGCTGGGCAGCGTCGGCCTCGATCACCAGCAGCGGCGGGCGGGCCGAGTTGGGCACATTGAGCTCGTCGCGCACCGACCGGCCCTCGCGGATGGCCGCGATGATCAGCTCGATCTCGGCCTCGGCGGCCTCGTCGATGAGGCCGGCGTCGAGCTGCGGCCAGGGCGCGGTCATCAGGAAGCCGGCGTGGGCGCGGGGCGCCCCGCTGGCGGCGGTCTGCGCCCACAGCTCCTCGGTGAGGAACGGCATCACCGGGTGCAGCAGCAACATGATCTGGTCGAGCACCCAGGCGGCGGTGGCCTGGGTCTCGGCCTGGGACGCGGCGTCCTCGCCCTTCAGGATCGGCTTGGAGAGCTCGACGTACCAGTCGCAGTAGACGTTCCAGATGAAGCGGTAGAGGGCGCTGGCCGCATCATCGAAGGCGCACTCTTCGAGCGCCTCGGTCACCGTCCGGGCGGTCCGGGCGGTCTGGCCGACGATCCAGCGGTTCAGCGGCAGGGCCACCTTGGCCGGGTCGAAACCCTCGGCCCGCTCGCAGCCGTTGGCCTGGCAGAAGCGCGCCGCGTTCCACAGCTTGGTGCCGAAATTGCGATATCCTTCAATGCGTTGTCGAGAGAGCTTGATATCGCGCTGATGGCCGCTCATGGCCGTCAGCGTGAAGCGCAGGGCGTCGGCGCCGTAGTCGTCGACCAGCTCCAGGGGGTCCATGACGTTCCCCTTGGTCTTGCTCATCTTCTTGCCCTCGGCGTCGCGCACCAGGGCGTTGAAGAAGACGCGCTTGAAGGGGACCTCGCCCATGAAGTGCAGGCCCTGCATCATCATCCGCGCGACCCAGAAGAAGATGATGTCGCCGGCGGTGATCAGCACGCTGGTGGGATAGAAGCGGGCCAGGTCCGGCGTCTTGTCCGGCCAGCCCAGCGTCGAGAACGGCCACAGCGCCGAGGAGAACCAGGTGTCGAGGACGTCCTCGTCCTGACGCAGCGGCTCCTCGTGGCCGTAGACTTCCAGCGCCTGCGCCTTGGCCTCGGCTTCGGTCTCGGCGACGAACACCTTGCCGTCGGGGCCGTACCAGGCCGGGATGCGGTGACCCCACCAGAGCTGGCGCGACACGCACCAGGGCTCGATGTTCCGCAGCCACTCGAAGAAGGTCTTCTCCCAGTGCTTGGGGACCATGGTCGTGGTCCCCTCCTCCACCGCCTTGATCGCCGGCTGAGCCAGGACCTTGGCGTTGACGTACCACTGGTCGGTCAGGAAGGGCTCGACGGGCACGCCGGAGCGGTCGCCGTGCGGGACGACGTGACGGGTCTTCTCGATCCCGCGCAGCAGGCCGAGTTGTTCAAACTCCTCAACGACCTTCGCTCGCGCCTTGAAGCGGTCGAGGCCGCGATAGGCCTCCGGCGCGTTGGCGTTGATGCGGGCGAACTCGTCCATCACGTTGATGGCGGGCAGGTTGTGGCGCTTGCCGACGACGAAGTCGTTGAAGTCGTGCGCGGGCGTGATCTTCACCGCGCCGGAGCCCTTCTCCGGGTCCGGATACTCGTCGGCGATGATGGGGATCGGCCGGTTGACGATCGGCAGGCGCACGGCCTTGCCCACGAGGTGCTTGTAGCGCTCGTCCGACGGGTGAACCGCGACGGCCGTGTCGCCCAGCATGGTCTCGGGCCGGGTGGTCGCGACGACGATCTCGCCGGAGCCGTCCTCCAGCGGATAGGCGAAGTGCCAGTAATGGCCGTCGACCTCGCGCTGCTCGACCTCCAGGTCGGAGATGGCGGTCTGGAACTGCGGGTCCCAGTTCACCAGCCGCTTGTCGCGGTAGAGCAGCTTCTCCTTGTAGAGCTGGACGAACACCTTGCGGACAGCGGCCGAGAGGCCCTCGTCCAGGGTGAAGCGCTCGCGGCTCCAGTCGCAGGAGGCGCCCAGGCGGCGCAGCTGGTGGACGATGCGCCCGCCGGACTGAGCCTTCCACTCCCACACCTTGGCCACGAACTCGTCGCGGGTCATGTCCCGGCGGCTCATGTTGCCCTCGGCGGCGAGCTGGCGCTCGACGACCATCTGGGTGGCGATGCCGGCGTGGTCGGTGCCCGGCAGCCACAGGGCCGCCTTGCCGCGCATCCGCTCGAAGCGGGTCAGCACGTCCTGCAGGGTGTTGTTCAGCGCATGGCCGATGTGCAGCGAGCCGGTGACGTTCGGCGGCGGGATGACGATGCTGAACGGCTCGGCGTTCGGGTCGTCCTTGGGCGCAAAGGCGCCCGAGTCCTCCCAGGCGGCGTAGAGGCGCGGTTCAACGGTCTTGGGATCGAAGGTTTTGTCGAGCATGGCGTGTCCGGCGGTGCATATAGAACCGCTCGCCCCCGGGGAAGCGGGGACCCAGGCCTGACGTGGGTCGGGGCGGCGCTCCGTGCGGCCGACGCGGTTCGTGACGGAGGCTCTGCGCCCCTAGCGTACTCGTCCGCGGGCGATCCGCTCGACCTCGGCCTCGACGGCGGTCTGGACGATGCCGGGCAGGTTGTCGTCCAGCCACTGCTTCAGCAGCGGGCGGAGGAGTTCGCGCACGATCTGTTCCAGGGTGGCGTCGCCGTTGCCCAGGCCGATGTTGGCCGAGAGACGGGTGAAGGCGGTCGCCGCCAGGCTGGCGGCTTCGGGGCCGACGAGGCCTTCGCCCATGTCCGCGGGCGGGGCCGGCGCGGGCGGCGGAACGGGGGCTTCCTCGTAGGCCGCCGATTCCGGCTCCTCGATGGCCGGGGCGCTGGTCGGGCTGTAGGCGTCGATGTCGCCGACGCTCTCGACCCGCTCGGTCAGCTCGAGGACCTCGTCCTCGGCCTCCTCGGCCTCGGGTTCCGGCTCGGGCTGGGGTTCGGGCGCCGCGGCGGCCGCGGGCTCCGGCTCCGCCTCCGCAGCCGGCATCGGCAGGTCCTCGGCCTTCGTCTCCGGCCCATCTTCCTCGGAGATGATGCGCCGGATGGAGGCGAGGATCTCCTCCATTGTCGGTTCCGGAGAGGTCTGGTCAGACATGAGGGCCGGCCGCGCTCCGCGCTCAGAGAATCCGTCGCGCCAAACTAGGCGCGCAACGGCGATGGTGCAATTTTCCGAAGGACTAGCAAAGGCCTGCCGCCCGTGAAATGCGGCGGCGCGCCATTATTGTCCGGGCGCCGTGGGGGCGGCCGGGGCCGGAGCCGGCGCCTCGGGCGGCCCGGCGGCGGCCGGCGTCGCCGTCACGGCGGGCGGCTCGGGCTTCTCGACCGGCTGCGGCGTCAGCAGCGAATCGATCACCGAGATCGGCTCTTCCCAGGGCACCCAGCCCCAGGTGAAGCGCAGCTTCCGGAAGTTGGTCTCCGGATCGTAGATCTGCACGCCGGCCACCAGGTTCTGGGCCTCCAGCCGGCCCATGGCCCCCAGGACGGAGGTGGCGGCCACATACTCCTCGCGGCGGGCGTTGATCTGCGACAGCTCGGCGGCGCGCAGCTCCTGCTCGGCGTTCAGGACGTCGAGGGTGGTGCGCAGGCCCACCTGCTGCTCCTGGCGCGTGCCCTCGGCGGCGATGCGGGCGGCCCGCACCTGCTCCTCGGTGGAGACGATGTTGGCGCGCGCGGCCTGCAGCGCGTTCCAGCTCTGGGTCGCCTGCTGCAGGGCGGTGCGGCGGTTGATCTCGACGTTCAGCCGATCGACGTTGTTGCGCTCGACCGACTGGCGGATGCGCGAGCTGACGAGGCCGCCGGAGAACAGCGGCACGCTGACCGTGGCGGTGGCGGTCACGTTCCGCGAGTAGTCGCGGCGGTCGAACGGGTCGAGGCGGCCGCCGCTATGGCCGAGGCTGGCGTCCACCGAAACGTTCGGCAGCCGCTCGGCGCGCGCGCCGGCGATGCGGGCGCGGCTGGCCTGCTCGGTGTATTCGGCGGCCCGGATGTTGGGGTTGAACTGCTCGACCGCGTCGAACACCTGGTCGGGGTCGGACGGCAGCAGCGCCGCGAGCGAGGGCTCGGGCGCCAGGTCGCCGGGGTTCTGGCCGACCACGGCGGCGTAGTTGGCGCGGCTGGTGGCCAGCTGCGACTGGGCCAGCTGGTACTGGGCCTGGGCGGCGGCGAGCCGCGCCTCGGACTGGGCGACGTCCGTGCGGGTGATCTCGCCAACCTCGAAGCGGGCCCGGGACTCCTCCAGCTGGCGCTCCAGCACCTGGACGTTCTCGTTGCGGATCCGCAGGCCCTCGATGTCGCGGCGCACATCCACATAGGCGGTGATCACGTTCAGCAGGATCTGCTGCTCGATCCGCCGCAGGTTCTCGCGCCCGGCCAGCACCTCGGCCTCGGCGGCGGAGACGTTGGCGGCGACCCGGCCGCCGGTCCAGATCGGCTGGCTGAGACGGAGACTGACGGAACCGGAGTTCTGCTCGCGAATGGTCGGAAGCCCGTTCGCCAGGACATCCGGGCGCCCGTCGCCGTCCAGGTCCTCGCCGTTCCGCTCGGTGATGGGCGTGCGGCTCTCCTGCCACGACGCGGAGCTGCTCAGGCCGAGCGTCGGGCGCCAGCCGGTGCGGGCCTGGACCCAGCTCTCGTCGAGCGCGCGCTGGGCGGCGCGCTGGGCCTGCAGGCTCGGGTTGTTCTGGTAGGCGAGCGCGATGGCGTCGGCGAGGGTCTCGGCCGAGGCCTGGCTCGTAAGCCCAAGGGCGATCACGCACGAGACAGCGGCGAGCAAGCCTCCGCGACGGCTACCGACCATGTGAAATATCCCCGACAGCGGCGTGAGAACGCGACTTTGTATGACCCGCCCGGCCCATATGGACCAGAGGTCGTATCCTTAAGCTTTTTTCACGCTGACGTTTCGAAAGGATTGCAAAACCTCAGAACGCGAAGCCGTGTTTCGGCTCGAAACCGGGCAGGAAAGCGGCGGCGGCGTCGAACACCGGGCGCGATCCGACCCCCTCTTCGGTGCGCACGTAGACCACGGCGCGGGCGAGGCGGCCGTCGCGCTCGATGACGCCGAGGCGCCCGTTCAGGGCCAGCGCTTCGAGCCAGGGCTGCGGCGGCGCAGCCACCGCGCCTTCGCAGACGATCAGGTCGTAGTCGCCGCCCGGCGGCGTGATCAGGTCGCCCTCGTCGAGCCTCTCGACCTTCAGGCCGATGTGCTCGAGCACCGCCGCGGCGTAGGGCGCGGCGATCGCCAGGGCCCGCTCGCCGGGCTCCGGCCGCAGCGCATGCAGCAGCTTGGAGACGTCGCGCGGGCGCAGCAGGAAGCGGCCCGGCGCATACTCCACCTCCACGTCGGCGTAGGCGAGGTAGGCCTTGCCGGGAGGCGTGAACTGCTCCCTGGGGATGGCGCGCATGGCGTCCTGGATGCGGACGTCGGTGACGTCGTTGGTTCGCACCTGGCTCTCGACCATGTTGATGCGAGCTGCGGCGAGGTCGGCGACCATGGGGCCCCTTCATTGCTCCGGCGAGCGTTGGACGCGGGCTTATAGGGCGGTGCGGCGATGGTCCGCAATCGCCCGTTCCGAGAGAGATTGCCGCGCGCATGCGGTTCTGTTAGCGATCCGGCCTTCCAACGCCGGCCTGGTGGCGGAGTGGTTACGCAGCGGACTGCAAATCCGCGTACCCGAGTTCGATTCTCGGCCAGGCCTCCAGCGTCTCTCCCCTCGCCTCCCCGCTTCGGATCTCCGCCGGCGATTCGCGCCGCCGCGCCCATTCGCCGCGACGCCGGCCGCAGGCGCGGCGGTGAAAACCCCGCGAAACGCGTGGGTTGGCCGGGTTTCCGTCCAGGCCACGCCCGGCCTGGCAGCCGTTAACGCTCGCTTAACCATGTGCGCAGACGCTCACCTCGTCTTCCTTGAAGACACCCCACCATCACCGACTTCTTTAGAGCCCGGCCTCGCGCCGGGCTCCTTTTTGCCGGCCGGCGGGATCTTAACCATTCTGGTCACTTGCGCGGAAAATCGACGCGGCGTATACGCCCGGCCCTCGACGGCCCTGATCCTCGGTAGCTCAGTTGGTAGAGCAGGCGGCTGTTAACCGCCGGGTCGCAGGTTCGAGTCCTGCCCGGGGAGCCATCGAGAACCCCTTCTCCACAACCTCACGATCAGCCCCCACCGGGGACGGCCGGAATCACCCCACCGGCACGGTGTAGTTCAGCGCCAGGCGCCCGCCGTCCGGATAGATGGTCTGGCCGGTCATGTAGCTGGCCTCGTCGCTGGCCAGGAAGACGGCGACGCTGGCGACCTCGGCCGGCTCGCCGATTCGGCCGAGCGGCGTGCGGGCGAGGATGCTCCGCCGGGCCTCCTCCGAATCCATCACGCCCTTGAGGATGTCGGTCATGATCGAGCCGGGGCCGATGGCGTTCACCCGGATGCCGTGGGGCGCGAGGCCCAGGGCCATGGTCTTGGTCAGCTGGTTGATCCCGCCCTTGGAGGTCACGTAGGCGAGCTGGGCCGGGATCGCGAGCACGGCGTTGATCGAGCTCATGTTGATGATCGCGCCCTTCAGCCCCCGCTCGACCATGTGGCGGGCCGCCGCCTGGCCGACCACGAAGGGGGCGCGCAGGTTGACCGCCAGCACCCGGTCGAAGTCCTCCAAAGAAAGGTTCAGGACGTCGCCGGGCGCCAGCATGCCGGCGTTGTTCACCAGGATGTCGAGCTTGCCGAGGCCCTGCACCGCGTGGGCGACGGCGGCGCGGGCCGCGTCCGCGTCGGCGAGGTCGCAGGGGATCGCCAGGATGGTCCGCCCGGAGCCGGCGAGGCCCCGCTCGGCCTCGGCCAGGCGCTCGGCGTCGCGATCGAGCAGGGCGACGTCGGCCCCCTCGCCCGCAAAGGCCTCGGCGATGGCGCGGCCGATGCCGGCGGCGGCGCCGGTGACCAGGGCCGAGCGGCCGGAGAGCCGCCCGCTCACCACGCCCCCACGTTCGGCATCGAGGCCCAGGGCTCGCGCGGGGCGAGCGCCGGGCCGGCCTGCAACAGCTCGATCGAGATGCCGTCCGGCGAGCGGACGAAGGCCATCCGCCCGTCGCGCGGCGGCCGGTTGATGGTGACCCCGCCCGCCTGCAGCCGCTCGCAGGCGGCGTAGATGTCGTCCACCGCATAGGCCAGATGGCCGAAGTTGCGGCCGCCCGTGTAGTCCTCCGGATCCCAGTTGTAGGTCAGCTCGACCATCGGCGCCTTCTCCGCCGCGGCCTGCTCGGCGTCCTTGGGCGCGGTCAGGAACACCAGGGTGAAGCGGCCGGCGGGGTTCTCGGTGCGGGAGACCTCCCGCAACCCAAGCTTGTTGCAGTAGAAGTCCAGGGACGCGTCCAGGTCCTTCACGCGGACCATGGTGTGCAGGTACTTCAAGCCCATCTCCTCAGATGCTTTGCGCGCCGCAAAACCCTGGCGGCGCAAGAGTGTGCCGCCGCGCCCACGCCGCCCGGCAGATTATGCGGCCAATGGCCATCCTGTCCGGGAATTCATTTGCGCTCGGAGAACGCTGGCATCAAAAGCGCGGCAACCATTCGTAGGTGATCCTGCGCGAGGCGGCGAATCAAGGCCGCAGGCCGGTTCGAGTTCGGGGACTGCAGCTTCATGAAGCTGAAATCGTCATGGGTGTTCGCGGTGGGCCTGGTGGGCGCCCTGGTGCTCTACCTTGTCGTGCGGTCCCTGATCACCGCCGGCGAAGCCGGCAAGGCCGAGGCCAAGCCGGCCGCCGGCGTCGACGCGCTGCCGACCGTGCAGGTCATCGACGTGCCCGAGACCCAGCATCCGCACGCCGTGGTGATCCGCGGGCGCACCGAGGCGGCGCGCGCCGTCGTCGTCCGCTCCGAGACCGCCGGCGTCGTCGCCGCGACGCCGACCACCGAAGGCGCCTTCGTGCGGCCTGGGCAAGTGCTGTGCCGGCTCGCTGTGGACGCCCGCAAGGCGACCCTCGACCAGGCGCGCGCCGCCCTGCGCTCGCGCCAGCTGCAGCACCAGGCGGCGACCGAACTGGCCGCCAAGGGCTACCGCTCGGAGACCCAGGTGCTGCAGGAGAAGGCCAACCTCGACGCCGCCGCGGCCGCCGTGCGCCAGGCCGAGATCGCCCTGGAGCAGGTCAACATCCGCGCCCCCTTCGCCGGCGTGTTCGACCGCCGCGAGGCCGAGGTCGGGACCTACCTCGCGCCCGGCCAGCCGTGCGGCACGATGATCGAGCTCGACCCGCTGCTTATCGTCGGCGACGTCCCGGAGACCGAGGCGGCCAAGCTCAACATCGGCGCGCCGGCCACCGCCAAGCTGGTCTCCGGCCAGACGCTGAGCGGCCAGATCCGCTACGTGGCCCGGGACGCCGACCCGCAGACCCGCACCTACCGCGTCGAGATCGCGGCGCGGAATCCCGGCAACGCGGCGCGCTCGGGCCTTTCGGCCGAAGTGCGCCTGGGGGCCGGCGTCGGACCGGCCCACCGGGTGCCGGTCTCGGCCCTGGTGCTGGACGCCGCCGGCCGGCAGGGCGTCCGCTACGTGACCCCCGACGGCCGCGTGGGCTTCTCGCCAGTGCGGGTGCTGGAGGAGACGCCGGAAGGGCTCTGGGTCGCCGGGCTGAGCGGCCCGGCGCGGGTGATCACCGTCGGCCACTCGTACGTGGGCGAAGGCCAGAAGGTTAAGGTCGCCCTCGCCCGCTAGGGTGCGCGCGCCGAGGAGGCAGGCATGATCGGAGCCCTGATCGACGGCGCCATCAAACGGCGGAAGGTGGTGCTCGGCGTCACCCTGATCGCCAGCCTGTTCGGCCTGTTCGTCTACCTCAACATGCCCCGGGAGTCGGAACCCAACATCGACATCCCGTTCATCTCGGTCGTGGTCCCCTACCCCGGCGTTTCCCCCGAAGACGCCGAGCGCCTGCTGGTCAAGCCGCTCGAGACGGCGCTGCAGAGCATCGAGGGGGTCAAGCAGATGGACTCGGTGGCGCGCCAGAACATGGCCGCCGTGAACCTCGAGTTCGAAGCCGATTTCGACAAGGCCAAGGCGCTAGCCGACGTCCGCGCCAAGGTCGATCTCGCGCGCGGCGAGTTCCCGCCCGACGCCGAGGAGCCGATCATCGAGGAGGCGAACTTCGCCGGCGAGCCCGTGATCGGCGTGGTGCTCTCCGGCGCCGCTCCCGAGCGGGCCCTCTACCAGGCCACCCGCAGCCTTCAGGAGCGTCTGGAGGCCTCCCCGGGCGTGCTGGAGGTCTACCTCAGCGGCACCCGGGAGGAGTTCCTCGAGGTCACCATCGATCCCCTGCGGATGGAGGCCTACAACGTCACCGTCGGCGAAGTCACCCAGGTGATCGGGCGCAACAACCAGCTGGTGCCGGCCGGCAGCCTGCGCTCGGGGCCCGGCCAGTTCGCCGTGAAGGTGCCGGGGGTCGTCGAACGGCCCGAGGACATCCTGGCCCTGCCCATCAAGAAGAGTGGCGACAAGGTCGTCACCATCGGCGACATCGGCGACGTGCGGCGCACCTTCAAGGAGGCGGCCAGCATCAGTCGGTTCAACGGCGAGCCGGCCTTCATCCTGGAGGTCTCGAAGCGCTCCGGCGCCAACATCCTGGAGACCACCGCCATGGTCCGGGAGGTGGTCGCCGAGGAGCAGAAGCGCTGGCCTTCGACGATCCGGGCGGACTTCCTCTACGACGAAAGCGAGATGATCCACCGCAACCTCCTGGTGCTGGAGGCCGGGATCATCATCGCCGTCATCCTGGTGATGGTGATCATCGTCGCCAGCCTGGGCATACGGCAGGGGCTGATGGTCGGCGCGGCCATTCCCGCCTGCTTCATGCTGGCCTTCCTGATGATGAACGCCATGGGCGTGACGCTGAACATGATGGTCATGTTCGGCCTGGTCCTCGCCGTCGGCATCCTGGTCGACGGCGGCATCGTGGTGGTCGAGTACGCCGACCGGAAGATGGCCGAGGGGATGGGCAAGTCCGAGGCCTTCGCGGCGGCGGGCAAGCGGATGTTCTGGCCCGTGGTCAACGGCACGCTGACCACCCTGTGCGCCTTCCTGCCCTTCCTGTTCTGGAACTCGATCCCCGGGAAGTTCATGAGCTTCCTGCCGCTGACGCTGTTCTTCGTCCTGGGCGCCTCGATCTTCGTGGCGCTGGTGTTCACCCCTGCGCTCGGCTCGCTGATGGCCCGCAAGGCCGGCGTCGACCTGGAGGCGCTGGCCGAGATCGAGAAGTCCGAGCATGGCGACCCGCGCCAGATGAGCGGCTTCATGGGCTGGTACGCGCGAAGCATTCACGACCTGTCGCACAGGCCGCTGCTGGTGCTGCTGGCGACCCTCGTGCTGGTGACGGTGATCGTCTTCGAGTTCGCCTCCAAGCCCAGGGCCACCGAGTTCTTCCTGCGCGAGGACCCGCCGTGGGCGGCGGTGTTCGTGAAGGCCCGCGGCAACCTCTCGCCCGAGGCTCAGAACGTGCTCGTCCGGCAGGTCGAGGCGCGGCTCGAAGGCATGAAGGGCGTGGAGTCCATTCTCGCGCGCGCCGGCCCGATGACCAACAACGGGCCCGGTGGCGCTCCCAACGACTCCGTTGGCCGCGTGCGGGTCGACTTCGTCGAATACGAGGAGCTCAAGGAACTCGGCGTCACCGGCAAGGACCTGGCCAACGAGGTGCGCCGGCGGGTCGCGGGCATCCCCGGCGTTCAGATCGAGGTGCTGGAGCCGCAGAGCGGCCCGCCCGTCGGCAAGGACGTGCAGGTCGAGCTGCGAGGCCACGACCCGGCCGCCCTCAACCGCGCCGCCGATCTCGTGAAAGCCAAGCTAGCGGCCGACCGGCAGCTGATCGAGCTGGAGGACAACCGCACCTCCCCCGGGATCGAGTGGAACCTGCGGGTCGATCGTGAGATGGCGGGACGCTACAACGTCGACGTCCTGACCGTCGGCCAGGCGATCCAGTTCGTCACCGGCGGGGTGCTGGTCGGCCGCTTCCGGCCGGACGACGCCGAGGACGAGCTCGACATCCGCGTTCGCTTCCCGCCGGAGGCCCGCAACATCGCCGCCTTCGACCGGCTGAAGATCGGCACCGCCCAGGGGCCCGTGCCGGCCAGCTACTTCGTCACCCAGGCCCCGGCCCAGCAGGTGACCACCATCCAGCGTCGCGACGGCCAGCGCCTGGTGGTGGTGCAGGCCAACACCATCGAAGGCGTGGCCGCGAACCAGAAGATCGCCGAGCTGCGGCCCTGGCTGGAGAAGGCGCCGCTGGACGCATCCGTGCGCTGGAAGTTCACCGGCGCCGACGAGGAGGGCCAGGAGGCCGCCCAGTTCTTCGCCGTGGCCATGCTGGCCTCGCTGTTCCTGATGTTCCTGATCCTGCTGTGGCAGTTCAACAGCTTCTACGGCGTGTTCGTGACGCTCTCGGCGGTGATCCTGGCGACCGTCGGGGTGCTGCTGGGCGTGGTCGTCAACGTCGCCCACACCTTCGACTACATGTCGGTGATCATGCTGGGGACCGGCATCGTGGCCCTGGCCGGGGTGGTGGTGGGCCACAACATCGTGCTGGTCGACACCTTCTATCAGCTGAAGCGCGGCGGCTATCCGGACGACGAGGCCGCCGTCCGCGCGGCGACCCAGCGCTTCCGGCCGGTGATGCTGACCACGGTGGTGACGGTGGTCGGCCTGTTCCCGCTGATGTTCAAGGTCCACCCCAACTTCCGCACCGGACATCTCGAGTACGCCGCGCCGGGCTCGGAGTGGTGGGTGCAGCTGTCGGCGTCGGTGGTCTGGGGCCTGTCCTTCGCCACCCTGCTCACCCTGGTGCTGACGCCGGTGCTGCTGGCCGCGCCCAAGGTCTGGGCCGAACAGATCCGCTGGCTGCTCGGCTTCGTCCGGCGGGTCGTCGGCCACGCCCAGGCGCGGCCGGTCCCGGCCGGGAACGATGCGGACGACGTGGTCCGGGCGGCTGAGTAGACCCTAGGACTCCCGCGTCTGGCGCCGCCACAGGGCGGCGTACTCGCCGGCGCGGGCCAGCAGCTCGGCGTGGGTCCCCCGCTCGACGATACGGCCTCGGCGGATGACCAGGATCTGATCGGCGTCGACGATGGTCGACAGGCGGTGGGCGATGACCAGGGTGGTGCGCCCCGCCCTCACCTTGCGCAGCGTCTCCTGGATGGCGGCCTCGGTGGGCCCGTCGAGGGCGCTGGTGGCCTCGTCGAGGATCAGCAGGCGCGGGTCGGCCAGCAGGGCGCGGGCGATGCCCACCCGCTGGCGCTCGCCGCCGGACAGCTTCAGGCCCCGCTCGCCGACCTGGGTGGACATGCCTTCCGGCAGGGCCTCGATGAACTTGCCGAGCTCGGCGGCCTCGGCCGCGGCGCTGACCTCCTCCGGCCGCGCGCCGGGCCGGGCGAAGGCGATGTTGGCGTAGAGGGTGTCGTTGAACAGGGCCACGTCCTGCGGCACCAGGGCCACGGCGTGGCGCAGGCTCTCCTGCTTCACGCTGCGCAGGTCCATGCCGTCCATCAGGATCCGCCCCGACTGCGGGTCGATGAGCCGAAGGGCCAGCCGCACCACCGTCGTCTTGCCCGCGCCGGAGGGGCCGACCAGGGCCGTGGTGGTGCCCGGCGCGGCGGTGAAGCTGACGTCGCGAAGGCCGGTGGAGCGGGCGTCGTGGCGGAACTCCACGTGGTCGAAGACGAGCTCGGCGCCGCGACCGGTGGCGGGCGGCAGGTCCTTGGCGTCGGGGGCGTCGACGATCTCGGGCTCCAGCCCGATCAGGGAGACCATCTGCTCCATGTCGATGAAGGCCTGCCGGATTTCGCGGTAGTTGAAGCCCAGCATGTTCAGCGGCTGGTAGATGCCCGTGAGCAGCAGGACGGCGACGGTGATGTCGCCGATCTCCATCCGCCCGCCGGTCACTTCGTAGCCGGCCAGCACGGTCATGAGCGCCAGGCCGACGTTGAGGATCAGCGACTGGGAGGCGTTGAGCAGGTTGAGCGAGGTGTTGGCCTTCACCGCCGCACGCACGTAGTCGCGCATCGCCGCCTGGTACTGGGCGCCCGTGCGGCCCTCGGCCCCGAAGGTCTTGATGGTCTCGTAGTTGATCATCGCATCGACGGCGAGTCCGGCGGCGCGGCTGTCGGCCTCGTTGAGCTGGCGCCGGTGCGAGAGCCGCCAGTCGGTGATCTTGAAGGTGATGACCGTGTAGATGACGATCGTCGCCAGCGCGGTGAGCGCGAAGCGCCAGTCGAGCCGGATGGTCATGGCGATCATCGCCAGCACGAGCTCGATCGCGGTGGGCCCCAGGTTGAAGACCACCGAGCGCATCAGGAAGTCGGTCGAGCGCGCGCCGCGGTCGATGATCCGCGACAGCATCCCGGTCTGCTTGGACTGGTGGAAATCGAGCGACAGGGCCAGGGCGTGGTCGAAGGCCTCGGTCGCGGCGCGGGCCATCGTCGATTGCGAGACGACGGTGAAGATGGCGTCGCGAGCGTAGGGCGCGCAGGCGGCGATGAGGCGCAGGCCGACGAAGGCCAGCGCGAAGGTCAGGAAGCCGTCGGTGATCGAGACGGCCGCGGCGCCCGCGCCGGGGGCCAGGCTGTTGATCGCGTCGCCGATCATCAGCGGCGCGCCGACCGCCGCCACCTTGCCGACGAAGACCAGGCCGAGGGCGGCGGCGATCCGCAGCCGCAGCTGCGGGGCGCCTGAGCGCATCACCAGCCGGCCGAGGTCGGCCAGCGCGGCCCTGACGTTGAACTTGACCGAAGGCGGGGAGATCGCGCCCGGAACGGCGAACCGCCGCTGGGGACCGGCCTGGATGAATGCCACGCGCGCACCGCTCCTTCGAAGGCCCGCCGCGTGCGGACCCGCTCCGATTGTGACGGAATTCCTGCGCCAGCCAAACCCGCGGCGGCGGGGGTGCGACAAGGGCCGGCTTGCCAGGGCCGGCGCCACCTCCTAGCAGTGGCCCTCGGCGCGCGCGACCGGCGCGCGCCTCATCCCGACCCCTGGAGTGTCGATCGATGGGCGGCGAGCCCGAACGCCTGGATTCCGTCTGTGTCTACTGCAGCTCGTCGAACGCCGCCGACCCGGCCTATCTGGCGGCGGCGGCCGCGCTCGGGCGCGCGCTGGCCGGCGCCGGCCTGCGGCTGGTCTACGGCGGCGGCGGCGTGGGCCTGATGGGCGCCTGCGCGGCCGCCGCGCATGCCGCCGGCGGCCAGGTGCTGGGGATCATCCCCCAGTTCCTGGTGGGCAAGGAGCGGCCGCTCACCGAGGTCGAGACCATCGTCGTGACCTCCATGCACGAGCGGAAGATGCGGATGTTCGAGGCCTCGGACGCCTTCGTCGTGCTGCCCGGCGGCATCGGCACGCTGGAGGAGGTGATCGAGCTGCTCTCCTGGCGCCGGCTCGAGCTGCACTCAAAGCCGATCGTCTTCTACAACCCGGACGGCTTCTGGGACGGCCTGTTCGAGTTCTTCCGGGCCAGCGTCGCCCAGAAGCTGACGCCGCCTGAGTTCCTGCAGGCCTGGAGCGCCGTCACCCGCATCGAGGACGTCGTCCCCGTCCTGCGCGGCGCCTCGCCCGAGGACTTCGAAACCGATCCCCGCGTCGCGCGGCTGACTTAGGATTCGCGCCCCGCCGCGGAGGATCGGAAAGGAAAAAGGGGCCCGAAGGCCCCTCCCCTAGTCGTCGCGGTGAACCCGCTCGCGCCGCTCATGCCGTTCCTGGGCCTCGAGGCTCAGGGTGGCGATGGGCCGCGCCTCGAGGCGGGCCAGACCGATCGGTTCGCCGGTCTCCTCGCAGAAGCCGTAGCTTCCGTCTTCGATGCGCCGGAGCGCATCGTCGATCTTCGAGATCAGCTTCCGCTGGCGGTCACGCGTGCGAAGTTCGAGTGCACGATCAGTTTCCGACGAGGCGCGATCGGCCAGGTCGGGATGGTTTTCGGTTTCGTGCTGAAGGTGAGACAGCGTTTCGCGAGATTCGCGAAGGATGTCTTCCTTCCACGCGAGCAGTTTCTTTTTGAAGTACTCGAGCTGACGCTCGTTCATGAACTCCTCGTCCTCGGAAGGACGATAGTCTTGTTCATCGGCGCTAGCCAAAACAGCGGCTGCCTTCATAGACACCTCACGCCCCTGGACGAAATCCCCCTGGTTCTTGGCGACGGGCTTATAGCGCAAAACGACCGCCGTTCAATGAAGGTCGCGTTTTCCGGGCGTTTAGGCCGCACGGGTCGCACCTTCGTGCTTCGCAAGCTCGACCGCCGCCCGGGTCTCGATCTCGTTCAGGACGGCCTCCAGGGCCGGATCGTCGGTCTGGTCGCGCTCCTCGCGCACCGCGCGGCGCAGCCGCTCCAGAGTGGCCAGGTTGAGCTCGCCGCCGAGCAGGGCGATGCGGACCTCGTCGAGCACATCGAGGATGCGGCCGGCCCGGCCGACCGCGCGCCTGCGGCGCTCCAGCGGGCCGCCCGAGGCCTGCAGCGCCAGCAGGGCGTCGACGCTGGCGACGCCCGACACGCCCGAGGCGCCGCCGACCTGCGCCGGCCCGGCCGCCTCGCTGGGGATGTTGATCCGGAAGCCCGATCCGCCGGCCGGCCGGGACGGGCCGCTGCCCTTGGTGGATCCGACGCCGCTTGGTCCGCTGACTTTCATGCAAGTCCACTTTGCCTGACTCGCCCGTCAGGTGGGCAGTCTCTTCCCCGCTCCATTAGGTCAAGGTTAACGCCCGGCAGCTTTTGCCGCAGGACGTGCGCAGGCCTTGGGCGCCCCTGACGGCCCACTCGGTTGACTCTGTTGAGGGATTCCCGAGGGGGCGGACTGGCACGCGGCTCGCAGAGACGGAACGGGCCCAAGTTCCAGCGAGTTCCCATGCGCCGCACCCTCTCCGTCCTCGCCATCGCCGCCCTGGCGGCCGGACTCGCCGCCGGGCCGGCCACCGCCGCCTCGCGCATCAAGGACGTGGTGGAGTTCGAGGGCGTGCGGGAGAACATGCTGGTCGGCTACGGCCTGGTGGTCGGGCTGAACGGCACCGGCGACTCGCTGCGCAACTCCCCCTTCACCCGCCAGAGCCTGGAAGCCATGCTCGAGCGGCTGGGCGTCAATGTCCGCGACGCCAATCTCAACACCAAGAACGTGGCGGCGGTGATGGTCACCGCCAAGCTGCCGCCGTTCGCCGCCGCCGGCTCGCCGGTCGACGTCTCGGTCTCGGCCATGGGCGACGCCAAGAGCCTGCAGGGCGGCTCGCTGCTGGTCACCCCGCTGCTGGGCGCCGACGGCCAGGCCTATGCGGTCGCCCAGGGGACGGTGGCGACCGGCTCGATTTCGGCGCAGGGCGCCTCCGGTTCGTCGATCTCCAAGGGCGTGCCCACCGCCGGCCGCATCGCCGGCGGAGCCCTGGTCGAGCGCGAGATCGGCTTCCAGATGGCCTCGATGGGTCAGCTGCGGATGACCCTGCGCAATCCGGACTTCACCACCGCCCAGCGGATCGCCGGCGCCGTCAACGCCAAGTTCCCCGGCACGGCCTACGCCGAGAACCCGACCATCGTGGCCATTCGCCCGCCGGCCGGCCAGGACATGCCGAGCTTCCTGGCCCAGGTGGAGAACCTGGCGGTGGAGCCGGACAACGCCGCCAAGGTGGTCGTCGACGAGACCAACGGCGTGATCGTGATGGGCGAGAACGTGCGCGTCTCCACGGTCGCCATCGCCCAGGGCAACCTGACCATCAAGATCGGCGAGTATCCGCTGGTCAGCCAGCCGGAAGGCTTCAGCCGCGGCCAGACGGTGGTCGTGCCCCAGTCCGAGGTCGAGGTGGACGAGGAGAAGGGCAAGCGCTTCCTGACGCTGCAGGACGGCGCCTCGCTGGCCAGCCTGGTCTCGGGCCTGAACGCCCTCGGCGTCACCCCGCGCGACATGATCTCCATCCTGCAGACCATCAAGGCCGCCGGCGCCCTGCAGGCCGAAATCGAGGTGATGTGATGAGCGACCTGGTTTCCGCCGTCGCTCTGCCGACCAATCTGCTCACCGCGACCGCCCAGCCCCCGTCGCCGCAAGACCTGGCCAAGCGGGCCGACATCAGGAAGACCGCCCAGGAGTTCGAGGCCTCGTTCCTGTCGGTGATGCTGCAGGAGATGTTCGACGAGGTGGAGGTCGGCGCGCCGTTCGGCGGCGGCCAGGGCGAGCAGATGTTCAAGTCGTTCCTCTCCGACGCCATGGCCAAGCAGATGGCCAAGGCCGGCGGCGTCGGCCTGTCCGACACCGTCGCCAAGGAGATGCTCAAGTTGCAAGGCCTGGAGGAGTAGCCGATGGCCCTCGCCGCCCATGACGCCGCCGATCGCGTCGACCAGTTGATCATCCTGACCGAGCGGCTGACCGCCCTCCTGGTCGAGGAATGCCAGGCCTTCGAGCGCCGCCGCCCGCAGGACATCGCCGGCCAGGTCGAGGAGACCCAGCGGCTGGCCAACCTCTACCGCCACGAGTCCACCCGCGTGCGGGCCAACCCGGCCCTGGTGTCCAGCGCCCCGCTCGCCCAACGCCAGCGGCTGATGCGCGCCACCGAGGCCTTCGACGCCGTCCTCGCCCGCCACGGCCGCGCCCTGGCCGCGGCCAAGACCATCACCGAGGGCCTGGTCCGCGCCATCGGCGAGGAGGTCGCCAGCCAGCGGACGTCGGCGACCGCCTACGGGCCGGGGGCCACCCAGGCCTCGGCGAGCGCGGCCACGGCGATCACGCTGAACAAGCGGGCCTAGATTCCCCCCTCCCTTCCACCCGTCATCCCGGACGGCCGCGAGGCCGAGCGGGCCCCGGCGCCGCCTGCGCCTGGCTCTGGGTCCCGGCTGCTCCGCTTCGCTGCGGCCGGGATGACGGCGGAATTCGAACACTTGTTTGATGGGCGTTTCGGCGCCAAGCTGTCCCTGCCGTCGGACGTTCCGGCGGCCTGCGTTCTCAGGGCGGGGTGAAACTCCCCACCGGCGGTAATGCCCTCTTCGGAGGGACGAGCCCGCGGGCGCCTGGCGGCTTTTGCCGGCAGGGACGAGCAGACCCGGTGCGATCCCGGGGCCGACGGTCATAGTCCGGTTATGAGAACTGTCGTGCGCGCGGCCGGAGTCCGACTCCGCCTGCCCCGCGCCCGGCGTCTCCCTGAGTCGTGGTCTTCGAACCCAACCAGGGAAAAGAACCATGACCCAAGTCGCTTACGAACTGCCCACCGCCACCGGCGCCTTCCGAGCCGCCCGCGTCGCCTTCGTCCACTCGCTGTGGCACGCCGACATCGTCACCGAGTCCTACGTCGGCTTCGTGGACGAGATGGCCAAGCTCGGTTTCGGGGGCGAGGCCATCGAGCGCTTCGAGCTGCCCGGCGTCTTCGAGATCCCGCTGCACGCCAAGCTCCTGGCCCGCACCGGCCGCTTCGCCGCGGTGGTGGCCGCGGGCCTGGTGGTCGACGGCGGCATCTACCGCCACGACTTCGTCTCCGAGACGGTGGTGCGGGCGCTGATGCAGGTGCAGCTGGAGACCGACACGCCGATCTTCTCGGTGGTGCTGACGCCGCATCACTTCCACGAGCACGAGACGCACCGGCGCTTCTTCCGCGACCATTTCCGGATCAAGGGCGCGGAGGCGGCCCAGGCCTGCGCGACGACGCTGGCCAGCCTCGGCCGGCTGCAGGCGGCGTGAGCGTCATGGAAACCCTCATCTCGCCGCCGCCGGGCTTTGCGCCGCATGCGCGCAAGAGCCCCCTCACCGCCCCCTGGGAGCCGATCTTCGCCCGCGAGAGCGAGCGGGCCCTGGTGTTGGGCCTGATGGCCGCCGAGGCCCACACCAACAGCCGCGGCTTCGTCCATGGCGGGCTGATCACCGCGCTGGCCGACAACGCCATGGGCCTGTCCTGCGGGCGGGTGGTCGGCGACGCCGGCTTCGTGACGGTGAACCTGGCCGTCGACTTCCTGGCGGCAGCCCGGATCGGACAGTGGCTGGAGTTCGACACGGTGTTCGTGCGCCCGGGCGGGACGCTCTGCTTCGCCCAGGCCTTCGTCACCGCCGACGGCGAGCCGTGCGCCCGCGCCAATGGCGTGTTCCGGGTGGTGCGAAAAACCTGAGGATGAGCGCCCCTGTGACAGTAGAGGCAGTTGCCTTGCGTTTCGCCGTTCGCCAAGAGTCCCGTTCTTCGAGGACGGGCGTGTGGACGCGGGACTGATCATCACCGGCCCAGCCTTTCTCGCCGGCGGCGGCGAGATGGGCGAACGGATCCGGCGCCACGACTGGCGGTCGACGCCGCTCGGGGCGCCGGAGGGCTGGCCTGCGCCGCTGCAGACAGCCGTGGGCCTGATCCTGGCCGCGCCGCAGCCGATGATGATCTGGTGGGGCCAGGCCCTGGTGCAGATCTACAACGACGGCTACGCCCACATCCTGGGGCCGCGGCATCCGGAGGCGCTGGGACAGCCGGCCGAAGCGTGCTGGGCCGAGCGCTGGCCGCTGATGGACCTCGCCGTGCGGCGGGCGATGGCGGGCCATGGCGGGCCGGTGGGCGAAACCCAGGACCTAGCGCCGATCTACGACGCGGCCGCGCCGGGCCAGGTGGGCGGGGTCATGGCCATCCGCCGGCCGACGCCGCCGGCGCCTTCCCGCGCCGACGCCATCATCGCCGCGATCAGCGAAGGCTGCGTGGTGCTCGACCGCGACCTGATCATCACCGAGATCAATCCCGAAGGCCTGCGGATGGACGGCCGCCCCGCCTCGGAGATCGTCGGCCGGCGCTACTCCGAGGCCTGGCCGGCGCTGGTCGGCTCCCCGTTGGAAGGCGCCTACAAGCAGGTGCGCGAGACCGCCAGCCCGGTCTACCTGCAGCACCACTATGTGGACGCGCGGCACGACGCCTGGCTGGAGGTGCGGCTCTATCCGGTGCAGGACGGCGTCGCCTTCCTGTTCCGCGACGTGACCAGCGCCAAGCGCGCCGCCGACGCCCTGCGCGAGAGCGAAGGACGGCTCAGGCTGGCGCAGGAGGCCGGCGGCGTCGGCGCCTACGACTGGAACCTGAAGACCGGCGAACTCTACGCCTCGGACGTCGCCAAGCGCCTGTGGGGCATGGCGCCCGATTTCCCGCTGACCCTGGATTACGCCGTCAGCCTCATCCACCCGGAGGACCGTCCCAATTCGATGCCGGTCACCGACCGGCCGCTGGAGGAGATGGTCGGCCAGGCCGAGTACCGGATCCTCCGGGCCGACACCGGCGAAGTCCGCTGGATGTCCCGGCACGTGGAGATCGTCCGCGATGAGGAGGGCCGGCCCGAGCGTGTGGTCGGGGCCATCACCGACATCACGGACCGCAAGCGGCTGATGGAGCACCAGCAGCTGCTGATCAACGAGCTGAACCACCGGGTGAAGAACACCCTGGCCACGGTGCAGTCGATCCTCAACCAGACCCTGCGGCGGGGCCACTCCCCGGAGGAGCTGAAGGCCCTCTTCACCTCGCGGCTGCTGGCGCTTTCGGCGGCGCACGACGTGCTGACCAAGGCCAACTGGGAGCGGGCGGCGCTGTGCGACATCGTCACCGGCGCCCTCACCCCCTTCCAGGGACCGGAACTGCCGCGCGTGCGGATCACCGGGCCCCAGGTGCTGCTGGCGCCGAACGTCGCCCTGGCGATCGCCATGGCCCTGCACGAGCTGGCCACCAACGCCGCCAAGTACGGGGCCCTGTCCAACGCGGCGGGCGTCGTCGCCCTGGAGTGGACGTTCGGCGGGGCCGAGCGGCCGGTGCTCGAGCTCGTCTGGCGCGAGCAGGACGGCCCGGCGGTGACGCCGCCGGCGACCCGCGGCTTCGGCTCGCGGCTGCTGCAACAGGGCCTGGCGGGCGAGCTGGGCTCGCCGGCCGAGCTCGACTTCCGCCCCGAAGGCCTGGTCTGCCGGATGCGGACGGCCCACGTCCTCGAGGCGGCGGGCTAGCCGCGCCCCCTCCACCGCCTTCGGCGGTCCCCCTCCCCCGCAGTCTGCGCTGCGGGGGAGGAGAAGGACGCATCGGATCCTCCCCCGACGCGAAGACGGCGGGGGAGGTCGATCGGCGCGAAGCGCCGAGACGGAGGGGGCGCTAGGTCAGCGCGATCTCCCGCTCGACGCCGATCGCGTCCAGGAAGTCGGGGTCGTGGCTGACCACCAGCAGGGCGCCGTCGTAGCCGGAAAGGGCGCTCTCCACCGCCTGGATCGACTCCAGATCCAGGTGGTTGGTCGGCTCGTCCAGGATCAGCAGCTGCGGCGGCTCGGCGCCCATCAGCACGCAGGCGAGCGCCGCCCGCAGCCGCTCGCCGCCGCTGAGCGCGGCGACGGTCTTCTGGGCGGCGGTGTTGCGGAACAGGAAGCGGGCCAGGGCGGCGTGCGCCTCGCGGTGGCCGAGGCTGGGATTGAGCCGCCTGAAGGCCTCGAGCAGCGTCTCGTCCTCGCGCAGGATGGCCGTCTGCTGGTCCAGCAGGGCCGGCCGTACGCCCAGCGCCGCCCGGCCGGCCGTCGGCGCCAGCTCGCCGACCGCCAGGCGCAGCAGGGTCGTCTTGCCCGAGCCGTTCGGGCCGGTGACCGCCACCCGCTCCGGCCCGACGATGCGGAAGGAGAGATCGGAGATCAGCTCAGGGCCGCCAGGGTGGGCGAAGGCGACGCCCTCGAAGGCGAGCACGGTCTTGCCGGCCGGCAGGCCGCTCGGCGGCAGGTCGAAGGCGAGCGCGCGGCGCACCTCGACCTTGGCGCGGGCGGCGGCGTGCTCGGCGGCGGCGGTCTCCCGCTGGCGCTCGGCGAGGCGGCTTCCACGGCCCGCCGACTGCTCGGCGCGCTCGGCCCTGAAGTCGAGCAGCATCTTGGGCGCATCGCCCTTGGCGCGGGACCGCTTGCCGGCGGCGTCGCGCCGGGCCTGCCGCTCGCGGGCGGCCTGAGCCTGGCGCTCGACGGCGACCAGGGCCCGTTCGGCCGAGGCCAGCTCCCGCTCGGCGGCGGCCTCCTCCGTCGCCTTACGCTCGGCGTAGGCGTCGAAGCCGCCGCCGTAGACCTTGGCCCCGAGGCCGGACAGCTCGACGATGCGATCCATCCGGCGCAGCAGCGCCCGGTCGTGGCTGACCACCAGGGCGCCGCGCCGCCAGCCGGCGAGCAGGTCGGTCACGTAGCCGCGGGCCTCGGCGTCGAGGTTGTTGGTCGGCTCGTCGAGGATCAGCAGGTCGGGCTCGCGCGCGACCAGGCCGGCGAGCTGGGCGCGGGTCGCCTCCCCGCCGCTGAGGCTGGCGGCGGGCCGGGTCAGCTCCAGGCCCGGCAGGCCCAGTTCGGCCAAGGCCGAATCCAGCCGGATGGGCAGCTCCCAATCGGCGTCGGCGAGATCCTCGGCCGTCCCCTCCCCGGCCGTGATCCGATCGAGGCGGGCGAGGTCGTCGGCCACCCCCAACAGGGTCGCGACCGTGGCGCCGGGCGGCGGCTGCAGGGCCTGGCGCAGCATGGCGATGCGGCCGCCGCGGACCACCGCGCCGGCGCTCGGCGCAAGCTCGCCGACGGCCAGGCGCAGCAGCGTCGTTTTGCCCGCGCCGTTGCGGCCGACGAGGCCGGTGCGCTCGGCCCCGAAGGCCAGGGTCAGGTTGTCGAAGAGGTTGCGGCCGTCAGGCGTGCGGTAGGAAAGACCGTCGAGGGTGAGATAGGCGGGCATCGGAAACCATGGGCGCGTGGGCGTGCGGGACGGAGCGGAAGATCGTCGCGCGTTCCATGGTCTGGCCTCCTCGACAGCAGAGCCCGATATAGTCCGTGGGCTGCGGGTGTGTAACCCCGCGACGGAAGAACACAGGTTTGTTCCCCTTGTGTTCCCGTGTTATGAGTGAGTCCCTGATCCTACATTAACGAATTCCCCGCCCGGCCGGCGGGGGTGAGCGTTCCCGGGACATCATGGCTGATCAACTGAACTCGATCCGGGTGCGCGGCGCCCGTGAGCACAATCTGAAGGACGTCAACGTCGACATCCCGCGCGGCGAGCTCGTTGTGCTGACGGGGCTGTCCGGCTCCGGGAAGAGTTCGCTGGCCTTCGACACCATCTACGCCGAGGGCCAGCGGCGCTATGTGGAGAGCCTGTCGGCCTACGCCCGCCAGTTCCTGGAGCTGATGAGCAAGCCGGACGTGGACCTGATCGAGGGGCTGTCGCCGGCCATCTCCATCGAGCAGAAGACCACCAGCCGCAACCCGCGCTCGACGGTCGGCACGGTCACCGAGATCCACGACTACATGCGCCTGTTGTGGGCGCGGGTGGGCGTGCCCTATTCGCCGGCCACGGGGCTGCCGATCGAGAGCCAGACGGTCAGCCAGATGGTCGACAAGCTGACCGCCCTGCCCGAGGGCACGCGTCTGTATCTGCTCGCGCCCGTCGTGCGCCGCCGCAAGGGCGAGTACCGCAAGGAGATCGCCGACTGGCAGAAGCAGGGCTTCCAGCGACTGAAGATCGACGGCGAGTTCTATCCGATCGAGGACGCGCCGGTCCTCGACAAGAAGTTCAACCACGACATCGACGTGGTGGTCGACCGGCTGGTCACCCGCGAGGGCCTGGAGACCCGCTACGCCGACTCCATCGAGCAGGCGCTGCGGCTGGCCGACGGCATCGCCGTGGCCG
Organism: Phenylobacterium terrae; assembly: GCF_042681205.1. NCBI lineage: Bacteria > Pseudomonadati > Pseudomonadota > Alphaproteobacteria > Caulobacterales > Caulobacteraceae > Phenylobacterium > Phenylobacterium terrae. The sequence continues at coordinate 773,295 of NZ_JBHUEY010000006.1, forward strand.
AATGGGCCGACATCGAGGAGGGCCAGACCGAGCCCCGAAGGATCATCTTCTCCGAGAAGTTCGCCTGCCCGGTCTCCGGCTTCACCATCAGCGAGATCGAGCCTCGGCTGTTCTCGTTCAACAACCCGCACGGCGCCTGCCCGGTGTGCGACGGCCTGGGCGCCAAGCTGGCCTTCGACCCGGACATGGTGGTGCCGGACAAGGACCGCACCCTGCACAAGGGCGCCATCGCGCCCTGGAGCAAGGGCCCCTCGCCGCTCTACACCCAGACGCTGCAGGCGCTCTCGCGCCACTACGGCTTCTCCATGGATGAGCCGTGGTGGAAGCTGCCGGACGCCGCCAAGCAGGTCATCCTGCACGGCTCGGGCGGCGAGAAGATCAAGTTCACCTACGACGACAACGCCCGGAAGTACGAGGTCAACAAGACCTTCGAAGGCGTGCTGCCAAACCTGGAGCGCCGCTGGCGCGAGACGGACTCGGCCTGGGTGCGCGAGGAGCTGGGCCGCTTCCAGTCTCAGATCCCCTGCGAGGCCTGCGGCGGCCAGCGGCTGAAGCCCGAAGCCCTGGCGGTGAAGATCGCCGGCAAGAACATCGCCGAGATCTCCGGCCTGTCCATCAAGCACGCCCGCGAGTGGTTCGTGGACCTCGACGGCCAGCTCACCGAAAAGCAGATGGAGATCGCCCGGCGGATCCTGAAGGAGATCAACGACCGGCTGCGGTTCCTGGTCAACGTCGGCCTGGACTACCTCAACCTCTCACGCGGCTCGGGCACGCTGTCGGGCGGCGAGAGCCAGCGCATCCGCCTGGCCAGCCAGATCGGTTCGGGCCTGACGGGCGTGCTCTACGTGCTCGACGAGCCGTCTATCGGCCTGCACCAGCGCGACAACACCCGGCTGCTGGACAGCCTTCGGGGCCTTCGCGACCTCGGCAACTCCGTGCTGGTGGTGGAGCATGACGAGGAGGCGATCCTGACCGCCGACCACGTCATCGACATGGGCCCGGCCGCCGGCGTGCACGGGGGCGAGGTGGTGGCCGAGGGCAAGCCCGAGGACATCATGGCCAACCCGCGCAGCCTGACGGGCCAGTACCTGTCCGGCGCGCGCGAGATCGAGGTGCCGGAGGACCGCCGGCCGATCTCGAAGAAGAAGGTGCTGCGCGTGGTCGGCGCGAGCGGCAACAACCTGAAGGGCGTCACCGCCGAGATCCCCGTGGGGACCTTCACCTGCATCACCGGCGTCTCCGGCGGGGGCAAGTCCACCTTCACCATCGAGACCCTCTACAAGGCCGCGGCCCGCCGGCTGCACAACGCCGCGGACGCGCCCGCGCCCCACGAGCGGATCGAAGGCCTGGAGAACTTCGACAAGGTCATCGACATCGACCAGTCGCCGATCGGGCGCACGCCGCGCTCCAACCCGGCCACCTACACCGGCGCCTTCCAGCCGATCCGCGACTGGTTCGCGGGGCTCCCGGAAGCCAAGGCGCGCGGCTACGGCCCGGGGCGCTTCTCCTTCAACGTGAAGGGCGGCCGCTGCGAGGCCTGCCAGGGCGACGGCGTCATCAAGATCGAGATGCACTTCCTGCCGGACGTCTACGTCACCTGCGACGTCTGCAACGGCCAGCGCTACAACCGCGAGACGCTGGAGATCCTGTTCAAGGGCAAGTCCATCGCCGACGTGCTAGAGATGACCGTCGAGGAGGCGGCCGACTTCTTCAAGGCGGTGCCGCCGATCCGCGAGAAGATGGAGACGCTCAAGCGGGTGGGGTTGGGCTACATCAAGGTCGGCCAGCAGGCGACGACGCTGTCCGGCGGCGAGGCCCAGCGGGTGAAATTGTCCAAGGAGCTCTCGCGTAGGGCGACCGGGCGGACGCTCTACATCCTGGACGAGCCGACCACCGGCCTCCACTTCGAAGACGTGAAGAAGCTGCTCGAGGTGCTCCACGAGCTGGTGGACGCCGGCAACACGGTGGTGGTGATCGAGCACAACCTGGACGTGGTGAAGACCGCCGACTGGCTGATCGACTTCGGTCCGGAAGGCGGCGACGGCGGCGGCGAGGTGGTCGCCACCGGCTCGCCGGAGAAGGTCGCCGCCGACCCGCGCAGCTGGACCGGCCGCTACCTCGCCGAGCTGCTGGAGCGGCATCGCCAGCGGCGCGGCGCTCGCAGGTTGAGCGCCTGAGGCGGTGACTGGCTAGCCTGTCCCACGCCCTTTCCGAACGGTGTTCGGCCGCCTAAGCGTGGCCGCCAGTTCCCATCGGAGATCCCCATGAAGCTCTACGGCGCGCCCTACCCTGCCCCGAATCCGCGGCGGGTGCGGATCTTCCTGGCGGAGAAGGGCATCGATCTGGCCGAGACGCCGGTCGACATGGGAAAGCGCGAGCACAAGAGCCCCGAGCACCGGGCCCGCAACAGCCTGGGCCAGCTGCCGACGCTGGAGCTGGACGACGGCACGACGATCTCCGAGACGGTCGCCATCTGCCGCTATTTCGAGGAGGTCCAGCCGGACCCGCCGCTGTTCGGCCGCACGCCGGTCGAGAAGGCGCAGGTGGAGATGTGGATCCGCCGGACCGAGTTCGTGCTGATGCAGCCGGTGGGCGCCTTCTGGCGCCATGCCCATCCCTACACCGCGGCGCTGCTGACCCAGTTCAAGGACTTCGGCGAGTCCAACCGCGAGACCTATGCGGGCGCGCTGAAGTGGTTCGACCGCGAGCTGGCCGAGCGGCCGTTCGTGGCCGGGGACGAATACACCATGGCCGACATCTGCGCCCTGACGACGGTGGATTTTGCCAAGTGGATCGGCCTGCCGGTCGGCGAGGAGCACGCCAATGTGCTGGCCTGGCGCGAGCGGGTCGGCTCGCGCCCGAGCGCGCGGGCCTAGGTTGCGGCCGGTTCGGCGGACGCGGGCGGGGTGACGGGGACAGGGTCCTCCGGCCCGCTGAGCGCCTGGTAAGCGACCGCGAACGGCGCGAAGATCATCACCACCTGCAAGGTGGGCACCAGCAGTTGGATGGCGACCGAGACCAGCAGGGCGATGACCGTGCCGACGCTCGGCGGGCCGTCGCTTGCGACGGCCTCGGCGCCGCCGGACAGCCCGACGATGACGACCCCCAGGAAGGTCACCAGCAGCCAGACCATCACGTAGAAGATCACCGCCAGGACGGCCATGCCGAGCAGCGGCCAGAACCGGCCGCGGGTCAGCCGCCAGGCGCGGGGCAGGGAAATCCTGTGCTCGGCGAAGGTGACCGGCGTGGCCAGGCACAGCCGCACGCCGACCCAGAACATGGCCAGGATCAGCGCCAGCGCGGCGACCGTCAGCACCGGCCCGCCGATGCCCCCCATCGCCCCCAGCAGCAGCATGTTGATGGGGATCACGAAGGCCATGAGGATGAGGAACAGCAGCATGTGCACGGCCGCCAGCCGCACTTCGTCGGCGCCGATCCGCAGGTAGGCGACGCTGCGCTCGTCGGGGCGAAGGATCGAGCGGTAGACCGCGCTGGTCAGGATGCCGAACAGGAACATCGCCAGCAGCAGCACCAGGATGAAGGCGGGCCACGAGTTGGCCAGCTGCTCGGCGAACACGTCGGTGCGCCCGGACTCGAGGCCGCCGTCCTGGATGAACTCGATGAACGTCGGGCCCAGCACCACGGCCATCACGGCGGCGATCGCCATGATCCCCAGGAAGTAGACGCCGCACCAGGCGAGGATCGCTACAGGATGGCGCCGCACGAGGCGGAAGCCTTCCAGCGCCGCGTCGCTGGCGGAGAACTGGCTCATTCTGTCCCTCGGGCCGGACTCTGTGGACAAACGAGTCGGCCGCCCCTTTGGCTGCAAGTTAGAGCCGGCCCCGCGCGCCGCAAGGCCCCGCTCGCGATTGCGCCGGAAGGTTGCCCGCGCCTGTCCGGTTCAGGCGGTCCGCCTGATCCGATCAGACAGGCTCGATTCCAGAATTTGAGCGCGCCGGACGGGTTAACCGGCTTCCACTTAACCCTTGCGCGCTCTACCTAGCGCCTATGACTACAGCGCCCATCCACGTCGTCGGCGGCGGCCTGGCCGGTTCGGAGGCCGCCTGGCAGATCGCCCAGGCCGGGGTTCCGGTCGTGATCCACGAGATGCGCCCGGTGCGCGGCACGCCCGCCCACCAGACCGACAAACTGGCCGAACTCGTCTGCTCCAACTCCTTCCGGGCCGACGACTGGGCGGGCAACGCCGTCGGCCTGCTGCACGCCGAGATGCGCAAGCTGGGCTCGATCATCATGGCCAGCGGCGATGCGCACCAGGTGCCCGCCGGGGGGGCGCTGGCGGTTGACCGCGAGGGCTTCTCGGCGGCGGTGACGGAGAAGCTGCTGTCCCACCCGCTGGTCACCGTCTCGCGCGAGGAGGTCGCGGGCCTGCCGCCGGCCGAGTGGGACAGCGTGATCGTCGCCACCGGCCCCCTCACCTCGCCCGCCCTGTCGGAAGCGATCCTGGAGCTGACCGGCGAGGGCCAGCTCGCCTTCTTCGACGCCATCGCCCCCATCGTCCATCTCGAGAGCATCGACATGGACGTCGCCTGGCGCCAGTCGCGCTACGACAAGGAAGGCCCGGGCGGCGATGCGGCCGCCTACATCAACTGCCCGATGAGCCGCGAGCAGTACGAGGCCTTCATCGACGCCCTGCTGGCCGGCGAGAAGAGCGAATTCAAGGACTGGGAGCAGGTCCCCTACTTCGACGGCTGCCTGCCCATCGAGGTGATGGCCGAGCGCGGCCGCGAGACCCTGCGCCACGGCCCGATGAAGCCGGTGGGCCTGACCAACATCCACAAGCCGGACGAGAAGCCCTGGGCCGTGGTGCAGCTGCGCCAGGACAACGCCCTGGGCACCCTGTGGAACATGGTGGGCTTCCAGACCAAGCTGAAGCACGGCGCGCAGACCGAGATCTTCCGCACTATCCCGGGGCTGGAGAAGGCGGTGTTCGCCAGGCTCGGCGGCCTGCACCGCAACACCTTCATCAACAGCCCGCGGCTGCTGGACCGGCAGCTGCGCATGAAGGCGCAGCCGAGGCTGCGGTTCGCCGGCCAGGTGACCGGGGTGGAGGGCTACGTCGAGAGCGCCGCCGTGGGCCTGCTGGCGGGCCGCTTCGCCGCGGCCGAGCGGCTGGGCCGGCCGATCGACCCGCCGCCCGTCACCACCGCCCTGGGCGCCCTGATCGGCCACATCACCGGCGGCCACCTGGACGCCGGGGCCGGCTCGTTCCAGCCGATGAACATCAACTACGGCCTCCTGCCGCCGATCGCCCCGCCCAAGCGCGCCGAGGACGGCCGCCGGCTGGGCGCCAAGGAGAAGAGCCGCATCAAGAAGCGCCTGGTCGGCGAGCGGGCGCTGGCCGATCTGGAGACCTGGGTGAACGGCGCGAGCACGCTGGCGGCGGCGGAGTAGCGGCTTGGGTTTCCGGTGACTGGTTGCGCCGCAGGCGCGACCTGTCACCCAGCGCCGCGGGAGGTGACAGGTCGGGCCGCTGCGCGCCCCAACCAGTCACCGATGCCCTCAGATGCGGCCCCTCGCGACCGCCAAAGTCAGCCGCACCCGCTTGCCGAGTTCCGAGAGATCCTTGCGGCGCGCGTAGGGCCGGGCGAACGCCGCATGGGCGACCGCCGGAAAGGCCGCGGGGCTGACCGGGGCCGAGCGGGCGTCCTTCAGGGCCATGGCGACGGCTTCGGTGAGGTGCGGCCCGCCGCCGTTGCGCTCCATCACCGCCAACGCCCAGGCCTGGCCGGCGGCGCGGGCCGCGGCGGCGTCCTGCCCCGGGTCGAGCAGCCGCGCGGCGGCGGCGGCGGCCTGGCCGGCGGTGGCGTCGGCCCAGCCGATGGCCTCGTCGCGGCTCATGGGAGCGCGGTCGAGTTCGCGGTAGCGGCCGTCGATCATCGCCTCCAGCGGCTCTCGGGGCAGATCGTGGCGACGCACAACGGCGGCCAGGGCCTCGGCCGTGGGGTGGCGGCGCACCGGGCGGCCTTCGAAGACCTCGTCCAGCACCTCGCGCCACCAGGTCAGGCGGATCTCGCCCAGCAGCGGCTCGGAGGCGACGCGCGGGGCGCGGGCCAGCTCATGGTCGAACGCGTAGAGGGCGATCACGTCGGCCCGGTGGGCCGCATCGTCGATGAACCGGCTGGAGAGCCAGCGGTCCGGGTCCACCCGGCGGATCAGGGCGTCGAGGTCGTCATCGCTCATGGCGGCCTCCCATAGCAAAAGGCCCGCCTGGAGGGGCGGGCCTTTCGTCAGCTTTCGCCGTAAGGCTCAGCCGAACATGGTCTGCTGCATGGTCATTGAGACCAGCATCGGCAGCGACAGCAGAAGGTTGGTCCGGGAGAACAGCATCGCCATCCGCGCCGACCGCGCCTTGGCGTCGTCGTCCGCCGGCACGATGCCGAGCGCCCGCTTCTGGTTCGGCCAGATGACCGCCCAGACGTTGATGAACATGATGATCGCCAGCCAGACGCCGACGCCCATGAGCACGAAGCCGGGGGCGAAGCCTTCGGTGGCGCCCACGCTCAGCACGCCGATCGCGTAGTCCGTGCCGCGGGCGAAGGCGAGCAGGACGCCGGCCACGACGGTGAACAGCGCCGCCCAGCGGAACCAGAACAGCGCCTCGGGCGCGATGTACTTGGAGACCGCCGGCTTAAGCTCGGCCGGAATGTCCGGCATCTTCCGGATCTGGACGAAGTTGAAATAGTAGAGCAGCCCGATCCACAGGATGCCGAAGAAGACGTGCACCCAGCGCAGCACCGCCTGCCAGAAGGCGAGGTCGAACTGCTGGGGAGATCCGGTCCCGTAGAAGAACATCATGATCAGCGCCAGCACGAGGCTGACGATGATGGTGTTGCGGAAATTCGCGAGGATTCCGGCCATGCTAAGCCCTTTCCATTCCTGCCCTGAGCCCAGGTTAAGGGCGTTTCGTCGCAGCGGTAAAGCTTCAACGGCCAAGCCGCGAGCTTAGTTGCCGGAGACGGAGTCCACGCGGCCGAACACGGCTTCGAGGCGGGCGGAGAGCTCGGCGGGCAGCGGCGGGGCCAGGATCGAGCGCACGTTCTGCCTCAGGTGCTCGCCGCTTCCCGTGCCGGTGAGGATGACGTTCGCGCCCGGCTCGTGGCGGCAGAAGCGGTAGGCGGCCTGGACGACCGACTCCACGTCCGGATGGCGCGCCACGAAGTCCAGCGGATCGTCCGGATCGAGCGCGCCGCGATCGACCTCCCCGCTCTCCACGAGCCTGGCGGCGACGTCGCGCAGGGCCGCCGGATCGCTCAGCGCGCGACGCACGGCGAACATGATCAGCGTGCCGACGTCGTGCCGGATGGTGAGCGGGAAGACCCGCCTGCGCGCCGAGGGGTTCAGCAGGTTGAAGCCCACCATGACCACGTCGAACAGCCCCTCCGGGACCGCCCGGGCCAGCGTCTCGTGGCGGGTGTCGCGGCCGAACTGCTCGGTCAGGCCCAGGAAGCGGATCTTGCCCGCCGCCTGCTGGCGCTTCAGCTCCGGGACCAGCACCTGGGCGCAGTGATCGTAGTGGGCCGGCTGCACGCCGTGGAGATTGAAGAGGTCGACGCGGTCGGTCTGCAGGCGGCGCAGCGACAGCTCCAGGCTTTCGGCGAGCGCCTCGGCGGAGATCAGCTCATCGCGGCCGACGCCGCCTCGCGTCGGCGCGGCCTTGGTGGAGATGAACACCTGGTCGCGGCGGCCCTGCACGCCCAGGCCGACGGCCTCTTCGGTGCCGTAGGCGCGGGCGGTGTCGATGAAGGTGATCCCGAGGTCGAGGGCGAGCCGGACGATGCCGGCGGCGTCCTCGGCGCTGGCGCCCCGGGCCATGCCGAGCCGGCTGTGGCCGCCGCAGCCGAGGCCGGCGACGCTGACCTCGACGCCCGTCCGCCCCAGCCGCACCGTCTGCATCGGCCTCTCCCGCTAGCTGGTCACACCGCGATCAGGGCGGCGGCCACGCGCCGGCCTTCGGACGTCAGCACATTGTACATGCGCGCGGCGGCGGGCGTGTCCATGAACTCCAGCCCCAGGCCCGCGGCGCGGACGGCCTCGCGCAGCTCGCGGGGCGGCAGGGCGTTCTTGGCGCCCATGCCGAGGAGCAGGAACTCGACGTCCCTGGGGCCCGCCTCGATCACGTCGGCCAGGGCCTGCGGAGTCAGCTCGGCGGGGCTGGTGACCGGCCAGTCGCGCGCCTCGTCCCTGAGGATCAGGACCGATCCGGGCCGCCATTCGCCGGACAGGCGGAAGCCGCCCTCGCCGTAGGCGTCGACGCTCGGCGCGTTGCGGGCCACGGCCTACGGCCTGGCGCCGGCCGGCCGGATCGGCTCGGCGTCCTCATCGCCGCGCTTGACGCCCCACAGCAGGAGGACCGGCGCGGCGACATAGATCGACGAATAGGTGCCGATGATGATCCCGAAGATCATGATGATCGAGAAGGCGAACAGCGTCGGCCCGCCGAAGACCGCCAGCCCGGTGAGCGCCAGGATGGCGGTCAGGCCGGTGATGATCGTCCGCGACAGGGTCTCGTTGATCGACAGGTCGATGACGTCGCCGAGCGGCATGCGCTTGTACTTGCGCAGGTTCTCCCGCAGCCGGTCGAAGACCACGACGGTGTCGTTCATCGAATAGCCGATGATCGTCAGGATGGCGGCGATGCTGGTGAGGCTGAACTCGAGGTCCAGCAGCGCGATCAGGCCCAGGGTCAGGATCACGTCGTGGAACAGGCCCACGACAGCGCCCAGGCCGAACTGCAGCTCGAACCGGAACCAGATGTAGACGAGCATCAGGACGATCGCGAGGCCGAGGGCCATCAAGCCGGCCCGGAACAACTCGCCGGAGACCTTGGCGCCGATGCTGTCGCCGCGCTGGAAGGTGACCTCGCCGAGCGCCCGGGTCAGGTCGGCGCGCACGGCCGCCAGGGTGGCGTCGGGCGTCGCGCCCTCCGGGTTCTCGAAGCGGACGACCGCGGAGGTCGGCGAGCCGAACTCCTGCACCTGCACATCGCCCAGGCCCTTGCCGGCCAGGGTCCGGCGCACCAGACCGAGGTCGACCGGCTCAGGGGTGGAGAACTCCAGGACGGTGCCGCCCTTGAAGTCGATGCCGCAGTTGAGGCCGCCGCAGGGCGGCTCGAACGGCAGCGCCGCGAGCAGCAGGGAGCCGATCACCCCGATGATGGACATCGCCCCCGCGATCTTGGCGAAGGCGACGAACTTCAGGTTGGTCTTGGCCGGGAGAAGCTTGATCAGAGGCCACATGGCGGATCAGGGCTCCTAAACGATCGGCAGCGTCTTGGGCCGGCGGGACCGGAACCACAAGGCGAGCAGGACCTGGGTGACGTAGACGGCGGTGAACACCGAGGTGACCACCCCGATGGACAGGGTCACGGCGAACCCCTTCACCGCCCCGGACCCCAGGGCGAACATGATGAGGGCCGCCAGCAGGGTCGTGATGTTGGCGTCCAGGATGGTGGTCATGGCCCGCGAGAAGCCGGCGTCCATGGCGGTGATCACCGGTCGGCCGGCCCGCACCTCGTCGCGCATTCGCTCATAGATCAGCACGTTGGCGTCGACCGCCACCGCAAGCGTCAGGATCAGGCCGGCGATGCCCGGCAAGGTCAGCGTCGCTCCGATGGCCGACATGCTGGCCATGATCAACAGGCCGTTGATCAGCAGGGCGATCACCGAGATGCCGCCGAACAGGAGGCCGTAGGCGAGCACCATGAACACCAGGATCGCCACGAAGCCGACGGCCGTGGAGATGGCCCCCGCCTGGACCGCGTCGGCGCCCAGTTCGGCGCCCACCGTCTGCTGGGCCTCCACCCTGAGCGGGGCCGGCAGCGCGCCGGCGTCGAGCAGCAGCACGAGGTCGTTCACCTCCTGCTGGCTGAAGCTGCCGGTGATCTGGCCCGAGCCGCCGAGGATCGGCGTCTGGATGACCGGGGCCGAGACGATCTTGTCGTCGAGGACGATGGCGAACGGCTTGCCGATGTTCTGGCGGGTGGCGTCGCCGAACCGGCGGGCGCCCTGGCTGTCGAATCGGAAGCCCACCGCCGGGCGGCCGAACTCGTCGAAGGTCGGATAGGCGTCGGTCAGCATCTCGCCGGAGACCAGCGCCCGGCGGCGGACGACCATGGGCGAGCCCTGGTCGTCCATCAGCACCTGGGAGCCCGGCGGCACCCGGCCGGCCGCCGCAGCGACCGGATCGGCGGTGACGTCGACCATGTGGAAGGAGAGCTTGGCCGTGCGGCCGATGACGTCGCGCAGCCGCTGCGGATCGCTTTCGCCCGGCGCCTGGATGACGATGCGGTTGGCGCCCTGGCGGGTGATGGACGGCTCGCGGGTGCCCAGTTCGTCGATCCGGCGGCGGATGATCTCGATGGACTGGCTGACGGCGTCGCGCGCCTCGGCCTCCATGGCCTGCTCGTTGAACGTCAGTCGTAGCCGCTGGTCGGGCTGAGTCGTGACGTTGACGGCGGCCTGCCCGGTCGCCTGCTGCGGCGCGCCGACGGTGTCGCGCAGGGCGCGGGCGGCGCGGTCCACCTGGGCGGGATCTGTGATCCGCACGGTCACCCGGCCCTCGACCTGTCCCAGGTCGGTGAACGGGATGCGCTCATTCCGCAGGGTGGTGCGGACGTCTTCGACGAGGTTGATGATCCGCTCGGTCCGCAGCGCCGCGGTGTCGACCTCGAGCAGCAGGTAGACGCCCCCCTGCAGGTCCAGACCGAGGTTGACGGTCTTCTGCATGAAGCCGGGCAGCGAGGCCCGGGTCTGCGCCGAGAGGAAGTTCGGGATGGTGAACAGGATGCCGAAAATGGCGGCCGCGAGGACCGCCAGCACCTTCCACCGGGAGAGCGCCATCATGGGCTGAGGGCGCCTTAGACCTTGGCGTCGTTAGCGGCGGCCGGCTCGCCACGCACGCGGACCTCGGAGATCATCGCCTTGACGACCTTGACGTTGACGCCCTGGGCGATCTCGACGCCGACTTCCTTGTCCTCCACGCGGACGACCTTGCCGATCATGCCGCTGGACAGCACCACCTGGTCGCCCCGCTTCACGTTGGCGATCATCTGCTGGTGGGCCTTCATCCGCTTCTGCTGCGGCCTGATCATCAGGAAGTAGAACAGGACGAACAGCGCGATGAGCGGCAGGAATTGCATCAGCAGGCCGGCCGGGCCGGCCCCGGCGGCTCCGTCGGCGGCTTGGGCGTAAGCAGGGGTGGCGAACATGTCGTCTCCGGAGAGCGTCGCCGGCGGGCCCAACCGGCCCCCGGTCTCAAAAGTCGGCGGAAGCTATGCGCTGAGGGGCGGTTTTGCAATGCGCGCGCCCGATGGGCTAATCAGCGCGCCATGAGCGCCGAGCTGCCCCCCCTTCTGGACCGCATCGCCAAGGCGCTCGAGCGCCTCGCCCCGCCGCCGCCCGTCGAGCCGGATTTCTCCGCAGCGCGGCTGTTCCGCCACGAGCCGCAGGGCGGCGCCTTCCATCCGGCGCCGGACTATCCGCTGCCGCTCGAGGCGCTGATGGGGGTGGAACGGCAGAAGCAGTCGTTCCTCACCAACCTCCAGCGATTCGCCCGCGGCCTGCCCTACAACCACGCCCTGCTGTGGGGCGTGCGCGGCACCGGCAAGAGCTCGCTGGCCAAGGCCGCGTTCATGGCCGTCGCCGCCGAGTCGCCGACGCTGAAGCTGGTGGAGGTGGACCGCGACCAGGTCACCGCCCTGCCCGCCCTGTTCGACCAGCTGCGGGCCCGCGATGAGCGGTTCGTGGTGCTGTGCGACGACCTCTCGTTCGAGGAGGGCGCGGCGGCGGCCAAGGCCCTGAAATCGGCGCTGGAGGGCGGCGTCTCGGGCCCGCCCGCCAACGTGCTGTTCGTGGCCACCTCCAACCGCCGGCACCTGATGCCCCGCGGCCACGGGGAGGACCGCGGCCTGATCGCCGCGGCCGAGGACGCCGAGGAGGAGGTCAGCGTCTCCGACCGCTTCGGCCTGTGGGTCGGCTTCCCGCCGATGGACCAGCCCACCTACCTGACCGCCGTGCAGGGCTACGCCGAGCGTTACGGCCTGACGGTCCCCGACCTCGACCGCCGCGCCCTGCAGTGGGCCCAGCTCCGCGGCGGCCGCTCCGGCCGCGTCGCCTGGCAGTTCATCCGCGACCTGGCCGGCGAGCTCGGCAAACCGCTGCCCCTATAGGATAGCCGCTCATCCCGGCGAATGCCGCGATGAGCCGATCCAAGATCAGGACTGCGGCAGCACCAGCTGCGGGTCGATGGGGCGGGCCCGGTCGGCGGGCGTGGGGGCGTAGCGGATCTCGAAGTGGAGCTGGGGCTCGAGGACGCCGCCGGAGCTGCCCACCTGGCCGATCTGCTGGCCCTGGCCGACCTTCTGCTGGATCTTCACGTCCAGGCGCGAGAGATGGCCGTAGGCCGAGACCCAGCCGTCGGCGTGCTTGATCAGCACCAGATTGCCGAAGCCCGGCACCTGGTCGCCCGCGTAGACGACGTCGCCGGCGGCCACCGAACGGACCGTCTCGCCCATCGAGGCGCGGATCTTCACGCCGTCGTTGCGCTGGTTTCCGCCCTTCGGACCGAAGGTCGAGATCACCTCGCCGCGCACCGGCCAGACGAACCGGCCGCGGCCGAGGCTGACGATCTGGGCGTCGGCCGTCGGCGGGGCGCTGGGCACCAGGGCGGGCGCCGAAGGCTGGGCAGGCGCCGGGCGCGCGGCCGGCGGCGGGGCGTAGGGCGGCCGCGCCGGCTGGGCGCTCGCCAGGGTCGTCTGGCGCGACGGCTGAGCCGCCGGAGCCGGCGGAGGCGTCGGAGGCGCCTGGCGGGCCGTCGGCGGCGCGGCCGCGGGGGGCGGAGCCTGGCGCGGGGCGGCGCTCGCGGCGGGCGGCGGGTTCGCGGCCATCGGGGGCGGCAGGGTGGCGGAGCTGGGAACCGAGAGCGAGGATCCGCGGGCGGACGGCGGCGGCGGGCTGGCCGCGGCCAACTGGGTCCTGGGCGGCGCCGGCTCGGGCGGCGGCGGCGCCGGACTGACCGCCGGCGTGAACGCCGGCCGCTGGGCCGGCGGCGGCGCTTCGGCGACCTGGGCGGGCGGCGGCGCGGGCGGGGCCGCGCGGACCACCGTCACCGTCTGCGGGCCCTTGTCCTTGTAGCCGGCGGGGAGCTTCAGCCGCTGGCCGGGACGCAGGCTGGCGGTGGTCTTGATGTCGTTGGCCGAGGCGAGCGCGGTGACGCCGACGCTGAACCGCTGGGCGATCGCTCCGAGGGTGTCGCCCTCGCCCACCACGTAGGCCTTGGTGCGGGTCTTGGCGCCCGGGCCCTTCAGCACCTGGCCGGGCCGGATCACCCACGGCGCCTTCAGGCCGTTCAGCCTGGCCAGTTCCTCCGGCTTCATGTCGAAGCCGAGGGCGATCCGGTAGAGGGTCTCGCCCTCCTTCACCTTGTGGGTCTTGCCGGGGGCTTCGACCTCGATATCGACGACCCGGCCGCCGGTCACCGTGCGGGTGACGGTCTCGCTGCGCGCGCCGGGGGCGGCGGTCGCGCCGTTGGCGACGCGGATCAGCCCGTTCCGGGGCGCTGCGGAGGCGCCCGGCCCGGGCCTGGGCGGCTCGATCGGCCGGGCCTCGACCGGCGCGGTCGGCCGCGCCTGGGGCGGCGGCTCGTCGCCGCCGGGGCCCGGCTCCGCCGCGGCGGCCGGCGCAGCCTCGGCCGGCGTCTGGATCGGGAAATTGGGCGTCGGCGCCTCGAGCTGAGACGTGGTGGTGCAGGCCGCGAGCGTTGCGCCCGCCGCCGTCAGAAGAGCGGTTCGGCTCATCATCTGAATCATTCGCCGCTTCCTAAGCCCCCGCCGGAATCGTCGTGCCCTTAAGGTTAACCGAGGCTGAAGCTCGGCGCCCCTGTCCGCCCAAAAAGCCGCACCTTCAAAGCTCGCGCGCCACCCCGTCGAGGAGCGGCACGAAGCGGACCTCGGTCAGCTCCTCGACCTTGAAACCGCCCTGCCCGTCGCCGGTGTAGCGGCGAAGGCTCTGGACGGGTCCCTTGCCGATGGGCGCCACCAGGACGCCCGTCGGCTTGAGCTGGGCGAGCAGCTTGGTCGGTTCGTTCGGGGCGGCCGCGGTGACCATCACCCGGTCGAAAGGCGCCTGTTCGGGCCAGCCCTCCCCGCCGTCGCCGAAGCGGGTGATGACGTTGGTCAGGCCCAGGACCTTGAATCTCGCCTCCGCCTCCCGCAGCAGCGTGCGATAGCGCTCCACGGTGTAGACCAGCCGGGACAGCTTCGAGAGCACCGTCGTCTGGTAGCCCGAGCCGGTGCCGATCTCGAGCACCCGGGCCCGCGGCTCGAGCTGCAAGGCCTGGGTCATCAGCCCGACGATGAAGGGCTGGCTGATCGTCTGGCCGCAGGCGATCGGCAGAGCCGAATCCTCCCAGGCGCGCTCCTTGAACAGGTCCGGCGTGAAGATCTCGCGCGGCGTCGTCTCGATGGCGTTCAGCACCTTGGGGTCAGTGACGCCCTGGGAGCGCAGCGCCAGGATCAGGCGGGCCATCCGGGTTTCGGGCGTGTCGGTCTCGTCCGCCATCTTCAGGCCCTCGGAGGAGCGCCGCCCAGCACCCCCTTCAATGCGTTCACGGTGGCCATGTGCGTCAAGTCGATATGCAGCGGGGTGACCGAGATCCGGCCCTCGTAGGCCGCCTTAAGGTCGGTGCCGTCGGCCGGGTTCGACCGCTCCTGGCGGTAGCCCATCCAGTAGTACTCGCGGCCGCGCAGGTCGGTGCGCTTCTCGGCGTGGCGGACGGCCACGTCGCGGAAGCCCTGGCGGGTGACCTCGACCTCGGTGATCTCCTCGACCGGCCGGCTCGGGAAGTTGATGTTGACGATCACGTCCTTCGGCCAGCCCACTTCCACCAGCCGCCGGACGATGCCCGGGCCGAACGCCTCGGCCGGGGCGAACTGATGCTCCTGCTGGGGCCAGGAGGTCTGCGACAGGGCGATGCCGGGCACGCCCATGGCCATGGCCTCGATGGCGCCGGCCACGGTCCCGGACATGGTCACGTCCTCGGCCAGGTTCGCGCCGCGGTTGACGCCGGAGAGGACGAGGTCGGGCCTGTCGCCCTCGATCAGTTCGCTGATCGCCAGCATCACGCAGTCGGTGGGCGTGCCGGAGACGGCGAAGCGGCGCTCGCCCACTTTCCGCACCCGTAGCGGCTCGGCGAGCGTCAGCGCCCGGGAGGCGCCCGACTGCTCCCACTCCGGCGCACAGACCCAGACGTCGTCCGTCAGGACCTTGGCGATGTTCTCCAGCGCCACCAGCCCCTCAGCGTGAATCCCGTCGTCGTTGGTGAGGAGGATGCGCATCGTCAGCTCCTTCCCCGCAACGCGGGGAAGGTGGCTCGGCGCGCAGCGCCGAGACGGAAGGGGCGCACGGCGGCAGCACCCCCTCCACCGCTTCGCGGTCCCCCTCCCCCGCTGCGCGGGGGTGGATCTGAACGCCCGTGGATGCTCACGCCTCGCCCCCGATATGCGTGAGGCCCGGCAGGTAGGGATGCAGGGCTTGAGGGATGGCGATACGGCCGTTCTCGTCCTGGTAGTTCTCCATCACCGCCACCAAGGTGCGGCCGACCGCCAGGCCCGAGCCGTTGAGGGTATGGACGAAGCGCGTCCCCTTCTCGCCGGCCGCCTTGCAGCGGGCGTCCATGCGGCGGGCCTGGAAGTCGCCGCAGTTCGAGCAGGAGCTGATCTCGCGGTAGCGGCCCTCCGACGGGATCCAAACCTCCAGGTCGTAGGTCTTGCGGGCCGAGAAGCCCATGTCGCCGGCGCACAGCAGCATGGTGCGGAACGGCAGCTGCAGCGCCTTCAGCACCGCCTCGGCGCACTCCACCATCCGCTCGTGCTCGGCCTCCGACTGGTCGGGCGTGGTGATGGAGACCAGCTCGACCTTCTGAAACTGGTGCTGGCGGATCATGCCGCGGGTGTCGCGGCCCGAAGCGCCGGCTTCCGCGCGGAAGCAGTGGGTGAGCGCCGTCAGCCGCAGCGGCAGCTCCTCCTCCGGCGTGATCGCCTCGCGCACCAGGTTGGTCAGCGAGACCTCGGCGGTGGGCACTAGCCAGCGGATCTCCGGCGCCTCGTCCAGAGCGGTCGGCGCGATCGGCCGGGTGTTCTCGAGACCGGGAATGGCCACGAACTGGTCGTCGGAGAATTTCGGCAGCTGGCCGGTGCCGAACATGGCCTCGCTGCGCACCAGCAGGGGCGGCGAGACTTCCGTGTAGCCATGCTCGCGGGTCTGAAGATCGAGCATGAACTGGCCGAGCGCGCGTTCGAGCCGCGCAAGCTGGCTCTGCAGGACGACGAACCGCGAGCCGCTCATCTTTGCGGCCTTCTCGAAGCTCATCATCCCGAGCGCTTCGCCGAGGTCGACGTGGTCCTTGGGGCTGGCGATGGCGAACGGCTCGCCCCAGCGGCGGACTTCGACGTTGGCGGTCTCGTCCTCGCCGGGGGGGACGTCCGCGGCCGGCAGGTTGGGGAGCGACGCCAGGATGGTCCGCAGGGCCTCGCCGGCCTCGCGCTCGACGGCGGTCTGCTCTTCCAGGGTCTTCTTCAGGGCCTCGACGTGGGCCATCAGGCGGGTCGCCTCGGCCTCGTTCTTCTGGGCCTTGGCCTGGCCGATCTTCTTGGAGGCGTCGTTACGCTCGGCCTGGGCCTGCTGCAGCGCGGTCTGAGCGGCGCGCAGCTTCGCGTCGAGGGCGAGGATCTCTTCGGTGCGTCCGGACAGCCCCTTCGCACTCCAGGCGCGCTCATAGGCGTCGGGGTTTTCGCGAATGGCTCGGATGTCGTGCATGGAGAGGCGCCGGCGGGTGGGTGGGCGGGGCTCTTCCTAGAGCGCGTCGCCCGTCACGCCAAGGTCAGACGGGCCAAGTCAGACCGGGACGATGTCGGTCCCGGACTCCTCACGCTTGCGGCGCAGCTCGATGAGCCGCACGCACCAGATGGAGACCTCGTAGAGCAGCACGATGGGGATCGCGAGCATCAGCTGGCTGATCGGGTCGGGCGGGGTCAGCACCGCTGCGACCACGAACACCGCGACAATGGCGTAGCGGCGGCCGACCGTGAGCTGCTTGGCGGTGACCAGCCCCGCCAGTCCGCAGAGGGTCAGCACCACGGGCAGCTGGAAGCAGAGCCCGAACGCCAGCAGCAGGGTGGTGACCAGGGTCAGGTAGTCCGAGACCTTGGGCAGCAGCTCGACCGCGACGTTGGCGGCGATCACCTGTTGGCTCAGCGAGAACCACAGGACGAACGGCAGGATCACGAAGTAGACCAGCGCCGCGCCAAGCAGGAACAGCGCCGGGGCGGCCAGCAGGAAGGGGAAGAAGGCCTTGCGCTCGCGCTTGTAGAGGCCCGGCGCGACGAAGCCGTAGACCTGCCAGGCCAGCACCGGGAAGGTCACCACCACTGCGCCGAAGCCGGCGAGCTTGAGCTTGGTGAAGAAGAACTCCAGGGGCGCGGTGAACACCAGGCGCAGCTGCTCGGCCGGCGCCGGAAGCTGTTTGAAGCCGGTCAGCACCAGGAAGAGGTCGAAGGGATTGTGGTGGCCGCCGGCCGCCTTCTGGGCCGCCAGCAGCTGGGCCGCCACCTCGAAGGGGTGGAGCAGGAAGATGTAGATCTGGCCGGCGAAGCCGAAGCAGACCGCAAAGCCGATGAACAGCGCCACCAGCGAGACGATCAGCCGCTGGCGCAGCTCGACGAGATGGTCGAGCAGCGGGGCCCGCGAGGCTTCGATCTCGGCGTCTTCGTCGGGAATGCTCACGCCTGGCCAGCCTTCGGAGTGCGCGGGTTGCGGGCGCGCTTGGGGGCGGCCGCCTCGGCCGGAACGGTGGTCGCTTCGGACTTCGGCTTGCGGGCCCGGCGCTTCGGCGCGGCCGGCGCCGGTTCAGCCTCGGGCTCCGCGGGCGGCAGGGGTGCGGGATCGGCGTATTCGTGCCCGGGGTAGGCGATCGCCTCGTCCGCCTTCAGTCCTTGGTCGATCTCGTCGAACACCTTCTCCATGTCCGCCTTGCCGGCGGCCTCGTCGAAGAGCTGGCCGCGGCGCATGGCCTCGACCTCCTTGCGCAGCTCGTCGAGCTCGCTCTGGCGGGCCATCTCGTCGAAGCTGGAGCGGAACTCGGCCGCCATCGCCCGCATCCGGCCGGTGAACTGGCCGATGCGGCGCATCAGGAGCGGCAGGTCCTTCGGCCCCACCACGATCAGCGCGATGGCCGCGATCAGCATGAGTTCGGTGGCGCCGATGCCGAGATCGAGCATGGATGGGCCTTAAGCGACAGCGCCCGCGCCGATCAAGCGGCGCGGGCGCGAATTGCATGTGGAGCGAGCGCTGCGGCTCAGCCGCGGGCTTCGTCCTTCTCGCGCTCGGACGTCAGCGGCTTCTTCTCGGCGGTCTCGGCCTCGTCATTCTTCAGGCCGTCCTTGAAGGCGCGGATGCCCTTGGCCGCGTCGCCCATGATCGAGGAAAGCCGGCCGCGCCCGCCGAACAGCAGCGCGATGACGACCAGAACGATCAGCCAGTGCCAGATCGAAAATGAACCCATAGGGGTCGAACTCCTTAAGATCGCCGGCCTGTCCTAGGCCGCGTCCCCGTGCCTGTCGCGCGGAATATAGTGGCTCGGGGCCGATGAGGCCAACCGAGGGTACGCGGCCTAACGCCCCGCCTCGGCTTCGCCCAGGAAGTCGGTGTGGAACTCGGGCGCCTCGTGCGGGTCCAGCGGGTCTTCCTCGGGGTCGAGCCCGGCCGGGTTGGGCACCGAGAAGTCGGCCGGCAGGTCGAGGGAGAGCAGGCCGGCGGCCTTCATCTCGGCCATTCCCGGCAGGTCGGCGAGGCTGGCCAGGCCATAGTGCTCAAGGAAGGCGTCGGTGGTGCCGTAGGTGACCGGCCGCCCCGGCGTGCGGCGGCGGCCGCGCATGCGCACGAGGCCGAGCTCCAGGAGCACGTCGAGCGTGCCCTTGCTGGCCTGGACGCCGCGCACGGCTTCGATCTCTGCCCGGGTGACCGGCTGGTGATAGGCGATGATCGCCAGGGTCTCCTGCGCGGCGCGGGAGAGCCGGCGCGGCTCTTCACGCTCCTCGGTCATCAGGAAGGCGAGGTCCTGGGCGGTCTGGAAGCGCCAGCGCCCGGCGACCTCGGCGAGTTCGACGCCACGGCCCTCGTAGCGCGCTCTCAGCGCGGCGATGGCCGTCGGCACGTCCGAGCCGGCGGGCAGACGATCGGCGATGTCCTGTTCGCTCAGGGGGCCGGCGGCGGCGAACAGCAGCGCCTCGACCTGGCGTTCGGTCTCGCTCATGCCGCCTCCGCCCGACCCTTGCGGGCCCGCAGGTAGATGTCGGCGAAGGCCTCCAGCTGACGGGCCTCCAGCGAGCCCTCCTTCACCAGCTCCAGGCTAGCCGACAGGGTGGAGGCGACATAGGAGGCGCGGCTCGGCCCCTCCCCTTCCGGGCGGAAGGGCGCAAGTCCGGTCAGCGAGGTCCAGCGGGCGAGCTCGGGCAGCATGTCCCGCAGCCGGTCGCGGGCGGCCTCCAGCGGATAGGCCTGCTGGGGACGGGGCGTGTAGTGCTTGGCCTGCTCCCGGCGGCGCTGCGTGACGTAGGCGCTCATCAGGCCGTAGAGGTCGCCCTCGATGCGGCTGGAGGGGATCACCTTCACCTGGTCGGGATCGCCGCGGACGAACACGTCGCGGCCGAGCTGCGGCCGTTCCTTCAGCGCCTCGGCGGCCTTGCGCATGGCGTCGAGCTTGGCCAGGCGGAAGGCGAGCTGGGCGGCCATCTCCTCGGCCGGGGGCTCGTCGCCCTTGGGCCGCTCGGGCTTGGGCAGCAAAAGGCGCGACTTCAGGTAGGCCAGCCAGGACGCCATCACCAGGTAGTCGGCGGCCAGGGCGAAGTGCAGCCGCCGGGCCTGCTGGACGAAGGCGAGATACTGCTCGGCGAGCTTGAGCACCGAGAGCTTGGTCAGGTCCACCTTCTGGGTGCGGGCCAGGGCCAGCAGGACGTCGAGGGGACCTTCGAAGCCGTCGATGTCGACGATCAGCGCCGCGCCGTCCTCGGCGGCCCGGCTGGCGGCCTCGAAGGACAGGTTGGGCTGAAAGGCGTTCATGCGGCGAAGCGGCCCTGGAAGGCGGCCTCGAAGCGGGCCCGGCCCTCCTCCACGTCGAACGGCTCGGGGACCCTGGCGAGGCGGGCGAGCGCGGCCTTGGCCCGGGCCAAGGAGCGGCCCTGCAGGGACTTGGCCCCGGCGACCACGCCCTTCATCTCGTCCATGTCGCCGTTGCAGTGGAGCGCGACGTCGCAGCCGGCGGCGAGCGCGGCGCGGGTGCGGCCGGCGAAGTCGCCCGAGAGCGCCTTCATCGACAGGTCGTCGGTCATCACCAGGCCGTCGAAACCGATTGCCCCGCGGATCACCCGCCGATGGACGATCCGCGAGGTGGTGCCTGGCCGGTTCGGGTCGATGGCCGTGTAGACGACGTGGGCGGTCATCGCCATCGGCATGTCCGACAGCACCTTGAAGGGGGCGAAGTCCCGGGCCTCGAGCTCCTCGTACGAGGCCTCGACCACGGGCAGCTGCAGGTGGCTGTCGGCCAGCGCCCGTCCATGACCGGGGATGTGCTTGATGATCGGCAGCACGCCGCCGGCGATCAGCCCCTCGGCGGCGGCGCGGCCGAGCAGAGCGACTTCGTCCGCCGTCTGGCCGTAGGCGCGGTCGCCGATGATCTCGTGGCCATCGGGCGCGGGCACGTCGAGCACCGGCACGCAGTCCACGTTAATGCCGACGGCGCGCAGGTCGTGGGCCAGCAGGCGCGCGCCGAGCCGGGCGATCTCGCGCCGATAGAGCGGATCGTTGCCGGGGATTTGGCCGTAGGCGCGGCCCGGCGGGTAGCGCCGCCAGTGCGGCGGCCCCATCCGCTGCACCCGGCCGCCCTCCTGGTCGATCAGGACGGGCGCGTCCTCGCGGCCCACGCAGCCGCGAAGCTCGTCCACCAGCCGGCGCACCTGGTCGGGGCTGTCGATGTTGCGCTTGAAGAGGATGAAGCCCCAGGGCCGCACCTCGGAAAAGAAGCCCCGCTCCTCGTCCGTGAGGCTGGTTCCCGCGCAGCCGAGGATGCAGGCCTGGATGCTCATCGGACGAAGCACTGCTTTCCGGAGGCCTTCAGGGCGTTGCAGAAGGCCTGGGCGTCGGCCCGCGAGGAGAAGCCGGTGACGGCGGCGCGGAACAGCGGCTTGCCGGGGGCCGGCTCGATGCTGCGCCCGCCGGGGTTGCCGCTGACGCCGGCGACCTTCGAGAGCTCGGCCTGCGCCAGCTCGCGGCTGGCGAAGGCGCCGATCTGCACCACGGCCGACCCGGCTCCGGCGGCCGGGGGCGCGGTCTTGGGCGCCGGCGGCGGCGCGGTGGCGACCTTGGGGGCCGGAGCCGGCGGCGCGGGCTTGGGCGCCGGGGCCGCGGGCGCGGTCGCGACCTGCACCGGCGGCGCGGCCTTGGGCGCGGGCGGCAGGGGAACCGGCTGCGAGCTGACGGGCGTGGTCGGCGCGGCCGCCGGCGGCGGCTCGACGGCCACCGGGCGCGGAGCCGGCTGCTCGGGCGGCGGGGCGAAGCGGGGCTCGCCGGCCGGGGCTTCGCCCGCGTCGGTCCGGTAGATCTGCAGGCCGGCGGCCGGATCGACGGCCGCCTGCTCGGCGGGGGCGGCGCCCCGCAGCTCGCCGACCGGCGCGCCGACGGTCTGGGGCGCCTCGCCCGACTGGCGCACGCCGCCCTGGTAGAAGACGTAGATCGCCGCGACGAGGGCGATGAGCACCAGGCCGCTGATGATCAGCGTGAAGGGTACGGGCCGCGCGCCGCGGACCGGCTGGCGGGCGTCGAACGACAGCGGCGCATCGGTGGAGGGCGTATAGGCGCCGCGATCAGCATCTGTCATCGCGAAGGGCTCCCGGGGGAACTGATCGGCGCGGCGATACCGAATCGCGCGCCTGAGGCGGTCAGTCTATCGAAGCGCGCCCCGCTTCGAACCGCCTCCTTCGCCTAATTCCAGACGTCGAGGTGGAAAAGCCGGCGGTGCTCTTCGATGGCGAAACGATCGGTCATGCCGGCGATGTAGTCGCAGACCACACGCGCTCGGCCGGCCTTGTCGCTGTTCTGCAGACGGGCGAACCACTCGGTCGGCAGGACGTCGGGCTCCTCCATAAACAGCTGAAACATCTCGGCCAGAATGCGGCGCGCCTGGCTGCGCGTCCGATTGACGCGCCAGTGGCGGTACATGCGCGTGGAGAGGAATTCCCGGAGCCTGGCCAGCTCCTCCACCCGCTCCCGGGAGAAGGCGACCAGCGCCTGGTCCATCATCCGCACGTCCTCGGCGGACCGGATGTCCGCGGCCCGGGCCCGGCGCAGGGTCTCGGCCATCACGTCGTCGACCATGGCCCCGATCATCCGCCGCACGGCCTCCAGACGGACGATCTGCGGGTCGAGGTCGGGGAAGTCCTGGTAGACGCCGGCCAGGATCGGCCCGATCAGGGGCACGTCCAGCAGCTCCTTCAGGTGGAACAGGCCGGCCTGCACGCCGTCGTCGACGTCATGGTTGTTGTAGGCGATGTCGTCGGCCAGCGCGGCGACCTGGGCTTCGGCCGAGGCCCAGGTGTCCAGGCGCAGGTCGTATTCGCCGCTGAAGGCGGCCACGTCGCTCCAGGCCGGGTCGTCCATCCGGTCGGCCACCGGGCCGTTGTGCTTGACCACCCCCTCGAGGGTCTCCCACGTCAGATTGAGGCCCTGGAACTTCGGGTAGCGCCGCTCCAGGCTGGTGACCACGCGGAAGGTCTGGACGTTGTGGTCGAACCCGCCGTAGGGCGCCATCTGCCGCTCCAGCTCGTCCTCGCCGGCATGGCCGAACGGCGGGTGGCCGAGGTCGTGGGCGAGCGCGATGGTCTCGGCCAGGTCGGCGTCGAGGCCGAGGGCGGTGGCCACCGAGCGGGCGATCTGGGCCACTTCCAGGGAGTGGGTCAGGCGGGTGCGGAAATGATCGCCCTCGTGGGCCACGAAGACCTGCGTCTTCTCCTTCAGCCGGCGGAAGGCGGTGGCGTGGATGATGCGGTCGCGGTCGCGGGCGAAGGGGGTGCGCGTGCGGCTCTCGGGCTCGGGGACCTTGCGGCCGCGCGAGGCGGCGGGATCTTCGGCGTAGGCGGCGCGGAGCGGAAGCATGCAGACCCTTCAGACCTTCGGGCGCCGGTTACCCCTTGGGCGAAGCGGCCGGCGACCTCATATAGTCTAGACCTTAGGCAGTCTTAAGATGATGACCACAGACGTCTCCCTCTCCCCCGCCGCCGCCAGCCGCATCAAGGCGATCAGCCAGGCCGAAGGCCGGCCGCTGATGCTGCGCGTGGCCGTCGAGGGCGGCGGCTGCTCCGGCTTCCAGTACCAGTTCGATCTCGTCGACCAGGCGCAGGAGGACGACCTGAAGGTGGAGCGCGACGGTGCGGCCGCGCTGGTGGACGTCGTCTCCCTGGCCCTGCTGAAAGGCTCGGAGATCGATTTCGTCGACCAGCTGGCGGGCGCCGAGTTCCGGGTGAAGAACCCGAACGCCAAGTCCAGCTGCGGCTGCGGCGTCAGCTTCTCCATCTGAAGTATAGTCACGCTCGTTTCGCAAACCGCCGTATCGGGTTAGCATCGCCTTCGGACTAGAAGCGCGGGTACGGACTTGCGGGCGTGGTTGCTCATCGCAGCGTTGCTGGCGGCGCCGCTCGCGGCTGACGCGAAGGCCGTGGAGAAGGCCGTGGCCGCCACCGGCGCCACGGGCACCCTGCACGGCGTGATGCTGACCCCCTCGGACGTCGCCCGCCCGCCCGTGGTGCTGATCGTCCCCGGCTCGGGGCCGACGGACAAGGACGGCAACAATACGCTCGGCGCCACCGCCGCCAGCTATCGGCGCCTGGCCGAGGCGCTAGTCGACCAGGGCGTCGCCTCCGTCCGCATCGACAAGCGCGGCATGTTCGACAGCGCCGGCGCGGCGGCCGACCCGAACAATGTGACGATCGGCGACTACGCCCGGGACGTGGCGGCCTGGGCCCAGGGGCTGAAGCCGGTGACGGGCGCCGCCTGCGTCTGGGTGCTCGGCCACAGCGAAGGCGCCCTCGTCGCGGCGGTGGCGGCGGCCGAGCGCAGCCAGGACATCTGCGGCCTGGTCCTGGTGGCCGGGGCCGGCCGCCCGCTGGGGCAGCTCCTGCGCGAGCAGCTCAAGGCCAACCCGGCGAACGCGCCCCTGCTCGACGAGGCCTTCGCGGCGATCGAGAAGCTGGAGAAGCGGCAGCCGGTCGACGTCGCGCGCCTGCCTGCGCCGCTCCAGATGCTCTTCCTGCCGGCCTTCCAGCCCTTCCTGATGGACGCGATGTCCTACGACCCGCCGGAGCTGCTGAGGAAGTACCAGGGGCCCGTGCTGGTGGTCCAAGGCACCACGGACCTGCAGATCTCCATGGCCGACGCCGAACGGCTGGCGGCCGCCCGGCCGGGCGTGAAGCTGGTGAAGGTCGAGGGCATGAACCACGTCCTGAAGGCCGCGCCCGCCGACCGGGACGGCAATCTCGCCACCTATCGGGAGCCGCTGAAACCGGTGGACCACAAGGCCGTCGACGCCATCGTCGACTTCGTCAAGGGCGGCCGCTGAGGGTGGCGCCGACGCAGAACGGGGAGAAGCGCTCCGCCGGCATACGGGTGGCGATTGCGATCGGCGCAGCCATCAGCGCGGCCCTGCTGATCCTCGCGACCCTGATCCACTACGTCTACGGCCCCAGAACGCCACTGGTCGTCCTCGGCGCTCTCCTGGGGATCGCCCTCCTCTCTGCCCGCATCCCGCTGGAACGTGAGTGGGGGCGGCCGCGCCGAAACATCCTGCTCGGCGCGGCGGCCTACGGGCTGGTGATCGGCTGCAGCCTCTGGGTGGTCGAAGACGGGTGGTCGCCCGCCGTCCTGCTCTTCGGGCTCGGCCTATCGGCCATCCTGGTCTTCCGCGCCGCGCTCTGGGAGGTGGACTGGCGCACGGACGAGCGCCGCGCGGCCGACGAGGCGGCCGCCGCCAAGGCCGTCGAACTCTCCAGCTTCCCGATCCGGCGCGAGAGGCCGCCCGAGGCCCTTGAGGGCGAGCGGCCGCACCTCTAGCGTCGCGCCCCATGCGCATCGCCACCTGGAACGTCAATTCGGTCAACGCGCGGCTGGAGACCGTCCGCCGCTGGTTCGAGCAGGAGCAGCCGGACGTGGCCTGCCTGCAGGAGCTGAAGTGCGTCGACGAGAAGTTCCCGGCCGAGCCGTTCGAGCGGCTGGGCTACAACATCGCCGTCCACGGCCAGAAGACCTACAACGGGGTGGCGATCCTCTCGAAGACGCCGCTGGAGGACGTCCGCCGCGGCCTGCCCGGCGACGACGGCGACGACCACGCCCGCTACCTTGAGGCGGTGGTCTCGGGACCGACGCCGGTGCGGGTGGCCTCGATCTACCTGCCGAACGGCAATCCGATCGGCACGGAGAAGTTCGCCTACAAGCTGAACTGGCTGAAGCGGCTGAACGCCCACGCCCGCCAGCTGCTGGCGCTGGAGGAGCCGCTCGCGATGGTCGGCGACTACAACGTCATCCCCGAGCCCCGCGACGCCGAGTATCCGGCCCACTGGACCCGCGACGCCCTGTTCCAGACCGAGAGCCGGGAGGCCTTCCGGGCGCTCAAGTGGCTGGGTCTGACCGACGCCTTCATGCAGGCCGACGGCTCGCCGGGCGCCTACACCTTCTGGGACTACCAGGCCGGCTCGTGGCAGCGGAACGACGGCATCCGCATCGACCACGCCCTGCTCTCGCCCCAGGCGGCGGACCGGCTGCGCGGGGTGGCCATCCACCGGGACGTGCGCAGCTGGGAGAAGCCCTCGGACCACGTACCGCTGGTCGTGGAGCTGGAGCTCTAGGCGAGGCTTCGCCTCATTTTCGCCTGCGACGAAGACTCTCTTCTCGACTCGGGCCGAAGCACCGTAGCCTCGCCGTCATGAACGATCTCGCGCGCCTGCTGCTGTGGATCGCCCTGGCCGGAACCGTGGTCACCCTCCTGGGGAGCGCCGCGATCTGGTTCATGGACGAGGAGCGGCGGATTCGCCGGTCCCTCAAGCGGGTGCTGAGGACCACGCCCGAGGCGACGGTGATCGCCCGCGGCCGCGGGCGCGGCGCCGGGTTCTGCTTCTCCACCGGTTCGATGGCGGTCTCCTGGGATGGCGGCGCCTGGTGCCTGGTCTACAAGATCGACGAGCTGGTCGGGGCCGAGCTGATCGTCGACGGCCAGGTGCTGGCGCGGGCCTTCCGGGGCGAGCCGCGCAAGGCCATGGACCAGGTGGTCGGGGCCATGGAGAAGGTCACCCTGCGGCTGGTGTTCGACGATCCCCGCTTCGCCGACTTCGACCTCGACCTGTGGCTGCCCGGCGACGACTCCGGCCGCCGGCCCGCGCCCTCCACCGAGGCGGTCGGCGAAGCCGCCCGCTGGATCACCCGCGTGGAGGCCATCCTGCGCCGCGCACCGCGGGCCGGCGCGCGTGTCGCCCCGCCCGCGCCTTCCCCTGCGCCCGCGGCCGCCGCGGCCGACGAGCAGCCCGGGCTCGACCTGGAACAACCGGGCGCCGCCAACGCGGCTTGACGCCGACTGCGGCGAAGCTCCAACTCCGCCGCGGCATCCGACGGGGAGGCGCGCATGCTCAACCTCATCGCCGCATCGGCGTTCTTCGTCCTCATCCACCTGCTGATCTCGGGCACGAGGGTGCGCGACCGGCTGGTCGGGCGGATCGGCGAGGGTCCGTACATGGGCCTGTTCGCGGCCCTCTCCATCGTTGGACTGGTCTGGCTGGCGCTCGCCTTCGGCCAGGCCCGCGGCGGCCCGGAGAACGAGCCCTACTGGAGCGTCGGCCCGGCGAGCCGGAACATCCAGATGCTGATCCAGCTGCTGGCGGTGACGCTGATCGTCATCGGACTTTCCACCCGCAACCCGACCAGCGTGCGCCAGGAAGGGGTGATCGAGCGGCCGGACGCGGCGCAGGGCATCCTGCGGGTCACCCGCCATCCGTTCCTGTGGGGCGTCGCCCTCTGGGCGCTCGGCCACCTTGTGGTCAACGGCGACCGGGCGAGCCTCATCCTGTTCGGCTCGCTGCTCATCCTGGCTGTCAGCGGCACGGCCAGCATCGACGCCAAGCGCAAGCGGGCCCTGGGCCCGGCCTGGGACAGCTTCGCCGCCCGGACCTCCAACGTGCCCTTCGCCGCCATCGTCGAGGGCCGGCAACGGCTGATCTGGAGCGAGATCGGCGTTTGGCGGATCCTGGCGGCGGTGGCGGTCTACCTGGTCCTGGTGCTGGCCCATCCGCATTTCACCGGCGTGCCGGCGCTGGCGGGCTAGCTTGACCACGCCCGCCCTGCAGCCGTTCGGGCCCGAGATCTGGCTGGCCGACGGGCCGGAAGCCGACGTGGTCGGGTTCCGCTACCCCACCCGCATGGCGGTGATCCGGCTCGACACAGGCGGCCTGCTCATCTGGTCGCCCGTCGCGATTTCGGAGGCTCTCCGTGCGGAGGTGGACGAGCTTGGCGCCGTCAGGGGGCTGATCGCTCCGAACTCGCTGCACCATCTGTTCCTGGACGAGTGGCGGCGCGCCTACCCTGACGCCAGGCTGTTCGCCGCCCCCGGCCTGAGCGGCCGGCGCACGGACCTCGTCATCGATGCGGAGCTGGGCGACCAGCCGCCGGCGGAGTGGGCGAGCAGCCTCGACCAGGTCGCCGTGCGCGGAAACCGCATCACCACCGAAGTGGTCTTCTTCCATCGACGCAGCGGCACGGTCCTGTTCACCGATCTGATCCAGCAGTTCCCGCCGGGCTGGTTTCGGGGGTGGCGGGCGCTGATCGCCCGGCTGGATCTGATGACCGAACCCGAGCCGACCGTGCCGCGGAAGTTCCGCGCCGCCTTCACCGACCGGCGCGCCGCGCGCGCGGCCTTGCAGCGCATCCTGGAATGGCCCGCCGTCCGGGTGGTGATGGCGCATGGCGCACCGGTGGAACGGGACGGCCGGGCGTTCATCGCCAGGGCGTTTCGGTGGCTCGGGGGCTGAGGCCCAGACGGGTCTTCCCTTCCCGCGATGCGCGGGGAACGACGAGGTTCAGGCAAGGCTGAAGTCGACCGCCGCGCGGGCGTGGATCTCGGTGGTGTCGAAGGCGGGCAGGTCCAGTTCGGCCTGGGAGATCAGCAGGCCGATCTCGGTGCAGCCGAAGATGACGCTGTCCGCCCCCTGCCCTTGCGCGGCCGCGATCATCGAAAGGACAGCGGCCTTGGACTTGGCTGAGACCACCCCGACGCAGAGCTCGTCGTAGATGATGGCGTGCAGGCGCTCGCGCTCGGCCGGTTCCGGGACAAGGGCCTCGAGGCCGCGGGCGGCGAGACGCTCGCGGTAGAAGGCCTTCTCCATGGTGAAGCGGGTGGCCAGCAGCAGCGGTCGGCGCGCGCCTGCGGCGGTCAGCGCGTCAGCCGTGGCGTCGGCGATGTGGATCAGCGGGACCGAGACGGCGGCCTGCACGGCGCCCGCCACCAGGTGCATGGTGTTGGCGCAGATGAGCACGGCCTGGGCGCCCGCGGCCTCGAGCGTGCGGGCCGAGGCCGCCAGCAACGCGCCCGCTTCGTCCCAGGCGCCGTCGGCCTGCATCCGGGCGATGGGGGCGAAGTCGAGCGAGGCCATCACCAGGCTCGCGGAATGCAGCCCGCCCAGCCGCTCGCGCACCAGCCGGTTGAGCAGCTGGTAGTAGATGACGGTGCTCTCGGCGCTCATGCCGCCGATCAGGCCGAGGGTCTTCACCTAGATGTCCGCGTAGACGTGCTTCTCCCCGGCGAAGCCGGGGTGGGTGACGGCCCCCAGGTGGGCCGGCCCGACCATCTGGGCGAACTTCCAGATCGCGCCGGAGCCATACTGCGTCTCGCGCGGCTCGAAGTGATGGGCGCGATGCTCCAGCTCGATGGGGTCGACCTCCAGGTCGAGGGTCCCGGCCTCGGCGTCGATGGCGATGATGTCGCCGTCCTTGACGAGGGCGATGGGCCCGCCGACGGCGGCCTCGGGACCGACGTGGCCGATGCAGAGGCCGCGCGTGGCGCCGGAGAAGCGGCCGTCGGTGATCAAGGCGACCTTGTCGCCCATGCCCTGGCCGTAGATGGCCGCCGTGGTCGACAGCATCTCGCGCATCCCCGGTCCGCCGCGGGGCCCCTCGTAGCGGATGACGAGGACGTCGCCCTCCTTGTACTCGCCCCGCTCGACCGCCTCGAAGCAGGCCTCCTCGCCGTCGAACACCCGGGCCGGGCCGCGGTGCCTCAGGTGGGAGAGGCCGGCCACCTTCACGATGGCGCCGTCGGGGGCGAGCGTGCCCCAGAGGCCTTTGACGCCGCCGGTGGGCGAGAGCGGGCTGGAGACCGGCCGGATCACCTCCTGGTCGGCGCGCCAGGTCACGTCGGCGAGGTTCTCGGCCAGGGTCTTGCCGGTGACGGTCAGGCAGTCGCCGTGCAGGTAGCCCCCCTCCAGCAGGGTCTTGAGCAGCATCGGCACGCCGCCGGCCTCGCCCATCTCCTTGGCCACGAACCGGCCGCCGGGCTTGAGGTCGGCGATGTAGGGGGTGCGGTCGCAGATCTCGGCGAAGTCGCGCAGGGTGAACTCGATCCCGCACTCGTGGGCCATGGCCGGCAGGTGCAGCCCGCCGTTGGTGGAGCCGCCGGTGGCGGCGATGACCACGGCGGCGTTCTCGAAGGCCTTGCGGGTGCAGATGTCGCGCGGGCGGATGTTCCGTTCGATCAGCCGCATCACCGCCTCGCCGGAGGCCACGGCGTAGGCGTCGCGGCTCTCGTAAGGGGCCGGCAGGGCCGAAGAGAGCGGCAGGGCCAGGCCGATGGCCTCGGAGACGCAGGCCATGGTGTTGGCGGTGTACTGGCCGCCGCAGGCGCCCTCGCCGGGGCAGGCGTGCTGCTCCAGGTCGGTCAGCTCCTCGTCGGTCATGTTCCCGGCCGAGTGCTGGCCGACGCCTTCGAAGACGTCCTGGACGGTGACGTCCCGACCCTTCCAGCAGCCGGGCAGGATCGAGCCGCCGTAGAGGAAGACGGAGGGCACGTTGAGCCGCAGCATGGCCATCATCATGCCCGGCAGGGACTTGTCGCAGCCGGCGACGCCGACCAGGGCGTCGTAGCTGTGGCCGCGGATGGTCAGCTCGACGGAGTCGGCGATCACCTCGCGGCTGACGAGGCTGGAGCGCATGCCCTCATGGCCCATGGCGATGCCGTCGGTGACCGTGATGGTGCAGAACTCGCGCGGCGTGCCGCCGGCGGCCTTCACCCCCTGGCTGACGGCGTGGGCCTGGCGCATCAGGGCGGTGTTGCAGGGGGCGGCCTCGTTCCAGCAGGAGGCGACGCCGACGAACGGCTGGGCGATCTCCCGGCTGCCCAGCCCCATGGCGTAGTAGTAGCTGCGGTGCGGCGCGCGGGACGGGCCCTCGGTCACGTGCCGGCTGGGCAGGCGGGACTTGTCCCAGCCGCCGTCGGGTTTGCGGTGCATTCGAAGTCTCCTTCCCTCCCCTTCATGGGGAGGGTGGACCGGAGCGAAGCGACGGGACGGGTGGGGAAGTTCCGGGCGGGCGAGGCGCTGGGCCTCCGCCGCCGGGGTGGTTCGGGACTCCCCCACCCGGTCCCTGCGGGACCACCCTCCCCATGAAGAGGAGGGAAAGCCTCGTCAGAAGGCCGCGGCGCTGGAGCGGAGGGCCGCGCCGATGGCGTCCTTGACCATGTCGTCGCGGGGCTCGGTGCGCGGGCCGAAGGCCTTCACCGGCTGGCCGTCCTTGCCAATCAGGATCTTGTGGAAGTTCCAGACCGGCTCGGCCTCGTCGCCGAGGCGCTCCCTCGCCCAGACGTAGAAGGGGTGGGCCCCCTCCCCCTTCACGTCGACCTTGGCGGTCATCGGGAAGTCGACGTCGAAGTTGGTCTGGCAGAACTCCTGGATCTCGGCCTCGGTCCCCGGCTCCTGGCCGGCGAACTGGTTGCAGGGCACGCCGAGCACGACGAGGCCCTCGGCCTTCATGTCGGCGTAGAGGCTCTGCAGGCCCTCGTACTGGGGCGTCAGCCCGCACTTGGAGGCGGTGTTCACCACCAGGATCGCCTTGCCCTTGAAGGTGCTCAGCGGCAGCGGCTTGCCGTCGATGGTGGTGAAGGTGAAGTCGTAGGCGCTGCCCTTGTCGCTCATGGGATCCTCCATCGTTGGAGGAGAGCCTAGAGCCTGTTCGGTTCAGGCGGAACCGCCTGAACCGATCAAACAGGCTCTAAATCAAAAGTGTAGAGCGCGTTCGGGCGGCGGAACCGCTCACACTTCCGCCTAACGCGCTCTAGGCCCTCAGCGGCCGGCTTCCAACGCCTGTTCCACGGCCAGCGCCAGGTCGAGGGCGCGGGCCCCCTCGGCGGCGGTGACGATGGGCCGGGGCGCCTCGCCGCGCACGGCCTTAAGGAACCCCTCGACGCTGGCGGCGAGCTGGTCCTTGGCCGCGGGGGTCTCGTCGTAGTCGGGGTTCAACGGATAGGGCGTGGTGTTGCGGAAGGCGTGGGTCAGGAAGTCGACCTCCACCTCGCCGGAGGGATAGACGATGCGCATCGTGCGTTTGAAGGCCTCGGCTCGCCGCGAGGCGTCGAAGACGGCGGTGAAGCCGTCGTCGAAGGTGATCTCGGCCCGGGCGGTGTCCCAGCCGCCGCTGAAGTCGATCTCGCCCTCGGCCTCGGCGGCGAGCGCCTCCGCCTTGGAGAGCGAAAGGGCCAGGTCCAGGTCGTGGACCATCAGGTCGAGCACCACCGAGACGTCCAGGCTGCGCTCGGACGGCGGACCGTGGCGCAGCGCCTCCAGGCGGAGCGGCTGCTCGGGGATGTCGAACAGGCCCATGGCCTGGAAGACCACCCGCTGCTGGTGGCCGACGGCCACGACCAGGCCGCGGCGCTCGGCCTCGGCGATGATCCTGTCGGCGTCGTCGAGGGAGATTCCGATGGGCTTTTCCACATAGACGGGTTTGCCGGCCCGCAGGGCGGCGAGCGCCTGCTCGGCGTGGTGGGTGGCGGGGGATGCGACGGTGACCACGTCCACGGCCTGCAGAAAGTCATCCAGGCTGGCGGCGGCGCGGCCGCCGAGCGGCTCGGCCAGGGCCGCGGCGCGCTCCGGGTGCGGATCGAAGACCGCGGCGAGCTCGCTGCCGGGCAGGCTGGCGTACTTGCGGGCGTGGTGGCCGCCGAACACCCCGGCGCCGATCACGCCGCCCCGCAATGGTCTACTCATGAGTCGCTCCGGCCAGTTGGGCGCGCCTTACACGAAACGGAGCCCGGGGCGCCACCCGCAGCGCATCGACAGGTCCATCGCCGCTGAACCGTCGGAAGCGTTGGCCCGTTGGCGATTGGCGGGTTAAATGCCCAGCCATCCACCGAACCCGGGAGCTTGCCGTGGCGCGCCTTTTCAGCGCCTTCGTGATCGTCGACTGGAGCGCGGCGGCCAAGCCGTCCACGGGCGCCGACTCCGTCTGGATCGGCGTGCTGAAGCGCGACGTCCGCTTCCGGATGACCTTCGAGTCCTTCAATCCGCCGACGCGGGCGGAGGCGGAGAAACGGCTGACCGCCATCCTCGACGACCTGAAGAAGCGCGGCGAGCGGGCGCTGGTCGGCTTCGATTTCCCGTTGGGTTTCCCGCGCGGCTTCTCCGAAGCGCTGAAGCTGAAGGGCGAGGCGCCCTGGCGCGCGGTCTGGGACCAGCTGGACAGGATGGTCAAGGACAAGGCCGACAACACCAACAACCGCTTCGGCGTCGGCGCGGAGATCAACCGGCGCCTGACCGGCGGCCCCTTCCCCTTCTGGGGCTGCCCGCCGAAGGACACGCTGACGACCCTGCAGCCCAAGCGGGTGCGGGCGCATGGGGACGAGGACCTGCCGGAGTTCCGGTTCGCCGACAAGGCGGCCAAGGGCGCGGCCTCGATCTGGAAGCTCTACTACAACGGCTCGGTGGGCGGGCAGGCGATCCTGGGCATCCCGGCCGTGCGGCGGCTGAAGATCGCCCGCGGCGACGAGGTGCGCGTGTGGCCGTTCGAGACCGGCTTCAAGGCGCTGACGCCGGCCGACCTGGAGGGCGTGCTGGCGGTGGTCGCCGAGGTCTATCCCAGCCTCTACAAGGCCCAGCCCGGCCCCGGCGAGGTCAAGGACCTGGCGCAGGTGCGGGCGACGGCCGAGCACTTCGCCCGCCTGGATGAGGCCGGCAAGCTCGGCCAGCTGTTCGTGGGGCCGAAGGCGCTCGAGCCCGCGGAGGCCGAAGTGGCGGCGCGCGAGGAAGGCTGGATCCTGGGCGCCTAGATCGGCCGGCGGGCCAGCATCCAGAACCGGCCGAGCAGCAGCCCGGCGGAGAGCAGGCTGGCCACGATCACCGCCCAGACCAGGCCCTCGACGCCCAGGCCCATGGGCAGCGCCAGCCACCAGGCGAGCGGCATCATCACCAGCACGTAGCTGGTCATGTGGGTCATGGTCGGCAGCAGGACATCGCCGCGGGCCCGAAGCGCCTGGGCGACCACCACCTGCAGGGCGTCGGCCAGGAAGAACAGGCAGGACAGCACCAGGGCCGGCGCGACGATGGCGATCACCCGCGCATCGGAGGTGTAGCCGGACGCGATCAGCCGGGCCGAGGGCCAGACGATCAGGGAGACCAGCACGCCGAACGCGGTGGTCACCGAAAAGCCGATCAGCGCGGCGCGGACCACCCCGTGCCGGTCCCGCGCGCCATAGGCCCGGCCGACCAGCACCGTGGTCGCGGTCCCAAGGCCCAGCGGCACCATGAAGATCAGCGCAGCGACGTTGAGCACCACGCCCCAGGAGGCCACGGCCAGGCCGCCGACCCAGCCGGCGACGATATTCAGGGACGCGAAGGCTGCGACCTCGAAGAAGTTGGAGGCCCCGGCGCCGTAGCCGACGCGGCGCTGCATCCGCTCCTCGTCCGGGTCCCGGCGCGGCCGGTCGAAGACGCCCCAGGCGCGCGCCTCCTTCATCCGGACGATGTAGACGACGAGGCCCAGCAGCAGGAACAGCCGCGCCCCGAAGGTCGCCCAGGCCGCGCCGACCGCGCCCAGCTCCGGCAGGCCGAAGCTCCCCGGCACCAGCACCAGCAGCAGCAGCAGGTTCACGACGTTGGCGCCCCACATCATCAGCATCGACGGGGTCGCCCGCGACTGCGCCTCCAGCCAGAAGGCGCAGGCCGTAGAGAGGATGATCGGCGGCATGGAGAAGGCGAACACCACCACCGGTCCGGACGCGCCCTGCGCCAGGGCCGGCTCGAGCCCGATGTTCCGAAGCCCGATGGGGCCGAGGATGGCCAGGGCGGCCAGCGCGCCGAGGCTCAGCCAGGCGCCGTAGACCAGGCCGCGCCGCAGCACCGCGCCGCTCTCGTGGCGGCGGCCCTCGCCGATGGCCCGGGCGGTCATCACCTGCACGCCCATCAGAAGCCCGATGCCCAGGGTCAGGACGACCGAGGTCGGGGCCCAGGCCAGGACGTGGAAGGCGAGCTGCTCAGCCGAGTGGCGGCCGACGACGATGGCGTCGGACAGGCCCATGGTCATGATGCCCAGGCGCGACAGCACGACCGGCCCGGAGAGCTTGAGCAGCTCGGCCGTCTCGGTGCGGACGATGTCGGGGCGATCCTCCGTCGGGGAGGTCGCCGGGGCCGGGCTGGCCATGGTGGGACGCCGTTTTCAAGGGGCGCGGAAATTGGCGCCGGTGGGCGGTCAAGGCAAGCCTTCCCTGCTCCCGATCATCCCGGCGAATGCCGGGACCCAGATCCAAGGCTAAGATGTCGCTAGATGGCTTCAGCGGTTCGTGGACCGCGAGTCTGCGCCCGCCATTCTCTGTCCCGGCCTCCGCCGGGATGACCGGTGAGAGATCAGACCGCCGCCCGCCGGGTCAGGTCCACCCGATCGTCCTTCAGCTTCTCGGCGACGAGGAAGGCCAGTTCGAGGGCCTGTTCGCCGTTGAGCCGCGGATCGCAGTGGGTGTGATAGCGGTCGGCGAGGTCGCCTTCCGTCAGCGCCCGGGCGCCGCCGAGGCACTCGGTGACGTTCTGGCCGGTCATCTCCAGGTGCACGCCGCCCGGATGGACGCCCTCGGCCTTGGCGATCTCCACGAAGCTTCGCACCTCGGACAGGATGCGGTCGAACGGGCGGGTCTTGTAGCCGTTGGCGGCGGTCAGGGTGTTGCCGTGCATCGGATCGATGGCCCAGACGACGTTGCGGCCGGCCCGCTTGGTCGCCTGCATCAGACCCGGCAGGCGGGCGGCGATCTTGTCGTGGCCGAAGCGGCCGTAGAGGGTCAGCCGGCCGGCCTCGTTCGCCGGATTGAGCACGTCGCAGAGGCGCAGCAGGTCCTCCGGCTCCATGGTCGGGCCGCACTTCAGGCCGACGGGGTTCTTGATGCCGCGGAAGAACTCCACGTGGGCGCCGTCGAGCTGACGGGTGCGCTCGCCGATCCACAGCAGGTGGGCGGAGGTGTCGTACCAGTCGCCGGAGGTGGAATCGACGCGCGTCATCGCCTCCTCGAAGCCCAGCAGCAGGCCTTCGTGGGCGGTGAAGAACTCCACCATATGCATCTCGGGGTGGCTCTCGGGCGTCACCCCGATGGCGGCCATGAAGGTCAGGGCCTCGCCGATCTTCTCCGACAGCTCGCGGTAGCGGGCGCCCTGGGGGCTGCCCTCGACGAAGCCGAGCGTCCAGCGGTGGATGTTGTGCAGGTCGGCGTAGCCGCCGCCGGCGAAGGCGCGCAGCAGGTTGAGCGTCGCCGCCGACTGGCTGTAGGCGCGGATCAGCCGCTCGGGGTCCGGCGTGCGGGCCTCGGGGGTGAACTCCATGCCGTTGATGTTGTCGCCGCGGTAGCTGGGCAGCGACACGTCGCCGATCTTCTCGACCGGCGAGGACCGCGGCTTGGCGAACTGGCCGGCCATGCGCCCCACCTTCACCACCGGCTTGCCGCCGGCGAAGGTCAGCACCACCGCCATCTGCAGCAACAGACGGAAGGTGTCGCGGATGTTGTCGGCCGAGAATTCCTTGAAGCTCTCGGCGCAGTC
This sequence comes from Phenylobacterium terrae, assembly GCF_042681205.1. NCBI lineage: Bacteria > Pseudomonadati > Pseudomonadota > Alphaproteobacteria > Caulobacterales > Caulobacteraceae > Phenylobacterium > Phenylobacterium terrae. Next base: position 809,455 of record NZ_JBHUEY010000006.1, read on the forward strand.
GCCGCCCTGCAGCAGGAAGGCCTTGCCCTCGGCCACCTCGCCCAGCAGCGCCTTCAGGCGCCGGGCCTCGCCGGCGAACACCAGGGGCGGCATGCCGCGGAGGGTCTGCTCGACCCCGGCCACGGCCGCCGGATCCGGATAGTCGGCCGGGATGTGCTGGGCAGGCTTGCTGCGCCAGGAGGCGGGCGTCCAGGTCTCGCTCATCGTCACAACTCCGCGCCCACGCCCCCCGGGGCGGCGCTCGAAAACGGCGCCTTCTACTCCAGTCCGCCGCGGTCCGTCGACCCTGGGCGGCCGCCGGCCAGGCGGGCGACGCCGGCTTCCCAGGCGCTGGCGCTGGTCTCGCCCGCGGCCTGCTTCCGCTGAGCGACCGCAACGGCCGCCGGCTGGCGGCGGACGGCGGCGCAGGCCGCGGCGGTCAGCGCGGCCAGCGCCAGCCACCACTCCTGCCAGACGCCGAAGCTGACCGCGCCGATCACGAAGTAGGCCGCCGCCGCCGCCGCCTGGGCCCCGGCGATCAGCCCGGGCCGCGGGCGGGCCAGGCGCGCGAACGTCATCCCCCAGACGATGGCCGCGGCCAGCGCCCCGACCATGCCGAGCTCCATCCAGATCTGCAGGGCCGCGTCGTGGGGGTGCAGCTTGATGCCCGGCGAGAACATCCGGCTGGCGTCGAGGCCCCAGCCGAGGATCGGGTCGGCGGCGGCCCACTTGGCCGCGTTCCCCCAGTAGCCGATGCGGTCGGCCCACGACTGGGAGACCGCCCCCTGAGCGGCCTCGAGCAGGCCCGAGTTGCGGGCGGCCAGCACCAGCCAGGGCGCCAGCAGGATGAACAGGCCCGCCGAGACGGCCAGGACGCGCGGCGCGACCTTGGGCCAGCGGATCGCCGCCAGGCCCGCCACGATCCCGCCCATCGCCGCCAGCAGCGGGGCGTCGGGCCCGAAGGTGAAGGTCAGCAGCGCCAGGGCGGCGAGCAGGAACCCCGCCAGCCACGACGGCCCGCCGACGCGCAGCGCCGCCAGCCCCGCCGGCGCCCACAGGAGGGCCAGGATGAAGCCGGCGTTGCCCACGTTCCGCTGGGCCAGGTCCCAGCGCGGGGCCTCGGGATCGCCGATCGCTATCTTGAGAAGCTGATAGAGCTTCGCGCCGGAAAGGGCTTCAAGACAAAGGATAACTCCGAGGCCCGCCATCCCCCAGACGAGCATCCGCAGGGCGAGCGTCCTGGACGCCGGGCTGGCTTTGCGCGCAGCGCAGACCGCGGCCCAGTAGAGGGGCGCCTGCAGGGCCAGCTTGACCGCCGTCTGACCCTCCAGGTCAGGGGGCCGGTAGGGACTCCAGCGGACCGACAGCATCGCCCAGGCGATCAGGACGAGCACCGCGACCGCGATCGACCAGTCGTCCCGGCGGATATGCAGCGCCGGGAGGGTGAGCAGGCCCGCAAGCGCCACCAGCGGGGCGAAGCCGAGGGGCGCCAGCCAAGCGAGCAGCGGCGTCAGGGCGAACGTCCCCGCCAGCACCCAGCCGCACCAGGCGGCCAGCCAGGGCGGCGTGCGGCCCTCCTGCAGGCTCATGCGACGCGGCCCAGCTCCTGCGGCACGTAGGGCTCGCGCATGGTCACCAGCTCTTCGGCCAAGGTCGGGTGGACGGCGCAGGTGGAATCCCACTGCTGCTTGGTGACGCCCATCTTCATGGCGATGGCGGCCATCTGGATGATCTCCGGCGCGTCGGGACCGACGACGTGGCAGCCGACGACCTTCTGGGTGGCCTTGTCCACCACCAGCTTGATCAGCGCCCGCTCGTCACCGCCGTAGAAGGTCACCTTCATCGGCCGGAAGCGGGAGAGATAGACGTCGATCTTGCCGTAGGCGTGACGGGCGTCGGCCTCGGTCATGCCCACCGACCCGATCGGCGGCTGGGAGAAGACCGCCGAGGCGACCATCTCGTGGTCGAACCTGGTGGGGCGGCCGTAGAACTCGGTCTCGGCGAAGGCCGCGCCCTCGCGGATGGCGACCGGGGTCAGGTTGATGCGGCCGGTGACGTCGCCCACCGCCCAGATGTTCTCGACGCTGGTGCGAGAATAGTCGTCGACGGCGATGGCGCCGTTCTCGTCCAGCTTCACGCCCGCCTTCTCGAGGCCCAGGCCGTCGACATACGGCTCGCGGCCGAGGGCGAAGAGGACCACGTCGGTCTCGACGTCGCTGCCGGTGAGCCGATTGAGGAGCCCGGTAGGGGTCTTCTCGATCGACTTGTGCTGGCAGCCCAGGATGACCTTGATCCCGCGCTTCTCCATCTCCTCGGCGAGGTGGGCGCGCACGTGGTCGTCGAAGCCGCGCAGGATGTTCGGGCCGCGGTAGACGAGCGTGGTCTCCACGCCCAGGCCGTTGAAGATGCCGGCGAACTCCACCCCGATGTAGCCGCCGCCGGCGATCAGGATCCGCTTGGGCAGCTCCGGCAGGTGGAAGGCCTCGTCCGAGGTGATGGCGAGCTCGACGCCGGGCAGCGCCTTCGGGAGCCAGGGGCGGCCGCCGGTGGCGATGAGGATCTTCTCGGCCGTGACCGTGCGGCCGTGGGCGACGAGCTCCACCGTATGGGCGTCGACCAGGCGGGCCTTGGAGTGGATGAGGTCAGCCCCGGCGTTCCTCAGGTTGGTGACGTAGATGCCGGAAAGACGGGCGATTTCCCGGTCCTTGGCGGCCAGGAACTCGGGCCAGTCGAAGGTGGAGGCGGCCGGGCTCCAGCCGAAGCCCTCGGCGGTCTTGAAATGGTGAGCGAACTCCGAGGCGTAGACCATGAACTTCTTGGGGACGCAGCCGCGGATCACGCAGGTGCCGCCGACCCGGTCCTCCTCGGCGACCGCCACCCTGGCGCCGGACATGGCGGCCAGACGGGCCGCGCGGACGCCGCCGGAGCCGGCGCCGATGACGAAGAGGTCGTAGTCGTAGCTCGCCAAATGAGGCCTCCTGACTAAGGTTCGAGGCGCACGACGCCGCCCGGCCCGCCGACCAGCGCCTGGTCGGCGAGATCCAGGAACAGGCCGTGGTCGACGACGCCGGTGACGCTCTTCAGCGCCCGCGCCAGGGCCGCCGGGTCCTCGATGCGCCCGCACGGCGCGTCATAGATGAGGTTGCCGCCGTCGGTTCGCACGGGGGCGCCGTCCTTGACCCTCAGCCGAGGGGCCACGCCCAGGTCGCATTCGGCCAGGGCGTCGCAGATCCTGAGGGCGGTCGTGCGGTGACCGAAGGCGACCACCTCGATGGGCAGGGGGAAGGCGCCGAGCAGCGGGACCTGCTTGGCGGCGTCGGCGATGACGACGCAGCGGCGCGAGGCCTCCCAGACCAGCTTCTCGCGCAGCAGGGCCGCCCCGCCGCCCTTGATGAGCGCCAGGCCCGGGCCGATCTCGTCCGCCCCGTCGACGGTGAGGTCGACCTCGGTGACGTCCTCCAGGGAGATGATGGTGAGCCCCAGTGAGGCGCCCAGGTCGGCGGTCGCCTGGGAGGTGGGCACGCAGCGGACGTCCAGCTTGCGCTCGGCCAGGGCGCGGACGAACCAGGCGGCGGTGGAGCCGGTGCCGAGGCCGACGACCATGCCGGAGTCCACGAGGTCGGCGGCGGCGTAGCCGGCGGCCTTCTTCTGATCCTCGGCGCTCACTTGGCGGCCTTCTTCGCCTGCTTCGACTTGCGGAACTCGGCCGCCCAGCCGGGCTTCTCCACCTGGCGGCCGCGGGCCAGCGCCAGGGAGTCGGGGCTCACCTCGCTGGTGATCACCGAGCCGGAGCCGACATAGGCCCCCTCGCCCACCCGCACGGGCGCGACCAGGGCGGTGTCCGAGCCGATGAAGGCGCCGGCGCCCACGTGGGTCTCGTATTTGTCGAAGCCGTCGTAGTTGCAGAAGATGGTCCCGGCGCCGATGTTCGCGCCCGCGCCGACCGAGCCGTCGCCCAGGTAGGCCAGGTGGTTGGCCTTGGCGCCCTTGCCGACGGCGACCTTCTTCACCTCGACGAAGTTGCCGATGTGGGCCTCCTCGCCGATGTCCGCGCCGGGCCGCAGCCGCGCGTACGGGCCCACCAGGGCGCCGGAGCGGACCCTCGCGCCCTCCAGGTGGGAGAAGGCGCGGATGACCGCGCCGGTCTCCACGGTCACGCCGGTGGCGAAGACCACGAAGGGCTCCACCGTCGCGCCGGCGGCGATCTGGGTATCCCAGGAGAAGTGCACCGTCTCGGGGGCCGGCATGGCCACCCCCTCGGCCAGGAAGTGGGCCCGGCGGCGCTGCTGGAAGATCGCCTCGGCGGCCGAGAGCTGCATCTGGGTGTCGGCGCCCATAACCGCGCTCTCCGGGGCGAAGGCGGCGCGGACCAGCGCCTCCTCGGCCGAGGCCAGGCCGACCACGTCGGTGAGGTAGTATTCGCCCTTGGCGTTGTCGTTGCGCACCTTGGGCAGCCAGCGGAACCAGTCCTTGCTGTGCGCCAGATAGAGGCCGGCGTTGCAGGCCTTCACCGACGCCTGCTCGGGATTGAGCTCCTTGGGCTCGACGATCCGGATCACGTGGCCGTCGGCGCCGCGGATGATGCGCCCGTAGAGCAGCTGGTTCTCGGGCTCGAAGCCCATGATGGCCAGGCGGGCGCCCTGCGCCCTGAGCTGGAACAGCGGCTCCAGGTCCTTGGGCTCGATCAGCGGCAGGTCGCCGTTGGTGACCAGCACCTCGCCGTCGAAGCCCTCCAGCGCCTGGCGGGCGGCGAGCGCGGCATGCGCCGTGCCGAGCGGCTCGTCCTGGACCGCGATCGCCCCCTCGCCCAGCCGCGCCGTGATATGGGCGCGGACCTGCGGGCTGTGGTTTCCGACCACGACCACGATCTTCTCGCAGCCGAGCCCCTCGCAGGCGTCGATGACGCGATCGACGATGGTCCGGCCGCCCACCTTGTTGAGCACCTTGGGGATCGGCGACTTCAGCCGCGTACCGATGCCCGCGGCGAGAATGACGGCGGCTCTGGCGGGCATGGGTCTCCTGACGAGTCGGGTGGCGCGTTGCAATCTTGCGGCTCATAGCCGAAACGGCGAGCGCTTTCGACGGAGCACCTTGCCTTGTCCACCCCCCTCGCCGGCGCGACGCTGGCCTTCGATCTCGACGGCACGCTGGTCGACACCGCGCCGGACCTGGTCGGCACGCTGAACGTCCTGCTGCGCGAGGAGGGGCTGGCGGCCCTTCCCATCGAGGAGGCGCGGCCGTTCATCGGCCGCGGCGCGCGGTGGCTGATCGAGCGCGGCTTCACCGCGGCCGGCTACGACCTGCCGGCCGCCAAGGTCGGCGGCCTGTTCGACCGCTTCATCGCCCACTACCTCGACCACATCGCCGACGAGAGCCGGCCGTTCCCCGGCGTCGTGGAGGCGCTGGAGCAGGTGCGAGCCGCAGGGGCCAAGACGGTCGTCTGCACCAACAAGCGGACCGACCTGTCGCGGGCGCTGCTCGATGCGCTCGACCTCACCGGGCTGTTCGACGCCATCGTCGGGGCCGACGCCGTCCCGGCCATCAAGCCCGACCCGCGGCATCTCATCGCGGCGGTGGAGGAGGCCGGCGGCCAGGTCGCCCGGGCCCTGATGGTCGGCGATGCGGCCACCGACGCCGGCGCGGCCCGGGCCGCCGGCGCCCCGCTGGTGCTGGTCAGCTTCGGCTACACCGAGATTCCCGCGGCCGAGCTTGCGCCCGACGCCCTGATCGACCATTTCGACGAACTGCCCGACGTCGCCGCACGGCTGTTGGGCGCTTGAACGGCGCAGGAGGGCGGGCTATAGGCGCTCCCCTCCCCGGCGGATGCGTAGCTCAGCGGGAGAGCACCTCGTTCACACCGAGGGGGTCACAGGTTCAATCCCTGTCGCATCCACCATTCTTCCCTACCCCAATTCCTTGGCCACCCGGCCCACGACGGACGCCCAGTCGCCCGGCGACGGCTGGCGGTAGAGCCGCATCGAGGGATACCAGGGCGAGTCCTCGCGCCCCCAGAGCCAGCGCCAGTCGTATTCCTGCGCCGGCAGCAGCAGCCGCGTCGGCTTCCCGAGGGCGCCGGCCAGGTGGGCGAGCGCGGTGTCCACGGAGACGATGAGGTCCATCTGCTCGACGAGGGCGGCGGTGTCGGCGAAGTCGCCGCGCGGCTCGGTAAGGTCATGCAGGCGCCCGAACGCGGCGAGCGGCGCGAGGGCCTCGGCCGAAGGCATCGAGCGGCTGCGGTCATTGGGATGTCCCGGGTTGCCGCGCCAGGCGACGCCGATGTTGCAGCCCTCGCCGGCGAATCCGCGCCAGCGCGCGCGGGCCTCGTCGGGCGCGCGCAGGTAGGGGCCCGAGGCCGCCTCCTCCGGGCGGGCGAGACCCAGGCGCGCGGGCAGGCTGAAGCACATCACCCAGGCGTCGGGGTCGGGAAACTCGATCGTCTGGGCCACTTCGACGATCTCGACGGGGAGGCTGGCGCGGAACAGCCTGGCGAGCGGCGGCGGGCAGATCCAGGTCACCGCCATGCGTTCGGCGAGGGCCGCGGCGAAGCGGGCCACCTGGATCTGGTCGCCGAAGCCCTGCTCGGGCCAGACCAGGAGCCGCTCCACCGGCTCACCGGTCCATTCGGGATAAGGCAGCGGCGGTTTGAACCGCCCGAACAGCTCGTGGCGGGCGTCGAGCAGCGGCAGGCCCTCGGCGTAGCGGCCCTGGATCAGCAGCGCCGTGGCCAGCGCCCAGCGGGCGCCGGCGTCGCCGGGCGCAAGGTGCAGGGCGGCCCGGGCGGCCATCTCCGCCTCGGCCAGGCGCCCCTGCGACCTCAGGGTGACGGCCTGCTCGACGAGCTCGGACGGCGGCGGGGCGGCGATCGACATTCCGGCGCATCATAGAGGCGACTGCGCCCGGCGCGCACCGCCGATCGCCAGCTGGGCGGCGTCTACGCCTCCGCCTTGGCGCGCGCCGGCTCCGCCCCCACCTCGGCGAAGGCGGGGTCGCGCTTCTGCATGTTGGCCATCACCGCTTCGATCTGGTTGGGCGAGCCGATCAGGGCGGCCTGCTCCTCGCTCTCCGCCCTGAGGATGGCGTGCTGGTCGCCGCGGGCCGCGACGTCGAACAGGCGCTTGGCGGCGCGGATGGCGTGGGGGCTCTTGCCGGCGATCTCGGCCGCCAGATCGAGGGCGGCGGCCCTGGGATCGGCGGCGGTTCGGGTGGCCAGACCGAGGGCGACGGCCTCCTCGCCGGAGAAGATGCGGCCGGTGTAGGTCAGCTCGCGGGCCAGGTCGTCACGGATCAGGGTGCGCATCAGCACCATGCCGGCCATGTCCGGCACGAGGCCCCACTTGATCTCCATCACCGCCATGCGCGCGTCTGGCGCGACGAGCCGCATGTCGGCGGCCAGGGCCAGCTGGAAGCCGCCGCCGAAGGCGACGCCGTGGACGGCGGCGATCACCGGCACGGGCAGTTCGCGCCAGACCATGACCGCGTGCTGCGCGCGGTTCGAGCCGCCGGGCGTGCGGGGCGTGGCGGTCAGGCCCGAGGCCGGCGAGGACTCCTTCGGCGTTGGCGCGGCCATCCGCTGGAAGTTGCCCATGTCGAGCCCGGCGCAGAAGGCGCGGCCCTCGCCGGAGAGCACCACGGCGCGCGCACCCGGCTCGCTCTTCAGCCGCTCGCCGGCGTCGATGAGGGCCGAGAACATGGCGTCGTCCAGGGCGTTCATCTTGTCGGTCCGCACCAGGCGGACGTCGGCGACTCCGCCGCGCAGCTCAACGGTGACCCGGTCGTTCATCGGCTTCCTCCACGCTTTCCCCCGATCCAGCGTCCGCCTTCCCCTGGGGCTGTCAACCGCCGCTGGTGGCAGAAAATCGCCGAAGGATGTCGGGGCCGCCACGGGTCGATCGTCGTATCATCGGAGCCAGCGATCGGATCGGCCGGGCGGGCTCGGATGAGGAGATGCGAAATGCGTTTCATGGTGATCGTGAAGGCGAACCAGGCCTCCGAAGCCGGGGCCATGCCCTCGACGGAGCTGCTGGAGGCCATGGGCAAGTTCAACGAGGAGCTGGCGAACGCCGGGGTGATGCTGGCCGGCGAAGGCCTGCACCCGAGCGCCAAGGGCGCGCGCGTGCAGTTCTCGGGCAAGGACCGCACCGTGGTGCACGGCCCCTTCCCCAACACCCAGGACCTGGTCGCCGGGTTCTGGATCATCCAGGTCGGCTCGCTGGACGAGGCGATCGAGTGGTTCAAGCGCTGCCCCAACCCCGGCGAAGAGGACTCGGAGATCGAGATCCGCCAGATCTTCGAGGCCGAGGACTTCGGCGCCGAGCTGACGCCGGAGCTGCGTGAGCAGGAAGACCGCATCCGCGACAAGGTGAGCGCCCACTAGGCGCAAAGGCGCGGCCGACAATTCGAACCTCCCTCGGGCCCGCCCGGCGCACGGGCGGGCCCGTTCGCGAGCGCTGGGTCGGCCGTCGATTCGAAACCGGTTGCGTTTCGCCATCACTGCTTTTATACAGCAACTGGTTGCACTTCAAAGACGGAGCTGACGATGAGACGGACCCTGGCCCTTTTTGCTGCGGCGGCGCTGGTCGGCTGCGGCCAGCCGGCGGAACAGGCCCCCAAGTCCACCGAGGCCCCGTCGGCCCCCGCTGCGGAGCCGGCGCCCGTCACGGCGCCGGCCGGCGCCTACACGCTGGACAAGGGCCACACGAGCGTGACCTTCAAGGTCAACCACATGGGGGTCTCGAACTACACGGCCCGCTTCACCGACATTGACGCGCAGATGCAGTTCGACCCGGAGAACCCCGAGCGGACGAGCGTCACGGCGACCATCGATCCGGCCTCCATCGAGACCGACTACCCGGACCCGAAGACCGACTTCGACGCCCTGCTGCGAGGCAAGGACTTCCTGGCCGCGGACCAGTTCCCGCCGATGACCTTCCGCTCGACAAAGGTGGAGCGGACCGGCCCGCGGACGGCGCGGGTCACCGGCGACCTGAGCTTCCGGGGCGTCACCCGGCCGGTGGTGCTGGAGACGACCTTCAACGGCGGCTATCCGGCGGGCGGCATGGATCCCACCGGCGCGCGGATCGGCTTCTCGGCCAAAGGCGCCCTGAAGCGCTCCGACTTCGGGATGAAGACGGGCCTGCCGGCGCCGGGCTCGCAGATGGGCGTCGGCGATCTCGTCGAGGTGATCATCGAGGCCGAGTTCATCCAGCCTGCGCCGGCCGCCCCAGCGCCCGCCGCTTCGTGACGGGAGCGGCCCCATGACCTCCAGCTTCTCGAAGCCGCGCCTGGCCCGCCTCTCGGCCGTGATGCGGTCGTATGTCGAGCGCGGTCAGGTCCCCGGGCTCGTGGCCCTGCTGGCCCGCGGCGAGGCGGTGCATGTGGAGGTCCACGGCGCCCTGGCCTACGGCTCAGCCGCGCCGATGCAGCGCGACAGCCTGTTCCGCATCGCCTCGCTGACCAAGCCGATCGCCGCGGCGGCGGCCATGACGCTGGTCGAGGAAGGGCGGATCGGCCTCGACGAGCCGGTGGCCCGCTGGCTTCCGGAGCTGGCCGAGCCCAAGGTGCTGCGCCGCCTGGAGGGCCCGATCGACGACGTCCTCCCGGCCGAGCGGTCGATCACCCTGCGGGACCTGCTGGCCTTTCGGCTGGGCCAGGGCGCGATCATGGCGCCGCCTGGGACCTATCCGATCCAGGCCGCGCTCGAGGCCGCCGGCGTGGCGGCAGGGCCGGTCCTGCCGAAGATCGGGCCCGACGAGTACGTCCGGCGGCTGGGCCAGCTGCCGCTGCAGCACCAGCCGGGCGCCGGCTGGACCTACAACACCAGCGCGGAGGTGCTGGCGGTCCTCATGAGCCGGATCACGGGCCAGCCGCTGGAGACGGTGCTGCGCGAGCGGGTGTTGGACCCGCTGGGCATGGACGACACCGGGTTCCAGGTGGGCGAGCGCGGGAAGGCCCGGCTGACCACCTGCTACATGGCCGACCCGCGGACGGGGGCGCTCGAGGTGTTCGCGCCCGTGGAGAGCGGCGAGTTCGTGCAGCCGCCGGTCTTCCCGTCGGCGGCCGGCGGGCTGGTCTCCACCGCCGACGACCTGATGGCGTTCAGCAGGATGATGCTGGGCGGCGGCGGCCATCGCGGCGAGCGGGTGCTGTCGCGCGCGGCGGTGGAGCTGATGACCGCCGACCACATCACCGCCGCGCAGAAGGCGGCCTTCCCCTTCTTCCCCGGCTTCTGGGACGCACAGGGCTGGGGTTTCGGGATGTCGGTGACCACGCGCCGGGAGGTGATCGGCCCGTCGGTGGGCAGCTACGGCTGGTTCGGCGGCTACGGGACCTCGTGGCGGGCCGACCCGAGGGAGGACGTCACGGTGATCCTGCTGACCCAGCGGGTCATGGCCGGGCCGGACGATGGGCGGATCACCGACGACTTCTGGACCCTGGCCTACCAGGCGCTGGACGACTGAGGCGCCCTCCCCTGGCGCTCCCGCCTGCGCTATAGCTGCGGTCGTTCGGGGAGAGGCGATGCAACTTCAGGCTTATCTGGACCGGATCGGGTTCGAGGGCGAGGTCCGCCAGGATCTGGCGACGCTGAGGGCGCTGCACCGCGCCCATTTGATGGCGATCCCCTACGAGAACCTGGACGTCCAGCTGCGGCGGCCGGTCAGCACCGATGCGGCCCACTGCTACGACAAGGTGGTGAACCGGCGGCGCGGCGGCTGGTGCTACGAGATGAACGGGGTTTTCGCCTGGGCCCTGGAGGCGGCGGGATTCGACGTGATCCGCCACTGCGGCAACGGGGCCGAGACGGGCACGCACCTGGCGCTCGAGGTGCGGCTGGACCGCCCCTACCTCTGCGACGTCGGTTTCGGCGAAGGGATCGTCGAGCCGGTTCCGCTGGAGGAAGGAAGCTTCGTCCAGCGCGGCTTCGAGTTCCGGCTGGAGAAGCTGGAGCGCGGCTGGCGCTTCCACAACCACCGCTTCGGCCTGGTGCCCGGGTTCGATTTCGCCGGGCCGGACGAGGCGGCGCTGGCCGATCGGTGCGTGGCGCTGCAGTCCGAGCCCGGCTCGGTGTTCGTGCAGAACGCCATCCTGCTGAAGCACGACGACGAGGGCTATACGACGATCCTCGGCCGCGAGCTGCGCCGCATCACCGCCGAGAGCCGGTCCAAGCGCCTGATCGAGGACGCCGACGACTACCTGCAGACGCTGCGGACGGTGTTCGGCCTGGACGTGCCGGAGGCGGTCCGCCTGTGGCCGACGATCTGCCGACGGCACGAGGAGGTCCTCGCTCAGCGGGCGGCGGCCAAAAGCGCTGGCGACCCGGCTCCAGCCTCGCCATAAGGCCGACGGCCGGAAATCGCCGGCGAAAACCTGGAGCGACACCGTGCGCAATCTGTTCAGCGTCGAAGGCAAGGTGGTGCTGGTCACCGGCGGCAGCCGGGGGATCGGCGAGATGATCGCGCGCGGCTATGTCGAGAACGGCGCCAAGACCTACATCTCCTCGCGCAAGGCCGACGTCTGCGACCGGCTGGCCGAGGAGCTGTCCGAGCACGGGACCTGCATCTCCCTGCCCTTCGACCTGGGGAACATGGCCGGGATCGCGGGCCTGGCTGCGGCGATCGCCGAGCGCGAGCCGAAGCTGGACGTGCTGGTCAACAACGCCGGCGCCACCTGGGGCGCGCCGATCGACGAGTATCCCGAGGGCGGCTGGGACAAGGTCGTGGACCTGAACACCAAGTCGATCTTCTTCCTGACCCAGAAGCTGCTGCCGCAGCTGCGGGCGGCGGCGACCCACGAGAACCCGGCGCGGGTGATCAACATCGCCTCGGTGAACGGCATCGAGCCGCCGGCGCTGGAGACCTACGCCTATTCCACCTCCAAGGCCGGCTGCATCATGCTGACCCGGCACCTGGCCAAGCGGCTGGCGCGCGAGCACATCCTGGTCAACGCCATCGCGCCGGGCCCCTTCCCCAGCCAGATGATGGCCGCGACGCTGGCCACCGCGGGCGATGCGATCCGGGCGAACAATCCGCGCGGCCGCACAGGCGAGCCCGAGGACATCGCCGGCGTCGCCATCTTCCTCTCCTCGCGCGCATCGGCCTACACGACGGGGGCGACGATCCCCTGCGACGGCGGATCGGCGGAGCTCTAGGAGGCGCGGCGGAGCATGAGCGGGATCGACCTTCTGCTCTGCTCCGCCTTCGCGCTGATGCTGCCGGCCGGCCAGCTGATGCTCAAGTGGGCGGCCATGCATCCGGCGGCCGCCGGCGCGCCGCTGATGTCGGCCCTGATGCAGCGGTGGCGGCTCGGCGCGGCGCTCGGCTGGTACGGCCTGACCGCCCTCTTCTGGTTCTACATCCTGACCCGCGTGCCGCTGTCGGCCGCCTTCCCCTTCTCGATCGCAGGCTCGGCGCTGGTGCCGCTGGCCGCCGGGCTGGTGTTCGGCGAGCGGCTCTCCTGGCGCTATGCGGCGGGGTACGCCCTGATGCTGACCGGCCTGTTCGTGGCGGTGTCGGGGGCGCCGTGATCGGGCCGGCCGACGAGACCTGGGCCGGCTTCGAGGCGGCGGTGCGGTTGCAGGTCGCCGGTCGGCTGGACGAAGCGGAGGCGGCCTGGCGCTCGCTGCTGGCCCGGGCGCCGGAGATCGCCGAGGCGCACACCAACCTCGGCGGCGTGTTGAAGTCGCTCGGCCGGGTCGCCGAAGCCGCAGAGGCGCACCGGCAGGCGGTGCGCCTCAATCCCCGGTTCGCCCAGGCCTGGTTCAACCTGGGCGTGGTCGAGGCCTGGCGCCGGCGGTGGGCCGAGGCCGAGGCGGCGTTCCGCCGAACGCTGGCGATCGAGCCCCAGCACTCCTACGCGCGACTGCAGCTGGCCTACGTCCTCCTGCTGACGGGCCGCTTCCAGGCCGGCTGGGCCGCCTACGAGGCGCGGCGGGAGATCCCGGGACGTGTCGACCGGCTGGACCTGCCGGAGTGGCGGGGCGAGCCGCTGGCGGGCAAGAGCCTGGCGGTCTGGCCCGAGCAAGGATTCGGGGACCAGATCCAGTTCGCGCGCTATGCGCCGCGGCTGAAGGCGATGGGGGCGCGCGTGCGGCTGATCTGCCAGCGGCCGCTGCTGCGCCTGTTCCAGACCCTGGGCGTGGAGGCGCAGGCGCGGGAGGCGACGACCAGCTTCGAGCGACCGGACTACTGGATCCCGATCGGCTCGTTGCCCGGCCGGCTCGGCGAGGACTTCGCCAGCATCGACGGCGCCCCCTACCTGCTGGTCCCGGACCAGGCCCGGGCGGCCTGGGTCGGACGGGCGCCGGGCGGCGGGGTCGGCGTCGTCTGGCGGGGCAACCCGGACCACCCCAACGACAGGGCCAGGTCCCTCCCCTCGCCGGAGGTGCTGGCGCCGCTGCGCGAGGCGGGCATGGCGCTCATCGACCTGCAGGATCCGCGGGGCGACTTCGCCGACACCGCCGCCATCCTGGAGGGGCTGGACCTGGTGATCACGGTCGACACCTCGATGGCCCACCTGGCTGGCGCGCTCGGCAAGCCCTGCTGGGTGATGCTGGCCTACGAGGGCCAGGACTGGCGCTGGTTCGAGGGACGCGACGACAGCCCCTGGTACCGGTCGGTGCGGTTGTTCCGCCAGCCGGCGGCCGGCGACTGGGCCTCGGTGGTCGCCGCCATGGCGCAGGCCTGGCGGGCCTAGACGCCGCCGAGCGAGGGCGCGGCTCCCCGCCTGTAGCGGCGCAGGCCAAGGGCGAAGAGGCCGGCGGCGACTGCGGCGTAGCCGGCGGCGGCGGCCAGGACGACGGCCAGAACCGGCAGGCCGGGTTCGCGGATGAAACGGACCGGCATGGCGACGACGAAGCCGGCGGGCAGCACCGTGAAGGCGATCACCTTGGTGACGTCGGAGATCAGCGCCGCAGGGTTGCTGGAGAACATCACCGTGAAGTCCGTCAGGTCCCGCGCGAGCGTCCGCGCGCCGGCTGTCCAGAAGGCCATGCAGGCGAAGGAGATGGCGGCCGAGAGGTAGACGGTCAGGCCGGCGACCAGGCCGACGGCCAGCAGCGGCAGGTCGCGCCAGGAGAGGTCGGCGACGGCCAGCACCACCGCGCCGGCGACGATGTCGCCCCAGGCGGCGGCCGAGCTCTCGCGCGCCAGCAGCTGCGGCAGCAGCGGCTTGGGCTGGGTGAGCAGGCCGTCCAGGTCGCCGCGCAGCAGGGCCGCGGCGAGGTCCCGGTAGCCGCCGAGGAACACGCCGGCGAACCCGAAGACGACCATCATCATGCCGACCAGCAGCGCGGTGTCGGAGAGCGTCCAGCCCCCCACGCTGCGGAACCCGGCGAAGAACATCACCCACAGCGCCAGGAAGAAGACGTCGTTCAGCACCATGCCGCCCATCTGCAGGGCGAAGTTGGCCCGGTCGGCGAACGAGGTCCGGACGGCCGCCCAGGCCTGGGCGAGATAGAGCCCGATCATGCGCCGCCCTCCCGAAGCACCTTGGCCAGGCCCGCGCGCCAGAGCGCCAGGCACAGGAGCGTCAGCAGGACGATCCAGAAGAGCTGCCAGCCAAGTGCGGTGACGAAGCCGGCGAGCGAGGGCTCCAGCGCCTGGACGCCGGCCCAGTAGAGGTGGGCGGCGAAGGGCGAGGCCTCGCCCACCTCGCGCAGCATGGTGGGATAGAGGCTGATGGGGGCGAAGAGGCCGCCCAGCAGGAACATGAGCTTCTGCACCACCAGCTGGAACGGCAGGGTCCGCTTGGCCCAGAAGGCCGATAGGCCGGCCAGGGCGTAGAGGAGCACCCCGACCGCCAGGGCCAGGACGCCGACCAGAAGCAGGCCTGCGAACACGCCAAGCGGCGGCCCCTCGCGGCCGGAGACGATCAGCATGGCGATCCCCGTCGCGCCGAGGGCCGCCAGGCGCACGAGCGCGCCGCCCAGGCTGAGGGCCAGGGTGTGGAAGAGATAGGACTTGGGCCGCAGCAGATGCGGCTCGAGCCCGCCGCGGCGGATGTCGTCCTCGAACCGCAGATGCAGGTGCGGCAGCGACAGCGTGATCCATTCGGTGACGCCGACGTAGAGGGCCAGCCCGCCGGCCGGCAGGGCGTGCGCCAGCGTGCCGGGCAGCCGCTCGGCGGCCACCCGGTCCCACAGGGCCGAGATCACCAGCATGATCAGGACATAGAAGACGCAGCGGCCGAGCAGCACCGGCCAGCCCGCCATGGCCTGGCCCGCGCCGATCGCCAGCGCCCCGAAGAAGGCGCGGACTTCGGCTGCAAGATCAGCGGACGGCGGCGTAGATCTCATGGACCACCTCCTCCATGGGGGGATCCTCGATGGTGATGTCCTCGATGCCGCCCTGGGCGAGCGCGGCGGCGATCACCTGCTCCACGCGCGCCTTGGCCGTGTCGACCTCGAGGATGGTGGTGTGGGCCGGCGCGGGGCGCCGCACGACGCCCGGCAGCTCGACGCAGATCGCCTCCCCCACCGACTGGATGGTGACCACCTTGCGCGCCAGGAACCGCCGGCGGAGCTGGTCCACCGGCTGGTCGACGACGATGCGGCCCTGGTTGACGACGATCACCCGCTCGCAGACCAGCTCGATGTCGCGGGTGTCGTGGCTGGTCAGAAGCACCGTCTGGCCGTGGTCGCGGGCGTGCTCGCGGACGAAGTCGCGGATCGCCGCCTTGGCGGTGACGTCGAGGCCGATGGTCGGCTCGTCGAGGAACAGCAGCTCGGGCCCGTGCAGCAGGCTGGCGGTGATCTCGCAGCGCATGCGCTGGCCGAGGCTCATCCGGTGTACCGGCTGGTCGAGGAGGTCGGCCAGGGCGAACCGCTCGACGAGGTCGGAGAGGCGGGCGCGGTGCGCCGCCTCGTCCTGGTCGTAGATCCGGCGCAGGAGGGCGAAGGAGTCGCGGGCGGGCAGCTCGGCCCACAGCTGCGAGCGCTGGCCGAAGACGACGCCGATCCGGTAGGCGAGCCGCTTGCGCTCGCGCCAGGGGACGAGGCCGAGCACGCTGGCCGCCCCGCCCGTGGGCTCGAGGACGCCGGACAGCATCTTCAGCGTCGTGGACTTGCCGGCGCCGTTGGGACCGATGATCGCCACCCGCTCGCCGGCCCGCACCTGGAAGCTGACCCCGGCGACGGCGTCGACCACGACCTCGCGCCGGCCGGCAAGGCCCGCAAAGCCCCGGCCCCGCTTGGTGTAGCGGTACTGCTTAGTGAGGTCTTGGACGGAGACGACGGCTGACATGGGCGGGATCCGGAGAGGTCGGGGGACGAGAGGCGGCGAGCGGGGCGAAACCGCAGGCGAGCGGCAGCGGAAGCTGCGGCTGCATCGGAATGGCCATCTCGCAAACTCGTCCGGACATCGGATCCACGTGGGTCAGCGCGCGCGGGAGATGTCCCGCGAACGGGGGTATCTGTAGCTGGGCGACAGCCTGCGGGCAACCTCAGCCGCGGGCGACGAACCGCAGGTGGTGCAGGGCCAGGGCCGCAGCGACGGCGACGTTGAGGGAGTCCACGCCGCTGGCCATGGGGATGCCCACCCGCCGGCAGCGGGCGAGCAGGTCGTCCGGCAGGCCCGGGCCTTCCGGGCCGACGATGACGGCGGCGCGGGCCGGGCGGGCGAGGTCGGCCAGGGCGGTCTCGGCGCGGGGGCTCAGGGCCAGCGGCTCGAACCCCTGGGATCGCAGCAGGCCGACCAGATCCTCGCCGGGGGCCAGGCGCGCGAACGGCGTCGTCAGGGCCGCGCCGACGGAGACGCGGATGGCCTTGCGGTAGAGGGGGTCGCAGCAGCCGGCGTCGAGCAGCACGGCGCCCGCCCCGAACGCCGCCGCGTTGCGGAACAGCCCGCCCATGTTGTCGTGGTTGGCGATCCCCACGAGCGCCAGGACGAGCGCGGGCGTCGGCTGGGCGGCGAGCAGTGCGGCCGGATCGAGCGGCTCGGCGCGGCGGGCGAGCGCCAGAATGCCTCGGTGGATGGGAAAGCCCACGACCGCGTCCATCACCGCCTGAGGCGCCAGGTAGACCGGCGCCTCAGGCGCAAGGCCGGCGATCAGCGGCTCGAGCTTGGCGAGCCGCTTCTCCGCCAGCAGCAGGGAGACCGGCGCGTGGCGGGTCTGGGCGAGCAGCATGCGCAGCACCACCTCGCCCTCGGCGATGAACAGGCCCTGGCGGCCGACGAGGTCGCGTTCGCGCACCGCCCGATAGGGCTCGAGCCGCACGTCGTCCGGGTCGGCGATCGGGATCAGGGTGGGCAAGCGCCCTCCCCGCCGGTCAGTAGTTGGCCCGGGAGGAGATCGCCCCGTCGACCAGCATGTTGATCCCGGTGGTGAATCCGCTGCGGGGGCTGGCCAGGAAGACCGCGGCCGCGGCCACCTCTTCCGGGCTCGCCATCCGGCCGGTCGGGTTGCGCTTGAGCATGGTCTCGAAGAACTGCGGGCTCTGCGCCTTGACGTTCCCCCAGACGCCGCCCTCGAAGAAGACGGTGCCCGGCGAGACCACATTGGCGCGGATCTTCCTGGCCGCGTTCTCGCGCGCGATGCCCTTGGCCAGGTGGATGAGCGCGGCCTTCATGGCGCCGTAGGCCGAGACCGAGCTCGCCTCGGCGGCCGACACCGAGGAGATGATCACGAAGGCGGCGTCGCCGTGGGCCTGGGCCGCGCGCACGAGGAACGGCTTGGCGGCCTCGAAGGAACGCGTCGCGCCCAGCACGTCGACGTTCAGCAGCGCCTGCCAGTCCTCGTCGCGGCTGGCCGTCGTGAGCGCGCTGGCGTTGGAGACCAGGACATCGATGCCGCCGAGTTGCTCGCCGGCCGCCTGGACGAAGGCCTTCAGCGCCGGCCCGTCGGCGATGTCCACGGACTGGCCCCAGGCCTTGACGCCGCGGCCCTGGAGGGCGCCCACGGCCTCCTGGATCTGGTCGGGGTTGCGCGCGCAGATGGCGACGTCGGCCCCCTCCTCCGCCAGCAGCTCGGCGATCGCCCGGCCGATGCCGCGCGAAGCGCCCGTGACCACCGCCTTCTTGCCCTTCAGCTGCAGATCCATCGTCCGTCTCCCTCCTATGGTGGCCCCGGCATAGCCCGGCGCGGGCGGGATCGCCATGCCGGGCCGCGGAACCGGCCCGCCGGCCGCGCTTTTCCCGACCCGTCATGACTGCCGCCGCAAGCATCTTCCCGACCTTCTTCCTCTCGGGCTTCGAGTGCTCGACATTCGACTGGAAGGATGAGGGCCGCCGCGACCTGGTCGCCGAGACGCGCCACCTGGAGCACGCCCAGGAGGACTACGCCCTGTTGCAGAGGCTGGGGATCGGCGTCGCCCGGGAGGGGATCCCCTGGCCGTTCGTGGACCGCGGCGGCGCCTACGACTTCTCCGGGATCGACCCGCTGATCGAGGCGATGCGGGTGCACAAGGTGCTGCCGATCTGGGACTTGTGCCACTACGGCTACCCGGACGACGCCGACCCGTTCGCGCCGGAGTTCGCCGAGCGGTTCGCCCGCTACGCCCGGGCCTGCGCCGAATATGTGATCCCCAGGCTGCCGGGGCCGCACTTCTTCACGCCGATCAACGAGATCACCTTCTTCGCCTTCATCGGCGGCGAGTGGGGCTGGGCCGCGCCGTTCCAGAAGAGCCGCGAGCAGCGGTTCGCCCTGCGCGAGGCGCTTTGCCGGGCGGACATCGCCGCGGTGAAGGCGATCCGGGAGGTCGATCCGGGCGCGCGCATGGTGCACATCGACCCGCTGGTGAACGTGGTGGCGCCGAAGGACCGGCCGGACCTGGAGGAGGCCGCCCGGCGCGAGACGTTCGAGGACACCTTCCTGGCCTGGGACATGATCGCCGGCCTGGCGCGGCCGGAGTTCGGCGGCTCGCCCGAGAT
Source organism: Phenylobacterium terrae (assembly GCF_042681205.1). Lineage (NCBI taxonomy): Bacteria > Pseudomonadati > Pseudomonadota > Alphaproteobacteria > Caulobacterales > Caulobacteraceae > Phenylobacterium > Phenylobacterium terrae. The sequence continues at coordinate 828,294 of NZ_JBHUEY010000006.1, forward strand.
CCTCGATATCGTCGGGGTCAACTGCTACTCGTTCGGCCAGATGGAGTACCGGGAGAGCGGCCCGCACGCGGCCCTGCCGCCGGACGATCCCCGCGTCTGCCCCCTCTGCGACCTGCTGGTCATGGCCTACGAGCGCTACCGTCGGCCGATGCTGGTGGGCGAGACCAGCGGGCTGGAGGAAGGCCGCGAGAATTGGCTGAACGACGTCGTCCACGAGGCGCTGGCGGCGGTGGCCCGCGGCGTCGAGCTGCACGGCGTCTGCCTGTTCCCGGCCGTCGACATGCCGGACTGGCACAAGGGGATCTGGGTCCACAACGGCATCTGCGACCTGATCGAGGACAAGGGCGACCTGCGGCGCATCCCGGTCGAGCCCTACTGCGACGCCCTTCGCCGCTGGCAGCGGCGGCTGAACCGGGTCACCCACCTGGACGAAGACCCGCTCTCCGATCCCGTGAACCTGGCCGACATCGTCCAGGCGGCCCGGGAGATGGAGACCCAGCCCGACCGCGACTGGCACTGAGCGCCCAAGCGTGGCCATCGCAACCGCCCCGCCAAGGGTTCGTTAATCGGCGCAGCTCAAGGTCGCTTCTCGCGAAGTGGCCGGAGGATGCACATGCCGATCATCGCCGCAGCCGTCGGAGCCGCCGCCCTCGCCGCGCAGCCGGCCCCGCAGATCGAGACCGCCGTCCGCCCGATCGAGGGCGGCCAGATCGTGCGGATGAGCTATTCCGAACTGGCGAGCGTCACCTCGCCCGCGCCGGCCGGTCCCTACCCCGCCGGGCTTTCGACGCCCGATCTTCGGCTGTCCGGCTCGGCCTACGCATGGGAGACGGGCATCCGCACCCTTGCGATCAGCAACGGCGCGGGATCGACGTCGCAGGCGTTCACCAACGTGAACGTCCAAGTGACGATCCGGGAATCGTCCAAGTAAAGACACGCGTTCGCCACAGTTGAAGAAGCTCCGCCATAAGCTTTGAGCTTATGGTCAAGCACGTGCGCAAATGCCGCACAGCTGCCAACTGCTTTAAAATACTGAAAGAATCAGCAGCCAGGCGCCCCGCGGGCCGGGGTGCGCTCTCTGCCGCAGAGGTCCGTCCCTAAAGACAGGCTAAGCCACCGACCTCGGCTGAGCGGGGGCGCCAGCTACGAGGGCTCGGCGGCGTGAGTTCGCCAGCTCCCAGGGACGCATCATGGCTGAGATCGATTTTACTAATTGGAAGCTAACCCTACCTACTGACTCCAGCGGTGGATTCAGCGGTACGGCTGTAGAGATCAAGAATCTCGATGGCTATGAGAACCCCAAGTACTTCTACACGGGCGCCGACGGCGCGATGGTCACCGTCGCCCCGGTCGAAGGCGCCACCACGAGCGGCTCGAAGTACGCTCGCTCCGAACTGCGCGAGATGAACGGCTCCGACCGCGCCGCCTGGAAACTGGACCAAGGCGGGCAGATGGTCGGCACGCTGGAGATCGACGTCGCCCCGACGACCTTCGGCGGCGACTCCGGCCGGGTCATCTTCGCCCAGATCCACGGCCAGGATGACGAGCTCGTCCGCTTCTATTGGGAAGGCAACCAGGTCTACTTCAAGAACGACCAGGCCGGTTCCAGCAACAGCGAGCTGCGCTTCGACCTGCTGAACGGGGCCGGCGAGCGTCCGGACATCTCCCTGAACGAGAGGTTCTCGTATTCGATCGACGCCGAAGGCTCGTCGCTGGTCGTCAAGGTGTGGGCGGACGGCGACGTCTACACCTCGTCCACCAAGATCAACGACGTGTGGCAGTCCGACAGCTTCTACTTCAAGGCCGGCACCTATCTCGGCACGAACGAGACGCAGGGCGAAGGCTACGGCCAGACCTCCTACTTCGACCTGCGCTTCACGCACGGCGACGAAGAGCTGACGCCGGTGCTCGGCGGCGGCGCCAAGCCTGCGCCGACCCCCCAGCCGGAACCGGCCCCGGCGCCGGCGCCGGCCCCGACGCCCGAGCCGGAGCCCGCTCCGCAGCCGTCCACGCCCCCGCCGACCGGCGACACGGGATCGGGCGGTCTCGCCAACGGCTGGCCGGTCAACCTGGACGAGCCCACCGCGGGCGCAGGCGCGGTCTTCGGCACCACGGGCGCCGACAACCACATCGGCACCAGCGGCAACGACGTCTTCGTGGCCAGCAAGGGCGCCGACATCTATGACGGCGGGGCCGGCGTCGACACCGTGTCCTACGAGAAGAGCGCCTTCGGCGTCTCGGTCGACATGGACAAGTCCACGCAGTCCCGTCAGAGCGGCGACTCCAGCTACGACAAGCTGAAGAACATCGAGAACCTCTGGGGCTCGGACTACGGCGACCGCTTCTATGGCAATGCGGGCAACAACGTCCTGGCCGGCGGCAAGGGCGACGACCTGCTGGAAGGCGACAAGGGCAACGACACCCTGATCGGCGGCCTGGGGAACGACATCCTGGTCGGCGGCAGCGGCGCGGACCTGTTCGTGTTCACGGCCGACGATGGCAAAGACGTGATCCAGGGCTTCTCGAAGAGCGGCGGCGACAAGCTGGCGTTCATCGACGTGGCCGGGATCGACAGCGTCGCCGACCTCATGGCCAACGCCAAGGCGTCCGGCTCGAACGTGGTCATCACCCTCGGCGACGACGTGATCACGCTGCAGAACACCAACCTCAGCGCGCTGCAGGACTCGGTGTTCGTCTACTGATCGCAAGGGCTCGAAGAGTCCGCCTTCGGGGGCGGCCGCAGCGCGCGGCCGCCCCTTTTTCTTGTGCAGGCGGCGCCTCATTCGCGGGCGCGGCCTGATCGAGTGCGGTCCTGGAGCGACAGCGGAAAAAAGCCGTCGCCGTCAGATGGAACTTTGCCCTCGAACCCCGGTTTAGCGGCGACTTCGGGATCGCGGTTAAGCGGGTGTAACCATGTTCAAGGGCGGGCTGGATCAAGGTGGGGAAGCCGGCCGGGACAGCGGGCCAGAGGTGTCCGCAGGAGCGGCTCCCAGCGCCCCGGGGCGCGCGCCGAAGGGCCGCGCGCCGATCGTTCCGGTCCTCATGTGCGGCGGCGCCGGCAGCCGGCTTTGGCCGCTGTCCAATGAGACGACCCCCAAGCAGTTCCACGCCTTCGCAGGCGATCGCTCGATGTTCCAGCTGACGCTGGAACGGCTCTACACGGACGGCCGGGACGAGCTCTGCGCGCCGATCATCGTGACCGGCGAACGCTACGTGGACCTGGTGCGCGAGCAGTTGGCCGAGCTGGACCTCGAGCCGCTGAGCATCGTGCTGGAGCCGATGGGCCGCAACACGGCCCCGGTGGCGGTGATCGCCTCGCTGCTGGCGCGCGAGCATGCGCCGGAGGCGCGGGTGCTGCTGCTGCCGGCCGACCACATCATCGGCGAGCCCGAGCGGCTCTATGAGCTGATCCAGGGCGCGGCCGGCGTCGAAGACCGGATCATCACCTTCGGCGTCCGGCCGGACCGGCCGGAGACCGGCTACGGCTACATCCGCCGCGGTCGGCGGCTGGACGGCGAGGTGTTCGAGATCGAGCGCTTCACCGAAAAGCCCGACCTGGCGCGCGCCGAGGCCTTCGTGAAGGATCCGGAGTTCTGCTGGAACGCCGGCTTCTTCCTGTTCCCGCCCAGCCTGCTGCTGGCCGAGATGGGCGCCTATCAGCCCGACGTGCTGGAGGCCGCCGACGCCTCCCTGACCGCCGCCCGCCGCGACGGGCCGCTGGTGCGGCTCGATCCGGCCCGGTTCGCCGGCTGCCCGAGCATCTCGATCGACTACGCGGTGATGGAAAAGACCCGCAAGGCGGCGGTGGCGGCCTGCGACGTGCCCTGGTCGGACGTCGGCTCCTGGAAGGAGCTGTGGCGGCTGGGCCCGGCCGACGCCCGCGGCAACGTGGCCCGCGGCGAGGCGCTGGTGCTCGATTCCGACAACTGCCTGGTGCACGCGACCAGCCGCAAGGTGGCCGTGCTGGGCCTGACCGACGTGGTGGTGGTGGAAACCCCGGACGCGGTGCTGGTGCTGCCGATCGACAGGTCGCAGGACGTCAAGGCGGTGGTCGAGGCGCTCGCCTCGGGCGCGCCGCCCACGCCGGCGGTCAGGGCCAGCAACGACGACGCTCGGCTGGCGGAGGCCGCCCGGGAGGTCTCGGCCCATGGCTGAAGGCATCGTCATCCCGCGTGAATATGAGCCGCCGACCCTGGACAGGGTCAGCGCCGACGTCACCCGCTGGCTCAACGAGGCGGCCCTGCCGCTCTGGGCCGAGCGCGGCCAGGACTCCGCCGGGCTGTTCCACGAGCGCCTGGATTTCGACGGCCGGCCCGACCTGTCGTCGATGCGGCGGGTGCGGGTGCAGGCCCGCCAGCTGTTCGTCTTCTCCGAGGCGGCCATGATGGGCTGGCAAGGGGGCGCGGAAGAGATCGTCACCCGCGGCCTGGAGGCCTTCGTCGCCCGCTGCTGGGCGCCGGACGGCGCGCCGGGCTGGGCCCACATCCTGGCCCCGGACGGATCGCTCGCCGACCCCACGCGGGACACCTACGACCAGGCGTTCTCGCTGCTGGCCCTGGCCTCGGTGTGGCGCTACACGCGCTCCGACCTGGCGCTGCAGATGCGCGACCGCACGCTGGCGTTCATCGACGAGGCGCTGACCGACCGGGTGCACGGCGGCCTGCACGAGGGGCTGCCCCGCACGCTGCCGCGCCGCGCCAACCCGCACATGCACATGCTGGAGGCCATGCTGGCCTGGCACGCGGTGACCGGCGATGCGGAGTTCCGCCGGCGGGCGGACCAGCTGGTGCAGCTGTTCCTCGATCGCTTCTACGATCCGTTCTCCGAGACGCTGGGCGAGTTCTACGACGAGGCCTGGCGCGGGCCGGAGGTCACCCAGCGGGTGGTCGAGCCGGGTCACCATTTCGAATGGACATGGCTGCTGCACGAGGCGGCCGACCAGGGCTGCATCAACGCCCGGGCCCAGGCGGCCGGGCTGTATCGCTTCGGGCTGAAGTTCGGCCTGGACCAGTACGGGCTGGCGATCGACGAGCTGCGGGCCAACGGCGCCGTGGCGCGCGCTTCGCGCCGCACCTGGCCGCAGACCGAGCTGATCAAGGCGCTGGTGGTGATGGCGCGCGACGGCGACCTGAAGGCGGCGGCGCGGCTGCCGTTCACGGTCCAGACGGTGATGCGCACCTATCTGGCGACGCCGACGCAGGGGCTGTGGTTCGACCAGTTCGACGCGCAAGGACGCACGCAGGACACCCATGCCCCGGCCAGCACCTTCTACCACCTCGTCATGGCCTTCCGGGAATTGTTGGACGCCATCGAGCAGATGGCGGCCGAGGAGGCCTACGAAATTCCGGCTGTTGCGGTGCAACCTTCGCAGGCCAGCTCAGTTTAGGGGCGGGCTGGGGCTGGGGGCTCTCCTCACCCGTAAACGCAACAGTCCGTCGGGGGCCGGCGGATGCACTTCAACGGGACGTCTCGCGCCGGCGAGGCGCCCTGGCCTGACATCTGGGTGTGGAGCTGAGTAATGGCTGATCAAGAACCGCTTTCCGTCAGCGTCTTTGGCGCGGGCTACGTCGGCGCCGTCACCGCGGCGTGCATCGCCAAGACCGGCGTCAAGGTCGTGGCCGTGGACCTCGACAAGAACAAGGTCGAGCAGATCGCCCGCGGCGTCTCGCCGATCGTCGAGCCCGGCCTGCCGGAGCTGCTGAAGAGCGGCGTCGAAAAGGGCCTGATCACCGCCACCACCGACGCCAAGGCGGCGGTCGCCCAGACCAACCTCTCCATCGTCTGCGTCGGCACGCCGAGCGACGCCAGCGGCGAGCCGAACCTGCGCTACGCCGTGGGCGCGGCCCAGGACATCGGCGCGGCCATCGCCCAGAAGAGCGACTTCCACTCGGTGGTGGTGCGCTCGACCATGCTGCCGGGCTCGATGACGGGCGCCGTCATCCCCGCGCTCGAGGAGGCCAGCGGCAAGAAGGCCCGCGGCGGCTTCGGCATCGCCTACTATCCGGAGTTCCTGCGCGAGGCGACGGCGATCCACGACTACGAGAACCCGTCGGTGATCATCCTGGGCGTCGAGGACGAGCGGACCCTGGCCCGACTGCGGCAGCTGAACGCCCACCTGAACTCGCCGGAGATGCTGGTCGACATCACCACCTCCGAAGCGATCAAGTACGCCAACAACTGCTGGCACGCGACCAAGCTGACCTTCGCCAACGAGATCGGCAACATCGCCAAGGCCTGCGGCATCGACGGCCACAAGGTGATGGAGGCGGTGTGCATGGACACCCGCCTGAACATCTCGCCGGCCTACATGAAGCCGGGGATGGCGTTCGGCGGTTCGTGCCTGCCCAAGGACCTGCGGGCGCTGCGGGCCAAGGGCCGCGCGGTGAACGTGCAGACCCCGCTGCTCGACGGCGTGGCGATCGCCAACGAGGTGCAGATCCAGCGCGCCTTCCAGCTGATCACCGAGTCCGGGCAGAAGGACATCGGCTTCCTGGGCCTGTCGTTCAAGGCCGGCACCGACGACCTGCGCGAGAGCCCGCTGGTGGAGATCGCCGAGCGGCTGCACGGCAAGGGCTACCGGCTGAAGATCTTCGACGAGAACGTCCGCTACACGGACCTCAACTCGAACCACTCCTACATCCGCACCAACCTGCCGCACCTGGCCGACCTGATGGTCGACACGCTCGACGAGCTCCGGGCCCACGCCAAGGTGCTGGTGGTCGGCAATGCGGACCCGAAGTTCCGGGACGTGATGCAGACCCGGCGCGACGACCAGGTCGTGGTCGACCTGGTGCGCATCAACTCGGGCGCCCGAACCAACAATCAGGACTATGCCGGCCTGTGCTGGTGAGGCGCTGAGGGGGCCCGGGGGCGTCCCCTCGAGTGGAGGTGAGTGATGGCGGGGATGGTCATCTACGCGGCCGTCCTGGTGGCGTTGGCGCTGGTTCTGCCGATGGACTGGTGGGACCGGCGCGCGTCCCACGTGCTTCTCGGCATCGGCGCCATCTCCGCCTGGCGCTACAGCTGGGGGATCACCAATCTCACGCGCAGCCTGATCTACAGGTTCGTCGTCTTCCCGCCTCTGCGCCGCCAGTGCGACGCGATGGGCGATGAGGGCATGCCGAGCCACGTCTACCTGCTGCTGACCAGCTTCCGCATCGACACCGAGACGACCCACACGGTCTACCGCGCGGCGATGGTCGAGGCGGCGAACTGCGGCGCGGACGTGACCCTGGTCTGCTCCATCGTCGAGATGGCCGACCAGCGGCTGATCAAGCACCTGTTCGAGTCACTGGAGATGCCGGACCGGGTGCAGCTGGTGTTCGTGCGCATCCCCGGCACCGGCAAGCGCGACGCCATCGCCCAGGGCCTTCGGGCCATCGCCAAGCTGATGCCGCCGCCTGACGCGGTGGTGGCCCTGATCGACGGCGACTCCATCCTGGAGCCGGGCCTGCTGCGCGGCACCCTGCCCTTCTTCAAGATGATGCCGAAGATGGACGCACTGACCACCGACGAGGTCTGCGAGGTGCGCGGGGCCGCCATCTTCCGCGACTGGTACAACGTCCGCTTCGCCCAGCGGCAGATCGGCATGAGTTCGGTGGCGCTGTCGAAGCGGGTGCTGACGCTGACCGGACGGATGAGCGCCTTCCGCGCCTCGGTGGCCACCAGCCCGGCCTTCATCGCGGACGTCGAGGAGGACTACGTCGACCACTGGCGGCTGGGGCGGATCAAGTTCCTGACCGGGGACGACAAGAGCTCCTGGTACTCGATCCTGAAGAGCGGCCGCGAGATGCTCTATGTGCCGGACCGCGTGGTCACGACCATCGAGACGCCGCCGCACCCGGAGTTCCTGAAGTCGGCCACGGTGCTGATGCGCCGCTGGTTCGGCAACATGCTGCGCACCAACGAGCGGGCGCTGAAGCTCGGCACCAAGCCGATGGGGCTGTTCGTCTGGTGGTCGATCTTCGACCAGCGGATGAGCATGTGGACCGGCCTGATCGGGCCGACGGCGGCGATCATCGCCACCCTCGCCTACGGCTGGGGGCCGCTGCTGCTCTACGGCTACTGGGTGCTGCTGACCCGCTTCATCCAGACGCTCGGCCTGCTCACCGCCCGTTCGACGGTGAAGTGGAACTACCCGGCGCTGATGTACTTCAACCAGATCTACGGCGCGCTGATCAAAACCTACATCTTCTTCCGCCAGGACCAGCAGAAGTGGACCCGTCAGAACACCGTCGCCGTGCGCGACGTGAGCTGGCTGAACAGCCGGGTGCTCGCCTTCTCGTCCTGGTCGATGCACGCCGTCGCCGTGCTCACTTTCGTAAGCCTTATCCTGTTCTATCTGGGCCTGGCCCGTAACCCGGTGAGCTCGCTCGCCGCCCTCCTCCCCTGACGCGCTGAGCCCAAGGAGTTCGTCATGGCCACGTCGATGTTCGTGCATGAGGCGTTCACGCAACGCCAGTTCGTGCGGTTGCGCACCCCCCTGCTGGTCACCATCGGCGACAAGACCTATCGCTCGCGCGACTGGTCGGTCGCGGCCGTGCGCGTCGACGGCGTGGATCCGCTGCCCCGGGTGAAGGAGCTGGTCGAGCTGAAGCTCAAGTTCCAGTTCGAGAACTTCGCCCTGGAGATGGAGGCGACCGCCGAGGTCAATCGGGTCGATCCGGCGGAGAAGGCGGCGGTCTATCTGTTCACGGAGCTGTCGCCCACCAACCTGTCGCTGCTCCACTACCTGGTCGGGGCGCTGATCTCGGGCGAATCCCTGACCGCCAGCGACGTCCTGGCGATCGCCCAGCGGGACAACTTCACCGCACCGCGCCGCGCGTCGTCCGCGGTGGCCGAGGACAAGGGCGCGCTGGCCAAGCGCCTGGCCCTGATCGCCGTCCTGTGGCTGGTCGGCCTGGGGCTGGTGGGCTTCGTGCTGATCTCGGCGCTGTCCCGCGCCTTCGTGGTCGATTCCAACGGCGTGCTCACCAGCTCGGCCCCGCAGACCGTGCGCGCGCCCGACACCGGCGCCATCCTGGCCTGGAGCGCCGCCAAGGGCGAGCGCGTCCAGCCCCGCCAGGCCCTGGCCTCGATGGAGACGCTGGAAGGCGCCCGACTGACGGTCGCCAGCCCCTGTGACTGCATTGTCGCAGACCCCAAGGTTGAGCCCGGCGAGGTGCTCGGCCGGGGGGCGCCGCTCTTGACATTGGCGCCCGCCACGGCTCCGCTCGCCGGTGAGTTCGTCGTGCCCCTGGCCGACGCCAAGCGGCTACGCCAAGGGGACAGCGTGCACATCGATTTCTTCGGTCAGCATCCGCCGATCAAAGGACGTGTGAAGACGGTGAACCTGCCCACCTTCCCCGACGAGAGCGCCTATGCGCGCGACCGGAACGGGGCCATGCAACTCACCGCCCTCGTGCACGTGGAACTCGAAGAGAGAGTGCCCTTCACGCTGATCGGCCGCCCCGCGGCGGCGCGAATCAACACCTTGAGGACCCCCTTCTAGATGGCCCGACTGAGCTTCCCAGCTGTCTCCGCGACGGCCCTCCTGCTCGCCAGCGCAAGCGCGCTCGTCGCCAGCCCCGCTGTCGCGCAGAACTGTCCGGAGCCGGGCGAGCGCGCGGAGCGTCCGTCGGCGCCGGCGCGCAGTTCGGCGCCGCAGCGCTCCCGGTCGCGCACGCCGCAGCAGATCCAGATCGATCGCGGGGACGAAGCCTACGACGCCGGCCGCTACGACGAGGCGGCCGCCATCTACGAGCGCCTGTCCCGCTATCCGGCGGACCGGCAGCGCACGGCGGTTCGCGCCAAGGTGAAGCTGGCCCGGACCGAATGGCGGCGCGGGAACACCGGCCGGGCCGAGCAGCTCATCGCCCAGGTGATCGCCAGCGGCGACGCCCGGGCCGCCGCCGAGGCCCGTTCGCTGCGCGCGGACATCGCCTTCCAGGCGGGCGCGAATTCGGCCGAGGCCGAGTACGAGCGGGCCAACGCCCTGCTCGCGGCCGGGCAGCTGGACGCCGCCGAAAGCGCCTTCAACGCCCTGCTGAACCGCGGCTGCCCGCTGCGCGAAGGCTTCTACGACCGGGTGCGCCTGCGCCTGGCCAACGTGGCGCTGGAGCGCGGCGACTTCGCCGGCGCGCGCCGCATCGCCGACCAGGTGAACCCCAACGTCTCGCAGAACGTCGCCCAGAACCTGGCCCGGCTGCGCGAGCGCATCGAGCAGCGGGAGATCGACGCTCCGGTCGAGACGGCGCTGGAGGCCCTGCGCACGCGCCCGGAGAGCGACGCCGACGAGGCGGCCATGGCGGCCGACGCCCAGGCCAAGGTCGGCGAGCTGCGCCGCCTGGCGAGCGACAATCCGCGCATCAGCCCGGGCCTGCGTCAGCGGCTGCAGCTCGAGGAATCGCGCCAACTCGCCCGCGCGAACCAGTTCGCCGAAGCCCGGGCCGTGGCCGAACAGGTCCGCAGCGCGCCGGCCGACCCGGCGCTGGGCGAGCAGGCCACGGCCGCCCTCACCCGCATCCACGACCTGGAAGTCGCCTTCAACGCCCGGCGGATCCTGGCCGAGGGCGATGCGCTGAACGCGGCGGGCCGCTACCGCGCCGCCGACGCCAAGTTCAACGAGCTGGCCGCGGGCGCGGACTGGCCCGAGGAGTGGCGCCAGCGAGCCAAGCTGCGCCAGGCCGGCCTTGCGCGCCGGCTGCAGGACTATCGCCGTTCGGACGCCCTGATCGCCGAGGTCGAGCAGGCCCCGGCCAGTGACAGCTTGCGGGAATCGGCCGCCGGAGCGCGCGCCAGCTATGTGGAAGCCACGCCCCTGAACGACCTGCGCGGCGGCTTCACGATCGGCCTGCGGCACGACACCGACGCGGTCGCCGTGGCCAACGCCGCGCGCGACGAGGACGACGAAGGCGTCGCCTTCCCGGCCGGCGAGGAGTTCCCGGACGAGGCGCTCGTCTGGGGCGTCAACGGCGAGTACCGCCGCAAGCTCAACGACAAGTACGACTACTTCATGGTCAGCGGCGGGATCAGCGGCGTCGAGCAGTTCGACCTCGACGACATCGACCGCGTGAACCTGACCGTGCGGGCCGGGCCGATCTTCCGGCTGCCCGAGCAGGCGGCGGACGTCGGGTTCGGGCTCTACTACTACCGCCACTGGCGCGGCGGCGAAGAGCTGCACGACAACCTCGGCCTCTGGGCACAGTACCGCCGCGCGTTCGAAGGCTTCAACGTGCGGGTCGCCGGCCTGGCCGCCAAGCGGGACGACGAACGCGACGTCTACGACGCCTGGCGCTACAGCTTCGACCTGAACCTGACGTCCAACCGGGACGATGGGTACGGCCCCTTCGCCAACCTCGAGTACGACTGGCGCGGCGCGAAGGACCCGTCCCGCGAGTCCTGGGCGGCGGGCGTCAGCGGCGGCTACCGCGCCGGCCTGGGGATGCTGGGCGATCGCCCGGTCTCGGGCGACATCTCGGCCGGCTACACGCGCGTCGAGTACCAGGGCTCGCGGGTCCTGGCGCCCGGCGTGATCGGCGCCCGGGAGGACGACCGGCTGCGGTTCGGCGTCGGCGCCGACGTGCTGCTGGACGAAAACACGGTGGTCCGCGTCGGCCTGGAGCAGCTGAACAACGAATCCAACCTGCCCTCGCAGGACCGGGAGAACACCTCCATCGGGATTTCGCTGCGGCGCACCTACTGAGCGCGCTCGCAGTGGACGTCGGCCTTACGGTTGTAACGGGCCGGAGTCCTTGATTTAGGGCCCTTCTCGGCCGATCAGGCTTAACCTGGCCGGGAAGAGCTCGAACCGCGCACCGTTTTGCGGCGCCGAACGTTTAGGGGTGGGGGACGCATCGGGGTCCCGCATGCTTGAAGGAGTTTGGCATGGCCGACTGGGCGCAGCTTTCCAGGCGCACACTGATTATCGCCGGCGCGAGTTCGTGGCTCGTCCCCAGCATCGGCGCCTGCGCCTCGGCCGGCGCGGACCTTCGGCCGCCCTTCCAGACCCTGCCGCCCGAGAAGCTGGTGAAGCTGGATCGCGACGTGGAGACCCCGGAGCCGGTGATCAGGCTGTCCGGGGATTCCCGCTACGTCCGCGAGGACCCGGCCCGGGCCGACGTCGACCCTGACGCCGCCGAGGCGTACGAGCGGGCCGTGGCCCCGTTGCGCACTTTCGAGCGGGAGGTGGTGCGGCACGCCAACCGCTATGTCCGCTCCAAGGGCGAAACGCCGGCCCATGCGGGCCGCGCCGGCGGCATGCTGTGGCGCTGGGCCAAGGCCGACGCCCTCGACGAGATGAAGTCCGACACCGCCCACTTCAACCGCTCCGCTTCGGTGGCGGCGCTGTCGCTCGCCTGGATGCAGGTGCGCGAGGCGATCGATCCCGAGGACGAGGGCCGCCGCGAGATCGAGAAGTGGTTCGACCGCCGCGGCGACGAGGTGCGCGACTACTACGACGAGAAGGACCCCGACCAGCGCTCGACCCGCAACAACCACCGCTATTGGGCGGGACTGGCCGCCGCCGGGGCCGGCGTGGCGGCCGGCTCCTCGCGGCTGCTGGAATGGGGCCTGGAGAGCGGAGAAGTCGGCCTGCGCCAGGTGGACCGCGACGGCGCCCTGCCCCTGGAGCTCAGCCGCGGCAAGCGCGCGCTCTACTATCACGCCTACGCGCTGGGGCCGCTGATGATGCTGGCCGAGATCGGCGCGCGGAACGGCCGCTCGCTGTACGACTTCCAGGGCGGCGCCCTGCACCGGCTCGTCCGCTTCACGCTGCGCGGGATCGAGGAGCCCGAACGGGTCGCGGCCAAGGCCGGCGCGCCGCAGGAGCCGCTGGGCCGCGACGGCGGCCCCTTCGACGCCGGCGACGTGGCGTGGCTGGAGATCTACGACGCGCGCTACCGCGACCGGAATCCGTGGGCCCGGCGCATGGCCGAGTTGCGCCCCCTGACCTACACCCGCCTGGGCGGCGATATGACGCTGCTGTTCTCAGGGCAAAACGCCCGCGCCTGAGCGCTCAGCGCCCAGTTTGGGTCGTTCGCCGAACGGCGTTAACCAAGAATCGCGGTCGGATCAAACGCATACGGGTCAAGACAGTTTCGTGTTCACGTTTTTGTGAACCGAACTTATGGCCAAGCCCGAGGTTTTGGCGCCCGGAGGACGGGCCTCCACTGAACTTCACCAAACCCTCGGGAGGGTGTTCTTATGAAGAAGTATCTCATCGCCGCTTCGGCGATCGCTATGGGTGTCGCCATGTCTTCGGCGGCTCTGGCCGACGACACCACCGCCAACGGCGCTGGCAACGACAACGCCCTGAGCCTGCTGTCGAACAACGACATCAACTCGAACAACACCGACGACAACTCGAGCGACATTCAGGACAACACCCTGAACCTGCTGTCGGGCAACTCTTCGGATGACGACCTGAACGGCTCGTTCAACGAAGACAACGACATCGTCGCGGTCGGCAACGGCAACGAAGACAATGACAACGTGGCCGTCGGCTCGTTCAACGGCAACGGCGACACCTCGAACGACAACGACGTGTCGAACGACAACGACACCTACACCACGGTGGAAGTCGACGTCGAAGTCGATATCGACGCTTCGACCACCTACGAAGACTCCGTCGTGTCTTCGCAAACGCTGAACGCTTCGGTGACCGGCGCCACGTTCGAAGACGCCGGCCTGCAACTGGTCGACGACCAAGGCGACCTGAACACCGGCAACATCCGTCAAGAGAACGATGCCTTCCGTGGCTTCACGGGCATCGCCACCATCGCGATGGACACCTCGATCGGTTCCGTCAACCAAGCGGCCACCAACGTGACCGCCGGTTCGGAAATCAGCTTCGACTAAGTAGCGTTTGCCAGGCCGGCGTGGGCGCACGCCGGCCTGGCCCCTTTCTCTCCTTAAGAATTCAAGTTTGGGGGGCGGTCCAGGCCGCGTCACTGTGATGATCCGCTTCAAGCTTTCTTGCACGCTGTCGGCCATCGCGCTTCTCGCCTTCGCGAGCGCCCCCGCGGCGGCTTCCGCCGACGATGCCATCGGCGACCTCCTGGCCGGCGCGGACACCGCCGCCGCCGAAGAGATCGCCGGGCTCGAGACGGTCGGGACCGCAGACCTGGCCGACATCAGCGGCGGCGACGTCCATGTGGAGGACAGCATCATGTCCACCCAGGAGCTGACCGCCGTGAACAGCGACAACAGCATCGTGGGCGATGTGCACGCCGGCGACGTCAACCTCTCCGGAGATGCGCTGCGCGGGTTCAACGGCGTGGGCAACTTCGTGGTCAACACGGGCGCCCAGTCCAACCTGCAGGGCAGCATCACGATCAACATCCTGAGCGTGGCTCCCTAAGCCGGAAGGATGTGGACGCGATGCGCAGCAAGGTTCTTCTTAGCGCCGCGGCGCTGATCGCGCTCGCGACCGCGGGCCTCTCCGCGGCCCCGGCCTCGGCCCAGGTGGCCCTGGTGGAAGGCGGCGACAGCTACTTCGTCTCCGTCCGCTCGATCCGCGAAATCCCGTTCCGGACGGTGGTCCGCCAGCAGTACGACTACAGCTGCGGCTCGGCCGCGCTGGCCACCCTGCTGGCCCACCACTACGGCAAGAGCGTCGGCGAGGCGGAGATCTTCCGCGCCATGTACGCCGCCGGCGACCAGGCGAAGATCCGCAAGATCGGCTTCTCGCTGCTCGACATGAAGAACTACCTGGAAGGCCAGGGCTACAAGGCCGACGGGTACAAGATCAGCCTGGCCCAGCTGGAGAAGTCCCGCGCCCCGGCGATCACCGTCATCCAGATCGGCACCTACAAGCACTTCGTGGTCATCAAGGGCGTGCGCGACGGCAACGTGCTGGTCGGCGACCCGGCCCTGGGCCTGAAGATCTACACGACCGAAGAGTTCGGGAAGATGTGGAACGGGATCGCCTTCATGATCCGCGGCGTGCCGGCCCAGCAGGTGGCCTACAACCGCGAGGACGAATGGCGTCCGTGGTCGACGGCGCCGCTCGACGAGCGCCTCGGCGACAAGTCCCTGGCCTCCTTCGACCGCCAGCTGCGTCCTCTCTACCAGATCGCGCCCGTGGCCGATCTGCAAGGCTACCTGGAGTGAGGGTTCCCATGCGCCGCGCGATGCTCACTGGCATGCTGATGGCCGCCACGGCCCTCGCGACCCAGCCGGCGCTGGCGCAGGAGGCCATCGGCCCCGGCGAAGACTCGCCGTTCGGCGGCGACGTCTATCCGATGAACACCACCGAGCTCGAGGCCGAGCGCGGCGGGCTGATGACGCCCTTCGGCGAGATCAACTTCGGCGCCGTGCTGCGCACCATCATCGATGGCAAGGTCGCCCTCGAGACCCAGCTCGTCTGGACCCCCACCGGGCCCGTGCAGTCGGTCATCTCGAACGTCTCGAACGTGGTCCAGAACGTCCAGTCGGGCCTGAACATCACGCCCGACGCCGGCGCGACCAACGGGGCCCTGCAGGGGACCGGCACGCCGCCGCTGAAGGACATGCCGGGCATGGACCTGACGCAGCAGAACCTCAACACCGGCCTGAACCAGGCGGTTGACAAGACCGGCGACGTCACCCCGACCGGCGGCGACGCCCTGTCCCTGGCCGGCCAGTTCGTGCCGCCGAGCAATCCGACGATCGACAGCCTGATCGACGCGGCGCAGGGCCTGACCGGCGGCGACCTGCCCAAGCCTCCGGCCCCGCCGAACCCGCCGGCCGGCGGCGGCGGAAGCGCGTTGACGGGTGCGACCGACCTTGCGGGGGGCGTCCTCGACATCGACGCCACCGGCACGCCGGGCGAGATCGTCAAGCAGGTGACCCAGACCACCCCGCCGACCACCGACGATCCGATCGGCGACCTCGTCGTCGCCTCGACCACCAACGGCCAGACGCCGCAGCAGGTGATCCAGGCGGCCGCGGCGCTGGGCATCGACCTGAGCGCCATCAACGGCGGCAACGCAATGGTGCTGGCTGGCGAGGACGGCGGCGGCACGGCGATCCTGCACAACATTAGCGAGACGGGCCTGAGCAACATCCTGCTCAACACCGCCAACAACCAGGACATCCGCATCGAGACGGACATCACCCTGGTCATGCCGGGCCTGGAGGCGTTCCAGCAGGACATCCTGTCCCAGAACCTCCAGCTCGACCTGTTCGACGCCATCGGCAACGCCCTGACGAACGCCCTGCCCTGATCCGACGAGCCCCTGGCCCAGATACGAAAAAAACGCCCGCCTCCACCGAGGCGGGCGTTCCTGTTTTCGGACCGATGAGCCGCGACGAAATCCCTGCGGATCTCCTGCGGCTTAGCCGGCGATCTAGAAGCGGTACGGCACCCGGATCACCCAGCGCATGTCCGGCGCGTCCTTGGTGACCCCGAACTCGAAGTTGTTGCTGAGCGTGACCCGCGGCGTCAGCCGGAAGGACCAACCCATCAGCATCGAACCGACATGGATCTCGTTGGAGCGGGCGTCGATGCCGCTCGGCTCGCCGTCCTGCGGCTCGATCGGGCCGATGTGGGTGACGCTCGGGAAGATGTAGCTGTGGCTGTAGCCGAAGGAGACCGAGAACCGCGGGTTCAGCGACATGCCGTAGCCGAGGTTGACGCCGATGGCGTCGCCCGGGTCGACTTCGCCCACCCGGGCGCCGCCGATGATTTTGTTCACGTCTTCGGGCTTGTTGTAGATGTAGGTCAGGCCGCCGAAGATGACGCCGGGATCGGTCGGGTAGAGCATCGTCACCCCGCCCTCGACGCCCCAGAAGCCCGAGCCGGTCGCCAGCTCCAGCGCCACGCCGGCCTCGTTGTAGCGCAGGTCGAAGGGCCCTTCGCCGGTCGGCGCCTTCACCCGGCCGTTGGCCACGAAGATCGGCCGGCCGCGCTCGCCGCTGGTCAGCTGGTAGCGGGCGCCCAGCTCCAGGTCGCCCCAGCCCTCGCCGTTCAGGCGGCGGACGCGGCTCAGGGTGTCGTTGCGCTGCTGGACGGTGGTGATCACGTCCTCACGCCAGACCCAACCGCCGCGAGCCTCGATCTCGAGCCGGTTGGTGACCCCGTAGCGGACGCCCAGGTTGTGCACGATCGTGTCGCGATCCGCCTCGGTGGCCTCGATCAGGCCGAGGTTGATGCCGGGCACGATCTCGATGCCGCGGAACACCAGGCGGTTGGCGCTCGAGCGGACGTATTCGATCGACGGGTCGACCACGAACCGGCCGCGCGGCGTGAGGACGCCCGCGCGCTCCGGCAGCGCGGCGACGTCCTCTTCCTTGATCTGGGGGGCCGGCGGCGCCTCGCCCACGGGGCCGGTCGGCAGCGGGGCGTCGGCCGACGACTGCTGGGCCACCTGGAACTGGCCGTCGGGATTGGCGGGCGCCTGCGTCTGGCCTGCGCGGACCTGGTCGAGCTCGCCCAGGAGGATGTCCCGCGCCTGCTGCAGGCCCTGCAGGGCGATGCGCTGCTCCGAGAGCAGCCGCTCGTTCTCGGCCAGGCGCCGCTCCTGCTCAGCCAGCCGCTCTTCGATGCTGCGGAGCCGCTCGGCGGTTTCCGGATCGATCTCAGCCTGCGCTGCGCTCGAGAAACAGACCGCCGCGATCGCGATCACGCTCGCGCCCGCGAGCCGCGCCGCGCGTCCGCGGCCCCAAGACACTACCGTCGACATATGCTTCCCCCGCTGCAGGACGCCCCCTGCCCGGCTCTCTCGCGGGAAACTTAGCCGTAATTCGTGTCGCGGTCGTTAAGCGTAGACAACGCGAGGTAGCGAAATTCGGTCCGGTGTGACTTGCGGGCCAACATCGTGGTCCACCAGCTTGGCCAGCCGCTCGCGCGCCCGGTTCACCCGGCTCTTCAGCGTACCGACGGCGCAGCCGCAGACCTCGGCCGCCTCCTCGTAGGACAGGCCCGAGGCCACCACCAGCAGCAGCGCTTCCTTGGCGTCCGGCGTCAGCCGGTCCATCGCGCTGAGCAGTTCGCCGTACTGCAACCGCCACTCCTGCTCGGGGCTGCAGGCCATCCGCGCGGCCAACTTGCCCTCGACGTCCTGCACCGTGTTCCGGCGCTTGGCGATCGAGGTGTAGAAGGTGTTGCGGACGATCTTGAACATCCAGGCCTTGAGGTTGGTGCCCATTTCGAAGCCGTTCCTCGAGCGCCACGCGCGCATCAGCGCGTCCTGCACGAGGTCATCGGCGTCCGAGCTGCACCCGGTCAGGCTCATCGCATACCCCCGAAGAGGCGGAATAAGCGCTATCACTTGATCCTTGAAGGGATCCGACATCTGCCCACCATCCCTGGCGGCGCTGGCACCGTTGCCCCGCGACGCCATCCTGACTCCACGGCCCCCGAAGGCGCGTGGACCTAGGTCGCTCCCATCCCCTGGACGGCAGAGGAGGCAGCCCGAGCGACCGCTGTTAGTTGATAAACCGTTAACACGACAGTTTCAACAAATGACGGGCGCCGGCCGCACTTTTCTACTCGGAGGTGAAAAACGCAGAATCTTTTCCCGCCCGTACAACGTCCTAACTCGCCATCATGTCGCCATGTTCCCGCCACTTACCCGCCTCACGGCAAGGTGAGCGCCCCGGGAAAAATGGCGAAGCGAGACCCGCCTGACGCGGCCGAAGCCGGAGGCGGGGACCCGGGCCTCGCCTGCGGCGTTTGGCAAGGAGCCAACATCCGTCAGGAGCCGCATGACCATGCCCCTTCGCCGCCTCGCCGCCTGGATCGCCCCCCTCTCCGCCGCGGGCCTGCTCGCCGCTTGCGGGGACGGCGCGGCGCCGCCGGACTCCGCTGAGGGCGCCGCCGGCGTCGTGCAGTCGGGGAACGCCGCCGCCTCGCAGGATCCGGCCGCCACCGGGTCGCTGAGCGGCGGGCCCAGCGGCCAGACCCCGGCCTACGGACAAGCCGGCGGCGCGCCCTCGGTCGTCACGGAGTCGGGCGACGGCGCCGGGGCGTCGGTCAGCTCGGGCAACTCGCCCACCGGCGGCGAGGGCCGCGGGGGGGACGCCGACCAGCAGACGGTTCCGAAGTAGCGGTCAGCCGGCGGCGGCGGCGAGGCCATCCGCTTCCGGCGGCTCGATGGCGGTCTGCAGGGCCTGGAACAGCCTCGCCGCATCGATCGGCTTGGCGATGTGCCCGTCCATTCCGGCGGCGAGGTACTCGCTCACCTGGTGGCTCATGGCGTTGGCGGTGAGCGCCAGGATCGGCGTGCGCCGCCGCCCGGTGGCCGCCTCGCGCTCGCGGATCCGGCGCGCCGCGGTCGGCCCGTCCATCAGCGGCATCTGGATGTCCATGAGGATGGCGTCCCAGTCGCCCCGCTCCCACGCCTCCACCGCCGCCTGGCCGTCCTCGACCACCACCGGCTCGACGCCGATCTGGTGCAGCAGGGTCTTGAGGACCAGCTGGTTGACGCTGTTGTCCTCGGCGGCCAGCACCCGAAGCGAGAGCGCGGACTCGGCCGGCGCCGCGCCGGGGGCCGTGTCGGGGGCGGGCAGCGGCGAGCGCTGGCGCTCCTCGCCGACACGCGGCAGGGGCAGGCTGACGATGAACCGGCTGCCCCGACCGACCTCGCTGTCCACGGTGATCGCGCCGCCCATCAGCTGAGCCAGCTGCTGGCAGATCGCCAGGCCGAGGCCGGTGCCGCCGAACCGCCGCGTCGTGGAGGCGTCCACCTGGGCGAACTTGTCGAACAGTCTCGAGAGCGCTTCGGGAGGGATGCCGACGCCGGTATCGGCGACGATCAGCTCCAGCGCCCCTTCCCTCCTCGTCGCGGTGACGCGGATCTCGCCCCGCTCGGTGAACTTCAGGGCGTTGGAAATGAGGTTGTAGAGGATCTGCCGCAGCCGGGTGGGGTCGCCCAGATAGACGCCCCGGGCCCGCTCAACGTCGAGGCAGAACGACAGGCCCTTCTTGTTCGCCAGGGCCGTGAAGGCCGAATGGGCGCCGCGGGCGACTTCGCCGAGGTCGAACTCGATCTCCTCGATCTCCAGCTTGCCGGCCTCGATCTTCGACAGGTCGAGGATGTCGTTGAGCACGGCGAGCAGCGCCTCGCCGGACTGGTGGATGACGGTGAGCCGGTCGCGCTGCAGGTCCGACAGCTCGTCGGCGGCCATCGCCTGGGCCATGCCCAGCACCCCGTTCAGCGGCGTGCGGATCTCGTGGCTCATGATCGCCAGGAAGGTGCTCTTGGCGGCGTTGGCCGCCTCCGCCGCGAGTTCGCCCTCGATCGCCCGGGCGCGCGCCTGCCGCAACGCGGTGCGCGAGCTGTCCAGCATGCGGCGCGACAGATGGAAGAAATTCACGGTCGCGACGAGCACGGCCAGCAGGATGACCAGCGCCTTCCCGCTCGTGTCGAAGCCCGCCGTCGCAAGGCCGATCGCAGCTGCGGCCAGCGCATGGGGCAGGACGAGCCACCGGAACGCCCGTTTGTCGGCGTAGTAGTGCAGCAGCACGTAGGCGGCGCCGATGAACAGCGAAGCGACCGCGTAGAGCTTCGCCAGGTCGTCGCCCCGGGTCCACAGGATGTAGGCCATCCCCGCCGGGAAGGCGCCGCTCACCACATTGACCCCGAGTTGCAGGTCGGTCAGCAGCGCGGCCCGCGCGGGGCGCTTCTCGCGCTGGATGAGCCGCATCATCCAGATCGCCGCGAATGTCGGGATCCACACGGCGACGAAGTAGGCGACGGCCCAGAGCGGACCGACCACGAACGCGGTGACCGCAGCGGTCGCCAGGTTGTTGAAGACTCGCGGCAACAGGTTGCGGGCGGAGGCCGCGAACAGCCGCGTCGGGCTGTCGTCCGCCTTGCCAGCCTCCGTCGGCGCCCCCTTTTCGGCGGTTTGCGCCATGTAATCCCCCCAAGTTCGCGGGGAGCATGGCTTACGCGGGTTAACGTTCGCGAAAAATTGTCGCGCTCGGCAGAGTTCGTTTCGCCCGGCGCACAATGCGTCCGGGCGAACACGTTCTGAAATCACACAGCCGGTCCGGCGCTCTATGGCGGAGTTTCGCCGAAGTTCGTAATTCGAGTATGGTGCGGCGGGGATTCTGCGGGAGGGGAAGGTCAATGCGGAGCGCGGTTGCGCTTGTGGCGCTCGCGGTGCTGGCCGGCTGCTCCAAGCCGCCGCCGTACAAGCTCGATATGCCGATGAAGGAGATCATGGGCCACGTGGTCGACCCGGCCGCCGACATGATCTGGACCGCCTCAGGCTATGAGATCACCGAGGCCGGCGAGCGCGAGCTGTTCCCGACCACCGAAGAGGGCTGGCTGGCCGTCGAGAACGGGGCGACGATCGTCGCCGAGAGCGCCAACCTGCTGATGCTGCCTGGGCGCGCCGTCGACGACGGCGAATGGATGCAGCTGGCGGCCCGAATGGCCGACGAGGCCATGGTCGCCAAGGCCGCCGCCGTGGCCAAGGACAAGGACAAGCTCTTCGCCGCCGGCGGCGCGCTCTACCAGAGCTGCGTCGCCTGCCACGACAAGTACATTCCGAAGTAGGGGCGAGCCGCCAGCTCGCCGCCGATGGGGGGACCGATCCGAATGTCGCTTCATGAGTTCGTGGTCTGGCTCGACCAGACCCCGTGGAGCAATGCGCTCCACGAGTCGCTCTACATGTACGCCATCATCGAGACGAGCCACGTCGTCGGCATCATGCTGTTCGTCGGCACCATCGCGATGGTCGACCTGCGGGTGCTGGGCGTCTCGTTCCGCGAAATGGCCGTCTCGCAGATGCTGGCGCGCATCCTGCCTTGGACGGTGGCCGGCTTCGTCTTCATGATCGCGACGGGGCTGCTGCTGTTCTTCGCGATCCCGGACCGGACGTTCCACAGCGTCTGGTTCCGCATCAAGGTGATCCTGCTGATCGTGGGGGCGATCAACATCTGGATCTTCCACAAGCGGGTCCAGCGCGACATCCACAAGTGGGACACGGGCGTGACCCCGCCGCTGAATGCGCGGGTGGTCGCAGCGCTCTCGCTGACGGTCTGGTTCAGCATCATCGTGATGGGCCGGTTCATCGCCTACAACTGGTACGACTGCGACCGGCCGCAATCGGACTTCGTGAAGGCCTTCGCCGGCTGCACCGCGGAGACCTTCTGAGCCATGGACCTCTATCCCCTGTTCGAACAGTTGGAAGCGACCGCCGTCGGCACGGCGATCCGCGAGTCCCTGTGGCTGTTTCCCGTCGTCGAGGCGGTCCACCTGCTCGCCCTGGCGCTTCTCGGCGGGGCGATCTTCGTGCTGGACCTCAGCATTCTGGGCGTCGGCCTGCGCGCGCCGTCGGTGGCGGTGATCGAGAAGAACACGCGGCCGTGGCTCTACCTGGCGCTGGCCGTGCTGATCGCCACCGGCGTCGCCCTGGGGTTGTCCGAGGCCCTGAAGCTGCTGGACCGCAGCGCCTTCTGGCTGAAGATGAGCGCCCTGCTCGCGGCCCTGGTCTTCACCTTCGCCATCAAGATCCCGGTGCTGCAACGCCGGCCGGACGCCGCCGTGCTGAAGCTCTTCGCCGTGGTCTCTATCGGACTGTGGCTGACCGTGGCGATCGCCGGACGCTGGATCGGCTTCTCGTAGGGCCGGGAATCCGGAGCCCGGATACGAAAAAAGCCCTCCCCGCGGATCGCGGGGAGGGCTTCTTGTTTCAGAGCGGCGACGGCGCGCGGGCCGCGCCGGGGCCGGATCAGCGCGGCCGTTCGGTCGGGTCCGAGCCGTCGCGCGGCGCGCCCGTGCCGGATGAGCCCATGAACACCTTGCGCCCGTCGGGGAAGGTCACGTCCCGGCCGTTGGCCTTGCAGGCCGGCTGGCAGTAGCGGTCCTTGGACTGGTAGCCGCGCACGACGATCTCCGTCCCCGGCTTCAGCGTGTTCCGGGTCAGCCCCTGGCGCAGCAGGGTGTTCGGCGTGCCGCCCTCGACCATCCAGTTGGTGGTCTTTCCGTCCTTGCCGACGACGGCCATGTGCACCCAGGCGTGGGGATTGACCCACTCGACCTTTGTCACCTTGCCCTGCAGCCGGACCGGCGCATTGGCGTCGAACTCCGCCGCGAAGGCGTGGTGGGCGTAGGCCTGCTGGGCGAGCGCGCCGGCGCCCAGCAAGGCGGCTCCGGCGAGCGCGGTCAGAACGCGGCGATCGATCATCTCACTTCTCCTTGAGCCGCCGCCTTCCCCGGCGCAGCGGCGGATGTCGTCACGTGAATACAGTATGGCCTCGAAATCGGCCGCGCGTCAGGGCAGCGGCTCCTTGCGCAGGTGGCCGTACATCAGCTCCTCGACGAACTCGACGCACTTGAACTGCTGCAGGCGCGCGTCCTCGCCGACCCGTCGATAGAGATTCATGCTCATCTTCCAGGGACGGGTGAAGGTCTCCGGATCCTCGATGGTGGCCTCGTAGCGCATGACGTTCGGTCCGGTCGGCGTGTAGCGCTCGGTCACCGTCATCGTCGCGGAGTGGTGGTTGCCGGCCCGGTCGAACCAGGTCGAGTCCAGCTGTCCGGTGACGGTGACGACCAGGGTGTCGCCTTCCCACTTGCCCACCGACTGGCCCATCCAGGAGTCCACCGGCGGCGGGCCCGGGTCCTGGAACAGGATGTTGCGCACCGCGCCTGCGTACTCGTAGGCGAACAGCATCGATTTGTCGGAATGGAAGATCTGGAACGGCAGGTGCATGTAGTTGGCGCGCGGGACGCCCGGCAGGTAGCACTTGATCTCCGGGTCCCGCTCCAGCCATTTCTCGCGGTTCTCGTTCCGCTTGGCGAGGGCTTCGGGCTTGTAGGGGATGACGCCCCCCTCCACGACGCCCAGGCCCGCCGGCACGGCGCCGACCGCGCCCAGCGCCAGCACCTCCTTCGCCGGCACCGGGCCGAACGGGCCGGGCCGGAACGCCAGCGCCGCGCGCGCGGCGTGGGGCTCGATGTCGTAGTTGGCGTGGTTCATCACCTGCCAGACGCCGTTCAGGTCCGGCTTTCCGCCGGGGCCGCGCGGCGCCTTGTAGGGGGCCTCCGCGCCGCGGCGCGCGCCCTGCGCCGCCGCCTCGGACACGGCCGAGCCGCCCACCAGTCCCGCAAGGGCCAGCGCCAGAACTATCGCCTTCATTTCCCCTCCCCTCGTGCTCGCCGGGCCTCCCGTCATACCGGACCTTCGAGCCGTTTCCGCTAAGCTAGTGCAGCCCATGGCGGAGCGCCACTGCGGACTTGTTGCGTGGGTGAAACCTGGGCGGGTGACCTCCAGCCGGGTTCGCGCGTTTCAATAGGGGTGATGGCTGCGAGGGCGGATGCGATGGCGGACTACGCGCTCTACGTGTTCGGAGCGGACGGGGCGTTCGAGGGGTTGGTGGAGCTCGACTGCGTGTCGGACGGCGAGGCGACGCAGATCGCCTTCGGCGCCGAGAGCCCCTTCGGCCACGAACTGTGGCGCGGCGACAGCTTCCTGGGCTGGTTCGGCGCCGGCGCGCGCAGCCTGAGCGAGGAGGACTAGGCGGCCTCGTCCGCAGGCCGCAGCGCGTGAAAGGCCTCGGGCGCCAGCTCGATGCGGACGTGTCGGTCCAGTTCGAACGTCTCGCCGTCGAGCAGCGCGGGGATCGGCTGATCCGATTCGATGTCGGCGGTTCGCAGCTTGGCGCGCTCGACGGTCGGATCGGCGCGCCAGTCGCGGAAGGTCGCGTTCCAGGCCAGGCGCAGCGCATCGCCCGGCCCCTCGACCTTGAACGCCGCGGCCTCCAGCACATCCTCGTCGTCGGACAATTGCCGGGACGTCAGGGGGCAGAGCACCACCACGCTCTCGGCCACGTCCGCCCGGTTGCCGAACCGGTAGCGCAGATCCGTCGAGAGCGCCTGACGCAGCGCCGCCACGCCCTTCTCGACCGCGCCGGCCAGATCGTGCTCGCGCATCGCCTCGCGCGCCTCGGCCATGCGCGACGGCCCGCCCAGGATGGCGGCGATGAAGAAGCGGCGCCCGTTGGCGTCCGCGCCGTGGACGGGCTGCACCTGCGGCTCGGCCAGGGTCGCCTTCAGCGCCTCGCGCCAGTTGCGGTCGCCGTACAGCGCCTTGGGCAGCATGTTCATGGTCCCGCCCGGCAGCGGCGCCAGCAACGGCCCCGAGGCGCCGCAGGCCTCGGCCGCCGCGCGGATCGTGCCGTCGCCGCCCAGGACGATCAGCAGGTCGAGGTCGTGCGCCTTGGCGTCGGCGACCGCCTGGTCGACTTCCGCGCCCGCGCCGCACCAAAGCCGGACGGGGGAGAGCCCTTCGGATCGCAGGATCGCTTCGACATCCTCCTCGGCCTGCACGTCGCAGCTGCCGCTCGAGGTGTTGAGCAGGGCCCCGATACGCAGGCCGCGAAGCTCGACCCGGTCGCCCCCGATCCGCCTCAACGCGCTGACTGCCATCCACCGCCTCCTGCCGGTGAAGGCTCAAATCTCGGCGCGAGAGTTCGTTCCAGCGAGCCGGGGTTCAGCCCTCGACATCGTAGCCGCGTGCGGCCAGGCGCTCGCGGCAGGCCTGCCGCGCACCGGCCCAACCGTCCACGTGCAGGACCATCCGGACCACGTCTCCGGAAAAGCCCGCCTTCTCCACGTGGCCGCGCAGCACTTCCGCCTCCCTGAACCCCAGGGCGCCCAGGTAGCCGACGGAGGCGACGTTCTCGACCAGCGCCTCGGCCCAGACCCGCATCAGGCCCAGTTCCCCGAACGCGAAGTCGAGCACCTGCACGCCGGCCCAGCTGGCCAGCCCCCCGCCCCTCGCCGGCTCGTCGGCCAGGTAGTAGGCGAACCCCGCCTGGCGGCACTCCAGCTCGATGTCATAGAGGTTGATCAGGCCGACCGGCCGTTCGCCGGCCTGGATGATCCAGTAACGCCGCCCCGGGTCGGCCATGGCCGAGGCGAACCAGCGGGCGTGCTCTTCGGGCCCGATCGGATGGTCGGAGTACATCCAGCGGGCGACGTTCGGCTGGTTGCGCCACGCGCGCAGCCGGTCCCGGTCTGAGAGCTCGACGTCCCGCAGTCGCGGATGGCGCGCCGTCATGAGGCCTCTCCCCCGGTAAGCTGCAGCACATCCTGGCTCGTGAAGTCCGGCTTCACCGGATAGAGGCGCTGATAGATGTCCGAGACGAAGGCGTAGTCCTGCGGCGTGTCGACCGTCCACCACAGGTCGGCCTGCGAGGGCGAGCGCTCGACCGACGCGATCCTGAAGCGCTCCGGCCGGCGATAGAGGAAGGGCGTGACATGCTCGCGCTCGTACGGGTCGACGGCTTCGGCCGCCGCCGCCAGCAGGGCCTCGGTCCTCGCCACCTCAACATCGAGCCCCTTGGGGAAGGTCCGCACCGGCAGGACGTTGCTGGTGTAGTCGGCGCCGCTCTCCATGTGGGTGAGCACGACCTCGTCGATGACGCGGGGGTCGGCGAGCGGGCAGTCGGCGGTCAGCCGCACCACCGCCTCGGCCGGCCCGAAGGCGCCGATCGCCCCGGCGAAGCGGCCGAGCACATCGTCCAGCGGGCCCCGGAAGACCTCCAGGCCGAGCCCCTCGCAGTAGGCGGCGAGCGGGTCGTCCTCCGGCCCGACGCTGGTGGCGACCACCAGGCGGTCCAGCCGCCGCGCACGGCGCAGCCGCTCGACCTGGCGGCCGATCATCGGCTCGCCCGCCAGAGGGCGCAGCACCTTGCCCGGCAGGCGGGTGGAGCTCATGCGCGCTTGCAGAATGGTCAGGATCATCGCCGCACCGAGACTGCCGGCGCCCCGCTTTCGCTGTCCTTAACGCGCTCCGCCGCGCGGTTGCACCCGCCGAACAAGGGGCGGATACTGCTCGGGTCGACGCAAAACATACCACACATTCGAACAGGGGCCGCGCCAGACGGCCCAGGGAGGACGACCATGGCGTGGGACTTCGAGACCGACCCCGAGTTCCAGAAGAAGCTCGACTGGATCGAGGATTTCATGCGCGAGGAGGTCGAGCCGCTCTCCGAGCTGGGCCGCGCCATCATGGGCCAGCACGGCCGCGAGATGTTCATCAAGCCGCTGCAGGAGAAGGTGAAGGAACAGGGCCTTTGGGCCTGCCACCTCGGGCCCGAGCTCGGCGGCCAGGGCTATGGCCAGCTGAAGCTCGCCCTCATGAACGAGAAGCTCGGCCGAAATCGCCTCGCCCCCTCCATCTTCGGCTGCCAGGCGCCCGACACCGGCAACGCCGAGATCATCGCCCACTACGGCACCGAGGAGCAGAAGGAGAAGTGGCTGAAGCCCCTCCTCAACGGCGACATCCGCTCGGCCTTCTCGATGAGCGAGCCCACGGGCGGCTCCGATCCGCTCACCTTCAAGACCCGCGCGGTGCTCGAGGGCGACGAATGGGTGATCAACGGCGAGAAGTGGTTCACCTCCGGCGCCTACGGCTCGACGATCCTGATCGTCTACGCGGTCACCGATCCTGACGCGCCCGATCCCTACAAGCGCACCTCCATCTTCATCGTGCCGACCAACACGCCCGGGGTGGAGATCGTCCGTGGCGTGCACACCGGCTCGGGCCAGGCCGAGGGTCCCGGCGGCCACGGCTACATGCGCTACACCAATGTCCGGGTCCCCTACTCCGCCCTGCTGGGCGAGCGGGGCGGCGCCTTCGTGATCGCCCAGACCCGCCTGGGCGGCGGGCGCGTGCACCACGCCATGCGCACCGTCGGCGCCTGCCAGCGGGCGCTCGATCTGATGTGCAAACGGGCGGTCTCCCGCACCACCCGCGACGGCAAGCTGGCCGATCTGCAGATGGTGCAGGCCGACATCGCCGACAGCTGGATCCAGCTGGAGATGTTCCGGCTGCTGGTGCTGCGGACCGCCTGGCTGATCGACAAGCACAAGGACTACAACCTGGTCCGCAAGGACATCGCCGCCATCAAGGTCGCGATGCCCAAGGTCTACCACGACATCGCCACCAAGGCCGCGCACCTGCACGGGGCGCTGGGCGTCTCCAACGAGATGCCGTTCATGGGGATGGTGACCTCGGCCATGGTCATGGGCATCGCCGATGGGCCGACCGAGGTGCACAAGGTCACGGTCGCCAAGCAGGTGCTGAAGGACTACCGGCCCAACAACGACCTCTTCCCCAGCTACCACATCCCGCGCCTGCGCGAGGAAGCCCGCGAGCGGTTCAAGGACAAGCTCGACGAGCTGAAGAGCGCCTACCAGACCCGCGGCGGCGAACGCGCGCCCGAGACGGCCTAGGCTTGTCCGCGCCACGGGATGGGCCATGCTCCTCCCGTGGCGCGAATCCCCCTGATCCTCGACTGCGACGCGGGCGTCGACGACGGCGTCGCCCTCTTGATGGCCTTCGCCGCGCGCGAGGAGATCGAGCTCCTCGCCGTCACTACCGTCGGCGGCAACGTCGGCCTCGCGCTCACCAGCCGCAACGCCCGCCTCGTCCGCCAGCTCGCCGCGCGAGAGGACGTGCCCGTCTACGCCGGCCGCGACCAGGCCATCCTTGCGCCCGGGGTCACAGGCGCCCGTGACTTCCACGGCGAAACGGGCCTCGGGCGCCTCGAGGTCTTCGAGCCTGCCGCGCCGCTCGCCGACGGCCACGCCGCCAACGCCATCGTCAAGATGGTGATGGCCCGCCCCGAGAAGACCGTCACCGTCGCGGTCATCGGACCGATGACCAACCTCGCCCTAGCCATGTTGCTCGAGCCGCGCCTCGCGGGCCGCCTGAAGCAGGTCGTGGCCATGGGCGGCGCCCGCCGCGAGGGCGGCAACATCACCGCCTCGGCCGAATTCAACATCTGGGCCGACCCGCACGCCGCCCAGGTCGTCGTCGCCTCTGGCTGTCCGCTGGTGCTGATGGGGCTCGACGCCACCTTCCAGGTCCGCACGACCGCCGAGCGGCTCCAAGCCATCCGCGCCATCGGCACGCCCAAGGCGCTGGCCGCGGCGGAGCTTCTGGGCTTCACCCGTGGCGTCTACGAGCGCCTGACCGGCGATGGGGACTCCCCGCTGCACGATCCCACGACCATCGCCTGGCTGCTGCGGCCGGACCTGTTCGAAACCCGCTTCTGCCGCCTCGAGATCGAGACTAGGTCCGAGCTCACCCGCGGCCACACCGCCGTCGAATTCCGCCTCGGCGACGGCCCCGCCCCGCACGTGCAGTGGACGACCCGTGTGGACGCCGACGGCTTCCACGCCCTGCTGCGCGAACTGCTCGCCCGGCCATGAGCGGCCCTCCGATCACCGTCGTCGGCTCGATCAACCTCGACTTCGTGGCCCAGGCGCCAAAGCTGCCCGCCCCCGGCGAGACCGTCACCGGCGCCCGCCTCGCCCGCCACCCCGGCGGCAAGGGCGCGAATCAGGCGCTGGCCGCCCGCCGGCTCGGCGCTCAGGTCGCCCTGGTCGGCCGCGTGGGCGCGGACGCCATGGCCGACGAGGCCCTCGCCCTGCTCCGGGCTGACGGCGTCGACCTCTCCGACTGCGCCGCCGATCCCCATGCGCCGACCGGCGTCGCCCTGATCGCCGTCTCTCCCGACGGGGAGAACCAGATCGTCGTCGCCTCCGGCGCCAACGCCGCCTTCACGCCGGACCGGCTGCCAGGCCGCCTCGACGGCGCACTGATCTGCCAGCTGGAACTGCCGATAGAGACGGTCGCCGCCGCGGTTGAGAGGGCGGAGGGCTTCGTCTGCCTGAACCTTGCGCCGGCCGCCCCCGTGCCGGAGGCCCTGCTCCGCCGCGCCGAGCTCATCGTCGTCAACGAGACCGAGGCCGCCGCCTGCGGCGAACGTCTGGCGCACGCCGGCGGCCTGGTGGCGGTCACCTACGGCCGCCGAGGCGCGGAGCTGAGGAAGGCCGGAGACAGGATCGCCGAGGCGCGCCCGCCGCAGGTCGAAGCCGTCGACTCCACCGGCGCCGGCGACGCCTTCGTCGCCGCCCTCACCCTCGCCCTGCTGGAAGGCCGCGAGCCGGAGGCCGCGCTCGCCTTCGCCTGCGCCGCCGGGGCGCTGGCCGCGACCCGACGCGGCGCCCAGCCGTCCCTCCCCCGCCGCGACCAGGTGGAGGCTTGCCTGGCCGCCCGCCCCGCGCCTTGATCGGCCCATGTCCGACCGCGTCCCCGAGCTGAATCTGCGCGACTACCTGGCAGGTCCGCCCGCCGCCCGGCAGGCCTTCTCCGAAGGCCTGTTCGCCGGGCTGCAGGACTTCGGCTTCGTCGTGCTGAAGGACCACACGGTCTCGCCCGACCTCCTCGACCGCGCCTACCGCATGGCCGAGGCCCTGTTCGCCCGTCCCGAGGCCGAGAAGCTGCGCTACGCCCAGGGCCTGCGCGGCTACACCCCCTTCGGGGTCGAACACGCCAAGGACAGCCGTCACCCGGACCTGAAGGAATTCTGGCAGATCGGCCACGAGCCCACGCCCGACGCCGAAGAACCCTTCCCGCCCAACGTCTGGCCCGAGGAGCCCGCCGGCTTCAAGCCGACCTTCCAGGCCCTGTTCCAGGCGCTCGACGAGACCGGCCGCACCGCCCTCGACGCCCTGACCCCAGGGCTCGGCCTGCCGCAGGGCTGGTTCGAGGACAAGGTCCGCCACGGCACGTCCATCCTGCGCGTGCTGCACTACCCGCCGGTCGCCCCAGAGACCGAGCCCGGCGCCGTTCGCTCGGCCGCCCACGAGGACATCAACTTCCTGACGATCATGGTCCCGGCCCGCGGCGCGGGCCTGGAGATCCTCCGCCGCGACGGCCGCTGGCTGCCCATCGAGACCGACATCGGCGGCCTGATCGTCAATTCCGGCGACATGCTGGCCCGCCTGACCAACGAGGTGATCCCCTCGACCACCCACCGCGTTGTCAACCCGTCCGGCCCGAACGTCTCCCGCTACTCGATGCCCTTCTTCCTGCACCCGGCCTCGTCCGTGCGGCTCGACTGCCTGCCCTCCTGCGAGGGCGCCGGCGCGAAGTTCTCCCCGATCACCGCCGGCGAGTTCCTGCACGAGAGGCTGAAGGAGATCGGGCTGGCGTCCTAGGAGCCCGGCAGCGAGATCGGCGCGTCACATCCGAGCCACGCGCGCACCTTGGCTACCTTTTCGACGCTACTCTGGTTCGCCGTCCGAGGCACAGGTTTCCGGACGACCCGACAGGCCTCCTCCGCTTCTCCCATCCGATGGAGTGTAAGCGCGAGGCCGACCAGGGTTGGCCAATGATACCCGCTGGTCGTCAACGCCACGCTCCGGAAGAACCACTGCTCAGCTTGCTCCTCCAGAGTACGGACCTTGTCGAACCAGGGAACACCTACTCTCAACACCAACTCCGCGAGTTCCGCTGGACCATCGGGATCATCAGTTTTCCACCAGCGATCGGCGCCACCAATAAGATCACTGATGCGAGTGCCCCCTTGCGGTATCACGGCGTGTTCGGAGCCGGCGATCTCGCGATAGAGCTTCTCTGTCTCGAGGTCTTTCACGAACAAGTTCACGTTGACGCCGCCTAGCCAGCTCGACTGACGGTTCACGCATTCCCAGATGTCACCCCTTACGCGAATCCAATCGTCACGATTGCGCTCGAAACCGAGTGGTCGAAGCACCTTGTCTAACGCCTTGGCATACGAAATCCGGCTCACATGAAGTCCTTGGGATTGTAGTAGATGACGCGCGTCCGGTTGCCGGTAGTTTCGGTGTATCTTTTCGCCGCCTTCGCGCCGGCGCTGGACCAGTTGTCGCCGACCCGAGCATATTTTAGCCGCTCCGGGAAATAGAGCGGCGTCACTCTTGCGACGTGCGGGGCCGCCATCCGCGCCCCGAGCATGCCCGCCCCCGCTAAACCCCTAGTTCGACCCGCGGATCGACGGCTTGCCCAGCAGCTGGTCGGCGATGATCCGCTGCTGGATCTCGCTGGTCCCTTCGAAGATCTTGGTCAGCCGCGCATCGCGCCAGTAGCGCTCGGCCGCGTGCAGCGTCGTGTAGCCGGCCCCGCCGAAGATCTGCAGCGCCTCCGATGTCACCCGCTCGGCCATCTCCGAGGCGAACAGCTTTACCATCGAGGTCTCGACCCGCACCGGCTGGCCGGCGTCGATCTGCTGGCAGCAGTGGTGCATCAGCTGCCGCGCCGCCTCGATCTCGGTCGCCATGCTGGCGATCTTGAAGCGGATGGCCTGGAAATCGCTGATCGGCTGGCCGAACTGCACCCGCTCCCTGGCGTAGGCCATCGCGTCCTCCAGCGCCCCGCGCGCCAGGCCGATCGACCGCGCCGCCGTGTGCGCCCGGGCGAGCTCCAGCGCGAACGCCGCCCCTTCCCCCGCCTTCATCTCATCGGCGAGCGATCCGCCGGGCGCCCGGACCGGCGCGCGCGTCCCCTCGAACCTCAGCTCCCAGGTGCGCCATCCGAAGTAGCCGATCTTCGGGATCGGCGCGCCCGTGCAGCCCTGCGGAAGCTCGCCCCTCGGCTTCTCCACGGAGATGTTGATGGTTCGCCCTTTCGGGCCGGCCTCTGGATCGTCGATCCGGCACAGCACGCTGATGTAGTCCGCCCCGTCGGCGAAGGTGCACCAGTACTTGTTGCCGGTGATCACCCACTCATCACCCTCGCGCCGCGCCCGGCAGGCGACCCCCGAGAGGTCCGATCCGACGCCCGGCTCTGAGAGCGCGACGGCGCCCAGGTACTGGCCCTTGGCCATCAGCTCGATCTTGCGCCGACGTTCCTCGCCCGTCCCAGGCACGGAGGTGTAGAAACTGTTGCCCCGCGCGATGATGCTGGCGACGCTCATCCACGCCCGGGACAGCTCCTCGGCCACCAGGCAGTACTCGAACGCGCCGAGCCCCAAACCGCCGAGTTCCTCCGGGATGAGGATCCCGAAGAACCCAAGCTCGCCCATCTTGTCGATCAGCTCGCGCGGGATGTCGCCCTTCTCCGGGTCCAACCGGTTGGCCACCGGCAGCACCTCGTTCATCGCGAACTCGCGGGCCACGTCCCGCATCATCCGCCGCTCGGGCGTCAGATAGCCGGCGGCCACGGCCTACATCCCGATCAGGTCGGCGCGGCGCACCGTGTTCTCGATGATCCGGATGGACGCGGCGTCGACCATCGTCCCCTCGACGTTCACCGACCCGACGCCCTGAACCAGAGCCTCCTCGTAGGCCGCCTTCAGCTTGCGCGCCCGGGCGACCTCCTCCGCCGTCGGCGAGAAGATCTCCAGCGCCGGGCCGATCTGCGCCGGGTGGATCGCCCACTTGCCGGCCATTCCCAGCATCACCGCCTTTTCGGCCTCGGCCCGGTAACCCGCCTCGTCGCGGAAGTTCGCATAGGGCCCGTCCACCGGGTCCAGGCCAGCCGCCCTCGCCGCCATCGCCACCCGGAACCGAGGGTAGTGGAAGACGTCGCCCGGGTAGCCCTCACCGCTGCCGATCTCGCGCAGCTTCATCTGCTGGCTGGCCGAATAGTCGCCCATGCCGAAGATCAGGCACTCCAGCCGCGGGCTCGCCGCCGCGATCTCCTCCACCCGCTGCAGCCCCTGGGCCTCCTCGATCAGCACCTCGATGCCGATCCGGCCCGGCTCCAGCCCGAGCCTCGCCTCCAGCTGGCTCAGCAGCAGGTCCAGGAAACGCACGTCGCCGGCGCTGTTGGCCTTGGTCAGCATCAGGGTGTCCAGATGCCGCCCAGCGCCCTCCACCACCTCGATCACGTCCCCGTGGCACCACGGGGTCGTGACGTCGTTGATCCGCACGCAGCGGGTCTTGCGCCCCCAGTCCAGCCCCTTCAGCGCCTCGACGATGGTCTTGCGCGCGCCCTCCTTGGCCGAAGGCGCCACCGCATCCTCCAGGTCGAGGAACACGTGGTCGGCCTCGGACGCCGCCGCCTTGGCGATCATCTTCTCCGAGACGCCCGGCACGGAGAGCTGCGAGCGGCGCAGCCGCATGGGGCGGGCCATGGATCCTCCTTCACCGGCGGGGGCGGGGCGAAGTCTCGCCCGTCAGGTCTTCCGAGTGCTAACCGGGCCGGCGCGCACGAGCAATGGCGGCGCTGGCTGTTGCTACCGGCCGCCGGACGCGCTTCTGTGCGCGCCAACTTAACGCTGATAACGGGAGATGCCGGTGGCCATCGAGAATTCAGGCAAGGGTCTGCAGCTGCATTCGCTGATCAAGTCGAGCGGAGAGCTGGAACTGTCGCTGGTCGAGGTGGACGTCCCCGAGCCCGGTCCGGACGAGGTGGTGATCCGGGTCGAGGCCTCGCCCATCAATCCCTCCGACCTCGGCCTGCTGCTCGGCCCGGCGGACCTGGGCGCCGCCCGGGCGGGCGGCACGAAGGACCGCCCCGTCGTGACGGCCCCGGTGCCCGAGCGGTTCATGCGCGCCGTCGCCGCCCGCCTCGACCAGTCGATGCCGGTCGGCAACGAGGGCGCCGGCGTGGTCATCAAGGCGGGCTCCGACGCCCAGCACCTGATGGGCAAGACCGTCGCCGCCCTCGGCGGGTCGATGTACGCCCAGTACCGCCTGGCCAAGGTCGCCGAGTGCCTGGTGCTGCCGGAGGGGACGACCCCGGCCGAAGGCGCCTCGGCCTTCGTCAACCCGCTCACCGCGCTCGCCATGGTGGAGACCATGCGGATGGAGGGCCACAAGGCGCTGGTCCACACCGCCGCCGCCTCCAACCTCGGCCAGATGCTCAACAAGATCTGCCTGAACGAGGGCGTGGACCTCGTGAACATCGTCCGCCGGCCCGAGCAGGCCGAGCTGCTGCGGGGCCTCGGCGCGAAATACATCGTCGACCAGAGCTCCCCGACCTTCATGAGCGACCTCGTCGAGGCGGTCGCCGAGACCGGCGCCACCCTCGCCTTCGACGCGATCGGCGGCGGCCGGCTGGCGGGCCAGATCCTCACGGCCATGGAGCAGGCAGCCAACCGCAACGCCTCCAGCTACAGCCGCTACGGCTCCAACACCTACAAGCAGGTCTACATCTACGGCGGCCTCGACACCGGCCCGACCGAGCTCAACCGCGCCTTCGGCTTCGCCTGGGGCGTCGGCGGCTTCCTGCTCACGCCGTTCCTGGGGAAGATCGGGCCGCAGCGGGCGCAGGAGCTTCGCCAGAAGGTCGCCGACGAGATCAAGACCACCTTCGCCAGCCACTACACGGCCGAGATCTCGCTCGCGGAGGCGCTGAACCTCGACACCATCGCCGCCTACAACAAGAAGACGACCGGCGAAAAATACCTGATCAACCCGAACAAGGGTCTCTGACCCTGGACCCGGTCCCGATTGGCTCGAGCCAATCGGGAACAACAGGGTCGTCGCTTGCAATTGAGAGCCCTTCTTGTCCACTCACGACCAGGGTCGTGAGTGGGAAGGGCTCTGGCGGCGGGGACAGGGCGGCCCTATCTGGCGGACAACCTCTGCCATAGGAGAGCGCCTTGTCCCTGTCCCTCTACGACGCTTCGATCCCCGGCTACGTGCGTATGCTGCGCAACCTCTCGGCGATCTTCGCCAAGGCCGAGGCGCACGCCGCCGCCAACGGCGTCGACCTTCAGACCTATGTCGATGCGCGCCTGGCGCCCGACATGGCCTCGCTCGTGGGTCAGGTCCAGCTCGCCAGCGATGCGGCCAAGGGCGCCGCCGCCCGCCTCGCCGGCATCACTTCGCCGAGCATGCCCGACGTGGAGACCACCTGGGCCGAGCTGAAGGCGCGGCTCGAGAAGACCATCGCCTTCCTCGAGACCATCAAGCGCGAACAGGTCGACGGCGACGAGGACCGCACCGTCGAGCTTCCCCTCCCCGGCCGCACCCTGACCTTCACCGCCCGCGACTTCCTCTTCCAGTTCTCGCTGCCGAACTTCCACTTCCACATCGTCACTGCGTACGCCCTGCTGCGCGCACAGGGCGTGCCGCTCGGCAAGGTCGACTACCTGGCCGGCGGACAGTCGTTCTGAGCTAGCGCGCGAGCGCGTTGGGATCGAACTGGAGCGCGCCCAGCCGGTCCCGGTTCTCGCACTCGGCCACGCCATTGAGGATCTGGTCGGCGGTAAGCGAGGTCCCGTCCTGGCTCATGAACGCCCGCGCCACACTCGAACATCCCGGCCGGTCGGCGACCAAGTTCAGCTTGGGCGCGGTCCCGACGGCGCTGCAGCCGGCCAGCAGGGCGCCCGCCGACGCCAAGGCGATCAGCTTGATCATTCTTCAAAGCTCCTGAGCGATTGAGGTTCAGCTCGCCGGCGAGATGCCGGCGAGCGCCGCCTTCACACCTTCGTAGATCTCGGGCGAGGCCGTCTGGAGGGCGTAGAGGCCCAGGCCCAGGATCCACGGCCATTTTCCGGTGACCCACCGGCACAGCGCATCGACCTCAGGGAGATGCTCGCCCACGCCGCCGCCAGCCTTACCCTGCTTGAGGGCGAGGCGGCCGCATCCGAAGCCGTCTACCGCCTCGCCGACGCCATGGTCGGCTGCTCGGGCGCGGCCGACTAGACGGGCATGGCCTCGAACAGCCGCCGCACGTCGGCGTCCGGATCGTTCACCACCTTGGACTCGACGTCGAAGACCATCGTCGTCCGCGTCTGCGGGGTGTAGGCCGCCCAGCCCGGGTCTCCCGTCCGCGCGAACCGGACCCAGGCGCTGCTCACCGCGTCGGCCACCTTCTGCGCGTCGGGCCCGGTCCCCACCATTGAGGCCGACTTGGCCACGTTGTCGAAGACCATGGCGTGTTCCACCGAGTGCGGCGACTTCCACTTGCCCCCGTCCACCGGGCTCTCCCAGGCGAACAGGTACATGTAGGCCGGCGCCCCGCCCTGGGCGGTCTTGCGCTCGGCCTGCACGTAGGCCCGCCGCCGGAACCGGTACTCCGTGGTCGCGGTGAAGTAGACGTCGCTGGGCCTGGCCTGCGGGTCGACCCGCCGCAGCTCGGCGATGACCTGGGCCGCGTCCAGCCCGCGCAGCTCCGGCGCGAGCCGGGCCGGCAGCGCCTCCCAGGTCAGGCTGAACAGGCTCTCGTCCCGCCCGCCCACCAGGCTCGTCGTCTCGTCCTTGGTCGTGCCCACCAGCAGCGGCACGCCCTTCGAGATCTCCGGCGCGTCCGGATGGAACGGATGACGCGGCAGCGCCCGGCCGTCCACCACCGGCCGGAACTCGGCCCCCGCCTTGGGCAGCGCCTCGCTGATCGCCCGCATCGGCAGCGCCCGCAGCTTGCCCACGTCCGCCGCGGACAGCCCCAGCGCCGCCAGCACCTTCTTCGTGCTCTCCTCGGCCTGCGCCGGCTCCAGCACCTTGATCCCCGAGCCGCTCTGCACGATCGCCTTGTGGAACAGGCCCGCCGCCGCCGGCATGGCCATCAGCGCCGAGACCTTCCCGCCCCCGCCCGACTGGCCGAAGATGGTGACGTTCCCCGGATCGCCGCCGAACTCGGCGATGTTGTCCCGCACCCAGGTCAGCGCCTGCACCATGTCCAGGCTGCCGACATTGCCGCTGTCGGCCAGTTCGGCCCCGCCCAGCCCGGCCAGGTACAGATAGCCGAACGCGTTCAGCCGGTGGTTCACCGTCACCACCACCACATCGCCGCGCCGCGCCAGGCGCGTGCCGTCCGCGTAGTGGCTGGAGGCGCTGCCGCTGGTGAATCCGCCGCCATGGAACCAGACCATCACCGGCCGGCCCTTCCCGTCCTTCAGCCCCGGCGTGTAGACGTTGAGGAACAGGCAGTCCTCGCTCTCCGCCCGCGGGTTCGCCCATGAGGCGTAGACGCTCGGCCGATCCGCCCCCAGCTGCGGCGACTGGTTGCCGAAGTCCGCCGCCTCGACGACCCCGCTCCACGGCTCCGGCGGCCGCGGCGGGAGGAACTGCCGCCCCTCGGTGCTCGCCCCGTAGCGCACGCCCTTGAACGCGTGGATTCCTTCCACCGTCCGTCCGCGCACCTGCCCGGCCCGGGTCCGCGCCACCGGCCCCGCATCTTGCGCCAGCGCCGGCCCGGCCAGCGCCGCCGCGGCGCCGGCCCCGATCAGCAGCTCCCGGCGTCCCACGCCCGGTCCCTGAGCCATTGCACCCTCCCTGTTGGTTGTTTTGCAAACAGTGCACCGGCGAGCGCCCGCCGCTCAAGGGCGCTGCACGAGGCGCATCCCTCGGGACTCACAGATTTCTTTTCCGATCGTCCCCCACGGCTGCAACCCGCGCCGAACCAGAGAAGTTGACGCCCAAAGCTCGAGAGGACGCGAACCCGCATCATGCCTGCCCCGCATACCGAGACAGCGCTCCAGCATATTCGCCGCATCGTGACGATCGCCGCCCAGCCGGGCGCGCCGATCACCCGTCAGGAGGCGTTCGAGCAGATCATCGAGGAGCTGGAGCTCGCCGGCTTCTGCCCCGAGCTCGGCGACGGCCTTCCTGCGGAACCTCCGGCCCAGACGCGGCGCGCGAACTAGCGCCCCATCGATCCCGCAGTCCGCTCGCACGCAACCTTCGCCGTGCGCGCCGCGTTTCGCGCCCGGACCTGAGGGAGCGCTGCGCATGAAGTTGCCGATCGCCGTTTTCGCCCTCTTCTTCGCCGCCGCCACCGCCGTGACGGCGCAGCCCGCGCCGGCGCCGACGCTGACCATCACGCCGGGCGAGACCCTGCTCAACGTCACCGCCGAGGGCCGCAGCCGCCGCCAGCCCGATCTGGCCATCTTCTCGGCCGGCGTCGTCACCCAGGCCAAGACCGCCGGCGAGGCCCTCACCGCCAACGCCCAGCGGATGGACGCGGTCATCGCCGCGCTGAAGCGCGCCGGCATCGCCGAGCGGGACATCCAGACCTCCACCCTGACGCTGCAGCCGCAATACACCCAGCCGCGCCCGCCGGAGCCCTATCCCCGGCGCGATCCCGCCGGCGCCGTCATCGAACCGGCCGAGCCCCAGGCTCCGCGGATCATCGGTTACGAGGCCCGCAACAGCGTCCAGGTCCGCGTACGCCGCCTCGGCGAGATGGGCCGGGTCATCGACACCCTGGTCTCCGCCGGCGCCAACCAAGTGGACGGCCCCTCCTTCACCGTGGAGGAGCCCGAGCCCGCCCTCGACGAGGCCCGCGTCGCCGCCATGCAGCGGGCCCGGGAGCGGGCCGAGCTCTATGCGAAAGCCGCCGGCCTGCGCGTCGGCCGCATCATCTCCATCAGCGAACAGGGCGGCTACTTCCCCGTCGCCGAGCAGATCGTCGTCACCGGCTACCGCGGCGGCCCCGCCGCGCCCCCGCCGCCGCCCTCGCCGGTCCAGCCGGGCGAGGTCGCCCTCGGCGTCAACCTGACGGTGCAGTTCGCCCTGGTGCGCTGACGCCGTTTGGCCGAGGGGACTTCCCCTCGCCAGAAATGCGCGCAATGCTCCGGTGAACGGCGTTCACAAGCCGTACGGAGGATGCGCGATGGACGACGGCGCCCTGGATCTGCAACGCGCGGCCCGGGAGGCCGCCTATTCCATGCCCCTGGAGGAGATCAATCCGGCCGACCCGGAGATCTTCCGCACCGACACCCTGTGGCCCTACTTCGAACGGCTTCGAAAGGAGGCGCCCGTCCACTGGGCGGTGTCCGAGGAGAAGCAGGTGGGCGGCTACTGGTCGATCACCAGGTTCAACGACATCATGGCCGTGGACAGCGACCACGCCACCTTCTCCTCCGAACCGACCATCGTGCTGCCGGACCCGGAGGAGGACTTCACCCTGCCGATGTTCATCGCGATGGACCCGCCCAAGCACGACGTCCAGCGCAAGACCGTCAGCCCCATCGTCGCCCCACACCACCTCGCCTACCTAGAGAACATCATCCGCGAGCGGGCCGGGGTGATCCTCGACGACCTGCCGATCGGCGAGGAATTCGACTGGGTCGACAAGGTCTCCATCGAGCTCACCACCATGACGCTCGCCACCCTGTTCGACTTCCCCTGGGAGGATCGGCGAAAGCTCACCCGCTGGTCGGACGTGGCCACCGCCGGGCCGGAAAGCGGCCTGTTCGATTCCACCGATCCGGAGCAGGCCGAGCAGCAGCGGCGCATGGAGCTGTTCGAATGCGTCGACTACTTCACCCGCCTCTGGGAGGAACGGGTCAAGGCCGAGCCGAAGCCGGACCTCATCTCCATGCTCGCCCACGGCGAGGCGACCCGGAACATGGACCGGATGGAGTACCTCGGGAACCTGATCCTGCTGATCGTCGGCGGCAACGACACCACCCGGAACACCATCTCCGGCTCGATCCTGGCGCTCAGCCAGAACCCGGACCAGGAGAAGCTGCTGCGGGAGAACCCGGGCCTCATCCCCTCGATGGTCTCCGAGACCATCCGCTGGCAGACCCCGCTCGCCTACATGCGCCGCACCGCCACCCGCGATGTCGAAATGCACGGCAAGACCATCCGCGCCGGCGACAAGGTCGCCATGTGGTACGTCTCCGGCAACCGTGACGAGGAGGTGATCGAGCGGCCGAACGACTACTGGATCGATCGCCCGCGGCCCCGCCACCACATGTCCTTCGGCTTCGGCATCCACCGGTGCGTCGGCAACCGTCTGGCCGAGCTGCAGCTGAAGATCATCTGGGAGGAGATCCTCAAGCGCTTCCCGAAGATCGAGGTCACGGGCCCGCCGCGGCGGGTCTACTCCTCGTTCGTGAAGGGCTACGAGCGGCTGCCGGTGGTCATCCCCGCGCGCAACTGATCCGCCTCCTCCGGCGCCGCCAGGCGCCGGGCCAGGCAGGCCAGCAGCTCCTCGGCCCGGATCGGCTTGCCCAGGTGGTCGTCCGCCCCGGCCAGCTCGGTCCGCCGCCGCTGCACCTCGTCCACGTCGGCGCTCAGCACCACGATGGGCGTGCGCCCCCCGCCCTGCTCGGCCTCGCGGCGGCGGATCGCCTGGATCGCCTCCA
The DNA here is from genome assembly GCF_042681205.1 of Phenylobacterium terrae. Taxonomy (NCBI): domain Bacteria; kingdom Pseudomonadati; phylum Pseudomonadota; class Alphaproteobacteria; order Caulobacterales; family Caulobacteraceae; genus Phenylobacterium; species Phenylobacterium terrae. The sequence goes on from NZ_JBHUEY010000006.1 coordinate 869,035, forward strand.
GCCCGTCCATCCGCGGCATGTGCAGGTCCATCAGGATCAGGTCGTAGGCCTGCCGCTCGGCGGCCTCCACGGCCTGCCGCCCGTCCTCCACCCAGTCGAGTTCCAGGTCGAGCGCCCCGAGCATCAGCTGCACGACCTTGCGGTTGGTGGCGTTGTCCTCGGCCAGCAGCACCCGCCGCGGTCGCTCCCAGTCCATCTCGGCCGGGGCCGCGGGCGCCTCCGGCTCCGCCTGGACCCGGCGCTCGGCCAGCGGCAGCTCGACCTCCAGCCTGAACTCCGAGCCCCGCCCAGGGGCGCTCTGCGCCGTCAGCGTCCCGCCCATCATCGCCGTCAGCTGTCGGCAGATGGTCAGCCCCAGGCCGGTGCCGCCGTAGCTGCGGGTCGTCGAGGCGTCCGCCTGCTCGAACGGGCGGAACAGCCGCTCCGCCTCCTCCGGCGAGAACCCGATCCCGGTGTCGCGCACCGTGAACGCCAGCGCCGCCGCCGAGCCTCTCACGTCTCCGTCCACCCGCAGGGTGACGACGCCCCGCTCGGTGAACTTCACCGCATTGCTCAGCAGGTTGTTGAGGATCTGCCCCAGCCGGGCACGGTCGCCCACCAGCGCGACGTCCAGCGCCCCGTCGATCTCCACCATCAACTTCAGGCCCTTGGCCTCGGCCGACGGGGTGAACAGCGCCGCCGAGCGCGCCGTCAGCTCGGCCAGCTCGAAGGGCTCGCTGGCCAGCGTCACCTTGGCCGCGTCCAGCCGGCTGAACTCCAGGATGTCGCTCAGCAGGTGGTTCAGCGTCCGCGCCGAGTCGAGGATGGTGCCGACCAGCTCCCGCTGCTCGCCGCTGAGCTCCGTCCGCGACAACACGTCGGCGATCCCGATCACCCCGTTCAGCGGCGTGCGGATCTCGTGGCTCATGGTCGCCAGGAACCGGCTCTTGGCTTGGTCGGACTCCGCCACCCGCTGCAGCGCCGCCTCCAGGTCCTGGGCCCTGCGTTTCATCTCGGTGATGTCGACGCGCACGCCCACCACCCAGTCGTCGGGCGTGCGGTGCTCCTCGATCAGGATCCAGCGGCCGTCGGCCAGCTGCTGCTCGTGCCGGCCCGCCGGCGCGTTGAGCAGGCCCAGCCGCTCGGCGAGCCAGGCCTCCTCCCGGCCGGCGGCCCCGGGATAGGCGCCGCGCGCGATGCCGACCCGCAGCGTGTCCTCGAACCTGCGCCCCGGCGCGAACAGGTCGGCGGAGTGGTGGTAGATCTCCGCATATCGCCGGTTCCAGAGGACGTACCGCCGCTCCTCGTCCAGGATCACGATCCCGTCCGGCAGCACGTCGATGGCCCGGCGCAGGCGCCGCTCCGCCAACGTCTCCGCCGCGCCGCCGGCCTCCGTACGGGAGCGCCGTTGCTCCGCGTCCAGATCGCTCATCGCTGCTCCCCTTCGCGTTCGAAGGGGACTGGAGCCGCCAACTGTTGCCCAGGCGTTAACGGGCGAGATGAACGCCTCGTTGAAATCAAGAAAACCTAAGCTAATCAGCAGGCGGTCAAAAGCTTAGTCGTAGGGCGCCTAAAATATATACAGCCAAGACGCCACGCCGCGGCGACCCTATACTTAACCCTGACCGCCGGGCTGAAAATGTCCCGACGTCAGCCGGCGTTCTCGAGGATCAGGTGCCCGACGGCCGTGTTCGACGCCGGCACGTGGTAGAACCGGTGCACTTCGCGCACCTGCTCGTCCAGCGCGCCGCGCATGATCAGCCACATGACCAGCTCGATCCCTTCGGACCCCGCTTCCCGCACATAGTCGAGGTGCGGGACCTTCGACTGGGCGACCGGATCGCCGACCAGCCGGTCCAGGAAGTCCCGGTCGAACGCGCTGTTGATCAGCCCGGCCCTCGGCCCCTGCAGCTGGTGGCTCATCCCGCCGGTGCCGAACACCACCACCTTCAGGTCCTCCGGGAAGGCCTCCACCGCCCGCCGGATCGCCTGGCCCAGCCTGTAGCAGCGGTTGCCCGTCGGCGGCGGGTACTGGACCACGTTGACCGCCAGCGGGATCACCCGGCACGGCCATTCCGCCGGCTGGCCGAACATCAGCGACAGCGGCACCGTCAGCCCGTGGTCGACGTCCATCTTGTTGACGATGGTCATGTCGAACTCGTCCAGGATCAGCCGCTCGGCCATGTGCCAGGCCAGCTCCGGATGGCCCTTCACCGGCGGCACCGGCCGCGGCCCCCAGCCTTCGTCGGCCGGCTGGAACTCCTCCGCGCAGCCGATCGCGAAGGTCGGGATCAGCTCCAGCGAAAAGGCCGAGGCGTGGTCATTGTAGACCAGGATGATGACGTCCGGCTTGTGCTCGGCGATCCAGCGCTTGGACGCCTCGTAGCCGGCGAACACCGGCCGCCAGTAGGGCTCGTCCGCCCGGCCGTTGTCGAGCGCCGCCCCGATGGCCGGCACGTGGCTGGTCGCCACCCCCGCGGTGATCCTGGCCATCAGCGCTTCTCCGACTTCGAGCGGTTGCCCTCCACGGACCGGCCCCCGGACAGCATCATCTGGGCGTACTCCTCCTGGGAGACCCCGCTCATCTTCGCGGCGATCTGCTGGAACGACAGCCCGTCGGTCGCCGCGATCTTCGAGGTGAAGTAGATGTTCCCGCCCAGCGCGATCATCCGGTTCCAGTCCCGGTCCAGCACCGCCTGTTTCTGTTCCTCGCTCATCGGCCAGCGGTCGAGATAGGCGCGCTCGTCGGCTTTGAACGCCTCCCGGTTCTCCGCCTTCATCAGCGACATGCAGAACTGGTTGAGGTGAAACCCCTTGCGGGACTGCTCGGCGTCGAACAGCACCGTCCCGGGGATGTCGTGATAGGGCTTGTCGGTCATCGCCCCTCCTCCGGCCAGTAGAGCCGCATCGGGTTGTCCACCAGCAGCTTCCGCTGCTGCTCCGGCGTCACCGCCACTTTCGGGATGAAATCCACCAGCTGCCCCTCGTCGGGCGTGTGGGTGCGCATGTTGGGATGCGGCCAGTCGGTGCCCCACAGCACCCGGTCCGGAAACGCCTCCACGACCCTGCGCCCGAACGGGATGACGTCGGAGTAGTGCGGCGGCCCCTCCAGCGACAGCCGCTCCGGGCAGGTCACCTTGCACCAGATGTCGTCGCGCGCGGCCATGAAGGCGATGAACCGGTCGAACAGGGCCGAGTCCGCCCCTTGGGCCACGTCCGGTGTTCCCATGTGGTCCACCACCAGCGGCGCCGGCAGGGCGTGGAAGAAGTCCGCCAGCTCCTCCAGCTCCGCCGCCTCGAAATAGATGACGATGTGCCAGCCGAGCGGGGCGATCTTGGCGGCGATCTCCTTCAGCTCGTCGTGCGGCAGCCGGTCCACCAGCCGCTTGACGAAGTTGAACCGCACGCCCCGCACCCCGCCCTCGTGCAGGCGCGCAAGCTCGGCCTCGCTGACGTCCCGCGTCACCGTCGCCACGCCCCGCGCTCGCCCGTCCGAGTGAGCGATAGCGTCCAGCAGCGCCCGGTTGTCCGCCCCGTGGCAGGTCGCCTGGACGATGACGTTGCGCGAGAACCCCAGGAAGTCCCGCAGGCGGAACAGGTCCTCCTTCGAGCCGTCGCACGGCGTGTACTTGCGGCCCGGCGCATACGGGAACACGTCGCCCGGCCCGAACACGTGGCAGTGGGCGTCCACCGCCCCCGGCGGCGGGGTGAAGGCGGGCTTCGTCGGCCGCGGGTGCCAGACCCGCCAGCCGAAATCCATGACGAAGGCGGGCGCACTCATCGCCCCTGCTCCTTCAGGATCGCGTCCAGCCGCGGGTAGACCCGCCGCGCGTTCAGCTCGAACACCTTGCGCTTGTCCGCCTCGGGGATGTCCAGCGCATCGATGTAGCGCTTGGTGTCGTCGAAGTAGTTGCCCGTCTCCGGGTCGATCCCCCGCACGGCCCCCACCATCTCCGAGCCGAACAGGATGTTGTCCACGTCGATCACCCGGAACAGCAGGTCGATCCCCGGCTGGTGGTAGACGCAGGTGTCGAAGAAGACGTTCTTCATCACGTGCTCGCCGAGCGGCGGCCGCTTCAGCATGTCCGCCAACCCCCGGTACCGCCCCCAGTGGTAGGGCACGGCCCCGCCCCCGTGCGGGATGATGAACCTGAGGGTCGGGAAGTCCTTGAACAGGTCGCCTTGCAGGAACTGCATGAAGGCCGTGGTGTCGGCGTTGATGTAGTGGGCGCCGGTGGCGTGGAAGTTGGCGTTGCAGGATCCGGAGACGTGGATCATCGCCGGCACGTCCAGCTCCACCATCTTCTCGAAGAACGGATACCAGGCCCGGTCGGTCAGCGGGGGACTCGTCCAGTGCCCGCCCGAGGGGTCCGGGTTGAGGTTGCAGCCCACGAAGCCGAGCTCGCTCACGCACCGCTCCAGCTCGGCGATGGAGTTCTCTATCGAGACGCCCGGCGACTGCGGCAGCTGGCAGACGCCCACAAAGCTCTCGGGGAACAGGTCCACCACCCGTTTGATCAGGTCGTTGCACCGCCGGGTCCAGGCCTGGCTCACCCGCTCGTCGCCCACGTGGTGGGCCATGGTCGAGGCCCGGGGCGAGAAGATGGTCATGTCCCCGCCGCGCTCGCGGATCAGCCGCAACTGGTTCTTCTCGATGGTCTCGGCGATCTCGTCGTCGGAGATCGCCGGGTAGGCCGGATCTACGTCCCCGCCGCTCTCGAAGGCCTTGATCTGCAGGTCGCGCCAGGCGTCGTGCGCGGCCGGCGCGGTGGTGTAGTGGCCGTGGCAGTCGATGATCATCGGGCGGACGCCTCCAGCGCCTTCAACAGCTGCAAAACCTCGTCACGGGCCGGCCCGCCGGTGGCGTCCTGCCGCTCGGCGATCGCGCGGCTCAGCGTCGGCGCACATCCCGCCTCCGCCACCGTCTGCGCCGCCTCGCGCATCTCCTCGGCCCGCCGCGCTCCATGCTCGGCCGAGCGCGAGATCATGTACCGGGCCGTCCCGGGCCAATCGGGCAGCGGCAGCAGGTCGGACAGCGAGTCCAGCACCTCGTCCTCGACGCCGTAGCGCTGCGCCGCCAGCATGGACTCGGTCAGCAGCGCCTCGATCCCCTTGATCATCACGCTGCGGCACAGCTTGGTCGCCGCCGCTTTGCCGATTTCCGGCGAATAGGCCCTGGCCCCCGCAAACCCCAGCGGCGCCGCGACCCTCAGGAAGGCGTGGATGTGCGCCCCGCCCAGCAGCATGGGCGAGGCGATCCGCTTCGGCGCAAACGGGCTCATCACCGCCGCCTCCACGTACCGGCCGCCCGCCTGCTCGATGAGGTCCGCCGAGGCCCGCTTGCGCCCCGGCGAGCAGGAATTGAGGTCCAGGAAGAAGGCGTCCGCCTCGACCCCCTCCGCCGCGGCCTTCGCCGCCTCCACGTCCTGCTCGGCGGTGACCGCGCTGATCACCAGCTCGGCGTCCTTCACCGCCGCGACCGCGCCGTCCGCCCGCTCCACCGCGTGGTCCGCCAGCGCCCGGCTCGGCCGGCTGTCCGCCTCGGCGAACGCGACGTCCCAGGCCGAGATCCGCTTCACGCCCGCCTGGGCCAGGTCCTGCGCCAGGATCTGGCCCACCTCGCCGAAGCCGATCAGCGCGACCTTGGCCAGGCTCATCGCCCGCCCCAGACGCTGGCCGGCACATAGACCTCGCCGCGCATCAGCCGCCGCGCGGTCCTGAGCAGCGCCGAGCGCCGCACGCGCACCGCCCCGGCCACGATCTCCACGTCCATCGCCACGGTGAAGAAGCCGGTCGGGTGCTCGATATCCAGTTCCTTGGAGCCGGCGGGATCGGCGATCCCCGCCACCTCCGCCGCCACCGAGCCCGGAGTCACGCAGGCCGTGGCCACGCTCACCGCCCCGAACACCCCGATCGCCTCGTGCACCCGGTGCGGGATGAAGTTGCGGGTCGCCACCGCCCCGCCGTGCTGGGCCGGCGCGACCAGGCACATCTTCGGCACCGTCTTCTTGGCCACGTCGCCCAGGTTCATCATCGGCCCGACCTTCAGCCGGATCGCCTCGACCTTGGCCTTCAGCGCCGCGTCCGCCTCCAGCGCCTCAGGGCTCTCGTAGCCGCTCTTGCCGAAGTCGGCGGCCCGCATCACCACAACCGGCATGCCGTTGTCGATGCAGGTGACCTCCACCCCCTCGACCACGTCCCGGGCGTTGCCGGTCGGCAGCAGCGCCCCGCAGCTCGAGCCCGCCACGTCCAGGAAGTCGATGGGCACCGGCGCCGCCGTTCCCGGCACGCCGTCGATCCGCGCCTCCCCGTCGTAGCGAACCCTCCCGCCCGGCGTCTGGATGCTCGCCACCGCCAGGCTGGCGGTGTTGAGCATGTTGATCCGCACCTCGGTGGTCCCGTCCCTGGCCGGAACCATCCCCTCCTCGATGGCGAAGTGGCCCACCCCCGCCAGCAGGTTGCCGCAGTTCTGGCCGGCGTCGATCCGCGCCTCGTCCACCACCGCCTGCAGGAACAGGTAGTCCACGTCGGCGTCCGGATGGGTCGGCGGCCCCACCACCGCGATCTTGCTGGTCAGCGGGTGCGCCCCGCCCATCCCGTCGATCTGCCGCGGATCCGGCGAGCCCATCGCCGCCAACAGCACCGCGTCCCGCACCGCCTCGTCGGCCGGCAGGTCATCCCGGCGGAAATAGAGCCCTTTGGAGGTTCCGCCGCGCATCACCGTGCAGGGGATGGCCGTCTGGGTCATCGTGAGCGCCCCCTCCGTCTCGTCGCCTTCGCGCCGATCCACCTCCCCCGCCCTCTGCGGGCCGGGGGAGGAGCTGGTGCGTTCATCTCCTCCCCCGAAGGGAACACTTCGGGGGAGGGGGACCGCGAAGCGGTGGAGGGGGCGCAGCGGGTCACGGCGCTTCGTCCACGTAACGAAGGCCCTTCTCGGCCAGCTTCTCGCGCATCTGGTAGATGTCGAGCCCCAGCTCGCCGGCCGCCAGCCTCGCCCGCTTGTCCACCTCCGCCGCCTCGCGCTGCCGCGCCTTCTCCGCCACCGCGGCCGCCTCCTCGCGCCTCACGACGCAGACGCCGTCGTCGTCGGCCACGATCACGTCGCCCGCTCGCACCATCTGCCCCGCGCACAGCAGCGGCAGGTTCACGTTGCCGACCGTCTCCTTGACCGTCCCCTGCGCGAACACCGCCTTCGACCAGACGGGAAAGCCCATCTCGGTCAGCACCGCGATGTCCCGCACGCCCGCGTCGATGACGAGCCCGCGCACGCCCCGCGCCTTCAGCGAGGTCGCCAGCAGGTCCCCGAAATAGCCGTCCTCGCAGGGGCTGGTGGGCGCGGCCACCAGGATGTCCCCCGGCCGGCACTGCTCCACCGCCACGTGGATCATCCAGTTGTCGCCCGGCGCCATCTCGCAGGTGACGGCAGAGCCCGCGATGGCTGCCGGCCGGTAGATCGGCCGCATGTACGACGCGAGCAGCCCCTTGCGCCCCTGCGCCTCGTGCACCGTGGCGACGCCATACCCCGCCAGGGCCTCCACAACGCCCGCTTCGGCGCGCTCGATATTCCGGACGACTAGGCCACCCATCTCAGTCTCTCCTCCCCGTCATCCCGGCCGCAGCGAAGCGGAGAGCCGGGACCCAGAATCCCCGCGCCGTGGGTCCCGGATCGGCCTTCCAGGCCGTTCGGGATGACGGAGCGAGGCGGTCCACGGACATCCTCACAGCAGGCTCTTCTCGATGCGATCCAGCGTCTCGTACGCCGGCAGCACCTGCGCCACCGAGGCGTTCGGTTCGCGACCTTCGGCGATGGCGGCGAAGAACTCCCGGTCCTGCAGCTCGATCCCGTTCATCGAGACGTCCACCTTGGAGACGTCGATGGGGGTCTCCTTGCCGTCCACCAGGTCGTCGTAGCGGGCGATGTAGGTGCCGTTGTCGCAGATGTAGCGGAAGAAGGTCCCCAGCGGCCCGTCGTTGTTGAAGGACAGGCTGAGCGTGCAGACCGCCCCCGACGGGACCTTCATCTGGATCGACATGTCCATGGCGATGCCCAGCTCCGGGTGCATCGGCCCCTGCACCCCGCGCGCCACCGAGCACGTCTCCCCGGTCTGGTACTGGAAGAGGTCCACCGTGTGCGCCGCATGGTGCCAGAGCAGGTGGTCGGTCCAGCTGCGCGGCTGACCGAGCGCATTCAGGTTCTTCCGCCGGAAGAAGTAGGTCTGCACGTCCATCTGCTGGATCTTCAGCTCGCCGGCCGCGATCCGCTTGCGGATCCACTGGTGCGAGGGATTGAACCGCCGCGTGTGGCCGCACATGGCGACAAGGCCCGTGCGCTTCGCCGTCTCCACCACCGCCTGGGCGTCGGCGAGGTTGTCGGCCAGCGGTATCTCCACCTGCACATGCTTGCCGGCCTCCAGGCACTGGATCGCCTGCCGCGCGTGCATCTGGGTGGGCGTCGCCAGGATCGCGGCCTCGACGCCGGGCTGGGCCAGCGCCTCGGCCAGGTCCGTCGTCCAGTGCGGAACGCCGAACTTCTCGGCGACCTGCTTCGTGGTCTCCGGGCTGCCGCCGGCGAGGCTCACCACCTCGACGCCGTCGATGTTCTGGATCGCCTCCAGGTGCTTGACCCCGAAGGCGCCCTGCCCGGCCATCACGATCTTCATGCCGCTCACCTCTCCCCTCAACCCGCCGACCAGTCGATCGGCAGGCCCACATAGTTCTCGGCCAGCACCGTCTGCGCCGCCCGCGAATGCTTGATGTAGTCCAGCTCGGCCACCTGCAGCCGCCGCTCCAGCGGCCCCGTCTCCGGGAACCGGTGCGTCAGACCCGTGAACCACCAGGAGAACCGCTGCGCCTTCCAGACCCTGGCCAGCGCCCGGGCCGAATAGCTGTCGATCCCCGCGTCCGAGCCCTCGTGGAAATGTTCCTTCAGCGCCTGCGCAAGGATCAGCACGTCCGAGGCCGCCAGGTTCAGCCCCTTGGCCCCGGTCGGCGGCACGATGTGCGCCGCGTCGCCTGCCAGGAACAGCCGCCCCCAGCGCATCGGCTCGGCCACGAAGCTGCGGAGCGGCGCGATGCTCTTCTCGAACGAGGGCCCGCGGGTCACCCCCGCCGCCGCGCGCTCGCCCATCCGCAGGCACAGCTCGTCCCAGAACCGCTCGTCGCTCCAGTCCTCGACCCGCTCCTCCAGCCGGCACTGCAGGTAGTAGCGGCTCCTCGTCGGCGACCGCATCGAGGCCAGCGCAAAGCCCCGCTCGTGATTGCAGTAGATCAGCTCGTGGGCGGCCGGCGGCACGTCCGCCAGGATGCCCAGCCAGCCGAACGGATAGACCCGCTCGTAGGTCTTCAGCACGTCCTTAGGGATGCAGCTGCGGCTCACCCCGTGAGAGCCGTCGCACCCCACGACGAAATCGCAGTCCAGCCGCTGGCCCACCCCGTCCTTGGTCCAGGTCACCGACGGCCGCTCGCCGTCCAGCCCCTCCGGCTGCACGTCCTGCGCCTCGAACACGATCTGCAGCTGGCGCGCCTCGGCCGCATCGAAGAGGTCCTTCATCACCTCCTGCTGGCCGTAGACCATGACGGTCGACCCGCCCGTCAGCTCGGCCATGTCGACCCGGAAGATCTCCCCTTCGTGGGCGATGTTGGTCCCGGCGTGCACCAGGCCCTCGCGCCGCATCCGCTCGCCAAGGCCCAGCCGGTCCATCAGGTCGACGGTCACCTGCTCCAGCACGCCCGCGCGGACCCGGCCCTCGACGTACTCGCGGTCGCGCCGCTCCAGCACGACCGCCGCGATCCCCGCCTGCGCCAGGAGGTGGCCGAGCAGCAGCCCGGCCGGCCCCGCGCCGATGATGGCGACCTGGGTGCGAATGCGCGCCTCCATCCCTCGCCGTCTGACCCTCCGGGGTCGCGGCTTGGCCGCAAACATCCGCCCGCCACGGGCCGCTGACGAGGGATGAAGGCGACGAAAACTTGCACTTTTCGGCCCTTGAGCCTTGCAGAACGACGCTCCGCCGGACACGCTCATTCGTATGCAGGGCCAACAAATCCCCAGCTTCTTCCTCTACGGCGAGCCGCCCCGCGCCGTCGGCGAGCGCTTCCTCCACCTGGAGTCCCTCGACGACCGCACCCGCCCCAGCAACTGGAACATCCGCGCCCACTCGCACGCCAACCTCAGCCACCTGTTCTACATCGCCGCCGGCGGCGGCAGGATGCGCGCCGAGGACGAGGTGATCCCCTTCACGTCGCCATGCGTCCTGCTGGTCCCCGCCCGCCTGGTCCATGCGTTCGACTTCGAGGTCGACACCTCGGGCAGCGTGCTGACCATCTCCGACGCCTACCTGGCCGAGATCGTCCGCCGCGACGCCGACCTGTCCGCCCTGTTCGCCGCCCCCGCCCAGGTCTCCCTCGACCAGCCGCAGGCCCTGCAGGACCAGCTCAAGAGCCTCGCCCGCGAGCTCGCCTGGCAGGCGCCCGGCCACACCGCGGCGGTGGAGAGCCTGCTGACTGGCGTCTTCGTCCAGGTCCTGCGCCGCCACCGCGCCAGCCAGGCCGGCCCGCCGGCGCCCCACGGCTCGCACGCCGGCCTCGTCGCCCGGTTCCGCAGCCTGGTCGAGGACCACTACCGCTCCGAGATGGGGATTTCCGACTACGCCTGGCTGCTCGCCGTCACGCCCAAGCGCCTGCGCAGCGCCTGTCTGCGCATCACCGGCGAGCCGCCCTTGCGCATCCTGCACGAGCGCCGCCTCCTCGAGGCCAAGCGGCTGATGCTCTACTCCAACATGACCCTCGCCGAGATCGCCTACTATCTGGGCTTCAGCGACCCGGCCTACTTCTCCCGCTTCTTCCGCCAGGCCGCCGGCGCCTCGCCGCGCGCCTTCCGCCGCCGCCACGACGGGGCCGCCCCCGACGCCCAGCGCCGCGCCGCGTGAGCATGGCGCCGCGCCGGCGCACTGCGATCCGCCCAACGGACAGGCGCCGCCGCGCCAGGTCTGCCCAACCGACAGGCATTCGGCGCCGAGCCTGTGAAAATCAGCCGGGGCGGTGCGTCGATCGCCCGCTATCGCGGTTGTGCCGATGGCGATCCGATCACGCGAGTACGAGTGTGGGTGAACAAGATCACAGGCGCGCGCTCATCCTCGCCGGCCGGCTGGACGTCGTCGCCGAGCTCGAGCCGATCCTCTCGCAGTTCCTCGCCGAGGTTCGCGACGCCGCCGACGTCGCCGAGCTGTTCCGCCTGCAGCACGAGGCGCTGCTGCAGGTGTTCCGCCTGACCGCGACGGCCTTGGACGAAGCCGACACCGAGCTCGCTCTGCTTTACGCGCCTCCGCCGCCCGGCCGCACCCACGGGCTGAGCCCGCTGCCGCACTAGCGCCCGATCGACAGCGCTTCCCTGGGCGAATCCCGGCAAGGGTTGCGCCGGCGCGCCTGCGCCCTCAGCTAACGGGCGCACCCTGGGGAGATCTATGGTCGACTGGCTGATCTACATCGTCACCGTCGGCGGCCTTTTCGCCGTCGCGGCGCTGATGTTCGCCGAGAACCTGTTCCCGCCGATCCCGTCCGAGCTGATCATGCCGCTGGCCGGCTTCCTCGCCTCGCAGGGCCACATGGACTTCTTCGGCGTGGTCCTGGCCGGCACGGCGGGCGCGGTGGTCGGAGCGACCCTCTGGTACGAGATCGGCCGGGCGTTCGGCGAGAAGCGCCTCAAGCGCTGGGCTGGCGTTCATGGCCGCTGGCTCACCATCACCCCGCGCGACGTCGACAAGGCGATGACCTTCTTCCGCCGCCACGGCCGCGCGGCGATGTTCTTCGGCCGGCTGGCGCCGGCCGTGCGGACGCTGATCTCGGTCCCGGCGGGCCTGGCGGCCATGCCGATCCCCGTCTTCCTGGTCTTCACCACCGCAGGCGCAGGGCTGTGGACCCTGCTGCTCGCCTGGGCGGGCTATCAGCTCGGCGAGCACTACGATCAGGTGGGCCACTGGATCGATCCGGTGGGCAACGCCATCCTGCTGATCGCCGTGCTGATCTACCTCTTCCGCTTGGTCACCTTCCGCCCGCAGCGCCAGGGCGCCGAACAGGCCGACTGACGCCCGCTCACCTTTGTCTGCGGGTGAGGCCGGGGCGCACCCCCGCCGACGCCTCGTCGTTCCTGGCCCCTCAACCGGTTCCCTGCCTCTCGAAGAGCACGACCTCCTCCGACGAGGGCGCCCGGCGGGTGACCACCACCCGGATGCAGGCGCTCGCGTCATAGGCGACGCCCGGCTCGTGGTACCGGCTCGCCACATCCCACAAGGTCCCGGGCTCGGCGAATTCGCGTCCCGGCACGATGGTGTCCCCCACCTCCGGGAGTTGGCCGCCAAAGTCCGGCAGATTGTACTCCGCCGCCGGCGCGCTCCGGCCTTCGGCGAGGTCATGAGCCAGGTGGATTCTGATGCAGGTCGCCATGGTCACCCCGTCTGTTGCACCTGACCTAACAGCTGCGCCGCGTTCCGGTTCGATTGACCGGCCAACGCGCGCCCGCGGCCTTCACCGCGTCACGCGCCGCGCCGATGCGCCTGGCTCTGGGCCGCCACCAGCAGGTCGGTGAGCAGCTCGCTCAGCAGCTGTTCGGCCGTGCCGCCGAGCAGCTTCTCGAACGGCCCCGTCTGACCGTGGGCGCCGACCACCACCAGGTCCGCACGCCCCTCGCGGGCCCGCGCCGCAAGCACCTCCAGGGGCGTGCCGTAGGCCATCTCCGGCTCCACCCGCTCGCCCAGGCCGGGCGGCCAGCCGCCTTCCGCCAGGAAGCGGGCGCAATCGGCCTCCGCCGAGGCCCGGACCTCGTCCGCATTGGCCTCGCGGGACAGGAAGCCCTCGTAGGGCACGCGGTAGGCGTGAAGCAGTGCGATCTCCGCGCCGTCCACCCAGGGTGCGGCCGCCACCAGCGCCTGCCGCGAGCCTTCCGAGAAGTCGATCGCCGCCACCACGTGCCGGTAGGGCGCCTCGGCCGGCCGGCGCACCGTGAGCACCGGCTGCCGCGCGCGATGGATCACATGCTCGCCGGTGGTCCCCATCAGGCGCGCGCCCATGCCGCCCCGCTCGCGCGGGCCCATGACGATCAACCCGCATCCGGACGCCTCCGCCGCCTGCAGAATCGCTCGCCACGGCTCGCCGCGCCCCACCGAGACGTCCCAGCCGACCCCGGCCGGCGCACGTTGCGACACCGCCTCCGCCAGGCTGTCCGGAGCGGCCCCGGCGCCCTGGCCGGGTTCATCGACGACATACAGCAGGCGCACCCGTCCACCGGACCGGGCGGCCATCTGGAAGGCTCGGCTCTCAGCGTGCGGCGAGGTCTTGCCAGGCTTGGCCGCGAGCAGGACGTCCGGCGCGCCGGGCTGACTCATCGATCCTCTCCCGTCCTCAATCAGAGACTGGGCGTCACAACGGTCGCCGGTCGGCTAAGGTTCTGGCGCATTGCCGCCGCCGCTCAGTGCGGCTTCGAGTGGCGCACCGCCGCCGGGGCGAAGTAGGCGTCGACGCCGACGCTGACCGAGCGGACCTGCTCGATGAGCTCGCCGCGGAAACCGGCCCTCACGGTCACTGGCACGCCGCTGCTCAGAACCGGGCGCCCGGAACGCAAAAGGACCGGGAAATCCCGGTCCTTTCAGCGCCTTGCGATGGTACCGCCTCCCCGGATCGAACGGGGGACCTCCAGAGCCACAATCTGGACAGCTCTGAATAGACTCAGAGCGTTGTGAGCGCCAAAGTGCAAAATATTTGCACCTGAAACAGCGCGTAAACTCGTGCGTCGAACCGCGGCGTCAGTCGGGAGCCACATCATCCGCTGGAACGTTTTGAATCGGCGCGGACCTCTGCCTGGGAGACTACACGATGAGAACGCCACTCTTGTGGGGCGCCATGGCCGCCCTCATGATTGCTGCCGCGCCGGCCGTGGCCGATCCAGGAAACGGTAAAGGCCATGGTAAAGCCCATGGCGCGAAGTCCCACCCCCACGGCATGCCTCCTGGCCAGGCGAAGAAGATTTGGGAACGCGGCCAGCGCCTCCCGGCGCACTACATCTCGGCGCCTTATTACGTGAACGACTACAGCCGTTACGATCTTCCCCCACCGCCCCCGCAGTATCGATATGTGTATGTGGAGGAGCGGGTCTATTTGGTGGATCCCAAGACCCAGTTGATACGCGACGTGCTGAACGTCCTCATCCGCTGAGGTGATTTGTCTCTGCCGGCCTGTTGCTGGCGGCTTCGCCGCTCACAGCCCAAACTGCGGATGCCCGCCCGGGCCCAACGTCAGCACTGCGCCAGTAGTGGACGTTGAGGAGGCAGCGATTAGCGGACATCCCTCGTGGCAGGATCCTGATCGTTTCGCCCCGAGCGCATTGCGCCCCGGCCCATGGCTAGAAGACTAATCTGCTCAGGGTCGGCCGTGGCCGCCTCACGAGCAATTGCGGCGCCTCACGTCCCTACACTCCCCGAACGGCCATGATCGCGCGACCGTGCCGAGCGCCAGCCACGAGGATTGCCCGGATGAGGACCAACAACATCACGAGATGTGTCGCACCACTGATGTTCGCGGCGGCGCTCTCTGGCATCCCCGGATCGGGAGCCTTCGCTTTGGGAAAAGACAAGATGACCGCCGTAGACGCCACACTGGTCGAAGTTCGCAACCGCAAGCTCGTCGAAGAGGCGTTCGCGAGGTGGGGGGCCGGAACCGGGGGGCCCTACGACCTGCTGGCCGACGATGTGACCTGGACGATCGTGGGCAGATCCGACGCGTCCAAAGTCTACTCCGGCCGGGAAGCCTTCATGACCGAGGTGATACAGCCCTTCAACGCACGCATGAGCCAGGGCCTGCGGCCCACCATTCGTCAGCTCACCACCGACGGCGACAGGGTGATCATCTTCTTCGACGCCAGCGGCGTGGCCAAGGACGGCGTCCCTTACGCCAACACCTACGCCTGGTTCTGGGAGATGCGGGACGGACGCGTCGCCCGGGCCTACGCCTTCTACGACAGCCTCGCGTTCAACGAACTCTGGCGACGCGTTACGCCCTGACCTCGCACCGACATCGAACTTCGCCCGGGGGCGCGCGCAAGCGCGCCCCCTTTTTGCTGTCTCCGGCCAGTCCGCGGGGGCTCACGACGCCTCACGCAGCCTGTCATCGGCTTACGCGCCCGATCCGGCGTCAGAGGCGATGATCTCGTCAGCCACACCCCAGGAGAGATTTGCCACATGGCGCTTACCTCACAGGTCGCACAGGCCATCATCGAGGCGGCGGACGCAAAGGCGCGGGAGCTGCGCCAGCCCGTCATTGTGGCTGTGCTCGACGCCGGCGGCCACCTGAAGGCCTTCCGCCGGATGGACGGGGCCGTGCTGGGGTCGATCGACGTGGCCACGCGGAAGGCGCGTACAGCGGTCCTGTTCGCCTGCAACAGCGAGGACGTCTGGGAATACTGCAAACCCGGCGCGCCCGCGCACGCGCTCGAACTCACCAACGGCGGCCTCGCCCCGTTCGGCGGCGGCGTCGCCCTCAAATCCGCCGATGGCGGGCTCGTAGGCGCGGTCGGCGTCTCAGGCGGCGCAGTCGACCAGGATGTCGCCGTCGCTCAGGCCGGCGCTGCGGCCTTCGCCTCCTGATCCTTTCTCCCAACCGCTCACCAAAGGAACCCTGATGAGCAAAACGATACTGATCACCGGCGCGGGCTCCGGCTTCGGCAAGGGCGCGGCCCTCGGGATGGCGAAGAACGGGCACCGCGTCATCGCCACGGTGCAGGTCTCCTCCCAAGTGACGCCGCTGCGCAACGAGGTGGCGAGCCTTGGCCTGCAGGATCGGGTGCGCGTGGAGCGCCTGGACTTGACCGATCCTTTCGACATCGGCCAGGCGCAGTCCTGGGACTTCGACATCCTGTGGAACAACGCCGGAATGGGCGAGGCCGGGCCGGTCTGGGAAATTCCTGTCGAGCTCGTCCGCAAGAACTTCGAGGTGAACGTGTTCTTGCCGCTGGTGCTGACCCAGGGCGTCGTGCGCAAGTGGGTCGACCGGGGGGTGAAGGGGAAGGTTGTCTTCACCTCGTCCATGGGCGGCCTCTTCACCCCGGCCAACTGGGGCACCTACGTCTCCACCAAGCACGCGCTGGAGTCGATCGCCGAGGCGCTGCAGCAGGAGCTGGCCGCCTATGGGATCAAGGTTCAGACCATCAATCCGGGCGCCTACTACACGGGCTACAACGAGACCATGGCGGACAACCCTTTCCGCTGGCTGGACGATGCGAAGCACGTCACCAGGCGGGCCGACCTGCGGAAGGGCTTCGACGACTTCTTCGCCACGCCCGAAGGCCGCATGGACCCCCAGGAGATGATCGAGCGGATGGTCGACATCGTCCCGGCCGACACCGGCAAGTTCCGCAACGTGGTGCCCAAGAAGATCGAGGACATGCTGAAGGAACACCAGCTGGCCGCCTGGGAGAACCAGATCTGAGGCCGTTCGGCGGTCCCTCTCCCGGACCGCCCCACTGCGCCTGGGCGGAGCCCAATCCTCCCCCGACCGGCCCCGCCCAGGCGCCCCCTTTCGTCAGGCCGACACCGTGACCGACAACCCGTTCCTGCCCCTCACATTCATCGCCGGGCCGGCGATCATGACCAACGCCTGCGCCATTCTGCAAAACAGCGCGACCATGCGATACGGCCTGGCGGTTCCGCAGTGGCGGGAGTTCCGCGCCTCGCTCGCCGAGGGGAGCGCCCTGCTGGCGGACCTCTACGCCCAGCCCGAGCGCGCGATGGTCCTCGCGGAGCGGCGGCTGCGCCTCCTGCTGCGCGCGCTCGACCTCCTCTATGCCGCCGTCGGGCTGTTCGGCGCCACGAGCCTCCTTGGCCTGGCAGGCGCCGTGCTGGCCTCGCAGGCCCAGCCGCTGGTGCCGGTCTGGCTCGTCGTCGCCACGGGCGGGCTAGGCCTGTCGCTGTTGCTGGCGGCGATGGGCCTGTTCACCGAGGAGAGCCGCTGCGTTCGGGCGCTCCTGAGGCTGCAGATCCATCATCCCCGGTGGTCGGCCGCCCCCTCGTGAACAAGGCGGCTCGCCAGGCCGAAGGGCACGAGGATTCGATGGGCGCTTCAGGCGAGCCGGCCGTTCAGCGGCCCGCATGGCGACGACGGCTCTACTCGCACCTGGAGACAGGCGCCGGGCCCGGGCGGCTGTCCCCGCTGAACCTGGCGCTGTGCCTCGCCATCGCCGCCTCGACGGCGGTGGCGGTGGCCGAGACCGAGCCCCTGATCGCGGCCCGGTTCGCGAGGAGCCTGCGGGCCAGCGAGATCGCCTTCGCCCTGCTGTTCGCCGCAGAGTATCTTGCGCGCCTGTGGGCCGCCCCCGAGGGCGAGCCCGACAGCCCCGCGTGGAAGGCGAGGCTGCGCTGGATCCTCTCTCCGCCCGCTCTCGCGGACCTCCTGGCCGTCCTGCCGGTCCTTCTCACCCTCGCCGGCGCGCCAACCCTCGTCCTGCGGCTGATCCGGGTGCTTCGGATCCTGCGCCTCGCAAGCCTCGGGCCGACGTCCAACCCCTTCGACCTGGTCCTGCACACGGTGTGGTCGAAGCGGCGCGAGCTCGGCGCCGCCTACGCGCTCGGCGGGGTCGCGTTATTGCTGGCCTCCAGCCTCCTCTATGCGATCGAAGGGGCGGTCCAGCCCGAGGCGTTCGGGAGCATCCCGCGCGCCCTGTGGTGGGGCGTCACCACCCTCACCACAATCGGCTATGGCGACGTGCACCCGATTACGCCGTTCGGCAAGATCGCGGCCGGGCTGACTGCGGTTACGGGCGTCGGCCTGATCGCCGCGCCGGCCGGCATCCTCGCCGCGGCGTTCACCGACGCCCTGGGCTCAGACAAGCCGCCCGCTGATCCGGCGCACGAGAGCGGTCTAGCGGCTCCACGCGCTGGACGCGACGCGCGCAAGATCGCGTAAGCGGCTAAACCCCCGGCGAGGCGCCGCCCGTGAGGCGGCGGAGCTCCTCCAGCACCTGCCGGAGCAGCGTGCGCAACTCCTCGCCGCATAGCTCATCGCCTCGCGCGTCATAGCTCTGGGCGCGGGCCGAGCCGCTCGGCCCGGGAGGTGCCGCCTCGGCCCCGGGCTCGGCCGCCAGGAGATAGCCGCGCCCGGGGACGGTCTTCAGGAGGTCGCGGTCCGGCCCCAGCGCCTTGCGCAGGCAGGCGACCTGGAAGCGGACGTTGCTCTCCTCCACGACGGTGGTCGGCCAGACGTGGCGGATGATGTCCGCCCGCTCGACGAGCGCCCCGCGCGAGCGCAGCAGGATGTGAAGCAGGTCGAACGCCCGGCTGCCGATCTCCACGGGCTCGCCGTCGCGAAGGAGGACCCTCGCTCCCGGCAAGAGCGTGAAGGTCCGGAAGTGCAGCGCTCCGTCCGGCAGGGCCGCGACGCTGGCGGCGGAGGGCTCCGGCGGGTTGGGCCCACCCGCATTCAGGATCGCGATTGGGCGTCGGTCATCTTCAGCGAACGCGGCGTCCATGTTGAGCCTCCCTCGAGCCTAAGGACAAGGTCGCAGGACGGCGCAAAATCCTCATCTCGCCCGAGAGCAAATCTACGCTGGCCGCTCAGCCGGCCGGGACAACCTCCCATTCCCGGGCGCCGCGGGGCGCCAGCCGCACGGGGTGGACCACGGCGAGAGACCGCCCGAACCGCTCCAGGTCGTCGGCCCGGAAACGGCCGCTGATCCGCAGCCCGGCCACCGCGGGGTCACGCACGATCAGCTGGTCCGGTCCAAGGCGGTTGAGCTGCGCCGCCGCCTCGGCCAGCGTGACGTTGTCGAACACGACATAGCGGGCGTGCCATTCCAGGGCCTGGCCCACGTCGGCGGGCGTCACCTGCGGCTGCTCCCCCTCTCGCGCGACCAGCTGCCGTCCAGCGCCGAGCCGGATCGGCGGACCGCCCCCCGCGGGGCCGACCGACACCTCCCCTTCCACGACGGAGACCCGCAACTCGGTGGGCTGCAGCCGAACGTCGAACCGCGTGCCAAGGACCACGATGGACCGCCCCCCGGCTTCGACCGCGAACGGCCGCGCCGGATCTGGCATGACGTCGAAGAAGGCCCGGCCACGCACCAGCGTGACTTCCCGCCGCGAGCCCGCCAGCGCGATACTCGCGGCGCTTCCCGCATCCAGCACCATCCATGTGCCGTCGGCGAGCCGGAATCCCTCCGGCTCCACCTCGCGGTTCTCGTAGACCTCCGCCCCCCCTGCGGGCGCGGGCGTCTGCGCCACGTGGGGGCTCTTGCTCCCCTCCGAGCGGTGCAGGCCGAGCCCGAGCGCGCCCGCGATCACCAGGACAACCGCCGCTGCCGCCGCGGCCACCGCGGCGGGCGACCGCCACCGGGGGCGCTCTGGACCCGCGCGGCGGGCCTCGGCCCGCAATGCCGCCAGGACGTCCTCGTCCGCAGCGCCGTCGAAGTCGGACCACGCTGCCTGGGCGTGCTCCCAGGCCGCGGCGTTGGCCGGATGGATCCGCAGCCACGCCGACAGCACCTCGGCGTCGAGTTCGCCCGCGCCGTCGGCCCTGCGATAGACGAGGAGCGCCGCGGCCTCGTCCGGGTCCATCGCCTTCAGTCGGTCGAGGCTCAGCACGTCGTGCATCAGACCCGCCCTTTCCGGATGACGCTCAAGTGCTGCATCGCTCGGATCATGTGCTTCTCCACCGCACTGACCGATATGCCCAGCTGCGTGGCGATCTCCCGAGTCTTCCGCCCTTCGAGCCGGTGCAGCACGAAGATGGTGCGCGTGCGCGGAGGCAGCTCCAGGAGCGCCTCGACAGCTAGGCGCAGATCCTCCTTGCCCGCCAGCAGCCGATAGGGGTCGAAGTCCTCATCCCCATGGCGGTCCGGCTCGAAGGGGACGTGCGCATCGGCCTTGCGGGAGAAGCGGCGGCGCCCTCTGTCGGCCAGGACATTCGCGGCGACCTGGAAGACGAAGCCGCCCAGGTGTCCGATCGGCTCGGCGCTGTCCCTGGCGGCGATCCGCGCAAAGACGTCCTG
The DNA here is from genome assembly GCF_042681205.1 of Phenylobacterium terrae. Taxonomy (NCBI): domain Bacteria; kingdom Pseudomonadati; phylum Pseudomonadota; class Alphaproteobacteria; order Caulobacterales; family Caulobacteraceae; genus Phenylobacterium; species Phenylobacterium terrae. The sequence continues at coordinate 889,037 of NZ_JBHUEY010000006.1, forward strand.
CACGAGGTCGTCCACCTCGGCGGGGTCCGGGACCCGACGACGGAAGTAGCGGGCCAGACCCTCGCGCAGCGGTCCGGCTTGTTCCGCCAGGGGCTTGGCGGTCATGCGGGAAATCGCCGCGAGGCCGGCGGCGGCCGCCTCGCCGCCGTGAATCCGGTTCCGAGGTCTTCCGCCGTCCGGAGCCGCGGCGCAGCCGCAAGCCGCCGTCCGGCCACTCTCCCGCAAAGACCAAGCGTTCGGCGCTGCATGCCTGACTGGGACGGGCGAGGCCGGGCCCCCGCCCGGCCGGTACATCGCCGCCGGTCGAGAGATAGACGCAGAATCGGGGCTCGTGGAACCTCGATCCGGCGGCGGCGCCGGTGCGGCGGCAGCCCGCCTGGAAAACGCTCCGAAAGAACTCATCCTGCCCGGTTCACAGACGTCTTTGTCTGCTCCTGGAGCGGGCTTGAACGCCGCACCGGCCGGCGCCCTACAGCGCCGGATTGCGGGCCGTTCCACCGGGGGCCGTGGAACGGCCCGCCCGAAGGGCTGAAGGCGCCGGCGGCGCAGCCAGCCCCCGCTGCGGGTGCGCCACCGCGGAAGGCGCGGCGCACCGCAAGCGGTGACAAAGACGGGTTGGACGCGTGCTCTGAGTTCAGGCGGCGACGCGGCGTGGGAAGTCCCGCGCCACGGCGCGCGCGTTGAGCAGCGCCTCGGCGATCGCCTGGCTGCGGGCTTCGGGACTGAGCGCCACCCCCTCCGCGCGGATCACCGTGATGTCCTCCACGCCCATGTGCCGCAGCATCGCCCTCAGATGGGGCTCCTGGAAGTCCAGGGCCGATCCCGGCGTGCCGGGCGCGTAGAGGCCTCCCCGGGAGGAGGCGAGGATCGCGCGCTTGCCAGCGGCCAGTCCTTCCGGCCCCGCCGGGCCATACTTGAACGTGCGTCCTGCCACCAGGACGTGGTCGAACCAGGCCTTTAGCTGGCTGGCGATCCCGAAGTTGTACATGGGGGCGCCGATCACCAGCACGTCCGCCTCCAGGAACTCGCGCAGGATCGCGTTGTCCGGCAAGCTTGCGAGCCCGCGGCCGTCCAGGTGCGGCGCCGGATCCGCTTCGAGGTCGCGGCGGACCACCTCCAGGGTGGGCTCCGCCCGCAAATAGGCGTCAACAACGGCCGCGGAAATCTGGCGGCTGACGGACTCGGGACCGGTGATACCGGCGTCGACGTGGAGAAGCTTCATGATCGCGTGTCCTTCCTCTGCGGTGGCACGCGACCTACTTGCTTATGGAACGCCCGAGACAGTAGGCGGGGTATTCGAGACACTTCGTTCCACTGGCAGAACAATGCCCGATCTCAACGACCTGAGCTTCTTCGTATCTGTCGTGTCGAACGGCGGCTTCTCGGCGGCCGCGCGGGCGCTCGGGGTTCCGAAGTCGCGGATCAGCCGGCGCATCGCCGCGCTGGAGGCGCAGCTCGGCGTCCGCCTGGTGGAGCGCTCCACACGCCGCTTCAAGGTCACCGAGGTCGGCCACGATGTCTTCCGCCACGCCCGCGCCGCGATAGCTGAAGCGGAGGCGATCGACGAGGTGGTCTCGCGCCTGAGAGTCGAGCCCCAGGGGCTGGTGAGGATCAGCTGCCCCGTCGGGACCGACCGGCTGCTCGCCAGCTGCCTGCCCCACTTTCTCGCCGAGCACCCCAAGCTGCGGCTGCAGTTCCTGGTCACCAACCGGCGCGTAGACCTCATTGAGGAGGGCGTCGACATCGCCATCCGGGTCCGGCAGCAGTTGGACACCGACGCCGAACTGCAGGTGAAGATCATCGGCCGAACCGGGTCGGTGCTGGTGGCCAGCCCCGCCCTGCTCGCCGCCCACGGAACGCCAGGCGGACCCGAGGACCTTGCGGCCTACCCGACGCTGGGGTTTTCCGATCGCCAAGGGCCCGACCGCTGGCTCCTCACGAGCCAGACGGGACAGTCGACGGAAGTGGCGCACGAGCCGCGCCTGACCGCCAGCGCATTTCCCATGCTGCGCCAGGCGGCGATCGACGGGCTCGGCGTCGCCCTTTTGCCCGAGTACGCCTGCCGCGAGCTCGTAGAGGACCAGCGGCTGGTGCGCGTGTTGCCGCAGTGGGCGGCGCCCGAGGGCATCCTGCACCTCGTCTTCACCTCGCGCCGCGGCCTGCTGCCCAGCGTCAGGGCTACGCTGGACTTCATCGCCCTCGCCCTACGCTCAGACTCGCCAGCCTGGCGCACCGACGGAGCGGCCCTTCTCTAGCGGCAGCTGCGCCCCGCCCAAACCTGAGGCGCCGTCCCGGCGCCCTTGCCCCGTAGCCAGACTTGTCTCGCCAACGAGCTGCGATGGCGGGTGCAAGCTCGACCATACACTCGTTCCATAGTAGGCGCAGCCATGACCGGCCCGGCAGGGCCGACAGGATCCCATGCCCTGGGGAGGGCGGCATGCATCCGCTGAAGCGCTTCGGATTCAGCGCCGGACTCGCCGGCGCCCTGGCGGCCGCGTCGGCCAGCGCCGCGTCCGACCGCGCTGCACGTGTCGACATCCAGCAGGGCGCGCTTCAGGCCGCCCTCGTCGAACTCGCCCGCGAGAACGGCGTCGAGATTCTGTTCGACGAGGCGCTGGTTCGCGGCCGCACGACCAAGGGTCTCCGCGCGAGGCTCACCCCCGAGCAGGCGCTGGCGGCCCTCCTCAGCGGAACAGGCGTCGGCCACCGGTCGACGCCGGACGGCTCATTCGTGCTCTACCGCCTGCCCTCCGAGGCGATCGCCGACGACGGCGACGGCGCCATTGCCGAACTCCTGGTGATCGGCCGGCGCACTCAGAACGCCGACATCCGCCGCACCGAGAACGACATCCAGCCCTACCAGATCGCCGGGCCGCGCGAGCTCGCCGTGGCGCAGCAGGACACGGTCGGCCAGGTTCTGCGTGACCGCTTCCCCGCCAACGCTCAGGCGGCGTCACCCACGCAGGAGGTGCTTGCCGGCGCCCGCACCAACTCGGCGATCGACCTGAGGGGCGTGGGGACTCAGCGGACCCTGGTCCTCATCGATGGGCGCAGGCTCCCGGGCCTGCCCACCGAACGCGCCGCGCTGGAGCAGGGCGACCTCAACGCCCTCCCGATCGGCGCGATCGAGCGGATCGAGGTCCTGACCGCCACGGCCGGCGGCATCCATGGGCCCAGCGCGCTCGGCGGCGCGGTCAATGTGGTGCTGCGGCGCGACTACCGCGGCGCAGACCTGACCGTCGCCTCCGGCCTGTCGGACCGCGGGGACGCCGGCCGCGTACGCCTCGAAGGCCGGCTCGGCTTCACGCCGAACCAGGGCGACACCGACGTGATGATCGCCGCCGCCTACGCCCGTGCGCAGCCGCTCGAGGTCGGCGACCGCGACTACGCGGCCCGCTCGATCGGCCGGCAGGCCGCGAACAACCCGCAGACCTTCATGGCCTGGTCCGTGCCCGCGGACGGCGTCATCGTGCGCAGCCTGTCCGGCGCCCCGCTCAAGCTCGACCCGAGCCTCGGCGGCGCACAGCTGCCGGCCGCCTACACCTTCCTGCCCGTGGACTTCACGGGCGATGCGGCGGCGCGTTCGGGCGTCCTCGCGGCCAACGCCGGCCGGCTCCCCACCGCCCCTCCGCCGGGACGCGCTGGCGAGGCCACGTCGCTGGTCAACACCGCTCAGACGGCCTCGTTGCTGCTCAACATCCGCCACAGGCTCTCGGACCGTCTCGAGGGATTCGTCGACGGCCTCTATCTCAGCAGCCGCGGCCGGTCCGACGGCCCCACCCTGGCCGCCGTCGCCTCGGTGCACGCCGACGCCCCCAGCAACCCGTTCACCGAAGCGGTGGTCTTCAGCATCCCCACGCCTGGCCTCTACGAGGCGCGGGAGAGCCGCATCGAGGCCCACCGGCTGACGGCGGGCCTGATCGCCACCCTTCCCGGTGAGTGGCAGGCCTCGGCCGACTACACGGCCGGGCGCGCCGTCGTCGAAACCCGTCGCGAGGGCCGCCGCCTCCTCAACCGCCCGCCCCTGTTCGGATACGGCCTGCCCGGGCCCAACGGGCTCCCCCCCTTGGAGCCTCTCGGCGACTTCGCCGCCCTCACCGCGGCCCTGGCGGCCTATGCTTCGGACACGAGGACCGAGACGCGGCTGGCCAACCACTTCAGCGAAGCATCCATCCGCGCTGCGGGGCCGCTGGCGGCTCTGCCCGGGGGTCCGCTCACCCTCACCCTCCTCGGCGGCGTCCGTCGCGAGCGGATGCCGGAAGGCTCGACCTTCAACCTGGCCCTGGGTCCCCCGTCCCTGCAGCCCACCCCGGAGCGGACCCAGACCGTCCGCTCGGGCTACGTCGAGCTGCGGGCGCCGCTCGCCCCGCCCGACGCCGCCTTCCCCCTCGTGCGCGGCCTCGAGTTCCAGCTCGCCCTGCGGCGGGACGACGTGCGCACGCGCTTCCCGGAAAACATCCTCACCGCCCGGACCCTCCAGGAGGGCCACGCGACGCTGCGCCACCAGGCGGACGTGTTCACCGCCGGCGCCCGGGTCTTCCCCGCGCCCTGGCTGATGCTGCGGGCCAGCGTCGCCACCGGCGAAGCCCCCCCGGACCTGCGGCATGTCCAGGAACAGACCTTGCTCGTCGCCGCCGACCACCCCAGCGAGCCCCGCGATCCCCAGCGCGGCGGACGGCGGGTGACCCAGGACGGCGCCTACCTCTGGGTCCGAGGCGGCTTCCGCCCCATCGGCCAGGAGAAGGGCCGCACCACCTCGGCCGGCGTCGTGCTCAATCCGTCCGGGCGCAGCGGCCCCCGCCTGTCGGTGGACGTCTCCCGCATCGACGTGCGCGACGAGATCGTACCCCTCCCCCTCTCCGTCCAGCAGTTGCTCGACGCCGAGGCCCGCTATCCCGACCGGGTGGTGCGCGAGCCCCTCTCCCCCGCCGACGCAGCCCTCGGCTACACCGCCGGCCGGGTGGTCCAGATGCACGTGGGGATGATCAACGGCGGCCGGACGGTCACCGAGACCGTGGACGTCCAGCTCGACTGGGCCCTGCCCCCCACACGGCTGGGCCAGGCCCGCCTCTACGGCGCGGCCACCTGGCAGCCGACCTTCCGCAGCCGCGTGCGGGCGGACGGCCCGCTAATCGAGCGGGCGGGCTACCGGGACGCCCCGCTAAAATGGCGCGGCAACGGCGGCGTCCAGTGGACGCACGGCCCGACGATCGTCGATCTGAACCTGCAGTACTTCGGCGCCCGTCAGGTCGCCTCCTCCGCGGCCGACATCGTCGCCACCGGCCCCGAGCGGGTCCGCTTCCAGGGCGCCGCGCACATCCCTTCCCAGGTCTACGTCGACCTCGCCGTACGGCGCAGCTTCGAGCTCCCCCCAGGCGGCCACCTGCGCGCCTTCGACGTCCGCCTGGGCGTCCAGAACCTGCTGGACCGCAGCCCGCCCATCCTCGCCGACTCCACCACCCTCGGCTACGACTACTACGGCGACCCCCGCCGCCGCCGCTTCGAGGTCCTGCTCACGGCGAAGTTCTGATCCCGCACGTGGCGCTCCATACGTGTGGGCGGCCCCTCGTGCTGGCGCGTGTGACGCGCGGGACTGGCTGTCGGCGATGCGCCATCAGCGCACCTTAGATCAGCGCCAACTAGCGGAACTCTATGGCTATGCCAGCCTCGCGATACCGCGCCAGCGGGTCGGCCAATTCGCAATCCGCGGGCATCTTGGAACGTAATCCTCGAGCCGCCAGGAGGTTGTGTTCGTCCGAGGTTAAGACGACGGGCTGCACATAAGTCTGGAGCGCACGCAGCATCAACTCGGGGGATTCGGCAGACCGCCTCAACACCGGCATGAAGCAAGCAACGGGGATGGAATGGTCATACTCCAGGCCCGCCGTTTGGCCAGTACGTCGCTGCGCACGCGCGGCAAGAGAATGCGTTCTGGATTCAGCCAACTTAGCGCCAGCGCGGAGCTCCCAAAGGAAATGTACAGCCTCACGGCGCACACGGCTGCCGGAAGCGTCACTTGCCCCCTGTTCGTGGAGCCGCTCAAGGGCTGCGAATATAGTTGCGATTGCGCGGGCGACCTCAATTTCCGGAGCCATCGTTCCCCCTCCCCCCTCGGTTTGTGGTCCAGCCTACCGTCGTTCATGCAGCACGACATCTCCATCGCGCCACTAGTGGACGTTGAGATCGGCTCGCTGAGCGGACCTTCGGTTCGCGTCGCCGCGGTTGAAGCTCGAGAGGCTGCTGAAGGACCGGATCGGGTCGAGGCCCTCGTCGGCCCCGCTGACCGTCAGCAGCGAGATCGTCCTGGTCCAGTCGGACCTGATGCTGCCCGATCTGCCCCTGAAGGCCTGGCTCGACCAGGTCGGCCCCCTCGACGCTGTCACCATGTGGTTCTCCGGGGTCCTCAAGGGCCGGGTGCTGACCAAGATCGCACACGACATCGGCGCCACGAGCGACCTGGATCTCCGCGAGGCCCTGGAGGACGAGGTGGTCGAGCTGGCCGCCAAGCGGCTGCGGCCGGGCGGCGTCCTTCAGATCGTCCAGCGCGGGGCGGGCGACATGGAGGGGGAGCGGCAGAAGTGGGCCGCGATCGTCGCCGGCATCGCGGCCGACCACGGGTTCGACGTCGTCAGCGTCACCGGCATGCCCTACGAGGAACCCCCCGTTGGCCGCCAGACAGCAGTGAATAGGAGAAGAGGCGCTCGAGCCTCACAAGATGATGGGCGTGCCCCCCGAGTGAGGCTGAGGACACGCATTGGAAATGCACGGATGGGCGTAGTCCAAAGCAACACAACTTCTCCTGTGGATAGACTCGACTTGCACGTAAGCGCATCGAGCGTCACGGTCAGCTCCTCGGGGGAGGCAATGCGATGAAGACCCAGGAAAGAGTTACGCTGGCGGTATTGCTTGGGGGCATCACCGCGCTCTTGATTGGAGCCGCGCCGGTCGATGCGCATGGTGGCGGATCGAATGCCGAAGGATGCCACAACAACCGAAAGACTGGTGACTACGATTGCCATCGTGGCGCTGGCGCTGCCCCCACTGCACGGTTCACGTCTCAGGGCGGGAGGGGTGATCGCCCAATCGCCGCGCTTGCCAACTGCTCCGCCGCACGCGCTGCCGGTGTAGCTCCAGTTCGGCGGGGACAACGCGGGTACGGCCGGCACTTGGACGGGACGGAGATGGAGTGGGCTGCGAGTGAGGCTGCACCCTAACGTGCCGGCTCCCCAGTCGAGCGCGCTGAGACGATTTTGGGGTGGGCTCGCGATGATCTGGCGGGCGGCGCTACTGGCGCTCGCCGCCACGGCATCCGACGCCTCCGCGGAGATCCTGCCGAGTTGGGTGGCGCAGCGGGACGCGAAAGGATGGGAGTTCCTGGGCGCTTCCGAAGAGAGCGCGCTCTTCATGCGCAAGATCGCGGACAACAAGGCATGGCGCAGGTTTGAGAGCCCTCAGCCCGTCATCATGTACGGGAAGCCCTACCGCTCGACGCTTGGCCTGGCGGAGCTCGACTGCGCCGGAGGTCGGCTTCGCGACTTGCAGCAGGCTCTCTACGAGCAAAACGATATGGCCGGCACCCCAGACACCCACGTGGCCCCAGCGGACCTGCCCTGGACCCACCCGATCCCCGGCACGCTTGACGAGACCTTCCTGAAGGCCGCCTGCAGGTAGCTCCTTATCGTCACGAGTTGCGGCGCTACGACGCCACGGAGCGGGTTTACGGCTCGGGAGCTATAGCTAAGCTTGGCGGATGGAGCGGGGGCTCGGGTGATGACATCGGTTATTTGGCGCGTGATTTGTACCGCCGTCACTGCAGCTGCGGTCGGCGGTTGCGAATACGGTGAGACGGCTTCCACCTCGGACACTTATCTGGAGTTAACGCAGAGGGTTGAGAAACTCGAAGCATCGGCGCGCACCGAGCAGCTGGTGGCGGAGTACGAAGCAAACGCTTTCTTGAAGCCCACGGACCGCGAGTACAGCTGGCTCAAGACCGATTTCGGGATGGTCGCCGTCGCCATCGAGGCGGTGAGCGCCAACGCAAACGGAAGTCGCGTCGTGCTTACATTCGGCAACCCCAGCTCTGCAGGCCTCACGGGCATTTCGGCTACTGTTGACTGGGGACGTGTGGACGCGTCGGGCACACCGGTCGGTCAGCCTTTCAGTAAAGAGGTGACGTTTGACAGACCCCTGCTGGGTGGGACCTGGCGCAACTACCCAATCACGTTAGCAGACGTTCCGCCGGCTGAGCTTGGCTATATCCGAGTGAAGAACTTCCAGCACAAGCAGATATTCCTGAATGTGACGAACTGACATGCACCCCCGGAAGCAGCTCGTGAAGGTCTCACTGCCGCGCAGACGGCGCGATTGGTTCGTTTGGCAGCCCGAGGGAATGTTGTCTGCCTAGATGTCGAGGGGAGCGAAGATGAAGTACCTGGTCGTGACGGCGCTATGGCTCGTCGCAACGCCTGCCATGTCTCAAATGCAGGGCGAACCGATCATCGTCGGTGGCCCTTGTGATCCCAAGTCAGGGGTAACAATCGATGACGGTGAGACAAGCCAATTTTCCTGCGACACTGCGGTTATCGCCCGGACAGATCGAGGTAGCGTGCTGATTCAGTTCACCGATAGGAGTGGCGATGATGGTCGGATATTGGGCTTTGCAGGCACTATTGAGGGCAAGCAGGGATTCGGCGCTGAACCTGTTCAGGCTGTTGCCGTCGAGCGCCTCTATTTGGCCGGCGGCGCAGACCCCATTCCCGTTACTCGCGGAAGCTGCTTCATGAACTGGACCGGCCTACATCGCACGGGCGGAGTCCTCACCAGCGTCGTTTGCGGTGCTGCCGGGAGAGCGGAGGGCTCGGACGTAAGAGCCATGGCTGCGCTCGAAGTGCGATAGTCCCAGGATCTGAACTTGGCGCTCATCAATTCTCAGCATGCCGTGATGATTTTCGCTTCATGGCGTGTAGCGTCAAAGATTCGGCGGAAACGGTTCGGGGTGTGGCATGGCAAGGGTGATCCTGATGGCAGCAGCCCTTGCGGTCTCGAGTCCTGCGGTGGCAGCGCCGTTCGAGTTAGCTGGTAATGCGGGGGGAAAGTGGGCCACAGCTATCGATCGGGGCTCGATCAAACGCAACGGACCCGTCGTGAGGGTTTGGACCCTTACCGTGTACCGTGAAGTACGCGCTAGCGGTCACTCGTTCAGCAGTACCCACACTGAGTTTGACTGCAATAACGAGACACGCCGGACTCTCCATATCGCGACCTATCGCGACGATGGCTCCTTGATACAGCGCGCCGACATACAAGACTTACGGCGAGTCGTCCCACAAACGATTGCTCATCAAGAGATGAGAGCCGCGTGCGCCACGGCTCCGGTTGGTGCCACCACGCCTTCCGAGGCGAACATGCTCGATGTTGTTCAGGCTTTGCGGCGCGAACTCCACCGCTATTGATCCCTTGTCAGACCGTGAGGAGCAACCTTGAACTCGTGGGAAGGGTGTTCGGGAGCTTTCCCTGGCCTTGACCTAGCGTGGGACGACTAAGGCTCCGAAGCGCCAGAAGGAGACCTCGGCTCAACGCCCGGGAGTGGACTCGGCCGCCCGGAGCTGATCGCCTACATCAGCACCTTCCCGCGGCTCGAGACGTGATCGCCACCGGCACCCGGGGCGGCGTGGGTGCCGCCCGCCGCCCCCCCTTGTGGATGCGCGCCGGCGACTTGCCCGCGGCGAGACCGACCCGCACGCGCAGCCCTTCCAGATCAAGGCAGGACCTTATGACCTGCCGCAATCGGTCAAGGCTTCATCCCGCTGGAACGCCTGGGCCGCCGCCAGCACCGCAGCAGGCGTGCTGCCCCAGCCGCAGCGAACCTGCTCGCCCGACTGTGGCCGGCGCGACGAGCCGACGGGCAAGGCCCAGCGGGAGGTGACGTCCTGGCACTGACGAAGACTTTCGAGGGGGTTGTCTCGGCTGCTCCCGCATCGCACTGATAGGCAGGATAGGGAGAGACCTTGCCAAGCGTATTCTTCTCGTACTCGCACGCCGACGAAGGGCTGAGGGATCAGCTCGAAAAACAACTCGCCATGCTGAAGCGGCAAGGTGTGATCGACACCTGGCACGACCGCCGGATCGGTGCGGGCGTACACATCGACCACGCCATTAACGAGCACATCAACAGCGACGAGATCATCCTTCTTCTCGTCAGCCCCGATTTCATAGCATCCGACTACTGCTACGAAATCGAGATGAAACGAGCGATGGAACGCCATGCGGCAGGCGAAGCCGTCGTTGTCCCGGTGATCCTGCGCGCTTGCGACTGGCATCATGCGCCATTCGGGAAGCTCAATGCGACGCCTCGCGACGGAAAGCCGATCACTCAATGGCCCGACGCCGACGAAGCCTTCCTGCAGGTGGCCAAAGCGGTTCGCGCAGCCGCCAAAGGCCTTGCGAAGACGCCGCAGACCGCGGCGGCCGAGCCCCACCCTTCGGATCCTCGGGCGCCTCTGGCCGCGCCGCCGGTCGCCGCCCCAGCGGAGCCCCGGTCGAGCAACCTGCGCCTGGCGAAGACCTTCACCCAGCGCGAAAAGGACCAGTTCCAGAGCGACGCGTTCGACTTCATCGCCCGCTTCTTTGAGAACTCCCGGGTCGAACTGGGCGACCGAAACCCGGGGATTGAAGGCGCGTTCCGCCGCGTCGATGCGAACCGCTTCTTCGCGACCATCTACCAGAACGGGAAGGACGTGGCCCGCTGCACCATCTACATGGGCGGCGCCATCGGCGGCGGCATCAACTACATTCAAGGGCACGTCTCGGACAGCAATTCCATGAACGAGTCTCTGTCGGTTCAGGCTGACGACCAGGCCATGTACCTTCGCCCCATGGGAATGGCCTTCATGGGCGGCGAGCGGGATCCCAAGCTGTCTCTCGAAGGCGGGGCGGAGTTCTTCTGGGAGATACTGATCCGCCCCCTCCAATAGGGAGACCACATGCTTTCTCCGCAGGAGTTCACCGTCGGAACCTTTGCGACGGCTAAACCCGGCAGCCTCGTGCTTCCCCGAGCAAAACACGAAGCGCCCGCCTTGATCTGCGAGGGAGACGGTGAGCCGGTGGCCGTGGTCCTGAGCGGAACCTACGCCTTCCATTCCTTTCCGACCGGCGGCGCCGAAAACTGGAGAGGCGTCATCGTGCCCGATGTCAGTATCGAGCTTGACGAGACCAGTCTTTACGACCCGGACCACCACGGTCACCTGCCCGGCGTCCTAGTCCGCGAAGGGACCAGGCTCATGGTACGCGGAATGCCTCAGCAGGCCTTTGGCCGGTCGGTTCCCGTGGTCATCCACGCCGGTTTGCCTGACGGTGCCGGACGCGCTGCGTTCACGCGGTGGCAAGTGATCCTGGGTCAGGGCGATGAAAAGCGGGTCCTCCATCAGGCTGACCTAGGAGACCCGCCCAACGCGTGACCCGCCGCCCGTTCGTCAGAGTCTCGGTAGCGCCAGAAGACGACCTTGGCTCAGCGCCCGGAAGCGGACCTTAGCCGCCATGCCCCAGCAGGCGCTTTCGACCCCCTGGCGGTCGTTCAACTGGTCCCGTAGCCTCACCAAGATGGGGACGCTGAAAACCGAGAGCGGTGGTGAGTTCGAGTATCAGTGGGCGAGCGATGTCGGGTTCGATGGCATCAGGCTTGAAGTGCTAACCACTGAGGCGGACATGCTCTTCGACGTCAGCGTTCCAGAGCAGGGACCGATGTCGGTGAACACGTTCTCGAACGAAGTCGCCGCCGACCTCATTTTGGCGGCTTTGGATCTTGCGCGCCAACGCCGGTAGACGCGCGTTCACCGATCGGGAACGTTCGACGCTGATTGGCCGGAGGCCCGATTTGGCACATGCAGAGCATCAGGCGAGCCGCATCGTTACCACGGAGCGTCTATTCTCGCTCTGGCTCGCGTCACGAGGCGGTGTCCGCTAGCCACCCATAGGTGACGTTCGGCGGGTCAGCGTTGAGCTGACCCGCCGATGGCGATCAGAGCTCGATCTGCTCGGACAACTCAAGGGCATCGTCGACCTCGATGCCCAGGTAGCGCACGGTGCTCTCCAGCTTCCGATGACCGAGCAGTAGCTGGCAGGCGCGCAGGTTGCCCGTCTTCTTGTAGACCAGCGCCACCTTGGATCGCCTGAGGCTATGCGTTCCGTACGGAGCCGCGTCCAAGTCGATCATCCTCGCCCAACGGTCGACAAGGCGGGCGTACTGGCGCGTGCAGATGTGGTCCCCTGCCCGGCTGCGGCTTGGGAAGAGCCAGTCGTCGTCGCGCCGTCCGCGCAGCGCAAGCCAGGCGGTCAATGCTTCACGAGTCGGCTCGGTGATCTCGAACGGCACGGGACGACCTGTCTTCTGCTGGATGACGGTCGACCGCTGGCGGAGAGATCCGCTCGGCGCGACATCGCTCATCCGCGTGGCGCAGTAGCCAGCAGCCATGGCTGCGAACCCTTTCAGGACGACCTGGAGGTCCTCGACAAACCCCTCGAGCAAAGTCGGAACCGACTTGCCGTACGCCAGGTAGATGGCGTCACGGTAATTGGCTTTGCCGCGATAGCGTGACGCCTCATGCAGGAAGCCTACGCCGCGCCCAGCCAACCAGTTGTCGCGCAGGGTCCGAGCCCGCTTGCTCCGGAAGTCGTCGACGCCCAGCGCGATGAAGTCTGGTCTATGACGAAGGCGTACCTCCTGGTTCCAGCGCTCCCACTTGGCGGTTCCGGATAGATACTCCGCGTGGCATCCCCACGCCTGTTCCACGGTGGTCGGCTTCGCGGTCAGCGCGTGCTTGCCGCGCGCGCGGATCGGCAATCAGTTCCCGCTCCACGTCGGCGGCCACCAGTGTGGTCAATCGGTCGTCGAACGGGGGTATGGCCAAGCGGCTCGCGGCGAACTGGCGGTCCCATTGCTGGGCCGTCGTCGCATGGGTTTGCGGGAAAGATCCGTCCGCCGCTGCAATCATCGCTGAGGCCGCGCCATAGACGCCATAGTACCAGGCGACGATACCGACCCGCGCGACGTCCGCCTTGTTGGGCACGGACGAGAGCGCCGAACCACCACATCTCCGCCGACAGCGGCTCGCTCGCCGAAGGCAACTCAGGCAGCGTCGCCTTCGGCTTCACCGTCTACCGCACCGGCTCGACCGACGTGGCCAGCAGCGTCGACTGGCAGGTGAGCGGCGCAGGATCCAGCCCGGCCGACGGCGCAGACTTCGCCAGCGCGCTCTCCGGCACCGTCAGCTTCGCTTCGGGAGAATACAGCAAAGGCTTCACCGTCAGCGCCGCCGGCGACACCGCCCACGAACCGGACGAAGGCTTCGCCGTCACGCTCTCCAACGCCTCGCCGGGAGATATCGGCACGAGCTCGGCCGGAGCGACCATCGTCAACGACGACGCCGGCCCGCCCGTCAACAACCCGCCGGTCGCCCAAGGCAACGTGAAGCTGATCTACCTCGGACCGCCCGGACAGGCGACCATCTTCAACGTCACCGCCAACGACAGCGACCCCGACGGACACACGGTGCGGCTGGTCTCCGTCACCCAAGGAACCAAGGGCGTCGCCGCCGTCGCCTCCACCACCTCGGTCAGCTACACCCCCACCTACAGCGTGGCCCTGTAAGGCGAAAGCGACACCTTCACCTACACCATCACCGACGACCACGGCGGCTACGCCACCGGCGACGTCACCGTCTACTTCGAGACGCCGTGACGTCGGCCTGAGCGCTCGGGCCGCCTGACGCAGGACCGGGCCGAGAACATCGACGTGCCATCCGCAGTCCCGTTGCTCGGAGAAGCACCGCGGAGTTCCGGGCTCGGAGGTCGCCTCGGCCGCCGCCGTCGAGGCGCCGATCAGGCCCCCCGCTCCACGCCCCCCCGCTCGACCGGCAGCACCTGGGCGCCGCGCGCGCCCGGCGCCAGGTCCACCTGGCGGCCCGCCTCGGACAGCGTGCTCCCGGGACCGAGCCTTGCATAGTGCTCCACCCCCGCCTCGTCCCTCACCACGACGTATCGTGAGGCGCCCAACTCGTCGTGCGCGCCGCTCTGGACCACGCGCCCCCTCACACGCCGCTCGCCCAACTCGAGGACAGCCCGCGCACCTTGCAGGCGCCGCGCGTTGAGGGTGCGGATGACATCCTGCTTCGCCTGCAGCGTCCGCAGCTGCGCCTCGAGGTCCGGCGTCAGCCGGTAGCGCCGACCGACCACCGCGGCGAGCCCAAGCCGCTCCAGGTGTCGCAGCCGGCCCCGGCTCAGCGCCGCCCACGGGCCCCTGCCGACCCCGTCGTCCACCATCATCTCGGCGTCGGTCGCTGCGAGCAGCCGCCGGTCCAGTCCGGTGAAGCGGTTCGCCTCCGTCTCCCGCCAGACCCGACGCTCGGCCTCCGCCCGCGAGAGGTCGCCCAGCCGCTCCTGCGCCACCTCCTGCGCCCGGGCGCGGAATCCGTAGGCGATGTAGTCGCGCGGGATGACCAAGTCGCGGCCATCGCCCCGCCGCCCCCGCACCAGCACGTGCGCGTGCGGCTGGTCGGTATCGACGTGGCAGGTCCCGACCCACACCAGGTCCGGCTCGCCCAGGTCGGCCGCCACGCGGCCCATCACCGCCCGCACATAGCCCTTCAGGTCCGCGATCCGGTCGCCATGCTCGGGCGAGACGATGAACCGGAAATGGTGCCGGTCTCCCGCCCAATCCCGCACCCGCGAGGGCGCGTCCACCGCATCCTCGTTCCGGTCGAAGAACTCGGGCCGGCCGCCCTCCGCGCCGGCGCCGCTGCGGCCGAGATAGGCCACATGCCGCCCCAGGGCCGCCCCTCGCGCCCTTCCCTGCCCCGTGTGCCGCGATACCAGCGCCTTGACGACGACCCGCTGCCGCAGGTCGAGGCGGAAGGGACGCCCCGAACGCGCCTGCGCCGCCCTGAGAACGCCCGAACGATCCCCCAGCGCGAACACCCGCGAGGCGCTCAGCCGTCGCAGCACCGCTGTCCGCGCCGGCGCCCCCTCGCCGCGCATCCAGCGCGGCAGGCTGGCCTTTGCGGCTTCCTCGTCGGGAACGATCGGCCCGCCGAGCCGCGTCTCGATGGCGTCCCGCACCAGCATCCGAGATCCCTACCTTGCAAATCCTGCGCGAAGGATCGCCGCAAGTCGCTGCCGCGAACCCACTCCACGCGCAATAGGTTGAGATCATAGCGAGAATACGAGCGCCGATCAGCTGCCTTTTATCTTGCCCTCACCGCTGATTTACGAATTTCCGCGCACGCCCATCACACCACATCAACACCCATCACATGCCGCCAACAGCAACCCGTACGCCGGTCATCTCCATTCGCCCGACTTCATCCGGCATACGAAAACCCCGCCCGGCCCGAAGCCGAGCGGGGCTGGAAATCCAGGGGCGAAGGTCAGCCGCCCTTCGCCCGGATCGGGACGTGACGGACGCCCAGCCCCTGGGCCTGCTGCGCCAGGTTCAGCGCCGGCCCGAAGGCCCGCCCGGCCCGCGCCGCATCCAGCGACTGCGCCAGCGTCAGGCAGCAGACCGGCTCCAGGGCCAGCAGCTCGTCGTTGGCCCGGAACGGCGCCCCCTTCCCGTGCCGGTCGAAGTCCGCCCGGGCCAGCACCAGGGCCACCCCCTTCTGCTGCGCCCAGCGGATCGCCAGCTTCTCCGCGCCCCGCGCGCCCGTGGTGGCCAGAGCCATCTCCGGCCACTGCCCCTTCGCCCAGTTGAGGGCGTCGAAGATCCGGTTCGCGTCCGCCGCCGTATCGGCCGACGGCGCGCCCCGGAAGGCCACCACCGGCCCGGGCGCGACCCCTTCGGCGGCCTTCGCCTGCTTCGCCCGGATCGCCTGCCGGGCCTCCAGCTGGGCCGCCGTCAGCCGCGTGCCGCGCCGGCTGCCGCGCCAGGCCGTCCACACCTCGCCCGTGGCGGTCGTGTACGTCTCCGACGCCGCGTCCCGGATCAGCTCCGCCGCCCGCTGCGCCACGTCGGCCGCCTGGGCCGCTCGGGTGGCCGCCTGCAGTTCGCCGTCGGCCAGCTCGCTCCCGTCGAAGTCGCGCTCCAGGTCCCGCATCCGGTCCCGGGCCCGGTCGGCGTCGCGCTCGATCCGCCCCGCCGCCGAGTGGAAGGCGCCGATCAGGCTCTCGGCCAGCACCGCCTGCACATCCTCCAGGGCCGTGCCGGCGACCAGGTCCACGAGCTCGGTCATCAGGGCCTGTCCCAGCTGCACCAGGGCCGCTTCCGTCGGGTGCGGACGCGAATCCTCGAGCCGGGCGGCCATGACATCGAAGGCCGTCTCGTCATGGGCGAAGGCGAAAAGCGGAAAGGTCATCGGAAGGCTCCGTGAAAGACGCCGTTGCGCCCCATGCGCAGCGACCTCCTCCCCGCCCACGTCGGGCCCCGGGACGTCACCGGAGCGGCGCGCAGCGCCGCGCAGGGGAACGGCCGCCAGGCCGTTGACGTCCAGGGTGACGTGACACCCTCGGGAGGCGTTGCGTGGGGGCGATTGCGCCCGCGAAGCGGGCGCGCCGTCCGGCGCCCTCGCGCCGGGGCCGAGGCCGGGGCCGCCCCCGCACCCGCCCCGCCGGCGGCGAACCGCCGGCGCCGCCCAAGACATGGCCGCGACGGCGTCAGGAAGGGCGCCGCCCGCCGCCCCCGCAGAAGCTCGCGGCCGTCCTGGTCAGCTGTTCGAGGGGGTGTCGCTCTGCGGGCGCAACATCGCAGTCGAGACCGCCACCACGAGCTGCGCCATGGCGAAGGGCTTCACGAGCATGATGCTGCCGGGCACGCCCTTGGACGCCCAATCATGAGGGCTGCCGCCGCTCGTGTAGATCACGGCCGCCTCCGGCAGGAGTTCGCGGGCGCGCCGGGCGACGTCCCATCCGTCCGCGCCGCCCGGCAGATCGATATCGGTCACCAGGGCTCTGAATGCTGGATGGCGCTCTAGCGCACGAATGGCGTCGTCGGCTGACGCCGCCCTCTCGACCCGGAAGCCCCCCTCTTCCAGCGCCGTAACCCCGAGATCGAGCACCGCCGGCTCGTCCTCGACATAGAGTACGAGCGGTGCGTCGGCGTCATCCACGGCGGCCCCCAAAATATGACAATGTCGACTATACGACAGAGAGGCCAACGGCTTGCGCCGAACGGGAGTTCCGCCGGCTCCCGACAAAGCTCCAACCGCGCGAAGGCCGGCGCCGCAGCGTCAGTCGGTTTGGTTTGGACCCGCCGCGCCACCCCGCGTGAGGGATCGTCACCCGGAGGGCGGAGACCCGGAACGGGGCTCCGGGAGCCGCCACGGCGGCGACTAGAGCCCGGCCCGGCCACCCGGCCGGGACACGCCCGCCCCACCCTTCCCCACGGCTGCCTCTGCGCCCCAGGAGGCGGGGCCGTTCGGGGGAAGAAACCATGTTCCTGGCGATGTTTGCGGACGCGCCGGCCGAGGCCGGCGCGGTCCAGTTCGAGCTCGTCTGCCGGGGCGAGTACAGGGACGTGGAGACCACCACCGGCCAGTCTCCGGTCAGGGACGAGGACGGAAACTGGACCAGCGGCGACGTGACCATGTCCCGCTGCGGTTGGCCGACCCATCGTTGGACGTCGCCAAGGCAGGGCGTCGGGCGCCACCGGCGCGTCATGCGCGGACGGTTCGATGCGAACGCGAACATCGGCTTCGTCTCCGTAGCCGACATACAGCCTTGAGTGCTTCAATAGCTGAATGGCCCCGCCACCACTCGATAGGCTTGGACGCTCCCCTCTTCACTACGCGGCTGCTGAAGGAGCTTCAGAATCGGTTGCCAAGCTCATCGGGGCGGGTGCTGATGTTTCGCTCCCCGACCGGGCGGGATGGACCCCATTGCACTTCGCCGCTCAAAGCGGCGGCGCCCCCACGATCCGACTGTTGATTTCGGCGGGCGCGAGCATCGATTCTCGCGATGAGCACGGAAACACGCCGCTTTGGCGGGCTGTGTTCAACTTCAGGGGAGACAGCGGCTCAATCGACGCCCTGAAGGCGGCGGGAGCAGACGAGTACGCAGAGAACGCTGATGGGGTGAGCCCCCATTCATTGGCCCGCAGCATCGCGAACTACGGCGTTGCCCGCCTCTTTCCCTAGGGAACGCTGACCGCACACAGCGGGCGCACGCTCTTGCGCAAGGGCGCGGTCGATAGTCGCTCCGGCCGAAGAACCTATCCGCGGCGGTCCGCCTCACTAGTTTCCGCGTCATGAGCCGACTGCGCGCGGAGGCCTTGTTGTAGGCCCACATGAGAAATGGAACCGCACCCACGGCCAAGAATAGGAGGGCGACAAGCAGCGGCGCCGTATCCGCCAGGATAGCGACCTAGCCGGCGAGCGGCAGCGGCCCATCGAACAGGGCGGACGTTGATAATTTGACGAGAGCGATGACGACAACCGTCGTCACGGACCAGAGCAGGAGGCGAAAGGTCGCTCGCATCCCTGGGAAGCGCCGGGCGTGGCGGCTGAGCTCGTCAGCGGTCCGGCGGCGCGACCTTGTGAGCCTTCGCAGCATCCGGGTTCAGAGCCAGAACCCCGAGCCTGGCGCAGTGGCCGGCCAGCAGCGCCACGGCCATTCCGAGCCTCCAGTACCAGGGAACGATAGCTGCGCATTTCCGACGCGGACCGTGGAGTGCAGGAGCGATCTACATGCCGATACGCCAGCCAAGGCGCCGGAGCTTGGGCCGCCACATCCGGTCATGCCCGCAGCCGGGACAGGTGCGGGCGGGCGCCTCGTGCACCTTGAAGCGTGTCCGCCATTCCGAGCGAAGGACAGGCATCCCACAGGTCCTGCAGCGCACCCCATCTGTCAACGCCCCGAGCGCCAGGAAGCCAAGCAGCAGTATCCCCCGGGTCCACCACGCTAGGTCGGGAAGAATGACCGCTGCCGCGCCGAGGGCCGCGGCCATCCCAAGGAGCGCATACGCCAGAGCCATGGCGAAACATGCCGCCACGGCCGGCATCGGGGCAACCTCAGTCACCCCCCGAAGGCGAGAAAAGGGGCTAGGCGTCGTCGTGCGGATAGGTGTGGAACCTCTCGTACTGGACTGGCCAGCGGCGGCTCTGTCGCTCGGCGGGTGCGATCACCTCGGGGCTCTCGTCGTCCTTCGGGACGAACGGCTCGACGCCCTCGCTCTCCACGACCGTAGGACCCGAGGCCCGCCATCTCCGCGGCGACCCGCTCGGCGAACTCGTCGGACGAGGAGGCCAAGGCGAGCACCACAGCGTACGCGCCGGCGCCGCCCTCCAGCCCGCCGTCATGCCCCGGAAGCGGCCTCACGTGCAGCCGACCGATCCACGCGCGCTCTGGCTCTGTGCTCACCACCGGGGGACGCGAGTTCAGCCAGACGAACGGACTCGAGCGCCGACCGATCCACGAGCGGCCGACCTGTCATGGCCGCCGGCTCAAACGAACGCCCCGCCGGCGGGGGGCCGGCAGGGCTGCGCATCGTCCCGTCTGGGGCGCGGCTCAGGGCCGCCGGCCGGCCGGCGCGGGCGCCTCTCCCCGGCGGTCCTTGATCCGCACCTCCCGCACGATCAGGCGCAGGTCGTAGTGCACGGCGCCGTCGCGCCCGGTCCAGGTGTCGTTCTCCACATGCCCCTGCACCACCACTCGGCTGCCCTTGCGGGCGTAGGCCCCCAGGTAGCGCTCGGCGACCGCCTCGTCGAAGCAGAGGCAGTTGAAGCCGGTGGTGCGCTCGCCCGCCTCCCCGTCGGCTCGGCGGAAGCGCGTGGTCTCCACCACGCGGAAGCGGGCGCGGCGCGCGCCCGAACGCTCGGCGGTGAGGATCTCCGGGTCGGCGGCCAGGTAGCCGTCCACGATCACGTTCTGCATGTCGGACGCTCCCTCCCTTGGTCACGCGGCCCCGGCCGCCCAGTCCAGCAGCGCGATCCGGCGGACGGCCAGCTCCTTGGCGACGCGCACGCCGCCGTCGCGCGCGTGGTAGCGGACGTCAACGAAGGCGCCCGCGACAAGCACCTCGCATCCGCGCCGGAGGTGCGGCGCGATCACCCGCGCGTTCAGCGCCTTCGACCAGCTCACGCAGTTCACGCCCACGACCCGGGGCTGGCTCGCAGCATCCCGGCCGCGGTTCTCGAGCAGGCGGAACACCGCCTTGCCGAAGTCGCCGGTCACCTGCGGATCGGCCGCCAAACGGCCCTGGAACACGACGTTCTGCATCTTCAGTCTCCTCGCTCCGAGGCGCCCGGAAGGCCATCTCCCGCTTGACGCCTCACCCGCCTTCGCCCTTCCTCCCCTCCCCCCGCTGCGGGCTGATCCCGCCCCGGCCGTCGCCGGGGCGGGATCGATCCGTCCGCCGCCGTGCAGGTGGGAAGCCGGCCCTCAGGAGGGCGCTGCGGAGCTCCAGACATGCCCGCGCGGACGCGCCGGCTCCGACCGGCGGTCTCGCCCGCGCTCGCGAAGGGCGACGGCGGCGGGCCGGAGGGCGTCAGGCCGCGGCCGGTTCGGCCTCACCGGCTCCGTGCGGGCCGGGCCCCGCCTCGGCCGGCGGAACCTGGGGCGGCGCCCGCCAGGAGAGCCAGGCCGGCGCCCATCTGCGCTCGGCGGCGCACGCGGCGACCCGCGCCACCAGCTCGTCCTTGCGCAGCGCACCCGCACGCGGATCGCCCGCCCCCATCGCCTCCAGCATGTCCAGGAGGTGGGGCTTGGCGTGCGCCTGGAGGAAGGCCGCGTCGGGCGTCCACCAGCGCGCCGCGTCGGCGGCGCAGAGCTCGGCGATCTCCGCCGCCTCGGCCCGCGCCGTAGCGCGTACGGCATGGGTCCGCTCCTCACGAAGGTCGAGACTGAGCGCCACCAGTTCCGCCAGCAGCCCCTGCCTCGCCGCCTCCGGCAACGATGCGACCCAGGCGATCGGGCTCGCGCCCGCGCCTTCGAACGCGGCTCGCCGCTCGGCCAGCCGGCGCCGCACTTCGCCGTCGAGCGCGTCCACCGCCGGGGCGCGCGGGCGGCTATAGGCCTCCGCCGAGACGCTCAGGGCCCCGCCGCCGCGCCCAAGCCCCGACCGCAGGACGAGGACGCAGAAGAGGCGCGCCGTCAGGGCGACCAGCGCGGCGGCCGGGTCGTCCGCAAGGGCCCGGATCAGCACCCGCGTGGCGAGGTCCGTGCGCACCTCGTGCAGGGCATGGCCGATCCCCGCCGTCCCGCCCGGCGGCCCGCCAGGCGCCGGCGCTTCGGCGTCGCCTTTCGCGGCCGCGCCGCAGGACGGCGTGGCGGCCATGCCTATGGCGTCCTTCGGCTCCGGCTCCTCATCCGCATCGCCTGCCGGCACGGGCGGCCCATAGAAGGTCGCCGCCAGCCCGACGGCCGGGTCGGGGCGCAGCAGGGCGACGGTGACAGGCCGCCCCGGCGCCCCCGCCCGGGCGGCCGCCAGGCTGGCGGCGAGCCAGTCCCGAAGGGACGCTTCGGCCGTGTCAGCGGCGACGTCCGCGCCGGCCAGCTGCGCCGCGGCGGCCTGCGCGGAGGCCTGCGCTTCGCGCCAGGCGGCGACCTGCGCCTCGTCGAGGCCCGCGCCGTAGTCGGCGCCCACCGGCTCGAGCCCCTCGGGCCATTCGCGGGCCGGGCCCGCGCACAGGCGCAGCTCCAGCCCCTCGGCCTCCAGGCCCGCCGCCAGCGCCCGCGCCCGCGCCTCCCACTGGGCCTGCAGGATCTCCGGATCGAGCAGCACAGCCGCCCGCTCGCCGAAGAGGTCCGCCTCGGTCCGGCCCCCGCCGGCGGCGTACCGGTCCGGGCCGACCAGGGCGAAGCGGCGGTCGAAGGTGGTCACGGCCCCGCGGTCGAGCTGCTCGCTCACCCGCCATTCGGCGAAGCCGCGCCCGGCCAGCGCCGACTCGGCCAGCTCGCGCTGGAGCGCCCGGTCCGGGAGCCGGGCGAGCAGCCTGGCCTGGCGAAGGTTGATGCGCCCCAGCTTCAGCGCCTCCAGGGCCCTCGGGTGCAGGGCCGCGAGGGCCGCCAGCCGGCGCACCTCCACCTCCCCGTAGCCGAGGGCGCGGGCGATCGCCTCGGGCGCCAGCTTGGCCGTCAGCATCCGCCCGATGGCCGCGATGACGTCCGCCACGTGCACCGGCACGGCGCTGTTGGTGAGCACCGCCGCGGCGGCCTGGCGGGCGGGGTCGGTCTCCTCATAGACCTCCACCGGATAATCGTCGCCGATCGCGCCCTCGGCCCGCAGCCGCTCGAGCGCCAGCAGGCGCCGGCGCCCGTCGAGCGCCATGGCCGGCTTCTCCTTCCGGCGGCCGGGGCGGACCGTCAGCGGCTGCAGCAGCCCGGCGGCGCGGATGGTGGCGGCGAGCTGCGGGATGTCCTCGTCCGGCGGCTCGGCGAAGCGGAGGTTCTCGGGGGCCACGGCGATATCCCGCAGCGGATATACCTTGCGCACCCGTCCGGGAGCGGACGCCGGCGCGGCGGCGGCGTCGATGGTGGCGGTGTCGGTCATGGGCGATCTCCCTGCGGCCCGCGGGCGGGCCGTTCCCGCCCCGTCCGGGCGCCCTCTTCCGCCCTTCCTCCTTCCTCCCGGGCGGCGGCTGCGCGCGCGGCGGCCATCGCCTCGTTCCAGTCGCCGTAGGGGACCGGCGGCAGGCGCACGCGGACCGCTACCCCCGCGGCCCGCAGCCGGGCCGCAAGGGCGCCGGCCGCAGCCTCGCCGGCGGCGCCGCGGTCGGCGGCGATCAGCACCCGCTGCACGCCCTCCGGCGGGGTCCAGCGGCGCAGGTTGCCGGCGCCCAGCAGCGCCCAGGCGGGCGCCGCGAACCGCTCGCCGGCGGACAGCGCCGAGAACACCCCCTCGGAGACCAACAGCTCGGCGCCCGGCGGATCCAGCCGCACCGCGGCGCCGGCCGGCAGGCGGCCGACGGTCTTGCGCGGCAGGCGAAGGCCGGCGGCCCGCGCGCCGCTCGGGTGCAGGTAGGTGACCTCCAGCGCCGTGATCGCCCCCTCCGGTCCGCTGACGGCCGCCAGTAGCGCGGGACGGGCCGCCCGGCCGGGCCGGTAGACGTTCAGGGGCGCGGCCGGGTGGGCCCTCAGCGCCGCCATGCCCGCGAGATCCCGCAGCACCCCGCGGCGGCGCGCGTGCCGCGCGGCCGGCGTCCAGGGGCGCAGGGCGCCGCCGGCCGCCCAGAGGGTCCTGACCGCGGCGCGCCGCGCCGCCTCCGTCGGCGGCGCGCCGCCGGGCGCAGCCGTCCCGGCCCCCGCGATCCGCCCGGCGGCGTCGATCAGCCCGAGGGCCCGCAGGTGATCGAGGGTTTCGCGCCAGCCCACGGCGCCGAAGCCGTGGGCGACCACCCGGCCGTCCGGCCGCAGCAGCAGGGACACCGAACGGTCCGAGCGGCTGTGGCCCGGGGCCGGCACGTTGGCCCGGCGGCCGCCCGCGTAGAGGTCGCCGCCGAGGGCCGCGACGATCGGGCGGAGGGTTGCGGCCGCCGGGCCCGTAGGGGCTGTCGGCGGCCCGGAGGTCGGCGGGGAGAGGATGGTGGCGGGCATGTCGGGCTCCGAGGGCTCGAGGCCACGGCGGCCTCGCCCGGCCCGGCCCTTCCTCCGCCTCCGGAGACGTCGCGCACGGCCTGCGTCCGCGCGCCGGATGCGCACTCCCGCCGAGACCGGCGTCCTCGTGTAGGGTTTCGAACACAAGCGTCGATTTTCAGCGTGTACGACCGCCATAGCGCAGGCGCGGCCTTGGCGGGCGGCGCCCTCGGGGGAGGGCATGGAGTTTCGGTCCCAGAATCTGCTGCTGCAGCGCCTCGAGGCGGAGACCCGGGCCGCGTTCGCCAACCGGTTCCAGCTGGTCGACATGGAGCGGGGCCAGCTCGTGCAGGAGGCCGGCCTGGAGGTGGAGTGGGTGTGGTTCCCCGAGAACGGCCTGATCTCCATCGCCTGCGAGACCGTGGGCGGCGAGAGCGTCAGCGGCGGCCTGGTCGGCTGGACGGGGGCCTACGGGGTCTTCGAGGCCTGCGGCAGCCGGATGAGCTACGCCACCGCCACGGTCCAGATTCCGGGCGACGGCTGGCGGATCCGCGCGGCCCACTTCCGCGAGCTCTACGAGGCCTCCCCGGCGATGCGCACCGCCGTGCACAAGCACGTGGAGGCCACGCTCGTGGAGGCGCGCCAGTTCGTGGCCTGCAACGCCATCCACTCCGTCGAGAACCGGCTCGGCCGCGCGCTGCTGGACATGATGGCCCGCAGCCGCGTCGGGAACGTGCTCCCGCTGACCCAGGAGGCGCTGGCCCAGCTGCTGGGGGTCCAGCGCACGACCGTCGCGGTCACCACCTCGGCCCTCCAGAAGCAGGGCCTGCTCCGCACCGGCCGCGGGGTCGTCGAGGTCCTGTCGACAAGCCGGCTGGAGCGGATCGCCTGCTCGTGCCTGGGGACGATCGAGTTCGCGCGGGACGAGATCTACAGGTCCGAGGCCGAGCCCTGCGAGGCGGCCAGCGGCTGAACGGGGAAGGCCCCGGCCGTGGCGGCGGCCTCGGCGATCCGCCGCGCCGTCTCGGCGGCTGCGGCGGCGGTGAGGGCGACGGCGACCCGGGGGCCGGTGATCACCACCTCCCCGTCCATGGCCTCGACCTGCAGCGGCGCATGGTCGGCCTGAAGCGGCATTCGAGCGTCCTTCTCCTGCGGCCCCGGACGGTCCGTCCCGTCTCTATCGCACGGGGCCCTCGTCCGGTTCCCGGGCCGCCGCGCGGTCTGCGGGGGGAACAATTCCATTGGTGAGGCGCCGGCCCTCAACTATTGTGCGCAAATAGGGGCGAGCCGGGCCCGGCGAAATTTACTGCGATCGGGCGATCATGGACTTCAATCCCCGCAATGTCATCCTGTCGCATCTTGAGCCGGCTGCGGCCATGCGCGCCCGCGGCAAGATCGAGCGCGTGACCCTCAGGCGCGGCGGCGTTCTTCAGGAGATCGGCGAGCCGGTGGACTGGGTGTGGTTCCCCGACGCCGCGCTGATCTGCGTGGCTTCCGAGAACGTCGACGGCGAGAGCGTGAGCGGCGGGATGGTCGGCTGGAACGGCGCCTACGGCGCCTTCGAGGCCTGCGGCAGCCGGGTCAGCTTCACCCGCGCCATCGTCCAGATCGCCGGACCGGCCTGGCGCATGCGCGCCGGCCACTACCGCGAGCTGTTCGACCAGTCTCCGGCCCTGCGTACCGCCGTGCACAAGCACATCGAGGCGCTGATGGTCGAGGCCCGGCAGCTGGTGGCCTGCGCCGCCATCCACCCGGTGGAGAACCGCATGTGCCGGGCGCTGCTGGACGCCTCCGAGCGCAGCCACGGCGGGCCGGTGCTCTCCCTCACCCAGGAGGCGCTCGCCAACATGCTCGGGGTGCAGCGCCCGACGGTGGCGGTGACCGCCTCGTCCCTGCAGCGGCGCGGCCTCATCCGCACGCGCCGGGGCGTGATCGAGCTGCTCGACCGCCGCGGCCTGCAGCAGCTCTGCTGCTCGTGCCGGGAGACCATCGCCTACGCCGAGGCCGAGATCGTCCGCTCCGAGGCGCACGTCTGCGAGGCCTGAGGCGGCCGCGCCCGGCCGGCGGGCGCCGCCCGGACCGATCCACAACCTCCGCAGCCGACCGGGCCGGTTCTGTAGGCTTCCATACAGTCCGGAATCTCACCTCTGCTAATTAGGCGCGCTTCCACCTGTCAGGGGGAGCCGGCGCCGGTGACGGCGCCGCGACATCGGCGGCCGTCGCGTCCGCCTCGGCTGCGGCCGGGCCGCGACGCGCCGAGAGGGGGCTCACGACTGCATGGCTGGTGCGCCTGCTCCACCGCTGGACCTTCGGCTTTACGTGGCCGGCGACTCCGCCGGCGCGCGGCGGGCGCGCGAGAACCTGCAGCGGCTCCGCACGCACCTGCCCGCGGGCTCCGCCGTCGAGGTCGTCGACGTGCTTGTCGAGCCCGGCCTCGCCGAAGCGGCGGGCATCCTCGCCACGCCGACGCTCTCGGACGACGGGCACGACCCGCCGCGCCGGATCGTGGGCGACCTCAGCGACCTGGACCGGGTCATGGACTTCTTTGGGCTGGCCCCGCGGGAGGCGGGTGAATGACGCACACGGAAGACGAAGGATTGTCGGCGGTGCTCGAGCGCGTGCAGACGGGGGTGGAGGCGTTCGACGAGCTGGTGATGGGCGGCCTGCCGCGCGGCCGCGCCACGGTGGTGGGCGGCAGCCCGGGCAGCGGCAAGACGGTGTTCGCGACCCAGTTCCTCGCCCACGGCATCCACCTCGGGGAGGCGGGCGTCTTCGTCACCTTCGAGGAGTCGCCGAAGGAGGTGGAGGCCAACATGGCCGGCTTCGGGTGGGACATCGGCCGCTGGGTCCGCGAGAAGCGGCTGGCCTTCGTCGACGCCAGCCCGCGGGCCGACGAGTCCCTCGTGCTAGGCGACTTCGACCTGTCCGGCCTGCTGGCGCGCATCCTCCACGCCGCCGAGCAGGTGAGCGCCCGCCGCGTGGTCCTGGATTCGCTGGCCCAGCTCTTCGACCACTTCATCGCCGAGCCCAACATCCTGCGCCGCGAGCTCTTCCGGATCAGCTCGCGCCTGAGGCGGGCGGGCCTGACCGTGCTGATGACGGCCGAACGCAACAACGAGTACGGGGAGATCACCCGGCACCGGATGGAGGAGTTCGTCGCCGACAACGTGGTCCTGCTCCGCAACGTCCTCGAGCGGGAGAAACGCCGCCGCACCATCGAGGTGCTGAAGATGCGCGGCAGCCACCACGTGGAGGGGGAAGCGCCCTTCACCCTGGTCGGCGGGCGCGGCATCGTCGCCGTGCCCCTCTCCTCCCTGCGCCTCGAGCAGGAATCGAGCACCAAGCGGGTGACCAGCGGCAACGCCAGCATCGACGAGATGTGCGGCGGCGGCTTCTTCCGCGACAGCGTGACCCTGGTGAGCGGCGCCACCGGCACCGGCAAGACCCTGCTGGTGACCAATTTCCTGGCCGGCGGCGTGGCGGCGGGCGAGAAGGCCCTGCTCCTTGGCTACGAGGAGAGCCGCGGCCAGCTGTTCCGCAACGCCCGCAGCTGGGGGGTCAACTTCGAGCAGATGGAGGCGGACGGGCGCCTGAAGGTGGTCTGCCTCTATCCCGAGGCCCAGAGCCTGCCCGACCACCTCCTGACCATCCGCGCCTTGGTGGAGGAGTTCGAGCCGAACCGCATCGCCATCGACAGCCTCTCGGCGCTCGAGCGCATCGCCCCGGAAACCGGCTTCCGCGAGTTCCTGATCAGCCTCACCTCCTTCATCAAGCGCCGTGAGATCGCCGGCCTGCTCACGGCCACCACCAAGTCGCTGATCGGCGGCCAGAGCGTCAGCGAGCAGCACATCTCCACCCTGACCGACTCCATCATCCTGCTCCGCTACATCCAGGAGCGCGAGGTCATGCACCGCGGGATGATGGTCCTGAAGATGCGCGGCAGCGAGCACGACAAGAACGTCCGCCGCTTCACCATCGACAGCCAGGGCATGCACCTGAAGGAACCGTTCTCCGGCGCGCCGAACCTGTTCGAGACCGATCCGGGCGACGGAACCCAGCCGTGACGGCGGCCATGGCTCCGACGGCGACGAACCCGCCCGCCGGCGCTGCGGCCGACGGCGCCCTCGGCCTCGGCCCGGCCGAATACCGCTTCCTCATCGAAGCCAACGCCGACGGCGTCGTCGTCGTCGACGCGGCGGGCAAGGTGGTGTTCGCCAATCCTGCGGCGGCCGAGATCTTCGGCCGGCCGGTCGCCCAGCTCGTGGGCGCGCCCATCGGCGTGCCCACCGTGGCCGGCGAGACCACCGAGATCGTGGTCCTGCGCCCGGCGGGCGGGCGGGCGGACGTCGAGATGCGCGTGGTGGGCACCGCCTGGGAGGGCCGCCCCGCCCTGCTCGCCAGCCTGCGGGACATCTCCGCCCGGCGCGAGCTCGAGGAACGCGCCCGCCAGTCGCACAAGATGGAGGCGATCGGCCGCCTGACGGCCGGAGTGGCGCACGACTTCAACAATCTCCTCACCGTGGTCATCGGCAACCTGGAGTTCCTCCAGCGGCACCTGGGCTCAGACCCTGAGGCCGCCCGGGCCCTGCGCTACGCCGAGAACGCCATGCTGGGCGCCCGCCGGGCCGCGACCCTGACCGACCAGCTGCTCGCCTTCTCCCGCCGGCAGCCGCTGACGCCGCAGCCGGTCGACATCAACAAGCTCATCGCCGGCATGTCCGACCTCCTGGCGCGGACGCTCGGCGAGGCGGTGCAGGTCGAGAGCCGCCTGGCGGCCGACCTCGGCCGCGCCATGGTCGACGCCAACCAGCTGGAGTCCGCCATCCTCAACCTGGCGGTCAACGCCCGGGACGCGATGCCCGACGGCGGCGCCCTGATCCTCGAGACCGCCAACGAGGCCTTCCACACCGAGGGCGCGGCCGACCTGGCGCCCGGCCCCTGCGTCCGGATCACCGTGCGCGACACCGGCTGCGGGATGGGCGAGGAGGTGCTGGCCCAGGCCTTCGAGCCCTTCTTCACCACCAAAGGGGTGGGCCACGGCACCGGGCTCGGCCTCAGCCAGGTCTACGGCTTCGTGAAGCAGTCGGGCGGCCACGTCAGCATCGACAGCGGCCCCAGCCGCGGAACCGCCGTCAACCTCTACCTCCCGCGCGCGGCCGGCGACGCCGCGGAAGCCCCCGCAGCGCCGCCCGACGCGGGCGCCCGGGCCGACGGCGAGGCGATCCTCGTCGTGGAGGACGACGAGGATGTGCGCGCCTTCAGCGTCGCCACCCTCTGCGACCTCGGCTACCGCGTTTTCGAGGCCGCCGACGCCGCCGCCGCCCTGGAGGTGCTCGAGCGCACTCCCGGCGTCCGGCTGCTGTTCAGCGACATCGGCCTGCCCGGCGGCATGAACGGGCGCGAACTGGCCGACGCGGCCCAGGCCCGCCAGCCGGGACTCCGCGTGCTGCTGACCACCGCCTACGCCGGCGGAACCCTGCTCAAGGACGGGCGGCTGGAGACCGGTTTCCAGCTGCTGGCCAAGCCGTTCAGCTACGCCGCCCTCGCCCGCCGCGTGCAGGACGTGCTCGCGCCCGACCGGACGGAGCCGCAGGTGCTTCTGGTGGAAGACGACGCCCTCGTCCGGATGACCCTGCTCGAAGCGCTGCTGGAGGCGGGCTGCCGCGTCGAGGAGGCCACCACCGCCAGCGAGGCGCTGAAGAAGATCCGGTCGGCCGCCGCGCCCCTCGACGCCGCGGTCATCGACATCGGCCTGCCGGACGGACGCGGGGATGCGCTTGTGGCGGAGCTGAGGGCCCGGCGGCCCGGCGCGCCCGTGGTCCTGGCGAGCGGCTACAACGACGAGGACCTGCGCGGACGGCTGAGCGCGGACGAGCAGGTGACCTTCCTGGACAAGCCCTTCGACGGGGCCGCGCTCGAGGCGGCCCTCCGCGCGCTCGGCGTCGCCGCCGCGCGCGGCGGCGACTAGCGCGCGGGGCAGGACGCGTGCCGACCTACTACTTCGACCTGCACCGGGACAGCCCCAGCCTCGACGCCGACGGCGTCGAGCTGCCGGACGAAGGCGCGGCCTTGGTCGCGGCCGCCCGCCACCTCGGGGAACTGCTGCGCGACGACGCAGACGGGCTCGTCAGGGCCGGGGCCTGGCGCCTCGAGGTCCGCGACGCCCGCCGATCCCAGGTGTTCGCGGTGGAGGTGGCGCTGCGCATGGGCGGGCCCGCCGCGCCTCCCTGACCTGCCGCTATCGGCGGCGCCGACCAGGCCGCCTAGCCGGACCTTTGAAGCCGCCCGGCCCCCTCGCCCCAGGCGCCCCTGCGGGCCTCGTGCAGCGCCAGGTGGCAGCGGCAGGCCAGGCGCTCGAGGGCCGCCCGGTCGGGGACCGTCACCGCGCCGCGGCCGCTGCGGACGAGGCCCGCGCGCTGCAGCCGCGACATGGCCACGGCCACGGTGGTCCGCTGCGCGCCCAGCATCTGCGCCAGCGCCTCCTGGGTGAGCGGCAGCGGCCCTTCGATGCAGCTCCGCTCCAGCGCCTCCAAGATCGAGCGGGCCAGCCGCGCCTCCACCCCATGCAGCGCGTTGCACATCACCAGCACCCGGGACTCGGTGAGCAGGAATTCGAAGTAGCGCTCCATCCTCTGGCGGAAATCCAGGGCTTCCCGGCAAAGCTCCCGGAAGGTGGCGGCGCCCAGGCGCAGCGCCTCGCCGCCGACCTGGACCACGTACTTGGACGCAAAGCGGCCCCCCACATAGGCCTCGAAGGCGCCCACGGCGCCCTCGCAGCCCACCATCCCCGTCTGCACGCTCTCACCGTCCGCCGAATCCGACATCACCGCCACCAGGCCGGACAGGGGGAAGCACACGGCCTCGGCCGGCTCGCCCGGATAGTGGAGAACCGCGCCGCGCCGCAGCGGCACGCGCTGGAACCTCGGCAGAAAGCGTGCGCCAGGCCCCGCCTCCAGGGCCTTGAGGATCGAATTGGACTCGGCTGCGGCTGCCGCCATCGGCGCCCTCCGTGCATCGCCGTCCGGAAGACCGGGCGCGATGAACTGAGGCGCGCTTCAACCTTCCGTCCGGCCGTTCAGTCCGCGTGAAGTCACGGAATGTCTCCGTCGGCCAACGGGCTGCGACAGCCAAGGTTCCGCCAAAGACGAGCGCGAAAACAATTGTGGCGCAATATTGTCCAGACCCTCTGGAATGAGCCGTTTTGTCTTGCTCCTCCGGCCTCAATGCCTTGCGCGACCCCCGCCGAACCCCGCCGACCGAACCTCCGGTCGCCCAGCGCCGCGTGCGCCCCGACCCCCTTGCCGGCGGGCGGCGCCCGGGCGACAAGCCTCGCCATGCGCCGCCGCCTCGCCGCGATCGTGCTGGCCCTTGTCCCGGCCGCCGGCCACGCCGATCCGTGCGAGGGGCCGCTCCCCGCACGGCCGGGCGTGACGGTGAGCGGGACCGTGCGCTACGTGGGGGACGGCGACAGCCTCTGCGTGGGCGATGGGCCGGACCCGGCCCGGTGGGTGGAGGTCCGGCTCGCCGACTTCGACGCCCCGGAACTCCGTGCCCCGGGCGGAGCGGACGCCAAGGCGCGCCTGGCCCGGCTGGTCCTGGGCCGCCCCATCGCCTGCGTCACGAGCGCCGGCCGCAACGGGCGCGTGCGGGTGCACGACCGGGTCATCGCCCGCTGCAAGGTCGCCGGCCGGCCGCTCGGCGCGCAGATCCGGGCCCTGGGCGGGCGCGACGGCGGGCGATGAACTTGGACGTGCTGACGGCGCCGCGGGCAGGGTCTTTCGCCGCGGTCGGGCTCCGGCCACTGCGCCGACGGCGGTGAGGGCGGACCGTGCGGCGGCCCGCCTGGGCCTCACAGCCCACTCCGTCCCCGTTCCGGGGCCAGCCGTGACGCATAGCCCGGCTGGCCCCGGCGCACCGGCGCGGCCCCCGCCGCCCGCGCTTCGGAACAGTTGGCGAAGGCCCCTCGCGGCCCAGCGGGACGCCGCGGCGAGGTGAACCGCGCCGCCTGCGCGGATCGAGCCCGAACCCCTCCCCAGCCGCCTCATCGGCCAACAGCAGCCCCAGTTGTCCCGCGCCGGCCGGCTAAAGGCGCTCCGTTGTGCGGCGATGGGTGAGCCAAGGGACTTGGGTTCGGTGAGCGACCCGGAGAGGTCCAGCGGCGCCTCCCGATCCGTGCTAGACGTTTCCCATGAAGCTCCATCTCTGCACAGCGTGCGGGAACGACGCCCAAGCGGTGGTGCTCACGCGCACGCCAGTCGTGGTCGCCACGTCGCAGATGCATGTGTGCGCGCGCTGCGGGGAAGCCTACTGGCTCCCGCCCTCCCCAAGCGACGACGCCGGCGACAAGGACCCGCCGCGGGGATCGGACTGAACGCCCTCCATGGCCCAGACCGTCCAGATCGCCCTCCTGCGCGGCGTCATGCCCATGGGGCGCAACCGCGTCCCGATGGCCGACCTGCGCGCCCTGCTCGCCGAGCTCGGCTTCACCGACGTGCGCACCCTGGTCGCCACCGGCAACGCGGTGTTCCGCAGCCCCGGCCCCGCCGGCGCCGAGCTCGAGGCCCTGCTGGAGAAGGCCATCGCCGAGAAGATCGGCCCCACCCTCGACGTCATGGTCCGCGACGCCGCCGCCTTCGGCCGCATCGTCCAGTCCAACCCCTTCCCCGACGATTCCGCGGCCATGCCCAGCCGCGTCCAGGCCACCATCTTCAAGACCGCGCCCACCCCCGACCAGGCCCGCGCCTTCGAGGCCCTCGTCCACCCGCCGGAGAAGGCCAAGGTGCTCGGCGACGTCGCCTGGCTCGTCCACCCGAACGGCATCTCCGCCTCGCCGCTGCGGCCCGCCGACTGGAAGGCCGCCTTCGGCAAGCTCAGCGGCACCGCCCGCAACTGGAACACCCTGAGCAAGGTCCACGAGGCCGCCCAGGCGCTCGCCTGAGCCCGCGCCGCGAACGCTCTCGGGTCAGCGGACCTCCACAGGTATCGGCGGCGCAGGCATCAAGCCGCATCCGCCGCCGCAAAGTGGGCCATCTGGTCGCGGTAGGCTTTGACGAAGGCCGGCCGGGCCGTCGCGCGCGCGACGTAGGCGTGGCAGGCCGGGTACTCCGTGAGCCCGTCGAAGCGGTCCACCTGCCGCAGCACGTCCGCCATCAGCAGGTCGGCCACCGTGAACCGGTCGCCCACCAGCTGCTCGCGCCCGGCCAGCACGGCTTCCATCCGCTCGAGCCGCGCCTTCAGGAAGGCCTCCACGAAACCGGCCTCGGGCGACTCGCGCGGGAACCCCATGAACCGGAACAGCGCCCAGGGCTGGGCCGGCAGGTCGACCGAGTTGAGCGCCGCGATGACCCACCCCAGCACCTCAGTCCGGTCCCGTGGATCCTGCGGCATCAGCGCCGGGCTCTTCTCGGCCAGGTGCAGCAGGATCGCGCCGCTCTCGAAGATGGTGATGTCCCCATCGGTCAGCCACGGAACCTGGCCGAAGGGCTGCGCCGCGAAATGCTCCGGGCCGCGATCGTGGAAAGACGTGCTCTCCACCCGGTAGGGCAACCCGGCTTCTTCCAGCGCCCAACGCACCCGCAGGTCGCGCACAAGACCGCGCGGCCCCTCGGGGACCCAGTCGTAGGTGGTGAGGATGAGCGCGCTCATTGGCCGTCTCCAAGGAATGCCGGAAGCTTGTCGAGAAGACCGATCCAGCCGTGCTCGTGGCTGGCGCGGGCCGCTTCGTCGGGCAGCCGCTCATGGGTGAGCGTCAGCTCGGTTCCACCTTCGATCGGCTCCAGCCGGAAAGTCACCAGCGAGTCCGGCGCTCCGGCGATCTCCCAGGTGAAGACGAGCTTCGTCTCGGGCGCCACTTCCCGATAGACGCCGGTCGGGTTGTGTTCGTCGCCGTTGACCAGCCGGAAGACGATGCTGAAGCGGCCGCCGGGGCGAACGTCCGCCGTCACGCTGAGGGTCGGCCCCGCGTCGGGCCCCCACCACTGCACCATCAGCTCCGGCTGGGTGATGGCCGCCCACACCTTGGCGGGCGGGGCCTTGATCCGGCGCACGAGGGTCACGCTCGGGAGCTGGTCGGTCATCGCGCGGCATCCTCCTCGACGAGCGCGACGAGCCGGTCCAGACTGACGGTCCAGAAGCGTTCGTACTGGCTGAGCCAGGCCATCGCCTCCTGCATCGGCGCGGGCGCGAGGCTCACCGCCACCGTGCGTCCGGTCTTGGTCCGTGTGATCAATCCGGCGTCGGACAGGACGTCCAGGTGCTTCGTCATGCCGGGAAGCTTCAGCGAAAACGAGCGCGCGAGCTCGCTGACGGAGAGCCCAGGGTCTTTCGCAAGACGTTCCAGGACGCCGCGCCGGGTGGGATCCGCCAGCGCCCAGAACGTCCGGTCCATCTCCGATGACATATGCTTCGCCATGTAGCGAAGTATCAACGGGGTCTCTGGCGAAGTCAATTCGACCCGGGCGCGGTCTAATCGACATCTTCCGCAGCTCGCTGGAGCAGATGAACAAGCGCGGCGACGGCAAGGCGACCCTGCTCGCGCGCTAACCCTCGGCTCGTCCACCTCGGGGTTGCAAGGTCCACGAGGCCGCCCAGGCGCTCGCCTGAGGCCGCGGGCGTTCCACCGTGTGGGCCCGACCGTTGCTGAAGCGGCGGCGCTGCGCCAACTTCGCCCCATGTTCGGCATCCGGCATGTGGTCCTGGCAGGGCTGCTCTGCGGTCTCAACAGCGGCTGTGGAGACCGCCAGCCCACAGTCGAAGAGACCGTCTTCGAGAGCACGGGGACGGTCTACGCTCTGAGCTCCGCCGATCGCGATCAACTCGTGCTGCGCGCGCGGAAGGGCGACGCTGAGGCGGCCTACCGCCTATGGCAGTACTATGACTTTGCAGGCGGCGAGGACGGCATCCCCGACGCTTCCGACAAGTCCAACGCGAGACACTGGCTTGAAGCTGCGGCCTCGCGGGGGCACGAATTCGCCCTGTTCGACTTGGCCGTGATCACGGCAGAAGTGGACTGCCGTCAGTCCCGCGATGTTCTCCAACGGCTCAGCCGACGAGGTTCGACCCAGGCCCTGCGAAGCTCTGCGAGTTCCTGGTTGCAAGAGCCCGTCCTGCGATGCTGACGGCCCCGCGGTGCGCCGCGCCCGCTCTTACATAGCCCTGCGCGGAGGCGCTGCTTGGACCTGGAGCTCAAACCAACCACCGGCCTCGCCACAGGCCTGGTGATTCACTTCGCCGAGGGAACCTGGAACACGCTGGGAGCCGGCGTCGCGATGAGCGAGGAGGCCTTCGACCTCGTCGAACCGCTGTTGAAGGTGGCTTGGCCGGAATGGTCGTACGGTATGCGCTATGGGGTCTCTGAAATTCCCGGACCGGCTCGACGGACGCTGCTCAGCGAACTTTTGGAGACTTCCCGAGACGAGGGTCGCCCCGAGATCGAACGACGCCTGTTCGCCGGCCTGGCCGCCTGGCTGTCGACGAGGCTGCACGATGATCAGGCGGTCACCATTCTTGGGATCTAGCGTCTCGCTTCGTGGGCTCAGTCGATCTCCGTGTCCGGTTCGACAACCCGGATCCGCGCGCAATCCACAGTGATGCTGCGAGCGTCCGTGATCGTCATGCGCAACCTCAGAAGCCCGCTTGGCTGCACACCCAACTCGAACGCGCTCACCTCCGTGTGACTCCAGCCGATCAGCTCTGGGCTGGCGATCAGGTTGTGCGCACGCAGGCCGCCGAGGAACTCGATCCTCTCGACCAACTCGCAGGACAGGCGCAGCAGCTTCCGACGTTGGCCCAGGTCGGCCCTGACCTGCCCCTGCTCCGTCCAGATGTCGTCCAAGGTGATTTGTAACG
The DNA here is from genome assembly GCF_042681205.1 of Phenylobacterium terrae. Taxonomy (NCBI): domain Bacteria; kingdom Pseudomonadati; phylum Pseudomonadota; class Alphaproteobacteria; order Caulobacterales; family Caulobacteraceae; genus Phenylobacterium; species Phenylobacterium terrae. Next base: position 924,377 of record NZ_JBHUEY010000006.1, read on the forward strand.
AGCTCAGGAAGTCATCCATTCGGAATCCGACGATCAGGCACTCGTCGAGCTTCCCAAGGCGCGCCCGCAGCGTCTCGACGTCCAACCTTCCCCTCCTAATCTCGTTTCGCGCGAAGCTAGCTCAAGCGCGTTAGGACCGTCTCCAGGCGCTCGCCTGAGGCGCGAGCTGCGGCGAGCGTTTGGCGTCGATGCCGCCTTTTTGGGTATCGTGCGTTGTGGCGGCCATGACCAGAACCATCGCGATCCTTTTGGCCGCCTGCCTCGCCGCGCCCCGCGCCGCCGAGGCTGCGGGGCCCCAGAGCGCGGACGTCAGCGCCGCATTCGGCAACACGCTGCTAACCATCGACCCCGACGGGCGGTCGAGGAAGATCTGGCTCCAGCCGGACGGCACGTGGACCGGCCTGAGCCGCCGGGGGCTGGACCTGGCCGGCAAGTGGACTGTGAAGGGCGACAAGGTGTGCCTGACACAGTCGAAGCCACGCCTGCCCGGCAGCATGTGCGAGCGGTTCCCGCCCCAACCGGGGGCGAGCCTTCAAACCAAGGCGCAGGGGAAGACCGTCCAGCTGAAGCTCGTGAAGGGGCGCGTCACGGACTAGGCTGGCGACACTGACCTGAGCGCCGCCTAACCTCTGCGCCGCTCCGTGTAGAGGTGGCTGGGCTTGTAGTAGCCGATGCGGGTCTCGGCGCCCCCGCGGCGCAGGGAGAGCGACCACCGCTCGAAGACCAGGTCGAAGCCCGTGCTGCGCAGGCCGGAGGTCAGCGAGACCGCGACCATCTCGCCCGACCCCTTCGGCACGACGCCGATGCCGAGGTCGCCGTTGGACAGGCGCAGCAGCGCGCCATGACGGAACGTGCGGCGCAGAGGCGCGACCAGCATGGGCAGGCCTTCGGTCTGGCCGGGCGCGAACACCACGTCGTCCTCCACCGTGGCGAACGGGTCCGCCAGGACGGAGAGCGGAACCGGCGTGACCTCAACCTGCTCGACGGCCGGCAGGTTGAAGGCCACAGCCAGGCGCTCGCCCAGATCCTCCACCTCGGTCGCCAGGCACAGGATCGGCCGCACGCCGTCGGCCGCCACGAACCAGCGCCCCGGCCGGAGAGCCGAGCGCTGCAGCGTGCGCGGGAATCCTTCGAACGAAACGGCCATGAGAGCCTGTTATGCGGCCGTTGCCTGCGTCGCGGCGACCGAAAAAGACGGGCGATGGTCCGCACGACGGCGCCGACTTCGCCGAAGGTTCAGCGGACCGTTTCCTTTTCCCTGGGCGCCGAGACCCGGCGCGGCCTCGCCTGGGCCTTCGGCTTCGGCAGAAGCCGGAAACGGGTCTGACACCACGCGAAGTCGACGCCCACATCGAGCAGGGCGTCGGAGCGTCCGCATGGGCAGGCGTATTCCATGACCGCGATCACCCGGTAGGTCTCGCCGGCCTGCAGGGGAACCGGCCGTCCCGTGGCATGGTTCGGGGCGGCGTTGACACAGAGAACCAGATCGCCAGGGCCGACAGCGTCGCTCATGGGCTGCACTCACGATGCGGCGGCGAGTCTAGACCCTGCGTGCAATGGGGCAAAGGGTGGTTCCACCCGTTGCGGACCTCGGGCCGTCCGCTCAGTTGGGCCAGCGCCGATATTCCAGCCACCATCCGCCGCCGATCACGCGTTGCTGGTGGAGCGACTGCCACTTGCCTGGCGCCGGATTGTCGAGGCTTGGCGCAGTAGCGGCTGCATCGACGGAGAGCAGTCCGTATCTGTAGCCCTTGGTCTCGAGCCCTTTCACGTTGGCGCTCCTGGACCAGGCGGTGATGCTGACGACGCAGCTCTGGCCGTGCCTCCTGACCCCTACAGCTTGGATCTTGGACAGCTTGCCCCCTCGCCTTCGGGCTCTGTGGTAGGCGGGTAGTTGCGGTCACTAGGAGATGCCGCAACCCACCCATTCCTGACGTTCAACTAACGGAGCGGCAACGATTGGGCGTCTGTAGGATGAATGATCACCGGCGGGCCGCCGTCACCGGCGAACTTTAGGTACAGCCGATACTTCCCATCTGGCCGTGTGAAGCGTCGGCCCGGGCATCGATTTCCGTCCCACTCGCCATCGAGCACACGGTAAGTGATCTCGTACCCTTCCCTTGCTGAACCCTTGTAAACTCGGAGCACGCGCGCCGTCGCGATGCCGACGCGAAGGGACATGGTGTTCGGCACGGGAACGTAGGCTTCGGTGAGCGCCTGAACGTCCACAACAGTGTCAGCCACAGCGAATGTTTTCGCCATGCCCTTGGCCGTTGGAATCTCGAGACAAGCAGCAGCGGGAGACGCGACAAGGCTCGCCACCAGCCCGAACATCCACGCCAACTTTGGCACGACTCCCCTCCACATTGCCGTTGCGCAGCTTAACTGCTGAATGTCCGCAATTGACCTCACACTGTCGCCAGGAATGCCGCACAGGCCGGCCTGGCGCTCCGCGATACAGGGTCCGAGCAGCGTCAGGAGCTGACCCCTTCATTTCCGGTCGAGAACCGGACCTGCTCATCGGCCGAACCTGAATGCCAGATCCCGACCCGGACCTATCGGTACGCTCCGTCGATGAGGCGCGGAGCACGCTTGCTGGAGCCTACTTCCAGAGCGATCTCCACATCCTCTCCGAAACCACGCTCGATCAACTCCCGGCCCGACATGCAGGTGCGGATAACGGAGGCAAGGTCGTTCGCTGCCGCCGCAAACACGGCTCGTGCGACCGCAGCTTCGGCGCTCACCTCCGCTTCGATGGCTGAGATGATTGCGCCTGCTCCGATCCAATCCTCGATAGCAGGCCGGAGGCTCCCGTCGGCCCAACGCTCCCCCGCCGGTATCACCGCGACCAAACCGTCTAACCTCATCGCTTGCACGGCCTCCGCGACAGATTTGTAGTTGCGGAGACACCCACAGAGTGTCGGCACCTCCCCTGTAGCGAGAGAGAGGCGGGAGCCGTTCGGCGAGGGGAGGAGAAGACGGGTGCCGCGGACCACATGTCGGAGGCTTGCTGGAGAAAGGCTTAGCTGACCGCCCGCGGCTCTCTTCGGCGAAGCGGCGATCGCGCTTTGTCGGGCAGCCTCCTCGCGGGCTGCATCAGCATCTCCCCACGGAAACGGAATGACCTCCGCGCCTGTATCCGTGGCAACGCTAACAGCCGTTGAGAACGACAGCACGTCGACGATCACGAAGACCGTCGCCGTGGATCGAAGCATTTCGATCCCCGGCAGTCCCCATTCGCAAACGACCTGCGCCATATGCTTGGTGTGGCACAACGGGCGTCCGCTTCCCACCCATGGCGGACAACCCTCCGTAAGCTGTGCCGAACTCTCCTACGATGTTTCCCCCGTCACCTCCGCCAGAGCCAAAGCGCCGCCCCGGCGAGCGGAACCAGGAGCATCGATTGGTTCAATCGGATATCCCACCGCACCTTCGGCAGTGCGTGCGGAGGGTACTGCACAGGCCATCGCCCGGTTTCGATTGCTCGGACCAAAATGTCAGGCGTGATAGGTATCCGCTCCACGCGTCGGTTGGGTGGGGCGAAGAACAAGGCTCCGAAGTTCCAGCCTTCTTCCTCATGATGGAAGTACCAAAGGTATTCATCGCCGGTGACGTCGAAACGAGCGCCAAATGCGTCCATGAAGTCGGATGCGTCGTCGCCGCATATCCCGAACCGATCGAAAAGATCGGCGTCGCCTTCACGGGGCAGCTGCTCGCCAAGGACCTGCTCGAACCACTCGGCGAGCAATCGTCGCGCGTCGCTCACGCTCGGAACTATGCCTGCCCGAGCCGGTGTCCGCAAATCACTCCTCTCTTACGCGGAGCGCAGCTGCTGAAGCGCAAGGCGCGCCCGATGTCAGCGGGCTTGTACGCCGAAGGCCCGAGCTTGAGACGGAGGCCGCATCAGCCGATCAGCTCCCTGGCGACGACGTCGGCCGCGCCGTTCTGTCGCTGTAGAGGAAGTCGGCGGCGGCTTCGCCCATCGCGCGGTAGTCATGGCCGACGCCCGGCACGATGTGGAGCCGCCACTTGAACGGAAAGCCTCGTCGCGCGGCCTCCTTCTGGGCCAGCGCATGGAAGCGCCGGCCGCGGGCCAGCCGGTGAGGGCCTTGAGCCGCTGTTTCCTCGGTTTGACGTAGATGACCGCGCGCCTCTTCGGCGTTGTCTTGCGCCCCGAGGAAGATCACCAGGTCGCCGCTGAACGCGGTTCTCAGCTGCTGCGATGTGAGCGGCAGGCCGCTTAGGCCATATGGGAACGGAATCTCGGGCGCCGGCGTCGTATACCAGCCGGAGTTGGCGGCGATGGCGGTTCTGACCCGCGGGCTCGGCGCCGCCAGCATCATGCGGTGGATGATCTGACCGCCTGCAGAGTGCCCGAACAGATCGTACTGTCTTTGTCGCGATCCAAAGCGTCGGACAGCCGCTTCGAAGATCGCGTCCAGGTCTGAGAAGAGCCAGGTCCGGCGCGGCGTGATCTCCACGTCCCGCAGGCTGGCCACATCGGCGTCGCCCGCGATCATCCCTGCCAGGTTGTAGTTGATGGGACCGGGAAACTGCGCCTCGTCGAACGCGGGGGCCAGCACGAGCAGGCGGTGCTTGTCGGCGGCCGCGATCCAGCTGTCCCGGTAGTCGGCGCCGTTGCGCCCACCCCCGGGCAGGACAAGGATGACCGGATCTTCCGGACCGTGGCCCGCGGCCCGATAGGTGAAAACCTCGATCGCTTCGCCGCCAGGCAGGCGAACCGGGAAGGATCCCACCGCCCGCGGCCCGACGTCCGCGACGTTGTCCTGGCGAGCGGCGCCATCGACGGGCAGATATGAGATCAGGAACAGCGCCAAGGCGGCTGCGGACACTTTGAACCAGTTCATGGGCGAACGCGGCCCTTCCGATGTTTGAGACCCCTGAGCTAGGCTGCCGGCCGACCTGCCGAGAAGGGGTTTGACGCGGAATGACCGGCCTTGTCGCAAACGGTCCGTTCGCGAACCGACCTGGGGGCGGCCATCGCCAACTGGCGCTGCACGGTCTGGGCGCTGTCGCCCTTGCCCTCGCACTGGCCTCGAGCGGCGCATTCGACAGCGACACGCTGCCGCTCGCCCGGCGGATGCTGATGTTCGGCGTCATCGCCGCCCTGCTGGTCCCGCAAGCCTCGCTCTTATTCGACGTGGCGCGATGGCTCCTGCCGCGCCGGCGGGGCCCCATCGTTCCGGGGGCCGTCGCGGCGGCCGCGACACTCGTCTTGATGACCGCGGAGATTCACGCGCTGAAAGCCACCCCCGTCGTGCCGTACGCGCCCGATCCACTGATCGAGTTCGCCCTCTTCCTTTCGCCCTTCATCCTTCCAGTGAGCGGCCTGATCGCGGGGCTCAAGTGGGCGGGCTCGGCCAAGCGAGCCGCACCTGTGCGGCTGAACAGCCAGGCTCGGCCCACACGTGTCATGTCGCCTGAGGCAAGCGGCGCGATTGCTGGCTGGCCGCCAGAGCCCCCTCTGACCATCCAGGTGCGTGATCACTACCTTGAGGTTCGCACCCGTCGGGGCGCCCGCCTGCTGCGCGGCCGGATGTCGGACGCCCTGCAGCACGTTTCCGAACAGCCGGGCCTCCAGCCCCATCGCTCATGGTGGGTGGCGCTCGACGAGATCCGCGGAGTCGATCGGCGCGGACGGGACCTGGTCCTCAGCCTCACCGACGGTCGATTGATCCCTGTGGCGCGATCCAGAGCGCAAGACGTGATGCGCATCCTTCAGCAGCGCGCAATCACGCGGTCGTGACAAGCCAAGCAATCACACCAGAGCGAAGCGCCCCCTCTCACTCGAATTGGTCCTCAGTGTTCGGCCAAGCGCAACCGCCCACGGCCCCCGCAGCCTCGCGCGCCTTGCGCCTCCACCTCCATACTTATACATTATGTCCAACCCTGGACTCTCACGCGCATGCCGCCCCACGCCGCCGCCCTCCCCGCCTCCGAGGCGCCCGCCTTCACCGCCGCCGACTTGCGCGACCCCGAGGCGCGCCGGCGCGTCTCGGCGCCCGCGGTGCGGCTCTTCCTGCGCGTCTGCGACCTGTGGGACCTGAAGGTGGACGAGCGCCGCGCCATGCTGGGCGGGATCTCGCGCCAGACCTACCACAACTGGAAGGCCGGCCAGGTCGGCGCCCTCACCCGCGACCAGCTGGAGCGGATTTCCCTGACGCTGGGGGTGCTCAAGGGCCTGCGCCTCGTCTTCGCCGAGGACGCCCACGCCCTGCGCTGGCTGAAGTCCGAGAACGCCGACGCTCCGTTCGCCGGCCGCTCGCCGCTCGCCCACATGACCGAGGGCGGCCTTTCCGAGCTCGCCGACGTGCGCCGCTACCTCGACGCCTGGCGCGGCGTGAAATGAGCTTCTCGCGGGCCCGGGTCCGCGGCCGCAGCCACCGCCTGATCCTCAGCCGCTATCCGACGGTCGGCGTCTTCGACGACATCGCCGGCGACGAGGCCGAGCTGCGCCTGGCCTTCGCCCTCGAGGACCTCACCCTGCGCACGCCGAACCGCCTGGCCGCTTTGCCGGAAGGCGGCCTCGTCACCGGCCCCACCGCCTCCATCGTCATGGCCGCCTTCCTGCACGTGGCCGACGAGGGCGGCCGCTTCCACGACGCCGCCCTGGGCGCCTGGTACGCCGCCCGCGACGTCGCCACCGCCATCGAAGAGACCGTCCACCACAACCACCGGCGCCTGGCCGCCTCCGCCGGCGGCTTCCCCGCCCGGCTGCAGCTGCGCGAGCTGGTCGCAGGCCTCGACGCTCAGCTCCTCGACCTGCGCGGCGCCCAAGCCTCCCACCAGGAGCTCTACCGCCCCGACGACTACGCCGCCTCCCAGGCCTTCGCCCGCGAGCGCCGCTGGCCCTTCGCCCAGCCCGGCGAGGACGGCTTCGTCTACGACAGCGTCCGCCGCTCGGGCGGCGAATGCGTCGTCCTCTTCCGCCCTGCCGCCGTCCCCCTCCCCGTCCTCCAGGGCGACCACTTCGAGTACGTCTGGGACGCCCGGGGCGAGCTGACGGTGCTCAAGCTCACGAGCGTCGATCGCGCCTAGCGCTGCCGCACGCCGCGAAGAGGCTTCGCAGCTTGTACGGATCCCGGCACACGCGGCGCCGGCACGTCCCACATCGATAAGCTCAGGGCGGACTCCGCGCCCCCCGGCATCAAGTTCGGCGACCGCCTCCGCCAGACGAGCGGCGTTGGCGGGCGAGGCGAGCAACCGCGCCGTCTCCTCAATTGAACGCCAGTCGGAGAGCGAAACCATCACCACGGCTTCTCCGCCTTGACGGGCGATGACCATCGGCGCGTGGTCTTCCACGACCCGGTCCATCACGGCTCCGAGCCTCGCGCGCACCTCAGCCACGGTCATCACGTCCCTGCGGCCTCTCCATGCCTGACACCGTCGCCACTCGTCACCAGCAGGGGCCGAGCCCGGACAGGCCCGAGAAGACGCGACGGGCGATCTGGCCGCCGCGCCCTCCGGGTGAAATCAAGCGCGAACGCTCGCCCCGCACGTGAACCCCGGTTGCGGCCACATAGCTGCGCCGTAGTCTGGCCGAAACGAGCGATCCGGCCGGGGGGCTGACAATGACGGACTTCACCATCACCTGGCTGACGGAGCCTCGGCCCGGCATGACCTTCGCGCCCGGCGTGGAGGCCAACACCACCGTGACCCTTTCCGAGAACGGGCGCTACGCGCTGCTCACCTCGAACGGCTGGCCGGGCGACGCGACCAGCAGCCCCGACGTCTTCCTGAAGGACCTCCTGACGGGCGAACTTGCGCTCGTCTCCAAGACCGCGGCCGGTGTTCAGTCGTCGCACGCCGCCTTCGGCGGCGGCGTCTCGGGCGACGGCCGCTACGTCGTCTTCACCACCAGCGGAAACACCTTCGATCCCACCGACGCCAACGTCCACGAGGATGTCTACCGTAAGGACATGGCGACCGGAGAGGTCGTCCGGGTCTCCACCGCGTTCGACGGCGCCTTCGGCAGCCAGACCACCGGGGCCAGCACCAGTCCCCTGATCTCGGCCGACGGGCGCTTCGTCTTCTTCACAAGCAGCGCCTACAACATCGACGGCGGCCCGCTCGACTTCTTCCAGGACGTGTTCCGCAAGGACATGGTCACGGGCGAAGTCGCCCGGGTCTCCCGCACCGCCGACGGCGCCTACCTGGACGGCGCGAGCGTGCTGGAGTCGATCTCCAGCGACGGCCGGTACGCGAGCTTCATCAGCTTCTCGACCAACCTCGTTCCCGGCGACACGAACGGCCAGACCGACGCCTTCCGCAAGGACCTGGTCACCGGCGAGGTGATCCGGATCTCGACGTCGCAGGCCGGCGTCGAGGCCAATGGAGAGAGCGCCGGGACCGATCTGTCCTCCGATGGGCGCTACGCCGTCTTCTTCAGCGGCGCGAGCAACCTCGTCGAGGGCGACACCAACGGCCAGCATGACGTCTTCTGGAAGGACCTTGCGACCGGCCAGCTCCGGCGCGTCTCGGAGGCCGCCGACGGGACCCAGGCCAACGGGGCAAGCTTCTGGGCGAGCGTGAGCGCCGACGGCCGCTACGTGACCTTCGTCAGCGACGCCTCCAACCTCGTCGCCGGGGACACGAACGGCCAGCGGGACGTGTTCTGGAAAGATCTCCACACGGGCGAGATCCTGCGCATCAACGTCGGACCTGGCGGCGTGCAGTCCAACGCCCTCACGGGGGCGCCGCAGACGATCGACGGCCAGCACATCGTGTTCTGGAGCTATGCGTCGAACCTCGCGGCCGGCGACACTAACGAAAGGGCCGACGCCTTCCTCGTCACCATCGACCGCAACGACCCGCCGTCCGCTCTGGATGACACGGCGACGGTCGCCGAGGACGCGACCACGCCCAACCTCGTCCCCCTCCTGCTCGCCAACGACGCGGACCCGGACGCCGGCGACGACTTGAGGATCCTCTCGGTCGACGCCACAGGCGCGCTGGGCGCGGTCGCCTTCGACGCCGCCGCCCAGACCCTGACCTATTCGGCGGACCACGACGACTTCGACCTGCTCGGCGTCTTCGGGAACCCGGACACGGCCGCCGACACCTTCAGCTACACTCTGGTCGACAGCGCGGGGAACACCTCCACCGCCGCCGTCGCCATGGTGATCACAGCGGCCGGCGACGGCGTGTTCGTCTCCGGCCGCGTGGGCAACGAGACCCTGTCGGGCGGGGCCGGCGAGGACACCGTCCTGGGCCTCGGCGGGGCCGACGTCCTGTTCGGCGCCGGCGGCGCCGACAGCCTCGACGGCGGCTCGGGCGCGGACACCCTGGACGGCGGGGCCGGCCACGACCGCCTGCGCGGGGACAGCGGCAACGACCGGCTGCTCGGCCAGGGCGGCCGCGACACCCTGGTCGGCGACGGCGGCAACGACAGCCTCGCCGGCGGCGACGGCGCCGACCGCCTCGAGGGCGGCGCCGGCAACGATCGGCTGGAGGGCGGCGCCGGCGACGACACCCTGCTCGGCGGCGGCGGGATCGACGCCTTCGTCTTCGGACCCGGCGGTGCGGACGAGATCGACCTCGTCGCCGACTTCGGCCGCGAGGACCGGATCCATCTCGCCGGCGGCCCTGGCCTCTCCGGGGCCGACACCACCGCGGACGTGACCGGGGACGGCGTGGCCGACACCGTCCTGACCCTGACCACCGGCCAGACGGTCGTGCTATCGGGGTTCACGGCCTGGAGCGACGGCCTGCTTGCCTGATGCGGCGGGCGCCCCGCCGTCAGGCGCCGGCCCAGGTGGTGATCCTCCGGGCGTGGAACGGCGGCACGATGGCGGTGATGTGCGCCGCCCAGCGCAGGCGCACGTCCGCACGGACAGGCGCGTCGAGGCTCTCCAGGCTGTAGACACCGGCCTTCGACCCCCTGACGAGGCGCTTCACCAGCACCTCGTCCGTATCGGTCTCCACCACGACCACCTGCCCCAGCATGTCCGGCGTGGGGGGCGTCCGCTGGTCCTCGAAGTAGATCAGGGCCCCGTCGTCCGCCAAGCCCCGCATGGACTCGCCCACCACGCGCAGGGCCACGGCCTTGCCGCTGCCGCCCGGCGGCACGGGCGTGAGCTCCAGCCCCTCCTGGCCGGTGCTCAGCAGGACCGAACCGTCCGGGTTGGCCCCGACCCGGCCGATGATCGGGACCATCGCTGCTCGGCCGTCCTCGCGCGCCGCCCCTGTCCCGGCGTAGAGCCACTCCGGCCGCACGCCGAAGGCCGCCCCATAGGCTTCGGCCATCCGGTACGAGAACGGCGCGTTGCCGTTCTCGTTGGACTTGTAGGTGTTGCGGTTCCACCCGTGCGCCTCGGCCGCGGCCAGGGCGGAGGCGAAGCCGGCGTCGATGCGGGCGCGCCTCAGCCGCTCCGAACGGCCCAGGTCGTCGGGCGATCGCCGGGCCGTTCCGCGTGATTCAGCGCTTGCCATGAGATGGGTATTTAACCTACCGTTCTGGTTATGTCCACGCCCGCCCAACGTAAGCCGCCGCGGCCCGCAGCGACAGAGGTCACGATCCGGTTCGGTCGCTGGTTCGAGGCGCACGCGACCGGCTGGGGCGTCCTGGTCGTCGGCGCCGTCGCCCTGGCCCTCCTGACGCTGCTCAGCCTCTCCGCCCTGGCCGGCGCCTAGCTAAGCCCGGCCGCCGCCCTCGCCCGTGCGAGGCTCCCGAAGCGCCGCCGGACCGTCCGCGCCGCGATCGAAGGATCGGCCTCGATCAGCCGCCAGCTGAGGCGGCCGTGCTCGGCGTGCAGTCGCCGCAGCTCGGCGACAAGCCGGTCGGTGGTCCGGCGCGGCTTGCGCAGCGGGACGCGAACGGGGGTCTGCGGCACGCCCGCCGCGGCCTGCGCCGCCTGCAGCGACCCGAACCACCGCGCGAAGGTGCGCGGCAGGGGCGCGTGAGGATCGCGCCGGAGGCTCGCCTCGTCCGTGGCCCCGTACGCGACCTGCAGGCGCCGCAGCTCGTCGAGCAGGGTCTCCCGCCGCCACTTGCGCGCGCCGCGGGGCGGCCGATAGCCCGCCGCTTCGAAAGCCGCCGCGAGGGTTCCGAACCGGGTCTCTATCGTGGTCGGGCTCGGCAGCTCCGGCCGGCGGCGGACGATCGCCCCGGTCAGGCGCCCCTCCGCGGCGAACGCCCGGCGCAGCCGCTCGAGCAACTCCTCGGTCCCGAGCGAAAGGCGCCTGGCGGCGCGCAGTTGCTGGGCCCGGCGGAAGGTGCGCTCGGACACGGTCGCGGGCGCCACCCGCGCCCTCACCCACTCCGCCTCCGGGGCCTTGCGGCTGGCGGCGCGGAGGCGCTCGCTCCTGCGGCCATAGACCCGGACGCCCCGGTAGACCTCGTTGGCGAGGATGTTCCCCACCTTGAAGGCCGACCAGCCGCCGCGCGGCGGCGGTGCGCCGGCGGCGGCCATGTCCTGCGCGATCCGCCGGAGGCCCCGCCCTCCGCCGACATAGAGGCGGAAGATCGCGCGCACCGCCTCCAGCTCCTCGGGGGGCCCGGGGACGAGCCGAACCCGGTCCGTGGCCACCGCCTTCACCTGCCCGGGCCCGAGGATCAGGCGCGGCCGCCCGTCGCCGTCCACCAGCTGGCGCCGGAAGCCGTAGGGCGCCGGGCCGCCCGCCGAGAACCCGAGACCCGCGACGTGGCGCTGCCCCCGGAGGACCCGGACGCCGAGCTCGCGGCTGTACTCGGCCGCCATCACCCGCTTGAGCTGCTTCATCAGGCTCGAGGAGAGCGAGCCGTCGTTCTCGAACCCTTCGGCGCAGTAGCGCACGGCCACCCCCGCCTCCCGGCAGAGGAACTCGTAGTGGCCTGCCTGGTCCGGGTCCTGGAAGCGGCCCCAGCGGCTGACGTCGAAGACCAGGACGGCGTCGAAGAGCCCGCCGCCGCCCGCCACGTCCGAAATCAGGGCCTGCAGCCCGGGGCGGCCCTTGAAAGTCAGCCCGCTGCGGCCGGCGTCGGCGTAGGTCCGCACGATGCGGTAGTTCCGCCGCAGGGCGTACAGGGCGATCGCCGCGGCCTGGTTCTCGAGGGAGTAGCGCTGATGCTCGCTGGACTTGCGCAGGTACTGGGCCGCCGCGACGGGCGCCGATCCGCCGGCCTCAGGCATCGGCCGCGCCTCGAACCGCCCCGCCGGCCCGCGCCCGCCGCCAGGCCCGCCGCACCTCGGCGAAGTTGTCCCCGAGCCCCGCGGCGACGTAGGCCCGCCGCAGGGACCCGAACCGGCGATGGTAGGTGCTGGGCTCCGACAGGCCTTCCTGCGCCGTGAGCAGGGGCCCGCTGGCCACGCCCCTGCGGCGCTTCAGCGCCCGCAGGTCCTCGAGCAGCTGTTCGTCGCTCACGCGCCGGACCGGCCCCGGGACATAGCCGATCCGGCGGTAAAGCGCCGTGAGGCTGCCGAACCGCTTCTGGTACACCCGCACGGCAGGGGTCTCCCCCGAGCGCGCCATGAGCGCCGCTGTGAGCCGCCCCTCCTTCGCCAGCAGCCGCCGGGCGGCGGTGAGAAGGTCCTCGTCGGTGTAGCGGCTGCGCAGCGCCAGCAGCGTGCGCGCGCGGGCGAAGGTCTCCGGCGGCGTCACCGGCGCCATGACGGCCGCGCGGACCCACTCGCTTTCCGGCAGCGGCCGCCGCCGGGTGCGCAACGCCTCCGTGCCCCGGTTGAACACATAGACGCCGGCGTAGAGCTCGTGCCGCAGGACCCGCAGCACCGCCGTCGCGGTCCACGGCCCGCCCTGAGGCCGCGGCGGGCCTTCCGCCGCCATCCGCCGCGCGATGTCCGTCAGGCCGAGCCGTTCGTCCACATAGGCGCGGAAGATCGTCCGGACCGCTTCCACCTCGGCCGGCGGACCGTGCGCGAACCCGACGGCCTGCTCGCGCAGCGTCTTGCGCTCCCCCGGCTTCAGCGGGCCGGCCTCGGTCCCGTCGGCGTTGAGGAGCATCCGGGCCACGCCCATGGGAAGGCGCCCGCCCCGCTTTCGGCCGGCGGCGGCGGCGGCCTTCCCGGCCGCACGGACCAGCTCCGAACGCTCGCGGCTGAACTCGGCCGCCATGATCCGCTTGAGCTGCTTGGCGAGGCTCCCGAGCGCGCCGTCCTCGTCCTCGGGCGGCTCGCCGCAGTAGCGGACGACGATCCCCGCCTGGCGGCAGAGGAACTCGTAGTGCGCGGCCTCGTCCAGGTCCTGGAACCGCCCCCACCGGCTCACGTCGGCGACCAGCACGACCGAGAAGTCCGCCGCCCCCGAGACCACGTCCGCCACCAGGCTGCGGAGGCCCTCCCGCTCGGCGAAGGTGAGGCCGCTGATCCCGGCGTCGGTGTAGGTGCGCACGATGTCGAGCCCGGCGCCGCGCGCATGCTGGGCGATCACCGCCGCCTGGCTCGCCAGCGAGAACGGCTGCTGGTCCGTCGACATCCGCAGGTACTGCGCGGCGCGCCGCAAGGCCGTGGCCATGATCGCCTCCAGACCTGACGGCCCTAACGCTGGCGGCGATATCCCCTTGGCTCAAGTAGATTTTTCCTACCGGCCGCCGCTGCGCCAGCCGCTTGACCGATCCCGGCCGGTGGGCTTGATGGACGCGTGCACATCCGGCCAGCGCCGATCCTCGCGGTGTTCTGCGTCCTGCTCGCGGCGATGTGCGTCTGCGTCGCCCTTGCCTACCGCGCCGCCCACGAGGAAGCCCTCTGCTGGCGCGCCTTCGTCGAGGACGGCGAGCATCCCCCGGAAGGCGACTGCCGCCGAACCGGGCCGTGGCGCCCGTGATCACCTCACGCTGCGCAAGAACGAGGCCGCGCCTGGACCTAAGTCATCGGGCGAGCGGCCGGATCGGCGAGCCCGGTGTGGATCGGACGCACCGCGGCGGCGTCTCGACCCGGGGGCGCGAACCCGGCCCTGCGCCCCAGGCGCATACTCGGTCCAAGGCTCGGCTTGCCGCCGTCCACAGCTCGTCTACCGTGCGGCCATGTGCGGTCGCTTCGACACCTCGCACCTTTTCTGGCGCGACATCCACGAGCAGCTCTCGACGCTGATCCCGGTCAGGACGGAGCCCCTGAACCTGGAGCCCGACGACGACGTGCGGCCGACCACGCCGCAGCTCACGGCGCGCATTGAGGATGGCGTGTGGATCCTGGAGAAGATGCGCTGGGGGCTGGTGCCGTTCTGGCGCAACGGCAAGCCCCTGAAGGACACCGCCAAGGGTGCGGACGACGGGTTCAAGCTGACCACGTTCAATTGCAAGGTTGAGACCTGCCACAGCGCGGCGGCCTTCCGCGACGCCTTCGCCAAGCGCCGCTGCATCGTCCCCGCCAGCGCCTGGTACGAATGGACGGGCGAGAAGGGCGCGAAAGTGAAACACCGCTTCGCCCGGGCCGACGGCAAGGCGATCTGGTTCGCGGGCCTGTGGGATCGCTGCACCACGCCCGACGCCGGCGAGGTGCGCAGCTTCACCATCCTGACCGGCCCCTCCGCCGGGCGGCTCTCGGATTACCACAACCGGGCGCCGGTCATCCTTGAGCAGGAGGAGTGGAGCGCCTGGTTGGAGCCTCCACGCGATCCAGCGGCCCTGTTCGCAGCCGTGCGGCCGGAACGGTTCGAGGTCGCGACGGCCGCTTAGATATTAGGGGCGCCTTCGGCAGGCGCCTCGCCACGATCCAGGCAAGCCCACTTGTGGACCCACATCAGTTCGCGCTTGAGCGTCGCTCCCGCGGTCTTGCAGGCCTCCAGGGTCGCAAAGGTACCAATCACCGTCTGCTGAAGGTTCAGCCCCTTGCCTTCGGTGACGAGGATCCAGCGGTGCTCGCTGGCGGCCGCGCTCGCCGCCAGCGCCAGGCAAACCAAAACCGCCGGATACGTGAGTTGGCTCATATTCCGAACTTGCACCTGGTCGGCCTCGCTCGCTACCGCTTCGCTTGGATCTATCGCGTGACCCGCTTTCGCCCGGCATGACGCCAAAGCCTAGCGCGTCTCGGCGAAGGGCTTCCTCTGCCACCGCCTGGATGTGAGTCGGTGGTTCGCGGCGCCGGACCTTCGGTGTCGCTGCCCGTCATGAGCGAGACGCAGCTTGGCCGATGGCCGTCAGGTGCGACGACAGGCGGCTCCAGACTGGCGAAAGGGGGGCGCACCTGGCCGCCTGTCGGCGAGGTTCACACCGCCGCGGCGACCTCGGCGAACGCAAGCCGCATGGTGACCGCGAACGCCCGCCAATCCCCGTCCCGGCTGTAATGCCGACCAAAGCCCAGGCGCCGGTAGTCGCTGGCCGCGTCCACCGCCTCGCTCGGTGTGGCGAAATGGCTCGCCTTCTGCTGATCCACCGTCACGACCCAGTGGCCATGGCGGCGGTCCCGGCAAAGAAACCGTGGCCGGGCGCCGTCGAACGCGGCGACGACGTAGGTCGTGGAGGTGATCGGCTTCGGCGTCATCGCGGCCCCATATGGGCGGCGCGCGCGCCCGTCCAAGGCCTGCAGTGCGCCCGTCGCCCGAAAGCTCAGCAGGTCCGAGCGGGATTCGACCAAGACGAAGGAAGCGCCACGGCCGGACGCAGGGTCCCGCGTCATGGGCGGTGGCGAGGCGGAGTGCTAAGACTCTGCCAGGAGAGTGTCCGAGGGGCGCGCGCTCTAGCCGACACGCATGTGGGTTTGAGGATGGAACTCGCTTGGCTTGAGGATTTCGTCACGCTCGCCGACTGCGGCCACTTCTCCCGGGCCGCCGAGCGCCGGAACGTGTCCCAGCCGGCGTTCAGCCGACGCGTCCGCATGCTGGAGGACTGGATCGGCGCGCCGCTGTTCAACCGTGACACGCACCGGGTTGAACTCACGCCGGCCGGGGCCGCATTCCGGCCGATCGCGGAAGACGTCCTGCGACGGCTGGGCTCCGGCCGCGAACGCGTGCGCGAGGTGGCGCAGGCCGCCGCAAACTCGCTGCGGTTCACCTGCACGAACGTCCTGTCCCTCACCTTCTTCCCCGGCTGGCTGCAGCGCGTGGAGGAAGCTTCCGAACTGCAGGCCAGCATCAGCCTCGTCACGGACAACATGGCCGACTGCGAGCGTCTGATGACACAGGGCCAGGCGCAGTTCCTGCTGTGCCACTTCCATCCGGCGGCGCCGACATCGCTCGACACCACCTACTTCCGCTCGCTCGATGTGGGGCAGGACCTCCTGGTGCCCGTGAGCGCTCCCGCAACGCCCGGATCGACGGATCCCCTTCACGCGTTGCCCGGCTCGCCCGAATCGCCGGTGGCCCATCTGGCCTTCACCTCGGCCTCGGGCATGGGCCGGATCATCGCCTCGACCCGGACGCGCGATGCGCCGCCCGTCTGGCTGAACGCGGTGTTCACGGCGCACCTTGCGATGGTGCTGCTCGCCATGGCCAAGGCCGGTCGGGGCGTGGCCTGGCTTCCGCAGAGCCTGATCGGAGGCGAGCTGGAGCGCGGCGAGCTCGTCCGCGGCGGCGCCAGCGACTGGGACATTCCCATCCGCATACGCCTCTATCGGCCGCGGGCCCGCCAGAGCCCGGCCGCGGAGAGCTTCTGGACCCACGTGCGCCATGTGACGGGCGCCGACTGAGCGTCTTGGGCTGACGCGGCGGGCTCAGAGAGGACGGAGTGCCGGACGGCGCGCCCTCAGTCCAGGTCGAGATCGAGCAGACGGACGAACTGCTGGCCGGCGTGCAGGTCCCGCTCCTCCACACCGCCCTGCGGGGTCCGACGCGGATAGGAGATCTTGATCATCTCCAGGCTTTCGACGGGGAAGCGCTTCACCAGCGCCGGGTCCACCCCGAACAGCTTTCCGATCGCCTCGGCTCCCAGCGCCGGGTGATGGGCGTATCGGCGGAAGCTCTCCGCCCCGTCGAAGAAGATGTCGATGGTGACCCAGAACGGGCCCGCGTTCTTGGAGCGCAGGTCGCGGCACACCTCCTGAAGCCTGGCCATCACGCGGCCTCCGTGCGGGTGAGATCCACGAACTCCATCCGCACCAGCTCGGTCGGGCTCTCAGGCGCCACCACATGGTTGAGCTTGAACTCGAAAACGGGCCCGCGCTCGATGTCCGCCGGCGAGAAGGCGAAGGCGTAGCTCGGCAGCTCCTTCTCGGGATTGAGGGGGAAGTGGAAGAAGTAGGGGTTGCAGGCCTTTGCGATGTCCGTCGCCAGCTGCTGGGTCGGCGCGGTGACCACGCAGAGGATGCCGACCTCGCGGGGCGGCGGCGTTCCGGCCGGGACAGGCTCGCCATCCACGGCGTTCCAGCCGTAGATGCGCAGCGAGATCGACCAGCTGTCGGGGTCGGCATCGACGTTGCGGCGGGCCCGCTCGGTCAGGGCGGCCAGCATGCGGTCGTGGAAGACGTCTAGCTGGCGAAGGACTTCGGGGTCGCGGATGCCGATAAGCATCACCGTCTGGCAGGGCCCGACGGCGGCGCCCTCGAGCTTCATGGTGTACGGGCGCGGCTCCCACCGCGATCCGGTCACCCGCACCCAGCGTGGATCGAGCTGCTCGTAGCGGGCGTCGGTCACGTCGAGCACGCCCCCGGGCTCCACCAGCCGAAAGGGATCGCTGTTCTCGTAGAGCATGTGCGCCGAGACGCTGTGCGGGGTGCACAGGTTGTCCGGATCGAGCGGCGCGACGTCGAAATAGTCCGCGCCGACGCGGAACATCACACCGGAGCCTCTGCGCCGGGCGGCGCACTGGGCGCCGCACTCCGTGACCTTCGCGCCGTGCCAGGCAGGCGCGACCCCCATGCCCTTCCAGAGCGGATATGCGGCCAGCACCGCCGTATCGGTGGTGCGGCCGGCGAGGACGATGTCCGCGCCTGCCTCGAGGGCGGCGATGAAGGGTTCGGGGCCCATGACGGCGACGATGTGGTCGCAGGCGTCGATCGTCGCCTCGTCCAGGGGCCCGAGCGGCGGGAGCGGCGTGATCGCCCCGGCCGCGCGCTTGGCCTTGAGCGTGGCCTTGTCCTGTTCGCAGTAGATCACCGCAATCCGCGGCGTCAGCCCCTGCTCACGGGCGATCTCGAGCGCGATGTCGCGCGTCCAGTCGACGTTGAGGTCGCCGCCCGCCTGCCCGCTGGTGCCGATCAGGATCGGCACGCGGTACCTGGCCTGGGCCCGCATCAGTATCTCCAGGTCCCGCTTCACCGCCCCACGGTTGTTCTTGGAGACGCCCAGGGCGAGGTAGGCGGCGCCGCTGTCGGTGGAGCCCGCATCCGAGGCGATCACCTGAGCGCCGGCCTCCAGGCCGCGGACGACCTCCTCCTCACGAACCCCGGCGCCGAGGGAGCCGACCGGTACGAGCACGGTCACGGGGGCGGTCTGCTGCGCGGTCATGGGTCCTCCCTGGAAGAGACTCTCCTATCCGACGCAGAACTTCCGCCGTCAATATTGACGATTTCCGTACATGTTCAGCCGGGAAGCGGGCCGGTGTAGACGGTTCTTGGCCGCACCGTCTCCTGGGTGAGGTACTGTTCCATGGTATGGGCGATCCACCCGGCCATCCGGGGCAGCTGCCAGATGACGCCGCCCTGCCCCTTGAGCCCGAGCTTGTGGGCGACGAAGCTCAGGGGAATGGCGAGGGCCGGCTCCAGTCCCGTGGCGTCGCGCGCGACCCTGATGGCGGCCTGGAGCCGCCGGAATCCGACGTCCTCGCCGACGCAGTCTTCGAGTTTCGCAAGCAGCGCCCGCGCCCGCGGATCCCCGGCCGGATACTGGCCCGAGCCGAAACCCGGAAGGGACGCGCCCTCGCGGATCGGCCGCAGGATCGCCGATTCCGGATCGGCGGTGGTGAGCACCTCATCCATGAGACGCTCGAGGCTCTGGGCGCGGCCGAACATCAGGCGGCGGCCGAAGGTGGACGCAAGGCCCACCAGCACCGCCTGGTGGGCCGTGACGCCGGTGTTGGCGATCGCGCGCACCGCGTAGGTGCTGGGATCGAGTTCATGATCCGCCGCAAGCACGAAGAGCCTGCGCAGAATGTCTTCGTAGGGCGGCGGGGCGCCGAGCCCGCCCGCCACCGCCTGGTGCAGCGGACGATCGTCAGAGGGATCGAAGCCGCCGATGAGATGTCCGAACCAGCGCATCAGCTCCGCGCCGGTCCGGGCGTAGCCGGCGTGGGTCAGGTCGAAGGCGCGCGGGTTGCTGCGTTCCAAAAGAGGGAGCAGCGCGACGGCGCGCTCCTGCACCGGGGCGCCGGCGAGCGCGGCCTCGGTGCGGTGGTAGAGGTCCCCGAGCCGCAGGTTGAAGGCGCCGAAGGTGGCCTCGTAGGGCGCGTCCCACAGGAGCGCGCAGACCGACTCCAGGGTCTCGCGCTCGGCGAGCGCCAGGGCGCTGCGCCCGCGGTAGAAGTGGCCCTCCTCGGTGATAAGGGTGATGGCGGAGCGCGGCGCAAGGACGTCTTCAGCCCCGCTGGCGGAGGCCCCCTTGAGCCGCTCGATGTCCTCGCGCCAGTAGCGCCGCGTGCGCGCGCCGGGCGCCTTCTGGGTGCGGATCTGCTTGCGGCTCACATAGGCGTAGAGGGTGGTCACGCTCACACCCAGCTCTCGCGCCGCCTCTTCTGCGGTGAGGTACACGTCCACTCCCTTTCAAGCGCGCCGCCGGAAAACCCGGAGCGCCCTGCGCATCGCCGGCGCCCCGGGCGCCGCCTGTCGCTGTAGAGCTACATCATGATGGATTTTGTCAATATTGACGTCCTGGCGCCATTGTCACAGTGAGGGTGCAGACGCCTTGGCCGAGGAGCCCGCTGTTGCACCTTTCCCTGTGGGGCTTCGCCACTCTGGCTGTGTTCCTCGCACTCGTTCTGACCCGGCGGCTCTCGGCGGCCGCCGCCCTGATCCTGACGCCGGTGACGTTCGGGCTCCTGGCGGGCTTCGGCGCCGGCCTTGGCGAGATGATGCTGCAGGGCGTCGTCGAGGTGGCGCCCACGGCGCTCATGCTGGTGTTCGCGCTGCTCTACTTCGCAGTGATGATCGAGGCCGGCCTGTTCGAGCCGCTCGTCCGCAAGATCCTGGCCCTGGCCGGCGACGACCCGGTGCGCGTGGTCGTCGGAACGGCTGCGCTGGCGATGCTGGTCTCGCTGGACGGCGACGGCGCGACCACCGCCCTGGTGACCATCTCCGCCATGTACCCTGTCTACCGCCGCCTGGGCCTGAACCCGCTGATCCTCGCGGTGCTGCTCGGCCTTTCCAACACGCTGATGAACTGGCTGCCCTGGGGCGGGCCGTCGGCCCGGGCGGCCACGGCCCTGCGGGTGCCCGTGATGGATGTCGTCGGGCCGCTGCTGCCCGCCCTGGGGCTCTCGCTGCTGGGCGTGCTCGCCCTCGCCTATGTGTTCGGGCGGATGGAGCGTCGCCGCCTCGCCGCCCACGCCTCGGCCGCCGGCCCGCCATCCGCCGGCGAGGACCGCCTTGACGAGGCCCCCACGGCCCCGAAGGAGACCCGGAACCTTTTGCTGAACCTCGCCCTGACGGTCGCGCTGATCGTCGGCATGGTGACCCAGGTCGCCCCGCTTGCCGCGCTGGTCATGAGCGCCTTCGCCATCGCCGTGACCCTGAACTTCCCCAGGCTGTCGGAGCAGAAGGCGCGCCTGGCGGCGCACGGGGAGACCGTGATGATGATGGTCATGCTGATCTTCGGGGCCGGCGCCTTCACCGGCATCCTGTCCGGGACGGGTATGATCGACGCCATGGCCGGCAGCCTCGTCTCGGCCATTCCCCCGGCGCTGGGGCCCTACATGGGCCAGATCACCGCGCTGCTCAGCATGCCGCTGCTGATGTTCATGTCGAACGACGCCTTCTTCTTCGGGGTCGTCCCGGTGCTGGGCGCCGCAGGAGCCGCCTACGGCGTCCCCGCGGAGGAGATCGCGCGCGCCTCCCTGATGGGCATGCCGCTGCATGGCCTCAGTCCGTTCATCGCCCCGATCTACCTGGTGGCCAGCCTCATCCGGGCCGACGTCGGGGCGCTGCAGCGCTTTGGCCTGCCGTGGGCGATCCTCACCAGCCTGTTCGCCTTCGCCGCGGCCATGCTGACGGGCGCGATCACCTTTCCCCGCTGAGCTCGCTCTGCACCGTCGAGCCTGGCGACCCTCAGACGCCGCGCGACGGCCTCAGCCAGGGCGAGCGCGCGAAATGGCGCGCCTCGAAGTCACGGATCTCGCCCGCGCGCCGCAGCGCGACGCCGACCGCGTCCAGCCCCTCGAGCAGGGCGCGGCGCCGCTGCGGCTCCACCTCGAAGGGCGCTGAGAGTCCGTCGGCGAGGATCAGCTGGCGCTCGAGGTCGATCGTGATGAGCGCGGTCTCCGGATCCGCGGCCCGCGCCTGCAGGGTCTCGACGAGCTCCGCCTCGGCGGCGATGGCGAGCAGTCCGTTGCGCGCGCAGTTGTCGAAGAAGATGCCGCCGAAGCTCGTTCCGACCAGCGCCCGGACGCCCAGCTGGGCGAGGCCCCACACGGCGTGCTCGCGGCTGGAGCCGCAGCCGAAGTTGGGGCCGACGACCAGGAAGCGGGCCTGCGTCCACGGCGGCCTGTTGAGGATGAACGCCGGCCGCGGCGCCCCCTCCTCGTCGAAGCGCAGGTGGTGGAACACGCCTTCGGCCAGGCCGCTCCTGTCGATGCCCTTCAGGAACTGCTTGGGCATGATGACGTCGGTGTCGAAGTTGGCCGCCGGCATCGGCGCGGCGATGCCGGTGACGCGGCGGAAGGGCTCCATGGTCAGTCTCCCAGCCGGCGCACGTCGGCGAGGCGACCGCTGACAGCGGCCGCAGCGACCATGGCCGGGCTCATCAGGTGGGTGCGCCCGCCGGCGCCCTGGCGGCCCTCGAAGTTGCGGTTGGTGCTTGAGGCGCAGCGCTCGCCCGGCGCCAGGACGTCGTCATTCATCGCCAGGCACATGGAGCAGCCCGACTGGCGCCACTCGAAACCGGCCTGGGTGAACACGCGGTCCAGGCCCTCGGCCTCCGCCTGCCGCCGCACCGCCGACGAGCCCGGCACCACCATGGCCCGCACCCCGTCGGCCACGCGCCGGCCCCGCAGCACCGCGGCGGCGTCCCGCAGGTCCTCGATGCGCGCGTTGGTGCACGATCCGATGAAGGCGCGGTCGATGCGGACGTCCTGCAGCGGCGTGCCGGGCCGCAGGCCCATGTAGTCGAGGGCGCGCGCGGCGTCGCGCCGGCGCATCTCCGAGTTCTCGGCCGCCGGGTCGGGGACCACCCCCAGCACCGAGACCGCCTGGTCCGGGCTCGTGCCCCAGGTCACCATCGGCTCGATGCTCCGCGCGTCCAGCGCGACCGTCCGGTCGAACGGCGCGTCTGGATCGCTGCGAAGGCCGAGCCACGCCTCGGCCGCCCGCTCCCAGAGCGCGCCTGCAGGCGCGCGCGGGCGGCCCTGAAGATAGTCCAGCACCTTCTGGTCCGGGGCCATGAGGGCGCCGCGCGCGCCGCACTCGACCGACATGTTGCAGATGGTCATGCGGCCCTCGACGCTGAGCCTGGCGATCGCTTCACCCGCGAACTCGATTGCGTAGCCGGTCGCCCCGTCCGCCCCGATCCGTCCGATGAGGGCCAGGACCAGGTCCTTGGCCGTGACGCCGACCGGCAGGCGTCCGGCGACGTCGACACGCAGGGTCTTCAGCCGGCGGTAGATCACGGTGGCCGTCGCCAGCATGTGCTCGATGTCTGACGTGCCGATGCCGAACCCCAGCGCCCCGAGCGCACCGTAGGTCGTCGTGTGGCTGTCGCCCGCCGCGATCGCCATGCCCGGCAGCACGAACCCGAGCTCCGGCGCCACCACGTGCTCGATCCCCTGCAGCGGGTGCAGGATGTCGAAGAGCTCGATGCCGAACTCGCGGCAGTTGCGGGCGAAGTAGGCCACCTGCTCCGCGCCGCCGGCGTCGGGCATCTCCGCGGAGCGCACCGGAGCCGTGGCGTTGACGTGATCGACCACGCCCAGCAGCGCGCCGGGGCTCCAGACCCGCCGACCGGCCTCCCGAAGGGCGGTGAACGCCTGCGGACTTGTGTATTCGTTGAGCACGCTGCGATCGATGTAGAGCAGCACGGTCCCGCCGCCCCCGTCGAGGTCCGCCACGGTGTGCGCGTCGACGAGCTTGTCGTAGAGGGTGCGCGGCGCGGTCATGGGTTCGTGCTCCCGGCGCGGCCGTCGGCGACCACGCACTGCGGCGGCAGCGGCTGGCCCTCCAGGGCCGCCACCACGCAGCGCGCGGCGATCATGTTGGTGCGGGCGAGGCCTTCGCGCGTCGAGGCGCCCGCGTGCGGGGCGGCGACCACGTTGGGCAGGGCGATCAGCGCCTCGGTCACCGGCTGGAGGCTGGGGTCGCTCTCGCTCTCGAACACGTCGAGACCGGCCCCGCCGAGGTGGCCGGACCTGAGCGCTTCGAGCAGGTCGCGGTCCGACACGAGCCCGCCACGGGCGGTGTTGATGACGAAGGCTCCTGGCTTCATCGCCGCGAGGGGCTCCGCGCAAAGCAGATGGCGTGTGGCGGGAGTGAGCGGCGCGTGCAGGCTGACGTAGTCGCTCTCGGAGAGGAGCGTCGGAAGGTCCACGTAGGTCACGCCGGTCTGCGCCGCATAGTCGGGGTCCGGGCGGGGCGAGACGACCAGGACGCGGGCCTCGAACCCGCTGAGGCGCTGCACCACGCTGCGTCCGATCCGGCCAAGCCCGACCACGCCGACGGTCTTGCGGTAGAGGTCGGTCCCCATGAGGATCGACCAGGCGCCGGCCCGCATCCGGGCCTGCGCCTCTCCGAAGCGGCGGCCGACGCTGATCATCATCCCGATCGCCTGGTCGGCCACGGAGGCGTCGTTGCCGCCGGCGGCGATGGCGACCACCCGCCCGAGCTCGCGGGCGGCCTGCACGTCCACGCGTTCGTAGCCGACGCCCCGGCGCGCGATGACCTGAAGGTCGGGCAGCGCCGCGAGCAGCTCGCGGGTGACCCGCGCGTGGCCCACGATCCAGGCCGAGGCGCCGCGCAGCAGCGCCGTCAGCGCCTCGGGGCCGAGATCGCCGTCGGCCTGTCCCGGCGCAAGCTCGGTCACGGCCACTTCGCAGCCGGCGCTGCGCAGATAATCGGTAGCGCTCTCGTCGAAGAACCGTTGGGTGACGACGACGCGCCGCGGACCTGAGCTCATGGGGTGTTCGTCTCCAGCCTGGGCGCGCCGTAGCGCGGCGCGGCCGCGGGGCGCCAGGGCCTGTTCGGCATAAGGTGATGCGCGCTGCGCACGCTAGGCGGCCCAGGGGAAGGCGAAGGTGGCCAGCCCGATGAGGGTCGCGGCGATGGACAGCAGCACGGTCCAGCGCAGGGCGAAGCGTTGCAGGTCCACCAGATCGACGCCGAGCAGCGCGCACTTCAGGTAGAGGGGCGCCACCATCGGACTGAGGCCATGCACGGGCTGGCCCATCAGCGAGGCGCGCGCGATCTGGGTGGGGGTGATGCCGTAAGCCTTGGCGGCCTCCGCCAGCACCGGCACCACGCCGAAGTACCAGGCGTCGTTGGACAGGAAGAAGGTCATCGGCATCGCCAGCACGGCGGTGATCACCGCCATGTGGGGGCCGAGCCAGGGGGGAAGGACGTCCACGATGCCGCCGGCCATGGCGTCGATCATGCCGGTCCCGCTCAGCACGCCGGCGAAGGCGCCGGCGGCGAACACCATGACGGACAAGGTCACGACGCTGCCGGCGTGGCTCGTCAGCCTGGCCCGCTGGTCGTCCGGGCGGGGGTAGTTGACCACCATGGCGACGGCGAAAGCGCCCATGAACAGGACGGCGAGCGGCGCAAGGTGGAGGACGACGGCCGTCATCAGCGTCAGGGTCAGGCCGAGATTGAACAGGAACAGCTTGGGGCGGCTCGCCGCGGGGTCGCGCTCGAATCCGGCCAGAGCCGTCTGGATGACGGCGTCGGCGTCCGGCGCCGCCCCCAGCGGCGGCGCCCGTAGCCGCCGCCGCTCGCGCAGCCCGAAGAACACCGCGATGGCGAATGTCACCGCCAGGCCCCCGCCGATGACGGGGATCAGCAGCAGGAAGACCTGGGCCATGTCGACCCGGAGGGCGGACGCCGCGCGGGCCATGGGGCCGCCCCAGGGGGTGAGGTTCATCACCGCGCTGCAGAGGCCCCCGATCAGTCCGAAGATGAGCACGTTCATGCCCAGGC
This sequence comes from Phenylobacterium terrae, assembly GCF_042681205.1. Taxonomy (NCBI): domain Bacteria; kingdom Pseudomonadati; phylum Pseudomonadota; class Alphaproteobacteria; order Caulobacterales; family Caulobacteraceae; genus Phenylobacterium; species Phenylobacterium terrae. Next base: position 949,534 of record NZ_JBHUEY010000006.1, read on the forward strand.
GCCGGTAGATCGGCAGCATCGCCGAGGCGCAGACCAGCAGCGTGGTCGTTCCGTCGCCGTCGAGCCCGACGATCGCGGCGAGCGCGGCGTGCCCCACCGTCACCCGGAGGGGATCGTCGCCCACCCAGCGCACGATCCGGGCCACAAGGGGATCGAACAGCCCCGCGTCGATCATGAGCCCGAAGTAGAGCAGCGCGAACACCAGCATGACCGCCGTCGGCGCCACCTGCCGCACACCGGCCATGACGTGCTCGCCGAGCCCCGCCCCCGCCCCGAGGGCGAGGCCGAACACCACGGGCACGATCATCAGCGCCGTGATCGCGGACAGCCGCCGCGTCATGATCAGGGCCATGAAGGTGAGCACGAGCCCGAAGCCGGACAGGGCGAGGATCATGGGAAAGCCATCCTGATTGGGACGGGCGCGGGATCGCCGCGCGCCGAAGCGCGCGGCGATGGACGTCCGGAGTCTCGCCCCGCCCGCGGGGAAGGACGTCGCGGGCGGGGCCGGTCCGGTCGCCGCGCTCCAGCTCAGAAGCGGTAGTCCACCGTGACGCCGAACTGCCGGGGCGGGCCGTACTGCACGAAGATGCCGCCGGCCGTGCCGCTCTGGTGGGTGCGGTACTCGACGTCGCCGAGGTTGCGGCCCCAGAACTGCACCCGAACGTCGTCGTTCGGCTGGTAGGTGACGCTGGCGTCCCAGAGGGTCCGCGCCTTCCGGAATTCCTCGAAGTTGTTCGAGTTGTCGTCGAACACGTCGCTCTCGTAGTTGAAGCTGGTCTCGAACCGAAGCCAGCCCCAGCTGAATTCCTCAGTCGTGAAGGCGGCCGTGCCGGAGAGCGCGTGCTCGGGCGTGCGGCTCAGACGGTTGCCGCTGAGGTCGTCGAAGACGACCGTGCCGTCAGCGAGGATCTCGCTCGTCTCCACGAAGCGGTCGAAGGTGGCGTCGAGGTAGGTGTAGCTGAGGCCGAGCTCCACGGCGCGAACCGGATTGAAGTTGAAGTCCGCCTCCAGGCCCCGGATCGTGGCGTCGCCTGTGTCGGTGACCAGTCGGCTGAGACCTGGACCCTGCGAGGCGTCGGGCACCGACTGCTGGGTCTGCAGGTCGCTGTAGTCCATGTGGAAGATGGAGACGTTCAGGCGCAGGCGGCGGTCGAGCCAGTCGGTCTTCACGCCGGCCTCGTAGTTCACCACCTTCTCGGGCGAGGTGGCGATCCTGGCGAACTCGGCCTGCGGCTGTTCCTGGAAGCCCCCGGACTTGAAGCCGGTGGCGATGCTCGCGAACAGGAAGAGGTTTTCGTTCAGCCGCCAGTCGCCCCCGACGCGCCAGGTGACCGCGTCGTCCTCGTACCGCCCGGGGTCGCCCACGGTCGTGAAGCCGATGACCGGGGCGGCCTCCGGTCCGGTCAGACGCGTGATCTCGTAGGTCTTCTCCTCGTGGGTGTACCGCAGGCCGGCGAACAGGTGGGCGTCCTCGAAGACTTCGTAGTTGGCTTCGCCGAAGACGGCGGCGCTCTCTGTCACGTTGTCGGCGACGAAGCGGTTCAGGCTGAAGTCCGGCACGGCGGTTTCGCTCTCGCGCTCGCGATGGACCTCGTCGCGCAGTGCGTAGACGCCGGCGACCCAGGACAGCGGCCCCTCCCCCGTCGAGGAGAGCCGGGCCTCGGCCGAGAAGGACTCCGCCTCCTCGGCCATGAGCACCTGGATGCCGGCGACGGGGATGCCGTTGGCGGCGTTGATGGCCGGATTGGCGCCGTCGAAGTCTTCCGAAGAGTCGAAGTCGAGGAACCGGTAGGAGACGTACGCCGTCAGGTCCGCCCAGCCCAGGCTCGAGGTGTTCACCTCCAGCTTCACGCCGCCGGTCTCCCGGTCGAGGTAGCCCGGCTGGTCCGAGAACGTCCGGCGCGGCTTGTCCACATCGGCGTTGCCGAGCGGAGCGGTGTTGAAGCGCGCACCCCCGCCGGCATTGTCGACCGTGACGTCCCCGGTGAAGAGCAGCGAGGTGTCCTCCGACAGCTCCGCCAGCACATGCAGGCGGCCGCTGAGGCGGTCGTCGTCATCGAGGGGCGCCCCAGTTCCGGCCACCGTACGGAAGCCGTCGTTCTTCTGGGACGAGAGCGCCAGCCGCGCGGCGGCGCGCTCGCCGAGCGGCGCATTCAGGACCAGGTTCGCGTTGCGCTGGCCATATTGCCCCAGGGTCAGCGCAGCCCGGCCGGAGAAGTCGTGGAGCTCCGGCTTCGCGGTGATGAAGTTCACCGCGCCGCCCACCACGTTCTTGCCCCACAAGGTGCCCTGCGGGCCCTTCAGCACCTCGACCCGCTCCATGTCGAAGATGTCGACCGCGAGCATGGGACCGCGCCCGATGTAGACCCCGTCGATGAAGGCGACGGAGGACGGGTCGCCCCCGGCGCTCTGGGTGCCGCTTCCGATGCCGCGGAAGAAGGGACGCGGCGCGGCGCGCGGAAAGGCGTCGATGGTCACCCCCGGCGCGGCGTCGGCGAGGCGCTGCAGGTCGACGATGCCCCGCTCCTCCAGGGCTTCGGCGCCGTAGGCCGTGACCGTCACCGGGACGTCCTGCAGCGATTCCTGCCGCCGTCGCGCGGTCACCACGACCTCCTCGACCGAGGAGACCGCCGGGGCGTCCGCAGTCTGGGCGAGAACCGCAGGCGCGTGGACAAGAACGCCAGCGCCCGCGGCTGTCGCGAGAAGCAGCGCTCGGCTCGAACGAGATCGCATCATGTTTCCCCCTTCTGGCGTTCATCGCCAGCCGTTTTGGCCCGCGATCGGTCCGCGGGCGGCTCGGGGGAATGGATATCCGCGCCCCTCGCCGGGGCCGTGCCAATTAGTTTACATCCGCGCGTGAACTGCAATATTTTCGTCAATGTGTATGGCTCATGTCAGGATGTTCCGCACCCATGATCAACCGTCGTGAGAACTGGGTCGCCGAGCTCCCGCTGCAGGCCCGCGCCGCCCTGGACGCATGCGCGGTCGAGCGGTGCGTCCGGGCGGGAGAGGTCATCTGCCACGCCGGCGCTGGAGCCACTGGCGTCCATCAGGTGCTCGAAGGCTACGTCAAGGTGACCGGTCTGACCCACGCCGGCGATACGGCCGTGATCGTGATCTACGGCCCCGGCAACTGCTGGGGCGAGTCGCCGCTCGTCTCTGAGCGCCCGCATCACCACAGCACGATCGCCATGACAGACGTTCGGATGCGGACGTTTCCGAAAGCGGATTTTCTTCGGATATACAACGAATTCCCTGCCGTCGGCTATGCGCTCTGCCGCAAGTTCGCGCGGGCCATGTCGCGCCTGATCCTGAATCGGGAAGCGCTCGCCGCCGGCCGGGTCGGGCCGCTCGTCGCCGCCTCCTTCCTAAGCCTCGCGCGCGACGTTCCGCTCGCCGCCGGCGGAAACGCCTGCGAGATCGACGTGCCGCTGACGCAGCTGGACGTCGCCAACTACCTTGGCGTCACGCGGCAGAGCGTCCAGCCCGAGATTTCGGCCCTGAAGGGGGCCGGCATCCTCGAAAAGCGCAGCGGCGCCTGGGTCATCCATGACATCCGCCGGCTGCGGCGCTGCTCGGTCGATCCGCGGCTCACCTAGCGAAGTCCGCTGCGCATCATTTCATGCGCGCCCCGCATGAGCGGGCATGCAGGCGCCCTGCCGCCATCCGTCTTCTCTGCCGTCGCGAACGGGCCCCCGCGACCGCAGCCGCAGCGCGGTTACGGCCCGCCCGCGGCGCGGTTCGCCTTCAGCCTAGCGACATTGTCCGCGTGGCTCTGCCGGCTGACGCCGTAGAACCACACGCTGGCGACAGCGGCGAGGTAGAGGACCGCGAGGGTCGGGACGAAGACCAGCCCCAGGGTCCGCAGCACCTCAGCGGGAACCTCCCCGGGCCGGGCCTTCTCGGGGAAGCTGACGAACGCCAGGACGAGGCTGGAGGAGAATATTCCCATGCCCGCCGTGGTCTTCTTCACGAAGTTGTCCGCAGAGACGAGGAGCCCTTCCGAGCGCCGCCCTGTGCGCAGCTCGGCGTCTTCCGCAAGGTCCGCGATCATCGCGGTGATCGCGATCGAGAGAACCAGGTTGAGCGCGCCGGCCAGGAAGGTGTCGGCGATCAGGATCGCCAGGACGATCGGCGTGCCGTTCGGCGGCAGCAGATCGAGGAGGCGAAGCGTCACGGGCGTGATGTTGACCAACATGATCGCCAGGAGCGCCAGGATGGCCCCTCTGCGCTTGCCGAACAGCTTCAGAACCGGGGGACCGCAGAAGACCCCCGCGAGAGACGCCACGAACCCCGCGGTGACCAGCCAGGCGAGCTGCGCGCTGGTGAGCTCCCAGAAGTAGACGTGGAAATACATCGAAAGGCCGCTCGAGAAGCCGGCCGCCGTGGAGGCGAACACGCCGGCCGCCGCCGTCACCCACAGCGAGCGGCTCGCCAGCGTGCCGAAGACGCCGCGGAAGAAGGCCGACGCCGACAGGCGCTCCGCCGGCGGCCTGTAGAGCCTGGGAATGAGGTGCTGGGTCCCCCAGGACGAGACGAGGATCACCGCCGCGATGGCCAGACCGGCGCAGAGCCCGTAGCCCGCATAGCCGGCCGGATTGAAGAGGCCGTTCGGGTGCGCAGGCGTGTCCCTCAGGAACACCCGGTACGCGACCAGCGACAGCACGAGCCCCCCCACGAAGGTGAAGAAGTAGCGGAAGCTGATCAGCCGGGTCCGCGCGTCGTAGTCGTCGGTCATTTCGGGGGCGAGCGCCGAGGCCGGCACTTCGAAGAAGGTGTCGAAGAACCTGACGCCGAACAGGCAGACGGCCAGGTAGATGAGCAGCAGGGACGGAGAGAGGCCGGCGGGCGGCGTCCAGAGGAGGCAGAAGAGCCCCCCGTAGGGCAGCGCGGAGGCGTACATGTAAGGGTGCCGCCGTCCGAGCCGGCTGCGGGTGTGGTCCGAGGCGATGCCGACCGCCGGGTCGATCAGCCCGTCGACCGCCAGGGCGATCATCATCAGGGCGCCCACCGCCGCCGGGGGCAGGCCCATCACCTGGTTATAGAAGAGCAGAAGGAAGGCGCTGAAGCTGCGGTTCTTGATGCCGTTGGAGGCCGAGCCGAGGCCGTAGGCGGCCATCGTCCAGAAGGAGAGAGGCTTTCCCATCGTTTCCCGCGCACGTCTCGCGGCCCGGTCGCCGCGGGATCGTGATAGGCGGGAGCCGCGTGCGGCCCGTGCCAACTGCTTTACGTCGGCTGGATCGCCAGGTGTCCCAGCACGAGAGCCGGTAGCCCTGACGGTGGGCATCAATCCATGCGCAGGCGGCATGGGCGCGATCCGGAGCGGCCTGATATCGGGCGGCGCCAACGAGATGAGTGGGAGACGCGCCATGGCCGACGGATCGCTGGCGATCAATTCGATGAAGGACAA
>NZ_JBHUEY010000007.1:0-21461 GCF_042681205.1 Phenylobacterium terrae
TGGCCCCTGAGGCGGCCCAGGAAGTGGTGCGCAGCCAGACCCGCGAGCGGCCGATGCGCAACACCGACAGCGTCGGCGGCGGCCTCGCCTGGCCGGCCTGCCTGCGCAAGCTCGACCGGGCGCTGCCGGGCTACGACGCCTGACGCCTCACTCCGGCGGGCCGGGGTAGCGCTCGAAGGCCGGCAACTCGTGGGCGCTGGCCATCCAGCCGATCCGCTCGGCCACCTGGATCTGGGCCTGCGGCTTGAGCTGGTCCGGGTCGTCCAGGGTGGCCGTCTGCACGTCGATCAGGCCCGGGAAGACGGCGTCGTTGGTGTAGAACAGGCTGGTCCCGCAGGCCTCGCAGAAGTGGCGGCGGCCAGTCTCCGAGGAGGCGTAGGCCTTGGTCTGACCGGTGATCTTCACCTGGTCTGTCGGAGCCATCGCCCAGGCGACCATCGGGGCCCCGGCGTGGCGGCGGCAGTCGGTGCAGTGGCACAGGGCGCAGTGCACCACCTCCGCCGGCATCTCGTAGCTCACCGCGCCGCAGTGGCAGCGTCCCGTCGGCATGGCGTCCTCCGTCATTGGCCAGGCGCGAATCGTTAGCACGAGCCTGCTGACAGGGCTTGGCAGCAGTCCATTCGGACCTGACATCTTCTCTGGTTTTCTCTAAGCCCCCGGCCAAGGGGCTGACGCCGAATCCCGAGCCGCGCCAGAACGGCGCCGGTCGCAGGGCGTTGCGCCCGTCGCGGTCGGAGTACGGAGGTTCCATGGAGCAAGCGGTGAAGCGGCGGCCTCGGTCGGCCCTGCGCGAGTTCATCGGCGGCGAGGCCGGCGGCGGCGTCGTCCTGATCATCGCGGCGGCCCTCGGCCTCGTGCTGGCGAACTCGCCGGCGGCCGAGACCTACTTCGGCGTCCTGAAGTCGTACGTCGGCCCGCTCCACGTCCTGCACTGGATCAACGACGCGCTGATGGCGGTCTTCTTCCTGCTGGTGGGGCTGGAGGTGAAGCGCGAGCTGCTCGACGGGCAGCTTTCGCGCTGGTCGCGGCGGATCCTGCCGGGCCTGGCCGCGGCCGGCGGCATGGTCGCGCCGGCGCTGATCTATCTGGCCTTCAACCGCGGCCTGCCCGAGGCGCAGGCCGGCTGGGCGATCCCGACGGCGACGGACATCGCCTTCACCTTGGGGGTGCTGGCGCTGCTCGGCAGCCGGGTGCCGGTGTCGCTGAAGATCTTCGTCACCGCGCTGGCGATCATCGACGACCTCGGCGCGGTGCTGATCATCGCCTTCTTCTATTCGGCCAACCTTTCGCTGACCTGGCTGGCCGCGGCGGGCGCCGTGCTGGCGGCGCTGATCGCCCTCAACCGTTTCGGCGTGCGGCGGCTGTGGCCTTACCTGGGCCTGGGCCTGGTTCTCTGGGGATGCGTGCTGCAGTCCGGGGTCCACGCGACGATCGCGGGCGTGGCCCTGGCCTTCACCATCCCGTTGGCCCGCTCGCCCGCCCGCCCGGACGACGACCACTCGCCGCTGCACCGGCTGGAGCATGCGCTGGTGCGGCCGGTGAATTTCCTGATCGTGCCGATCTTCGGCTTCGCCAACGCCGGCGTCTCGCTGGCCGGCCTGAGCGGCGACGACCTGCTCAGCCCGATCACCCTGGGGGTGGCCCTGGGGCTGTTCCTCGGCAAGCAGATCGGGGTGTTCCTGTTCACCTGGGTCGCCGTCCGCCTGCGTCTGGCGGACCGGCCGGAGGACGCCACCTGGGGCCAGGTCTGGGGCGTCTCCATCCTCTGCGGCATCGGCTTCACCATGAGCCTGTTCATCGGCCTGCTGGCCTTCGCCAACCAGCCGCTCTTCGAGGCCGAGGTGAAGATCGGCGTGCTCGGCGGCTCGCTGCTCTCGGCGCTGATGGGGGCGGCGGTGCTGGCGCTGGCCCGCAGGGAGCCGAAGCCGACCCCGTCCGGTCAGCCGATCAGTGGAAGATGACGGTGCGGCGGCCGTTGAGCAGCACGCGGTGCTCTGCGTGCCACTTGACGGCCCTGGCCAGCACCAGCGCCTCCAGGTCGCGACCGACGGCGATGTAGTCGGCGACCGAATGGCTGTGTGAGACGCGCTCCACCGCCTGCTCGATGATCGGGCCCTCGTCGAGGTCCTCGGTGACGTAGTGGGCGGTGGCGCCGATCAGCTTCACGCCGCGGGCGTGGGCGGCGTGGTAGGGGCGGGCCCCCACGAAACTCGGCAGGAACGAGTGGTGGATGTTGATGATCCGCCCCGCGTGCCGGGCGCACAGCTGCGGCGAGAGGATCTGCATGTAGCGGGCGAGCACGATCAGCTCGACCCCCAGTTCGGCCGCCAGGGCCTCGAGGGCCGCCTCCTGCGCAGGCTTGGTCGCGGCGGTGACCGGCAGGTGGTGGAAGGGCAGTCCGGACTGCTCCACCAGTTCGCGGAAATCGGTGTGGTTGGAGACCACCGCCTTGACCTCGATCGGCAGGGCGCCGATCCGCCAGCGGAACAGGAGGTCGTTCAGGCAGTGGCCGAAGCGCGAGACCATGATCAGCGTCGGGGTCTTGCGCCTGGCGTCGTAGAAGCGGGCCTCCATGGCGTGCCGGGCCGCGATCGGCGCGAAGGCGGCCTCCAGCTCCGGCAGCTTGCGGCCGGAGAGGGACTCGAAGCCGGTGCGCAGGAAGAAGCGGCCGTTCTCGTGGTCGCCGTACTGGGCGCTTTCGATGATGTTGCAGCCCTGCTCGACCAGGAAGGACGCGACGTCGGCGACGATGCCGATCCGGTCCGGACAGGACAGGGTCAGGAGCAGGGGAGCGGTCGGGCGTTCCGGCGAGACGGGCGGGATGAGGTCGGTCGGCATGGGCCGCTCGCCTAGCACGGCAGGGCTTAAGGGTAATAGCGCGGGTTCGCGGAGGCGGGCCGGCCCTCTCGGCCGCGCCTGGACGCTTGGACTTTTCGCACGCGTGGGGATACTGGCTTAACCGTAGCTGACGAGAGCCCCGCGGCGCCGATGAACCAGATGCTCGCCTCCCTTGCGTTCACTGACGCCGGAGCCGCCGAACTGGATCCGATCCACCTGGAAAGCCTGGCCGACCACCTGCGTGCGTACGACGGCCGCGGTCTCACGAACCGGTACCGCGACCTGCAGCAGCTGACCTGGGTGGCGCGCGGGGAGGGGGTTTGCGAGCTGGACGGGCGCACCGTGCCGCTCAAGGGGCCGGTGCTGGTGGTCACGCCGCCGGGGATGGTCCCGCATTTCGAGCTGTCGCCGGGCGCCGAGGGGCTGGTGGTGCTGGCTGTCGGCGCAGCCCTGGGCGAGTTGGTCCCGCCGGAGGACCTGGCCGGGCTCGCCCGCCCGCTGGTCGTCGCCCCGCCCGGAGGGGCCGCCGGGCAGATGGCCGCCGCGTTCGGCTTCCTGCAGGGTGAGTTCGCGCGCGCCGAGGCGGGCCGCCGCACGGCGCTGCGGGCCGGATACCTGCGGATCGTCTCGCTGATCGCCCGGGCCGCGGACGACGCGCGGGAGGGCGAGGGCTCGCCCGATGCGGCGCTGGTCGCCCGTTTCCGCGCGCTGATCGAGCAGCGCTACCGAGATCACGCGCCGCTCGAGGCCTACGCCCAGGCGCTGGGCGTCAGCCTGGCCCGCCTGTCGCGCGCCTGCCGCCGGGCGACCGGCAAGGCGCCGCTGGCGCTGGTTCACGAGCGTTTGATGCTCGAAGCCCGTAGAGGACTCACCTTCTCTGTTATGAGCGTTTCGCAACTGGCGGGTAGCCTTGGGTTTACCGACGCCGCCTATTTCTCGCGCTTCTTCCAGAAGCGGATGGGGACGGCGCCGTCCGCCTATCGCGAAGGCCGCCTCCGGGGCTGAAGAAAAGCGGCGCTCGTTTCACACGCGCAATGCCGCGCCATTGGACAGTTACTAGACGGGGATAGGGTCAAGACCTATCTCCCGCTGATGTTTTTCGGGGGAGGCCTCATCATGTTCGAGGCCCGGAGTCGCTGTTGCTGAGACGTCATTTCTTCCTCGTCGGCGCCGTCGCCGTGCTCGCCGTGATGATCCTCGTCGCGGGGTTCAAGCTCGCGACCGCCCAGGGGGGCGGCGGCCAGGGCGGCCCCGGCGGGCCGGGCGGGCCGGGGATGGCGCAGGGCAAGGGGCCTGGCGGCGGCGGTCCGGGCGGCGGCGGCGGGTTCGGCGGGGCGGCGACGGTGGCCGTCGTGCAGGCCCAGCCGCACAACTTCGTCGACGCGCTGGAGGTGATCGGGGTCGCCAAGGGCCGCCAGTCGGTGACCCTCACCGCTGCGGCCACCCAGCTGGTGGAGCGGGTGCATTTCTCCGACGGCCAGCAGGTCCCCAGGGGCGCGGTGCTGGTGCAGCTTAAGTCGGCCGAGCAGGACGCCGGCGTCGCCCAGGCCCAGGCCCGGCTCGTGGAGGCCCGCCGGGCTTACGAGCGCTGGCGCCAGCTGGGCGAGAAGGGCTTCGCCTCCAAGGCCTCGATCGAGCAGTACGAAGCCGCCTACCGCACCGCCGAGGCGGACGTGGCCGCCGCCCGCGCCCGCGAGCAGGACCGGGTGATCCGCGCGCCCTTCTCCGGCGTCGTCGGGCTGACCGACATCGCGCCCGGCGCGCTGGTCAATCCGGGCGCGCCCATCGTGACCCTGGACGACCTGTCGGCCGTGCGGGTCGATTTCGAGATCCCGGAACGCTACCTGGCGAGCCTGCGCGAGGGCCAGTCGATCTCGGCGACCGCCGACGCCTATCCGGGCGAGACGATCAACGGGGTCATCAAGCAGCTGGACACCCGCGTGGACGAGCGCACCCGCGCGATCACCGCCCGGGCCGAGTTCCCGAACGCCGGCGGCCGGCTGAAGCCCGGGATGATGATGCGCGTCGCCATCGCCCGCGGCTCGCGCACGGGCCTCGCCGTGCCGGAAGCGGCGGTGTCGATGCAGGGCAATTCCACCTTCGTCTTCGTCATCAGCCAGCAGGGCGGCCGCACGGTGGCCGAACAGCGCCCGATCGTGGCTGGCGTGCGCCAGAACGGCTTCGTCGAGGTCCGTGACGGTCTCTCGGCCGGCGAGCGCATCGTCGGCGACGGCCTCAACCGCATCCAGCCCGGCCAGGCCGTGCAGATCGCCGGCGCCGCGCCGGCCGGCCGCCCGGCGGGCGCCGCGAAGCCCCCGCCGAAGGGGCCGCCGGCATGATGATCTCGGACCTCTCCGTCCGGCGTCCGGTGTTCGCCGCCGTCGCGGCGATCATCCTGTGCGTCATCGGGCTCGCCTGCTTCATGAGCCTGTCGGTGCGCGAATTGCCGAGCGTCGACCCGCCGGTGGTGTCGATCTCCACCGACTACCGCGGCGCCTCGGCGGAAGTGATCGAGGAGCGGATCACCGAGGTCATCGAGCGGCAGGTCTCCGGCATCCAGGGCATCGACCGGGTGAACTCGGCCTCGCGCGACGGCCGCAGCCAGATCAACATCTCCTTCAAGCTCGACCGCAACCTCGACGACGCCGCCAACGACGTGCGCGACGCGGTGAGCCGGGTGACCGCGGCCCTGCCCGAACAGGCCGACCCGCCGCAGATCCGCAAGGCCGACGCCGACGCCGGCGCGATCATCTTCCTGTCGTTCAACTCCCGGACCATGAACCGGCTCGAGCTGACCGACTACGCCGAGCGCTACCTGGTGGAGCGGCTGTCGACCATCCCCGGCGTCGCCCAGGTGTTCGTCGGCGGCGCCCAGCGCTATGCGATGCGGGTCTGGCTCGACCCGGCCGCCATGGCCGCCCGCGGGGTCACCGTCGACGAGGTCGAGGCGGCCCTCACCCAGAACAACCTCGAGCTGCCGGCCGGGTCGCTGGAAGCGCCCGCCAAGGACTTCACCATCCGCGTGAACCGCGGCTACGCGACGCCCGAGCAGTTCGCCCAGATGCCGATCACCTCGTCGGCCGCCCGCACCGCGGCGGCGAACGGCGAGCAGGCCGGCGGCGGCTACGTCGTGCGGCTCGGCGACATCGCCCGGGTGGAGGAGGGGCCGGACGAGCACCGGCGCTCGTTCCGCTCCAACGGCCGCGAGCAGGTGGGCATCGGCATCACCCGCCAGAGCCAGGCCAACGACCTGGCGATCAGCCACGGCGTGCGCGACATGCTGCCGGAGATCAACCGCGCGCTGCCCGAAGGCACCCAGCTGGAGATCGCGGTCGACTTCACCGTGTTCACCGAGCACGCCATCGAGGAGGTCTGGTTCACCATGGGCCTGTGCCTGGGCGTGGTGGCGCTGGTGAACTTCATCTTCCTCGGCACCTGGCGGGCGGCGCTGATCCCCTCGATCGTCGCGCCGATCTGCATCCTCTCCTCGTTCATCGTGATGGCCCCGCTGGGCTTCTCGCTGAACCTTTTGACCCTGCTGGCGCTGGTGCTGTCCATCGGCCTGGTCGTCGACGACGCCATCGTGGTGGTCGAGAACATCCAGCGGCGGATCGACGAGGGCGAGCCGCCGATCGTCGCCGCCCAGCGCGGCGCGCGGCAGGTGTTCTTCGCGGTCGTTGCGACCACCATCGTGCTGATCTCGGTGTTCGCGCCGCTGATGTTCATGCCCGGCTACATCGGCCGGCTGTTCGTCGAGCTGGCGGTGGCGATCGCCGCGGCGGTGGCCTTCTCGGCGGTGCTGGCGCTGACGCTGTCGCCGATGCTGGCCTCCAAGCTGCTCCGGCCCGCCCAGGGCCAGGGCTTCGTGGCGAGGTACGTGGATGACGCCATGCACCGGCTGCGCAACTCCTACCACGCCTCGCTGGAGGCGATCCTGGGGCGACGGCCGGCGAGCTTCGCTGCGGCGGGCCTCGTCCTGTTCCTGGGGCTCGGAGCGGTCGCGATCTTCAGCGCCCTGCCGCGCGAGCTGGTGCCGGAAGAGGACCGCAAGCGGGTCGAGATCAACATCTCCGCACCCGAAGGCGCCGGCTACGACTACACCATGGCCGGGGCGCGGCAGGTGGAGGCGATCCTCCAGAAGTACCGTCAGCAAGGGGTGATCGAGCGCTACATCCTGGGCGTGCCGCGGTTCAACGGCACCCAGTTCAACGGCGGCTTCGGCAACGCGGCGCTGTACGAAGACTCAAAGATGACCTCCAACGACCTCGCGGCGCAGCTGAACCGCGAGTTCGGACAGATCACCTCGATCCGGGCCATCGCGAACGTCCGCGGCGGCCTGCAGCGGGGGCCGGGCGGCGGCGGCGGCGACAGCGTCGAGCTGATCGCGCTGGGCAACGAGTACCCGGCCATCGCCCAGTGGCTGCAGCCCCTGCTGGCGGCGGCCGAGGCCAATCCGGGCATGGCGCGGGCCAGGCTCGACTACGAGCCGACCTCGCCCCGGGTGATCGTCGACATCGACCGCGAGAAGGCCGCCGCGCTGGGCGTCTCGGCCCAGGCCGTGGGCCGGGCGCTGGAGACCAACTTCGGCTCGCGGCGGGTGACCACCTACATCCGCGACGGCCAGGAATACGACGTCGTGGTCCAGACCGAGCGGGCCGAGCGGCAGACCGAACAGGACATCGGCAATCTCTACGTCCGGGCCCGATCGGGCGAGCTGGTGCCGCTTTCCTCGGTGGTCACCACCCACATCCGCGGCGACACGCCGGACCGGGACCGCGTCGACCGGGTGCGCTCGGTCAGCCTCTTCGTGCAGCTGAACCCCGGCTATTCGATGGGCGAGGCGATCGACTTCTTCCAGCAGGAGATCGAGAAGCAGCCCGCGGGCATGGCGGTGAAATGGGGCGGCGGCGCCCGTGACTACCTCGAGGCCGGCAGCTCGGTCGGCCTGGCCTTCGGGATGGCGCTGCTGCTGGTCTTCCTGGTGCTGGCCGCCCAGTTCGAGAGCTGGGTCCACCCCGGGGTGATCATGCTGACGGTGCCGGTGGCCGCCGTCGGCGGGCTGTTCGGCCTGCTGGTCGCCGGCTCCTCGATCAACACCTACAGCCAGATCGGCCTGATCATCCTGGTCGGCATCGCAGCCAAGAACGGGATCCTGATCGTCGAGTTCGCCAACCAGCTGCGCGACGAAGGCCTGTCGATCCGCGAGGCGGTGATCGAGTCCGCCACCCTGCGGCTCCGGCCGATCATCATGACCTCGATCGCCTCGGCCGCGGGCGCCTTCCCGCTGATCGTCTGGGGCGGGGCGGGCGGCGAGGCGCGGCGCACCATCGGGGTGGTGATCGTCAGCGGCGCGATCTTCTCGACCCTGCTGACCCTGTTCATCGTGCCGGTGTTCTACAACCTGCTGGCCAGGTTCACCCGCTCGCCGATGCACACCGCGCGCCGGATCGAGGCCTTCGAACAGGGCGAGGAGACCCGCGTCGCCAACGCGGCCGAGTAGGAAGAAGCGCCTTCCCCTGGGGAGGGGAAGGCGAGGTCATCATGGGCTGTCGTGCGGACGAGGGCTGGGGGATCGCGTCGTCCGCGGGGGGAAGGGACTCCGCGTGCTGTCGGGTCCCGGCCGCCGGACATCCGGCTGGCGTAACGATGATCGCCCGACCCAGCGCGCGCGTCAAGGTTGCAGACGCGTAGCGGTTGTGCCCATTTTGGGCGCGACGACTCTCAGCGGAGTGTGACAGGTAGCCCTGACTGGGTGGCCGAAGGCCTGCCTGTCACCGCAACGCGGCTGGGCCGCGGCTACTGGCCCGTGTAGCCGGACTCCACCATCAGATAGGCGATCAGGTCGGTGCGGTCCTTGGGGTCCTTGACGCCCAGGAAGGTCATCTTGTTGCCGGGCAGGAACTCCTGCGGCTTGGCCAGCCACTGGTCCAGGGGCTCCGGTCCCCAGACGATGTTCGAGGCCTTCAGCACGTCCGAATAGTTGTAGCCCTCCACCGAGGCGGCGTTGCGCCCGAAGACGCCGTGCAGGTTGGGCCCGGTCATGTTCGGCGCGCCCGGCTCGATGGTGTGGCAGGAGCGGCAGAGGCCGAACTTCTTTCGCCCGTTCTCGAGGTCGGCGGCGTTGTAGGGCGCGGGCAGGGCCGCGAGGGCCGCCTTGATGGCCTCGGGGTCCTTCGGAACCGCGGCGGCAGGTGCGCTGGGCGCCGGCGCGGACGCGTTCTCGCTCCCGCCGCCCTGATTGCAGGCGGCCAGCGCGGCGCAGGCGGCGGCGAGAAGCAGCGGGCGAAGTTGCATGTGATCCCCTTGGACTATACCCGTGGGCGCGCTCGGCAGACGTGGTTACCGGTTCTGCGGTTGAACGCGCCCCCAATCTTTGACGAGAGCCCTTCTGGTCCCATCAGGTTGCGCCTGATCGGGAAGGGCTCTGGCGCCGGCTGCAGGGCTCGAACCCGCGACCTTCGCTTTACAAAAGCGCTGCTCTACCAACTGAGCTAAGCCGGCGTTGAGCCATGTATTGGCCGTGCGAGGCGCCGAGTGCAAGGAGGACAGGCCATGAGGTTCGACGAATACCGGCGGCATGACGCTCTCGGTCTGGCGCAGCTGGTCGCCAGGCGCGAGGTGTCGGCCGATGAGCTGATGGCCACGGCCATGGCCCGGCTGGAAGAGGTCAATCCGAAGATCAACGCGGTGACGCAGACGTTCGCGCCGCGCGGGGGCGGGGCCGGGCCGTTCGCCGGCGTGCCGTTCCTGCTGAAGGACCTGGGCGCGCAACTGTCGGGCACGCCGACGACGGGCGGCTCGGCGCTGTTCAAGGACAGCGTGGCGGCCCAGGACAGCGCCATCGTGCAGGCCTACCTGGCGGCGGGCCTGTCGATCTTCGGAAAGACAAACACGCCGGAGTTCGGCCTGATGCCGGTGACCGAGCCGGCGCTGTTCGGCCCGAGCCGCAATCCCTGGGACCTGACGCGGACGCCGGGCGGCTCGTCGGGCGGGGCCTCGGCGGCGGTGGCGGCGGGCATTGTGCCGGCGGCCCACGCCAGCGACGGCGGCGGCTCGATCCGGGTGCCGGCCCACGCCTGCGGCCTGTTCGGCATGAAGCCGTCGCGCGGTCGGGTCTCGTTCGCACCGCTGGGCGAGGGGTGGGGCGGGGCTTCGATGCAGCATGCCGTGACCCGCTCGGTCCGCGACTCGGCGGCCCTGCTGGACGTGGTCAGCCGCCCGCAGGTTGGCGACCCGTACTTCCTGGCCCCGCCCGAGCGGCCGTTCGTGGAGGAGGTCGGCCGCGAGCCCGGCAAGCTGCGCATCGCCTTCACGACCCAGGGCATCGCCGCGCCGTCGATCGACCCCGAGTGCGAGGCGGCGGTGCGCGAGGCCGCGCAGCTCTGCGCGGCGCTGGGCCACGAGGTCGAGGAGGCCGCCATCCCCGGCGACCTGCAGGCGCTGGCGCGGGCCGCGGGCCAGGTGATCGCCGCCAGCACCGCGGCCATGCTGGAGGCCGAAGTCGAGCGGCGCGGCCGGCCCATCGAGCCGCACGAGCTCGAGGCGGGGACCTGGGCCATGTACCGCAGCACGGACGTCAGCGGCCCGGCCTACGTGCGGGCGATCCAGACCATCCATGCGGTGACCCGGCAGGTGGCGGCGCTGTTCGAGAGGTTCGACGTGCTGCTGCTGTCGACCGCGGGCATGCCGGCGCCGCCGGTGGGCTGGCTGATGGAACAGCCCGGCGCCTTCCGCGAGCGGCTGTTCGCCTTCATGTCCAACACCCAGCTGTTCAACAACACCGGCCAGCCGGCGATGAGCGTGCCGCTGGCCTGGAGCCGCGAGGGTCTTCCGATCGGCCTCCAGTTCGTCGCGCCCATGGGCGAGGAGGCGCGGCTGTTCCGCCTGGCCGGCCAGCTGGAGCAGGCGCGGCCGTGGTTCGATCGGGTGGCGGAGCTGTAGCGCTTTCCTTTCCCGCGTGCGGGAAAGGGGACCGCCGGCCGAGCGAAGCGGGGAGCCGGTGGTGGAAAGGGCGAGCCACAGGCGCGGCGCGGTGGATCGCGCCACCTCCTCCTCTCCCCCGAGGCGCAGCCCGAGGGGAGAGGCCGGGAGAGGGGTGGAGCGGCTTCTCGTATCGTGAAGAAGTGGGACAAGGGTTCACTGCCTGCGAGCGCCGGCGGACCATCCGGCGCGGCCGCGAGCCCTGCGTCGCCCCTCTCCTCAATCCTCTCCCCTCGCGCTACGCGTCGGGGGAGAGGAGGCACGCGGAGCAGGCGGCTCGCCCTTTCCACCCCCCGCTCTTCAGCCGGCTTGCGCCGGCTTCGGCGGGCGGGCCCCTTTCCCATGAATGGGAAAGGAAGGGGGTCAGGTTGGGCGCTTCCGCGTCTGCACCAGGTAGGCCGCGATCACGCCGGTCGCGACGAGGCCGATCAGGAGCGTCGAGATGGCGTTGATCTCCGGCGTCACGCCGAGGCGGACGGCGCTGTAGATGCGCATGGGCAGGGTGGTGGCGCCGGGGCCGGAGGTGAAGGAGGCGATCACCAGATCGTCGAGGGAGAGGGTGAAAGCCAGCATCCAGGCCGCCGCCACGGCCGGGGCGATGATCGGCAGGGTGACGGTGACGAAGGCGCGCCAGGGCGGGCAGCCGAGGTCCTGGGCGGCCTCCTCCAGGCTGCGGTCGAAGCTGGCGAGGCGGGCCTGAACGACCACGGTGACATAGCAGAGGGTCAGCGTCGTGTGGGCGGCGGCGACGGTCCAGAAGCCGCGCGGCGCGCCAACGGCCACGAACAGCAGCAGCAGGGACAGGCCGAGGATCACCTCGGGCGTCACCAGGGGCGCGTAGACGGCGCCGGAGAAGACCGTCCGGCCCAGGAAGCGGCCCCCGCGGACCAGGGCGACGGCGGCGAGGGTCCCGAGCACCGTCGCGGCCGTCGCCGAGAGGGCGGCGATGCGGACGGTGATCCAGACCGATTGCAGGAGCTGCTCGTTGCGGAAGAGCTCGCCGTACCAGCGCAGGGAGAAGCCGCTCCAGACGGTGACCAGGCGGCTGTCGTTGAACGAGTAGGCGATCAGCAGGGCGATGGGCGCGTAGAGGAAGAGCAGCCCCAGGCCCACAGAGACCAGGTTGAACAACGAGGGGCCGCGCCTCATCGACGAGCTCCGAGGATCCGGCTCTGCTGGCGCTGGTATAGGGTGATGGGGACGATCAGGGTCAGGAGAAGGACCACGGCCACCGCCGAGGCGGCCGGCCAGTCGCGGTTGGCGAAGAACTCGGTCCAGATCACCTTGCCCAGCATCAGCGTCTCCGACCCGCCCAGGAGGTCGGGGATCACGAACTCGCCGACCATCGGGATGAAGCAGAGCAGGGCGCCGGCTGCGACGCCGGGCAGGGACATGGGGAAGGTCACCCGCCAGAAGGCCTGGATCGGCGTGCAGCCGAGGTCGGCGGCGGCCTCCAGCAGTTCGGCCGGCTGGCGCTCCAGCACCGCGTAGAGCGGCAGCACCATGAAGGGGAGGTAGGCGTAGACGAGGCCGATGTGGACGGCGGCCTCGGTGTTCAGCAGGTTGAGCGGCCCGAGGCCGAGGGGCTCCAGCGCCGCGTTCAACAGGCCGGCGGGCTTGAGGATGGCGATCCAGGCGTAGACCCGGATCAGGAAGCTGGTCCAGAACGGCAGGATCACCGCCAGCACCAGCGCCCGCCGGGCGGCCGGCGGGCAGCGGGCCATGCCGTAGGCGATGGGATAGCCGATCAGCAGCAGGATGGCGGTGGAGATCGCCGCGATCCGCAGGCTGGAGAGGTAGGCCGACAGATAGAGCCGGTCCTCGCCGAGCCTGCGGTAGGTCTCCAGGTCGAGGGCCGCGAAGAAGCTTCGCAGGCCCTCCAGGCCGCCGCCCAGGTCCAGGTGCGGGGCGTAGGGCGGCACGGCCAGGGCGATGTCCGAGAGGGACAGCTTGGCGACCAGCAGGAAGGGGAAGAGGAAGAAGAGGCCGAGCCAGAGGAGCGGGGCGAGCGCGGCGCGGCCGGAGCGGTCCTTGCGGCTCACCTCGTCAGCACCACGGCGGCGTCGGGCGCGAAGGTCAGCCAGACAGGATCGTCCCAGCCCACCGGCCGCTCGACCAGCCGGGCGCTGTTGGCGCGCGCGGCGCGGACGGTGCGGCCGCCTTCCAGTTCGACGACGTAGGTCGTCCAGTCGCCGAGATAGCCGATGTCGGCGACCTTGCCGGCCAGCCGGTTGGGGCCCTCCGGCGGCGGGTCGAGGTGGAGGACCATCTTCTCGGGGCGGACCGCGAGGCAGAGCTTGCCGGCCAGGGGCACGCCCCCGTCGATCCGGGCCGCCAGGCCGCCGGTGCAGTCGGGGCTGGCGAACAGGGCCTGGCCGCCGCTGACCGAGGTGGCGACGGCTTCGAACAGGTTCACATCGCCGATGAAGTCGGCCACGTAGCGGCTGGCCGGCGCTTCGTAGATTTCGGTGGGGCGGCCGACCTGGGCGATCTCGCCGGCCTGCATGACGGCGATGCGGTCGGCCACGACCATGGCCTCGTCCTGGTCGTGGGTGACGATCATGAAGGTCATGCCGAGCCGTTGCTGGAGCGCCATCAGCTCGAACTGGGTCTCCTCGCGCAGCTTGCGGTCGAGGGCGGCGAGCGGCTCGTCGAGCAGCAGGACCTTGGGGCGCGGGGCCAGGGCGCGGGCGAGGGCGACGCGCTGCTTCTGGCCGCCGGAGAGCTGGTCGGGCCGGCGCCGCTCCAGCCCGCCCAGGCGGACGAGCGAAAGCATCTCGGAGACGCGATCGGCGATCTCGGCCTTCGGCAGCTTCTGCTGCTTCAGCCCGAAGGCGACGTTCTGCGCGACGGTGAGGTGCGGGAAGAGGGCGTAGGACTGGAACATCAGATGCACCGGGCGGCGGTGCGGCGGGTCGTCCGAAAGGTCGTTGTCGCCGAGCAGCACGCGGCCCTCGTCCGGCGTCTCGAAGCCGGCCAGGAGGCGCATCAGGGTGGTCTTGCCGCAGCCGGAGGGGCCCAGCAGGGCGAAGAACTCGCGCTCGTAGATCGAAAGGTCGACGGCCTTGACGGCGGCGACCGGCCCGAACCGCTTGGTGACCTTCTCGAACCGCACCAGCGGCTTTGCGGCCGGG
The DNA here is from genome assembly GCF_042681205.1 of Phenylobacterium terrae. Classification (NCBI taxonomy): domain Bacteria; kingdom Pseudomonadati; phylum Pseudomonadota; class Alphaproteobacteria; order Caulobacterales; family Caulobacteraceae; genus Phenylobacterium; species Phenylobacterium terrae. Next base: position 13,953 of record NZ_JBHUEY010000007.1, read on the forward strand.
TCCTCCCAGGGCGCGAAGCCGGAGCGGATGGCTCCGATGTTGAGCCGGCCGTTCGTCACTGGCCGGTCAGCACCTTCGTCCATTGCCGATTGACCTCGCGCAGCAGGGCCGGGTCCTTGGCGGTGGTGACGAACAGGCGCTGGAAGACCTCGGGGGTCGGATAGATGTTGGGGTTCTCGCGGATCTCGGCGTCCACCAGCGGCGTCGCGGCCGAATTGGCGTTGGCGTAGCGGGTGTAGTTGGTCGCCTTGGCGATCACCTCGGGCCTGAGCATGTAGTTCAGGAAGGCGTAGGCGGCCTCGGGGTTGGGCGCGCCGTTGGGCATGACGAAGACGTCGAACCAGACCTGGCTGCCCTCCTTGGGGATGACGTACTCGACCTTGACCTTGCCCCCGGCCTCCTCGGCCCGGGCCGCGGCCTGGAAGACGTCGCCCGAGTAGCCGATGGCCAGGCAGATGTCCCCGTTGGCCAGGGCGTTGATGTACTCCGAGGAGTGGAACTTGCGCACGAACGGGCGGGCGACGAGCAGGGCGTCGGTGGCCGCCTGGTAGTCGGCGACGGCCTTGGAGTTGGGGTCCTTGCCCAGCCACTGCAGGGTCAGGGCGTACATGTCCTCCGAGGCGTCGAGGAAGTAGACGCCGCAGTCCTCCAGCTTGGCGAGGTTCTTGGGATCCAGGGCGAAGGCCCAGGAGTCGACGGCCACGCCCGGCAGCCGCTGGGCCACCGCGTCGCGGTTGTAGCCGATGCCGATGGTGCCCCACATGTAGGGCACGGCGTACTTCGCGCCCGGGTCGAACGGCTCCATGTGGCGCACGACGTCAGGCCACAGGTTCTGCAGGCCCTGGAGCCTGGCCTTGTCCAGGGGCGTGATCGCCTGGGCGGTGATGTAGCGGGGCAGGTTGGAGTTGGACGGGACCACGAGGTCGTAGCCGATGTCGCCCTGCAGGACCTTGGTCTCCAGCACCTCGTTGGAGTCGAAGGTGTCGTAGACGACCTTGATCCCGGTCTGCCTGGTGAAGTCCTCCAGCAGCGCCGGGTCGATGTAGTCGCTCCAGTTGTAGATGCGCAGCGTGCCGGGGCGGTTCTTCTCGGCCTCTCCGCCGCCGCAGCCCGACAGCGCCAGCGCGGCCGCCGCCAGCGCCAGGCCGATCCGCGCGCCCCATCCCCGCATGCCGCTCTCCCTCCGACTGCGGCGCAGGTTATAGGCGTTGCGCGCGCGGGGTTAAGCCCGATTCTTCCCCAGCCCCGCCAGGGGGACCGCACATGCCTTCCACCGCGGCGGCCGTCTGGCCTGTGCTGCTGCTCGTGGCGTCCAATGTGTTCATGACCTTCGCCTGGTACGGCCACCTGAAGGTGGAGCACCGGCCGATGTGGCTGCTGATCGTGGCCAGCTGGGGGATCGCCTTCTTCGAATACTGTCTGGCGGTGCCGGCCAACCGCATCGGCCGCGCCGTCTATTCCGCCGCCGAGCTGAAGACGATGCAGGAGGTGATCACCCTGGCGGTCTTCGCGGTGTTCTCGATCACCTACCTGGGCGAGCGGTTCACGATGAACCACGCCGTCGGCTTCGCCCTGATCGCGCTGGGCGCGCTGTTCGTGTTCAAGGGGGCGCTCTAGTCGAGGACGACGCCCGCCCGCCGGGCCTCGGCGCTGTAGAGCTCGTCGGTCACCACGTCCGCGCGGCCCAGGAGGTCCAGGAGCTGGTCCATCTCCTGCAAAGCGGAGATCAGCGGCCCGCACGCCAGCCTGTCCGGCATGCGGCCTCCGATGAAACCGAGCCCCTGGAGGCGAGACTTCAAGCTCTCAATCCCGGCTCTCGCCTCCCTGTCGAGCTGGAGAAGGCGAGCATCGGCGTGCAGCTGGCCTTGGCGCATCGCGGGGCTCGGAGGCCAGGCGCCAAGTTCGACGAGCCGCTGCTTGCGCCAGGCGGCGAGCGCCTGGGCGTGGTCGGTCCAGTCCCGCAGGTAGTCCCAGCGCGCCTGCGCTGCGGCGTCGAAGGCGGCGACCCGTGCGGCATCCGTCTCCCACGCGGCGCAGGCCTCCGCCGTCACGGGGGCAGGGCGGGGCGACGCCGGCGGCGGCCTTTCGACCTTCGGCTCGGCGGGAGCCTCAGGCCAGGTGGGCCCTGCCGGCTGTGCTGTCGCCGCGGCCGCCCAAAGGGTCATCACAAGCGCGAGCGCCGCGGCGAGCGACCGGCCTGCGCCTGATGGCGCGATCAAGCCGTCGCCGCCGCGGCCGGGACCCGGCGCTGCATGGCGCCCAGGACGAGTCCGGCCAGGACGAAGGTGGCCAGCTGGTAGCCGATGTCGATGGCGAACAGCTGCTCGCTGTCGCCCTGGTAGATGTAGTCCATGGCGCTGGCTGTCAGGACGAAGAAGACGAAGGCCGCCAGGGAGGCGGCCAGGCCCGACATCGCCGTGCGGGCCCCGAGGCGCGCCAGCAGCCAGGCGATCCCGATCACCGTCAGCAAGGTGTTGAGCGCCCCCAGGGTCATCGACAGGCCCGGGTTCGACATGTCCGGCTCGCGCCCGAGCGCGGCCGTCCAGGCGCGGGTGAAGAGCACGCCATACCAGAGGAATCCGACTCCGTAGACGACGACGAATGCGACGGCCACGGCGATCCAGTTGACGCCTTTGAACATGAGCTTCGCCTCCCAAGAGACGGCGCAGGTCGCTGCGGGTGCGCCGTCGGACCCCGGCACTTGCGAAAAGTGTGAAGCTCTACCGCCGGATTGGCGAGGAAAATCGCGCGGGGTTCGCAGCCACGGTTTGCAGGCCTATATAGCGCCCCTTCCGCGTCAGCCCCTTCGAAAGGCCCCGAGCGAGCGATGTCCCGCGTCCTGATCACCTCGGCTTTGCCCTACATCAACGGCATCAAGCAGCTGGGGAACCTGGCGGGCTCGATGCTGCCCGCCGACGTCTACGCCCGCTTCCAGCGCGCCCGGGGCAAGGAGACGCTGTTCGTCTGCGCCACCGACGAGCACGGCACGCCGGCCGAGCTGGCCGCCGCCGCGGCCGGCCAGGACGTGCGCGACTACTGCGACGAGCAGCACCGGGCCCAGCACGATATCTGCCGCCGGTTCGGCCTGTCGTTCGACCACTTCGGCCGCTCGTCCTCGCCGCAGAACCACCGGCTGACCCAGCGGTTCGCCAAGGCGCTGTGGGAGGCGGGCTTCATCGAGGAACGGGTGACCAAGCAGGTCTATTCGCTGGCCGACAAGCGCTTCCTGCCGGACCGCTACGTGGTCGGCACCTGCCCGCACTGCGGCTACGAGGCCGCTCGGGGCGACCAGTGCGAGAACTGCACCCGGGTGCTGGACCCGGCCGACCTGATCCGCCCGCGCTCGGCGGTGTCGGGCTCGGAAGAGATCGAGATCCGCGACTCCAAGCACCTGTTCCTTCGCCAGTCGCTGTTCTCGGACAAGCTGCGCCACTGGATCGGGACCAAGAAGGGGAGCTGGCCGAACCTGGTCACCTCCATCGCCTTCAAGTGGCTGGACGAAGGGCTGCAGGACCGCGGCATCACCCGCGACCTGACCTGGGGCGTGCCGGTCAACGCCTGGGACTGGGGGGCGAACCCGCAGGGCCAGCTGCCGGACATCGAGGGCCTGGCCGGCAAGGTGTTCTACGTCTGGTTCGACGCGCCCATCGAGTACATCGGCGCGACCTGGGAATGGGCCGACGCCAAGGCGGCCGAGGAGGGCCGCGGCGCGGCCGAGGAGATCGAGTGGGAGCGCTGGTGGCGGCTGCCGCACGCTGAGGACGTCACCTACGTGGAGTTCATGGGCAAGGACAACGTGCCGTTCCACACGGTGGGCTTTCCCTGCACCCTGATCGGCCTCAACGAGAGCCTCGGCTCGGACGGCAAGTGGACCCAGGCCTCCAACACCCCCTGGAAGCTGGTCGACATGCTGAAGGGCTTCAACTGGCTGAACTGGTACGGCGGCAAGTTCTCGACCAGCCAGCGGCGCGGGGTGTTCATGGACCATGCGCTGGAGCTGCTGCCGGCCGACTACTGGCGCTGGTGGCTGACCGCCAACGCCCCGGAGAGCTCGGACGCCAACTTCACCTGGGAGCAGTTCCAGGCGCAGGTGAACGCCGACCTCGCCGACGTGCTCGGCAATTTCGTCAACCGCATCCTGAAGTTCTGCGAGAGCCGGTTCGACGGCGTCGTGCCCGAAGGCGGGGCGCCGGGCGAGCTGGAGACGCGCCTCTATTCGGACGTGACCGACAAGCTCGCCGAGCTGACCGGTTACCTGGAGGCGGCCGAGATGAGGAAGGCGGCCCAGGCGGTGCGCCAGCTCTGGGTGCTGGGCAACCAGTACCTGACCGAGGCCGCGCCCTGGACGGCGATCAAGACCGACCGCGACCGCGCCGCCGTGGTGGTGCGCACGGGCCTGAACCTGGTGGCCCTGTTCGCCAAGGTGTCGGAGCCCTTCATCCCCTTCGCGGCCGAGAAGATCGCGCTGGCGATCGGCGAGGACTATCCGGGCCGCTGGCCGGAAGGGGAGGGCGCGGGCCTGCTCCAGATCCTGGAGCCCGGCCGCAAGGTCGCCGCGCCCGACGTGCTGTTCCGCAAGGTCGAGGACGCCCAGGTCGCTGAGTGGAGCGAGCGGTTCGGCGGGGCGGAGATGGAAGCGGCGGGGTAGCGCTACTTCCTTTCCCGCGAAGCGGGAGAGGGGGACCACGCGCCGAGCGTCAAGGGAAGAGCCCGGGGTGGAGAGGGAAAGCCGCGCGCGCCGCGCCAGGAACATCAGCCGAAGCTGATTGGAGATAGGGGAAAGGCCGCGCCTGTGGCTTGCCCTCTCCACCACCCGCTCTTCAGCCGGCGTTCGCCGGCTTCGGCGGGCGGTCCCCCTGTCCCGCCTGCGGCGGGAAAGGCAGCGCGCCCCCCTAGTGCCGTCGATGCTCGGCTTCTTCCTCGGGGCCGATGTCGGCGAAGTCGGGCATGAAGGCGTTGTAGTCGGCGGTCCAGCCCAGGTCGACCACGACGGTGCGGTGGCCTTCCCACATCATCTGCAGGGCGACCCACAGGACGATGACCAGGCCGACGTAGCCGATCCAGCGGTGCTTGTGCAGCAGCCGGGCGATGAAGGTGGCGGCCACGCCCATCAGGGCGATCGACAGCAAGAGGCCGAAGATCAGGATGACCGGGTAATCGTGCGCCGCGCCGGCGACGGCCAGCACGTTGTCCAGGCTCATCGAGACGTCGGCGATGAGGATCTGCAGGAAGGCCGACCTGAAGGTCTTGGCCGGCTTGATCTTGGGCTCGGTGGTCGGGTCGTTGTCGAGCACCGCCTCGGCCGCTTCCTCCTCGGCCACGGCCTGGTCGCGCATCTCGCGCCACATCTTCCAGCAGACCCAGAGCAGCAGCACGCCGCCGGCGAACAGCAGGCCGATGATGCCGAGCAGCTGGGTGGTGATCAGCGCAAAGCCGATCCGCAGCACCACCGCCGCGACAAGGCCGAACAGGATCGCCTTGCGTCGTTGCTCCTGCGGCAGGCCGCCGGCGGCCAGGCCCACGGCGACGGCGTTGTCGCCGGCCAGGACCAGGTCGATCATCAGGACTTGCAGGAAGGCGGAGAACGCGGCCGGGGTGAGGAGTTCTTCGAGCATTGGCCGCGGTTAATGCGGCGCCGTGAAGCGCTCCGCAACTGGCTTAGGCTCTGTTCCGCACAGCTTCGTACAGAGCGACCGCCGCTGCGGCCGAAACGTTCAGGCTTTCGAAGCCGCCGGGCATCGGAATCTTCGCCAACGCATCACAGTGTTCTGCGACCAGCCGGCGCACGCCCTCGCCCTCCGAGCCCAGGACGAGCACCACCGGCTCGCCGCCGAGAACCTCGGAGAGGGGCCGCTCGGCCTGGCCGGCCAGGCCGACCGAGCGCCAGCCGGCCCGGGCCAGCTGCTCCAGCGCGCGGGAGAGGTTGACCGCCCGGGCGATCGGTATCGCGTCCACCGCCCCGGCCGCGGCCTTGGCCAGCGCGCCGGTGAACCGCGGGGCGTGCCGCTCCTGCAGGATCACCCCGGCCGCGCCGAACGCCGCGGCCGAGCGCAGGATGGCGCCGACGTTCTGCGGGTCGGTGACCTGGTCGAGCATCAGCAGCACCGCGCCGGGCCGGGCCTCGAAGTCGGCGAGGTCGACGTCGGGGAGGGGGCCGGGGCGCAGGGCGATTCCCTGGTGCACGGCGCCCGGCGGCAGGGTCCGGGCGACCGTGTTCGCGTCGGCGATCTCGAGCGCCCTGATTCGGCCGAATCGGGCTTCGAGCTGGCGGGCGCGGTCGGCCGTGGCGATCAGGCGGACGGGCGGCCCGCGCCGTTCGTTGGCCAGCGCCGCCTCCACCGCGTGCCAGCCCCAGATCCAGTCGTCGGACGCGGTTTGAGGCCTCGGACGGAAGGGCGGTTTTCCGGCCGGATTGCGGCCTTTCCGGCCGTCGTTGCGTTCCCCAGGACGTGACACTATAAGGCGCTCTCCAAATTGGGGCCCGACGTGATCGGCCCCCGCAAGTCAGACCGGTCCATAGCACCGGCCGCGGGCGAGCGGAGGCGAATTGCGAGGCGTCCCGACGAGGGCTCCGAGCGCGCTGGGGGAATGTCCCGAGCGGCAAAGGGGGCGGACTGTAAATCCGCTGGCGTACGCCTTCGTAGGTTCGAGTCCTACTTCCCCCACCACGCGCTTCGGTCACGAACAAGGAGGCAAGCGGCGAGCCCGCTCAGATCGGCGGGTATAGCACAATGGTAGTGCAGCAGCCTTCCAAGCTGAGGATGCGGGTTCGATTCCCGCTACCCGCTCCAGCTTTCTTCGAGTTCAACCTCAAGCAACGCCCGCAGGACCCTTAAATGGCCAAGGAAAAGTTCGAACGCACCAAGCCGCACTGCAACATCGGCACCATCGGTCACGTCGACCATGGCAAGACGACGCTGACGGCGGCGATCACGATGACGCTGGCCAAGACGGGCGGTGCGACGGCGAAGAAGTACGAAGACATCGACGCGGCGCCGGAAGAGAAGGCCCGCGGGATCACGATCAACACGGCGCACGTGGAGTATGAGACGCAGAACCGTCACTATGCCCACGTCGACTGCCCCGGCCACGCCGACTATGTGAAGAACATGATCACCGGCGCGGCGCAGATGGACGGCGCGATCCTGGTGGTCTCGGCGGCGGACGGTCCGATGCCGCAGACCCGCGAGCACATCCTGCTGGCCCGTCAGGTGGGCGTGCCGGCGCTGGTGGTGTTCATGAACAAGGTCGACATGGTCGACGACGCCGAGCTGCTCGACCTGGTCGAGATGGAAGTGCGCGAGCTGCTTTCCTCGTACCAGTTCCCGGGCGACGACATCCCGATCGTCAAGGGCTCGGCCCTGGCGGCGGTGGAAGGCACCAACCCGGAGATCGGCGAGAACGCCATCCTCGAGCTGATGAAGGCGGTGGACGAGTACATTCCGCAGCCGGAGCGTCCGATCGACCTGCCGTTCCTGATGCCGGTGGAAGACGTGTTCTCGATCTCGG
>NZ_JBHUEY010000008.1:0-513 GCF_042681205.1 Phenylobacterium terrae
TGGAGCTCCGCCGGTGTGGAAGCTCACTCGGTCCTTCCCAGTACAGGCTTGCAAGCACCCGCCGGCAGCCAGCCTCTTCTCTCCCGCGTTCCGGGCATTGGGCTCCAAACCTGGGACCAAAGTAACTGCCCGGAGCTCACTGATCATGGGCTGGTTCCCCTGCGCTGCGGCTGTGCTAGGGAGCCCAAACGCCCAGGGGAAGCCCGCACAGCACATCCACCTGCCTCTAGGCGGGAGGACAGCTCCAGGGAAGGCCCGGTCTGGCAGGCGCTTTCTGGGCACAAACGGAGCAACACTCTGGCTGTGGAGCTGCCTCCCCAAGCCAGGGGCACCGGGACCCTGATTCCCTCCGTGCGGCGCTTAGTCTGGGCGAGGAAGCCCCAGCTTGGGAATGCAGCCTGGGGCGCTTCCTTTCCCTCGGAAAGAGCTCTCCCCGCGGGAGGCTTTGGCAGTGTGCACACCCCCAGCCCCTAAGCCCTCTGCAAGGACGCCTGGCTCCTAGGTCCGAAGGGA
>NZ_JBHUEY010000009.1:0-1747 GCF_042681205.1 Phenylobacterium terrae
AAACAAGGGTGTTTTTGCCAATTATATACAAATGTTGCATCTGCAGGACCCGTTGGACATGGCCCAGAACAAAAAGGCAGCAAACCCCATTGCAATCACAAGAGATGAGGCGACAGTCGAATAAATGGTGAGGATTTTGTAAGTTTCTTCAGATTCCAGCTTGACCCCCTCTATTTTCTGTCTTTCTAATTTTGATTCCTCTTGATACTTCCTCCTGTTGTAGGTCCCATTCCGAATTGTCTCCATGCAATGGTCATCACATTTGTGGTATAGCTCGAAACATCCTCTCCCATCTTCCACTGCATTGGAACCCAACGCCCTCTTCACTTTATTATATAGATTGTTTACATTAGCGTCATGTTCATCGAGTGTTTTCTGGTTTTCAAGCAGAACTAGCAATTCTGCATTATATGCCCATATATCTTGGATTTGATCATCAACCTTATCATTGATCATGTTAATCCTAGTTTCTACCTCACTGAATTCATGATCAATGATTTCATACTGCTTGTTCATTTTGTCGACTATATTATTCACTTTGGATGTTATTTTATCAATTGCCTTTTGGGTTGAATCTCTATCTGCTGCCATACCAACCCCTTGGTCATTTGAATGCTGGAATCCATACCAACCAGCAACCAGTCCTGACCAACCTCCTTCTATAAATCCTGCTATGGCCCCGAATAGTCCTCTGCTAGATCTAGAAGGCACATTCCTCAGACCAACTGCAAGTTTGAGACTCTTTACACCAATGTACTTTGAGCAGTTTCCAAATGCATACTTACTTACATTTTGGAAGGGCAATGTTGTGTTTAAGCCACCTTTCTCTGTTTGACACTGCACTGTGCAGCTACCCATTTTTAAGCCTGTCTTTAGGATTCTTCCGTGGCTCTCTCCTGAAAGGATGTGTCCATACCATGGAGCTATTAGATTCCCATCAGATTTTATCCGCAGTGTTTGGCCCGGTTTCAATACCGACCAATAATAATTAATTCTTCCCATCAAACCGTTGACAAGAGGCCTTGGTCCTATCAATGGTTTAAAGACCCTATTCATTTCCTCTGTTGCCACACTCGTTGTTGTGTCGGTTCTGGTGTACAGATTTGTCTGCGCAGTATCGGTGGGTGGATGATTTATACCCCACATGAAAAGAATGTTCTTTCCTTGATTATTTGTGTATTGAGCATCTTGGGTAGGGTAAGCATTGTTCTTTTGAGTCAACCATCTCATGCTTCTGTAGAATGAATCCGAGCATGCTTTGCTTGTCCCACTGTAAGACACATTCCAGATTGTGTCTGGAAAGATCTGGATCCTTTGATAAGACCTAGAAGAACTAAAAAGTGATCTTAGCTCTTCTAGATTCTCTACATTCCCGGGATAACACAATCCGTTAACGGCTGACGGCCTCTCGACGATATAGGACCATTCTCTTCCTCCCAGCAATGGATCACAAGAAGGATTGCCATAAATTAGCCCTTCAATGGTGCAGGTGTCTAGAATAAGAGGGTGTCCCAAGCTTGTTGCACACAGCATCCCATTATGCTCTGTGTGGAGCAGTTCTTTGGCATGTGTTACAGGGACATTGTTTTCTGTTAGTGTGTCCACAGTTTCCGTGGAGTTTGTTGATTGATAGCCGATGCAGATCTTATCTGCATTGCTTACTGTTGCCACTACTAGTATAGTTATTAGTGATACTGTCTCCATCTTGAGTGATTGTGAAATTACCCTGCTTTTGCTGATCACGCGT
>NZ_JBHUEY010000010.1:0-623 GCF_042681205.1 Phenylobacterium terrae
GTGACTGATCATGCACTGATCACGTGGCTGATCATACACTGATACCGTGACTGAGCATGGACTGATCACATGACTATCATGTAGTGATCACGTGACTTAATGGCGCTGATCATGTGACTGATCATGCGCTGATCATGTTTGCTATCATACACTGATCATGTGCCTCTGGAGGCAATAAACAAAGAGCTGAGTAGGCACGAATCAAACAGTCAGCAGGCAATAATCATGGAACTCAGCTGTGAGGAATCATGCTGCTCAGCTGGCAATAATCAAGCAGCTGAGCAGGCAGGAATTACACAGCACAGCTGGCAATTGTCAAGCAGATGACAGGCAGGAATCGTGCAGCTCAGCTGGCAATTGTCAAGCAGATGAGCAGACACTAATCACGCAGCTCAGCAGGCCCGGATCACGTGACTGATCATGCACTGATCACGTGGCTGATCATACACTGATCACGTGATTGATCATGCACTGATCACATGCTGATCATGCACTGATCACGTGGCTGATCATACACTGTTCACGTGTCTGATCATGCACTGATCACGTGGCTGATCATACACTGCTCACGTAACTGATCATGCACTGATCACGTGGCTATCATGCACTGAATACGTGGCTGA
>NZ_JBHUEY010000011.1:0-663 GCF_042681205.1 Phenylobacterium terrae
GATCATTGTATGATCAGCCACGTGATCAGTGCATGATCAGCCACGTGATCAGTGCATGATCAGGCACGTGATCAGTGTATGATCAGCCACGTGATCAGTGCATGATAGCCACGTGATCAGTGCATGATCAGTCACATGATCAGTGCATGATCAGTCACGTGATAGGTGTGTGATCATCCACGTGAACAGTGCATGCTCAGTCACGTGATCAGGGCCTGCTGAGCTGCGTGATTACTGTCTGCTCATCTGCTTGACAATTTCCAGCTGAGCTGCACGATTCCTGCCTGTCATCTCCTTGACAATTGCCACCTGTGCTGCGTAATTCCTGCCTGCTCATCTACTTGATTATTGCCAGCTGAGCAGCATGATTTCTCAGAGGTGAGTTCCATGATTATAGCCTGCTGACTGATTCCTGCCTACTCAGCTCTATGTTCATTGCCTCCAGAGGCACATGATCAGTGTGTGACACCAAACATGATCAGCACATGATCAGTCACATGATCAATGCATGATAAGCCAGGTGAACAGTGCATGATCAATTATGTGATCAGTGCATGATCAGTCATGTGACCAGTACATGGTAGCTGCGTGATCATTGTATGATCAGCCACGTGATCAGTGCATGATAGCCACGTGATCAGTGCATGATCAGTCACGTGACCA
>NZ_JBHUEY010000012.1:0-367845 GCF_042681205.1 Phenylobacterium terrae
TGGCCCCTGAGGCGGCCCAGGAAGTGGTGCGCAGCCAGACCCGCGAGCGGCCGATGCGCAACACCGATAGCGTCGGCGGCGGCCTGGCCTGGCCGGCCTGCCTGCGCAAGCTCGACCGGGCGCTGCCGGGCTACGACGCCTGACCTGAGCGCCGCGCGCACCCTTGCCCTCTCGGACGCAGCACTGCCGCCGTTTATATTGACGATTTCCGTCAATCTTGACGCCAATGCGTACGTGCGTGACCAAGGCGTCAACAGAGGAGAGAAACGCGATGGCCGCGACAAGGACGGGGGGCGTGAAGGTGATCGTTCCCACCGGCGCCCTGGGCGCCGGCATCAGGGCCGAACACGTCGAAGCGGGACTGGCGAAGGGCGCGCACGCGATCGCCTGCGACGCCGGCTCCACTGACAGCGGCCCCTCCTACCTGGCGCGGGGCGTCTCAAAGTGGGCCCGGGAGTCCGTCAAGCGCGATCTGGAGGTGCTGATGGTCGCCAGCGAGAAGGCGGGCATTCCGCTGCTCGTGGGCACCTGCGGCACGTCCGGGGCGGACGAGGCGCTCCACTGGACGCGGGACATCGCCCTGGAGGTCGCCCGCGAACAGGGCCTGAGGCCGAAGATCGCGGTGCTCAGCTCCGAGCAGTCACGCGATGCGATGAAGGCCAGGCGCGCGGAGGGCAGGATCCGCCCGCTCCCGCCGTCCGCCCCGCTCGACGATGCGACGCTCGAGGCCTGCGACCACATCGTGGCGTTGATGGGCCCTGAGCCCTACATCGAGGCGCTCAAGGCGGGGGCCACAATCGTCCTCGGCGGCCGCACCACCGACACGGCGGTCCTGGCGGCCGTGCCGATCATGATGGGCGCCGGCCTGGGCGCGGCCTGGCACGCCGGGAAGACGGCCGAGTGCGGCGGCGTCTGCACGGCGGTTCGGGGCGACGGGGGCGTGCTCATCGAGGTCTTCGAGGACCGGTTCGAGATCGAGCCCCTCAGCGCGACGAACCGCTGCGAGGTGCAGGGCGTCTCGGCCCACATGCTGTACGAGAACAGCGACCCCTACCGCCTCTTCGAGCCCGGCGGCGTGCTCAACGTCACCAACGCCGTCTACACGGCCCTCGACGAGCGCAGGGTCCGCGTTACGGGTTCAGTCTGGGAGCCGGGGCCCTACACGATGAAGCTGGAAGGAGCCGGCGCCGGGCCATACCAGACCATCAGCCTCGTGGGGATCGAGGACCCCAAGGTGCTCGCCAACCTCGACCTCTTCCACGAGCGGCTTGTGGAGGGACTGCGGGACCGGATCGACCGCACCTTCGGCGCGGAGGCCGGCGACTACGACCTGTCGGTCCGCATCTACGGCTGGAACGCCGTGTCGGGGCGCAGACTGCCCGCCGGCACGCCGCCGCCGCCTGAGGTGGGGGTGCTGCTGGTGATCACGGCTGCGACCCAGGAGCTGGCCACGCGGCTGTCGAAGGCCGTGAACCCGTTGTTCTTCCACTTCCCGCTGTCTCCGGAGCTGCCGCAGCCCAGCTACGGGTTCGCCTTTACGCCGGCCGAAATCGAAAGCGGCCAAGTGTACAAGTTCCACCTGAACCACGTGGTGGAGACCCGGGACGGCCTCGAGCTCGTCCGAACCGAGTGGGTCGATCTCAGCAACACGCCTGCGCGCGAGGCCGAACATGCCTAAGGTGAGTGATGTCTGCCGCTACGTGAGGTCGAAGGCCGCGGGCCCCTTCTGGGTCACCGTCGACCTGTTCTTCGACAGCCCGGAGACCTTCCGGACCTATCACGACCACCCCGCCCTCGGGCCGGACACCTTTGCGCGCCTCTACGACGTCGATGCCGCCTGGGTGAAGCGCACGCCGGTTCCCGACCTTGCCATGCTCAAGGTGTCCTACCCGCGCCCCACCCCGCAGGGCTGGATCACCGAGCGCGACATGCACAGCGGCCAGCAGTACGTCCGCCTGCTCGGCGTCGATCTCGACTGAGGGGGGTGCCGATGCAGTCCGGCGTACCCCATGGAGCTCCTTGCCATAGACCTTCGCTATATGGTCGACCCGCTCGTCAAGGTTCCCTCCCAGTCACCGCGGCCGCGCTCGAGGTGACCCAGCGAGCGATGGCCGAAGGTCTCGCGTCCGAGAACATGATCGCCGCCGCGAGGCTCTATCCGTGATGCGGGCCGCCTCGTGGACTCGAACCGCGCCTGAGACCACGTCTACCGGAAGCGAGCGCGACGCGCCCTGCAACTGCAGTCGCCTCACTCAATCACCGTTCGACTCTGCAACGCTATGTCGAGCGCTGACGAACTCCGGCTTCGGACTGACGATTTGGCGGACCAACTGATGACGAAAACCGGCGGCTCGCGCACGCTCTCGCGTACGGAACGCCGGGGGCCGGTCCCGTCAGCAAAGCTCTTTGACACGAGGTCGAGGCGGTCCGCCGCGACCGCGGCAGGACGCGCATCTGTTCAGCCAATTTGCCCCCGGCACGGACGAGCAATATCTGCAGCGTCGCTTAGGGCGAGCGCCCACGTCTCGCGAGCCATCTCCATCAGGCTCAGCGCCTCGGTCCAACGATCCCCAAGTTCGCCTCCATTCGCGTCTGTCATCGCATAGTGGGGCGGTCCAAGCTCGGGCATGAATGTCAATTCGCCGCCCTCCGGGGACCGCGTGATCCAACTTGCGAATCCTTCGCGCCACCAGGCGCGATGCTGCGCGAGCCACCCTTGATGCTGCGGGGCCGTGAACGGCAACTGGATCTGATGCGCACCCGAGACCCTCCCGTGGAACGCCCAGCAGTGGTTCAGCACCTTAGAAATCCGGCCAAGGTCTCCTGCGGGAACCGGGAGGGGCATTTCGTGCGCCACCGGATAGTGAGAAAGATCGCCCGTGAGCCTGAGCTCCGGAAGCGCGTCGAGAATGCGGCATGTGAACAGCAGGTCGTTGGTCAACCGGCCTCTATGGGTTTCATAGTAGACCGGAATGGTGGCGCGCGCCGCCTCAGCCTCGAAGCTCTCCAACAGGGCGACCGCCTCTCCAACGCGGTCCAGACGTGTCATGATCTGCAGGCTGAGGTGATGTGCGCCGAGGCTCTCGGCGCGATCTATGGCGCGCGCAACGTCCTCCCGCGCGCGCACGAAACCCATGGCCTCGAATCCCTTCCCGCGCTCTCGGACGCCCCGGGCCACCGCTTCGGCGCGGTCGGAACGCGCTAGGCTGACCCCTACCCCGTCGAACCCGGCGGCGACGATCTGATCGAGCGCGGCGTCGAGACGCGTCTCCAGGTCAATCCCCGGCAGCCCCTCCATCCCCCAGATCGCCTGGTACACCAAGAACCTTCGCATCCCGCCGTTCCTCCGCGCGATAAACGCCAGCAGAAGCGGACGTATCACACACAATGCGCGATTGACTCTCGAAATTACATGTAATTAGCTTCTTCCACAAATTTCTGAAGGTCACTCCCATGGATGCGCCCACCCTGGCTTCGCCCCGCCTGCACCCGTTGAACGTGGATTTTCGCTGGCAGGACGCGCCGCGGGAACGGGCGCGGCGCCTCAGCGCGGCCCAGGTCGATCAGTTCAACCGGGACGGCTTCTTCCTCTACGAGGACGCCTTCACAGCCGATGAGATCGCGGCGGTGGCCGCCGCCATCGATCCTCTGGAGAAGGCGCACGAAGAATTCACCAAGGAACAAGGGGGCAAGCACCGGCTCTCCAGCGTGGGCGCCATCAGCTTCACCGCCCATATCGTCGGCAAGTCGCCGGTGCTGCAGGCCTTCGCCGCGCACCCTGTGATCAAAGACATCTGCCGCGACCTCATCGGACCGGACGTGCGTCTCTATTGGGATCAATCCGTCTACAAGAAGACCGAGAAGCTCCAGGAATTCCCCTGGCACCAGGACAACGGCTACACCTTCATCGAGCCGCAGCAGTATCTGACCCTGTGGATCCCGCTGGTGGATGTGGACGAGGAAAACGGCTGCCCCTGGATCGCGCCTGGCCTGCACAAGCTCGGGACGCTGGAGCACTGGCCCACAGAGATCGGTCGGGTTTGCCTCGAATCCGCGCCTGACGCCGTGCCGGTCCCCGCCAAGGCCGGGGACATCGTCGTCTTCTCCTCGCTGGCGCCGCACCGCACAGGCCCCAATCTCAAGGCCGGCACGGTGCGCAAGGCGTACATCCTGCAGTATGCGCCTGACGGCGCGATCACCCGCTTGCCGGACGGCCAGGTGATCCCGCAGACCGACCCGGCGCGGCAATTCAAGATTCTTGAGAACGGCCGCTAGGCGGCGAGAGGAGGCGTCCCATGACTCCCGATGAGCTGGTCGATCTCACGGAGCGTTACCGCAGGGATGGCTTCGTGCATGCGCGCGGCCTGCTGCCGGCCGACGAGGTGCGCCGCCTCGCCGCCGCCGTCGATCACGCGGTCACGACCCGCAAAGCGCGCGACACGCGGCCCCTGGAGGAGAAGACCCCCTACGAACAGTCCTTCATCCAGTGCCAGTACATCTGGGAGGACTTCCCGGACGTGCGCCCGCTCACCTTCCATCAGAGCCTTGGCCAGGCGCTCGGCGCGCTGCTCGGCGCAGAGCGCGTGCGGCTCTGGCACGACCAGGCCCTCTACAAGGAACCTGGCGGCCGCGAGACCGAGGCCCACCAGGATCACGCCTACTGGCCGATCGCCGAAGCCGACACGATCACTGCTTGGATCCCCCTGTGCGACGTCGACCACGAGACCGGTTGCATGGGCTATGTCCCGGGGTCTCACGTGGGGGACTTGGCGTATGTCGACATATTCCGCACCCCTGGAGCGGGCCAAACCCTGATGCAGCGTCAGGCGGCCGATCCGGTGTTTGTGCCCTGCGGTCCGGGCGACGTGATCTTTCACCACGGGCGGACCGTGCATCTGGCGAAGCCGAACCGGTCTGACCGCATGCGCCGGGCCTACACCGCGATCTATTTCAAGGATGGGTGCACGCGGGGGACAGATCGGCCGCACCCCTCGGTGGATCGCGACGGCATCGCGATGGGCCAGAAGATCGACGGAAAGGCGACGCCGGTTGTGTGGCCTCTGCCGGACGGGCGCTTCCCGGATCCTGCGCCCTGGCCGGAGACCGACGACCAGCGTTTCCACGAGCGGCGTCAGCGCGGGACCATTCCCGGGTCCGCATCCAAGCAAGCCTAGCCGCGATCCCCATGGGTCGCCGCGCCGTCGCCGGAAACGGCGGCGGCGCGTTCGGTTGCGCGTAATCTGCACTCAATCTCATAATTACATGTAATCTTGACACCCGCTGGCGCTTCACGCACGGTCCCATCGATAACATGGAGCTGCATGTCGCTCCGCTAATGGGAGGGGAATGGGATGAAGCGCGCATTGAAGACCTGGTTGCGGCTGACGACCGCGCTCGCCGCAGGAGGAGGATTCTGCATCGGCGCGCCGGCCCATGCGCAGACCGCGGAGACCGCAACGCAACTCGACGAGCTGGTAGTCACCGCCCAGAAGCGCGAGGAGCGGCTGCTGGACGTGCCGGTCTCCGTGGCGGTGGTGCAGGCGGAGACCTTGACCGCTTACGGCCAGAACGAGTCCGTAGACTTGGCGTATCGGGTGCCGAACCTCGGCGTCTCGAACAGCGCCGGGCCGCGTTCGTTCGGCTTCTTCATCCGCGGCATCGGCACCACCTCCTTCGCGTCCGAGTCCATCGAATCGAGCTCGGCCTATGTGGTGGACGGGGTGGTGCTCGGCCAGGCCGGCGCATCCCTGACCGACCTCCCCGACATCGAGCGCGTGGAGGTGTTGCGCGGGCCTCAGGGGACGTTGTTCGGCAAGAACGCCTCGGCTGGCGTCATCAACGTCGTCACCCGGCGGCCGAGCGAGGCGTTCACGGTGGAAGGCAAGGTGAGCTGGGCCTGGCCGGACAATGACCGCAAGGCTTCGGTTCTGGTCAGCGGCCCGATCTCTGACCAGGTCCGCTACGCGGTCTCGGGACGCATCAACAAGCGTGACGGGTTCATGAAAAACCTGTTCGACGGCCGCGAACTGAACGACCGGAACGATTGGGGTCTGAGGGGCAAACTGGAAGTCACGCCGTCCGACAACCTGACCCTCAGCATCATCGGCGACTACTGGCGGCGCGACGCCAACTGCTGCATGTGGACGATCGTTCAGACCGGCACGCCCATCGACCCACGGGAACAAGCGATCCTGAACTACGGCGTCCAGCTGGGCGAAGGTCGGGACTACTCGAACATCGACGGCGACGTCTACTCGGACGTGAAAACGTCGGGCGTCTCAGCGCAGGCCGATTACGACTTCGGCGATGGCTTCACCTTCACCTCGATCAGCGCCTGGCGCTACTGGCGCACGATCGATGGCCTGGACAGCGACAACGCGCCCGTCAACCAGACGAACAAGAACGACGCGGATTTCCGGCAGACCCAGTTCACCCAGGAGTTCAGGATCGCCTCTCCGAAGGGGCCGTTCCTCGACTACGTGGCGGGCTTCTTCTACTTCAATTCCGACGTCCACTCGGAATCGACCCAGCTGCGCCCGCTGGAACGGACGCTGTTCCGCAACCTGGTCGCCGACAACTATACGACCTCCGAGAACATCGCCGTATTCGGGCAGGCGAACCTCAACTTCACCGACGACTTCCGGCTGATCGTCG
This sequence comes from Phenylobacterium terrae, assembly GCF_042681205.1. NCBI lineage: Bacteria > Pseudomonadati > Pseudomonadota > Alphaproteobacteria > Caulobacterales > Caulobacteraceae > Phenylobacterium > Phenylobacterium terrae. The sequence goes on from NZ_JBHUEY010000012.1 coordinate 6,655, forward strand.
GCGGCCGGTACCTGCAGGAGCGGTCGGAGGCGGAGAAGATCCGGCTCGATCCTGTCAACAACCACACCGAACGAAACCAGGCGGCGAAGACCGACCACGCCTTCCTCTGGCGACTCGGCGCCCAGTACGACCTCACCGACACCTCCAACGTGTTCGCCACCGTCACCCGCGGCTACAAGGGCGGCGGCTACGACGTGGGCATCGCCACCACGACGCTCCTGGACGTGCGGCCAGAGCAGCCCACCAACTACGAGGTGGGGTTGCGCGCCGCATTCCCCGCGCAGAACCTGCTCTTCAACGTCACCGCCTTCTGGCTGGAGGTGGAGGACCTGCAGGTGACCGCGCGCGAGCCCGGCGACATCGGCCTCTTCCTGTTGCTGAACGCGGCCGAAGCGCGTTCCCGCGGGGTTGAGGCCGAAGGCTTCTGGCGCCCCTTCGACGACATGGACCTGACGCTCTCGGGCTCCCTCGCCTATACCGACGGCAAGTACAAGAGCTTCCCCCGGGCGCCGTGTTATCGCGGCCAGACGGCGGCCACCGGCTGCGTCGGCGGTGTTCAGGACCTCTCGGGCGCCCAACTGCCCTTCGCTCCCAAGTGGAGCTGGAACCTCGACGTCAATTACGTCCGCCCCGTCGGCGCCGGCCTGTCGCTCTACCTCAATGGCAACATCAATCACCGGACCGATTTCCCGGCCAACACGCCGAACTCGCCGTTCGCGCAGCACCCCGCCTTCACGCTCATCAACGCCGCGGTGGGGGTGGGCCCCGAGGACGGCCGCTGGAAGGTGTCGGTGTTCGGCCGCAACCTCACGGATGAGTTCTACTACACCCGCAAGTTCAGCACCCCTGGGATCGCCGGGCTTGGCGCGTTGTCGCTCTACCACCCTTACGAAGCCCAGCGGATCGTCGGGGTCTCCCTCGACGTGAAGTACTAGGTCCTCCCCGGGAAGTCGGAGGCTTCCCACAAGCACCTGACGCCCCTTCGGGGGCGTCTTTTTTTAGCTTGCGGTCGTCCCTTGGCGGAGCACCTGGCCCGCGGGCGCGACCCGCACGCCCGAGGCGGTCAGCCGGTCCAGTATGGCGGCCAGGGTATCTGACGAAACCGGTCCCCACCCCTCCCCGTCCAGGCCGTGGAGCACGAGCACGAGCCAACCGGCCTCGTGTCCGAGGAACCGGCCAATCCGCGCCTGGAGGCGCTCGTCAGCGGGGTCGGGGAAGGTGACGCAATCGATGCTGGCGCCGCGCGGGTGGCCGAAGGCGCGGTTGAGCCCCTGCTGGTGGAGCTTGCGCCGCACGCCCAGAACCTTACTCGAGAGGTGCTGCACAACGGGCGTGGGCGCCGTCAGATAAGGAAGGTGGAAGATCGCCTGGCCAAGCTCGAAGTCGGGAAGCTCGCGGACGAACGCCTCCAGGGTCCGGTCCAGGCTCTCACACGCCGCCGGGACGGGAAGCTCACCCAGCCGCTCGTGGGCCCAGCCGTGCGGGGCCACCTCGTGACCCGCGGCCTGGGCTTCACGCCAGAAGCCCCAGTCGGCGATCGCCGCCCCGCGGATGAACGGATCCTTCGCGAGCTCGGGCGCGGCCAGGACGCAAAAGGTGGCGGAGAGGTCCCGGGCCGCGAACAGGCGCCACACCGTCTCCGCGCTCGCCCGGAAACCGTCATCGAAACAGAAGCTGACGATGCGGCTCACGGCAACCGCTCGTAGAAGTTCCGCGTCCAGACATGCTCGCGCCGGATCGCGTCGACCGCCTCGGCCGGCAGGGGTCCGCGCCGCACCGCCTCGAGCGCGGCGTCGACGAAGCGCCGCTCTGCCATTCCGAGCGCGAGGCTGGAGACGCCCGGCAGCGACAGCACGAACCTCAGCGCCAGTTCGGTCAGCGTGCCGGCCACATCGGGCACAAAAGCCTCGCGCAGCGCCGCCAGCCGGGCAGCGTACTCGCCAAAGGGGGCATGCTTCAGGAAGGTTCGGGCGGCGAACTCGGCCTCTCCGAACTCGCCGGTAAGTCCGCCGGAATCGAGCGCGCAGCGGGCGATCACCCCCGCACCGCGGGTCCGGGCCAACGGCAGCAGCGCGTTCGCCGGGCGGGATTCGAAGACATGGACGATCGCCTGGACACCGTCCACCAGCCCGCGACTCACGAGTTCGAGGGCCGCGTCGTGCTCGTGATCCTGGACGCTGACGGCGATGGACCGCAGCTTCCCGGCCTCGCGCAAGCGCTGAAGCGTCTCCAGCCACCCCAGCTCGTGCGTCCAGGCGTAGTGCCATTGGTGCAGATGCACGATGTCGAGGGCGTCCACCTGGAGCGCCCTCAGGCTGGCTTCGACCGAGTCGCGGATGGCCTCGGCGGGATAGGCCTCGTGCGCCGGCCGATAGACCCGATAGGCCTCGCGGGAGCGGGACCGGAGCTTGGTTGAGATGAGCGGCTTCGGCCCGCCCCACACCTTCAAGGTCGCGGCGATGATCGCTTCGGAGTCGGGGTAAGCACGCGCGGTGTCGATCAGCGTCACGCCCGCCTCGAGGGCCGCGAGCAGCGAGGGCGCGACGCCGTCCTTCAGCGCCGGGTCCGACCGGACGGTCATGGCGCCGTAGGCGAGCGGACTGACGCTCAGGCCCGTGGCGCCATAGGAACGAAGCTCCACAGCGTTAGCCCGGAATGGGCGGGTCCTCGAGATCCACCTCGGCGTTCTCAAGGAAGCGGCAAACCAGCATGTAGAAGCCGATCAGCATCAGCAGCTCGACCATCTGCCGCTCGCTGAGCTCGGCGGCGACCGCGCGGTAGAGCAGCTCAGGCGCCTTCACCTCATGGACCACCGCCTCGGTGAAGCGGAGCGTCAGCCGCTCGAATTCGGTCAGGCAATCTTCCGGGCCTTCCCGGGTGGCGGCGGCGATCTCCTCGGCTGTCATGCCGACGCTGCGCGCCACGCGCCGGTGCTGCGTGACCTCGTACGCCGCCTTGCTGATCACGCCGACGCGCAGGGTGACCAGCTCACGCAGCTTCGGGCTCAGCTCGGACTCCCGCCGCAGCGCCGATCCGAGGGTCAGGAAGCCGACCGCGGACGGCGGCGAGTGCGGCAGCGCCCGGTACAGGTTCAATGGGGGCCGGTGGCCGAGCAGCGCCTGCACCTCCGGCGCGATCTCATCTCGGTCCAGGTAGCGTACACGCGCCATGGGAGCTCCTCTTGGTGGTCAGGCCGGTTCGCCCGTCGGATCGGCAGCGGCGCGCCGGGCCGCGATCTCGTCGACAATCGCCTCGTGGCGGCCGCGCTTCAGCGGGTAGGCCAGCATGATGAGCGCGGAGAGGCCGAAGCTGATCGCCGGCAGGAGGACGACGATCATCTTCATGCCGAAGAGGGTCTCCGGCGTCTGGGCGACGTTGGCGCGATAGCCCACAAGGTCCAGCGCCCAGCCGAACAGTCCCGCCGCGATGCCGAGCGCCGCCTTCTGGAAGAACATTCCCAGCCCGAAGATGAAGGACTCCGCCCGCACGCCGGACTTCCATTCGCCGTACTCGACGGTGTCCGGCATCATCGACCACACCGTCATGGACTTCCCGAGCGAAGCCACGTGCATGAGGATGAAGAACGCCGTGGCCACCACGGCCGTGGTGGCGTCGGTCACCATCAGCAGAGCGGACCCGGCCACGCCCCAGATTGAGGCGGTGATCCACGCCGCCTGCTTTCCGATCCGGCGGGAGACGAACACCCAGGCGGGGATAATCGCCAGCGCCGAGATCGCCTTGAAGGAGAGCGCGTAGCGTGCGGCGTCCGCGTCGCCGACGATGTACTTGAAGTAGTAGATCACCGCCTTGCCGAGGGTCGAAGAGGCGACGGCGCCGACGGTGATCGCCGCCATCAGCACCCAGAAGGCCCGGTTGTTGCGGATCGCCAGCCAGTATTCGCCGACCCGCAGCCGGCGCTCAGGGACGGCCGGCTCGGGCGGCTCGCGCGTGGCCAGGAAGACGAGCGGGAAGATGCCCGTGGCGAGCAAGGCGAACACGCAGGCGGCGTAGAAGAAGCCCCGGGCCTCATCGCCGCCGCCCAGCGCCGCGACCAGCGGCTGGGTGTTGTAGGAGACGGTCAGACCCGCCAGGGCGGCGAAGACCATCCGAAAGCCGGCGAGCGTGGAGCGTTCGTCCGAGCTGCGGGTCATCCGCGCCGTGAGCGAGCTGTAGGGCACAGACACCGCGGTGTACGCGAGGCGGAACAGCAGGTGCGCCGCCAGCACGACGGCGATCAGGCCCGCGCCATCGAGGGCCGGCTTCCAGAACATGAAGACGAACGCGAAGGCGAGCGGTACGCCCGCGGCCAGCAGATAGGGCCGGAACCGCCCGAACCGCGTCCGTGTCCGATCGGCGAGCGCCCCCATGATCGGATCGGTCGCGCCGTCGAAGATCGAGGCGACCATGTAGATCAACCCCGCCGTGGCGCCCGAGAGGCCCACGACGTCGGTGTAGTAGAACATCACGAAGAGCGAGAGGCTCTGCCAGTAGAGATTGCAGGCGTAGTCGCCCATGGCGAACCCCGCCTTGCGCGGCAGGCTCAGCTCACGTCTGGGATCCTTGGCCATCTGCCCCCCGGATGCGTGGCGGCTGGAAGCCGCCTCTTCCCGCAGACTATCCGGGGCAAACGACAATTCTCAATGCGAAAAATGCATGAACGGCGCAATTACACGCAATCTCGCGGATCAGCTGACCTTCCGGCGCCCCTTCGCCGCCGTCTTGGCCGCCGCCGGCTTGGCCGGTTCTGGGGGCGGGCGGGCGGCGCCCCGGGGCCGCCGCGCGGGCTTGGTCTCCTCCATGCTGCGCAGCTTCTCGACCACCGTGTCGCGCATGGGCTGGGCGCGCTGGAAGAAGGCGTCGAAGGCTTCGATCACCTTCTGGGCGTCCCGCTCGAGCACGATGTCCACCAACTCGCGATGCTCCTTGTGGTGGTCGCGTTCCAGGTCGCTCTGCAGGTCGGCGAAGAGGTTGACGTAGCGCTCCACCCGGTTGCCCAAGTCAGCGATGAGCGCCGTGAGCAACGGAGACCCACAGCCCGAGAGGATCTCGGCATGCAGGCGCTTGTAGGCCATCTGCCACATCTCTCGACCCTCGCCGCGGACGTCGATCACCTTCGGGACCTTGGAGGTGCGGTGGAGCGTCAGCACGACGCGCTCCTCCCAGGCCATGTCGCCGTTCTTGACCGCGCGTCGCAGGGCGATGCGGTAAAGGTCCCGGTAGAGCTGGCGAACGTCGTCGTAATCGGCGAGCGAGACGGGCGCCACGCGGTGGCCCTTCTGGTGCTCATGGCTCAACAGACCCGTGGGCTCAAGCTGCATGATCCCGGCCTGGATGGGGCTGCGGCCGACGCCATAGAACTTGGACAGGGGGTCCACCTTGATCCGTTCGTTCGGCAGAAACACGCCGCGGACGATGTCCCGCTTCAGCCAAAAGGCGGCCTTGTCGGTCAGGCTGGGGAGGGCCGGCGCGAGTTCGGCCAAGGCGGGGCTCTTGAAGGTGGAAACGGACGGAATGTCGGTCGGCAAGGCTCGCCCCCCCAGAATCTGTGCAGCGCGCGAAATTTAAAGAGCGCACACAATCCTGCCTAGCCGCCGCGTCTGACCCGAGGCCGACTCCCATCACCCCTGATTACATGTGATGTGGCGGCGCTGTGCTCGGACCAGCTCATGGGCCCGGCGGCGGTTCGGGTTGCGGCGCGCACTTACATTTGATCTTGATATAATCCAATAAATCACACGCCAAAACGAAGAGGCTTCATGCCCCCCCATGATCCCGTGCTCCACGTGGCCGGACGCGGCGAGCCCGCCCTTCTATTCGTGCACGGCGCGGCCTGCGACCATACCGATTGGGCGCCGCAGATGGCGGCGCTGAGCAACGCGCACCGGGTCGCCGCGTTGGACCTGCCCGGCCATGGCGCCGCGCCGGCGCCGGCGGTCGCCGACGTGGGCGCCCTGGCGGCCGCCGTGACGGCGGCGAAGGCCGGCCTTGGCGGACCGGTGGTGCTCGTCGGCCATAGCCTGGGCTGCCGCGTGGTGCTCGAGGCCTACCACCAGGCGCCGGCGGACGTTCGGGGGATCGTCCTCGTCGACGCCAACCTGCTCGCTCCGCCCGGTCAGGGGGAGGCGGCGCGGCGCGCGATGGAGGCCCGGATCGAAACGCTGGGGGTGTCGCACTATCTGGCCGCCGTCTTCGAGCAGATGTTCGTCGAAGGCGCCAACCCGGCTCTTCGTAGCCGCATCGTCGAGCGCGCCAGCCGGTGGGACCCGGCCGTCGCACGTTCCGTGCTGCTGGACATCGTCCGATGGGACTCCGAGGCCGCCGAGCGGGTGCTCAGGTCCGTGAGGGTCCCGCTGCTCATGGTGCAGAGCACCGCGCGCGACGAACGCTCGCGCCGCGTCAGCCTCAAGCCGGGCCAGACCACGCCATGGACCGCACTCATCCAGCGCCTGGCCCCGGGCGCGGACCTGCGGATCGTCGAGAATGTCGGCCACTTCCCGCAGCTCGAAGCGCCTGGCGCCGTCGCGGATGCAATTTCGGGATTCTGCACAAAACTACATTGATTTTTGTCCCTCCGCGCGAATAGCATGCAACTCTCTTGAAGGAGCGGCGCATGGATCGAGCGGAACGGGCGAGGGCTTGGGCCGAAGACGGATTCTTCGTTCTGCGGGCGGCGGTGCCTGCGGCCGAGGCGCGAGAACTCGAAGCCGAGGTGGTGAGCCGCATCCGCGAAGACCCGCCTGAACGCCATCCGGGCGAGCGCGCGTACCTCTCAGGCGAGAACTATTACATCGTCCCCGAGGTCGCCCCGAGCCCAGCGGCGCGGAACCCTGAGGACCGCATCGCCAAGGTGTTCAACTGCCATGCAGAAGGGCTGGCCCGCCAGATCGCCGGCCGTCCCGCGCTCGTCGATGCGGTGGAGGAGATCCTTGGGCCGGACCTCGACTGCTTCCAGAGCCAGTTCATCTTCAAGAATCCCGGCGTCGTCGGCCAACCGTGGCATCAGGACTCCCACTACTTCAAGTTCGACAAGCAGCCGCAAGTGGGCGTGTGGCTGGCGCTGTCCCGCGCCACGCTGGAGAACGGCTGCCTCTGGGTGACGCCAGGCTCGCATCGGGCGATGCGCATCTTCGAGCATGTGCCGGACAGAAGGCCCGAGGCCCTGCAAGGGTACCTGGAGATTGTCGACCAGGATACGTCACGCCGCATCCCCGTGCTCATGGAGCCGGGCGACGTGCTCTTCTTCCACAGCTACCTGATGCACATGTCGACCGACAATGTGGCCGACGACCGCCGCTCGGCGATGGTCTACCACTACGGCCGGGCCGGCACCGACGTGATCGCGTCCGACCGGCGGGAGTCCCTGGCCCGCGTCAATCGTTGGGTGCCGGTGCGCCGGGCGGTGGCCGCATGAGCCTGGACCGCCTCAGCCTCGACGGAACCCGCTTTGTCGACGAGTCGGGCCGCCAGGTCATCCTGCGCGGCGTCAACCTCGGCGGCGACTGCAAGGTCCCCTATCCCGACGGCGGCACGAACTTCCCGAGCGACTTTTCGGACCACCGCGAAGTCTCGTTCATCGGCCGCCCCTTCCCCATCGACGAGGCCGATGAGCACCTCGGCCGGCTCAAGCACTGGGGCTTCAACGTCCTGCGGCTGCTGACGACGTGGGAGGCGGTCGAGCATGCCGGCCCCGGACGCTACGACACCGACTACCTCGACTACTTCGCCGAGGTCTGTCGCCGCGCAGCCGATCACGGCCTCTACGTCTTCGTGGACTTCCACCAGGACGTCTGGAGCCGGATGACGGGCGGCGACGGCGCGCCGGGGTGGACGTTGGAGGCCGTGGGGCTGGACTTCACCAAGTTCCACGCCGCCGGCGCCGCCCACGTCATGCAGGCGAAGTACGACTATGCCCGGGGCGGCCGCCAGGACGCCTACCCGCAGATGAGCTGGAGCTCGAACGGGCGGCTGCCGGCCAACGGCGTCATGTGGACCCTGTTCTTTGCGGGCCGGCTGTTCACGCCCGATTTCCAGATCGACGGGCGCAATGTGCAGGACTTCCTGCAGGGCAGCTACCTCGGGGCGCTCGGCCAGGTGGCGCGCCGGCTGAAAGACCTGCCGAACGTCCTCGGCTTCGACACCCTCAACGAGCCCAATCCGGGCTGGGTGGGCTTGCCGCTGTCCTACCGGCACAAGGGTCCCTCCGAGATCAACCCGGCCACGGCGCGTCCGGGGCCGGCGACGGCGCCGCTCGATGCGCTCTCGGCCGCGCGGGGGATTCCGACGCCGGTTCCCCTGCTGGTTCGCGAGCCGGTGACCGGGCGTCCGGTGGAGGCCGGCGAGACCGTGCTCAACCCAGATGGGGTTTCCATCTGGCTCGAAGGACGGGAGTGCCCGTTTGAGCGGGCCGGCGTCTATCGGGTGGAGGGCGGCCGGGTGGTGGGCGTCGATGAGGACGTCTTCCGCGTCCGCGGCGAGCGGCGCATCTCCATCTCGGAAGATGGCTACGGCCCGCTCTTCCATGGCGTCGCCGAGACCATGCGGGCGGTCAATCCGGATTGGCTGCTGTTCGCCGAGATCGATCCCCTCGGCGCCGCAGCCCGCCGTCGCTTCCCCTCGCAGATGCCGGAGCGCTCGGTGAACGCCAGCCACTGGTACGACACCACCACGCTGCACCTGAAGACCTTCGACCCGCAGCGGTCGCCTGACTTCCTGACGGGAGAGATCGCAACCAGCCCCGGCCAGATCCGCGAGCGCTTCGTCCGGCAGCTCGCCGCGCGGGCCGCGCCCGCCGCCGAGTTCCCGGGCGGCGGCGCGCCGACGCTCATCGGCGAGTTCGGGATCCCCTACGACCTCGACGAGGGCGCCGCGTACGCGGCCTGGGCCGAGGGGCGCCGCGACGCGGCGGTGTGGTCGAAGCATGAGGCGGCGCTGACGCTGATGTACGACGCCATGGACGAGCTCCTGCTGAGTTCGACCCAGTGGAACTATACGGCCTCCAACCGCAACGACCTGGCGGTCGGCGACGGGTGGAACCAGGAGGACCTGTCCATCTTCTCGCGGGACCAGCAGGACGACCCGTCGGACCGGGACTCCGGGGGTCGGGCGGTTGGCGGGTTCTGCCGGCCCTATGTGCAGCGCGCCCAAGGGCGGCTGTTGTCCATGCGCTTCCGCGCGGAAGCCCGCCTGGTCGTCGAGATCGACGCAGACCCCGCCATCGGCCACCCGACGGTGATCTACGCGCCAAGACTGCGCTTCCCCGGCGGTCCGCAAGTGACGGTGGGCGGGGTCGGCGGGCGCCTCGCCTACGACGCGCCGGCGCAGGTTCTGGAGGTCCACGCCCGATCCAGAGGGCTGCTGACCATCGAACTCGTCTCCAAGGACTAGGAACGCCAACCGAGAAGGGGCCACCCGGGCCATGATCCACCAGGACGTCAATCCGCAGACCCAGTTGTTCGAGACGTCGCTCGGCCGCGCCCCGGGACGGGGCCGGTTGACCGGCAAGCGCGCGCTCATCGTCGGAGCCGGCCAGCGCCCGGCGGACGATCCCGCCACCACCATCGGCAACGGCCGGGCGATGAGCCTGCTGTTCGCCCGGGAAGGCGCCGCCGTGGCCTGCGTCGACCGGGACGCGGCTTCGGCCCAGGAGACGGCCGACCTGGTCCGCGCCGAGGGTGGGACCGCTGAAGCCATCATCGCCGACGTGAGCGAACCCGACGCGATCGGGCGGATGTTCGACGAGGCGGTCAGCGCCCTGGGGGCCCTCGATATCGCGGTCGCCAACATCGGCGTCTCCAACGGCCACCGCCTGCACAACGAGACGCCCCAGACGTGGGACGCCGTGATGGCGGTGAACCTGCGCGCCCACATGCTCATCGCCCAGCGCGCCCTTACGGAGCTTGCGGAAGGCGGGACGATCCTGTTCGTCTCCTCGGCGGCCTCGGTCAGTCCGCTCGGCCGCAACCCCGCCTACGAGTCCTCCAAGGCGGCCTTGTCCGCCCTGGCCCGCGCCACAGCCGTCGAGGGTCAGGCCCGGGGCATCCGCGCCAACGCCGTGGCCCCAGGGCTCCTCGACACGCCCATGGGCCGCGCCGCCAGCGCGCGCAATCCGGCCCGCGCCACGCGGCCTGTGCCGTTCGGCCGGCAAGGCACGGCCTGGGAGATGGCCTACGCCTCGCTATTCCTCGTCTGCAGCGAGTCCTCCTACGTGAATGCTCAGACGCTGTTCGTCGACGCCGGGGCCAACCAGAACGTGGTCTCCGTCTTCCGGCGCGACGGGGCCTGACCGATGGCCCGCAGCCAGAGGGGCACAACCTCTGCGCCGTCGCAGGGCGGCGACGCCCCGGGCGCCGCGCTCGCGGTCATCGAGACGGGCGCTTTGCGCGGCGTGCGGTTGGGGTCGGTGTCGGCGTTCAAGGGCGTGCCGTACGCCGCCCCGCCCGTGGGGGCCTTGCGCTGGCGGCCGCCACAGCCAGCCCACCCGTGGACCGGCGAGCGTCCAGCAGACCAGTTCGGAGCGCCCTGCCCTCAGCGGCGGCCCGCGGACAACAGCGTGGGGCCGGAGCCCGCCGGCGAAGACTGCCTCACGCTCAACATCTGGACGCCCGCAGATCGCGGTGGGGGCGGCGCGCCGGTCATGGTCTGGATTCATGGGGGCGGCTTCGTCAATGGGTCGGGCTCGGCCCCGATCTACGACGGCTCGGCCTTCGCGCGCCAAGGCCTCGTGCTGGTCACGCTCAATTACCGGCTCGGACGTCTGGGCTTCTTCGCCCACCCGGCCCTCGCGGAAGAAGCGGCTTCCCGCGGCGAGCCCACCGCCAACTACGGCTTCATGGATATCATCGCGGCCCTGCAGTGGGTGCAGCGGAACATCGCAGCTTTCGGGGGCGATCCTGGCAATGTGACCCTGTTCGGCCAGTCGGCGGGCGCCGCCGCCGTCCAGCGGCTCATGATCTCGCCGCCGGCGCAGGGGCTCTTCCACAAGGCGATCTCGCAATCCGGCTCGGGACGGAACCTGCCCCCGACCCTCGCGGGCCGCGATCCCCGCGGCTGGCCTGACGCTCTGACGGAGGGGCGCGCTTATGCCGCTTCGCTCGGCGCAGAGACCGCAGACGCCCTCCGCGCCATCCCGGCGGACGTTCTTGTGAATACGGGGTACCTGAGCCCCTTCAAGGGCGGCGGTCCGGTGATCGACGGGCGCTTGTTGCCCATGGGGGTCGCGGACGCTTTTGAGAGCGGCTTGCAGGCGGGCGTCCCGCTGATCATCGGCTCGAACGCCGTCGAGACGCCGGCCACCCCGGAAACCTACCAGGCGGCGGTCGCGGCGGTGACCACCGTGTCCGACACGGAACTCGCGCAGCTCGCGGCGGCCTATCCGGACGAGGCGACCTTCGCGATGAACGTCGCCGGCGACCTGGCCATGACGGAGCCCGCCCGCCGCCTTGCCCAGCTGCATGCCCGCACGGCGCCCACCTGGCTCTATCGCTTCGACATTGTCTCGGCGGCGCTTCGCGCCCACGCCGCCGGCGCCCCGCACTCCCAGGAGCGGCCCTACGTCTTTCGCACGCTTTCCGCCGCGCCCTGGCCGACGACGGCCGAGGATGAGGTTCGGGCTGAGGAGATGAGCGCCTATTGGGCCGCCTTTGCGCGGCGGGGAACGCCCGGCGCGGCGGGACTCCCCGCCTGGCCGCGGCATTCCGCCGAGAATGACCTTCTCATGGCTTTCACCAACGATGGACCAAAGCCTGCGCCGGCGCCCTACCGCGAGCGCTGGACCGCGATCGCCGCGCTCTATGAGGCACGGATCCGCGCCGGCGGCAGCCGCTGGGCGCCCCTGGAGACCGGCCAATGATCTGGCGGTCCGATCGTCGGCGCCTGCTCCTATCCGGGGTGGCGGCTCTCGCCGGCCCGTGGACCGCGCGGGCCGCTCCCGCCGGCCTGCAGGCGGCCGCGCGGGACGCCTGGATCTACGCCCTGGCGCCCATAGAATTTGGCGGCGCTTTCCAGCGCGCGCGCACGGGCCCCGGCCTCAACACGATCAGCCATGTTCCGTTTCTGGCGGACCACACGAGCCGAACCGTCACCACCCCCAACAACGACACCCTCTACTCGTCGGCCCGCCTGGACCTGTCGGACGGGCCCGTGACGATCACCCTGCCGCCCGCCAAGGACCGCTACCTCTCGGTCGCCCTGCTGGACGCCTACACCAACAACTTCGCGATCCTAGGCACGCGCACCACGCCCGCAGGCGGACCGGTGCGCATCATGGGCCCTGGGCACGCGCCGGAGCCGGGCGCCGTCGTGGCGCCGACGCCCTACGTCTGGGCGCTGGGCCGGACGCTGGTGGACGGGCCGCACGACCTCGGGGCGGCGCTGGCCTTCGCGCGCCGGATCGAGGTCAGCGGGCCCCGCCGCCCGCCGCCGCCTGAGGTCGCCCCGCGTGACGCGCCGTGGGCGGACTACTTCATGAGCGCCGACCGTCTGATGCGCCTCAATCCGCCGCCGGCCGCGGACAGGCCGTTCCTGGCGCAGCTGGGGCCGCTGAGCCTCGGCGGCGGGTTCGATCCGAGCCGGTTCTCGCCGGCCGACGCGGCCCGGATTGAAGCCGGCGTGGCGGAGGCCAAGGCGCTCGTGCGCCGGCGGGTGAACGACGGGATGCTCGCCGACGGCTGGTTCTATCCCAAGCCGGGCCGTGGCGATTTCGGGCGGGACTATCTGTACCGGGCCGCGGTCGCCCTGGGCGGGCTCGCGACGCTGCCGCGCCAGGAGGCGATGTACATGCGCGCTGCGGGCGACGGCCTCGGCGTCTTCCCGGCCGGACAGAAGCTGCGTCTGAGCTTCCCGCCTGGCGGGGAACCGCCTGCAAGCGCCTTCTGGTCCCTCAGCCTCTACGAGGCCACGCCAGAGGGACAGTTCTACTTCGCAGAGAACCCGCTGCGCCGGTACGCCATAGGAGACCGTACGCCTGGACTGATGCGCGCCGGCGACGGGCAGCTCGACATCTGGATCAGTCACCAAGATCCCGGCCCGGCGCGGCGCGCGAACTGGTTGCCCGCGCCGAACGCGCCCTTCGCCCTGGTCCTTCGCGCCTATCTGCCGGGGCCGGATCTGCTTGAGGGGCGTTATCGCCTGCCGCCGCTCACCCGGACCGGCTGACAGTCCTCACCCGCCTTGCGCGGTCCCGAACGCGGACCATTGTGTATTGCGGATCGCGCGCCCGCCCGGGCACGGATCGTCCCGGGCGTCCGTTGTCGTCCTGGGCTCATCCGCGCTCATCGGCCGGACGATGTCCAGTTTGCGCCGCCTGCTCCGTCAACACACCGCGGTCCTCGACCGCCCCGTGCAACAGGAGACTGACGATGACCCAGTATATGCTCGTTCTCCACGATGCGCCGGCCGACTACGCCGAGCTCGGGCTGCAGGAGCTCTCCGCCCTCGTCCAACGCTACGTGGATTGGGTGGAAGACTTGAAGCGCAGCGGCCACTTCGTGGCGAGTTACAAGCTCGGCGCGGAAGGCGGCCGGATGTTGACGCCTGAGAGCACGCGGCCAGTGCCCAGCGACGGGCCCTACGCCGAGGCGAAGGATGTGATCGGCGGCGCGTTCGTGATCGCCGCCCGCGATCTCGACGAGGCGGAAGCGATCGCCCGCACGAGCCCGCACCTCAGAGGTCGCAACCGGATCGAGATCCGTGTCGTCGATGAGGAGAGCTGCGAGGCCGTCATCGAAGAGGCGCGGCGGGAACGCGGCGCTGTCCACGCCTGATGGGCCCGGGCGCGTCCGACATCCACGCGGACGTGGCGCGGCTTGCGCGCAACGACGCAAGCCGCGTCCTGGCCACGCTCGCGCGGGCCCTCGGGCCGGCGTACTTCCAGTTGGCCGAGGACGCCGTGCAGCACGCCCTGCTCCAGGCCTTGCGCCTTTGGCCGCACGCCGGACGGCCCCGCAACCCCGCGGCCTGGATCTTCGCCGTCGCGCGCAACCACCTGCGGGACCAGCTCCGCGCGATGCGGCGGCTGGCGCCGTTCGACGAAGCCCTCAACGCCCTGCCAGCGCCCGCCCCCTCCGCGGAGGAGGAGGCCCGCTTCGCGCGGGAGTTGTCGGACGACGAACTGGCCCTGCTGTTCGCGACGTGCCACCCGGCCCTCTCCCCAGAGTCCAGGGTCGCCCTTGCGCTCAACTGCGTTTGCGGCCTCAGCGCCCGGCAAATCGCAGCGGGGCTCTTGGCGAGCGAGGCCTCGGTCGCCAAGCGCATTACGCGCGCCAAACGGACGTTGGCCGAACTCGACCTGGAGATCGCCGCCCCCTCGCCTGACGATTTTCAAGAGCGGCTGGAGGCGGTGCGCACCGTCATCTTCCTGCTGTTCAACGAAGGCTACTCCGCCTCCAGTGGCGAGGCGCTCTGCGCCCCCGAACTCTGTTGGGAAGCGGCTCGCCTGGCCGTGGCGCTCGCCCGGCATCCCGCGACGGCGTCGCCGGAAAGCGATGCGCTTTCGGCGCTCCTTCTCCTGACCCTGGCGCGCGTGCCAAGCCGGATCGCGGCCGATGGTGTGGCCCTGCTGCTGGACCAACAGGATCGAGGGCTCTGGGACCGGAAGCTGGTGGCTGAGGGCGTGCAGTTGCTCGCGCGCTCCGCGCGAGGCGCGACGGCGAGCGTCTGGCACTTGCGCGCCGAGATCGCGGCGTTGCACGCCATCGCGCCAAGCCTTGCGGAGACCAACTGGCCGGCGCTCGCCGACGCCTATGAGCGGCTATGCGCGATCGATGCGTCGCCCATCGTCTGGCTGGGCCGAGCCGTCGTCATCGGCAAGACAAAGGGGCCAGGGGACGGCCTGATCGCGCTACGGGAGCCTCTGCGGAAGCTGCCCGGGAGCGGTTATGTGCAAGCCGCAGCCGGCAGGTTTCTGCTCGACCTTGGCAAGCCGAAGCAGGCCGCGCTGCGCTTCGCCCGCGCCAGGACCTATGCCCGGACTGAACCGGAGCGTCGGCTCATGGAGCGCCATCTCAAGGATGCGGAGGCTGCGACTAAGCGCGGAGATCGGCTCCAGGCCGCGCGAGGCGCCGATTAACTCGCGGCCTTGGGAACGTTCGGCCTCGAGGAGCCGCTTCTAATTGGCCGCCCCATGGAAGGGTTAGGGCGCGCTCGGGGAAATTAGGATACAGCAAGCCCATCGGCGCCTGCGCGGGGAGGAGCGTTGATGAACCTCTCATGCCGGGTCGGCGTCGTCGGCGAACCTTGACACCGCTCCCGGAAGCCGACCTTCGTCGGCCAGCGGTCGCGAGGCCCTACCCTCTGACCTCGACGCGGCGGTAACGCAAGTAAGGTGTAGGCCGGTTCTCTGTCCGCCAACGTGTCTCTGCGTCCGTCTCCGGCAGAGGAGGACGAAGCCCTTCGATGGTCCAGTGGCTGAATGGCGTCTCGTCGACGTGCATTTCCCACCTCAGTCCCCGGTCTCGGAAAAAGGGCCCCAGGAGCTGCCCCACCGCCTCGAGGAAGCGGCTCTTCAGATCGTCGTTGTCGAAGGAGCGGGCGATGTGGTCGACCCAGATCCGCACGAAATCGGAGACCGGCTCGCCGCCGGCAAAAGACGACGTGCGCGGCACCTCCTGGAACACGACGCCGACGTAGAAGCGCGGGAGAGCGCGGTAGATGCCGGTGATGCGGCCGGCGATTTGCTGCTTGTCGTCAGCGCTATAGGTGCTCTCGGGATCATAGATCTTCCGAGCGGCATCAGCCCTCCTCCGTGTTGGGGATGCTTGAGATCGAGTAGGCTTCGTCGAAGCCACGCAACGGCTTGGAGGCGACAGCCGCTATCGCTTCCCTCGCCGGCTTCGACAGGCGTTCCTGGAAATAGCGGCTCGAGAACAGGGGCTTCAGCAGGGTGCTGTAGCGGCGCCAGTGATCGGGATCCTGCGATAGCAGCTCGAGTTCATTCGCAGCGGTGAGCAAGGCGAGCGCCGCCACGTCCTCTTCCCGGAGCTTGATCGACTTGCCTGAGAACCGGTCGCGGACGGCAGGAAGCCCGATCGCGCCGAGCGCCGGTAAGAAGGCAGCGCGATCAAGGGCGCAGTAGAGATACACGAGCCGCTCTGCCGCAGCTCCGATGAGGATCTGGAGTTTGCCCCTCTCGGCGACCCCTAAGAGCGGATCGTCCCAGCCATCCGTGCCGTAAGCCGCGTGGAACATGCCCGCGAGGCACAGCGGCATGGACGCGCGCCACTCGACTAGCAGGGCCGATGTTCCCGTCAAATGCGCTTCCAGCGAACCGTATAGATGCTCAGGCCGTTGCGAACGCTCGATCAGCGACCGGAGGGCGACCGAAGCAGAGGTCAGGCCGGGACGGGCTTCTTCGCCGGCGACGTCTTTGCTGTCGCCGCGAGCGGTAACCAAAGAACCGAAGCGATGGGTCAATGGACGACCCCAGCTCGGATCGCGGCGCACATGCGCGGGTAGAGCCTGGGCATTTCATTGGCCAAGAAACGCGCCGGCACGTCGTGGAACTCCCCATGGAGGCGCTCGTACTGCATAAAAGTCCGCCCGGAGGGGTCGAACGCGGGCAGATGCGCGTCAGCCACGCCGTCGAACTCCAGCACGGGGACCCCCATCCGCGTGCAGAGCTCTGCGTCGAACGTGGGGCTTAGCTTAATCCACCGGCCATCCAGCAGGACCTCCGTATAGCCGTGCCAAGCGAAGGTGCGCGATCCCATGAGCTCGACGGTCCGAGGCGACGCCAGGTGGTTTGATACGTCCGCGAAACCCAGCCGGGCCGGCATACCCGCCGCCCGAGCGAGGGCCGCTAGCGCGCAGGCCTTCGGAACACAGTAGCCGCGCCCGCGCGAGATGAGGTCGCTCGCGCGGAAGGAAGCGAGCCGATCGAAGTCTGGCGCGCCGTAAGGTATGTCCCGCACGAACCGGAAAATCTCAATGAGGGCGTGCCGTGGCGTGCGACCTGTCGCCAGCCGACCGGCATGCGCCTGAATGTCCGTGTTATCGCTGTCGACATACTCGGCTGGCGCGAGGAATACGCCGATGCTGTCGGGATAACGTGAGGTGTCCGTCTCCATGACCCGCAGCATCCGCATGAGGCGGGGCTAGGTCTTGTACGTTTCGGCGCGCCTTAACTGACCATCCGCCGCTTCAGCTGCCCTGGTGTGGCGCCGACGATGGTTCGACATTCATGGGTCATGTGCGCCTGGTCCGCGTATCCGAGATCGGCCGCAAGGCGGGCGAGTTCGATCTCGGGCCCAGCGGCTCGTAGGGCACGAAGCAACATTTGGGCTCGGGCAACGCGATGCAGAGCTTTCGGGCTAAGCCCCACCTGAATTGCGAACCGGCGGCGCAGCTCCCGTGCGCTCAGCCCAACACGATCGCTCACGTCGCGGATGGCGCCGCTTGGCAGGCGCCGGATCTGATCGACAGCATCAAGGATCAGGGGGTCAGGAGCGGCAGATACTTCTCGACGCTCCAACACAAGCCAATTCAAGACCTCCAGCTGCTTCTCTGGATCCCTGGTCCGACGCAGGCGTGTCGCCGCCGTACGGGCCAAGCTCCCCCAGGCCTCCTCCAAGAGCAGCGGCACAGCGGCGCCGGGACTGCCCGCGACGAGACCGCCGACCCCGCAAGCCAGGCGCAAACCCACATTGGGACGAGCCAGGCTGACGGGCAAGAAGCAAGCGCGGCTTTGCGCGGGGTGGAGGGAGAGCACCTCGCCGTCCCAGACCATATCGGCGCAGCCATCCGGCAGAAGGCGCAAGGACCGAGCCCAGCCACCAAGGCCGATCCAAGCCGCATCCGCCCATCCGCTAAGATCATGGCCTGGAGCGTGCTCCACCCATGTCGACACCCGGTCGCCTCATTGGGCTGTCGTGCTCAAGGGACGTGACATGCAGGAGGCTCACTCCTCGGTCTCAGCTCTGGGGACCAAGCCGAAAGCTGACGTCGCCAAGTTCCGTTGTCGACCCATTGCTGACCTAGGGGGAAGGCTTACTATAGACCTCCTCCGAGATCGCCACTTCATAGAGGCGGTCATCCCTGGCGGTGGTAGCGAGAAAGCGTCGCGTTTCCTCGACTGATCTCAAGCCTAGCTGATCACCGGACAATCCCTTCAGCGCAGACCAATCAGCGATCTGGTCCATGTCTGGCCGCACTCCGCCATCGACTACTTCGAAGCCATCCAGTCCCCAGATGATCCAGCCCTCGCGTTCAGCCGTGAGAAGAAGGCGGTGCACCTGATCGACGGTTAGCAACTGCAGTCCTGCGATGACCTTCGGCTCTAGTCCGGCTACACGAAGGTGGTCGAACTGTTCCATCTTCTCATCCTAGTGGCTTGAGGTCCGCGTCGCCCACAGCCGTCGCGCTGAGCGATCGCTCCGACCAATTGCAGGGCTACGGATCGGATGCGAATTTTAGCGCATGACAGCCTTGGCCACCGCAATGCTGGTCGTGTTCATCGCCGCATGGTGCGTTTGTGTGCTGGCCTGGTTCTACGCCGTACGCTTCTTCATGCCGATGTGGCTGGTGGGTTTTCGGAAGCGTGAGCGCCACAACGGCTACATGCGAAAGACGCTGGTTGGGACAGGCGTCTTCATCGTGGCCTGGGCTATTGCATTCTCAGCCGGTCTCATCGCGGAGTTATGGGGCGGAGGCTGGAACTGATGGATCGTCCGCTAACCACCCCGCACTGACACCAGGAACGTCCGCAAAGGCAGGCCCGTCCCTCACTGATACAGAGTCCGAGCAGCGCCAGAATGAGACGTTCAGCCGGCTGCCCGAAGCGGACCTTCGATCGGCACCTCGAATTCGAGGCCCCAACCTGCCCTGCTGAACGTCAGCGTTGGGTTGCGAGCGGACATTGAAGAACCGCCAATAGAGCAGACATACGGCCGTCAGCCAGTCCGCCAGAGACCGTACATTCGGAGCATGGCGGGCCACTCCGTGCCGGTCGCGAGATCCAAAGTGTCTCGCAGCCGTTCGTCCGAGACGAGCTCGAGCACTCTCCCGTAGCCGGAGTTGATCCGGCGAAGCACCCAGCATGTCGTCGAGCGGGAGTTTGCCTCAAGTCGCGCCCGCCAGACCTGGGCGCGGCCGTTCTCCGGCACGCTCGCCGACGGCTGCAGCGTGTTTCCCACAATCTTGTCCTGCGGGATTTCGAACACCGGAGAGAATCCCCGGCGATCCAGTCCCTTGATGTCGGACCACCCCCGAGCTTGAAGAACTTTGGGGAGTTCCGAGATCCTGAAGTTCAGAGTCCCGCGACAGAGGGCGTCCGGCCAATCGTCCGGGGCGGTTGGAAATTGAGCACGACCTGGCACTTCCAGCTCACGCGCGAACAAGCCAGCGCCGGCCGCGACAAGTCCCTGGAACACCAGTTCATCCATCTCTCAGCCTCAAGCGCGAAGGGTTTTAGGTGGGCTGCATTGCGCCAGTCAGCGATGTCGAACGAGCTCCGGGTCCCCTTGGTGGGTCAAACCAGACCCGAGTCATACTGCGGATCTGTTCCTTGCTGGCTGTATGCGTTCGGGTTCGAGACGGCCTTCAGTTTCAGGCCAGGATGAGACGGAGAGCAACGATGAGCGGTGCCGACGAGCCAGACGACCTCAGCCAGGCCATCGATGAAGTCTACAACTGGCTGTGCGCTGAAGCCGCGCCGGACGTGCGGGCAAGATTGCATCAGATGTTTGATCCGGATGTTCGTCTGTGCGCCGACGCAGTCGAGGCAATGTTAGAAAGAGACTGGCTCCGAAGGCAGGAGGACGGTCGGCTCATGATGACGAGTAAGGGCCTGTCCGAACTGAGCCAGCGCAGACCTGACCTGCGAGGGACCTGAGAGTCCATGAGTACGGGTCCAACTGGCGCCAGGAGCGGACGTTGGCTCACCCCCCGTAAGCTGACATCCATCGCTCTGCCCCGTCGGGCGCTCTCGACCCTCAGCTGAGCGTTCGGCGCGCCAGCCCACCAAGGCCATCGTCCAAGCGCGCATGAACGTCCGCTTCTGAATGCGGTCCAACTGTCCGCGTGGCGCATCGGGAAGCGACATCTGAGCGTTGGCCACACGGACTAGCGGCGCGAGAGCTACACAGCTACCGCGGCGCGAGCGCCAAAAGTCGCAACTGCGGCTCTCGGCCGAGGAAGCTCACCGACGCTTCTTCTTCGACTCGGCTTCGGCGTGAGCCTGCCGCGCGGCCTCGATTTCTTGAGCGACTGGGCACTTCTTCTCGATGGCCGCCGATGTAAGAGCGTCATACTGCCCCTTGAGGTTTGCCAGCTCTTCCTTGCGGTCGTTGCCGCCGGCGAGGAAGAACAGCGCCGGCCAGAACAGCACCAGACCCACGCCCATGGCGACCGCGTCGTTGCTCGCCTGCCGCTTCTGTTGGCCGGAGACCTCCGCGACCTTGTTTGAGATGCGCACCATCTCCATCCGGATCTGGTCGCAGTCGTAATTGCTGTACTGGATCGGCGAGACGTAGGTGCCGCTGATCTTGTCCGGCGACGTGGCGCACGCCGCGACAATGCTCGCAGCCGCCATCGCGGTCACGATCTTTGAGTTTCTCATAGTCCCCCCTACTGTCGGTCACCCGCCTCCCAAGCGCGCTGATCACACGCTGGAATCGCGAGCTTAGCAACAAGCTTCGCCTTAAGCGGGAGTGAATTCGCAACGTTGGGCGAGGTTCGCTTGTCTGCTCGAGACGAGAGACTGCGCCATCGACGACGGGACAGTCGCCAGCTATCCCTCGCGATGCCCGGCTGCGCGGCTCTTTAGCCAAGCGCCCTGGCTAGGTTCCCCAGGGTGTCTGGTTGCGGGCTTGAGCCCAATGCCCCGTTTCGACCCGTTGACGACATCCAGTTCAGGCCCGGAAGGTGGAAGCGGTCTTCATCATAGGGGCGGGCTCTATGCGACTGTTTCGGCGCGAGGGCGCACGGACCCAACCGAAACCACAGAAGCAGAGATCCTTGAAGCTCTGCAGAACCCCGGAGGCCGCGTCTATCGCATCGGACTGCCGTTCGATCCTGAGTACACCCAGGTCGATCCGAACGATCCAGGCGGTGGAGCCCCATGGGGTTGGTGAGCGGACACTGGGAGGTCGGATCGGACGGAAAAATAGTGGCACCGTTCTTCCCCGAACGAACTTCGATCCCTTGGATGGCCAGGCTTGCTGTTCGTCGATGGAGTGGCTCGTCCATCGAAGACGCGAGTGCGATGAGCTCCGCTAGCGACCCCTTGCGAACGCTTGCCGGTGCAGGATGAACTACGTCTGGCTCAGATAACCTCTGATGAGCAGCCCCTGATCGCTGAGCTCAATCGGGTAGCAGCCGAGGTCACCGAGCACGCGAACCGCTTCATCTACGTTCTGTTCAACGACTTTTGCGGGAATGGTTCGGTCATTCAGGGGCCTGTACTCGTACCGGCGAGGGAACATGAGCCACTCGATGGTGCGTAAGCGGATCGGCCCAAGACTGGCATCGATCCACCCTCCTCCGGGATAAAGGGTGGACTCCCCAGGCTTGAACGCGGGGCAGGGCTCCGGCTCACCCACAAACTTGATGACGCAATGCCCAAGCTGGAGGTCCGCTCGATCTAGGGCGCGGATCAGCTTGCGCCACTTGGTGTTCGACATCAGCGCTGCCCGGGTATGGCGAGCTATGCGCCCTTGTTCTCTGTCCCTCGCGGTGTGGCGGACCATATGCGGAGCTTAAGTTTACCTAAGTTCACTATCCACCCCTCCCTGACACATGGAAAGTCGGCGGAAGAAGGCCTCGCGCTCAGCGATGCAGGTTCCGGGCAGCGCCAAGACCTCATCTCAGCTCAGCGCCGGAAAGCGAACGTCGCTCCCACACCGGCCGGCGTTCTCGCCGCCTGGCGGGCGGGTAGCATCAAAGGAGAGGCGCGCCGCAACGCTTGTGCTGGCAAGGCTTCCAGTTCCAGAAGCCGTCTCGTCGCCAAGCGATCTCAAGGCCCCCATGCTCCAAGAGCCATAACGGAATGGGATCGGCAAGCTCGCTACGATGAGAGGGTGGTGGGACGGGCGAGCGAGCTGGCGAGTGCGATACCTCGCCGTGGCGGCCATCAGCCTTCTACTCTGCCTCCTGTTCTGCGTGATGATAGCCAAGCGCGAGCTCTGCGAAGCGGCTGTGCAGTGGGCGCACGTCGCCCTGCGCGCTTGGTTCGGTTGGCGACGCGTCGGGCACTACGTACCCACCTACTACCAATTCTAAGCTGGTCTTGTTGGTCTACTGGGCTTGGGAGGCTTATTCGTGACTGCCTGGGCCTTAGCTAGTCATCGCTCGACGGACGCGAAGGTCGACCGGTATCTCGCCGCCAGACTGCCGAGGCATGAAACAGTCCTGCCCCAGAGCGCATCGGAACAGGGCCGCTCTGATGACGGAGTCTCCTAACCACCCGTTGCGGACCTTGAGGCCGAGAGGCCAGTATGAGCGACGGGTGTTCCAGCCCGTGAATCCAGCACTGGAGGTAGGTAGGTGAAAGCCGAGGACATTCAGCAAGATTGGACGCAGGATGGCACCTTCCCCGATGCCGACGGAACACACGTCCGCTGCTACGATGACGTCGCGATTTTGGAGCCCACCGCCTCAGAGCCGGACAGCAGTGGCTCGGTCATCGTCGTTCCGGCAGGGACAAGTGGGACAGTGCTCTTCTTCACGACTGGCGAACCCTGCTGGCTAGAACTCGAATATGAGATGGAAGGCATGGTCTTTGGAGTTGTCGAGGCCTCCAAAACCAAGCTTTATCTCCGCAACGATGAGAAGTATTCCCGCTGACGGATGCTTCTGGCTGGCAGAGGATCACTTCCGCAAACCACCCTGCCCTGACACTTGGAACGTCCGCACAAGCGGCCTGACGCTCCGCGCGGGAGGAGTCCGAGCAGCGCCAGTTGCAGACATTGGAATCGGGTCCAGACGCGGACAGCAGCGCACCTCCGCGAGTCGGTCCGTTGCTCTGCCTCTCCGTCGTACGAGAGGATTCCGTGGGCCAAGGTGCGCTATCGGCGTCGTTGCGAGGATGCTGATCGCATTCTTCAGCATATCCTCCTGCACCATTTGATGACCTGCGCCCCGAGGCCGCTCACGGGCCGGGAGCGCGTGGGGAGCCGGCCGCTCGCTCAGCCGTGTCCTCGGCGATGGCCAGCGGATCTTCACCTCGTAGCGCCAGTATGATCGACTCATAGTGCCGCCGGTCGATCCGGTAGAGCATGACGCAAGCGATCGCGATCGCACTCATAGCGGCGCTACCGGGGAGATAGAGCAGCGCGAGGTTGCGCAGCACCTCCGGCGCACGGCGCCTGGCTTGGCGCTTTCCGGGAAGGCGACCGCCGCAAGCATCAACCCGGGTATGACGGCGGCGACTCCGCCCAGCACCTTTTGCAGCGTTACGCCTGCGCTGATCAGCAGCCCCTCCGATCGTCGGCCGGTCTTGAGTTCACTTTGGTGGAATCGAGTAGATCAGGATCAGCGCCGCCCCATCGCACATCGGGGTCACCACACGCTCACAGAACAGCACCGCAATCCGTATGGGGGAGCCATTCGGCGGACGTAGTTCGAGCAGCCGCCTGCTGATCGGCTTGGCGGATGCGGCCAAGCCGGTCAGCATGAAACTGGCGGTCGCCCACTTCTTCCCGACTGCCCGCGACACGAACGATGCCAACACCGCGGCCGCAGCCATCGCGATGTGGCCGGCAAGCGTCAGCACCAGAAGCCGCGACGAGGGCAACTCCCAGAAGTAGGTGTTGAAGTAGATCGAACGGCCGCCGGTAATGCCCTGCCCCGTCCCGGTGAACACGCCTGAGGCCACGATGAACGCGAAGTTCGGGCTCAGGGCACACCCGTACAAAGATTTGCGGAGCATCAGCGTTTCGACCAGGCCCTCCCCCCGACCCATCGTTCGTGGGCTCAGGGACCCGTGCGCCAAGCCAGAGCCATCCGCCACCGATGCGCCAACGCGGGACATAGCGCTTCATCCACGATGGACTGACACTCATCTGCCTGAGGCAGTAACAGGCGGCCTGCATGACCTACTTACGCAACTAGCCGATGGTTGAGATTTGCATGGACGGGGCGCGGCAGCGAGTTCGAGCATGGGAGCCGCCGGATCGGCGCCGACGAACGGCCATTCCGCAAGGGTTACAGCCCAGGCGCGCAACACCTTGCCGCCGCCTGCCCTCCCGGGCGATGATCACGTCCGGCTAACTTCTAAGATCGAAGACTTCACGGAGCGCGCCCCGTCCCTGCTGGGACAGCACCACTGCACGGGACCGCGGGCTTAGCCGGATCCAGCCGCGCTGCAAGAAAGCCTGCTGAAGCGTCGCGCCAAGTCCGCCGCCGAGGTGGAAGCGCCGTTCGCTCCAATCGAGGCACGGACGAACGAGGCCGGCGCGTCTGTCGGTGAGATCGATGGACAGACGGCCGAGCAGGGCTTCGCCCGCGCCTGTCAGGCGCCCGCCCTCTGGGCCCAGGATGATCTCACCTCTCTGCGCCATGCTGTCGGCGATGGCGACGGCCAGACTGCCGGCAAGGTGGTCGTAGCAGGTGCGCAAGTGACGCATGTCGCGGTCGCGGGGGCCGGTCGTCACAGGACGCACGGCCGGCGCCATCGAGGCGACCGCCATGATCCCCTCCAGCATGCGCGCCACCTCCGGCGAGGCGATCCGGTGGTAGCGATGCCGCCCCTGACGCACGACAAGCAAGAGCTCGGCTTGCGTAAGCTGGGCTAGATGGGAACTGGCGGTCGAAGGCGTTACCCCCGCGGCATGCGCCAGTTCCGACGCCGTCAGCGCCCGCCCGTCCATCAGCGCCACCAGCATCGCACAGCGCCCCGGGTCGCCGACGAGGGCGCCGATTTCGGCGAGGCGGGCGATGTTGCTCATGAGCAAGCCTTTAGCACAGGAGACCGGCATCAATGGTTTGATCGCGCCCGAAGCATCAGCCGCGGCGCCGCTGCTAGGCCTCTTGGCTCTAAGCCACGAGGATCGCCCATGATCACCTGCTTTATCCGTTACGACATCGCCCCCGCCGACGCCGACCTCTTTGCCGAATACGCCCGCATGTGGGGCGAAGCCATTCCTCGGGCGGGCGCGAATCTGATCGGCTACTTTGGACCTCACGAGGGGTCGGCGAGCACCGCCTTCGGCGTCTATTCTCTGCCAGACCTTGCCGCCTACGAGGCCTATCGGGCCCGGCTGCGGGAGGACCCCGTCGGGCGCGCAGCCTTCGCCTTCGCTCGTCAGCGCCGGTTCCTCCGTTATGAGGAGCGCCTCTTCCTCAAGCCGCTCACCGGAGCGACCTCATGATCGCAGTGATATTCGAAGTTGAACCGGCCGGCTCAGAGGGCCGGGAGCGTTACCTTCAGCTCGCCGGCGAGCTCGGCCCGCTCCTTCAGAACATCGAGGGCTTCATCTCCGTCGAACGCTTCCAGAGCCTCACCAACCCCGGCAAGATCCTGTCCCTCTCCTTCTTCCGGGATGAGGCGGCCGTCCTCGCATGGCGGAGCCTGCCGCAGCATCGCCTGGCGCAAACGGCGGGACGCGGGGGCGTGTTCGATGACTATCGTCTACGCATCGCGGAGGTGGCGCGTGATTACGGCCTCAATGCGCGCGACGAGGCGCCACCCGACAGCAACGAGGCCCATGGCCTGACAAGCTAGCCGAGCCAGCGTCGGGCGGGGGACGCCAAAAGCCCCCCGACTGGAGCCGCTCGAGTCGAGCCACAGTGAGGGTGAGAATGCCTACCTCAGGCGTACCCCCTCGAGGGCCTGGAGGTGCAATCTTCGTCCATCTCGCGCTTTCCGGCCGAAGTCGGGATTTCAGGTCGTGTGCGTCCCGACCAGGAGTTAGACCAGCTCGCCTCCATCCGCCCGACCAGATCGTCATCCGGAGCGACCCCCGCGGCTGGGTCAGTTCCGCGCCATTTCCGGACTCTGACGCGCGTGCTGGAATACGACGTTCGTGTGCAAGACGTGCCAAAGCGCCCCCCTGATAACTCGGTCACCCGAGCCGCACCGCGATGAGCCAGGCCACCTGGATTTCTGGTGAGGAGGTGGAGGCCTGACGGCGTCTAGGTCCGTCTCCCCGCCTGGCTTTTCCCCAACGCGAAGAAGCCCGCCGGCGCCGGGAGGCCGGCGGGGTTGCCCGAGACCCGAGGCCCCCGGCGGCCCCGCGATCATGCATAGAGCTCGGCCACAGCCGTCATGTTCTTCCCGGCCAGGCCTTGCGCCTTCGCGCGCTCAAACACGCTTCGGGCCGCGTCGCTCATCGGCAGCGCTTGGCCGGCCATGACCAGCAGATAGGCGAAGTCCTTCTCCAACAGATCTATCGGAAAGGCCGGCGCGAATGCGTGCGCGAGCATGCCCTGCGCCGCCGCTCGCGCGGCGGGGCTGCAAGGCGGCGTTTCACCGAGCACCGCAACGAAGCGCCGTGGATCGAGGCCAAGGCGCGGCGCGGCGCCGAGCAGTTCGGCGAGGGCCGCAACCTGGATCCCAAGGAGGCTGTTCACCAGCAGCTTCGCGGCGGCCCCGGCGCCGGAAGGCCCCATGTGATGGGCCGCCTGGCCGAGGGCGGCGAGGACCGGGGTGGCGGCGCTCAGAGCCGCTGCGGTTCCCCCGACGAGGTGGATCAGGGCCCCGGCCTCGGCTTGTCCCCGCGATCCGAGAACCGGGGCGTCGAGCAACGCGATGCGGCGCGAGGCACAGGCCCCGGCGAGCTCGCGAACCCACGCGGGGGTCACCGTCGAACTCTCAATCGCGACGGCGTCGGCGCGCAGGGCGCGCAGGGCGCCGTGCTCTGTGTCCAGCCACACGCTGCGGGACGCCCCGTCGTCGCGGACCATGCCCAACGCGACTTCTGCGTCCGCAACAGCCTCGGCCGGCGACGCAGCTCGCCGCGCGCCCGCCGCGGCGAGAGCGTCTGCCGGGCCGTCCGATCGGTTCCAGACCGTGACCTCGTGGCCGGACTCCATCAGGCGGCGCGCCATCCGCGCGCCCATGGCTCCGAGGCCCATCACCGCCACCTTCATTGTCCCGCCTCGCCCTGCAGCTGAGCCGCCGAAGGCCGGCCATACTGCGCTCGAATGCGCTGCGCCGCCGCCGCCTCGTCGCCGAACGCGGCGGACCCGATGCGCAGCAAGCTCGGCCGGCCGCCTTGGCCCACCCGGCGCGCCACCGGCTCGCCGTAGCGGTCCATGACCGGCGCGCGGCTCACCACGCCGCTGTCGGGCCCTTGGAGGGTGATCTCTATGGCCTCGGCGAAGGGCGTCGGCTCGGCCGGATTGTAGGCCAGAACCTTGTCACCCAACGCCACGACGTCCAGCGGGCCCCAGAGGCTCCACCAGCGTGAGGTCCAGTCCCGCGCGTATCCCGCGGGCGCCCCCTCGTCATGAAAGCGCCGCAGGATGCGAACCGCGCCCTCGATCCAGGAGACGGCGGGCCCGTCGATCGCATTGGCGATCACCGCCAGGCTGAGGCCCGTCTCGGGCAGGGTCAGGACCCGCGTCACCACCCCTTGGAACCGGCCCACATGGCCAAAGTAGCTCCAGCCAGCGGTCTCGCCCACATGGACGCCGAGCCCGTAGGCGCGCCCCAGGGCGCTGTCGTCGTCGTGGCCGCGCGGCTGAATCATGTCACGTCGGGAGGCCTCGCTCAGGAGCGCGCCAGCCGCCGCAGGCGCCAGCCGCCCGTAGAAGCGGGCCATGTCGGCGGCGGTGGCGGTGAGGCCGGTGACGCAGGCGAACGCCTCCGTCGAGTTCTGGCCCGGAATTGTCAGCCGGCCGGCCGGCAGCGCCCCGGTATGGCCACGTGCGAGACGGCTCGGGTCGGACGGCGCGTCCGGCGTGGTTTCCGAAAGGCCGCAAGCAGCGATGACTTCCCGGGCGGTCCAGTCGCAATAGGCCTCGCCGGTGACGGCCTCGATCACCAGGCCGAGCAGGGCGTAGCCATAGTTCGAGTACTTGAGCCGGAGTCCCGGCTCGATCACCGGCGGCCGCCGCAGCTCCTCCAAGACCTCGTCGCGCGAGGGGAACGGCCGAAGGTCGGCGAAGTAGCTGGCGTCGGCCCCATCGCGCGAGAGCCCCGCGCTGTGACTGAGGAGCTGGGTTAGCGTTACGCGCGCGACCGCCGGGTGCAGCCCGTCGACGAAGGCGCCGGCCGAGTCGTCGAGGCGCAGGCGCCCGGCCTCGGCGAGCCTCATGAGCCCGACGGCGGTGAGGGTCTTCGACAACGAGGCGACGCGGAAGCGATGCCGCGGCGTGAGCGCCTCGCCCGTGCCGAGGTCGGCCCGCCCGAACGCCGCCTCCCAGAGGAGCTCGCCGTCCTGCGCCACCGCGACGGCGCAGCCGGGCTGGCGCGCCTGGCGGACCTGAAAGTCGAGCCAGGACCCGAGGTAGTCGAGCGCGACGCGCGTCCAGGCCGCCGAGATGGAGTCCGCGTCCGCGGACTGGGTGGGTTCCTGCATTGTCAGGGCCTCAACGGTCGTCCGGTGGATCTCAGATGGCGCATCCGCTCGAGGGCGTCCGGATGGCGGATCAGCCGCAAAAAGGCCTCACGCTCCAGGGCCATGACATCGTCTTCGGAAAGCCGCGCGCCGAGTTCGGCTCCGCCGCCGCAGAGGATCCCGGCCAGCGCCCGCGCGGCGTTGCGATCGGCCTCCGCGAACGCATTTTCGGCGCTCAGGCGCTCCAGGTCCGGTTCCAGCTCCGCCCTGCGCGAGCTCCCTAGCGCTGCAATCGTGGCCGGCGGGGGCGGCGCGTAGCCTTCGGCCAGGGCGACAGCCCGGCCGCGGGCAGCCGCGAGCAGCGCCGCGCGATCCTCGATCACGACGTCGCCCTCGCCCAAGAGGCCTGCCGCGAAGGCGTCCTGCGCCGGGAAGATCGTTGCGGCGGCGATCACCTCCAGCGCCCGGCGCGCGGCCTCGGACGCGGGCAGCCGGGCCTGCCAACGGCGCAGCGTCTGGGTCACCCCGCCCCATCCGGGGACGGCCCCGATCCAGCGTTCGGGGAAGCCGATCCGCAGGTCCTGGCAGGCGACCACCGCGTCTGTGTGGAGCATGAGCTCACAGCCGCCGCCGAGGGTCAGCCCGTGGACGGCCGCCACCACCGGAAAGTCGGCGTACCGCAACGCAAGGAGCGCGGCCTGTCCGTCGCGCAGGAAGCCCTCGATACGCCGCCACTCGCGCCGCTCGACGCCCTCGATGAACACGTCCAGGGTCGCGCCAGCCGAAAAGGCGCGGGGGTCGTCCGAGCCGATGACAACGGCGCGGAAGCCTTCCCGCACGCGGTCCGGGGTCCGCGACAGGAGCTCCACCACGGCCTCGTCGCACTGGTTAAGGCGGGTGGCGATCTCCAGGGCGAGGACGCCGTCCCCGATGTCCCACAGGGCAGCCGAAGGCGTGGCGTCCACCGGCGATGCGCCGCGCTTGATCTCGGCGAGGCGCAAGGGCGCCTGCGGGCCGGCTTCCATAGACTTGGCCACGGGCCGCTCAGTCATGCTGGAACCGGCGCCGGATAAGGCCCCAGGATCCGTTCGCACATGCTGGAATCCTGGTACTCGCGCATTTCGACGATCTTCCCGTCCTGCAGCCGGTAGAGGAGGCAGTAGTGGTTGCGGTAGGGCTGTCCGGCCTTGGTCGTCATGTCCCCGCGGGCCTCCAAAACGACCCAGTCCTCGTCGGCCAGGATCCGGAATGGAAACGTCCGGCCCTGGGCGGCCACCAGGCTGTTGACGTAGCCCCACAGGCCCTTTCGCGCGGCGTCCTTGCCGTGGAAGCTGCGGGACCAGGAGTTCTCGCCGGTGATCGTGACGACGACGTCGTCGGCAAGGTGCTGCAGGAACAACGTCGGGTCGGCCTCCGCCAGGCGGGCGAAGATCTCCTGCATCAGTCTTTTGTTGTCGGCTGCGTCCATGGGGTTCCTCGTTTGGGGGTCGCGCGAGAATCCCTCCCCGGGCCGGGTTCGCCCAACTCCAAGCGTTCACTTCGCGATGAATCTCATTCATCCTCGCGCGTACGATGCGACTGCCCCCTTTCGACGCGCTGATCGCCTTCGATGCGGTGTTGCGGCACGGCGGGATGACACGCGCCGCTGCGGAGCTGGGCGTGACACAGAGCGCGATCAGCCACAGGGTCCGCCGGCTCGAGGCCTTCATGGGCGCGCCGCTCCTCCGCCGCCACGCCGGCGGACTGACGCCGACGCCCGCGGGGGAGGCTCTGGCTGAGGGCTTGGCCGGCGCGCTCGCCGAAATGGCCGGGCTAAGGGCCCGCTGCCTCGCTGCCGTTGGGCCGAGCCGCCTGCGGCTGGGCGTCGGCGCGGCGCTGGCGCACAACTGGCTGGTCCGCAGGCTGCCGGACTTCGCAGCCCGCAGCCCGTCGCTGTCGATCGAACTGGTGATCGTCGAGAACGAAGCTCCCGAGCTGGTGTCGGACCTGGACCTCCGGATCCTCTGGGTCCCAGCTGCGGAGCTGCGGGCGACGACGACCCAGCGCCCGCTCTTCCAGGAGCGGGTGTTCCCGGTCTGCCATCCCTCACTGTTGCCTGCGGGCCATGTTCCGGGCGACCCGAGCGTCCTTGTCGACCTCCCGCTCCTGCACAAAGGGCCCGCGGGCCGCGCGACGAGCGCGGAGTGGTCCTGGGCGGCGTGGCTGGAGCGCTATCGCCTGCCGGCGAAGCCGAAGGAGAGCTTCCGCTTCGCCAGCATCGGCCCAGCTATCGCTGCAGCGCTGGAAGGGGCGGGCGTGGTCCTGGCGCGCTCCATGCTGGTCCACGACGCGCTCGCCGACGGCCGGCTCGTGCGCATCCTGCCACCAGAGGAGGACCTCGCGTCCAGCAAGGCGCACGTGGTGCGGTGGCCGGGCGCGCTCCGGAGCGACGAGCGGGTGCGCAGCCTGGCGTCCTGGCTTCTGGAACAGGCGGAGCTGACCGTCAGGGGCGACACAATCGCCGGACGGCAGGCGGCGCTCTCGTCCCCCTGACGGCTGGCCGATGCCGTGTCAGGGCCGCACATGACGCCGAGGCGCCGCGCCGGCTGCCGGTAAGCGGCCGGCCACGCAAGCCGGGGCGTTGACGAGCGGCCCCACGTTCGCCGCTTAGAAGCAGACCTCCTGGAGTCCGGACGCGTTCGGAACTTCGCCTTGGCGCACGGCGCGTGAAACGCCATCTCCCGCGAGACGGGCTTCACCGTTGCGGCGCGCCGGCGCCTCGGCGAACGCGCCCGCGTTCTCATCGACATCTCGCGCGGCGAGCGGCAACATCTCGGTCTCGCGCCGGGATTGGAAGAAGCGCTCGGGTCGCTTCGATCCGAAGGCGCTGCCGGATCCGGACCTCGACGCCCTCGTGCGGCCCTGCCTCCAGGCGGACCCGGATCGCCGGCCCACGCTGGCGACCTTCCAGCGCAGGTTCTGGAGGCCGTTGGCCGCCGCGCCCCGGAGGCGCGGGCCCAGGCGGAAGGGCTGCTCAGCGCCGAGTTCGGCCGCGCCGACGCTGACTGGCCGGGCATGGACGCCCGCCTCAAGCGCCTGCAGGCAGCCTGCGTCGCCCGCTTTGGACCCGAGGTGCTGGACCCGCCGGGCGCCCGCGCCGCCGATCGCGTCGCGCGGCGCAACAATCCCGCGCCCTTGCGAGGGCGCGGCGCCTGCTGCGCGGGCCTCGGCTGACGGCGGCCCCCTTCCCCTCAATCCTTCGGGAGGCCGCAAATGCCGCGCGCCTGCGAGCCCTCGCGCCCGGACCTCTACGCCCGGATCACCGACGCCATCGTCGCCCAGCTGGAGGCCGGCGTCCGGCCCTGGATCCGGCCGAGCACCTGGACGGCCATGTGCGCAAGGGCGAGCGGGAACCACCGTCGTCTACGCCGACCGCATGGTCCGCACCGAGCGGGGGAGGACTGCCAGGACGTGGCGCCGCAGATCCTGTTCCCGAAGGCCTCCGTGGTCTTCAACGTCGAGCAGGTGGCGGGCCTGCCCGGACACTTCTACGCCGCGCCTGCCCCGCGGCTGGACGGCGCCTCGCGCATCGCGGCGGCGGAGACGTTCTTCGCGGTCCTGGGCGCGGACATCTGCACCGGCGACGGCCAGGCCAATTGCGCCGTGGGCGCCGACCACGCGGCTTCGGAGATGCCGCGGCTGTATCCGCGCGCTTACGAAGCCGTCCGTGCTGGCGAGATCAATGACGTCCGTGGCCGCCGGATCTTGACACTGACATACCGTCAGCAACAAGTGACATCATGTCAGTAGGAGTGGGAATGACTGTCCAGCGACGCCGGTTGGAGCCAGAAGCCCGGCGACAGGAGATTCTCGAGGCGGCCGAACGCCTCCTGCGGGCTCACGGGCCCGGCGTGCGGATCGACGAGGTTGTCCGCGAGGTCGGCGTGGCGCGCGGGACATTCTACCTCTACTTCCCTACCTGGGATGATCTCCTCGAGGCGGTCAGGGCTCGCCTGTTCGAGGCGTTCGACCACACCTATCCCCTTCCAAGCGAGGTCAGGCGGCCGGTCGATTGGCCAGCAGCCCTGGACTGGCTCGTCGAAGCATTCGTCGACTTCACCGTTGGGCTCGGCGGCCTCCACGACGCGATCTTCCACAGCGACTTCGCCCAGCGCCGGCCCAGCGGGGACGACGCGGTTGTGCGCCTCACCGCCATCATCCGAGCGGGGCAAGAGGCAGGCTCGTTTGCCGCGGTCGACGCCGAACCTACCGCCCGTCTCCTGTTCGCAGCGATCCACGAGGCCACCGACGCGGTGGCCGCTGGCGCGGACCGTGACCGGACGTTTGCGGCGTTGCGCCATATTCTACGGGGCAGCCTGTGCCCCTGACCGCGCCGGTGCTGGTGATCGGCGGAACGCGCGGCGCGGGCCTGCGGATTGTCGAGCGCCTGGTGGCCGGGGATCGCACCGTGCGCGTGCTGGCCCGCGATCCGGCCGCAGCCCGTTCCCGCCTGCCGGGCGGCGTCGAGGTGGTCGCTGGCGATCTCACCCGGCCGGAGACACTGGAGCCCGCCGTTCGGGGCGCAGCGCACCTGGTGTTCACCGCCGGTGCGCCGAGCGGCCGCTACGCGCCTGAGCGGGTCGTGAAGGCCACCGATTACGATGGGGTGCTCCACACGCTCGCCAGTCTGGGGCGGACCGGGTTCACGGGGCGCTTCGTCTACCTGAATTCCATGGGGGTCACGCGCCCGTCGATCTGGGCGATGCTGATCAACCTCCTGAAGCGAAACACGCTTGATTGGCGCCGCCGGGCCGAAGCGGCGATCCGGGAGAGCGGCGTCGACTACACGATCATCCGCGTCGGCTTCCTCACCAACGGCCCAGGGGGCAAGGCCGAAATCGCCGTCACACAGTCGCCTCTCCCCCTGTCGCCGCGCCACCGCATCTCACGGCAGGATCTGGCCCGGGCCTTTGCCGCCGCACTCGACCATCCCCGCGCCTCACGCGCGACGTTCGAGATCACCGCCACCAAAGGCCCGCCAGGCGATCTCGACGCTCGGCTGGCCGCGCTGCAGCCGGACTGTTCGTAAAGCGCCGCACCGAAGAGCGTGCAAGGGAGCCAAACCATGGCGGCGGTCGGTTTAGATCGTTCTACCTGGAGCCGGATTGTTGCGCGCCTCCGCGCCACCGAGCCGAAGCTGCAGGCCGTGGTGCTGTGCGGCAGCCATGCCTGCGGCGAAGCCTCTCCCGACAGCGACATCGACATCATGGCGCTGACCGATGGCGCGCCCCAGAGGTCCGACCGAACGTGGTTCGAGATCGACGCCGACGGCCATCTGATCCACGTCTCCGTGGGGACCGAGTCCCTGGACGGATTCCAGGAAGCGGAGGACGAGCCGGCGCTCTGCGCCCTGGGCTTTCCGGTCGACGACGTCATGCAAGTTCTGTGGGCGACTCCCGAAGGGCGACGCGTGCTCGGCGAAGATCCGAGCGAGCGGCTGCCTCCGGGCTCACCTTCGCTCGGGACTTTGTGGAGTTCCATATGAAGGCGCACGCCGCGAGCGCAGGGGCGATCGGTCAAAGCTTCGCTGGGCGGCGCGGAACCTGGCGGAGTACGCCGCCGGTCTGCTGCGCCCCTTCAACGAACGTGAGCGTACGCTCCCCCATCGAAGCCTTGCGGCTCGCGCTCACCTTGGCGGAGGCTCCCCCGCATTCTCGGCACGACGCCGAGTTATGCATGGGCCGGTCTCCGGCGACGGAGCCCGAGATCGCCCAGGCCGCGGCCCGCTGGCGATCGAGACGCTGACGTTCCTGCGCGAACGGCTGGGCGGCCAAATCTTCGCCTCCGACGACATCAGGAGCGCACTGCTTGATGGCGCGTTGGAAGCGCATGCTTTTTCCAGCCGTCCGCTTGCGGCTTAGCATCTGTTCTGGGCGGCGGCGCTTGCGGCCACGCGGCCTCTCCCTGTCGCGCAGTCGCCCGGGTCAGCCATCAGGCGAACTGCGCTTCGTCAGGGCTTCACGCGCTCGGCCTTCGCCGCAGGCCTGCGCGCTGCTGGTGGATCTCAGCGCCCAGGCCCAATGGAACCGCGCCTTCCAGCGAAGAGCCTTCGATTCGCGGACGCAAGGCGCTCGCATGGCCGCGCCACTCCGATCGGGCCTCCACCTCCACGGTACATCCTGAGGTCTTCGAGGGCTGCCCCCTAGGGAGGCAGGGCAACTCCCTAGAAATGACTCAGAGCCCGAGTTTTCATCGAGGCTTCACCCAGGCGCAGCGATGATGCATGACCGATGACAGGGCAACCGGAGGGACCGATGCGGCTGCTCATTTTGACCCTTGGCTTCACACTGCTGACGGGCCCGGCCGCCCCCGCATCCGGCCTGGAGCGGACTCCAGCCTGTGAGGCTGCGGAAGCTGGAGTTCTCTCGTTCTTCGAACGCAAGCAGGGCGCCCCGATTTTCCACGCTGACGCTCCGGCGTTTAGCGCCAAGTTCTACGCCCGCCTGTCGCTAGAGGATGGTTGGACCGGGCCAACGCCACAGCCCGAGCTTCTCGATAAACTCTACCTCCGGCAAATGGAGTCAGCGTTCACGTGCCGAAATGTTGGCGTCGCCGTCGTCCGAAGGGGCGGCACGGTGCTGCGCACGGGGACGCGAGGTGGCTCGGCAGCTACTGCTTCTCCCGAGGCTCTCAAACATCACCTTAGCCTTCCGATCATGAGCCGTGACGGGAAGGAAGCCATTCTCTTTACAACCAGCCTGCCGAACTCAGGCATCGGCGGCTTTGAGCGTCTAGCGCTCTTGCGGCGCGAAGGCGCCTCATGGGCGGTCGTTAGTTGGAAAGCCTTGGCGATCGGATAGGCCAGCTCAGCTTCGCCGAGCACCCGGCGCGACCACCCGTCGCGGTTGACCCCGACGCGCAAACTCTCACCAAGATGCTCCTCAGGCGGGAGGGCGATCTTGGGAGATGTGCTTGTGTCTGATTCGGTAACAGTTGATCCGGTGACTGTCACCCCTCCGCAGTGGGGCTGGGGATTTGGTTACTTCGAGTCGTTCGTTACGGCAAAGCCGATCGGCTGGGACTTGCCTACGTTTGAAGATGAAGCATACGACGCCGCAAAGTCCGCCATTAAAATCGAACCAAACGTCAATGCCAATGACCCCACTGTTCAGAAGTGGGTCGACACCATAGAAAATGTGATTGCGGACCTGAAATATCTAGCGCTGACCGCAAGCAACAACATGGCGACGATCAACACGCCCCTCGCATATTTGCCAGGGAACGACCCACTTACCTCTTTGGATTTGAACGTTGCGGTTTCGCGCGTGAAATTTGTACTTACGACCGCCGCCGTCCCCCCTCGCGGCGCCGCCACTCAGTGGTCGAGCACAGACGTCAACACCGCGACGGTCACAATCACCATCAATCCCTTTGCGATTACGCAGCCCCAATTCGCTTGGGGCGAGCAGAAGGGAATCAATTATGTGATCTTCCACGAGCTTGGGCACGCGCTCAACGAGTCCATGAACTTCATGAAGCAGCTCGGATATCCTTCTGTCGTTGACCCGTCCTTCGAAGCCTTCGCCAATACTGCTGGCCAAGGTCTCGCAAAGGCTCTCGGTTTCGACTATCCCACTGAAAGTGAGCTGCAAGGCGCCGGCGGGACCTTGCCGTTGAGCACTATCGTCGGTGGAAGCGGCGACGACGTGCTGTTTGACGGCGCAGGCGCAGACATCCTCATCGGCCTCGGCGGTTCGGACACTGTGTCCTACCTCGCCATGACGGCCGGCGTGAATGCATCGCTAGCTCCTCCTCCAGTTTATAGCAGCACGAGCGATGTCTTCCTCTCGATCGAAAACCTGACCGGCTCAAACCTCGGGGACAGCCTTACCGGGAGCGATCTGGCGAACCAACTCAGCGGCGGGCTGGGCGGAGACACAATCGTAGGCGCCGCCGGCGACGACGTCATCAGTGGGGGCGATGGAGACGATTACGTCCTTGGTGGGCCAGGCTTCGATACAGTCATGGGCAACCACGGCAACGACACCGTGCTCGGAGGGCGGGATGGCGACGCAGTTCGCGGCGGCCAAGGCGACGATCGTGTGATCGGCGACGCCGCTGCGGACCTCATCTTCGGAGATCTCGGCAATGACACCCTTACGGGCGGACTCGGCGGAGATAGGTTCTACGCCAACTACCAATCGGGCATCGATGTCATCACCGACTTCAATGCCGCTGAGGGTGACCAGGTAATTGCAGGACCGAGCCCGTACCAAGTCTACCAATCGGGCGCCGATGTCGTTGTCGATTTTCAGAACGGCGCGCAATTGGTGCTGAATGATGTCAGCCTCGCCGCGCTGCAGGCAGGTTGGATCGCAGCCTGACCACATGGGCCGCGCCTCATCCGTATGGGCGCGGCCCACCTTCCCTTCGTTGCGCGGACAAGCCTCGCGGTGCGTCTGGACGAGCCGCCGACTTAGTCCCAACAGCTCAGATATTGACCAGCCTGCCCCGGGCAGTGGGGCCGCGCGGCGACTCCTTCGAGCTTCTTGCTGGGACCGCCGAGCGTGAGCCGCGACGCGATCCGGGCCGCCCGCCGTCCTGAAGCGCGGCGGCTGGCTGGCGGCGGCGAGCGTCGCAGGCCCGAGCGTGCTTGTCCTGCAGCTGGACCGGCCGCCCGGGGTCGCCGAGGGAACGCCGCCGGCGCAGGCGCCCGCCCTTCAGGCGCCTGCCGCACCGCCGGACGTCAAGCCAGACGCCGGTGAGAGCCGCGTGCCCGCGCCAGCGCCCCCTTCGAACGCCCGCACATACCGGCCTGGCCCTCAGTGATGCGGGGTCCGAGCAGCGCCAGAAGGAGACCTCGGCCCGGCGCCTGGAAGACGGCAGCCGCCCTACCCCAGCCGGGACTTCCGATCCTAACCTACCTGCACGCCGGATCGAGCCGCCGTCGCCAACTCCGCGATGGTTAGGTCCCGGTACCTCTTCTCGCGCTTAAAAGTCCACGACGCGAATGGCCACCAGAGAAACGCCCAGCTCAGATCAGCTTCCGTACGGCAATACTCCTCAAGACCGCCGCGCAGAGTGACGCCGTACGCTCGGTGGAGTTCCTCGATGACGTCTCCGAAGTCGTCTCCTGCGAGCCTGAGGTCGTGCCAGAGCCGAGTGTTCGGCCTGAGCTGTTCGACGGGGGTATCGGCGTGAGCGGCGACGATCCCCGCCACATCCCTGGCCGAGGCTGCTGTCATAGGAGGACGTCGCCACGCCTCGCACGAAGCGTCAAGGTCGATTCACCCCCACCCTACCGTCGGCGAAGTCCAGTTCCGGAGGGGGCGCGAAAGGCGTACCGCGCGGCCGGATCGCGCCAGGCGCGGAAGTTGGGTACGCGCCGCGAAGCGGAATTCGCGGGTCTGCGGTCGCGCGGGTTCCCGCCGGCCAATCCCGATGCTAGGCTCCTGCAGTCATCCGACGGAAAGGAGCGCTGCGCGTGACGCTGTTGATCTCGCATCACCGCAAGCGTGGTCCCGTCCCCGCCCTGCAAGTGCGCTTGCAGGGCTGACCAGAGACGTCCACCGGCCTCTGTTTGCCCTCCGCGGCGAGCCAGCCTGGCGCCTCGTGCGCATGCGCTGATCGCCTCCCCCATTGAGCCGAACCGAGCGCCTCGCTTCCTGGGGCCGTCGCTCGTCGTTCGGGGCGGATCGGACGGCTAGTACCTTGATCAACCTTCAGAACCTCGGCGTCACCTTGCGTGAGCCCCTCTTCTCAAACCTCAACCTCGTGCTCGGCGCCGGCGACCGCATCGGATTGGTCGCCGCCAATGGGGCCGGCAAGTCAACGCTGCTGCGCTGCATCGCAGGCGCGCACGACCCGACGGAGGGCGCGGTGACGCGCGCCCGCAGCGTCCGCGTCGGACACGTGGAACAGGAGCCGCCCCCAGGGCTGCTGCAGGCCAGCCTCTATGACGCCGTACGGGACGAGTTGCCCGAGGCCGACAGTTGGCGGGCCGCCCTCGTACTGGATGAGCTGGGCGCGCCCGCCGACCTGCGGGAACGCCCGCTCGCCCAACTCAGCGGCGGCTGGCGTCGCTTGGCGATGCTCGCCCGCACCTGGGTCGGCGATCCCGACGTGCTGCTGCTCGACGAGCCCACCAACCACCTGGACCTGTCCAAGATCCTGACGCTGGAGGCGTGGTTGAAGGCACTGCCGAAGGAGATCGCGGTCGTGGTCGCCAGCCATGACCGATCATTTTTGGATGCCACCACGAACCGTACGCTGTTCCTGCGCCCCGAGCAGTCTCAGCTGTACGCCCTGCCGTATTCACCGGCCCGCGCGGAGCTTGAGCAGACCGATGCAGCGCTGGCGCGCCGCTTCGAACGCGATATCAAGACGGCCCAGCAGCTTCGCCGCCAGGCGGCCAAACTCCACAACATCGGAGTGAATTCGGGCAGCGATCTGCTGACACAGAAGACCAAGCAGCTGAAGCAACGGGCCGACCGGCTGGAGCTCGCCGCCCGTCCGGCGCACGAAGAGCGCACGTCCGGCGCTATCCGGCTGGAGCATCGCACCAGCCACGCGAAGGTGCTGATGTCGTTCGACGACGCCCAGGTCCAGACGCCCGACGGCGTCCCCTTGTTCAGAACCGGCAAGCTCTTCATCCGGCAGGGCGATCGCATCGTGCTGCTGGGCGCAAACGGGGCGGGCAAAACCTGCCTCCTGCGCCTAGCGAAGTCGGCGATCGACGGCGAGACACCGAATGCCGCAGTGAAGGCCACACCATCGCTCGTGCTCGGCTACGGCGACCAGGGGCTTGCGGAGCTGGCGGGCGACGAGACGCCGGTCGGTGCGATCACTCGGCCCTTCGACGTCGGCGATCAGCGTGCGCGCGCGCTGCTTGCCGGCGCCGGCGTCGGGATCCTGGCCCAGGAGAAGCCGATCCGCCTGCTCTCCGGGGGGCAGAAGGCGCGCCTTTCCATGCTCGTCCTGCGGCTCGCCCGTCCAAACTTCTACCTCCTGGACGAGCCGACCAATCACCTCGACATCGAGGGCCAGGAGGCGCTCGCGGCCGAGCTCATGCGCGAAGAGGCCAGCTGCCTGGTGGTCTCCCACGATCGCAGCTTCGTGCGCGCCGTGGGGACCCGGTTCTGGATCATCGAGGGCCGACGCCTGGTCGAGGCGGATCGGCCCGATGACGTCTTCGCTTCGGCAGCGACAGGAGGCGCGGGGCCTGCCTAGGCGCTCTCGCTTCCCTCAGAGAACCGGCACGCTGGGCGATCAGGGCTTGCGGGGGTCGAGGGCGGCCTCGGCCCAGCTACCGTGTACCGCCCTGGCCCGGTCCGCAGCAGAGAAAGCGGCGTGAGCCGAACGGTCGGTCCGAAACGCGCCAGGAGTAGACGTTGGGGTCCGGCCGGAATGGGGACGTTCGACCGCACTTAAGGTGTCGGCGGCGCCCCGGCAGGGCCGAAGGGACGGGAGGAACGGCCCGATCCGCGCAAGCCGAGGACTCCGGCGGACCGAGACTGTCCCGTCGAATGCGCGTGACCCGCCGAGGCGGCCACGGGTCCGTCGCTAAGCCGGGGCGGCCAATCTCTTGAGCAAGGTCGCGGGCGTTATCGGCAGGTGGCGAACCCGCACGCCCACGGCGTCGAACACCGCGTTCGCCACCGCCGCCGCCACTCCAGTGGAAGCCAACTCGCCGATGCCGCGCGCGCCCGTCGGGCTGGCATGCGGATCGAACTCGTCCACG
Organism: Phenylobacterium terrae; assembly: GCF_042681205.1. Classification (NCBI taxonomy): domain Bacteria; kingdom Pseudomonadati; phylum Pseudomonadota; class Alphaproteobacteria; order Caulobacterales; family Caulobacteraceae; genus Phenylobacterium; species Phenylobacterium terrae. Next base: position 46,804 of record NZ_JBHUEY010000012.1, read on the forward strand.
AAGTGAATCTGGATGTCGGCGGGGATGTCGGCGTTGACCGGGATCGAGACGTTGGAGAGGTTCTTGGCCAACCATCGCGCATGGGTTGGCTCGAAGGGGGTCCCTTCCATCGCCGCCTTGCCCCAGCCCCAGATGATGCCGCCGGTCATCTGGCTGCGGGCGGTCTTGGGGTTGATGATCCTCCCGGCCGAATAAGCGCCGACCGCGCGGCGCAAGCGGATGATCCCGAAATCTTCGTCGATGCCAACCTCCACGAAGACCGCACCCCAGGTGCGCATGGCGTAGGGCGAGGTTCCGCCGTCCGCGTCGAACGGCGCGTTCCCGGGCAGGCGAAACCTCCCCTCGCCCACCACCTCGGCGGACGCGCGGCGGAGGGCGGCGCGGACGTCGAGCTCATCGGCGTTCGCCCCGAGCGCCTCGGCCAACCGCCGACGCGCGTCAGCCGCCGCTGCCTGGACGGCAGCGCCCGTGCACATGGTGGCCGCCGAGCCGTGGACGGGGCCGGCGTCAGGCAGGTTGGTGTCGCCCCAGCGGATCGAAACCTCCGACGCGTCCAAGCCCAGCGCCTCGGCGGCGATCTGGACGAAGACCGTCTGAGTGCCGGTGCCGATATCGTGGGTGTTGGCCTCCACCACCGCGCGTCCGGGCGGGGCGAGCCGCACGCGGGCCGTGGCCGGGAAGCGGAAGTTGCCCATCGTGCAGGCCGCCATGCCGTGACCGATGCGCCAGGGGCCATCCTGTCGCGGTCGCGCCGCACGCCCGCGCCAGCCGTAGAGCCGCGCGCCCTCGGCATAGGCCTCCCGCAGCTTGTTCGACGACCAGGGTTTGCCGTGCTGGGGATCCACTTTGGCGAAGTTGGCGAGGCGCAGATCGAGCGGATCGATGCCGGCGGCGTGGGACAGTTCGTCCATGGCGCTCTCCAACGCCCACGAGCCGGGACCTTCCACCGGCGCGCGCATCGCGTTGTTGAGATTCACGTTTGCGCGCTCGACCGCCTGACTCGTCCAGATGGCGGGGCAGGCGTAGAGATTTTTGGAGATCTCCGTCGCGGGCTCCGAGAAGGTCTCGCTGATCGGGGTCGTGGTGACGACGCCGTGGCGCAGGGCGGTGAGCCGTCCCTGCGCGTCGCAACCGACGTCGACCTCCTGCCGGATGAAGCCCTGGTAGGTCAGCATCGAGTACATCTGCGCCCGGCTGAGGACGATCTTCACCGGCCGGTCGACCACCTTTGCCGCCGCAGCGGTCAGCACCTCGTGCGGCCAGACGTAGCCCTTGCACCCGAAGCCGCCGCCGGTGTGCGGCGCGATCACCCGCACGTCCGCCGACGGTACGCCCAGGGCCTGACCGATCACCAGCGGGACGTTCGTGCCGCGCTGGACGGAGTCCCAGAGGGTCACCTTCCCACCCTGCCACCAGGCAACGGTGGCCGAAGGCTCGATCGGATTGTGGTGTCGGCCGGGTTGGCTGTATTCCTGGACCACCCGATGGCGCGCGGCCTTGAGGCCGGCCTGCAGGTCACCCTTGCGCATCGGGGCCCCGAGCCCCGCCTCGCCCGGCGCGGTGCTCAGCCCGCCGTGGCCGGGAACGAGCGCGGGGACCGCCTCAGCCTCCACGCGGACGCGCGCCGCCCCGGCCTCGGCGGCCTCGAGCGTCTCGCCTAGCACGATGGCGACGGGCTCGTCCTCATACTCCACCACGTCGGACTGCAACGGCAGTCGTAGCACGGCCGCCGGGGCCGTCACCGCGCCGAACCGCGGCATGTCCCGCGCCGTCAGCACGCGGACGACCCCCGTCAGCTGCAGCGCTGCTTCCGTTCGAACGGCCACGATCCGTCCGGCCGCCACCGGCGAGCCCACCAGGACGCCATAGAGCAGCCCCGGCGGCATGTTGTCGGCGGCGTAGAGCGCCCCACCCGTGACCTTGCGCCGCCCTTCGACCCGCGAGATCGGCTTGCCGACGCTCATGCCGCACCTCCGGCAGCCAGCACTGCGCGGATCGCGGCGCGGGCGGCGAGCTCGATCTTGTGGCCGTTGTGGGTCAGCGGCCGGGCCTCGGTTAGGGCGGCGCGGATCGGCGGCCCCACGGCGTCGCGGGTCGGTGGCCGACCCGCGAGGGCGCCCTCCGCCGTGGCCAGCCGCCACGGCTTCATGGCCACCGAGCCCAGGGCCAGCCTGGCGACCTGTATCCGGCCTTCAGTGACCGACACGGCGGCGGCGGCGGACACCAACGCATATTCGAAACTCTCCCGCTCGCGGACCTTCACATAGGTCGAGCGTTCGCCCGACCGGACCGGAATCCGAAAGCCCACGATCAGCTCGCCGGCCTCGAGGCGAGTGTCGGCGCCGGTGGCGTCGCCCGGAAGCCGATGGAGTTCGGTCATCGCCAAGCGCCGCCGCCCGGCCCGGCCCAGGATGTCGAGTTCGGCGTCGAGGCAAGCGAGGGCCACCGCGGGGTCAGAGGGATGGGTAGCCACGCAGGCGTTGGTCCAGCCTAGGACGGCGTGGCGCTCGTTGACGCCGGCGAGCGCGGCGCAGCCGCTGCCGGGCGCGCGGCGGTTGCAGGCCCACGGCAACGGCGCCTCGGCCCGGAAGTAGGCGCAGCGGGTCTTCTGCAGCACATTGCCGCCGAGGGTGGCGCGGTTGCGCACCTGGGGCGACGCCGAGCGCAGGCAGGCCTCGGCCAGCACGGCGGCATGGCGCTGGACGAGAGGATCGTCGCCGATCTCCGCCAGGGTGGCGCCGGCGCCGATGATCAAACTCCCCGCCTCCAGCGCGACGCCGCGGTTGAGACCGGCCAGATCCACGAGGCGCGCCGGGGCGGCGACGCCCAGGCGGATCCAGTTCAGCAGTTCCGTGCCGCCGGCGATGGCCGCCGCGCCTGGCTGGGCCAGGGCCCGCACGGCTTCCTGCGGGTCCCGTGCGCGGACATAGGTGAAGTCGTGCATCAGGCGTCCCCCTGCCCGGCCGCGGCGAGGACCGCGGCGGTGATCTGTGGATAGGCCGAGCAGCGGCAGAGATTGCCGCTCATGAACTCGCGCACCGAGGCGGCGTCGGTCGCCCGCCCCTCGCGGATGCAGGCCACGGCCGACAGGACCTGTCCCGGGGTGCAGAAGCCGCACTGGAACGCGTCGTGGTCGATGAAGGCCTGCTGGACCGGATGCAGGGGACCGTCGCCAGGCGCAAGACCTTCGATGGTGGTGACCTCGCGCCCCTCCATCTGTACGGCCAGGATCAGGCAGGCGTTCATCCGCACGCCGTCCACCAGAACGGTGCAAGCGCCGCAGGCGCCCTCGTTGCAGCCTTTCTTGGCCCCCGTGAGGCCCAGGCGCTCGCGAAGCAGGTCCAGCAAGGTGACGCGCGGCTCCACCCGCACCTCCTGCGCCGCGCCGTTCAGCCGGAAGCGAACGGGTTCGCGCGGCGACGCGGCCACGGCGGGCGCTGCCGCACCGCTGGCGGCCGCCAACACGGCGCCGCCCTCGAGGAGCTGGCGTCGAGACATGTCGGGGCTCATGCGGAAGGTCCAGAATTCATCGCCGCAGGCTTGCACGCGGCGGACGGGCTGGGAGGGTCGAAGCTTGCTGACCTTGCGGCCGGCGGGGTCAGGCGCGCAAGGCGGTCGGCGAGTCGCCGAAATTGAGCCGCACCTGGCGACGGAAGTGGCTGAGGTTGGAGAAGCCCGCCTCGTGAGCGGCCTGCGCCACCGTAACGTCCCCGGAGCGCAGCCGCGCGACGGCCACTTCGAGCCGAAGCCCGGCCACGAACTGGTGCGGGGCGAGCCCCACGGACCGCCGGAAACTGCGGGCGAAGTGGAACGGGCTGAGGTGGGCGGCGGCCGCCAACTCCGTGATCGTGAGGGACCGATCCGGGTGCGCGCGGACATAGTCGGTGACCCGCGCCAGGCGGCGGGCGTCCAGGCTGCCTGGAGTACCGGGTCGGCCGCCGAACCGCCGCTGGAGCACGCGAGCATAGGCCGCGCGGATCAGCTCCTCCTGCGCCAGCCTGTCGAGCGGCCGCCAGCGCCGGACCCCGGCCCGCAGGCGAAGCGCGATGGCGAGGATCACCGGATCCTCCCAGCCGTGCAGGTCCGCGAGGTCGGCGTGCGCCGCCACACCCAGGCCTTCGGCGATCTCCCGCCGCAGCGCCGGGCTGGCGGTGATCTCGATCTGCTCGGAGGGAGCGTCCACGGCCAGCCAGGCGATCGGCTCGGCCCCACCCAGCCCGATGCTGTTCGGCGGCACGTCGCGCGGTATTGGCGAGGCGTCGCCCACCCGCACCAGGGTGGCGCGCTGGGCGGCGAACGCTAGGCCGATCGATCCCGGGTTGGAGACCGAGGTCACCGTCTCGTCGCGCCAGGGCGGCAGACGGCCATGAGAGATCCGCGCTTCGGCGGTCTCGACGCTGACGAGATCCGGGGACGGGACCACGGGCGTCATCATCGGCGACGGTGAGGCGGGGTGCAAACGGGACCTCTGCCGTCACCGGCTCTGCCCCGCCTGGAGACGGGCGGCCCGCGCGGCCTGGGCCTGGGCCACCAACCCGGGATAGCGCTTGCCGGGATACCACGGCGTGGTCTCCAGCTCGGCGAAGCCCGGTAACGCCTCCATATGGGCCAGCATGCGCGCCCGCGTCGGTGCGTCCGGCAGCGGCCCGCGCAACGCCGCCACGTTCTGGCCGGCGTGCTCCGGGTCGGACGTGGCGGCGAGCGCCACCGTGATCGCCGGGTGGCCGAGCACCCATTTCAGGAAGAACGCCGCCCACGTCTCCATCCCGGCGGCGCGGGCGAAGGCGGGCACCGGGCGATCCTGGACCAGGCGAAAGAGACGGGCCTTCTCGAACGGCATGTGGGCGCCCACCGCCACGCCGCGGTCCGCCGCCAAGCGCAGGATGCGTTCCTCCGCCTGACGCGTGGCGATGGAGTAGCGCACCTGCACGAAGTCCAGATCGCCCTCGGCCATGAGCCGCGCGATCACGGGGAAGTAGGCCGGGTCATGGTGCGAGACGCCGAGGTAGCGAATGCGGCCCTCGGCCTTCCACGCCCTGAGCAGCGGCAGGTTCTGCTCCACATTCACCAGATTGTGGACGTGCATCAGATCGATGCGCTCGCGCCAGAGCCGCAGCTTCGAGGCGTCCAGGCTGCGCTCGGCGGCGCCGGCGTCGGCCAGGTACTCGCCCGTCGCCCACAGCTTGTTGGAAACGAACATCCGCTCGCCGATTCCCAGCTTGGCGGCGAAGTCGCCGGCGTTGACCTCGCCGGCGCCATAAAGGGGCGAAGTATCGATCATCCGCGCACCGGCGTCCCAATAGCGCCGGGTCACCTCCTGCAGCCGATCGCGCGGGGCGCCGGGGAGCAGGTCGAAGGTCATGAAGGTGCCGAGACCCAGCACCGGCAGCCGCTCCCCGGTCTTGGGAATGGCGCGAGTGATCGGTTCGTTCAATGCCGGCGTCTGCGCGTACACCGGGGCGGCGGGGACCACCGCGGCCGTACCGGCTGCGCCGGCCAGAACGCTCCGCCGGGTCCAGCCCTGCGGGTCACGGGATGGAAGGGGCGTCGGCGTCATCGGTCCTCGCGGCGTGAAAATCCCTCGCCGCTCGGGTAGCATCCGGCCAAACGGCCCGCGCGGCGCATCCTGACCTCCGCGCCTGATCTTGATCTGGAGTGTTCTCCTTGGCCGGTCACGTAGAGCTGATTCGCCGCGTCGAGCCCCTGGCGGAGGACTGGCGCAGCTTCGCGTTCGGCAATGGCGTGTTCGATTCCGCGGGGCGTCGGCACACGCCTCTGGTCGAAGGGGTAATCCGCAGTCCGGACGACTTGCTGATGGTCACGCTCACAGGCGGCGCAACACGCCTCGTCGTGACCTCGGACTGCGGGCACCGGTACGATGGGGCCGACTACGCCGGCGCGGTCTCCTTCGTTCCGGCGGGTTGCGAGCGTCGGTTGCGACTGCATGGCGTGCAGGCCCGCTGGGCGTCGCTGGCCCTTCGTCCGGGTGTCCTCGACGCCGCGCTGGGCGGCCGCCCCCGGCCCGGCGCCTTCACGAACCTGCGCGACCCGGTTGTTCATGGGGTGCTCGCGGAGTTCTCGAGACAGGAGGCCGCGGGGCGTCTTGACGCCGCCTATTGCGACAGCCTGTCTCTCGGCCTCGCCCATTACCTGGCGCGGCGGGAGGGCCCTTCGTCACGCCCGCGCCGCGCCGAAGCCATGCCGGCGTGGCGCCTCCGGCGTATCCGGGACTTCGTTGGCGCCCACCTCTCGCGCCCCATCGCGATCGCCGAACTCGCGGCGTGCGTGGGACTGTCCGTCGGCTACTTCCAGCGCAGCTTTCGCGCCGCGACGGGCCTGACGCCGCTAACCTACCTGCATCAGGTTCGAACGGAGTACGCCTCCCGATTGCTGGCCGAGGAAGGCCTCAGCGTCGCGGAGGCGGCCGCGCGCGTGGGCTTCGTGAACGCCAGCCACTTCGCCCGGGTATACCGCCGCATACGAGGTCAATCGCCGGGCCAAAAGCAGTAGAACGCGGTCATGCAGTCCGCGCGGACGGCGGGTGGCGTGGGCGTGCGCCGGCAGGCCGTGGCGCGCTGCATCGTCCCGGCGTGTCAGCCGCTCCCAGGCCCACGATCGGGAGGCTGCGGCTCACGCCTGAGCGCGCCGACGCCCGGTAGGCCGTCCTGGATCCGCAGTCGGGCCGGCCGTGTCTGGCTGGCGCCAGAAGGCGACCTTGGCTCAGTGCCAGAGAGCGGACGTCGGCCGCCCTGTTTTGATCGGCGCTCACGACCCATTGCGGCCGTTGCCCGGTTGGCTAACCTCGATCTGCGAAGGACGGGGCCGGACGCGATGAGAGTTGAACGTCGAGCCGCTGCCAATGGCGACATTGAGTGGCTCACGTACGTCTTTCTGGCTGCCATGAGAGACGCGATCACGGCTGCGCGCGGATCCTGGGATCCGGACAAGGAGGCTGCTCAGTTTCGCGACCAGCTGGATCTCGCCCAGACTGACGTCCTCCGAATGGAACATTCGGACGTGGGACTTATCAGCCTGCAACGGATCGATGAGCGCCTCTCACGCGTGCACACGCTCTGCGTCTGTCCTGAGTATCAATCCGCCGGTATCGGAGCTCGCGTCATGAAGAGCGTCATGGCTGAGGCCTCCAATTCGGGCGCTGTCGTCGAGCTGTCCGTGCTGAAGGCAAACCCGCGTGCCCAGGAGTTCTACTCGCGCCTGGGGTTCCAACGGATAGATGTCTCAGAATACCACATTCATATGAGCTGGTCGTCTCGGCTCCCTGCGGTGAGGTCTCCTAACCACCGTTAGGTGACGTTCGGCGGGTCAACATCGACTAACCCGCCGATGGCTGATCCAAGCTCGATCTGCTCGGACAACTCGAGGGTGTCGTCGACCTCAATGGCCAGGTAGCGGATGGTGCTCTCCAGCTTCCGGTGACCAAGCAGCAGCTGGCAGGCGCGCAGATTGCCCGTTTTCTTGTAGACCAGCGCGACGTTGGATCGCCTGAGGCTATGCGTGCCATAGGGCGCCGCGTCCAAGTCGATCATCCTCACCCAACGATCCACGAGGCGGGCGTACTGGCGCGTGCAGATGTGGTCCCCTGCCCTGCTGCGACTTGAGAAGAGCCAGTCGTCAGTACGGCGCCCGCGAAGCCTAAGCCAGACGGCTAACGCTTCCCGGGTCGGCTCGGTGAGCTCGAACAGTACGGGACGGCGCGTCTTCTGCTGAATCACCGTTGACCGCTGAGGAAGAGAGCCGACAACGCGACGCCGGAATCCGAGCGCGGTGAATGCCCTGCTGTTCGAAATTGAGGCGACGTGAACGAGCACGCCTGCGAACGCCTACCCCCGCGGACGACCGTGCTTGGCGCGGCTTGCGGCGCCCTTGCCGGTCAAGACTCCCTCGGCGAAGCGCGCGCCGTTTTGAGGGCTCGGCCCCACCAGGCGATTTCCTCAAGCAGCCGGTTGGCCTCCGCGTTTAGATGCTCGAAGTCCCACAGCTCCCGCTCCCCGTTCCGCTTGGCAAGGTACGGCTCGCGCGTGATGTGCACCGCCTGTCGCAGCGGAGCCATCTCCAGCTCGAGGGAGACGAGCCGAAGCTGCTGTATCGCGCGGGCAGCGCCGAGACCACCGTAGCCGACGAACGCGGCGGGCTTCCGGCGCAGTTCGTCGCCGACGTGGTCGAGGGCGTTGCTCAGCACCCCGGGCGGCGCGTGATTGTATTCGGCCGTAACGAAGATGTAGGCGTCGTACCGCGCCATCTGATTGAGCCAGGCCTGGGCTCCGGCGCTGCGCGGTCTCGCCACCGCGGGGGGATCGCGCTCGGCGAACAATGGCGGACCGACTTCCCTCAGGTCGATCGTATCCAGAGCCATTCCGACGGGGCGCATCGCCGCCAGCCACGCGGACGGCGCATCACAGAACCTGTCGGGGCGCACGGTGCTCATCACCAGGGCGACCGACAGCGGCGACGAAGTTCGCGCGGCGACCTCCATCAGGCCGCCCGGGTGTTGTGTGAAGCGCGAATTCGCCACCCGCGGTCGGTCGGGACGAGGAGCATGGTGAGGACGCCAGTCCGGTCCTCAGCAGTAGCCAAGGCGCTCGACCGGAAGCCCGGCCATTCCCAGGCCGCATGTGCGAGCACGATCCCAGTGGCGAGCGCGCTGGCATCCAGGGGGCGCAGCACATAACCGCCAGTCTGGGCCTGCACCCATTCGTCCACCTTACGGTGGCCGGCGATGATCTCAGCGCGGGAGCGCCACCACACGCCGCCCCAGGTCACGAAATCCGCGTCCTCTTGGAAGAGCGAACCCCAGGCCTCCCAGTCCGCTGACCTGAACGTCTGCTGATAGACGCCCGCGAGCGACATGAACTCCGTGGGAATCGACATCGGCAACCTCCTGCTATCGCGAAACAGGTGGATTCTTGAACGCCGGAGCGAAAGACAGGAGAAAGGGAACCCATCGTCCACAGGAATGAACGACGCTTGAGGCACCTCACCGAGCTCTTCGTCTTCGCCCATGTCGTGGACCATGGCGGCTTCACCGCCGCGGCCCGCCGGCTCCGGCTCCCCAAGTCCACCGTCAGCAAGCGCGTCTCCGACCTGGAACAGCGGTTTGGAGCGACCTTGATCGCGCGCACCTCGCGAACCTTCCACGTTACGGACCTCGGCCGAGAGGTTCATCGTCACGCGAAGGCGATGATCGCAGAAGGCGAGGCGGCGGCGGCGAGCGCCGAACGGCGACAGTCCGAACCGATGGGCGTGGTCCGCATGACCGCTTCCGCGGCCAGCTGCCAGTCCGGGCTAACGTCGGTGCTGGCCGACCTGACGACGCGGCTGCCGCGAATCCAGGTCGTACTGCACGCGACGAACCGCTACGTCGACCTGGTCCAAGAGGGGTTCGACCTCGCCGTCCGCGCGCACCGGAATCCGCTGCCCGACTCCGAGCTGGTACAGAGACGCATCGGTGAGGCTGTCTCGATACTGGTGGCCTCACCCGACTACCTCCGCCGCCGCGGCGAACCGGCGGCGCCGGAGGATCTACATCAGCACGATGGACTGCTGAACGCTCCAGAGACGGGCGCTTGGGTCGTCCGCAGCAGCGAACGGCTGTTCGAGGCGCGGCCATCGGCTCGACTTTTCGCCGACGAGCCCTCCACCTTGGTGCGCGCCGCCATGGAAGGCTTCGGGATCGCCGCCCTGCCGCTCGGCCTCTGCCGCCCCCTGATCGATCAAGGCGCTCTTCGGCGCGTGCTACCAGTCTGGTCGGCGGGCGCCACCAGCATCTCGCTGGTCATGCCCTACAGGCGCGGCGTAATGCCGTCCGTTCGGGCCGCCGCCGATCACTTCGTGGAAACGTTACCGACCGCGATGACTCTGGCACCCTAGACGTCGCCATCACGTGGACTCACCCGTGATTGAACTTGGGACAGTTCGACATGAGATAAGCCTCGTCACGAATGCCGAGGCGAGAGCCTGGGCCGCTATCTGACCGGCAGGCTGACGCCGGTGTCTGAACCTCAAGACGTCGCGGGGGCGCCGTGGAAGGCGGCCACCCCGGCTTTGCGAATAGCCGCTGCGCGCCAGTTGGCTCAGCGCCCGGAAGCGGACCTCAGCCGCCATGCCCCAGCAGGCGGTTTCGACCCGTTGCGGAAGTCGGAGCGCACCTCCTAAGGTGCCCCTCATGCTTAGGCTCCACCGCCGCCGCTTTTTCCTCGCGGTGGCCATAGTGGGATTGCAGTCGGCCTGCGTAAAGCAGGCGGAGGAACCTTATCGGCGTGTGATCGTGACGTTGAACGAGAGGCATGAACCCCGCTTCTTTTCCGAACTAAGCGCCTATGCCCGTGAAGAAGGTATGTCTCTGGTGGACACCTCCGGCGAGGCCAGAGTGTCCGCACGTCGCGTGGGGGCGAACGAGCTTGGAGACACTCTCTTCATCACCCTTAAAAGGGAGGGTGCCACGGAAGCCATCATCTCCAACCCATCGCTCACAGGCAGCGGAGTGTCAGTCGGGTTCTTCCGCGGAAACGATCCTGCTAGGAGCCAAGCTTCGGCTGAGCGCTTGGTCGCACGCCTGACTGCCATATGGGCGGTCGAACCAGTGCTATAACTGAAGTCCTCGAACCTTTCGGCCCAACACCGGCAGAGTAGCCCGCGACCGCGCAGCGAGCCGTAGCAGAGTGTCGACCAGCCACCCTGCCGTCACTCTTGGAAGACCGCGGAAGCAGGGCTGGTGCCCGGCGATCGAGAGTCCGAGCAGCGCCAGGAGCGAACATTCAGCCGCCGGCCCGAAGCTGACGATTCACCCGACAGGCTGAGCGGACGCGCCGAGCTTCAGCTATGGGTCGAGAGCAGACGTTAGACCGTAGACTGGCAGCGGACGTTCGGAAGTTGCCGTCCCTCAGGCGATGCACGCGTCAAAGACGGCCCGACGTCTGCGCACGCTGAAAAATATCCGCCATCCAGTCCGCGAACACCCTGACGCGGGCCGGAAGATGCCGACGCTGCGGATATAGCACCGAGACCGGCATTCTCGGCGGCGGGTGCTTTGTGAGCACAGGCACCAGTTCGCCGGCTCTCAGCTCTCGGTCCACGCGATACCGCGGGATCTGGATCAGGCCGAGGCCGGCGACGGCCGAGGCTGTGTAGATCTCCGCGCCCCTGACGAGGATGTCGTACGCGAGTTCGATCTCGCGGACGATGCCGTCCTCGACGAAGTCCAGGGCGTAGGGCTGTCCCGTGCTCGACGCGGCATAGCCCACCATGCGGTGGCCGGCCAGGTCATCGAGGCTTTCAGGGACGCCATGGCGCTCGAGGTAGCCGGGACTCGCCAGCGTCAGCTGCTCAGAGGCCGCCACCTGGCGCCCGACGAGCGACGAGTTGGGAAGATCGCCGGCCCGCAGCACGCAGTCGATCCCCTCCGAGATCAGGTCGACCATCCGGTCGCCTTCGCTGAGGTGCAACGAGATGTCCGGATAGCGGCCGATGAAGTCCGGCAGGGCGGGGATGACGAAGAACCGCGCCAGGGTGCCCTGCAGGTCGGCGCGCACCGGGCCGCCGGGTTGCGCCTCCCGGAAGGCGTTCTCCACCTCGTCCACGTCGGCGAGGACCTGAATGCAGCGGTTGTAGTAGAGCGCGCCATCCTGGGTCGGCCGTACCGCGCGGGTCGTGCGTTCCAGCAGCCGGACCCCGAGCTGGCCTTCCAGCCGCTGGATCGCCCGGGTGACGCTGGCGCGCGGGACCTGCAGGTCCCGCGCCGCGTCGGAGAAGTTCGCCCGTTCCACGATCCTGACGAACAGGCGCATGACCTCGAGGCGATCCATGCCGCACCATTGCCGACGGGTCCTGCGGCATCAATCCCGCGATTGTTGTCGCCGATGGAACGCTGTTGTTCCGTCAGGTCGGCTTCAGCAGGCGGCCGCAAGCGGTCAACCTAGTCCTGGGCAGACAAGACCCACGGAGGCCGCCGTTGCGCGCAGAACAAGGATCAATTTCGGGCCAGGGCGGCGCTCTTGTGCTCCCGGGCCTCGCCCCGGTGTACGCGCGCGGCAGGACGATGTCCTACGTCCTTCTGCGCATCGCCTTCGGACTGACGATCGTGACCCATGGCGCGCCCAAGCTGACGGGCGGCCCCCACGGCTCGATGGCCGATCCGCTGCAGGGCTCCGCGAGGCTGATCGCCGATGTGCTGCACCTGCCGTTCGCGCCCTACCTCGCCCTCTTCGTGGCGGTGCTCGAGGCTTTTGGCGGCCTGGCGGTGGCGCTCGGTTTCGCCGTCCGTGTGTTTGCGCCGATGCTGGCGGTCCAGATGGCCGCCATCTGCTTGGCGCTCGGCCCCACCTACCCGTGGATCGACCGGGGCGTCGAATACCCGATCATCCTCGGCTTCATAGCCCTTCTGGTCTCGATGCACGGCGCGCTCGCGTGGGGCGTCGACACCTGGATCGGGCGCGAACTCTAACCAACCGGCGAGGCCAGATGTCCCAGCCACCCGATGAGGGATTCCCCAGCGTCGACCGGCGCGACCTGCTGGAAGCCGGAGCGGCCGCCTCCGTGGCGAGCCTCCTGGCCGCCGCCCCAGCCGCCGCCCAGGGCGCCCCGCGGCCGGCGGGGCCGGAGAGCGGCGCGACGGTTCGCCTCTCCACCCGCGTCAACGGAAGGCCGGTGGCGCTCGACGTGGACGCCCGCGCCTCGCTCCTCGACCTGCTGCGAGAGCGGCTGGGCCTGACCGGATCCAAGAAGGGTTGCGACCACGGCCAATGCGGGGCCTGCACCGTCCATGTGGAGGGGCGGCGGGTCGCCGCCTGCCTGACCCTGGCGGCCAAGGTCGACGGCCGCGAGGTGACGACCATCGAGGGGCTGTCCGACGGCCATGACCTGCACCCCATGCAGCAGGCCTTCATCGATCACGACGCCCTGCAATGCGGCTACTGCACCCCGGGCCAGATCATGGCGGCCATCGCCTGCGTCCAGGAGGGGCACGCCTCCAGCCGTGAGGAGATCCGCGAATACATGAGCGGCAACATCTGCCGCTGCGGCGCCTACGTCGGGATCGTCGCCGCCGTCGAGCAGGCCGCCGCCCAGATGCGGCGGAGCTGAGCATGCGGCCCTTGACCTACACCCGCGTCCGCACGGCCGAGGAGGCCATCGCCGCCTTCGCCAAGGCCGGCCCAGAGGCGCGCTACATCGCCGGCGGCACGACGCTCTACGACCTGATGAAGCTGGGCGTGGAGCGGCCGACGAACGTCATCGACATCGCCGCTCTCGAGGGCGCCGACCGCGTGGACACGCGTGGCGACCGGCTGGTCTTCGGCGCCGGCGCGCTGATGGCGGACGTGGCCGAGGATCCCGTCGTGCGCAACGAGTACCCCGTCCTCGCCGAGAGCCTGTGGAAGGCCGCCTCCCAGCAGCTGCGCAACATGGCCAGCATCGGCGGCAACCTGCTGCAGCGGACGCGCTGCCCCTATTTCCGTGGGGGCGCGGGCGGAGTCTACCCGTGCAACAAGCGCGAGCCGGGGTCGGGCTGCGCCGCAATCGGCGGCCTGGACCGGGGCCAGGCGGTGCTCGGCGTCAGCGACGCGTGCACGGCGGTATCGCCGGGGGACTGGCCGGTGGCGCTCACGGCTCTGGACGCCGCCGTCGAAGTTCTCGGACCCGGGGGCGCCCGGACCATTCCCATCGCCGACTTCTACCTTCTGCCGGGCTCCACCCCGCACCTGGAGTTCGCCCTTGCGCCCGGCGAGATCGTCACCGCGATCTCCGTGCCGAAGACCCCCGCGGGCCGGCGCTCCACCTACCACAAGATCCGCGACCGCGAGTCCTACGCCTTCGCCCTCGCTTCGGCGGCCGTGGCCCTCTCGATGGACGGCGACCAGGTGAGCCGCGCGCACGTGGCCCTGGGCGGCGTCGCCGCCCGCCCCTGGCGGGCCCGCGAGACCGAGGCCCGGCTCCAGGGCCGGCCGGTGACGTACGAGGGCGCGCTGGCGGCGGGCCGGGCCGCGTTCGCCGGCGCCCGCCCGGGCGCCCACAACGGCTTCAAGATCGAGCTGGGCGCCCGGACCATCGCCGACGCCGTCATGATCGCCGCGGCCAGGAAGAGCTGATGACCCTCGAAAGCCATCCGGATCGCCCGCGCATCGACGCCCGCGACAAGGTGCTCGGACGCGCCCTCTTCGCCGCCGATCGCCACTTCCCCGGCCTGCTCCATGCGATGACGGTCCCCGCCGCCATCCCGAAGGGCGAGATCGAGGCGATCGACGTGGAGGCCGCCGTTCGCGTGCCGGGCGTGGTCCGGGTGTTCACCTGGCGGGACTTTGCGTCCATCCGCGAGACACCCGCCACCCGCGGCGGCGGCGGCGACGTGCCGGGCTACCAGCCCATGAAACGGCCGTCCGTGCGCCATCGCGGCGAGCCGGTCGCCTTGGTCGTGGCCGAAACCCTGGAAGCCGCGATCGAAGGCGCCGAAGCCGTTCGTCCGCGTTTCAGGACGACCCCGTTCACGGCCTGGGGCGACCAGCCCGGCGCGGACCGCGAGCCGGTGACGACCGACCGGGAGGCCGGCGACCCCGTGGGCGCAGTCGCCGCGGCCGCCCACAGGCTGGACGTCACCTATCTGCACCCCCAGCAGCACCACAACCCGATCGAGATGATCTCCACGACCGCGGCCTTCGAGAACGGCCGCATCCTGGTCCTGGAGGGCACGCAGAACGCCGGGGCCTTCAAGTTCGGCCTGGCCGGCATGCTCGGGGTCGATCCCAAGGTGCTGGACGCCAGCAGCCCCTACGTCGGTGGGGGCTTCGGCCAGAAGAACCAACTGCAGCAGCAGACGGCCCTGGTCGTCCAGGCCGCGATGCTGTTGCAGCGTCCCGTGAAGCTGGTGATGCCGCGCGGCCAGCTGTTCCATACGGCCACCTACCGCCCGTTCACCCGCCACCGGGTTCAGGTCGGGGCCAGCGCTGACGGCAAGCTGCAGGGCGTGCTGTACGATGTCGAGCAGCAGGCCAGCCGTTTCGACGTGTTCGGGACGGCTCACGGCGAGCACGTCAGCCGCATGTATGCGACGCCGAACTGGCGCTCGACGCATCGCCGGGTGCGCATCGACGTGCAGGCGCCGGCCCACCAACGGGCGCCGCATGAGCATCCGGCCAGTTACGCCACCGAGTGCGCCTACGACGAGATGGCCTACGAGCTGGGGCTCGACCCGCTGCAGCTGCGGCTGCTGAACGAGGCCGACCGGGATCCGATCACCGGCAAGCCCTTCTCCGGCCGCCGGCTCGCCGAGTGCCTGCGCCGCGGGGCGGCCCGCTTCGGCTGGGACCGGCGAACCCCCGCGCCCCGCTCGATGCGAACGCCGGATGGTCGTCTGCTGGGCCTCGGGGTGGCGGCGGGCGCCTACAAGGCGTCGATGTCGCCGGCCCTGGCGCGGCTTCGCATCCATGCGAACGGGACCGCCTACCTGGCGATCACCGGGCAGGAGATGGGACAGGGGATGCGCAGCGCCGTGGCCGCGGAGGTCATCGACGTGCTGGGCGTAAATCCCGACCGCCTCGAGATCCACATGGGCGAGACCGCGGCGGCGCCGCAGCACCTGACCGCCGGCTCCTGGGGGTGCGCCAGCGCAGCGCCGGCGGCTCGTGCAGCCGCGCTGAAGCTGCGCGAGCAACTGGTCGCGCTCGTCGGTCCAGAGCGCGCCAGGGGCGATGTTCACGAGGCCCTGGCGCGGGCGAAGCGCCCCTCCCTCGAGGTGGAGGTCACGCTGCGCGGGCTCGGCCAGGCCGAGGCCGCCGTCCAGCGGTTGAACAGCGGTCTTCCCGCCACCACAGGGCCTGACTACGAGCAGTTCACCGCCTTCAGCTGGATCGCCCACTTCGCCGAAGTGCATGTCGAGCCCGCCAGCTGCCGGATCCATGTCCCCCGCGTGGTGAGCGTCGCCGACTGCGGCCGGGTGATGAATCACCGCACGGCCGCCAGCCAGGTCCGCGGCGGGGTGGTCTGGGCCCTGGGCTCGGCCATACGCGAGGTCAGCGAAGTCGATCACCGCTACGGCCGCGTCCTCAACAACGACCTGGCCGAGTACGTCGTGCCCGTGAACGCCGACGTTGGCGACATCGAGGTCGAACTGCTGGACGAGCCCGACGAGGCGCTCAACATCTCCGGGGCGAAGGGCGTCGGCGAGGTCGCCATGGTCGGCGCCACGGCGGCCATCGTGAACGCCGTCTACCACGCCACCGGCAAGCGGATCCGCCACCTGCCCGTCCGCATCGAAGACCTGCTCTGAGCTCCTCGGAGCACCGCCTCCGACGACCGCGTGCGCAGCCTCGGGGAGACCAGGACGCGACGGCGGCGAAGAACTGAGGCGCCGCCGCCGCCCGCTGCCCGCCGAGAACGGTCCGGATCAGGATGCGCCGGGCTTGCCGCGGGCGTCGCGGACCTTTTCCAGCACCTCCAGCACCTTGAGCACAGAGCCGAGCACCGGATCGGCTGCGGCTCCGATCGCCTTGACCGCGGCCAGCACGCCTTTGGCCGACAAGGGGACCCAACGCCTTGCCTGCACCGTCTGGGCGGCCGCGTCGGCGAAGCCGGCGACTTCCTTCTCCAGCGACGCCGCCGCAGGCGAAGCCGGCGAAGCCTGAGCGGCCTCGGCGGCGAGCTGACGCAGTCGGGCCAACTCCAGCTTCAGGGACACTGCGTCACGCTCGAGGATCTGCAGCTCCCGCACGGACATGTCCCGGCCTTCGCCGATGTCGATCTCGAATTCCGAGCGGTGGGCAAGGTCCGCGGTAAGTCTGAGCGTCGACCGGCCGCTGCTTGGGCCGATGTTGATCTTGGCCATCATCCCCTCCGTCCGCCTCCGCCGCCGGTCCCCGTGGCGCCCGGCGCCGCCTGCTCCTTCTCCCACGCATCATGCGCTTCCTTGGCCTCGAAGTATTCCATCTGCTCGGCCAGCGGCGCGTCGAATTCGAGGACGCTCAGCGCGTTCAAGCTTTCGCCGGTGAAGCCTTCCATGGTGACGTCGCCCAGCCCGTCCATGAGCACGATGGTGCGGAGGGGCGGAGGCCCCGTCTGCGGGGGCGTCAGGCTGAAGCGGGCGTGTACGATCACCCCTTCGCGGACGACGAACTCCGTCTCGCTGGTCCGCGCCCCGCCGATGGCGCCCACATGCAGGTTCGGCTTGCCGTGAATGATGTAGACGTGGGCGTCCTCGGGCCCGAGCGTCGAACCATCGTTGAAGTCGACGCGGAAGGTCCGTTGGGAATCCCATGGGATGGGATCCATCATGGCCGAGTACGGGTCCGAGGCGTCGATATACCGGATCCGGTACTTCCCGCCCGTCAGCCGCAACACGAACTCTGTGCCATCCGGAAGGGTGGCGTAGAAGCTGGCGGTCCGGCCGGGCGGCTCCGGAACCGGCGGCTCGCGGTCGCTCAGCGCGCCCAGCATCCCGATCAGGCCGAGGACGCAGAAGATCCCGACGATCCAGTCAGCCGCAAGCGCCGGACGGCTCCGGGGCGGCCGACCGCCGCCTTCACGGCTCAGAGTGTGCGCACCGTCGTCCGTCACAACTCCCCCCGGGCCGCCAGCGCCGAGACGCATGGGCGAGTTATGGCGGCGCAGTGACTACAGGTTGCGCCAGAGGTCGGCCCGCTTCAAGTCGCCGAGCCTCCCGTCCGCGCCGCCAAGGCATCCGGCCGGCCGCGTCGCCGAGGAAACTCGCTGCTGCGGGGCTTGCCCCAGCAGCGTCAAGGAGAGCCTAGCTCCCAGTCGGCAAGCGGACCTTAGCGGGCGAGCGGCGAGGGTCCAGTTCTTGACGGGAGCCGACGCGTTGCGCCCCTTGGCAGTTGATGTGTGCCGGGCGAGGGGCGCGATGCTAGTTCGGTCAGCGGAAGGTTATGACCAGCCTGCCCGCTGAATCACCTCGCGAGCGGCCTCCTCGACGGATCGATCATAGGTGATCACCTGGAAATCCCGGATGTCAGCGAGATCGGTGCGGCTATGGTAAAGGTCCACAAAGTCCCGCAGCCGACTCTGCCAGTACTCATTCGGCTCCCGTTCCGTCACGCGCTGTTTCAGGATGTGTTCGGGAGCGCTTAATTCGCAGACAATGAACCTTGAGCCCGGCGCGGCCGCGCGGAGTTGCGCCGCCTCATCGGCATTGGCCAGAACTGATGGGATTATCACCTTCAACTCTGGGATTGCGGCGAAGTTCGGCCAGATCGCTTTGAGATTCTGTCGTGCGAAGTCGCGGCCAGGCGAAGGGTAGACCATACTGAGGTCGTCGAGGTCGATAACTGCATGAGGCGCCTTGGACATCCTCAGTGACTCGGCGATCCCCCTCGACAGGGTCGTCTTACCGGAACCGGGGGCCCCGTGAAGAATAAGAACTTCGATGCCCACAGAGGATGGCTTGCCCGGAGTCAGCTCGAATCTCAAGGAGCAGTAGGTCCCAATCCACCCTGCCCTGCCGTTGGCCAGGGCCGCGTCCGACCCAAACGTCTAGGACGGTCGGTGCGGCAGGAATGCGCCACGAGCGGAAGTCAGTATGGATGCCCTAAGCGGACCTTCACCGCCCGCAGCGCCCGGGGTCCGGGGGCGCTGACAATGGTCAGGCTGGCCCAGGCGCCTTGCGCGCGAAGGGAGCGAACGCCGCCCGGATGAGGTCATTTGAGATCTAGCGGCGCCTTTGTGTTCGTCGGCGAAACCAACGCGGCAGCCAGTATCGCAACCAAGCCATGGCATAGGCCGCTCGCGGCCCCATCCGCGGAGGCCCAAGTCCAAGCCGCTGATGCTGGTCGATGCTCTTCCGCGTTTGGAGCCAGTCGGCCTTGCGTCTGAGCATGGACACGCCGGGCACCTTCCGGATCTTACGGCCCAGATGGCCCAGGCGCGCGCGGTCGATGTGCGCTTCGAGATGCACCTCGCCGTGCACCAAGTTTGCTGCGGGCAGCGCACCTGGCTGATCCGTCCCATCGTGCATCCGGCGAATGTGCCAGACCAGCATGTCCGCCGCCTGCAGCGGCAGCGCGTGTCGATCGTCCGCAAATCGCGGAGTCCCCAAGAGTTCGCGCCACGGCCCTGGGCTGCTACGCCGGATCCAGGGCCACAGGACCGTCAGGTCGATGTCGGCGCCTTCCTGCGTGTCGAACACAAACTCGATCGGCTCGCGAAAACCCTGCTGATAGAGACACCTTGCGAGGCCGCTGGCGAGCGCCTGAGCGCAGACATTGTAGGGCTTGCTAAGCCCATAGGGGACGCTGTCGCCGAAGTACTGCTTGTGCTCGGTCATGCTCACGGAGAACTGGAAAGAGAACAACGGGTAGCGCGCGATCAGACGCGCAAGTGACATGACCTTGGCGTCACGCGCCTCAACCGACCACCCCTGGAAGGGGCCCCGCAAGCCCTGCGCTTCCACCATGTGGAACTGTTCGATCGCCGGTGCGCGCGCCAACTGGGCCTGCCACTCCAACGTGAAGGCCGCCCAAATGTCGTCTCGCGTTAGATAGCCGGCGAGAAAGAGGCGTTGGTCACTCTGGCGACCGATAGAGTCGTCGATGAAGGCGATGAGCATTCCCTGGCGCCATCACGAACGTTCTGCGTCCTGCACAACTATCTCCGCCAGTTCTGGCCCAGTTCATCGTCGAACCACCGCTCCGCATCTTCGAGAGGTCCAGCCAGCGAGCGAAAGCGCAGGATCTGCGGATAGTGTTCGTCGAGCCAGTATCTAAACGTAAGGAAGCTAGGGTGACCTCGATCTGCACCAGCCTGCGCTCTCAGCCAGGTGTGGCAAAGGCTGCGGACCGCCCGTTCGCTATCTGACTTGAGCATCGCCCGTCTAAGCTACTGCACTGGGGTCGATTCGTCTGGCCGGGCTGGCTGCCGCCCCAAGGAGGGGCGTCCCCCGAGAGAGGGCGCCCCTCTACTCAGCGCAAGCGCATCCACAACGCAGCGCCGGCTATGATCGCGAGTGCGTATAGCGCCCACTTCTGAAACTTTAGCATCTCCCGCATTAGGGGTGCGAGATCGGCGCCGACCGCGGTCTGAGGGACGCGGTGAGCCTTGGTCTCGTCGTCATCGTAGTCAGGCTCGGGCTCCTCCAGGAGGGGAAGCTCGTAGGAGACGTTCACGACCGGCAGCATCTTATTGTCGGCGTTGTCCGCCCACTTCTTGATGCTCCCGTCAGGCGCCCACCCGTACTCTAAGCCTCGCACTTCAAGGGTGAGCGACTTTACGAAGCGACCATTCTCCGCGAAACGGACCATCGAAGTCATGACTTCGTGAGGAGTGTAGAGGTCGAAGAGGATACTCGCCGGGCGGCCGTCGAGCCCGTCCTTGCTATTCCACTCGCGATGGTAGCTCATCGTCCCGCAAACGATGTCGTCCTCATGACTGAAGGTGTCCTTGACGTCCTTCGTCCGTTCGGTCGCCCACTCCACCAAGTCGGGATTGGCGTGCCTGAATGTGAGGTGCATGTCGAAGTCATCCGACTTGCCCAGCTTCCCGATTTCCTCGCCTGTGCCCAGTTCGAGACGCTCGGGCCACGCGAGCCCCACCTTGCAGGACAGCGACCATTTCCCATCCGCCACGACGCCATAGTCCATGCCGAATTTCGAGGTTAGCTTCGCTGACTGGGTGGTCAGTCGGATGGATGGCATCGGGCTCCCCTTAAGGCCACGCTAGGCGGACTTGTTTGGGAGGGCAACGCTGTGCGCCGCAGGCTTCAGAGCGGTGCGAACGGAATACTAAGCCCGACGTGAAGAGCGGCTCGCCCTGGCATCGCCTGCTCGATCGTTGAGATCAGGCTGCGATTTTAGGAGGGGAGCCTTGCTTGGGTTCAGACGAAGGTCCGAGGCTGCGGCCAGAGTCCAACTCGTGAAGAGTTTCGAGGCCCGCGAGCTCCACCAGGCGCTCAGCGGAAACTGGCTAACGCTGGCGCTCGCTCACTTCGAGACTCCGTTCACGACCAGCTTTCGGCGCAACAACAGTCAAACCCCAGTCGCCTACGGCGTCGTGCACTTCGACACCGGTGTTGATCAGATGATCCCTGCCGAGCTGACCCTGCGGACCGACGCGACGCCCGACCGCGCGCGTGTGGGGACGGCTTGCTTCAGTGGCTGGGGCCGGCGAGGCGAACCGATGGACTATGTTCTCCTCAATGTGGTGGTCGATGATCCGAGAGCATTAATTGCGGATCGGCTGCACCAGGCCTTTCTCAGCGCCGCTGCGTGTCGCTCCCGCTTTGTACACGTGTCGTTCCGACGAGAGCCTCACGACGTTACGGCCACCATTCAGCAGCTGCGCGAGCGGGGTTACAGCAGCCGGCATGATCTTGCCGAGATGACCTTCGCCCGGTCCGCACATCTTTCGGACGCCCCTTCCTGGGCCTGGACGTGGCGCAGACCCTGACGATGGCGGCCTTCCAATTCCAAACGCAGGGGTTCGACATCGGATACGGCGAGGAGGGGCTCTTCGCCTTCGGGCAGACGGATGATCACAGCTGGTCGGACAGCGGGTTTGGGGACTACACGCCCACTCTTCATGACCAGGTCATCAGCTGGCACATCGACATGGATACGACGGCGCAGTGGGATCAGTACAGCTACGCGCTCCGGCCGGAAGAACTGACCCCTCGCAAGGAACTGTTGTTGGACTTCTGGAGGACGACGAGCGCTCCGGTAGGCCGGCTGCTCCGGAGCCGGTTCGAACCAACAAGGCTCTCGCTGAACTACTCTCTGCCACGCGACCCCTGCCTCGCCGCGTTCCTGCTCTCCGCCCTGACTAGCGGCAGGCAACTCGACGTGTTCTGCCCTGGCTTCCACTTTATCGACGAAGATCGCTTGGCGCCGGCGCCCAGCCTCATCGGATTCAATGAGCGCTTCGAACCGGCTTTCGTCGAGGAGACGCCTATACTCCGGCTAAAGTGACGGAGAAGGAGGGCTTTGGCCCCTCCGGATCCAGCACTAGCCCCGAAGTAGGGCGCCACAGGCAATCTTCAGGGGCAGGAGCGGCTGTCCGTTGTCAGCCTAGCGCCAAAAGCCGTCCTTGGCTCAGCTCGCTGAAGCGGACGCCGCCGCCCTGCCCCCGACGAGCGCTTTCGACCCATTGCGGACGCAGCGAAGTTCCAGCTACGTCGTGACCATGGGCGCCTGGACCTCCTTCCTCAGCTGGTGGCGGCCGATTCCCCGGTGGCTGCAGTGGGTTACAGCTCTCGTCGCTTTCCCGGCCTGGCTCTTCGTCGTGTATTGCGTTTTCTCAGGTCGGTCGGAGAGCCCAGCGGCCTTTGCCGCATTCGTGGCCTTCGCGCTGGTCACCGTCCTTCACCTCGTATCTGACGGACGCAACCGTCGTGGGCGCCGGGAGCCTGGCGAGGGTGTGGAGATTAGCGATGGTGGCGAATGACCGCTGCCCACCCACTGCGGAAGTTGGCCATGGCGGCCATGGGTGCGCCGTGGTGTTCCGCAACGTCAGAGAACCAACCCAAGCCCTCGAGGGAAACCTGTCCCAGCGCAACTTAGCACCAGTCCGCCTTGCGCCCCTGCCAGCGCTGAGCAAGGCCTTCGCGGATCAGCAGGGCGCCCACGTCTTGTCCGTCAATCCGAACGCGGCGCAGCTGCCGATCATATTGATCGCGATCGCGCCCCTCACGAGCCAGCGTGATGATCTCACCTGACTCTATGAGCTCCGCGAGCCGGGCCTTTGCAGCGAGAGCAAGTTCGCGCTCTCGCGCGCACTGCGATCGTGGCGGCATCTCGGCGGTATCAATATTGAGGATCCGCACCCGCTCGCCGCCGATCAACTCGAAAGTGTCGCCGTCGACGACCCTGCCGACCTGCACGCCTGGCGTTTCGCCAGGGCCATTGTCAGATCGTAGAATCGGCAGCTCGGTGATGGGCCACAGTAAGCCGCCGACGAACACCAGGACGAACAGCCCAACCGACGCCCCAAATAGCCGCCACCCGGCCAGCCGATGCCGAGGCTTGCCATTCGACCTCACCTTGATCGCGGGCACCGCGCGACGGCGACGCCGGCGGTTGTCGAACGGAACTACTGTTGACGGTTCTCGCGCCATGCCCGCACGCTAGCCAACGCACCTTTCGGCAAGGTTCATCGACAGCGTCCGGCGCCGCGTCGAGGGTCGAGCATGCGCCACGAGCGGGCGTTGGGATCGGGTCGTAGAGCGGACGTTCGGGGGCCGTCTCCCCGGCGCTGAAACCCTCCGGTGCCAGCGTGCTAGCGTGAGTTGGCCGGCGGCCCCCAGGCCAGCCCCTTCGTGTCATAGATGGCGACGCTGAGTTGCGGCTTGCCCGCGGCCGCCCTGGCCTCGATCCACGTCTTGGCGATCGCTTTGAACGCCTCGATCTCCTGGGCGCCATAGGCTCCCAGGAAGACCCTCCTGATCTTCCCGCGCTTCACGGCCTCAAAGATATGGTCGTCCTCAAGGCCGAGTCCGTGCCCGAGCGTGAAGAGTGCACGGTCCGGACTCTTGGCTGTGTAACCGAACTTCGTCAGCGCCTCGCGCAGATAGCCATCTCCGGATGGCCGCTTCAGAGTCGAAGCGCCCTCCGACACGAAGATCGGATACGCACCCGCCCTCAGGTGCGCGGCCACTTGGTCGTGCAGCGCGCCTTTGGCGTCACTGTAGCTGAGCTTGCGGACGCCGCGGCCGGCTGGAAACAGGTGGAGCGCCCCATGCAGATAGATGAGGTCCGCGCTCCCGAGCCCCTCGTACTGATCAAGCCGGAACCCGTCGTGTCCCTTGAACAGCTTGTCAGGCTTGTGGCGGCCCCGGTCCGGCGTCACCGCCCACCAGAGCAGCAGGTCGTAGTTGGTGGTGAAGACCCGGCCCGCCAGGCGCCGGCGGTCTCGCGCGCGGCCGATGAAGTTCGTCAGGAACTGCTCGCAGTGTGCCCAGCGCTCCGGGCCAATGGCGGTGCGCCGCGCCGGATGCACGCGATGGACCGCCTCGACGAGGGTGCGCTTCAGAAGGTCGACCTTTGCAAGCGCGTCCGACCTGGTGGCCGCCGACCCGTTGAACGCCTCGGCAAGCCAGTAGCGCATGACAGCTTCGAAGTTGGTGGTCCGCGCGGCGGCGAAGATCGCCCGCACCTCGGCGTCGAGATCGGCTGCTTGGAGCAGGCCGCCGTAGGCGAACGGCGGGTGAGCCGCGATGCTGAACCCGTTGCCCAAGAGAATGTCCCGCGGCTGGGCGTCGCTCTCGGCTAGCGCTTGGTCAAAGGTGACGATGTCGGCGGTCAAGGCTGCTTCCCGCTCCGCATCGCCGCAGCTTAGCCGTCGAGAAGCTTCACGGCACCTGTCGCTTACTTTGTCCGCGGAGACGGCGTCGCGCCAAACAGGAGACATTGGTTCTGGTCCGAAAGCGCGCGCAGGGAAGATCGGACAACTGGCCTGTTCCCAATCATGGAACATTTGTCTTGTTCCCACGTTGGGAACTCGCTATGGTCCTTTATGCATGTGATCTCCCGCAAGGCGTTGCGAGAAGCGGTTCAGCGCCTGCCACCGGCACAGCGTTCGGCCGCCGAGAAGGCTTATTCGGCGTGGTACAGGGTGGCGTCCGATGCCCAGTGGAGCAGCTATGCAGAGGTCAAGTTGACCTTCAACACGGCGGACAACGTCGGCGGCAAGCTGGTGTTCGACATCGGCGGCAACAAACATCGGATCGTTGCGCTGCCAGCGTATAGATCCAAGAGGCTCTACCTGCTCTTCGCCGGTAGCCATAAGGAGTACGACGCGCTCGACGTCGCGAATATGTAACTGGGCTTCGGCCCTCCACATTCACCTCATTGGGGCAGCGCCCCGGAGGCTATAATGATCAACTTTAAAACCGTTCACACGATCAGCTCTGAAGCCGAATACGAAGCCGCCCTGCGGGCGATCCGGCCCTACTTTGACGTCGAGCCAGAAGAAGGCACGCCTGAGGCCGCGAACTTTGAGGCGCTCGCGCTTCTAATCGGCCACTACGAGGAGCGCCAACATCCGATCGCCGCAGCCGACCCAGTCGACGTGCTTCGTCTGTCCATGGAAGCGAACGGCCGAAGCCAGTCGGATCTCGCGGAACTTCTAGGCTCTCGCTCTCGAGCGTCGGAGATCCTGAACAGACATCGTCAGCTCACGCTTGAGCAGATCCGCAAGCTGGCGAAGGAATGGCACATTCCGGCCGGAGCGCTCGTGGGCGAACTGGAGTTAGCCTGACCCAGGGGCCCTGAGGGTTCGGCGAGACCAATTTGTGGGTCAACTAAGCGCCACGACGAGACATCGGGTCGGGGCTGGAGAGCAGACGTTGAGCGGCTTTCCGACGCCGGCGGAATTGGACCTCTTGGGCGGCATCGTGATCTCGCGACCCTTAGCACCCCACAATCGCTAGGGTGCGCGCGGACTGGAGCGCCGAGTGAGATTCGATAACACAGCTGCGCTGGCGGATGAGGGCGTCGCCGCGATTGGCCGCCTGTTCAATCGCCGCCTACGATGGATCTTCCGCGAGGTCGCCAAACGCGACGTCGGCATCGACGCCCAGGTCGAGGTGTGCCGTGACGGGCTCGTCACTTCTCGCCTCCTGGCGCTGCAGATCAAGTCTGGCTCATCCTACTTCCGCGAGCCGTTGGCGAACGGCTGGATTTACCGTGGCGGCCCCGATCACCTCGACTATTTCCTCGCCCATTCGCTCCCGGTGCTGCTGGTGCTCTATGACCCCGAGGAGGAGCGCGCCTGGTGGCAAGAGGTGACCGCCGCAAACGCCCGACGCACCGAGCACGGATGGACCCTCCACATCCCCAGAGCCCAGGAGGTTGAGCCTGAGGCGGCCGACGCCATGGACGCGATTGCCCATACGGTTCCGTCAGGGGAGTGGTCGCGGCTTCCTCGGCTAAAGCGCCTCAGCAGCGCCTCTACGGGCTTAGCGCCGATCTACGAGGTGCTGGCCGCCGCGCGCCGCGAGCTGCAGATCTCGACCTCAACGATCTCGCCCGAGTTCGTGGCGATCCTCGACTTCCTTTCCGTAGAAATCTCGGTGAAGCTGCTGGTGGCTGCCGATGCACGCAGCCGCGAGGCCTTAAAGCTGGCATCGCCCCGCTCGAGGCTCGAGGTCATGCTCACTCGGCAGCCCCTGCACGCCAAGTACTTGATCGTGGATGGCCGGGTGGCGTGGATGAGCTCCGGGAGCCTGACCTGGTCGCTACACCACAACTATGAGGTCCTAGAGCCGATCGACGGGCGCCCCCGGGTGCGGGCCCTGATCCGTGAGTTTGAGGACGTCTGGGCGTCGTCCTGGCCGCTGGCGGACCTGGAGCCCTAGCTCATCGCCGCCGTGGGGTCGCCGCGCCGAGGGTCATCCCGTTTATGGCGGCGTGGGCATCACACACGACACCCTCCAACCGCTCCGACCACTGTTCAACTGCGCCAACAGCTGACATTCACCGAGCGGCACAACGTGGACTCGAGTTCTGATGCGTGCGGAAGGGCTCGACTTGGCCACGAACGCTGACGCGTCGCCTCTAAGGCGCCTGAGACGGACGGCCCTTGCGTCCGCGAGCTAAGCCTTAGGCGCGATTCCACGAGCCGCGATGCGCTCGCTTCAGCTAACCCAGTGCGGCCACCAGCGACGGATGGATCATGAGTTGCGCGTCAGGGTCGGCCGTGATCAGCGCGCCGAGGTATTGCCGCTTGTACCCGCAGTCGAAGATGAACTTGGAGTTGGGGCCGTCCATCACGCCGATGCTGCCGTTCCAGAGCATAATGTCCAGGAGCTTCTCAACCGCCTTGGCGTCGTGGAGACGCTTGCCGACGATGTACTTGAACTTGTGGGCGGTCAGGTCGCCGTTGGCCTGGAGGATTTCGAACAGGAGATCGGAACTATCGGGCACGAGGTCGGCGATCTCGCGATCCAAATCCTCGATCACCTGCCAGCCAAGCTCTTTCAGCGCGGCTTGGTAGTCGGACTCCTCAATCCGGTGCCGTCCGAAGGTGATCGCACGTCGGCGAGCCGTCTCAAAAAGCCTGATCAGGTAGCGCGGCCTCATAAGGCTGCCGTCGACGAGGAAGTCGAGCGCGGGCTTTCCGCCGACATGGGGAGCCGACGCCTGGGCCCACAACTCGTCCCACCGCATGCTGATGCGCGCGCCCGACGTAACGCGGCGCTCGAACATCACCTTCAGCAGGTCGCGATCCGACCATTCGAGGCTCTGAACCGACAGCTTGCCGTAGTCGGCCATGCCCCGGATCAAGAACTCGTAGACGTCACTGCGGACGAAGATCGCCCAACGGAAATCTAACTTGCGCCGCGTGAGCTTGCGCGTGATCTCCTGCATTGACTCGATGAGGCCCACCACGATCAGCGCGTCGTCGTCAGTGAAGCCGCCTGGCGTCCAGAAGCGATCCAGATTGTCGAGCAGGAAGAAGACGAACCCCTTCACGCGAAGGTAGTCTGAGACGGTCTCCCGTAGCTCGTGGACGTCCTGCCCGTAGACAATTTGCAGCACCTCCGAGGAGTTCATGTGTCGGGCTTCGCCGGTCGCCGGGATCGCTGAACGGAAGCGGTCGATGATACCATCGGAAAGCCTGCGCAGCCGTTCCGAGAAGTCGCCCGCGCCGGTGTCGACCCGCGAGGTGAACAGCTTCTCCAGTTTCCTGTATCGCTCTAGTAGGGAAGGGTCTCGATAGGCGCGCGTCTGATCCTTTTCGAGCAGCTTGTAGGCGATCTCCAACCAAAGGACGTATTCCCAGAAAGCGGAGATCACCTCCTTGCGCGCTCCGCGAGCAAGCTGATCGAGGATGAACTCCTTCATTTTCACGAGCTGATACCCGTCCGGGATCAGGTCGATAATAATGTTGTCCTTGTTGGCGCGGGTGCGATCGCGGACCTGAAGGAAGACCGCAGTCTTGCCGCTGCCCTTTCGCCCGACGAGCACATTCGCCTCGCCGTTCAGAGCGCGCTGATACCCCTCGGTTTCCAGAAAATAGTAGGCAAGGCCCGAGGCTTCGTTCTCGGCGGTGGGGTCCCCGCAGGACACCTGCTCCAGAATGCTGGTGGTCGAAGGCTGAGCCTGGACGAAGTCATGCTGGAGGTCGGCGACCTCGTCGCGGAAGTCCCGGATCGCCTTGTCGATGTCCTGATATTGGTACCAGCGCGTGGCTTGGTCCTGGAGGTCCAGCGGCAGTTGCGATTTCTCGTGCGCGAACAGGCGCGCCGGGATGCCACGGCCCCGTGCCAGCCCGAATACGAACGCGGCTCGCTGGTTATTGCGGATGATCTCTTCGCTGTCACCGTCCACCCACGACGCGATCACGCCGTAGGACGACGTCGTCTTCTCGTAGGCTTCCCGCGCATCGAGGCGGCTAATCTCCCACGGATTGAAGTGGCGGTACTTCAGCCGGGCGATCTTCTTGACCGCGCTCGTGATCCGCAGCGACCAGTCGGTCGGGTTGTTCGGCTGCAGCACGAAGACCGGCTGATCGCGGTTCTTCGGCAGATCAGGCCAGGGGGTGGATCGGTCCTGCTTCTTGAGTACCTTCACCAGAGAGGCGTCCAGCGCGTACTCGTCGTGGCCCAACGTGTCCAAGAGCCCGATGTTTTGGATGGCTTTTAGAGGGAAGTGGGTCGAGCGGATAAGTCGTACGGGCTTCCCGAGTCCGATGGCGAGGCCGATCTCGTAGGTGACGTTCGCGTTTACGACTGAAATGTCGGCGACGAAGCTCTCCGCGCGCTCGACCCAACTCTCCACCGACTCGGAAATCGGCGATCCCGAGGTATCGCGCTCCGACCACGGCAACAGCTTGCGGGAATCAGTCGAGGCGGTCTGAGCCGCGGTGCGGATCATGTCGCCGTGGAACTTGTTGCCCGACGCGTAGGCTACGAAGACTTCGATCATGGAACGAGCCGTGGTGCTTCCAACAGCTCACGCTGCTCCGATTCGCGCCAGGAGGTGAGGCCGCGCGCAATAGCGAAGGCGTTTGCTCGAAGTCGGCACGGCCGCGTGATTTGGCGGAGGGGCGCTGAGACGGGAGCGTAGAGCGGACTTGGCCAAGGACCGCTAGGAGTCAGAACCGGATGCTACCTGGCGCGTCAGATGTCGATCTTAGCCGGCAGCTTAGCTTCGATCTCGCGCAGTACTCCGACTGCATCGACGTTCATGGCTCTGCACAGTGCGAAGAACTCAAGCACATCAACTCGACGCTGTGAGTTCTCGATCAGGGAGATGAAACTCTGATCACGGCCAATCGCCTTGGCTACTTGAGCCTGCGTCAAGCCCGATCGTTGCCGAGCCGCCACGAGAGCGTCGACGACGTGTCGATGCGCTCCCGAGAAGACAGACTTCGGCATTGGAGGACCGCCACCGTTGGTGCGGCCCTTGAGCTATACGGAAAATCGTCATATGCAGATTTTCCATATCCGCTGTGGAGACACGCGGGTGCCCCCTGCCCTCTCGATCGCCGAGCCCGACCCCCCGCAGTTCGACGGCGCGCCTCCAGCTGCTCCCAGCGCCGACCTCGCCGACCTCTTCCGCCGCAACCGCCCGTGGCTCCTCGCGCTCCTGAAGCTCCGCGCCCCACGCGACGCCGAAGACCTCCTCCAGGAGACCTTCCTCCGCGCCAGCCGCCACCGCCTCGACGAGATCCGCCGCCCCCGCGCCTGGCTGGCCGCCATCGCCCTCAACCTTGTCCGCGAACAGCACCGCCGCAGCAGCGTCCGCGTCCCGGCCGCGGAGACCGACGGGGCCCTCCCCTACGAAGACGCGGGGTCGGCCGCAGGTCAGGACGAGGCCTTGCTCCTAAAACAGATCATCCTCTCCCTTCCGCCGACTCTGGCCGAGGTGTTCGTCCTCAGCCGGTTCGAGGGCTTGACGTATCCCGAGATCGCGCAACGCTGTGGCGTCTCGACCAAGACGGTCGAGTGGCGGATGTCCAAGGCTCTGGCCATCTGCGCGGCCCGCTTGAAGGACTGAGGCGGCGGCAAAGGCCATGGGAGACGCTCGACGCGAGACCGACCGCGCGCGCCACGAGGCCGCGGACTGGTTCACGCGGCTGAGCCAGCCCTCCGTGACCACCGACGCCCTGCGCGAGTTCCGCGCCTGGCGCAGCGCCCCCGAGAACAGGGCCGCCTACGAGAAGGTCGAGCGGGTCTGGGGCGCCGCCGGCGCCCTGGCCGGCGATCCTGAGGTGATGGCGCTCGGTCAGCGCTCGTCCCGTCGGCGTCAGCGCAGCCGCCGGAGCGGAATGACTGGCTGGACCTGGGTCGCGCCCGCCGCCGCCGCGCTTGCCCTGGCGATCGCCGCCTTCATCGCCTGGAATGTCCGCGCCACGGTCTATGAGAGCGGCGTCGGCGAGCAGCGCGTCGTGCGGCTCGAGGACGGCTCGGTCCTGCGCCTGAACACCGACAGCCGCGCCGTCATCCGCTTCGGCGACGAGGAGCGCCGGATCCAACTCACCCGCGGCGAGGCCCTGTTCGAGGTGGCCCACGAGCGGGCGCGTCCCTTCATCGTGGAGGCCGGAGGCGCCGAGGTGCGGGCCCTCGGCACCCGCTTCGATGTTCGCCGCACGGCGGAAGGCGTCGACGTCGTGCTGCTGCAGGGCGTGGTGCAGGTGCAGTCGGGCGACGACGCTTCGGTCACCCTGAAGCCGAACCAGCGCGTCGCCGTCGCCGGCGCGCAGATCCGGCCGGTCACCACCGCCGACGTCTCCCGGCTCACCAGCTGGACCGACGGCCGCCTCGTCTTCGATGAGACGCCGCTGGCCGAGGCTGTCGCCGAGGTGAACCGCTACTCCGCGCGCAAGGTGCGCCTC
Organism: Phenylobacterium terrae; assembly: GCF_042681205.1. Taxonomy (NCBI): domain Bacteria; kingdom Pseudomonadati; phylum Pseudomonadota; class Alphaproteobacteria; order Caulobacterales; family Caulobacteraceae; genus Phenylobacterium; species Phenylobacterium terrae. Next base: position 77,590 of record NZ_JBHUEY010000012.1, read on the forward strand.
GAGGCCGCCGGTATGCAGGGCTCGGCCGTCAGCGGCGCCTTCCGGACGGGCGACGCCGAGGCCTTCGCCGCCGCCGTCGCCGCCATCTTCGACCTGCAGGTCGCCGAGGGCCGTGGCGGCGTCCTCATCCTGAAACGCGCCGTCCCCGACGGCGCCTGAAAGAAAAACCTCCCCACGCGCCAGGGTGTCCCCGCTTCGCCTGCATCTACCCCTCAGAGCCCGGAACATTCGAGGCGCGCCGCAAAGGCGCCCGGCCGGGCCTGGGGGATCGGACGCCGTGAAGAGACCAGCCGCACCACATCGTCACAGGCTCGCCTGCTCGCTCGCCGCCCTGGCCATAGCCGCAGGCCTGGCCGGACCGGCCCTGGCGCAGACGCACGCGCTCGACCTGCCCGCGGGGGACCTGGATAGCGCCCTCTCGGCGCTGGCGGCGCAGACCGGCCAGCAGCTCCTCTACCGCTCCGAACTGGTGGCCGGCCGGCGCAGCCCGCCTGTCGCCGGCCGGCTCACCGCCGAGGAGGCCCTCGCCCGCCTGCTCGCCGGCACGGGCCTGGCCGCGACGCGCGTCGGCCCAGACACCCTGGTGCTCAAGGCCGAGCCGCGCCCGGTCACCGCCCAGGCGAAACGGCCGACCGCCTACGCCGCCGCGCCGGCGCCGGCCGCGGAAGCCGCTCCGCCGGCCGCCGGTCAGGACGCGCCCGGGCCGGTGCGCGCTTCGGCGCCTCCGGCCGACGAGCCCCACCTGCTCGAGGAGGTGCGGGTGACGGGCACGCATATCCGCGGGGCCGGCCAGGGCCCCTCCCCGCTGGTCGTGGTGGACCGCGTGGACCTGGAGCGGTCCGGACACGCCACCGCGGCCGCGGCGCTGCAGGTCCTGCCGCAGGTGTTCGGGGGCGAAAGCACCGAGGCGACCGTCGGCACGCGAGCCGACCGCCAGGGGACCAACGCCTCGTTCGGGACCGGCGTGAACCTCCGCGGTCTGGGGTCCGACGCCACCCTCGTCATGGTGGACGGGCGCCGCACCGCCGGCTCGGGGCTGAAGGGCGACTTCACCGACCTCTCCTCGCTCCCCACCGTCGCCGTCGAGCGCATCGAGCTGCTGCTCGACGGCGCCTCGGCCCTCTACGGCTCGGACGCGGTGGGCGGCGTGGTCAATGTGATCCTGCGGCGCGACTTCGAGGGCCTGGAGCTGCGGGCGCGGTCGGGCGCCGGCCAGGGCGGCTCGGCCGCCGAGGGGCTGGTCGGCCTGGTGGCCGGCCACGGCTGGGCGGGCGGCAGCCTCCTCTTCGCCTACGAGGCCTACCGGCGCGAGGCGCTCAAGGCGTCCGACCGCGCCTTCACCCGCTCGGCGGACCTACGCCCCTACGGCGGGACCGACTGGCGCCAGACCTTCGCCTTCCCCGGCAACATCCTGCGCACCGACCCGGCCACCGGCGCCAGCGTCCCCTACTGGGCCATTCCGCCGGGCCAGGCCGGCGTGGGATTGCGCCCGCAGGACTTCGTCGCCGGCGCGCCCAACCTGGAAGACCCGCAGCTCGGGACCGACATCCTGCCGGAGCAGCGCCGGCAGAGCGCCTTCGTGGCGGTCAAGCAGTCGCTAGGCGAGTCCCTCGAGCTGAGCGGCGACGTCCGCTACAGCGTCCGCCGGGCCGCGGCCGCCTTCGGCGCCTCCACCACCATCCTGACGGTCCGCCCGGCCAACCCCTTCTTCGTCTCGCCCAACGGGGCCGCGTCCAACCAGATCCAGTATTCCTTCTCCGGCGAGCTGCCGAACCCGGTCACCCGGCGCACCGCCGAGAGCCTCTCCGCCTCGCTGGGCGGGCGGCTGCGCCTGCCCGGCGACTGGCAGGCGGACGGCTACGTCGCCTTCGCCGAGGAGATCGGCGAAGGCGGCAACTCGGGGGTGATCAACACGGCCCTGCTCAACGAGGCCCTCGGCAACGTCGCCGACCGACCCGAGACCGGCTTCAGCACCGCCCGCGACGGTTTCTTCAATCCCTACACCGGCCTCGGCGCCAACCCGCCCGGCGTCCTCGCCGCCATCGGCTCCGGCTTCACCCACTCGCGCACCCGCAGCCGGGTGGAGACCGCCAACCTGCAGGCGGACGGCGCCCTCTTCCAGCTGCCCGGCGGCCCGGCGCGGCTCGCCGTCGGCGCCCAGGCGCGCCGGGAAGGCTTCGTCCGCGTGGGCTCCAGCTACACCTCCACCGTCGCCCCGAGCCACCAGCGGCCGGTGGACGCCGAGCGCACCGTGGAGGCGCTGTTCGCCGAGCTGCGGGCCCCGCTCCTCGGCGCCGAACAGGCGCTCGGCGCCCTGGAAGTCTCGGCGGCGGCGCGCTGGGAGCGCTACAGCGACTTCGGCGAGTCCCTCGCCCCCAAGATCGGATTCACCTGGTCGCCGCTGGGCGGGCTGAAGCTTAGGGCCACGTACGGCGAGAGCTTCCGCGCCCCGGCGCTCCAGGAGCTGTTCGACGCCCCGACCAACAATCCGATCCTGTTCAGCGTGGGCGACCACCGGATCCTGGCCCTCGCCCTGCAGGGCGGCAACCCGACGCTCCAGCCCGAGACCGCGACCACCTGGACGGCGGGGTTCGACCTCGAGCCGGCGCCGCTCCCCGGCCTTCGCCTGTCGGCCACCTGGTTCCGGACGCGTTTCAAGGACCGCATCGACCGGCCCGTCTCCCAGAACGTGGCCGGCGCCCTCACCGACCCGCGCTTCACGCCCTTCGTCCGCCTGATCGCTCCGGCCACGAACGCCGCCGACCGCGAGATCATCGCCCGCCTCCTCGCCGACCCTGCGACCACCACCAGCCAGGGCGTCTTCCCGCCGGAGGCCTACGGCGCGGTGGTGGAAATCCGCAACGTCAACACGGGGGCCCTGGAGGTGGAAGGGATCGACGCCCAGGCGACGCTCGCCCGGGACGTGGCCGACGGCCGGCTCAGCCTCTCCCTCAATGCCTCCTGGATCCTCGATTACCGCCAGCAGCTGACGCCGACCGCCACGTGGCAGGCGCTGGCCGGGACCGCGACCTTCCCCGCCGACTTCCGGGCGCGGCTGGCGGCGGACTTCACCCGGGGGCCGTGGAGCCTGGGCCTCGCCGCCAACCACACCTCGGGGTTCGAGGACGGCCGCGGCCGCGACATCGACGCGCTCACCACCCTCGACGCCTACGGCCGGATCACCGGCGCGACGGGCACGCTGTGGGAGGGGCTCACCCTCGCCCTCAACGTCCGCAACCTCTTGGACGCGGACCCGCCCTTCTACGACAACCCGCTCGGCTTCGCCTTCGACCCCTCGGCCCATGACGCGGTCGGCCGGTTCGTCTCGCTCCAGCTGACCCGCCGCTGGTGACCCCGTGCGCCTTCTTCGGCGGCTCGCCGCCCTGGCCGCGGCGTCGCTGACGCTCGCTGCGCCGATCCCACCGGCCGCGCGGCCCTACACCCTGGACGACCATCTCGCCCGCGAGGCGCTCGGCCGGACGGGCGTCTCGGCCGACGGCCGGTGGCTCGTCTGGGAGCGGCGCGGCCCCTACCGCACCGGCGCCCGCTTCGACCACGACCGGTTCAACGACCTCTTCCGCACCCGGCTGGAGGTGACCGACCTCACAGGTCCGCTCGGCCGCCGTCCCCTCGGGCCGCATGCGCCGGGCGCCGGCTACGCCCTCGGCCCGCTCTCCCCCGACGGCGCCCGCGCCGCCGTCTTCCGGCTCGCCGGCGAGGACTGGCGCCTGGGGCTCGCCGACCTTCCGGCCGCCGAGGTGCGCTGGCTGGACGTCGCGCCGGAGATCTCCGACTTCGGCGAGACGCTCATCTGGCGCTCGCCCGGGGAGCTGCTGGTCATCGCCACTGCGGACGCCCGCCCGCCGTTCGCGCTGCGCTGGGTCCGGCCGCAGGCGCAGCTGGCGCGTCGGTGGGCCGAAAACGCCCGCGGCGGCGCGCCCGCCACTGCGGTCGGCAGCGGCCGATACATCGGCCTGCGGCCGCGGGACCCGCCGAAGCGGCTCCTGCGCATCGACGTCCGCTCCGGCGCCGTCCGCGAGCTCCTCCGCGGCGACTTCACCGACCTGGCCCTGTCGCCGGACGGCCGCACCCTCGCCCTCTTCGAAGCCAGCGCCGACATCCCGCTCGCGGCCGGCGAGCCCGTCCAGGGGGAAGCCGGCATCGCCACCCGCCGCCTGCGCCTTCGCCTCCTGGACCTTAAGACCGGCCGCGCCACGCCCGCCGCCCCGGGCTGGGACCTCCTGGCCCACCTGCTCGCCTGGTCCCCCGACAGCCGCGAGCTGCTGGTCTACGGCCGTCAGGGCCGGACCTGGCGGGACGGCCGGCTCCTGCGCGTCGTCCGCCTGACCGGCCGGGCCGCACCGCTGCCAACAACGGGGCTCGAGGTGGTCGCGCGCAGGCGCCCGGAAGCCGTCCGCGCCGGCTGGCTCGCCGGTCAGCCGGTGCTGTGGGCGCGCGGCGCCGAGGGCCGCTGGGACTGGCGCCGCTGGACCGGTTCGGGATGGCGCACCCTGACGGCGGCGGCGCCGGCGCCCGCCACGGCCGCCGCCGTGTCGGGCGGCCGGCTGCTGGCGGTCGCGGGCGGTCGCGCCTGGTCGTTCGGCCCCGCGGGCGAGGCCCGCGCGCTCGCCCCGGAGGCCGCGCCCTTCCCGTTCGGCCCCGGCGGCGTGCCCGGCCGCGCCGATCTGGCGCTGCCCGCCGGAGGCGGCCTCCTGGCGCTCCGCGGAGCCGCGGAAACCCGCGAGCTCGTCCGACTTACGCCCGGCGGCGCGGCCCTCGTCGCCCGCCTGGGCCGCGGCGAGGACCCCGTCGCCGTCGGGCCGGGCGGCGCCCTCCTGCGCCAGGTCGGCGGCGGCGGCCGCGAGGCGTACAGCTGGACCGGCCCGGACGGCCGGCGAACGCCGCTCCTGACGCTCAACGCCCGCCTGGCCGACGTGGAGGCCCCTGACCTCTGCACGGTCGCCCACACGGGCCCTGCGGGCGAGCGGCTGACGAGCTGGCTCGCCCTGCCGCGCGGCCGGCCCGACCCGGCCCCGCTGGTCGTCTGGCCCTATCCCGGCCGGGTCCACCGCGCGCCCCCCGCCGCGCTGGATCCCCGGCGCCTGGGCGAGCTGGCGACGCCGCTGCTGCTGGTCGGCCATGGCTACGCCGTGCTGCTGCCCAGCCTCCCGACACCTGCGGCGCAGGACGGCCCCGCCGACGGGCTCGCCGAACGGATCCTGCAGGCCGTGGACGCGGCGACGGCGGCCCGCTGCGCCGCCGGGCGCGTGGACGCCGCCCGGCTCGGGCTGTGGGGCCATTCCTTCGGCGGCTACGCCGCCCTCGTCGTCGCAGGCCAGACGGACCGCTTCGCGGCCGTCGTCGCCGCCGCCGCGCCCAGCGAGCTGGCCAGCCTTCACGGCGAGTTCGGGCCCAACCGGCGGCTCTCGCCGGAAGAGGGCCTCGCCACCCCCTGGACCGCCGGCTGGGTGGAGAGCCTGCAAGGCGCAATGAGCGCGCCGCCCTGGGACGCTCCCGAGCGCTATCGGCGCAACAGCCCGGTGTTCGCCGCCGGCCAGGTCCGCACGCCGCTGATGATCGTGCACGGAGAGCTCGACGGCTTCCCCCTCGGCCAGGCCGAACTGATGTTCTCGGCCCTCTACCGCCAGGGCAAGGACGCCCAGCTCGTCACCTACTGGGGCGAGGGCCACACCTTCCGCTCCCCCGGCGCCCTCGACGACCTGCACCGGCGCGCCTTCGCCTTCCTGGATTCCCACCTCGGCCTCACCGGCGGGCGGCCGCCGCGTCCGGGATCCGCGCCTGCCAGTGGCGCACCCAGGCCTCGACGGGAACGGCGCGAAGGAGGGCGAGCCCCTCGCCGTCGCGCATGAGGCGCTCGGCCGTGAGCGCCTCGGCGGCCCGGTCCCGATCCAGGACCCCGGCGCTCGCCAGCGCGCCGTCGAGCAGCAGGGGCCGCAGCACGTCGAGGCTGGCGGCCGCCTGGCGGGCGTACAGGGAGGTGAGCGAGCCCTTGGCGCGCCGCACCACGAGCTGCGGCGGCAGCCGGTCCGCAAACGCCTGGCGCGCGAGCCCGCGATCGACGCCGCCGGCGACGTGCGTCCAGGCGGGGATGGCCAGGCACAGCTCCAGCACCGGCTGGCTGAGGAGCGGCTGCAGGACCGGGGCCGTCTCGGCCCGCCGGCTGGGCCCGTAGCCCTCGTGCGCCGCCACCAGCGCGGCGACCTGCAGCCGCTTGCCCGGCGGCAGGCCTTCGGCGTCCGCGAGCCATGGATGCGGCCGCCCGACGCCGGCGCTCCGCGCCTCGGCGCGGAGGAACCGGCTCATCGCCAGCCGAGGCGCGCCCTCGCGCCCCCGCGCCGACGCTAGCAGGACGGACCAGATCGAGCGCCCGAGCCATCGCGCCACGTCCTGCACGAAGGGGTCGAAGGCGTGGGCTATGCCCTTCGCCGCCAGGTAGTCCGCCACCACCTTGGGCGAGGGCGCCTGGAAGAAGGCGGCGTCGCCCCCGCCGCCGCTCAGGATCGCGCCGGCGCCGGTGCGCCGCGCCAGCGCCGCCGTGTCGGCATCGCGGTCAGCGTCGAGGCCTGCGAAGGACGGTCGGACCGCGCCGGACCCCCAGGCCAAGTCCGCGACCCGCCAGGGCCGGGGGCGCTTGACCCGCACCGCGAGCCTCAGCCCCAGCTCCTGGCACAGCGCCTGCGCCCAGGTCCGCTCGTCGCCCTCGGGCCGGTCGCCGGCGTAGTTGAGCGCGAAGCCGTCGGCGCACCGGCCGCCGCCGCCCGCCCAGCCGGCCGCGACGATCGCCGAATCCAGGCCGCCCGACACCTCGACCAGGGCGCGTTCCCGCCCCCTGGAGAGGACGCTCACCGCCTGCGCCACCCGGCCCGCCAGGGCGGCGGCCGCATCGGCGGGCGCCGCCGCGCCCACGAAATCGCTCGGACGCCAGAGGTCCTCCTCGGCCGCCGAGCGGCCCAGGTGCAGGAGCCGGCCCGGCGTCAGCGCCTGCACGCCCCGAAGCGGCGTCTGCGCCAGGGCGGCGAGCGGCCGCTCGAGGCAATCCACGACCGCCGGCCAGTCGAGCGCGATCTCGTCCGGCCAGAGCCTCGCCGGCAGGGGCTCGAACCCCGAGGCCACCACCCACACGCCGGCGCGGCGCCACGCGAACGCCTCCAGCGCGCCCGAGGGATCGCGGAGCGCCGCAGGCGGCGCCCCGCCGGCCCCGGGACTGATCGCGACATAGCGGCCCCAGGCGCCCTCGATGAGGGCGCGGCCCCAGCGCCTTGGCGTCAGGTCCGCATCGGCCTCCGGGACCGCACCGTAGATGTCGCCGACGATCGCCGCCGCGCCGGCGCGGCGAACCGCCAGGGACCAGCGCCCCCAACTCCAGACCCGCAGGCCCGGCGCGCTCGCCCGCGGCGCCAGCTGCGGCTGGGCGTCGAGGGCGCGCACGAGCCCCTCGGCCGCGACGGGTGCGCCCGTCCCCTCCCAGACCAGCGCCACGAAACCGCTCACGCCGAGACCTGGTGGATGACGGCGTAGGGCGCCAGGCGCTCGGGACGGTCGTCGAGGACCACCCGTCCGTGCTGGAGCCAGCAGTGGGCGGCGAAGGGCCAGGTGCGCACGCCCACGACCCACGCGCAGCCGTGGCCGCACCGCTGCAGCAGCCGGGCCAGGACGAAGGAGCGGACGAGGCACTTGCGGGAGATCGGGAGCCAGATGGCGAGGCGGCGGAAGGCGCGCGCGATCCTCAGCACCGCCTCAGGGTCCGCCGGCCCCGCGCGCCGGCGGCGCTCCACCGCGCCCAGCACGCCGGCCAGCCCGCGGCCGGGATAGAGGCGGACAAGGTCGAGCAGGCTGAGGATGAGCGCCAGGCCTTCGACCGGGCGCAGGACGTCCGGACCGGGCGGCAGCGCCTCGAGGTCCGCCGGCGCGCCCGCAGCGGCCGCATCGGCGCTGGCATGGGGCCGGGCGGCGCTCCGCCTTGCGGCCTGCGCACAGTCGTAGCGGTCGGCCGCCAGGTCGAGGATGACCAGATCGTCGCCGATCCACGCCTCTCGGCGGTCGGTGGCGGGTGCGGACACGGGAGAGAGGGAGGCGGCGCGACCCGCGAGGCGCGCCGCCGGGGCCTTACGCTTCGTACGGCCGTTGGTCGATCTCGAGCTCTTCGCCCGTGACGCCGCCGTTGGTGGACGCCTTGGCGCCGCCCAGGGTGATGAGCCGCCGGGCGAAGTCGATGAGCTTCGTCATGTTGACCTCCTCTGGTTCTCGTCGCGGTTGCGACTCGTACATCACGCCACCTCCGGGACGCCTATTCAAACTATAGCGGCGCTATAGCGGGCCGGCCCCCGGCGAGGGCGTCCGCCAGCCGGCCGGCCATCCGCACGCGGCGGGCGTGGAACTGGCGGACCGCCGCCAGACGCTCGCGAGCCCCGCCGCGGTCCGCCGCCGCCAGGCGCGCCCACTCGGCCGTGAGGTCGGGGAGGCAGAGCGGCTCCAACCGCCGCACCGGCGCCAGCTGCAGCTGGAGCCGGCCGAAGGACAGCGCCAGCCGGCGGCCGGCCTGCTCGGCGACCCAGCCGGCGAACAGGCGATCGGCCGCGACCACCGCCGACGCGGCGTCGGCCGGGCGCTCGAGGATCGCCGCCCCCAGGCCGTTGGCCGGCCGGTCGACGTGTGCGCCCTGCAGCGCCGCCTGCAGGTGCGCCTGGCTCAGGCGGTAGAGGTCCGCCACGTCCTGCCCGGCGTAGAGCGGCAGGAAGGCGCCCTCCCCGCGCCGCTCGTCCAGCAGGCCCTCGCCGGCCAGCCGGGCGAGCGCCTCCCGGATCGGGGTCGCGGACAGCCCGAGCTCCCCGGCGAGGTCGGCGGCGGCCAGCCGGGTCCCCGGGGGGTAGGTCCCCGCCGCGAGCCGCCGCCGCAGTTCGGCGAGCGCCAGCTGGAAGGGCTCTCGACGCGTCGCATTCATGAGCTTCTCGACCCAAGACCAAGATCAGCCTTGCGTCATCCGGGCGGGCGGTCGAGACAAAACGGCGCTTCCGCCACAGGCGTCGAGTAAACCCGAATAGTCGATGCGGGATGGCCGCAACAGGCTTGCGGCTTGCATTGATGAGGCGGGTCGGCGGGTTGCGCTGCCCGCCCGTTGGTGGGCTATACCTGTCAGCGCGAACCGTCCTCGCCCACAAGCCCCGGTTGCCGTTGCCTGACCGAAAGCTCCCCCTTCCCGCCGATCAGCCCTCCGGCCGCCGCCCGCTGCTCTCGCGGATCCTGAAGGCGATCCGCCGGCGCCGCGGGTTGCTGTCGCAGGAGGTGGCGGACCGGATGGGATTGCCCCTGCGCACCTACGAGCACTTCGAGGCCGGCGGCGGCCGCCTCAACCTCGCCCGGCTGCAGAGCTTCGCCGAGGCCACCGACAGCGACGCCTACGCCATCGTCGCCAGCCTGGCGTTCGGCGAGATCCACTTCGCCCTGCGATGCGCGGACAACAAGGCGATGACCATCGCCATGATGGCGATCCAGGACCTGGACCGGGAGGTGGGAGACGACCTCGCCCTGCTCGACGCCCGGCGCATCCTCCACGAGTTCGACGCCGCCTGCGGCCGGCTGGCCGAGGAGGCGCGGTCCCGGCGCTTCCCCGGCCCGCGGGACGGCCCGGCCGGGTCCGCCCGCTGAGGCCTTGCGGCCCGCCCGCAAGAGTTTTGCGGCTTGGCCGCCAGCTGTCTGCATTTACTTCGTAAATACTTGCCGCACGCCCAGCCTCGCTCTCAATTACTTCCCTCGATGTGCGCGGCCCCTGGGCCGCCGGACACGAAGAGGGGATGCGGCGTTGGCGACGCGGGCGGTTGCGCTTCTGCTCGGCCTGCTCCTGGGCCTCCAGGCGGCCACCGCCTGGGTCGCCTGGACCTTCCAGCACGCCCCCGCCCTCGGTGCGGGCGTGACGCTCCTGGGCGTGCGGGCGCACGCCCCCTGGTCGGTCCTGATCTGGCGCGCCCGCTACGGCCACGAGGAGCCCCGGGTCTTCGCTTCGGCCCTGTGGCTGGTCCTGCTGGGGCCGGCGCGGGGCTCGGGTCCGGCGTGCTCGCCTCCGCCCGGCGGCCCCGCCGGGTGCGCGGCTGGGGCGGCCGGGCCGACGCCCGCCGAGCGGGGCTGCTGGCGCGGCGCGGCTGCGTGCTCGGCGAGTTCGATGGCCGGCTTCTCGTCACCGACGACCTTCGGCCGACCCTGGTGACCGGCGGCACGCGCTCCGGGAAGGGCCGCGGCCACGTCATCCCGACCCTGCTCTGCTGGAGCGGCGGCGTTCTCGTCCACGATCCCAAGGGCGAGCTCTGGTCGGCCACCGCCGGCTGGCGCGCCGGCTTCTCCCACGCCCTCTACTTCAACCCCCGCGATCCGCACTCCGCGCGCTGGAACCCCCTCGCCGAAATCCGGCCCGGCCCCGGCGAGCTCGCCCAGGTGCAGCGCCTGGTCGCCATCCTCGCCGACCCGGGCGGGGTGCGCGAGGACGAGGCCATCTGGGACAAGGCCGCCTCGGAGATCCTCGAGGCCGTGATCCTGCACGTGCTCTACGCCGCCGAGGACCGGGACAAGACCCTGCTGAAGGTGCGCGAGCTCCTCGCCGACCTCGACGAGACCGCTCAGGCCATGCTCCGGACCCTGCACCGCCCGGGGCCGGACGGCCGGCCCGAGACCCACCCCTTCATCCGAACGGCGGTGAAGGGCTACGCGGCCATGCACGACCGGTTCCGCACCTCGGTCCAGGGGACGGCCCGCGCCTACCTGAAGTGGCTCGCCGGCGAGGACGTGGAGCGGGCGCTCTCGGCCTCCGACTTCGCGCTCGGGGACCTGATGTGCGCGCCCGCGCCGGTCTCCCTCTATGTTCAGCTCGCCCCGGCCGACGCCTCGGCGCTGCGGCCCCTCGTCCGCCTCCTCTTCTACGCCGCCGCCCAGTCGCTGACCGCCCACGAGCGGACCGACGCCGCCGGCCGGCCCAAGCGTCACCGGCTGCTGGCTGTCATGGACGAGTTCCCGCTGCTGGGGCGGATCGAGTTCTTCGAGAAAAGCCTGCGCCTGATGAGCGGCTACGGGCTGAAGGCGATGTTCGTGGCCCAGAGCCTCAACGACATCGTCGAAACCTACGGGCCCAACAACACCATCCTGGACAACTGCGCCGTCTACACCGCCTTCGCGGCCCTGGACCCGCTCACCCAGGACAAGGTCAGCCGGCTCACCGGCACGACGACCGAGATCCGCACCAGCCGCTCCGGCCCCGCCGGCCTCGCCGCCGGCCGGGCCACCGTCTCCCGTTCGGAGGCGGACCGGCCCCTGCTGGAGCCCGGCGAGGTCCGCGCCCTGCCGGAGGACGAGCAGCTGGTCTTCGCCGCGGGCGTGCGCCCGCTCCGGGCCCGCAAGCTGCGCTACGACCGGCGCGAGCCCTTCCGCACGCGCGCCGCCATGCCGCCGCCCGACCAGTCGGTGCGCCTCGACACGCCCGGCGCGCCGCCCCACCCCTGGGCGGGACGCCGCGCCCTCGGCGAGGATCGGACCGCTGGCCTGCCCCTGTTCAAAGAGGTGGAAGCGGCCATCCAGGACAAGAAGGCCGTTGCGCGGGCGGCCGAGATCTACGGGCGCGTCGCCAGCGAGATGGCGGCGCAGGAAGCCGCGCTGGATCATCTGCAGGGACTGAAGGATGCCTAGGAAAGCCACCCGCGTGCAGGTCTACCTCACCGACCCCAAGGTCGCCGCCGCCCTGGCCCGGGAGGCCCGCCTGGCGCGCGTGCCCCTCAGCCAGGCCGCCGGCCGCGTCATCGCCCGGGGCCTGCACAAGAGCCCCGCCGCCGATCCCGACGACCGCCTGCTGCGCCTCGATCGGGCCTTGCGCGACCACATGCGCGCCATGGCCCGCGACGTGCAGATCACCCAGGAGCTGCTGGTCGAGCTCGCTCGCGCCTTCTTCCTGCGCCTGCCCGACGCGGTCGTCGACGAGGACCCGACGGTCCAGGCGGCGGTGGAGCGGCGGATCGAACGCCTGCTCGACGCCACGGCGGCCCGCATCATCGCCGGCGAGGCCCGCGCCCGCAAAGCCCGTGAGGCCGAAGAGTCTGCTCCCGGCCTCCGGGCCGCCGCCGAATAGATGGGCGCCCACCCGATCGTCGCCGAACGCAAGCTGGAGGCCCTCCGTCACGCGCTGGGGCCGGAGGTGCTGGCGGCCCTGCTGGACCCGAAGGTGGTGGAGGTGCTCGCCAACCCGGACGGGCGGCTGGTGCTGGACGTCCTCGGCGAGGGCCGCCGGACATCGCCGGCGCGCCTCACCGCCGAGGCCCGGGAGCGTGTCATCCGGCTGATCGCCGATCATGTGGGCGAGCCGGTCACCCGCGAGGATCCCCGCCTCGCGGGCGTGCTGCCGAGCGGCGAGCGTTTCCAGGGCTTCCTCCCCCCGGTCACCGCCCAGCCCGCCTTCTCGCTCCGCAAGCGGCCGCCGGTCGTCTGGGGCCTTGACGACTATGTCGACCAGGGGATCATGACCGGGGCCCAGGCGGCGCAGATCCGCGCCGCCGCCGCCGACCGGCGGAACATCCTCATCTCCGGGGGGACCGGCTCGGGCAAGACCACCCTCGCCAACGCCATCCTCGCCGAGCCCGCGTTCGCGGGGGACCGGGTGTTCCTGATCGAGGACACCCCTGAGCTGCAGTGCTCGGCCTGGGACCTGGTGCCGGTCCTGACCCGCCGTTTTCCGAAGCCCATCGGCGTCGTCGACCTGGTGCGCGACGCCCTGCGGATGCGGCCGGACCGCATCGTGGTCGGCGAGATGCGCGACGGCTCGGCGGCCCTGGAGACGCTCAAGGCCTGGAACACCGGCCATCCCGGCGGCCTCTCCACCGTGCACGCCAACTCGGCCGAGGAGGCGATCGCCCGGATCGAGGACCTGCTCGCAGAAGTGGCTGCGCAGGTCCCCCGCCGGCTGATCGGGCAGGCCGTCGATCTGATCGTCCACATCGCCCGCACCCCGACGGGGCGGCGGGTGGAGCAGATCCTCGAGGGGCGACGTCCCGGCGGTCGGTGAACGCCGAGCCGGCCCGGCAGGGGAAGGTGTCGCGCGGGCCGATTGCGACTTTCGCGCATCTGAGATGCGGGAAAGTCCTTGACCTTCAGGCCAATCTCTTCGACTTTCACGCATCTCACATGCGAGAAAGTCAATGCCGCTGCACCTCGTCGGCGAGACCATCGACAGACGCCGTGCGCACGCCCTCGCCCAGTCTGGCGAGCTGACGCCGCTCCTCCGCGGCGTCTACGCCGACGCCGCGGACGACGTCGAGGCGATCGTCCTCGCTCACGCCGCGCGCATCGCCCACTATCTCTATCCCACGGCCTATCTGTCGTCCGCCAGCGCGGTCCTGCTCGCGCCCACGTCGGACGGGCGCCTCTTCATCAGCGGGCGGCGCAACCAGCGCACCCGGATCCGAGCCCTGGAGATCGTCCAGAACGCAGCTCCGGACCATCCATCGACCGTGCCGGTGATCGTCGGCGATGATCTCGGGGAACTGCGCCTCGACGCCTCCTCCCCACGCCAGCGCTTCCTGGAGGCCTTTCGCCTGCGAAGCGAGCATGCGAGCGCGATCACCGAGGCCATGCGACGGGAGATGGCCGAGCGGCTGCAGGACGAGTACGGTGATCCCCGTTCGGCCGCGGACGCCCTCTGGACCCTCGCCCGCGAAAACGGCTGGTATCGCGAAGGCGAGGCGGCCGAACGCTATCTCTTGCGACGGCCTGCGCGCGCGGCTGCGCCCGGGAACAAGGCCGCGCTCGAGTTCACCATCGCCTGGCACGGCGAACCGCTCGGCCGCCTTCGCCACGACGGCTACGAGTGGCGATGGACCGCCGCCAGCTCTCAGGCGCCGCCCCTTGTCCGCGAAACCACGCCCGGGAAGCTGCCGCCGTTTTTGGAGTCCCTGCTGCCCGAGGGCTGGCTCGCCCAGGTGCTCAAAGCGGCCGACGCCCGCGAGGCCCTGAAGCAGGGAAAGCGGTACCTCTCGAACATCGCCGTGGTGACGGACCGCAAGGAGCTGACCGCCCTGCCGCCGGACGTCCTCACCACCGAACTCGGCGACTTCACAGACGCCGGCCGCTTCACCGGCCGCTATGCCGGGCCGGGGCGCGGACACATCGACGAGTCCTTTCAGCAGCGCCTGGCCGAGATTTTCGCCCGAGCCGAAACCCCCCGCCTCTCCGGCGTCCAGATCAAGGCGCCCATGTGGCTCAGCCCCGAGGGGGACCTTCTGCCGGCGACGGACGCCCCGTTCACCCACATCCTGAAGCCCGCCGGCTCTGCGGGATTCGAACACCTCCCGGTCGTGGAGTGGTTTTGCCTCCAACTCGGCGGCGGAGCCGGCTTCGACGTCCCGGCCGTCGCGATGGCGGCGATGCCCGAAGGCATGCCGCCGGCGCTGGTCGTTGAGCGCTTCGACGTCCGGCGGGGCCGCGACGACCGACGACGGTTGGCGCTCGAGGACTTCTGCTCCGTCCTCGATGTCCCCGCCGAGGCCAAGTACGAGGGGACCATCGAGCGTGTCGGCCGGGCGCTGCGGCCGCTTTCGACCGATCCGAGAGCCGACCTGGAACTCCTGCTCAAGCGCGCCCTGTTCGCCTGGGTGATCGCCGACGGCGACATGCACCTGAAGAATCTCGCCCTGCTGAAGATCGCCGAGCCGGGCGCGCGGCGGTGGAGCTCCGTCCGGTTCGCCCCCCTCTACGACGCGGTCACGACCCGCGTGTTTCCGGGTCTCGCCGGCGATCGGACGGCGCTGAAGCTGAACGGCAAGGACGACCGGCTGACGCCCCAGGACTTTCGCCAGCTCGCGCGCACCCTGGAGCTTCCGGCCGACCGCGCCGACGCGATCCTTTCCGGCCTGGCGCAGGCGGTCCTTCACACCCTCCCCCGCATCGCGCTTCCGCCGATGGACTTCGCCGACCGCGCGGACGAGGTCATCGGCAGGCTCAGGGAGATCGTCCAACAGCGGGCCGGGCCGTTCGTCGTCGGCTGACCGCCTCCATGGCCGGCGGGAAACCATCCGTAGGACAACTCGCCTGCTCGGGCTGACCACCCCGCCACACCCAAGTCCCCCTAAACGCGACGTCGGGCGATGGTGCAAAACCGGCTTGCCGAAACTCGCGAACTCGCAATAACGCCGGTTGATGAACCGAGCCGACGAGTACCGTCGAAGCGCCGTGTCAGGCCCGCGCTGAGGCGGTCGGCAAGGCAGGGGTCCTAAGGGACGGGGGCGAGATTTTCCCAATCGACCTTCGCGAGCAGGCCGGCAGCTCGCGGACACCATCCAACGGCTGCTGAACCTAGTCTGGGGCCGCCCGGACCAATCGTCGGCGACGGTGCGCACCCTGGCTCTTGTTTCGCGGTTTACCCATCCGTAGAACCGCCGCTCGCGGGCGGCGGGAAGTCGACTTTGTGACGAAGGCGTAATGGCTGGGGAGCGCTGATGGCCGCGAGTTGCGCAGAGACGGACATCCACCGACGCCTGCTCATCGTGGAGGATGATCCGGCGAGCTGCGAGGCGATGTCGGACGTGCTCGGGGACCTCGGTTTCGCTGTTCTATGTGCGAGCACCGACCGAGAGGCTTACGCTCGACTGACCACTACGTCGAACTTGGCTGGGCTCATTGTGGACGTGAACCTCGGTCCCGGAACGACGGGGTTCGACGTCGCCCGTTTTGCCCGACAGCTACACCCAGATCTCCCCGTACTTTACGTGACCGGAGAAGCCTCCCAGGAGTCGTTCAAAGCCTTCGGCGTGCCGGATAGCGAGTACATCGCCAAGCCGTATGGGGTAGGTGAGCTACTTCGCCTCGTACAATCGCGCATCGCCGCCAACGACTGAGCAGCGCAACGGCGGGGCGCGGAGCCTGCGACTCAGCGATCCCGGAGCGGGGCGTCAACGACGGGTCCCGTCCACAGCTAGGAGCCCGCGAGCAGGCTCATCGTGAGCACCTCCTCGGTTGCCGGGAACGACGCCACGTCCTCCCGTTGTGGGAGTTCTTCGGGTTGAGTGCGCGTAGTGAGTAGCCAGGGTGCCGGGCCGGTTCGACCCTCTCGCTCTTCAGAAGAGGAGATCGAGCAAGCCCTTCGTCGGATGGTTGAAGAGGCCGCCGCGCTTCCACTCTCCGCCGAGCTTCAATGCGCATTGGAACAGATCCTGGCCGACGATGCAGACGATCAGATCGAGGCGGCCTGCTGCGCCCCACTACCGAAGTTCAGTCCGTAAGCAGCGCCGAACTCGAGGTGCAGCCGAGCGTCGATCATCACGCCGCCGGCGGCATACAGGTGCGCACGAGCGCTATGACCGCTCGACAGGCGTCGTCGTCGAAGGTGTCGCTTCTCTGCGTGTGTGTCAGCGCCCCCAGGGCTAAATTGGACCATGCCGACGGCTTCACCCGCGAATCGATGGCGCAGCCCGACGGGCCGCTCGCGCGGCGTTCGCACCCGCGCCTATCTCACGACCTTGGCCGTGATGGCGGCGGCCAACCTTGTCACCTTCACAGCCCGCAACGAGCTGAGCGGCACCAACGTCGTCATGATCCTCCTGTTCGCGGTGCTCATCCCGGCGGTCGCCTACGGACTGGGACCTGCGATCCTCGCCGCCCTTGCGGCGACGATCAGCTACAATTTCTTCTACCTGGAGCCGCGCTTCACCTTCTGGATTCTGCACCCGGTCGACGTCCTCACCTTCGTCGTGTTCTTCGCAGTGGCGATCGCAACAGGCTGGCTTGCCGGCAGGGTCCGCGATCAGGTCCGCCAGACCGCGTTGCGGGCGGAAGCGGCCAGCGCCCTGTTGGACGCGAGCCGCGATCTGTCCGCCGCCGGGACCTCGGCGGAGGCGGCCAAGGCGCTTTCCGAGCATGCATCGCGGCTGTCGGGCAGTCCGGCGGTGGTGCTCCTGAAGGAGGGCGAGGGATTGGAGCTTGCCGCCGCCCCAGACGGCTTGTCGCGTCTGGGCCAAGAGGCCTTCAAGGCCGCAGAGCGGGCCTGGACGGGTGACGGCGCCGGCGCGGCCGGCTGGCATTTTTCGCCGCTGGAAGGCCTTCGGGGACGGGTGGGCGTCGTCGGCCTCCGGACATCGCCTGCTGCCGCCGGAGACCAGGAGACCCTGCTTGGGGCGCTCCTGCATCAAGGTGGGATCGCCATCGAGCGGGCCGAGCTGATGGCGACCGCGGCGGAGAACGACGCGCTCCGACGAGCGGACCAGCTCCGCATCGCGCTGCTCAACTCTGTCAGTCACGATTTTAGGACGCCTCTGGCGACCGTCCTCGGCTCGGCGACCACGCTGATGGAGTTCGAGGGCACGCTCAAACCCGCGGTGCGGCGCGACCTGCTGGCCAGCATCGCCGAGAACGCAAATCGAATTAACCGCTATGTCGCGGACCTGCTCGACATGGGGCGCTTGGAGAGCGGGGCGTTAGCCCCGCGCCGGGAGCTGGCGGACGTGCGCTCGGTGATCGGACGCGCCATCGGCCGGGTCGAGGATCGCATGGGCCGGCGCCGTATCCGGCGGGACTTCGCGAAGGACCTGAGCCGCGTTGCGATCGACGAGAGGCTGCTCGAGCAGGTGATCGTCAATCTGCTCGAGAACGCCATGGCGTACGCGCCGGGCGAGTCCGAGATCGTCGTGTCCGCCTTTGAGGATCCCGCCCACGTCGTGCTGTCGGTGGATGACCAGGGCCCGGGCATCTGCGCGTCGGACCTGCCGCAGATCTTCGACCGGTTCCGCAGGGTTCCTCAGGCTTCGGATCGCGGCAAGGGTCTGGGCCTGGGTCTTGCCATCGCCAAGGGGTTCGTGGAGGCCATGGGCGGCCGGATCGCAGCCGTCAGTCCCATCCTCGAAGCCGGCGGCGCACGCTTCGTCATCTCGCTGCCGAAGACCAGGGCCACACCCGGGGACCTCCTATGAGCCTCTACCGCCCGCGTATCCTGGTCGTGGACGACGAGCCCCAGATCCACCGGTTCCTCACGCCGGCGCTCGAGGCGGCCGGCTATGAGCCGATCAGGGCCGACAGCGCCGAGGCCGCCCTGCGGGAGATCGCCCATCGCGCCCCGGACGCCGTGATCCTGGACCTCGGCCTTCCCGATTTCGACGGCAAGGAGGCGCTGAAGAAGGCGCGGTGCTTCTTCAGCGGACCGGTGCTGATCCTGTCCGCCCGTGACCGTGAGGCCGAGAAGATCGACGCGCTGGATCTCGGCGCCGACGACTACGTGGAAAAGCCCTTCAGCATCGGAGAGCTGCTGGCGCGGCTGCGGGTCGCGCTGCGGCGCGGCGCCGGTCACGAGGCCGGGCCGCCGATCATCCGCAGCGGCGATCTCGAGATCGACCTGAATATGCGCGCCGTGAAGCGCGCGGGCGCACTCGTGCGCCTCTCCCCGAAGGAGTATGAGCTCCTGGCCCGCCTCGCCCAAGGGGGTGGCCGGGTGCTCACCCACAAGCAGCTGCTCACCGCCGTCTGGGGGCCGGCGCACGAGCATGACGTCGCCTATCTGCGCGTCTTCGTGGGACAGTTGCGCCAGAAGCTCGAGCAAGATCCGGCCAAGCCGTCGCGCATCGTCACGCAGCCCGGGGTCGGCTACCGCTTCATCGCCGACTGAACCCGCCGCTTGTCACCAGGCTTCGGACCAGATCGGCCAGCCTGCGGACGACATCGTGGCGCGAGCCGGGAAGCAGCCGGAACGACGCCCCTTCGCCCACGGCCGTGGACGAGAGCCTCAGCTCCACCAGCGAAGCGCCTTCCGCCTGCGCGGTGGCGATGAGGAAGTACTGGTTGTCCATCACCGTGAGCCTTATCGAACATCCGTGCGCGTCGAACCGCTCATCGTGCAGCAGGCCTGACGGGCCGCCTGCTCCCTCTGAGGACGTCATCGCCTAGACCACAACCTGGGTGCCGAGCTCGACGACCCGGCCGGGCGGGATGTGGAAGAAGTCGGTCGGGTTGGCGGCGTTCTTCATCATGAAGACGAAGAGCTTGTCCTGCCACAGGGGCATCGATCCCTTCGGGGAGGGCACGACGGACCGGCGGCCGAGGAAGAAGGAGGTGGCCATGATGTCCAGCCTGGTTCCTTTGCGCCGCAGCAGGCCTAGCGCCTTGGGGACGTTGGGCGTTTCCATGAACCCGAAGGCGACCCGGACGCGGGTGAAGTCCGCGTTGATGGGCTCGACCGTCACGCGTTCCTCGTCCGGCACGCGCGGCGTGCCGGCGGTCACCACCGTCATGACGATGTTCCTCTCGTGCAGGACCTTGTTGTGCTTGAGGTTGTGCATCAGCGCGACCGGCGCGACCTGCGGGTCCGACGTCATGAAAATGGCGGTTCCGGCCGCGCGGTGAGGCGGGCGATGGCGGAGCGACTCGACGAGGTCGGTCAGGGGGATGGAGTCCCGGTGGCTCTTCTCGGCGAGCAGGCGGGCGCCCTTCGTCCAGGTCCACATCATCAGGACGAGGATCGCGCCCAGCACCAGGGGAAACCAGCCGCCTTGGGGAATCTTCAGGACGTTCGCGCCGAAGAAGGTGAGGTCGAGGGCCAGCAACGGAGCGACGACCGCCAGGCTCGCGTAGATGCTCCAGCGCCAGTGTCGCCGCATGATCGTGAACACGAGCAGCACGTCGATCACCATGGTCGCGGTGATCGCGATTCCGTAGGCGGCGGCCAGGTTGGAGGAGTTGCGGAACATGACGAGCAGGGCGAGGACGCCCAGCATCAGGAAGGTGTTCACCTGCGGCACGAAAATCTGCCCGGCCACGGATTCGCTCGTGCGTTGGATGTCGATCCGCGGAAGAAGACCCAGCTGCACGGCGGCCTGGGTGACGGAGAAGGCGCCGCTGATCACGGCCTGGCTGGCGATCACCGTCGCCGTCGTCGTCAGGGCGAGCACTGGCCAGTAGATCGCTTGCGGGATCATCCGGAAGAACGGGTTCTCGGCCGCCGTCGGATCGCTGATGACCAGCGCGGCCTGGCCCAGGTAGTTGATCAGGAGGCAGGGGAAGACGAGGCCGAGCCAGGCGGTGCGGATCGGCCGGATGCCGAAGTGTCCCATGTCGGCGTAGAGCGCTTCCGCGCCGGTGACGACGAGGAACACGCTGCCGAGGATGGCGAAGCCCAGCCACCCGTTGTTGACGAGCAGCAGAGCCCCATAGTGGGGGCTCAAGCCCCTGAGAACCGAGGGCTCCTGGACCAGGTAGAGCAGGCCAAGCCCGGCAAGCGTCAGGAACCAGACCAGGGTGATCGGGCCAAAGAACCGTCCCACCGCCGCTGTGCCGCGGGACTGCACCATGAAAAGGCTGATCAGGATCCCCGCGGCGACGGGCAGGATGAACGGATCGAACGCGTCGCCCACGCCCGGTGCGTCGGCCACGCCTTCGACAGCGGACAGCACCGAGATCGCCGGTGTGATCAGGCCGTCGCCGTAGAAGAGGGCGGCGCCGCAGATCCCCAGAAAGAAGACGAAGGGGGCGCCCCCCTTGCTGACCCGCTGCGCCAGGGCCATCAGCGCGAGGGTTCCGCCTTCGCCGTTGTTGTGGGCGCGCAGCATGATCACGACGTACTTGAGCGTCACGATCAGCGTCAGGGCCCAGAAGATGAGGGAGACCACCCCCAGCACCGTGGCTTCGGATTCTGCGCCCCGTGCGTGGTGTAGGGCTTCCCGCATGGCGTAGAGCGGGCTGGTGCCGATGTCGCCGAACACGACGCCCACAGAGGCGAGCGTCAGGGCCCAGAAGCCTGCGTGGCGCTGCGGATCGACGCCGGGGACGGCAGGCGAAGAGGATGTGTTGGCCACGGGAGCTCCGAACCGAGAGGCGGAGCCTTGGGTTAGCCGCGTCCGACATCAGGGTTCCACGCGATGTCGGAGCGTGACGCGTAAAGGAAAAATAAGGGACGCCCCCGGCCGGTCGGCTTCAGCGCCTGCAGCCCACACGCTTGGACCATGCAAGGCGCGGTCGATGCACATGCATTGATGCGTACGCGTCGCCTGCTCCCGGGCGCCAAGTCTCTCGCAAGTCGAGAAGCCCCGCGCCCACAGCACGCGAGCGACTTTCTCGCGGGTCGTCGGAAAAGTCTTCGCAGCTCAACTTTCGGATATTTTCGGACAACTATTGACAACCGCCGGCTGCATTTGCTTGCGTTGATGCAGCCGCCGGACGTGGCGGCCTGATCACCGGAAGCACGTCATGCGACGAATACTTGCGCGCGCCCCCGGCGCCGCGACGCTCTTCTGCGGCCTGCTCTGCGCTGGCCCGGCCGTGGCGGGCGGAGCCGGAATGCCCTGGGAGGCGCCCCTCCAGCAGATCGTCCAATCGGTCACCGGTCCGGTCGTTCAGGCCGCGGCGGTGATCGCCGTGGTGCTCTTCGGCGCAGGCGTGGCGATGAGCGAGACCGGCTCCTCCATGCGGCGCGGCCTCGGCATCCTGTTCGGCCTCTCCATCGCCTTCGCCGCCTCCACCTTCTTTCTCGACTTCTTCGGCTTCGCCGGCGGCGTGGAGGTCGGGTGATGACGCGGCCGGAGGGATGGGAGCTGCCGGCGCCCCAGGCGCTCGCCGAGCCCGTGCTCCTGGCGGGCATGCCGCGGGACTACGCCATCCTCATGGGGACCATCGCCCTGACGCTGGGGCTGGCCCTGCGCATCTGGTGGCTCGGGCTTCTCTGGTGGGCGGGCGCCCACGCCGTGGGGCTCTACTGCGCGCGCGCCGACCGGCGCTTCTTCGACGTCGTCCGGCGGCACCTTTCGCTGGCCGGGCATCTGGACGCGTGAGGCGGCCATGCGCTTCCTCGACGAACACCGCCGCCGCCCCGCCCTCCTCGCCGACCACCTCCCCTGGGCCGCCCTCGTCGCCCCCGGCGTGGTGCTCAACAAGGACGGCTCATTCACCACCGCCTTCCGATTCCGCGGCCCAGACCTGGAGTCGTCCACCGAGGACGAACTCGTCGCCGTTCGCGCCCGGCTCAACAACGCGCTGAAGCGGCTCGGCACGGGCTGGTGCCTGCATGTGGAGGCCCGCCGCCGCCCAGCGGACGCGTACCCGGAGAGCCGCTTCGACGCGCCCGCCGCCTGGCTGGTGGACGCCGAGCGGCGCGCCCTGTTCGACAGCGCCGAGCCCGCCTTCGAGACCGACTTCCGCGCCGCCCTCACCTGGCTGCCGCCGGCGGACGAGACGCGCCGATTGGAGCGCTGGCTGTTCGATGGGCTCGCGCAGGCCGGCCGCGACTGGCGCACCAGCCTCGAGGCGTTCCGGCGCGAGGCCGGCGCCATCCTCGACCTGCTGGCCGACGCCCTCCCCGAGGTCGCGCCGCTGGACGATGCGGCGCTGCTGACCTGGCTGCACGCCTGCGTCTCGCCGGACCCGCACCCGGTGCAGCCGCCGCAGACGCCCATGTTCCTGGACGCCTGGCTCGCCGATGCGCCGCTGACCGGCGGGATCGCGCCGCGGCTCGGCGAGCACTGGCTGAAGGTCGTCTCCGTACGGGGCCTCCCGGCCGCGACGCGCCCGGGGCTGCTCGACGCCCTCTCCACCCTGCCGTTCCCTTACCGCTGGACCGCCCGCTGGATCGGCCTCGACAAGGCCGACGCCGAACGGGAGATCGTGCGGCTGCGCAAGCGCTGGTTCGCCAAGCGCAAGGGCGTGGGCGTGCTGCTGCGGGAGGCGATCACCAAGGAGGAGGCGCCGCTCCTCGACACCGACGCCGCCGCCAAGACCGAGGAGTGCGACGGCGCCCTGGAGGCCCTCGGCGCCGAGGCCTGCGCCTTCGGCTACCTGACCCTGACGGTCGCCATCCTCGATCCGGACCCTGCGGCGGCGGCCGAGAAGGCGCGGATGGCCGCCGCCGCGCTCAACGCCCAGGGCCTGGTCGCCCGCACGGAGGACCTCAACGCCGTCGAGGCCTGGCTCGGCTCCCTCCCGGGCGAGCCCTACGCCGATGTTCGCCGGCCCATGGTCTCCACCCTCAACCTCGCCGATCTCCTGCCGGTCTCCACCGCCTGGGCGGGACCGTCCCATGACGCCTGCCTCGGCGGCCCGCCCCTCGCGGTCGCCCGTACGACCGGCGCGACGCCCTTCCGCCTGGTGCTGCACGTGGGCGACGTGGGCCACGCCATGGTCGTGGGTCCCACGGGCGCCGGCAAAAGCGCCCTTCTGTCCTTCCTCGCGCTGCAGTGGTTCCGCTATCCCGGCGCTCGGGTGGTCTTCTTCGACAAGGGCCGTTCGGCGCGGGCGGCGACGCTCGCGGCCGGAGGGATCTGGCGCGCCCTGGAGCCCGGCGCCCCCTTCGCGCTGCAGCCGCTCGGGCGGGTGGACGAGCCCGCCGAGCGCGCCTGGGCGGCGGAATGGCTCGCCGAAACCGCCCGCCTGGCCGGGACGCCGGCGAGCCCGAGGGCGCGCGAGGAGATCTGGACCTCACTTGCGGCCCTCGCCGACGCGCCGCCGGCGCAGCGCACCCTCACGGTCTTCTGCGCCCTGCTGCAGGACCGGGCGGTGGCCGCCGCCCTCGAGCCCTTCACCCTGCAGGGGCCGTACGGGAGCCTGTTGGACGGCGCCGAGGCGCGGATCGAAGAGAGCGCCTTCGACACCTTCGAGCTCGAGTCCCTGATGGCCGCCCCCTCGGCGCTGGCCCCCACGCTCGCAGCCCTCTTCCATCACCTGGAGCGGGGCTTCGACGGGCGCCCCACCCTCCTCGTCCTCGACGAGGCCTGGCTGTTCCTCGGCGAGACGGCCTTCGCCGCCAAGATCCGCGAGTGGCTGAAGACCCTGCGCAAGAAGCGCGTCGCCGTGGTCTTCGCCACCCAGAGCCTCGACGACGTGGCCGCCTCGGCCATCGCCGCCAGCCTGATCGAGAGCTGCCCGACCCAGGTCTTCCTTCCGAACCCGCGGGCGCTGGAGCCGGCCTCGGCCGAGCTCTACTCAGCCTTCGGCCTCAACCGGCGCCAGCTGGAGCTGATCGCCTTCGCCGCGCCGAAGCGGGCCTACTACTGGCGCCAGCCCCAGGGGCGGCGGCTGTTCGACCTCAAGCTCTCCGGCGCAACGCTGGCCCTCTGCGGCGCCGCCTCGCCCGACGACCAGGCCCTCATCGACGCGGTGCTCGCCCGCGCCGGGCCGGACCGCTTCGCCCGCGAATTCCTCAAAGCCAAGGGAGTGCTCCATGTCGACCCCGTCCTCGACGCCTTCGCGCCGCTCGCGGCCGAGTAGCGCCCTGGCCGCCGCGGCCGCCCTCGCGGCCCTCGCGGCGGCGGCCTGCTCGGACCCGCAGCCCGCCGCGGCCCAGCAGGTGGTGTTCGACCCCAAGAACCACGTGGAGAACGCCCTGCAGGCGGCCCGCCAGCTGGAGAGCCTCGCCAACGAGGCGCGCATGCTGGCCAATCAGGCCCGCCAGCTCGCCGCCTCGCCTTACAGCCACCTCGGTGAGACCAGCCGCACGCTCCGCGATATCGGCGAGCTCGCCCGCACGGTGAAGGGCGTCGCCAGCGACGTCCGCGACCTCGAGCGCCAGTTCGCCGACCTCTATCCCACGGCGGTCGAAGGCCTCGACCCGCGCAAGGCCCTCCAGCAGCACCGCGCCCGCACCGAAGCGGCCCGCGACACCGCCCAGGACCTGGCCCGCACCGCCGCCGAGCTGGAGCGCCTCGCCGCCACCCGCGAGCGGCGGATCAGCGGCGCGCTCTCGGCCAGCCAAAGCGCGAGCGGCCAGACCGCGGCGATCCAGTCCTCCAACCAGCTGCTCACGGTGCTGGCGGAGGACCTCGGCTCGCTGCGCACCATCCTTCTCGCCCAATCCCGGCTGATGGCCGAGGACACGGCCCGCCGCGCGGCCGAGCGGGCCGCCGCCGCCGAGGCGCGCCGCCGGTTCTGGGGGCGCGACGCCTCGACCCCGGCCAATCCCGAATTCGATCCTTACTCACCTGTCGCGCGCTGACCCGATGCCGAGCACCGTCAGCATGGAGACGCCGAACGACCTGATGACGGTGTTCTCGAACACCGTCTCGGCTGGCTTCGCGGCACTTCAGGGACCGATCAACGGCGTCTTCGGCCTGATGATCGCGCTTGTCGTGGCGCTCACGGGCATCCAGTGGGCGCTGTCGGCGAACCGCGAGGTGCTTGCGAGCGGCTTTGGCAAGGTCCTGCTGATCGGCGCGTTCGCCTACCTCATCAACGACTGGGAACGATTGAGCCTGATGGTCCAGGCAGGGTTTGTGGACCTCGGCCTGCGCGCCGGCGGCGGTGAACTGTCCCGCGCCGACTTCCTCAACCCCGGCGCCATCCTCGAGCAGGGCTGGCGGATCGTGAAGGCGCTGGGCGAGACGCCGGCTCCGGTCAACAACCCCCTCGACGTGGCCGGCAACCTCACCGACGCCCTGATCCTGGGCGCTGCGATGATCGGCATCATGCTGGGCTTTGCGGTCCTGGCCCTGCAGATCATCGTCACTCTGCTGGAGTTCAAGATCGTCACCCTCGGCGGCTTCGTCCTCCTGCCGTTCGGGATCTGGTCCAAGTCCGCCTTCCTGGCGGAGCGGCCGCTGGGCTATGTGGCCGCCTCCGGCCTGAAGGTGCTGGCCCTCGCCATCGTCGTCTCCGGCGCCCGCAGCGTCTTCGACCAGCTGCAGCCCTCGGCCAACCCCGACCTCTACGAGGCGCTGGCCATCCTCGCCGCGGCCCTGCTGCTGGCGATGCTGGCCATCTTCATCCCCAACCTGGCCGCCGCCCTGGTCACCGGCGGCCCCGCCCTGGGCGCCGGCGCGGCCGTCACGGGGACCCTGGCCGTCGGGGGCGTGGGCGCCCTGGCCGCGGCGGGCTCCGCCGGCGCAGGCGCCCTGGCCGGGCGCGGCCTCGCGGCGGTCTCGCGCGCGGCCGCCGGCGCGGGATGGGGACGCCCGCCCACGCCGCCCGCGCCGTTCCGGCCCTCCAACGACAACCCGCCCCGCGGCCCGGCCGGACCTTCCGGGCCCACGGTTCCCGCAGGCGGCGGCCTCGCCCAACCGCTGGCGGGCGCTGGCGCGCCGCCGCCGCAGCCCGCACCTGAGCCGCAGGCCGCCTCCGAGGCGGCCCCGGCCAGCGGGCGTCCGGCGGAGCGGATCGAGGCGGAGGCGCGCAAGGCGCAGGCCGACTTCCATCGCGCCCTCGGCGCGCAGTCGGAAGCGCCCGCCCAGACGGCCGCGGCGCGCCGCTCGGCGGCCCTGCAGGCCTTCTTCACCGCCAACGCCGGCCGCTCGCTGCTCCCGGCCTCCGAGACCAGCGGCTCGGCCTCGCCCCAGCTGAAGCCGGAGGATCCCTGAGCCATGCACCCGTTCTTCAGGCCCAACCGCCCGCTCTCCTCGGCGCCCGAGTCCACGCCCTACCAGCGGGCCGGGCAGGTCTGGGACGAGCGCATGGGGCTCTCCCTCGCCCACGCCCGCAACTGGCGCCGGATCGCCATCGCCAACCTGGCGCTCGCCGCCTTCCTGGGCGCCGGCTGGTGGGTGCAGGCCGAGCGCGCCGTCGTGAAGCCCTACGTGGTGGAGGTCTCCGACTGGGGCCAGACCCAGAAGGTCACCGCCATCGGCGGGCGCTACGAGCCGACGGAAGCGCAGGTCGCCCATATCCTGGCCGCCTGGGTGCGGGACGTGCGCTCCAAGTCCATCGACCCGATCGTCATCCGCCAGAACTGGCTCCGGGCCTACGACTTCGTCACGCCGAAGGGCGCAGCCTTCCTCAACACCTGGGCCCAGGCCCACGACCCCTTCGCCGAGGTCGGCCGCGAGGCCGTGAACGTCGAGGTGCTCAACGTGGTGCGGCGCACCCGGCGCACCTACGACCTGCAATGGCGCGAGACGCGCTTCGTCAACGGCCAGCCGGCCGGCGCCGAGCGCTGGCGCGCCCTCATCACCACCACCCTGCAGCCCCCGAAGACCGAGGCCGACCTCATGAAGAACCCCCTGGGCCTGAAGATCGAGGACGTGTCATGGACCCCGGACGCCGCCTGACCCTGGCTGCGGCCCTGGCGCTCGCCGGCTGCGCGTCGACTCCCGACGCCCCTGAGGGCCCGCGGGCGGCGCCGGCCGCCGCGCCCAGCGTCTCCGCGCAGGCTGCCCTGCCTGCCGGCTACGGCGTCATGGCGCCGATCCCCAATCCGCCTGAGCAGACTCCGCGCATCGCCTCGGCCGACCGCCCGCAGGCTCGGCGGAGGGCGGCGCCGGCGCCTGCGAGCGGCCGCAGCGCCATCGCGGCCGCCAACGCCCAGGCCCGCGAGGCCTCGCGCGCCGACAGCTTCGTGGGCGGGATGCAGGTCTTCGCCTATGCCCCCGGCCGGGTGTTCGAGGTCTGGACCGCGCCGCTCAGGGTGACGACGCTCACCCTCGGGCCGGGCGAGACGGTGATCGCCAAGGCCGCCGGCGACACGGTGCGCTGGCAGATCGGCGAGACCGCCTCCGGCGAAGGCGCGGCGCAGCGGGCCCATGTGCTGATCAAGCCGCTCGACGCCGGCCTGGAGACCAACCTCGTCGTCACCACCAACCAGCGGGTCTACCTGGTCCAGCTGAAGAGCGGGCCGCCGGAGAGCTTCAACGCCGCCGTCGCCTGGGACCTGGGCGCGCTCGCCCCGCCGGCCGCGGTCGTCAACGAGCCGCCCGCCGCCGATCCGCTGGTCACGCCCGATGGGCCGCTGGAGGCGCGCTACCGGATCTCGCCCCAGGGGCGGCGTCCCCGCTGGACGCCCACCGGCGTGGTGAGCGACGGGACGCGCACCTTCATCGCCTTCCCGCCGGACCTGCAGGCGGACGAGGCGCCCGCCCTCTTCGTCATCGCCCCCAGCGGCGAAGCCCAGATGGTCAACTACCGCCAGCAGGGCGGCCTGATGGTCGTGGACCGCGTCTTCGACCGCGCCGAGCTGCGTCTGGGCGACCGCCGCCCGCAGGTGGTCCGCATCACCCGCCTGGCGGGAGGGCGGACATGACCGCCGCAGAGCCCGTTCCCGGGAAGTCCCCGCCCCCCGAGCTGCCGCTTCGGGCCGCCCCGCCCGCCGCCGTCCGGCTGCGGCGCTCCGCCGTCCAGATCGCCGTCCTCGGCGCGGCCGGCGTGCTGGCGAGCTCGCTTGCATGGGCGTTCGTCGTCCAGCCGGAACTGCGCGAGCGGGCGCGCACCCGAGGCCAGGAGCCGGCGCAAACGGCCGAGGGGACGGTGCGCCCGTCCGAGACGGTCACCGCCGCCCCCGCCTCCTACGACGGACTCGCCGGCGACCAGCTGCCGGAGCCGCGCCGGCTCGCCGGCGAGCGGGACGCGCCGGCCACGCCGGACGGGCGACAGCCAGCGCCGGCCGGCCCCGCTCCCGTCCCTCGTACGGCGCCGCGGCAGGCCCGCAGCCTCTCCACGGAGGCGCGTCAGTCCGGCCTCTTCTTTCCTGCTTCGGCGCAGGCCGACCGGCAACGCGAGGCGACGGACGGCCCGGCTGCGGTGGAGCGGGCCGAGTACGGCGCGGCGTACAGCGGACACCGGCTGCTCCCGCCCCTCTCGCCCTACGAGCTGAAGGCCGGGACGATCCTCCCGGCCACCCTGCTCACCGGCATCGATACAGAGGGGGCCGGCCCCGTGGTCGCGACCGTGACCCAGAACGTGTTCGACACGGTGAGCGGCCGCCATCTGCTGGTCCCCCAGGGGACGCGCCTCATCGGCCGGCACGACGGCGACAGCCGCTACGGCGACCGCCGCGCCTTCCTCGTCTGGGAGCGGCTGATCCTGCCCAACGGGAAGAGCCTGCTGCTCGACAAGGAGCCCGGCGTCGACGCCCAGGGCGCGGTCGGCGTCCGCGGCCGTGTGGACCGGCGGCTCTTGCCGCTCATGGGCGCAGCCCTGCTCGCTGGCGCCGTCACCACCCTCGGCGAAGTCGCCCGCGGTGAGGACGACGGCGGCGGCTTCTGGGGGGACGCCGGCGATGCCGCCTCCATAGAGGCCGCGCAGGTGGGCGGCCGCCTCATCGACCGCGAACTCGACGTCCGCCCGGCCATCCGGCTGCGCCCCGGCGCCCACGTGCGCGTCCTGATCACCCGCGACCTGATCCTGGAGCCCTACCGCCCATGACGCCTCGCCGCCTCGCCATCCTCGGCCCGCCCCTCGCCGCCCTCGGCGCGCTCGCTGCGATCTCCGCCGCCGCCCCGTCCCTTGCCCTCGTCAACGAGAGCCCAAGCCTGCCGAAGGGCCTCTATGTGCGAGCCGCCGGCGCGGCGCCGGAACCCGGCGCCGTCGTGGCCTTCGCCCAACCGGCGGACGCCCGCCCCTACCTCGCGGCCCTTGGCGTCCCTGCGGACGTGAGCCTCCTCAAGCGCGTCGCCGGACGCGGCGGCCATCTTGTGTGCGCCGAACGTGAGAGGGTGGCGCTTCCGGGCCGCTGGGCGCCGGCGATGTCGCACGACCGCCGCGGCGTGGCCCTGCCGCGCTGGCGGGCGTGCCGCGCCCTCGCGGACGACGAGGTCTTCCTGCTCGGCGACAGCGCCGAAAGCTTCGACAGCCGATACTTCGGGCCCGTCCGGCGGGCCGATCTGGACGGCGTCTACCGGGAGGTCCTGACATGGTGAGGGCCGCGCTCGCCGCCCTCGCGATCAGCGCCGCCGCCGCCGAAGCCGGCGCAGCGGACTGGCGCGACGCCGGGGGCGCGCTGTTCGTGGGCGAAGGGCCCCCGCAGCTGGAATACGTCCCCTCTCCGGCCGAGGCCCAGACCCCGAGGATCGCGCCGCCGTCCCAGCCCTTCGCGGACGCGGTCTCCCTGGCCGCGGAGCGCCATGGCCTCGATCCCAAGCTGCTGCATGCGCTGGTGGTGGTCGAGAGCGCCTACCGGCCCGACGCAGTCTCTCACGCCGGCGCCGGCGGCCTCACCCAGCTGATGCCCGCTACCGCCGCGGAACTGGGCGTCCGGGACCGCTTCGACCCGGTCGAGAATCTGATCGGCGGCGCGGACTACCTGGCGCAGCAGGTGCTGCGCTTCGGCGACATCCGGCTCGCGCTGGCGGCCTACAACGCCGGGCCGTCCCGTGTCGCCCGCCTGGGCCGGATCCCGGACATCGCCGAGACCCGGGCCTATGTGTCCGCCGTCGTCGACTGCTACCTCGCCCTCGCCGCCGGCCGTGGCGTGCGCAGCGCCCGCGAGTGCCGGGCGCCGGAGCACGGGCCATGATCCCGCACGTGGCCGGCCCCGACTCCCCCACGCCGGAGTCCGACGACGACCTGCTCACCCGCGCGGAGGCGTCGGACTACCTCAGGCGCTTCGGGATCCAGCTGAAGCCGGCGAGCCTCGCCAGGCTCTGGTCGACGGGCGGCGACGGGCCCGCCTGCCGGCACATCCGAGGAAAGCCCTATTATCCCCGGGGGGTTCTTCGGGCCTGGGCCGAGGCGCAGGACACCGGGCTGCGGCGCTCTTCGCGCGAGGGCGCTCCCTCCAGGCGAGGCCGGCGATGAGCCCGCCCGCCGAGCCCGGAGACCGCCTGCTCGCCTGGAGCAAGGTTCGGGAGATCACCGGCATCAGCCGGACCACGGCCTGGCGGCTCCAGAGAGCCGGGGCCTTCCCCGCGCCCGTCGTCGTCTCGCCCGGGCGCGTGGCGTGGCGGGAGAGCGAACTGGAGGCCTGGAAGGCTGCCCGTGCGCCCCGCCGCACGCCGCCGCCCATGCCTTCGCTTTCCCCGCCCCGGAACGCGCCGGCTGAACCGGCCTGCAGCGCCAGCGCCCGGCCTCAGCGGCCTCCAAGGCCCGCGCCTGCCGGACGGAAGGGGCCGCGCCGCCGGGGCGCCACCGACGGCGGCGCACAACTGACCTTCGACTTCTAGCGGGCTGGGCCGCACGAGCCCACGCGCATCAGCGCGAGACGCTGTCATGCGCGCGCCTCTGCTCGGCCCTCGCCGACTTCGCAGATGCAGCGCGTTCCACCCTGTTCCGTCGCCGCCGCAGCGCAGCGGGCGGGCGGGCCGCGGTGAAACAGATCGAAGACCGGTGGAGCCCCGTGAACTGTATTTGCTCAGCACACGCTACCGACAACGGAGTCGACTACTCTATCTATTCCATCCCGACCGCGCTTTACTCCGCGCCATACTGCGGTAGAATAGATTTTCACCCTCCACCTGGTGCGAGCGCTTCGCCGCCACGGAGGGGGAAACACAGACCAGCGGAACCGCCATGCTGAAGGATTGGCCCGCCCTGATGGACCTTGCGACCGCCGGCGACTACCTCGCCCTGTCGCCCGGATCGCTCATCAACCTCCTGCGGCGCGAGAACGTCTCCCCGGTGGACGTCGGCTCGCGTCACCGGCGCTGGCGCCGGCGCGACCTCGACGCGCTGGTGGAGCGCCTTCCCGCGGCGTGGGACCAGGGGGAAGATGGCCCGGACGCGGCGGTCGACACGGCCCTGGCGGCCGTCGAACGGCGCGCCCGTGAGCGGCGGCGCAACCCCAACACGCGGAGGTCGGGTGAAGTACGTCAACCGCATCCGGCAGCCTGACGGGCGGGTCCTCCTCTACCTTCGCAAGAAGGGCCTGCCGTCGGTCCGCCTGCCCGACGACCTCTCCGAGGCGGCGCTCGCCCGCCACGTGGAGCGCCTCATCGCCGACCTGTCGCCGAAGCCCGCCGCGGCGCCCGCCACCCTTCGCGCCGCCCTGCGGGCCTACGAGCTGGAGAGCCCCGATTTCCGATCCCTGGCGGCGTCCACCCAGTACGAATACCGACTGATCCTGAGGGAGTTCGACGATGATCTCGGCCACTTGGTGATCGCCGCCTTCACGCCGGCCCTCGTGGACCGCCTGAAGGCCTCCTGGGCCCGGCGCGGCCACCGCGCGGCCAACATCCGCCTCCAGGTCCTGAAGAACGTCCTCAAGCCTGCCCTTGTCTCCGGACGCCTGGAGAAGGACCCCTTTCCGCTGGTCGGGCAGGTGCGCCGCCCCAGGGCGCTCGGAGAGCCGCACCAGCTCTGGTCCGACGCCGTGGTCCAGACGGTCCTGGAAGCAGCCCTGGAGGCGCGCAGATACGGTCTGGCGCGGGCCGTGGCGATCGGGCGCTACGTGGGCGCCCGGCGCGGCGACCTGGTCGCCATCCCGCGCACGGCCCGGCAGGGGGGACGTTTTCAGTACGTTTCAGGCAAGCGCAGGGTCCGCGTCGACATCCTCGAGGACCCGGAGCTGAGCCGCTGGCTCACCCTGACGCCGGACGCGCCCCCGGCGGCGCCCCGCCGCGGCCGCAAGCTCAAGCCGGATGCGCCGGCGCCAGCGCCGGCCACGCTCGTCTACAACGTGGCCGGCCGCCCCTACACGGAGGACGGCCTCGCCCTGGAGCTGCGCAAGCTGGTGGGCGCCCTGCACGCGGCCGGGAGGCTCGACAGCGACCGCTACGACCTCCACGGCCTGCGCCACACCCGGGGCGTCGAGCTGGCGCTGGCCGGCTGCAGCGACGCGGAGGGCGCGGCGATGATGGGCCACGGCAGCCCCTCGAGCTTCGTCCAGTACCGCCGGCAGGCCGACCGGATCCGTCTCGCCGACGCCGCCGCCGCCCGCCTCGCGGCGGCCCGGGAACAGGCTGAAAACGGAAAGTGCAAAACCGGGCGCCAAGAAACTGCAAAACCGGGCGCCTGGAACGAAAAAGGACCGAGAAAATCCCCGGTCCTTTCAGCCCCTTGCGATGGTACCGCCTCCCCGGATCGAACGGGGGACCTCCAGAGCCACAATCTGGCGCTCTAACCAACTGAGCTAAGGCGGCGCATCGCGCCGGGTTCTTCTAGTCGGGCGACGGGGGGCGATCAAGCCGGCGCCGCGACGACCCTGCGATGAAAATAGGAAGGCCCCGGACGCGGCTTGCGTCCGGGGCCCGCCGAACTGGCGACAGTCGTCTTACGTCTAGTTGTCCGGCAGGGTGAAGCGGATCGGGATCCGCACCGTGCCGCCTTCGACGGGCGCGCCGTCGAGGGTCTTGGGTCGCATCCGGAACAGCCGCGACAGCCTCAGGGCCGCCTGGCCGAAGTCCTGATCGCCGGGCTCTTCCGAGACCACCGAGCAGTTCTCCAGGGTGCCCTTGGCGGTCACCTGGCAGCTGAGGGTCGCCCGGCCTTCGACGTTCATCCGTTGGGCGCGGTCCGGATAGTACCGGGCCATGTCCTCGCCGCTGGGCCGGCGGGCCCAGTCGGGATTCTGGATGACCGACGGCCGCGGAGGCGGCGCCTCGGGCGGCGGCGGAGCCGGCGGCCGGGGCTCCTCGATCCGCTTCTCCACCGGCGGAACCGGCAGCGGCGGGATCGTCGGAACGTCGACCGGCACGTTGGCCGGCGGACGCGGCTGCAGCTTCGGCGGCGGCGGCGGCGGGATGTTCTCCGGCGGAGGCGGAGGCGGCGGCGGAGGCGGCGGAGGCGCCGGCTTCACGATCGCCACATCCGTCACGTCGTCCGAGTACTCCCGGTACTCCATCTCGAACTTGTTCTTCCAGATGAACCAACCGATGAGCGCGTGCACGATGACCGCAATGATCAGCGCGACGATCAGACCCTTCGGTCGCTGCGGAGGCGGCTCGTCGAACGGACTGCGGTGAACGTGAGTGGTGGTGTCAGTCATTCGTCACCTACCCTCACCGCTCGTCCGTGCCGATGAGCGCGACGCTGTAGAAGCCGTTGTCCTGCAGCATGTTCATCACGCCCATGAAGTCACCGTAGAGGGTGTCCTTGTCGGCGCGGATGAAGATCCGCTCCCGGTTCGGATCCCGGCGGCCCACCGCCCGGCGGATGTCGTCGCCGAGCGAGGCGAGGTCCGTCGCCGAGTCGCCGATGTAGATGTTCCCGTTCGGCTGGATCGAGATGTACACCGGCGTTGGTGGGTTCGGCGATGGCTGTGCGACGGCCGGAGGGAGCACCACCTGCACCGTCACGGCGGCCATCGGGGCGGCCACCATGAAGATGATCAGCAGGACCAACATGACGTCCACGAAGGGCGTCACATTGATTTCGTGGTTCGCCTCGACGTCGTACTTGCCACCCCCAGAACCTGAGAGTTTGGCGCCCATCTAGATTAGGCCCCCTTGTCGAGCTGGCGGGAGACCGCGTTCATCAGTTCGGCGATAAACCCTTCCGTCCGCGCGCCGAAGGCGGCGATGCGGGTCTGGAAGTAGTTGTAGAAGATAACCGACGGGATGGCCGCGAAGAGGCCGATGCCGGTGGCCAGCAGGGCTTCGGCGATGCCGGGCGCCACGACGGCCAGGTTGGTCGTGTTGGTGTTCGCGATACCGATGAACGAGCGCATGATCCCGTAGACGGTGCCGAACAGACCGATGAACGGACCGGACGAGCCGAGCGAGGCCAGGAACTGCATGCCGCCGGAGAGGCGCTTGGCGAGGTTCGCCTGCACCGCGCCGATGGCGGCCTGGGCGCGGGTCAGCGTGGTGTCGCGGTGTTCGCCGGTCACCTGCAGGCCGGCCTGCTGCGAGAGCTGGACTTCCTGAGCGGCCGCGGCGGCCATGTCGGCCAGCGGGTTGCCCTCGAATTCTTCCGACAGGGCGATGCGGCCCATGTCGTTGATGTTCTTGGCGCCGCGGAAGGCTTCCACGAACCGGTCGGAGGAGCGGTTCAGGGAGTTGAATTCGATGATCTTGGTGATCAGCAGCATCCACGAGAGGACGGAGGCGAGCACCAGACCGATCATGACGATCTTCACGACCCAGTCGGCGTCGAGGAACATCTGCATGATGGTCAGTTCGCCAGCATGCTCGATGGTCGGCGGGGCTTCGCCGGCGGGGGCGGCCGGAGCGGCGGGCGCGGCGGCCGGATCGGCAGGCGCGGCGGCGTCGCCGGCCGGGGCCGCAGCCGGAGCGGCCGGTGCGGCGGGAGCGGCTGCGTCCTGAGCGAACGCAGGCGCGCTCGCCATCAGCGCGACGGCGCCGAGGAGAGCCAGGAAAGGGGTCTTCCGTTTGTTGTCGAGCATCTGTCGCCAGTTCCTAATGGTCTAGCACGTTGGACCGAGGGTCGTCGCGCGAGAGCGTCTCCACCCTTATTCATCAAGCCCGGACCGAGGAATTCCGCAAATGGAATCCCCGCTCCAGAACCGCTGTCGCAGCGCCGGACCCGCCACGCTTCTCTTCAACTCCAGTCGAAGACCCGCGTATCGAAGGCGCAATGGCGGCTCCTTCCTTCCTTCCGGCCGGAGGGAACCTTACCGCTAGTTTAGACGTGCGGCGACGGTCCTTTGGCAACCCCTTTGACGGGCGTCAAGGGCGAAGCGTCGGTGCAACGAAACGGAGATGTTTGGATTTCCGCGAGCTTGTTGCGTTGCACAATAAGAAATCATCGCGAGTGCAGCGATGATCACAAGCTGACCGCGTTTGGATTTGCTGCGATGCAGCAGAAGTACACGGAACGCGGGTCTACGGACGTTTCAGCCCGGAAAGATGTTGTGCGACAGAACAGTAACAGCCTTCGCCGGCGCAGAATCCGCTCGCCGGCCCGCATATCAGGCAGCGCACGAAGGCGTAGAGTATAGTCAGGCCCGCATGCCCATCGCCGGACGAAACGTCGGCGGACCGTCTTCCGGCGCCGGGACAGCGCCATAGTGGCTGAACCGCATGCCGAACCGGGCCCGTCCCTGCGAGATGGCCTGAAGGGTGTTCGCGTAGCCGAACATTCTCGACAGCGGAACCGTCGCGCTGACGACGGTGGCTTCGCCGCGGATGTCCCGCCCCAGGGTCCGAGCGCGCCGACCGCCAAGGTCGCCGAGGATCGTGCGCAGATCCTCCTTCGCGCTCTCGACCTCGAGACTCATGATCGGCTCGAGCAGCTTGGGGGAGCCCTTCTCGCGTAGCTGTCGGAAGGCGGCGCGGGCGGCGATCTCGAAGGCCAGCGGCGAAGAATCGACGTCGTCCCAGGCGCCGTCGATGAGGATGGCTTTGAAGTCGATTACCGGGAAGCCGGCGACCAGTCCGTCCTCCCTGGCGCTCTCCAGGCCCTTCCGAACGCCCGGGATGTATTCCTCCGGGACCGCGCCGCCGACGATGGCGCTCTCGAACTGGAAGCCCGAGCCCGGCCCACCGGGGTCGAACACCAGCTTGACGCGGGCGAACTGGCCCACGCCGCCGGCCTGCCGCTTGTGCGTGTAGTCGATCTCCGCCCGACGCCCCAGAGTCTCGCGATAAGCCACCTGCGGCGCGCCGACGTTGAACCTGAGCCCCTGCTGAATCAGCTCGCCCAGGCGCTGATCAAGATCCTGCTCGCTCGATCCCGCGAGGATGAGCTGCCCGCTCTCGTTGTCGATCCTCACGGCGATGGAGCGGTCTCGGGCGGCGGCCTCGGCCAGCGCCGCCCTGAGGGGTTCGACATCCGCCGCTGGCCGCGGCTCGAGGGCGACCTCGATCAGGTGATGTGGCGGGTCGTCGTTCATGGCGCGGCCGACGAAGCTTAGCAGCTTCAGCACCGAAGCTCGAAGTGATGCGGCCGCGAGGACTTGGGAAAGGAAGTGGTGCCTGGGGCCGGAATCGAACCAGCGACACGCGGATTTTCAATCCGCTGCTCTACCAACTGAGCTACCCAGGCGAGGCCGCGCTCGCGGGAGCCGCGTCTATAAAAGAGGCCCCGCGGGAAGTCCAGCGGCCCTTCGTCAGTCCGCGTCGGGATCGGCTTCGGCCGGTCCGTCCTCGTCCTCCACGGCCGGCACGGCGTAGCCGCCGGTCAGCCAGCGCTGCAGGTCCACGTCCGCGCAGCGCTTCGAGCAGAACGGCCGGTAGTCCGGCTGGGCCGGCTTCTTGCAGATCGGACAGGGCGCGCTCATCGCAGGCTCACCCGCAGGTCGTCCTCCCTCAGGGCCGCATCGGAAACCAGCTCGACCCGGGCGCCGATCCGGGCGGTCAGCGCCTCCACCAGCGGCCCGGCCGCCTCGGCCACGGCCGGCGCGCAGGCCAGGATGAGCCGCCCGCCGGGGTCGGCGGCCGCTTCCCGCTCGGCCTGGCGGATCAGCCGCTGGGCCAGGGTCCGCACGGTCGGGCGCCCGCCCTCCCCGCACAGGGTCTCGGCGATCGGCGCCGTGCGGCGGGGAATCAGCAGCTCCAGGGTGCCGAACCGGCTGATCGGGCCGATGGCGACGCCCGGATTGTCCGGCCGGAAGGCGGCCCGGGCCGCTTCGGTCAGCGCCGCCCCGTCGTGCCCGCGCCCGACCAGGTCGAAGACCACGATGCCGCCCAGCCCCTTGAGCCGCAGCAGCCGGGCCGCCGCGGCCAGCGCGGCGAGATTCGCCTGCCGCGCGACGCGCTTGGTCTCCTGGCCCTGCCGCTCGCCGACGTCGATGTCGACCGCGGTCAGCGCCCGGGTGGGCTCGATGGAGAGGCTCCCCCCGCCCGGCAGAGGATGGATCACCGCCAAGGCCTCGGCCTCCGCCTCATCGGCGACCTCGCGGGCCGAAGGGCCTTCGGTCACCTTCACGCCCGGCGCGAAGGCCGCGAGCTGGGCCTTCAGACCCGGCGGCGGCGCGAGCATCTGCGGCGCACCCTCGGCGGGCCCCACCGCGCGCGCCAGGGCGAGCTTGCCCCGCCTCGGCTCGGCCCGGATCTCCACCTCGATCGACGCGCCCTGCACGGGCCGCGCGTCCGGCTTGAAGTCGAGCATCGCCTCGGCCCCGCCGGCCAGCTCCAGGAAGGCCGCGCCCAGCTGCGGCTCCACCTTGCGCACCCGGGCCCGGTGGCGGGCGCCGAGCCGCAGCTCCAGCGGATCCGAATCGCGCGCGATCAGCAGCCGCTCGGGCCGCCCGTCCAGGGTGACCACGCCGCGTTGCTCGCCGACGCCCTTGTCGAGATAGAGCCGCCGCTCGCTCATCGGACCTTCAGCCCTGCGCCCGTCAGCAGATTGAGTGTCTCATAGAGCGGCAAACCCACCACCCCGGAATAGGAGCCCGTAAGCTCGGTCACGAACGCCCCTGCCCGGCCCTGGATGGCGTAGCCGCCGGCCTTGCCCAGCCCCTCGCCGCTTTCCAGATAGCTGGCGATGTCGGCGCCGGTCAGCCGTTTGAATCTGACGCGCGTCTCCACCAGCCGGCTCGTCAGCCCCTTGGGCCCGCTCACCGCCACCGCCGTCAGAACCTTGTGGGCGCGGCCCGACAACAGCTCCAGGCAGGCGCGCACTTCGGCGCCCGTCTCGGCTTTCGGCAGGATGCGCCGGCCCAGGGCCACGACCGTGTCGGCCGCCAGCACGGCCGCATCCGGCCGCTCGGCGGCGACCTTCAGCGCCTTCTCGCGCGCCAGCCGGACCGCCAGCAGGCGGGGCGTTTCCTTCGGTTTCGGGGTTTCGTCGATCTCGGCGCCGAGGACGGTGTCGGGCTCCAGTCCCACCTGGCGCAGCAGATCCAAGCGCCTGGGGCTCGCCGACGCCAGCACCAGGCCTTGCGGCCGCTTGTCCGGCAACGTCCTTAGCGGACGCGGAAGGTGATGCGGCCCTTGGTCAGATCGTAGGGCGTCATCTCGACCAGGACCTTGTCGCCGGCCGACACGCGGATGCGGTTCTTGCGCATCTTGCCGGCGGTGTGGGCGATGATCTCGTGGTCGTTCTCGAGTTTCACGCGAAACGTCGCGTTGGGCAGGACTTCGCTGACCGTGCCCGGAAATTCCAGCAGTTCTTCCTTCGCCATACAGGCTCCCTAGTGCGGACCATAAAACGAACGGCCCGCGTCGAGGCCGCGAGCCGCACAGCCTCTATTATAACGCGCTTCGCACCCGCTGGTCGATGGGCCTCGTCGGGAGCGCCGTCAGGCGTGTCGCGCGAACACCCGCGTGCGGCCGCCGGGCAGCAGCAGCAGGGTCTCGTAGGGCTCGGTCTTGCCGGAGGGGTGCTCCATGCCCGGCGAGCCCAGCGGCATGCCCGGGACAGTGAGGCCCAGCGCCTTGGGCCGCTCCTTCAGCAGCCGGCGCACGTCCTGCGGCGGCACGTGGCCGACCGTGACGTAGCCGCCGATGTCGGCGAGATGGCAGGAGGAGAGCTGGTCCGGCACGCCCCGCTTGCGCCACTCCACGGACAGGTCCTCCACCTCCACCACCGTCGGCGCAAAGCCCGCCCGCGCCATCGCGGTCACCCATCCGCGGCAGCAGCCGCAGGAGGCGGTCTTGTAGACGGTGAGTTTCGGGCCCGCCGCCGCCGCCGCCGAGCCGGCGGAGAGCGCCGCCGCGCCCGAGGCGATCAGGAAGAGGCGTCTGTCCATGCCCCCAATGTGGACCCGCGGGGGCCGACTATCCAGCCGTCCCGCCGCCGAATCGCTCGGCGATGCGCCGCGCCAGGACGTCGCGCACCTCGCGGTAGGCGGCCAGCCGCGATTCGCGCGAGCCCTCGGCCAGGGTCGGGTCGTAGGTCGGCCAGTACTCGATCTCCACCGCCCGGCCGCGGGTGAGCTCGACCGCCCGGTGCTGGGCCTCGGGGGTGAGCGAGATGACCAGGTCGAAGGAATCGTCCTCCAGCTCGTCGAAGGTCTTGGGCGCGTAGTCCGCAAGGTCGACGCCCACCTCGGCCATCACCGCCCGGGTGAAGGGATCGACGCCCTCGGCCCCCTCCCCCGCCTCGTGGCGCAGGCCGCAGCTGTCCACATAGATGCTGCGCCCCGCCAGCTTCTTCAGCAGCCCCTCGGCCATCGGCGAGCGGACACGGTTGAAGTTGCAGGCGAACAGCACCGCGTGCGGCGACTTTACCCCCGAGCCCAAGCGATCAGCCCCGCCAGTGCAGCGCGCAGATCAGGGTGAACAGCCGCCGGGCGGTGTCGAGGTCGGTCTCGACCTTGCCGGCCAGGCGCGTGCGCAGCAGCTGCGAGCCTTCGTTGTGCAGTCCCCGCCGGCCCATATCCATGGCCTCGATCTGCTGCGGGCTCGCCGAACGGATCGCCTGGTAATAGCTGTCGCAGATCATGAAGTAGTCCTTGATGATGCTGCGGAAGGGCGAGAGCGACAGGATGTGGCGCTTCTCGTAGGCCGGGCCCTGGACGTCCAGCACCAGCCGGTTCTCCATCAGGCCCATCCGAAGGTCGTAGGGGCCCGTCTCGGCGCCCTCGGGATGGAAGTAGTTCTCCTCGAGCAGGTCGAAGATGGCGATCTGCCGCTCCTGCTCCTGGTCGCGCGAAACGGCCGCGAGCGACTCCTCGTCGATCTCGACGCTCTGCAGGCGGTGCTTCTTGCGCTCGTCGTCGGCCATGGCGGATTCGTAACGGCGAGCTTTATGCCAATCCGGGCTGCGCCGTCATCCGCCAGGACCCCACGGAACAGAAAAGGGCGCCCGGGGGTGGCCCGGGCGCCCAGTCTCTCCTCAGCCGATCCGGCGTTAGTAGCGGGCCGCGTAGCGGCCGCCGCCCGCCGGCACGACGTAGGCCTCGTGGACGTAGCCGACGCCGACGCCGCCCTCGCCCACCAGCACCCAGGGCGAGTTGCGCACCCGCGCCAGGGCCTCGAACTCCTGGCCGGCCCGCAGCTGGCCGACGCGGGCCGAGCCGGTGGTCGGCGCCGAGCGCACGTTGATGGTCGTCGTGGCGCGGTAGACGTCGCCGTCGCGCGCGAAGCTGGCCGGCGAAAGGCCGCCGTTCAGGCGGTAGCCGCCGTGGGTGTAGGTGCGCTCCTGATAGCCGTACGCGCCCTGGCGGGTGGCGTCCGAGCGCTGCATCCGGCAGCCGACGTAGGAGCCGGTGGCCGCGCCGGCGACCGCGCCGATGGCCGTGCCCGTGCCGCGGTCGTTCTTGGCCAGGTTCGAGCCCAGCGCCCCGCCGGCCAGGGCGCCGATCAGCGCGCCGGCGATCTGCTTGTTGCCCGGCGCGTCGCAGTTGACCACGCCGCTGCCGATCTGCTGGGCCGAAGCCGGGACCGCCGCGCCGGCCGTCAGGGCCAGGCCGGCCAGGGCCGCCGCCGCGCCGCGCGCCAGCTTGGTTTGGGTGAAGTTCATGGCTGCTCTCCGTCCTCGTGTCGCGAATTTCGTCCGGAGCCGGTGACGGCCCCGATGCGACGCACCCTAGCGGCGCGCATCTGAACGGCCCCCGCCCCGCGTCTGTCAGCTACTGTTCAGCTTCGTTAGGCGGATTTCGGACGCTCCGAGGGCGGGGCCTCGCCACAGGTGTTGCGGGGTGGTTAACGGGGGCGGGACGATGCTCCCGGTTAAGGGCTCGCGATGGCGGACCCTCGCCAGTGCGGCTCTACTGGACCAGGTGACGCCGCCCGTCGGGCAGCAGGTCAGCGCCGCCGGGGCGCCGCGCTGAGCACCACCAGGAGCGCGAGCAGCACGGCGGCGTGGGCCATGGCGTTTCCGGCGAAGTAGAGCGGATCGAAGGCCGTGTTGTGAGCGCCGTCTTCCAACACCTGGCGGAACAGGTAGGGCTTGGGCCAGCCGTGGCGGGTGACGAAGCCGGTCCCGGCATGGCCCGTGGTCGAAGCCAGACCGGAAAGTCCGCTCATGATCGCCGCCGCCAGGATCAGGCCCGCCCAGATCGCCGGCCGCCGCAGGCGCTGGCGGAGCGTCGGCATGCGAAGGGCCGGGAGCCCGGCGAGACACATCGACCCGAAGAGGAGGGCGGCGCATTCGTGGAAAGGCATGGGCCCGAGGCTAACCCCGCCCCGGCGGGACGGCGAGCACGCCTTCGCCTCGGCGCCCGGTGTGAACGCGGCGGCCCCGGTTCCGTTAGATTACCGAGCCCCTCGAGCGGGCGGCTGGCGAGGTCGCAATGGCTGAACGCCTGATCCTTGACGATGCGCAGTACG
The DNA here is from genome assembly GCF_042681205.1 of Phenylobacterium terrae. Classification (NCBI taxonomy): domain Bacteria; kingdom Pseudomonadati; phylum Pseudomonadota; class Alphaproteobacteria; order Caulobacterales; family Caulobacteraceae; genus Phenylobacterium; species Phenylobacterium terrae. The sequence goes on from NZ_JBHUEY010000012.1 coordinate 119,292, forward strand.
GGCTGTTGCGCAGCCTGCTCGTGTGCAGCCCCCGCGGTGGGCGCGTGCCCAAACGCGACCTTCTGCATCACGCCAAGGAGGCGAACGGCCTCTCGCCCGAGCGGGCCATGAAGGCGCTGGGCGAATTGCACGAGTTGGCGATCATCCGCCTCGATGTGTCTCAGCGGGTCTTCCTCGCCAGCGGCGTGACGTTGCACCTGGCAAGTTCGTCTCCGATCCCGGCCTCGTTCCGAGCCGACAACGGCGAAGCGCATCTTGTCCTGCCGGAGGCCTAGGCGCTCTAAGCCATGCTGAAGGTGCTCATACTGCAGGACGATCCGATCGCCGCCGTCCTGCTTCAGGAGGCGATCGAGGCCGCTGGCCACGCGGTGGCGGGCTGGGCCATGAACGCCGAGGACGCGGTCGCGCTGACCGCAACGCATCGGCCTGATCTGCTCATCATCGACACCGACCTCGATGCGTTCGACGCCTCGACAGAATCGGTGCTCGAGATCGGGCGGAAAGCCGACGCGCAGATCGTGTTCCTGACGAACGGCGACGAGCGCGTGCGGGAGGCGCTGGCGACGCTCCAGCCGGTGGCCATCCTCGACCTGCCATGGCGAGAAGAGTCGCTTCGCACGGCCCTGGACAGGGCGGATAGCGCCCGTCCTTCGCAGGTCTAGGGCAACCTGGACTCACGGCCTATCATCCCGCGATCGCCACCGCGGAGGATCGTGATGCTGAGAGTGCTCATCCACGCATCAACGCCCACGGCCGAGCGGCTCACGACGCTGCTGGCGTCGCGTACGGACGTGGATTGCCGACGTTCCGGCGCACAGTTCCACACCCTGCGGCAGCTTCGCGAATGGCGTCCGCACCTGCTCGTCGTGGAGGCGGAGCGCGAGGCGGCCGGTCTTGCGCCGTTCATCGCCGAGGCCGCCGCCTTCACCTTGTGCCTCGCGTTCTTCTGGCCTGAGGATCCGGAGGTGCGCCGCTCGCTCCTCCGGTATTCGCCGATGGGAATCCTGCCCCGGAACTACGATCGCGGCGACGTGGCGTCTCTTCTGGCCGCCGTCCGGAGCGAAGCGGATCTGCCGGACGCCGGGAAGCGCGCTCCGGCGCTTCGCCTCGAGGTTCTTGGGATGATCTGCGGACTCCTGGCGGCGGCGCTCGGGTTTCATCTGCCAGGGGCGTCCGCCGTCCTGGCCGGCGCCGACCACCGGGGCTACTACGCCGTGCTGGGCCTGGCGTTGATCGCCGGCGCCTGTCTTCTCCAGGTTCGGAGGCCCGTTGTCGCGGCCGTCCAGGCAGTGCTCGTGACGGCGGTCACCCTGGCCCCCACCCAGGCCTGATCCTCGGCGTCAGGCGTCATAGTTGCGGGCGGGGCGTCGTTCAGGGGCGGGTCGGCGCGGCTCGGCGTCGAACTGGCGCTCGAATACGCCCCCTTCCCCCGAGAGCCGGGCCTTGGCGACGATCAGCCTCGCCTCGCCTGGATCCACGCCCATCCGCGTGAGCGCGTACTCCAGCAGACCCAGCGCCAGCTCGCGCTCGCCCATGATCGCGATGCCCACGCCTTTTCTCGCAAGCTCGGCCACCTGGCTGTCGGAGTGCGTGCGGACCGCAGTGTCGATCGTGGGATTGACCTCGCGGGCGGCGTCTATGATCCGCTGCGTCTGGTAGCTGCCCGGCGTGGCGACGATCAGCAGTTTCGCATGCCGCAGGCCGGCGGCCTCGAGGACGCCTGTATTCGCGGCGTCACCGTAGACGGCGGCGACGCCCTCCTTGCGGAGAGCTTCGACTCGCCGACGGTCCTCGTCGACGGCCACCACGGCAAGACCCTGGCTGCGGAGAATGTCGCCCACACGCCGGCCGACGCGTCCGTAACCGACGATGATGGCATGATCCGACGGGCCCTCGTCCCCTCCTGTGGGCAGCTTCGCCAACGCCTCGTCGCCCTTGCGTTCGATCTTCGCGAGCATGTCTGGGCGGGCCCGGAGACGACGCATGATCGGGTCGATGGTCGCAAATGCGATGGGATTGAGGGTGATCGAGAGCAGGGCCCCGGCAAGGATAAGGTCACGGCCTTCCTCCGGCAGCAGACCGAGGCTGACGCCCAGCGCGGCTAGGATGAAGGAGAATTCGCCGATCTGGGCCAGGCTGGCGGAGACGGTAAGCGCCGTCCCCGCCGGATAGCCGAAGGCGAGCACGATCCCGAAGGCTGCGATCGACTTGCCGAACACGATCACCGCCACCACGGCGGCGACCGCCAGCGGTTCGCGGACGAGAATGGTGGGGTCGAAGAGCATCCCGACGGAGACGAAGAATAGGACCGCGAAGGCGTCCTGGAGCGGCAGGGAATCGGCCGCCGCCTGGTGGCTGAAGTCTGTCTCGCTCAGCACGACGCCGGCGAAGAAGGCGCCGAGCGCGAAGGAAACGCCGAAGAGCTCCGCCGACCCGTAGGCGATGCCCAGGGCGGTCGCCAGGACGGCCAGTGTGAACAGTTCACGCGATCCGACCTTGGCGACCTGCCGTAGCAGCCAGGGCGCCACGCGCGAGCCCACGGTGAGCACCAACGCCAGGAAGAGGCCCACCTTCAGCACCGTCAGGCCCAGTGCGCCCCAGACGCCGCCCGCCGCGTTCGCCGCCGCACCGCCGGCCACGGCAGGATCACCGCCGAGCGGCCCGGCCAGCGCCGGGAGAAGCACGAGGCTGAGGACCATCACCAGGTCTTCGACGATCAGCCAGCCGACCGCGATGCGTCCATTGACGGTGTCGATGGCGCGCCGCTGCTCCAGGGCGCGCAGCAACACGACGGTGCTGGCCACCGACAGCGCCAGGCCGAAGACAAGACCGGCCCCGAGCCCCCAGCCCCACAGGTGAGCAAGGCCCGCGCCCATCGCGGTCGCCGCCGCGATCTGACCGAGGGCGCCCGGCACGGCGATGTTCCGGACCGCCAGCAGATCCCTGATCGAAAAGTGCAGCCCCACGCCGAACATGAGGAGAATCACCCCCAGCTCGGCGAGCTGGGTGGCGATCTCCTCGTCCCCGGTGAACCCCGGCGTGAACGGACCGACTGCAATCCCGGCCAGCAGGTATCCCACTAACGGCGGCAGCCGAACCTTAGCCGCCAGGAAGCCTCCCGCGAACGCGAACACCAGGCCCATGACGACGGTGGTGATGAGCGACGTGTCGTGGTGCATTCAGTCCGCCGAGCTGTCCCAAAGGTGGACCACCCACGTGGCGCGTCGGAGCGGTCAGCGCCAACCATCAGCGGGTTTGCGCGCCCGCCGTTCCGCGAAAAGCGCCGGCGGCGCGGGATCTCGCCCGGCTGCTAGGCCGCCGCCGCCTCGCCGACGATCGCCCGGGCGACCGCCTCGGCGACCTTGATGCCGTCCACGGCGGCCGAGAGGATGCCGCCGGCGTAGCCTGCGCCCTCGCCGGCCGGGAACAGGCCGCGCACGTTCAGGCTCTGGAAGTCGCCCCCGCGGGTCATGCGGATCGGCGAGGAGGTGCGGGTCTCGACGCCGGTCAGCACCGCCTCGGGATCGTCGTAGCGGGGGATCTTGCGGCCGAAGACCGGCAGAGCCTCGCGCATCGCCTCGATCACGTAGTCCGGCATGACAGCCGAAAGGTCCGTCGGCCGCACGCCCGGGCGATAGCTGGGAGTGACGGAGCCCAGCGCCGTGGAGGCCCGCCCGGCCAGGAAGTCGCCCACCAGCTGACCCGGCGCGTAGTAGTCGCCGCCGCCGGCCACGAACGCCCGGCTCTCCAGGTCGCGCTGCAGGTCGATGCCGGCCAGCGGGTGCTCGCTCGGATAGTCGGCCGGCGAGATCCCCACCACGAAGCCGGAGTTGGCGTTCCGCTCGTTGCGCGAATACTGGCTCATGCCGTTGGTCACGACGCGGTTCGGCTCGGAGGTGGCCGCCACCACCGTCCCGCCCGGGCACATGCAGAAGCTGTAGACCGTGCGCCCGTTGGCGCAGTGGTGCGACAGCGAATAGGCCGCCGCCCCCAGGTCCGGATGCCCCGCGCACGGCCCGAACATCGCCCGGTCGATCCACGACTGGGGGTGCTCGATGCGGAAGCCGATTGAGAAGGGCTTGGCCTCGATGTGGACGCCCCGGTCGTAGAGCGCCTGGAAGGTGTCGCGCGAGGAGTGGCCGACGGCGAACACGACCTGGTCGGCCTCGATGAACTCGCCGGTGTGCAGGTGCAGGCCCCGCAGCCGCCGCACGCCGTCCCGCCCGCGGTCCAGCTCCACATCGACGACCCGCTGCTGGAACCGATACTCCCCGCCCAGCGACTCGATCTTGGCGCGCAGGCTCTCGACCATGGTCACCAGCCGGAAGGTGCCGATGTGCGGGTGCGCCTCGGTCAGGATCTCGGCCGGCGCGCCGGCCTGCACGAACTCGGTCAGCACCTTGCGGCCGAGGAAGCGCGGGTCCTTGATCTGGCTGTAGAGCTTGCCGTCCGAGAAGGTGCCGGCCCCGCCCTCGCCGAACTGGACGTTCGACTCCGGGTTCAGCTCGCTGCGCCGCCACAGGCCCCAGGTGTCCTTGGTCCGCTCCCGCACCACCTTGCCGCGGTCCAGGATGATGGGGCGCAGGCCCATCTCGGCCAGGATCAGCCCGGCGAACAGGCCGCAGGGCCCGGCCCCGATCACCACCGGCCGCAGCCGCGGCGCCGGCGGTGCGGCGACCACCGGGCGGTAGGCGGTGTCCGGCGTCGGCCGCACGTGCGGGTCCTTGACCAGCCGCTTCAGCACCGCCGCCTCGCCCTTCACCTCGGCATCGACGATGTAGACCTTCAGGATCGCCGATTTCCGGCGCGCATCGTGCGCCCGCTTCCACACCGACCAGCGCACCAGGTCCTCAGGCCGCACGCTCAGGCGCCTGGCGATCGCCGCCGGCAGCGCCTCGGGCGCGTGGTCGAGGGGCAGCTTGAGTTCCGAGATCCGCAGCATCGTCGCCAGTCTAGCCCTAAGACCTCTCTCTCCGCGAAGCGGGGGGAGAGGGTTGGGAGAGGGGGGCCTCCGCCGCGAGCGCCGCCTGGAGGTCTTAGCCGTCGCCGCGCGCCGGCGTTCGCCGCCGGGGCGGCGAAGCCCCTCACCCTACCCTCTCCCCGCAGGGCGGGGAGAGGTCAAGACCGTCAGCCCCGGCCCAGCCGGATCGCCGCCGAGCGCGCGTGGGCGGGCAGGCCTTCCGCCTCGGCCAGCGCCACCGTCGGCGGGCCGAGATGCTCGAACGCGGCCGCGTCGCACTTGATGATCGAGGTGCGCTTGATGAAGTCGAACAGGGACAGGCCCGAGGAGAACCGCGCCGCCCGGCTGGTGGGCAGCACGTGGTTGGAGCCGGCCACATAATCGCCGACCGCCTCCGGCGCATGCCGCCCCAGGAAGATCGCGCCCGCGTGGCGCACCCGGTCCGCCAGCCGCTCGGGCGCCTCGACGGCGAACTCCACGTGCTCGGGGGCGATGCGGTCGACGAGCGGCGGCGCCTCGTCGAGCGGGGCGATGATCACCGCCCCGTGGTCGCGCCAGGAGGCGGCGGCGTCCTCGCCGGTGGAGAGCGCGCCGAGCTGCTCGGCCAGCGCCGCCTCCACCTTGCCGGCGAAGGCCTCGTCGTCGGTGATCAGGATCGACTGGGCGTCCGGGTCGTGCTCGGCCTGGGAGAGCAGGTCGGCGGCGATCCAGGCCGGATCGTTGGCCCCGTCCGCCACCACGACGATCTCCGAGGGGCCGGCCATCGCATCGATGCCGACCACGCCGTAGACCTGCCGCTTGGCTGCGGTGACGTAGGCGTTGCCCGGCCCCACGATCTTGTCCACCGGCTGGATCGGCCCGGCCCCGTAAGCCAGCGCCGCCACCGCCTGCGCCCCGCCGATGCGCCAGATCTCGGTCACGCCCGCCGCCTTGGCCGCCGCCAGCACCGCCGGCTTCAGTCCGCCCGGCGGCGTCACCATGGCGATCCGCTCGACGCCCGCGGCCGCCGCCGGCACCGCATTCATCAGCACGGTGGAGGGATAGGCCGCCCGACCGCCGGGGACGTAGATCCCCACCGCCTCCAGCGCCGTCCACCGCCAGCCGAGCTCGACGCCGGCCTCGTCGGTGAAGCGCATGTCCTGCGGACGCTGCCGCTCGTGGTAGGCGCGGATCCGCCGGGCCGCGAACTCGATCGCCTCGCGCACCTCCGCCGGACACCTCGCCGCGCCCTCGGCGATCTCCTCGGCGCTGACCCTCAAGGTCGCCTCGGTCAGGGCCGGATCATCGAACTTGCGCGCGAACCGCAGCAGGCCCTCGAGCCCCTCGGTCCGCACGGAGTCCACCACCTCGCGGACCACCGCCTCCACGTCGGCCGGCATCCCCCGCCGCTCGTCCACGAAGGCCGAGAAGCGGTCCTGGAAATCGGGGTCTGGGAAGCGGAAGCGGCGCATGGCGCGCTCTTTATCCGCCCTGGCGACAGAACGCCACGCGCCTTGCTCGCGGTCAGTCCGGGCGACCCTCCGCCTCCACCAGCCGGGCCAGCTTCTTCGGAGCCATCGCGCAGTAGCTCTGCCGGATCCACGCCTCCAGCGTCGGCAGCTCCGCCAGGACATCGTCCTGCGGCCCGAAGCGGGCGATGGCCCATTGGTGCTGCCTGTACCAGCCGCGGCTTTCTCGGACGAAGGGCAGGTCCTGCACCATCTCGAACGAGATCGGCAGCTTGACGGTGATCGTCAGCGCGTCCTCAGGCTCGGCCTTGTCGCCGAAGATGCAGAACATCTTTCCTTTGACCCGCAGCACCCGGGTGAAGGCCCAACCCAGACCCGCGTCCGTCTCCGGGAAGGTCAGGCCGTAGGCGGTGAGCGCCGCCTCCGCCTCCTGGTGCGGCGTGGCCACCGCTCACACCTCGTGCGCCGGGGTCCTCGGCGTCGGCCAGGGCTCGGAGACGTCGGCCAGGACCGCGTCGACGCACTCGACCTCGGCCTTGAGGTCCGCATCGCCCGCGAAGCTGAAGACGATGCAGCCGCCGGGCGCCTCGTCGCCGGGCTCGAAGGTGACGGCGAGGATCTCCACCACCGCGTCCTTCACGCCTCGCTTCAGCTTGCGCGACTTGACGTTCAGCACCCCGCCCAGTTGCAGGCCGCTGCGCACCCGCTCGCCGCCGGCCTCCCAGCGATAGCGGTTGAAGGCCAGCGTCAGCCGCCGCGCCTTCGGCTCGTAGGAGATGTCCCCGAGCTTGACGACCGCGTCCTGAACGGCCGCCGAGATGATCGCCAGGTCCTCGGCGTCCTGCGCCAGAAGACGCAGCGGCGGCGCCTTGGAAGCTGCCATGCCCTGCCCCTACTCCTCCGTCTCGCCGTCGCCTTTGAGGCGGCGCACCTTCGCGCCGCACGCGCCCAGCTTCTCTTCCAAACGCTCGAACCCGCGATCCAGGTGGTAGACGCGGTTGACGATCGTCTCGCCCTGGGCGGCCAGGCCCGCGATCACCAGGCTGACCGAGGCCCGAAGGTCGGTGGCCATCACCGGCGCGCCGTTCAGGCCCGAGACGCCCCGCACGCGCGCCTCGCCGCCGTGGACGGTGATGTCGGCGCCCAGCCGCGCCAGCTCGGGCGCGTGCATGAACCGGTTCTCGAAGATCGTCTCCTTGATCACGCTCTCGCCGTCGGCCAGCGACATCAGCGCCATGAACTGGGCCTGCAGGTCGGTGGCGAAGCCGGGATAGGGGTCGGTCTCCACCTCCACCGCCTTCAGCCGCGCGCCGTTGCGCTTCACCGTCAGCCCGTCGTTGTGACGCGTCACCTCGACCCCGGCCTCGGCCATCTTCACCAGCAGGGCGTCGACGAAGTCCGCCCGCGTGCGGGTCAGCCGCACTTCCCCGCCGGCCATGGCGGCGGCCAGGGCGTAGGTGCCGGTCTCGATCCGGTCCGGGATCACCGCGTGGGTCGCCCCGTTCAGCCGCGCGACGCCGTCGATGACGACGGTCGAGGTCCCGGCGCCGGCGATCTGCGCGCCCATCTTGATCAGGCACTCGGCGAGGTCGGCGATCTCCGGCTCGGCCGCGGCGTTGCTCAGCACCGTCCGGCCCTCGGCCAGCACGGCCGCCAGCATGGCGTGCTCGGTCGCGCCCACCGAGACGAAGGGGAAGGCGATCTGCGCGCCCGTCAGGCCCCGCGGCGCCTGGGCGTAGACATAGCCCTCGTGCAGGTCGATCCGGGCGCCGAGGGCCTCCAGCGCCTTCAGGTGCAGGTCCACCGGCCGCGCGCCGATGGTGCAGCCGCCGGGCAGCGAAACCTTGGCCTGGCCGGTCCGCGCCACCAGCGGGCCCAGAACGTTGAACGAGGCCCGCATCTGGCGCACCAGGTCGTAGGGCGCGATGGCGCTGACGATCTCCGGGGTGTGCAGCAGGGTCTCGGGCCCTGCTTCGCCCTCGGCCTCGACCACTTCGGTCCCCAGCCGCTGCAGCAGCTTGCCCAGGAACCGGGTGTCGGCCAGCCGCGGCATGTTCGTCAGCCGCAGGGGCTGGTCGGTGAGCAGGCTGGCCGCCATCAGCTTGATGGCCGAGTTCTTGGCGCCGCTGATCGGGATCTCGCCCTCCAGCCGCGCGCCGCCTGTGATGGCGATGCGATCCATTCGGTCCCTCAGGTCCGGCCCCGCCGAACGCGGACCGTCTCTCCAAACGCGCTTCTAGCGGCGCCCCCAAGCGCCGCCAAGGCGCAACGCACGGCCCGCCGAACGGCTCACCGCCCGCCGGACTCGCCGCCCTCCCCGCCCGTCGCCGGCCCCGAATCGCCGGCCTTCGGAACGGGCTTCGGCGCCTTGCGGCGGCGCAGATTCGCCCTCAGCGCCTGGGCGAGCTTGGCTTCACGGTCGGCGTCGGATTTGTCTGCGCTCATTGGATATTTACGGCCTGCGACCATAGATAACGGGCGGATCGGTCCCTCTTCACCATTTTAGGGGCTTCCCGCGGGCGCGTCTTTTGGCTATCAGCGCGCCCTCGCCTTTCGCCGCCGTAGCTCAGTGGTAGAGCGCATCCTTGGTAAGGCTGAGGTCGGCAGTTCAATCCTGCCCGGCGGCACCACTTCTTCCTCCCGACATGTAGAGATCACCCCTTCGGGGGCGTGACGTGGAACGGCTGGACGACGGCCGCGAAGTCCGGATGGGCCTCGCAGGCCTTTGCGTGGGCCGCGAGCCTTGGCCAGCGGGCCGCATCAAACGCGCCGGGCAACGCCTCGCCGACGAACCGCAGGACGCAGCCGGCGGCGATGTCGGCGTGGGTCAGCCGCTCGCCGAACCACCAGGCGGCCTCGCCGCGGGAGGCCTCCAGCGCATCCAGCACCCCGGCGATCTGGGTGCGGCAGCGCTCGACCCAGACCGGCGTGCCGCGGCCGTGGACCACCTGCTCGTAGACGAGGCTCACCGCCTTGTCGGCCATGCCGGTGGCCAGGGCGCAGACCTTCAGGGCCGCCCGGCGCTCCGGGCCCGACGGCGCGATCAGCGCCCGCCCCGGACCCGCCTGCTCGTCCAGCCAGTCGAGGATGGCCGCGCTTTCGATCAGCGACTCGCCGTCGTCGGTGACCAGCGTCGGCACGCGGCGCAGCGGATTGTAGCGGGCGATCTCCTCGGCGTTCCCGAACACCGACCAGGGCCGGTGCTCGTAGGCCATGCCGTAGAGCCGCAGGGCCACCGCCACCCGCCGCACGAACGGGCTGTCGTACTGTCCGATCAGGATCATGCCCGGAATTCCGCCCGAGGCGGCGCATACGGTCAAGCCGAACAGGCGCAGCGCTCGTTCGTTCTCCTCCCGGCAGCAACCCGAGGAGCACACGCCATGCCCGCCAAGTCCGCCGCCCAGCAGAAGGCCGCCGGCGCGGCCCTGGCCGCCAAGCGCGGCGACCAGCCCAAGTCCAAGCTGAAGGGCGCCTCCAAGTCGATGGTCGAGTCCATGAGCGAGAAGGAGCTCGAGAAGATGGCTTCGACCAAGCGCAAGGGTAAGCCGGAGCACGTCGCCCGCAGCTAATTATACCCGGGCGTAATTGACGCCGGCGCGGCGGCCCTGCTATGCCGCGCCATGGACGAGCGCCGCTACACCGCCTTCGCGGGCGACCGCCTGCTGGCCCGCGGCTCGGCCGCCCAGGTCGCGGTCGCGCTGAAGGCCGCCTATGAGCGCGGCGAGACCCGGCTGATCGCCTTCGAGGACGCGACCGGCCGCCCCACCGACTTCGACCTGCGCGGGGACGCGGCCGAGATCGCCGCGCGCCACGCGCCCGCGGAGCCCCCGAAGCGCGGCCGGCCCAAGCTCGGCGTCGTCGCGCGCGAGGTCACCCTCCTGCCGCGCCACTGGGACTGGCTCGCCGCCCAGCCCGGCGGCGCCTCGGCCGCGCTGCGCCGGCTGGTCCAGGCGGCGATGACCGACGCCGATGGCCCCGAGGCGGTGCGCCAGCGGCGCGAGGCCGCCTACCGCGTCATGTCCACCCTGGCCGGCGACCTGCCCGGCTTCGAGGAGGCCAGCCGCGCCCTGTTCGCGGGCGACCTCGGCCGCCTCGACGAGTTGACCGCCGGCTGGCCGGCCGACCTGCGCGCCTATCTCGCCGAGCGGTTGGACGGCGGCGCCGCGTCGCGGGGCTGACACGTCCGAGTCTGACGCAGGCCTGTCGCTATAGTCGCACATGTCCGCCATGCGCGTTTTGATTGCATCCACCGTCGACACCCCCGCCCCTTGCAGGCGTCCGGGCGCGGCGCGACTTCGGCAGGCGCGGATCGCCGCCGGGTTCGAAACCGCCGAGCAGGCGGCCGGCGCCTGCGGCTGGGACGCGGCGGCCTACGCGGTGCACGAGGCTGGCGCCGCCTCCTTCGACTGGCGCAGGGCCAAGGTCTATGCGAGCGCCTTCCGCGTGCGGACCGAGTGGCTCTACGCCGGCGCCGGGCCGGCGTCCGACCCGGGCTTTGCGCCGGTCATCGGGCGGGTCGGCGCCGATCCCTCCGGCGCCCTGCTGTTCGCCACGGGGCAGTCGCCGGGCGAGCTCGCGCCCCTGCCGCCCGGCGCCACCGACAGGGCGGTGGCCCTGCGGGTGGCCGGCGAGTCCATGCGCGGCCTCGCCGACGACGGGGCGCTGATCTACTTCGAGGACCAGCGCACCCCGCCGACGCCCGACATGCTGGGCCATGTGGTGGTGGTCGAGACCGACGGCGACGAGGTGCTGGTCAAGCGGCTGCTGCGCGGCTCGCGGCCCGGCCTCTACGACCTGGAGAGCCTCGATGCGCCGGCCCGCAGCGACGTGCGGCTGCGCTGGGCCGCGCACATCACCGCGATCATCCCGCCCTTCCAGGCCCGGCGCATCCTCGTGAGCGCGGCCTGACACCCGAGTTCGGAACAACGCTTTTGCGGCCACGTTGCCTAGTTCGGTCGGGCCAAGAGGAGAGTTCTGATGAGGAGCGTTATCTACATCGTCGGCCTGGTCGTCGTCGTCGCCGTGGTCCTGTCCCTGCTCGGCATCGTCTAGCCCAAGATCGACAGGCGAGCTTTTCAGGCTCGCCTGACCGGGCTCTGATAGGCGGATGTGCAACGAATACCGCTTCCGCCAGCCGCTGGACCGCATCGTCGAGGAGTTCAGCCAGCTGAAGATCCCGGTCACCTGGAGCGGCGGGGCGCCGAACCTGGAGCCCCGCGACTCCATCCGCCCGACCGACCCGGCCCCCGTGCTGGTCGGCGCCGGCGGCGGCGGGGCCGAGCTCAAGCAACTGCGCTGGGGCTTCGCCCAGCCCAAGGGCGGCCCGGTGATCAACTACCGCTCCGAGAACCGCCGCTTCGCCAAGGGCCGCTGCCTGGTCCCCGCAGACGGCTTCTACGAGTTCACCGGGACCAAATACCCCAAGTCCAAGTGGCTGTTCACCGCCACCGACAGCGACTTCTTCTGCATGGCCGGTCTCGTGCGCGAGGACCGCTTCACCGTGCTGACCACCTCGCCCGGCCCCGACATCGCGCCCTACCACGACCGGCAGGTGGTCATCCTGCCCAGGTCCGAGTGGGCCGCCTGGCTGGGCGAGGCGCCGGAGCACCCCGAACCCGGCCCCCTGCCGGCCGGCGCGCTCAACGTGCAACAGATCCGCTAGACCGTAGGAACATCCCATCGATCAATGGGTTGTGGCGAGGTTCAGGAGCCGCCATGACCTTCCTCCACCTGCTTCAGCGCCTCTTCGCGCTCCTCTCGCTGGCGATCCTCGCCGCCGGCGCCTGGCTTGTCTGGTCGTGGATCGACCTGCGGGACGAGATCCATCCGACGCTCGGCGAGTCGCCCGACTGGCGGCTGTGGCTCGGCCTCGGCCTGCTCGCCTGGTCCTTCCTTGGCCGGTTCGTGGTGATGGGTCTGATCGGCCGCGGCTCGGCCAAGGCGCACGGCCGGCTCGAGCGGGGCGAGACCGCCCGCCTTCAGACGGCCGACGGCGCCGAAGTCCATCTGGAGCGGCACGGGCCGCAGGATGCGCCGACCCTGGTTCTCATCCATGGCTGGGGCCTCGACGCCACCATGTGGCGCGACCAGCGCGATCGTCTGGCGAGGCGGTTCCAGACGCTCAGCCTTGACCTGCCCGGGCTCGGGCTTTCGAGCGGGTTCGCCGACGGCGTCTACACCCTGCCGCGCTTCGCCGACGTGGTCGCCGAGGTCGTGCGCTCGGCGCCGGCCCGGCCGGTGGTCCTGGTCGGCCACTCCATCGGCGGGATGATCCTGCAGGAGTTCGCCAAGCGCCATCCGGACATGCTGGGCCGCGACGTGGCGGGCATGGCGCTGGAGAACACCACCTGTGTGGACCCCAGCCGCACGACGGTGATGAGCGGCCTCATCCAGGCGATGCGGCCGGCGGTCGGGCCGATGATGAAGCTCGACATAGCGCTCGCGCCGCTGGTCCGACTGATGAATTGGCAGAGCTATCTCAGCGGCTCCACCCACATCGCCATGCGCATCGCCGGCTTCGGGACGCGCCCGTCGCCCGGCCAGCTCGACCAGACGGCGCTGCTGGCCACGCGCAACTCCCCCGCCGTCCAGGCCAAGGGGAACCTCGCGATGATGAACTGGGAAGGCGCCGGGAACCTGCGCCACATCGGCCTGCCGGTCCTGGTGTTCATCGGCGGCCGCGACCTGGTCACCCGGCCCGACGCCGGGGAGGCCGTGGCCCGCAGCTTCGCCGCCGCCCATCTCGCGCCCTTCGAGCAGGCCGGCCACATGGGCCCGATGGAGCTGGCGGCGGACTACGCCCAGGCGGTGGCGGCCTTCACCGATCACGTCCTGCTGCCGGGCGCGCGCGAAGCCGACGCCAGGTCCATCGCCGCGGGCGCGCCGTCGAGGGAGGCCGGCGAGAGCGCGCCCAGGCCGCCTCCGTCCCTGTCCGCCGCGCCCTAGAGCAGCAGCACCAGCGCGGCCACGACCAGGACCACGCCGACCAGCGCGCCGAGGATCGCCGGCGCGACGCGCGGCGACGACGAGCCCGCCCCCGCCGGCTGCAGCGAGGGCTCGGCGGCGTTCTGGGTGGCCGTGTTGGATCCGCGCCTGCCCTCCTGAGCCCGGGCGAGCGCCACCTCGTCGGCCGTCGGCGCGGCGCCCCCGGCCTCCTCGTCCGTGCCCAGCGGCGCCGCGCCCGGGTCGAAGCCGCCGACCTTGTCGCCGGTCCTGCCGCTGTCGATGTCGTCCTTCAGCTGGGCGGGGTTGTGCCGCTCGCCTTCCGTGCTCATCCCAAGGCTCCTCAATGGCTTGCGGGGGTAACCCCGCCGCCTCGCGCCCGTTCCGGCGGAACGTCCGGCCCCGGCCGCCGCTTGTCTGCGGAAGAAGGAGGCCGCCATGCCCGACACCACCCCGGAACCCGTGAACCGCCAGGACGGCGTCCCCATCGGCGATGGCCAGACCGACGCCGGCGAGGCGGTGGCCACCGGCGACCGCCGCGAGGAGATGCGCTACGAGGACGACCCGGCCCAGCTCGCGCGGGTCCGCCACACCTCGGTCCACCCCGACCACCTGCCCAAGCAGATGACCGCGTCGGGGGACCACGAGGCGCCGCCGGGCGCCGACGCCGTCACCGACGTCGCCGAGCCGCCCCCCTCGCCGTCGGTCTGGGACGCCCGTCCGCCCGGAGGTTGAGGCCCTCCGCCGCCCGCGCGCCGCGCGCGGTTGACGCCGGCCGCGAGGCGCTTATGGGTAGTTTGGAAACCTAACTACCTTAAGTCTCGAGTCGCATGCGCACAGCCGTCCTCGCCGATCCGGAAGATCCCGTCGCCCTCGCCGAGGCGCTCCGCCCGGCGCTGTTGCGGGTCACCCGACGGCTGCGGCAGGAGGCGAACAAGGAGGGCCTGTCGGCCCTCGACGCCCTGCTGCTCGGCGAGATCAAGCGCAAGCCGGGCGTCGGCGTCTGCGACCTGGCCGACCAGGAGCAGATCTCGCGGCCGACCATGAGCGGCCACATCAAGCGGTTCGAGGCCTCGGGCTGGATCGTGCGGGCCGGCCACGCCCAGGACGGCCGCCGCTCGGGCCTCAGCATCACCCCGGCCGGCGTGAAGGCGCTCGAAGCCATCCGCCGGCGCCGCAACGACTGGCTGGCCGCGCGCCTGGCCAAGCTGCCGCCGGACGCCCGGCGGGACCTCGCCGCCGCCGCCGGGCCGCTCCTCCAGCTGCTGTCGGTGGACGCATGAGCCAGGTCGACGGCCAGATCCCCGCCGCCGCCCCGGCGGCCGCCGAGGACGCCGCCGGCCGGACTGTGCGCGGCTGGCTGGTCCCGGCGATCATCGGCTCGGCGCTGCTGATGCAGACGCTGAACGCCACCGTCCTGCACAACGCCCTGCCGACCATGGCCGAGGCCCTGGGCGAGGAGCCGCTGCGGCTCAACCTGGCCATCACCATGTACCTGCTGGCGGCGGCGGTCTTCCTGCCGATCAGCGGCTGGGCGGCGGACAAGTTCGGCGCCAAGCGTGTGTTCGTCGCCTCGATCGTCCTCTACGCCTTCAGCTCGGCCGCCTGCGGCTTCGCCGACAGCCTGAGCGAGCTAGTCATCGCCCGGCTGGTGCAGGGCGTGGCCGGGGCGATGATGATGCCGGTGGGCCGCCTCGTCCTGCTGCGCACCACGCCGAAGAACGAGCTGGTTGGGGCGATGTCGGTGCTGACCATGCCGGCCCTGCTGGGGCCGGTGATCGGCCCCGTGCTGGGCGGCGCCATCGTCACCTTCGGCGACTGGCGCTGGATCTTCTTCATGAACCTGCCGATCGCCGTCGTCGGCCTGGGGCTGGTCCTGCGCTTCGTGCCGAACGTGGCCGAACAGCAGGTCGCCAGGCTCGACGTCATCGGCCTGCTGCTCACCGGGCTGGGGCTGGCCGGGCTGATCTTCGGCTTCGAGAATCTGGGTCGGGACATCATGCCGGCCTGGGCGGTCGCCTGCCTGTTCGGCGGCGGCTTCGGCTGCGCGGCCATGTACTGGCTGCACGCCCGGCGCAACCCGGACGCCATCCTCGACCTCTCGCTGTTCAAGGTGCAGACCTTCACCGCGGCGGTGGTGGGCGGCTCGTTCATGCGTTTCGCCATGGGCGCGACGCCCTTCCTGCTGGCGATGCTGCTGCAGATCGGCTTCGGCTTCACCCCGTTCCAGGCCGGCCTGCTCACCTTCATGAGCGCCGCCGGCGCTCTGATCATGAAGACCACCGCCCCGCCGATCCTGCGCCGGTTCGGCTTCAAGCGGGTCCTGATCATCAATGCGGTGATCGTCGCCGCCTCGTTCATGGCCTACGGCCTGTTCCGCCCCTCCTGGCCGCAGTGGGCGATCATGGCCGTGCTGCTGGTCGGCGGCTTCTTCCGCTCGCTGCAGTTCACCAGCCTGAACGGCCTGGCCTACGCCGACGTCGACCAGCCGCAGATGAGCCGGGCCTCGACCATGTCCAGCATGTTCCAGCAGCTGAACCAGTCCATCGGCATCGGCCTCGCCGCCACCCTGCTGCACCTGTTCATGACCTGGAGCGGCCAGCCGCAGATGACGGCCGACACCATCGCCCCGGCGTTCATGGTGTTCGGCGTTCTCAGCCTGGTGTCGCTGGCCTTCTTCGTCCGCCTGCCCCGCTCGGCCGGGGACGAGATGAACGGCCGCACGCGCGAGGATTGAACGCGGCGCCTGCAACCAAGGGCGGTTGAGCCGCGCCTTCAACGCGTCATCATCGGCAAGACGCAAGATGATTCCGGGGCTTGCGGCTCCAGGGGGCGTGGATGGCTTACGACGGGGATGCGGCGGTCAAAGGGGCGGCGAACGGCGCCGGGGCCGCCTGACCGGAATCGGTGCACGGCGGCGCCGTTCTTGAAGCGAATGGAAACCTTGCCAAGCTTCCATCAGTTTGCGGGACGCCGCCCCGGAGCCCCTGTGCCTTACACCGTCGCCACCCTCGACCTCACGCCCCGCAAGGGACGGCGCCTGAGGCTGGCGGCCTGCGTCGTGGCGGCGCTCGCCGCGCTCGCCCTCGGCGGGGCGATGCTGTTCCAGCAGGCCTTCCTGACAGACCTGCCGCCCGTGCCCGACCGCAGCGGCCTGTGGGGCGCAGGCCGTCCGCCCGGCGTCACCTTCCTGGACAAGGATGGCCGGGTGATCGCCCACCGCGGTCCCCGCCACGGCGCGCCGGTCACCCTCAAGGAGCTGCCGCCCCACGTCCCCCGCGCCTTCCTGGCCGCCGAGGACCGCCGCTTCTATTCCCATGGCGCCGTCGACCTGCGCGGCATCGCCCGGGCGGCCAAGGTCAACCTCGAGGCCGGCCGGACCGTCCAGGGCGGCTCGACCCTGACCCAGCAGCTCGCCCGCACCCTCTTCCTCGCGCCCGACAAGACCTTGCGGCGCAAGGTCCAGGAGGCCGCCCTGGCGATGAAGCTCGAGCGGATGATGAGCAAGGACGAGGTCCTCGAGCTCTATCTGAACCGGATCTACTTCGGCGATCGCGCCTATGGCCTGACGGCCGCCGCCAGGACCTATTTCGCCAAGCCGCCTTCGGAGCTGACGCTGGCCGAGGCCGCCATGCTGGCCGCCCTGCCCAAGGCGCCGACGCGCCTCGCCCTCACCAACGATCGCGACGCCGCCTGGGCCCGGGCCAAGGTCATCCTGGCCGAGATGGAGGAGCTGGGCTGGGCCCACCCCCAGGCCGTCGCCGCCGCGGCCGCCGCCCCGCCGGCGGTGGTCCACACCCCCGAGCCGGGCGAAGGCGACATGGCCTGGGTGCTCGACGCGGCCGCCCTGCAGGCCGAGACGCTGGTCGGGACCCGCTCGCCCGACCTGGTGGTCCGCCTCACCGTCGATCCCAAGCTGCAGACCGAGGCCGCCCGCATCGTCCGCCAGGCCATCGCCGGGGAGGGCCGCCGCCGCGGCGCCGGCCAGGCGGCGCTGGTCGCCCTTGCGCCCGACGGGTCGATCCGCGCCATGGTCGGCGGCGTCGATCACGCCCAGAGCCCCTTCAACCGCGCCTGGCAGGCGCGCCGCCAGCCCGGCTCGGCGTTCAAGCCCCTGGTCTGGGCCGCCGCCCTGGAGCGCGGCGTCCACCCCTACGAGCTGCGCGCCGACGCCCCGGTCAGCATCGGCGGCTGGAGCCCGCAGAACTTCGGCGGCGGCTACTCCGGCGCGGTGTCGGTGTCCGAGGCCCTGCGCCGGTCGATCAACACCGTCTCGGTGCGGCTGGCCCGCGAGGCCGGCGTCGAGCGGGTGGCCGAGCTCTCCCACCGCTTCGGCCTGGCCGCCATCCCCGAGCGCCCCGGCCCGTCGATCGCGCTGGGCGCCTACGAGGTGAGCCTGCTCGAGCTGACCAGCGCCTACCAGGTCTTCCAGAACGGCGGCCTCCAGCGCCCGCCGCACCTGATCGCCAGCATCGCCAACGCCCGCGGCGACGTCCTCTACGCCCGCACCCCGACGGCCGGCGCGCCCGCCTACAACGAAACCCAGGCCGCTCAGATGGTGCGCATGATGCAGGGCGTGATCGGCTCGGGCACCGGCAGGCGGGCCGCCTTCGGGCGCATCGCCGCCGGAAAGACGGGCACCAGCCAGGACCACCGCGACGCTTGGTTCGTCGGCTTCACCCCCGACTGGGCGGTCGGCGTCTGGGTCGGCAACGACGACAACCGCCCGATGCGGCGCGTGGTCGGCGGCGAGCTGCCGGCCGTCGTCTGGCGCCGCTTCATGATCGCCGCCCACGCCGGCCTGCCCGCCCGCGGCTTCGACTGGATGCCGCAGGCCGCGCCGCCGCCGAGGGACTGGGCCTATCCCGAAGAGGCCGAAGGCGAGGCGCCGCTCGACGACTCCATCGAGGTCGCCGAGCACGCGGACCGGGAGGTCCGGATCTGGCCGCCGGAGCGCGTCCACGACGAGCCGCCGCCCTACTACGACGAGGTCGAAGTCGAGGAGGATTGGCCCGAGCCGCCCCCCTACCGCCCCGCCTACGGGCCGCCCGACATGGACCGGCCGCCGCGCTGGAACGGCTCCAGCTACTGGTGAGGCCTACTCCGCGGCCCAGGCCAGCGGCCGGCCCCGGGTGAGCGCCGTCTTGCCGGCCAGCGCCAGCTTGGCCTGCTCGTATTCCGCCGCCAGCCGGTCCACGAGCTCGCCCGCGGAGGGGATGTCGGCGATGGCGCCGATGCCCTGGCCGCAGCCCCAGATGTCGCGCCAGGCCTTGGCCTTCTGGTTGCCGCCGGATCCGAAGTTCATCTTCGACGGATCGGCTTCGGGCAGGTTGTCCGGGTCCAGCCCCGCCGCCTCGATGGACGGGCGCAGGTAGTTGCCGTGCACGCCGGTAAAGAGGTTGGTGTAGACGATGTCGTCGCCCGAGCTGGCGACGATCATGTCCTTGTAGCCCGGGGCCGCGTTGGCCTCCTTCGTGGCGATGAAGGCTGAGCCGATGTAGGCCAGGTCCGCGCCCATCGCCTGGGCCGCCAGGACCGCCCCGCCGTTGGCGATGGCGCCCGACAGCGCGATCGGCCCGTCGAACCACTGCCGAAGCTCCTGCACGAAGGCGAAGGGCGAGAGCTTGCCCGCGTGTCCGCCCGCCCCGGCCGCCACCGGGATCAGGCCGTCGGCCCCCTTCTCCACCGCCTTGCGGGCGAAGCGGTCGTTGATCACGTCGTGCAGGGTGATCCCGCCGTAGCTGTGCACCGCCTGGTTCACGTCCTCGCGGGCGCCCAGCGAGGTGATGACGATCGGGACCTTGTACTTCACGGTCAGCTCGACATCGTGCTCGAGCCGGTCGTTGGTCTTGTGGACGATCTGGTTGACCGCGAACGGCGCGGAAGGCGCCTCCGGGTGCGCCTTGTCCCAGGCCGCCAGCTCCTCGGTGATCTGCGCCAGCCACTCGTCCAGCTGGCTCGCCGGCCGCGCGTTCAGCGCCGGGAAGGAGCCGACCACGCCGGCCTTGCACTGGGCGATGACCAGCTCCGGGCCGGAGATGATGAACAGCGGCGAGCCGATGACCGGCAGGCGCAGGCGGTTTTCGAGGACGGCGGGAAGGGCCACGGGCAAGCTCCGTTCGGTTTACGATTTACACCGTAAGCCGATAACCTTCTAAGCCGCAAGCCCCCAAAAGTGCGCCCCCGGAGGGAGAGCCATCGCTTGCGAGGCAGCCCCGCGGCAGCCAATCAAACACGAAGACCACAAAGGGCACGAAGGACACGAAGGGATGAGTGGCTCGGCCTCTTCGTGATCTTCGTGCCCTTCGTGGTCTTCGTGTCAAAATTTGTTCCCCCTGCGGGGGGAGCAATCGCTCACACCAGATCGTTCGGCGGCCGGTCGCCTTTGCGGGTCCAGCGGTCGAGGAGCTTGCTGGCGGCCTCGCGGCCGCCGAGGCCGAATGCGAGCGCCGCGGCCACCGCCGCCGAGCCGAGGATCAGGCCGAAGGCGAGGATGACGATCTCGTCGGCGATGCCCATGAACCGCAGCCCCATGGCGGTCGCCAGCGCGATGGTCGCCCAGCGCACGATGCTGGAGGCGAAGGCGTCCGCCCCGCCGGTGGACCGGTCGATCATCCGGGCCAGGAAGTTGGCCAGCAGCACGCCGACGGTGATGATCACCCCGCCGAACAGCACATGGCCGGCCAGGTCCAGCACCTGCTGCAGGATGTCGGCGATGGCCACGAACTCCAGCAGCCGCGCCGCCTCGATGGCCGAGAACAGCATGATCGCCACCAGCACCAGCTGGGCGACCACCTTCGACGGCGTGGTCCGCACGGCCCCCGCATCCTCGGCCGCCGCCTGCTGGTCCACCGGCGCATCGGCGTCGCCGGGCGGCGAGATCTCGGCGGCCTTGACGCCCAGCGACTGCAGGCTGCGGTCAAACCCGAGCGAGGGCAGGATCTGCTCGATCAGTCCCGCCACCCAGCGGCCGATGAAGAAGGCCAGAGACAGCACGATGGCCGCCGCCAGCACCCGCGGCAGGGCGCTCAGCACCGTCTGCAGCACGGCCACGGCCGGCGCCGAGATGGCCTCGATCTGCAGCTGCTCCAGGGCCGCGATGGTCACCGGGATGACGATCAGCACGAACACCAGGGTGCCGATGGTCTTGGCCAGGCCCGAGGCGCCGGTGATCCGCGACAGCCCCGCCCGCTCCAGCCAGCCGTCCACGTGCGCCGCGGTCAGCGCCGCCTCGACCACCCTGCGCGCCAGCGTCGCCACCACCAGCCCGACGACGAAGATCACGCCGGCGCCGATGATGTTCGGCACGAAGGCCAGGATGTCGGTGATCAGCGTCGAGAGCGGGATGACCACGTCGTCCAGCTCCAGGATGGTCAGCGCCGCGATCACCCCGATCAGCAGCACCAGCCAGTAGCCCAGCTGGCCGAGCTGGAAGCCGATGGTCTCCTTCGGGCCGGCGTCACGGTTGTGCGCCCGGATGCCGGGGAAGCGGTCGATCAGCTTGGCCATGCCCCACTGCACCCCCTTGGCGAGGAAGTGGGCGGCGATCACCACGGCGATCGCGGTCAGGATCCTTGGCCCCCACTCGAGCAGGATGTCCTGGACGTCGTAGTAGCCCCCGGTCGGCATCGGCTGTCCCCAAGCTCCGCTGTTGCAAGCTGTACAATCCGCCGCAGCTCAACTGGTTTCACTCGCGAGTTCAACCCGCGCCCACGCTTGACGGCCCTCGCGTCAGGGGACCATCACCAGGGCCATGACAGATGTCGCCTCCCTCGCCGCCGGCTTCCCGCCCGCCTCGGAAGAGGCCTGGGCCGAGCTCGTCCGCAAGACGCTCAAGGACCGCCCGCCGGAAACGCTGAAGGGCGCCACCGCCGAGGGCCTGCCGATCGAGCCGCTCTACCGGCCGGCCGCCGACGCCCGGCCTCTGCTCGGCCCGCGCGATCCGGTGCGGCCCTGGGACGTGCGCACCCTGACCAGCCACCCCGATCCGGCCCGCGCGAACCGCGAGGTGCTGGCCGACCTCGGCGGCGGCGCGGCCTCGGTGATCGTGCGGATCGACCCGACGGGCGAGCGCGGCGTCGCCGTCGGCTCCGGCGAGGGCCTGGCCCGCGTGCTCGAGGCCGTCGAGCTGGAGCTCGCGCCGGTGGCGCTGGAGGCCGGCTTCCTCGGGCCCCAGGCCGCCGACTGGCTGCACGCGCTCGCCAAGTCCTCGCCCGGCGCGCGCCTCCTCTTCCACCTCGACCCGCTGAGCGCCTTCGCCGAAGCCGGGGCCAGCCCCGGCCCGGTGGAGAGCCACGTCATCGCCGCCGCGAACGTCGCCGCGCGCCTCTCTCAGGCCTATCCCAAGGCCGGGCTTTTCCTCGCCTCGGGCCGCATCGTGCATGAGGCCGGCGGCGGCGAGGCGGGCGAGATCGCCTTCGCGGCGGCCGCCGGCCTGGCCTACGCCAAGGCTCTGGTCAGGGCCGGCCTGCCGATGGATGCCGCCTTCGGCGGCGTCACCCTGGGGCTCGCGGTCGATTCCGACGTCTTCCTGAGCCTCTCCAAGCTGAGGGCCGCCCGCCTCGTCTGGGGCCAGATCGCCGAGGCCTGCGGCGCACGGGCTCCCGTCCGCGTCGAGGCCCGCGCCTCCCAGCGGATGCTGGCCGCCAGGGACGCCTGGACCAACATGCTGCGCCTCACCGCCGCCGGCTTCGCCGCCGCGACCGGCGGCGCGGACGCGGTGGTGCTGGGCTGCTTCACCGACCCCCTCGGCCTGCCCACCGCCTTCGCCCGCCGCCAGAGCCGCAACACCCAGCTGGTGCTGATGGAGGAGGCTCATGTCGGCCGCGTCGCCGACCCCGCCGCCGGCTCGGGCTACGTGGAGACCCTGACCGAACAGCTCGCCCGCGCCGCCTGGCACCGCTTCCAGGCCATCGAGGCCGCCGGCGGGATCGTCCCGGCCCTCGCCTCGGGCCTGATCGCCCGCGACGTCGACGCCGCTCGCGCCGCCCGCGAGGCCGCCGGCAAGCCCCGCATCGTCGGCGTCACCGCCTTCCCGCCGGACAAGGACGCCCCGCCGGAGGTGGAGCGCGCAGAGCCCCGCCCGGTGGAGGCGCCCTCGCCCCGCCTCCCCGGCCCCGACGGCGCCTGCCCGCCGCTCGCCCCGATCCGCCTCAGCGCGCCGTACGAGGTGGCGTGAAGCCCATGACCCAGTTCCCTGATTTCACTCAGATCGCCTTCGAGCCCGTCGCGCCGTACGCCGCGGCGGCGGGCGCGCCGTGGGACACCCCCGAAGGCATCGCCGTCCAGCCCGTCTACGGCCCGGACGCCCTGGCCGGCCTCGACACACTCTCGGGCCTGCCCGGGATCGCGCCCTACCTGCGCGGCCCCTACCCGACCATGTACCTGACCAACCCGTGGACCATCCGCCAGTACGCAGGCTTCTCCACGGCCGAGGACTCCAACGCCTTCTACCGGCGCAACCTGGCGGCCGGGCAGATGGGCCTGTCCATCGCCTTCGACCTGGCCACCCACCGCGGCTACGATTCCGACCATCCGCGGGTGAAGGGCGACGTCGGCATGGCGGGCGTGGCCATCGACTCCATCCTCGACATGCGCACGCTGTTCGACGCCATCCCGCTCGACAAGATGAGCGTGTCGATGACCATGAACGGCGCCGTCCTGCCGGTCATGGCGCTCTACATCGTCGCCGCCGAGGAGCAGGGCGTGCCGCACGCCGCGCTCACCGGCACGATCCAGAACGACATCCTCAAGGAGTTCCTGGTCCGGAACACCTACATCTATCCGCCCGAGCCCTCGATGCGGATCGTTTCGGACATCTTTTCATACACTTCGCGCGAAATGCCGAAGTTCAACTCGATCTCCATCTCCGGCTACCACATGCAGGAGGCCGGGGCGACGCTGGACCTGGAGCTGGCCTACACCCTGGCCGACGGGATCGAGTACGTCCGCGCGGGGATCGCCGCCGGCCTTCCCGTCGACGCCTTCGCGCCGCGCCTGTCGTTCTTCTGGAACGCGGGCATGAACGCCTTCATGGAGATCGCCAAGCAGCGGGCCGCACGCCTGCTCTGGGCCAAGCTCATGAAGGAGAACTTCGATCCGAAGGACGCCCGCTCGCTGGCCCTGCGCGCCCACACCCAGACCAGCGGCTGGTCCCTGGCGGCCCACGACGTGTTCAACAACGTCGCGCGCACCTGCGTCGAGGCCCTCGCGGCGGTGGGCGGCCACACACAGAGCCTTCACACCAACTCGCTCGACGAAGCCCTTGCACTGCCTACGGATTTCTCCGCCCGCATCAGCCGCAACACCCAGCTGCTGCTGCAGGCCGAGGCTGGCCAGACGCGGGTCATCGACCCCTGGGGCGGCAGCTTCTACATCGAGCGGCTGACCACCGAGCTCGCCGCCCGAGCGCTCGAGCACATCGCCGAGGTCGAGGCCCTGGGCGGCATGGCCAAGGCCATCGAGGACGGCCTGCCCAAGCGCCGCATCGAGGAGGCCAGCGCCCGCACCCAGGCCCGCATCGACGCGGGCGTGCAGAGCGTCGTCGGCGTCAACCGCTACCGCCCCGAAGGCGCCGACGAGATCCCGGTGCTGAAGGTGGACAACACCGCCGTCCGCGAGCGCCAGATCGCCAAGCTGAAGAAGCTGAAGGCCGAGCGCGACGGCGCCGCCGTCGAGGCCGCGCTCACCGCGCTGACCAACGGCGCCATCGGGAACGCGAACCTGCTGGAGCTGTCCGTGGCGGCCGCCAGAGCCCACGCCACCGTCGGCGAGATCAGCGAGGCCCTCGCCAAGGCCTTCGACCGCCACGTGGCCAAGGCCGACGCGGTGAAGGGCGTCTACCTCGCCGAAGCCGGCGCGACGCCCGCCGCCGACCGGGCCAAGGCCATGGCCCAGGCCTTCGCCCAGGCCGACGGGCGCAAGCCCAAGGTGCTGGTGGCCAAGATGGGCCAGGACGGCCACGACCGCGGCCAGAAGGTGGTCGCCTCCGGCTTCTCCGACCTCGGCTTCGACGTGGTGATCGGCGACCTCTTCCAGACCCCCGCCGAGACCGCCGCCCAGGCGGTGGCCGACAACGTCCATGCGGTGGGCGCAAGCTCGCTGGCCGCCGGCCACCTCACCCTGGTCCCCGAGCTCAAGGCCGAGCTCGCCCGCCTAGGCCGGCCGGACATCCTGGTGGTCGTCGGCGGCGTCATCCCGCCGGAGGATTTCCAGGCCCTGAAGGACGCCGGCGTCGGCGCCGTCTTCACCCCCGGCACGGTCATCCCGGAAGCGGCCATCGAAGTCCTGGAACGGCTGAACGAGCTGCTCGGCTACGCGCAGGAAGCGGCGGAGTAGGCGCTACCGCCGCGCGCCGCGGAAACCGGCGCCGCCGTTCACGGCCCGCCCTCGCCGGCCGCGCCGGCGGAACAGCCAGTCGTCCCCGAGTGCGGAAGGGCCGTGCCGCTCTTCGATGTCCCGCTGCAGCGACTTGGCGGCCATGGCGTGGCCGCGGAACAGGGTGTCCACCGCCCAGCCGAGGACGGGCACGCCGGAGCTGGCCGAGTCGGCCAGCAGGAAGGCGGCCATCTTGGCGATGGTGGCGGGCCTGGCGCCGGCGTTCACCGCCTCGGCGAGCAGCAGTCCGCCTGCGCCCAGGCTGTAGACCGCGTTGGCGCCTGGCACCCAGGCGATCACACCGTCGATCCCGAGGCCGAACGGGCCGATGCCGACCACGCGGTCGGACAACAGCTTGATCCGCTCGGCGGACCGCCAGGCGCGGTGGGCTTTGGCCTTGTCGTCGGTCATGGGGGCGAAACGCGTTCCTGCACCAGATGCTCCGACCAAGATGGGAGCGGCCAGGCCCGAGCGGGAGCCCCCTACCCCCAGAGCTCAGGCGCCGGCGGCTCGATCAGCGAGCCCGTGAAGCGCAGGCCGGGCTCGCGGTCCCTGGCCAGCAGCAGCGGCCCGTCCAGGTCCACGAACTCCGCCCCCTGGGCGAGGATCATGGCCGGCGCCATGGCCAGCGAGGTCGCGACCATGCAGCCCACCATCACCTCCAGCCCCAGCCGCCGCGCCTCCTCGACCATGGCCAGCGCCTCCGTCAGGCCGCCGGCCTTGTCGAGCTTGATGTTCACCGCCCCGTAGCGGGCCGCGCAGCGGGCGAGGTCCTCGCGGGTGTGGCAGCTCTCGTCGGCGCAAAGCAGCACCGGGCTCTTCCAGCCCTCCAGCGCCGCGTCCTCAGCCGCCGGCAGCGGCTGCTCGATCAGCTTCACGTCGAGCCGCGCAAACTCCGGCGCGAGGCGCTCAAGGTCCTCGAAGCTCAGCGCCTCGTTGGCGTCCACCACCAGCCGTGTGCGCGGCGCCGCAGCCCTAACGGCGGCGACCCGGTCGAGGTCGTCCGCGCCGCCGATCTTCAGCTTCAGCATCGGCCGGCGGGCGTTGTCGCGGGCGGCCTGCGCCATCTCCTCGGGACTGGCCAGGCTCAGGGTGAAACAGGTCTTCACCGGATCCAGGCGCGCGCGGCCGGCGAGCCGCCAGGCGGGCGCGCCCGTGCGCTTCGCCTCCAGGTCCCAGAGGGCGCAGTCCAGGGCGTTGCGCGCCGCCCCGGCCGGCAGACGGGCCTGCAGCGCCGCCCGGTCGAGCCCGGCCTCGATGTCGCCGCGCAGGCTTTCGATCTGGGCCATCACGCCGACCGGCGTCTCGCCATAGCGGGCGTAGGGCACGCATTCGCCCCGTCCCCGGGCCGCGCCGTCGGCGATCTTAGCGATCACCACCTCGGCCTCGGTCTTGGCGCCGCGGGCGATGGTGAAGGCCCCGGCGATGGGCCAGCGCTCGGCGGCGCAGGTCAGTCTCCGCACGGCGGCCTCAGCCGCCCGGGGTTCCGGCGTAGCGCCCGCTGACCCGCCGCAGCCCCTGCAGCACCGCCGCGGCGGCCTCGCCGTCCTTGGCGCCGGCCTCGCCCATCAGCAGCCGCAGCGAGCGAACGTGCACGCTCACGGCCTCGGCGTCCCAGCGCTCGCACCGGGCCAGATGGTCGAGCAGATCGCAAAGGCTGCGCAGCGCCTCGTCCACGGACGGTCGCTGGCAAAGGCTCGCCAGGCCGATGGCCCCTTGAGCCAGGCCGTAGAGCTCCTCGAGGCCCGCGGCCTCGAACTGAGCCGGCCGCTGCGCCGCACAGGCTTCCACCGCGGCCAAGGCCGCAGCCAGCTCCTCGCGGGCGGGCGCCTCTAGCTCGGCCAGTCCCGCTTCGGCGGCGACCACGGCGTCGGCCACCGGCGCGCCGCCGGGAATCCGGAGCAGCTTGCCGAGCCGGTTCTCCGGCACGAAGAAACGAACGGCGCTCACGGGTTCACCTTCGACAGGGCCTCGCCGTCGGCCGCAGCGGCCGCCAGCGCGGATTGGAGGAGCTGGTCGGTCCGCCGCCGCCGCGGGTGGCCCTCCGGCAGCTCGATGTCGCGGAACCGGCGGTCCGGGCCGATGTAGCGGTCGCAATCCACGAACTGGCGGCCCTCCCGCGCGATCCAGATGATTCGTTCCAGCACGCCGATCGCGGTCAGCGGCTTGGCGATGATGAAGTGGGCGCCGCAGTCCCGCGCCCGCTGCACGTCCGCGGCGCGGGTGTGGGCGGTGGTCATCAGCACCGGCGCGTGACAGTTCATCTTGTAATCCGACCGGCGCAGCCAGTGGACGAAATCATAGCCGTGCCCCTCCGGGCCCAGAGTGTCGACGACCATCAGGTCGAACTGGTTCACGTCCAGGAAGTCGCGGGCCTCGGCCGTGCTGGTGGCGCGCACGATATTCTTGGCCCCGAAGCCGGAGAGGATCTGCACGAGGACCTGCATGCCGAGAGGCGTCGCCTCGAGCACCATGATCCGCGCCTCGGACAGATTGAACCTCGCGCGCGATGTCGCGCTGAGGGCCATGGGCCGCCTCCCGGTTTTGTCGTGGCGCCCAGTAGGCGCCCGCACCGGTTAAGGAAAAGCCCTAGGCCAGGTCGCCGGCCGCCGCGTCGACCAGCAGGAAGGCCCGGCCGGCGTCGGTGTCGAGCAGGTTGGCGACCATGTAGCCGCGCGAGTCGCGCTGGGCGGCCTCGGTGAGCACGGCGCGATAGCTGCTCACGAACCCGGCCGCGGCCGACTTCAGTTTCTTGTCGCCGTTCAGGCGGCGCGACAGGCGCCGGATGGCGGCGGGCGCGAGGCCCTTCACCACCTCGCGGGCGCCGGACGCATCGCCGGCCTGGATGACCGCGGCCAGCTCGTCGGTCCGCGGCTGCGGCAGCAGGGCCGTGGCGTCGACGCCCATCCGGGCGACTTCGGCCAGCACCACCGCCTCGGCGTCCTCGGCCTGCTCGTCCGCGCCCTCGCCCTCGTCGATGGAGGAGAGCAGCTCCTTCCAGGTCCAGCCGTCCGCGCCGGCCATGGGCGCCGGCGGCTCCTCGAGGCGAGCGCCGCCGGTGGCGGACTCGAACACCTGGGTGAACTCCTCGTCCGTGGCGGTGGGCGTGAGCCTGAGGCGGGGGCGCAGGCCCAGCCGCGCCGCCGTCGGCTCCAGCGCCGGGCCCGCCTCGGCCTTCTCCGGCGCGGGCCTGGCGGCCTTGGCGGCGTGCCCGGGCTCGGGCGCCTGGGGCTTCGGTTCCGGCGCGGCGGCGGCCGGCGCCGGCGCGGGCGCAGGGGCCGGCGCGGCCGCCCCGGTCACCGCGCCCATCAGCTGCACGGCCTGGCTCAGGACCTCGTAGTTGCGCCGGACCCGCTCCTGGAAGGCGGTGTCGATCGCCTGGGTCTCCTCGGCGGTGCGGCGGGCCTGGCCGATCAGCGCCTCGATGCTGTCGGCGACCGCATCGCGCACGTCCTGGGCCTGGCGGCGCGCGCTGGCCGGCAGCTCGGCGGTGCGGCGCTCGATGTCGGCCAGCATCTGGGTGAGTTCGGTGAGCGCCTCGCGGGCGGCGACCGCCCCGGACTCCAGCTTGCGTGCGGTGTCCGCGCCGGCCTGCTCGACCAGTTGGGCGCTGCCCTCGATCAGGGCGCGGGCTTCGCCGAGGCGGGCCTCGAACACCTGGTTGGCCTTCTGGCCGGCCGCGAAGGCGGCTTCAGCGAGCTGGTCCACCTGTTCGCGGGCGGTCTGGGCCTGGCGGGCGGCGGCGGCCTGGGTCTCCTGGACGGCCTTGGCGAGCGCCTCGACGGCGGCGCGGGCCTGCGTCTCCAGCCGCTCGCGCTCGGCGCGGGCCGCCTCGGAGACGACCGAGATCGAGCGGCCGGCGTCCTGGGCGAAGGCGTCGCGCTCGGTCGAGGCGGTGCGGGTCAGCTCGGCGAACCGCTCGGACGCCTCGGCGATCAGCCGGCGCAGCGCCTCGCCCTGCTCTAGGGCCCGCTGCCCCATCCCGGCGGCGACCTCGCGGGCGTCGGCGATGAAGTTGGACAGCTGCGCGGCCTGGCTCTCGGCCTCGGCGGCGAACGCCGAATGGTCGGCGCGCAGGGCGTGGGCGACGGTCATCAGCGCCGCGCGCTGCTCGGACAGCCCCTGCTCGGCGGCCCGCACCTGGTCGGCGACGCCCATGCCGGCCGTCTCGAGGCGGGCGACGTGGCGGGCCAGGTCTTCGCCGGCGACCTTGGCCGCATCGCTCGCCTGGCCGGCGGCGGCGGTCAGGTCGGCGGCGCGCGAGGCCAGCGAGGCCTCGGCCTCCCGCAGCTGGGTCTCGGCCAGATCCGAGGCTTCGGCGACCATCCGCGCCTGCTGGGTGATGGCGTCGGCGACCTTGGCGGCCTGGCCGCCGAGGGTCTCGGAGAGGCCGCTCATCTGCGTCCGCTCCTGGTGCAGGGCCTGGGCGAGCTCGCGGGCGGTGCGCGAGGAGGTGGCGGCCGCCTCGGCCAGCCGCTGGGTCTCCTCGGCGAGCGCCTGGCGCAGCGAACTGAGCGACTGGTGGGCGCTGCGGGCGGCCTCGGCGGCGGCCGAGATGTCCTCGCGCAGGCCGCTGGTCACCTCGCCGACTTCGCCGGCCGCCAGGGCCGCGGGCGCGACCATCTGGTGAGCCAGGGCCTGGGTGCGCCGGGTCTCGGTCGCCAGCAGCTGGCCCTGGCGGTAGAGCCAGGCGCCGGCCCAGACGAACAACGCCGGTAGCAGGGCGATCACGAAGAAGACCGTCTTGGCGAATACGTCGGTCGCCAGCGCCGCGCCGCCGTCGCGCAGGCCCCAGGCGTAGGCGATCGGGAACAGCGCCAGGATCGAGACCGCGAAGGCGGCGGTCCACACCGGCCAGCCGGGCGGCGGCCTCACCGCGTCCGCGCCCGTGCGCGCGACCGGCGCCGGCGAGATGGGCGTGAAGTCGTTCTCCTCGGCGGTCGCCGGCGGGCTCGCCTCGACAGGCGACAGCGCGCCGCCGGCCGCGGGATGGAAGCCCGTCTGCCGCTTGCGGAAGACGTAGCCCAACTCGACGTCCGGCTCCGGATCGGCCAGTTCGGCCGGGACGTCGACGGTCTCGTCGCTGAGGGACTGAAAGTCTGCCGGCTGACGCCGCTTCTTGATCTTCATGCGCGGCCCGACAATCGGCCTTTCCCACCCGATGGCCCGCGTGCATGGCGCAGGCCTACCCGGCGGCAGGATTAGCGCCGAAAGCGGCGGAGGAAAATCGGCTGTGCGCGCTTAGCTACGGATTGTCGCGAATTGTGGCGCTCAGGCCTTCACGATGCGGGCGGCGGTCTCGGGGCAGTCCTCGGCCTTGACGGCGGAGGCCGGCTTCACGGCGCGGGCGGGCGACGGCGTCACGCGCGCGACCGTGCGGGCGACCGGCGCCGGACGCTCGGGCTGCTTGACCTCGACGGCCACGCCGAAGTGCGAATAGGCGGCGGCCGACGAATGCACGACCATCGCCGTCACGATTTCCGTCAAGGTAGCCATCGGATCTCTCCCAAGCGCTCCGATACGACTCCGCAGGGGTTGGTTATCCGTTAAGCGCCGCCTTGGGGCAATGTCGCAGAACATGAAATTTCGGTCATGTGCCTGCAGATCAGGCAGCCAGCGCCGGCTTGAAGCGCGCCCCTTCATGCTTCAGCAGCCAGGCCTTGCGGGGCAGCCCGCCGCCGTAGCCGGTCAGCGACCCGTCCGCGCCGATCACCCGATGGCAGGGCACGACCACGCCGATCGGATTGGCCCCGTTGGCCAGCCCCACCGCCCGCACGGCCGTGGGCGCGCCGATCCGCTCGGCCAGGCCGCGGTAGCTCAGCGTCTCGCCGGGCCGGATCGTCAGCAGCCCGTCCCAGACCTTCTGCTGGAAGGCCGTGCCCGCCCGCCGCCTCGGCAGCGCCTCCAGGGCGGAGAGCTCGCCGGAGAAATAGGCCTCTACGGCCGAGCGGGCCGGTGAGCGGCCGGGGACCAGCGCCACCTCCCCGTGGTAACGGGCCAGCAGCCGGCGCATGCGGCGCTCGTAATCCTCGAAATCGAAGGCGAGCAGCGCGCCCGCCTCGTCGGTGACCACCAAGGCCTCGCCGACAGGGGTCGGGATCCGGTCGAGGACCGCAGGCTCAGGCCGCCTGTTTCGCATGTTTGCGCTCCTTGATCGTCTTGGGCGGGGCGAGCGCCGCATCGGCGGCCCACAGGTGCAGAGCCGCGTAGGCGCGCCAGGGCCGCCAGCGTTCGGCCCGTTCTGACAGCTCGACGAAGCTCGGCCGCTCGCCAGTCAGCCGCTCCAGCGCCCGCACCAGCCCGACATCCCCGTGCGGGAAGGCGTCCGGCTCGCGCAGCTCGCGAAGAGCGATGTACTGGGCGGTCCACTCGCCGATCCCCGGCAGCGCCTTCAGCCGGGCGACCTGGGCCTCCAGTTCGCCGTGCGGGGTGAACAGGCCCGGGTCCGCGCAGGCGGCCGCGGCGAGCCGCTCCAGGGCATGGCCGCGGGACCTGGGCATCCCCAGGGCGGCGATGTCGGCGCCGACCAGCCGCTCGGGCGCGGGGAAGACGTGCGTTAGCCCCGGCTCGGCGAGCTCCGGCGGCAGCGGCTCGCCGTAGGCCTCGACGATCTTGCCGGCCAGCCGCGTCGCCGCCGAGACGGTGATCTGCTGGCCGAGGATGGCCCGCACGGCGAGCTCGAAGCCGTCCCAGGCGCCGGGCGTCCGGAGCCCCGGCCGGGCCTCCACCAGCGGCGAGAGGTCGGGGTCCGTCGACAGGTGCTCGCCGATGGCGACGGGATCGGCGGTCAGGTCGAAGACGCGGCGCACGCGGGCGATCACCGCCGGCAGGGCCGTCATGTCGGTGAAGCGGACCGTGGCCTGCAGGGCCCGCCCGTCCGGCGCCGGCTCCACCGCGACCACGCCCCGGCGGGCGCCGATCGCCAGGGTGCGGACGTACCGCTGCGGGGTCACCACCTCCACGCCGGGGATCGCCCGGCCGGCCAGGAAGGCGACCAGCTGGTCCCAGTCGTAGGGCGGCTTGTAGGCCAGGCGAAGGGTTGCGCCGGCCGCCGCGCTCGTCTCGGCCGCGCCGGAGCGGCGCAGGGCGCCGGGCGGACGGCCGAACAGCTGCTGAAAGGTCTCGTTGAACCGCCGCACCGAACCGAAGCCGGAAGCCAGGGCGACGTCGGCCATGGAGAGCCGCGTCTCGTGGATCAGCTGTTTGGCGAGCAGCACCCGCCGCGTCTGGGCCACCGACACCGGCGAGGCGCCCAGGTGCAACTGGAACAACCGCCGAAGCTGCCGCTCGCCGACTCCCAGCCGGCCGGCCAGCGCGTCCACGTCGCCTTCGTCCAGCGCGCCGGCCTCGATCAGCGCCAGCGCCCGCGAGACGGTGTTCGAGCTGCCGCGCCAGGCGCCGAGGTCCGGCGAGGTCTCCGGCCGGCAGCGCAGGCAGGGCCGGAACCCCGCCTCCTGGGCCGCCGCGGCCGAGCGGTAGAAGGTGACGTTCTCGCGCTTCGGCGTGCGGGCCGGGCAGATCGGCCGGCAGTAGATGCCGGTGGTCTTCACGCCGATGAACAGCCGCCCGTCGAAGCGGGCGTCGCGGGTGCTGACGGCGCGGTAGCAGGCGTCCGGGTCGAGATCCATGGCCCGACGATGGGCGCTTGCGCGGCCCAAGTCTCGCGGTTTTCGGACTCTGACGTCGCAGAAACCCCCATCATCCCGGACGGCCTGCAAGGCCGATCCGGGACCCAGCTGCTGCGCGCGGGATCCTGGGTCCCGGCGCTCCAGCCCTGCGGGCTTGCGGCCGGGATGACGGTTGAGGATGCCGGCTACGTCCGCGGCGGCGTATACGCCCCCCTGGCCGCTGCGAGGGCGACGATGCCCCAGGCGAGGCCGACGTTCTCCACCGCTTCGAGCAGGGCCTCGCGGGTCAGCGGCGCCGCGCGGACCTCCAGGCCGGGATGCTCGCGTCGCAGGGCCTCGACGGCGGCGGCGGGCGCGAGCGCGAGCACGGCCGGCCCCCGGGCCTCGGCACGCAGGTCGGCGAGCAGCGCCGCCTCCCGCGCCGGGTCGCGCCCGAGTGTGAGCAGCACGACGCCGGGCGGATCGGCCGCCAGCGCCGTCCGCGCCTCGGCCTCGCTCCGGGCGACCTCGATGCGGTTGGCGAGCCTCAGGTTCGCCAGCACGGCCAGGGTCTCTTCGAGGGCCCGCGCGTCGTCCTCGATCAGCAGGATCGGTCGCAGCTCGCTCACGTCGCCTCCGTCGGCCGCGCACGGGCCGTCAGTTTTCCTAATAGCGCTTCCACGGTTAGGTTGCTTGCGCTCCTTGGGCCCCTCCCCTACCTGACCGAGCGAAGGGCCGTTAGTCCGCACGTCGCCAGGCCGGCGCGGGCGGCTTTTTATTAGATTTTGAGGTCGCCCCGAATGGACGCCCGCGTCGCGACCGCCTTTGCACCGATGGCTGACAGCACCGCCACGATTTCCCCGCAACGGCTGACCCACCTCGAACGCCTCGAGGCGGAGAGCATCCACATCATGCGCGAGGTCGTCGCCGAGTGCGAACGGCCGGTGATGCTCTACTCCATCGGCAAGGACAGCGCGGTGATGCTGCACCTCGCCGCAAAGGCCTTCTACCCCTCCAAGCCGCCGTTCCCGCTGCTGCACGTCGACACCACCTGGAAGTTCCGGGCGATGTACGAGATGCGCGAACGGATGGCCCGCGAGCTCGGCTTCGAGCTGCTGGTCCACCAGAACCCGGAGGCCCTGGCCAAGGGCATCAACCCGTTCGACCACGGCAGCGCGCTGCACACCGACATCTGGAAGACCGAAGGCCTGAAGCAGGCCCTCGACAAGTACGGCTTCGACGCCGCGTTCGGCGGCGGCCGCCGGGACGAGGAGAAGAGCCGCGCCAAGGAGCGGGTGCTCTCGTTCCGCACCCCCGAGCACCGCTGGGACCCCAAGAACCAGCGCCCCGAGCTCTGGCGGCTCTACAACACCCGCAAGCGTCCGGGGGAGAGCTTCCGCGCCTTCCCGATCTCCAATTGGACCGAGCTCGACATCTGGCAGTACATCTACCTGCAGAACATCCCGATCGTGCCCCTCTACTTCGCGGCCAAGCGGCCGGTGGTCGAGCGTGACGGCACGCTGATCATGGTCGACGACGACCGCATGCCGCTGAAGCCCGGCGAGACCCCGCAGATGAAGTCGGTGCGCTTCCGCACCCTCGGCTGCTACCCGCTGACCGGCGCCATCGAGAGCGAGGCCGCGACCCTGCCCGAGATCATCCAGGAGATGCTGCTCACCACCACCTCCGAGCGGCAGGGCCGGATGATCGACCACGACCAGTCCGCCTCGATGGAGAAGAAGAAGCAGGAGGGCTACTTCTGATGGCTCTCGCCGACACCGCCCCCGCCAAGGCCGGCGCCCACCAGTCCGACCTCATCTCCGAGGACATCGAGGCCTACCTCCACGCGCACGAGCACAAGAGCCTGCTGCGGTTCCTCACCTGCGGTTCGGTGGACGACGGCAAGTCGACCCTGATCGGGCGGCTGCTCTACGACTCCAAGATGATCTTCGAGGACCAGCTGGCGGCCCTCGAAGCCGACTCCAAGAAGGTCGGCACCCAGGGCGGCGACATCGACTTCGCCCTCCTCGTCGACGGCCTCGCCGCCGAGCGCGAGCAGGGCATCACCATCGACGTCGCCTACCGGTTCTTCTCCACCGACAAGCGGAAGTTCATCGTCGCCGACACCCCCGGCCACGAGCAGTACACGCGCAACATGGTCACCGGCGCCTCGACGGCGGACGCGGCCATCATCCTGATCGACGCGCGCAAGGGCGTGCTGACCCAGACCCGTCGGCACAGCTACCTGGTCAGCCTGCTCGGCATCCGCCACGTCATCCTGGCCGTCAACAAGATGGACCTGGTGGACTGGTCGCAGGAGACCTTCGACGCCATCCTCGCCGACTACCGCGCCTTCGCCGAGCAGATCGGCATCAAGGCCTTCCACGCCATCCCGATGTCGGCGCTCAAGGGCGACAACATCACGACGAGCAGCGACAAGGCGCCCTGGTACGCCGGGCCGCCGCTGATGACCCTGCTGGAGACCCTGGAGGTCGAGGACGACCTGCAGGAGAAGCCCTTCCGGATGCCGGTGCAGTGGGTCAACCGCCCCAACCTGGACTTCCGCGGCTTCTCCGGCCTGATCGCCTCCGGGACCATCGCGACCGGCGACAAGGTCAAGGTGCTGCCCTCCGGCCGCGAGAGCACGGTGGCGCGCATCGTCACCTTCTCCGGCGACCTGCCGCGGGCGGTGGCCGGCCAGTCGGTGACCCTGACCCTGGCCGACGAGATCGATGTTTCGCGCGGCGACGTTCTGGCCGCCGCGGGCGATCCGCCGGCCGTGGCCGACCAGTTCGAGTCCACCATCGTCTGGTTCGACGAGGAGGCCCTACTGCCGGGCCGGCCCTACCTGGTGAAGCTCGGCGCCCGCATCGTCGGCGCCCAGATCACCGAGCCCAAGTACAAGGTCAACGTGAACACCCTCGAGCACCTGGCCGCCAAGCGGCTAGAGCTGAACGAGATCGGCGTCTGCAACCTCTCGCTCGACGCGCCCGTCGCCTTCGACCCCTACGCGGAGAACAAGGACCTCGGCGGCTTCATCCTGATCGACCGGCTGTCCAACCGCACGGTCGGGGCCGGCATGCTGCACTTCGCCCTGCGCCGCAGCCAGAACATCCACTGGCAGGCGCTGGACGTGAACAAGTCCGCGCGCGCCGCGCTGAAGGGCCAGAAGGGCCGCGTCGTCTGGCTGACCGGCCTCTCGGGCTCGGGCAAGTCGACCATCGCCAACCTGGTCGAGAAGCGGCTGCACGCCGACGGGAGGCACACCTACATCCTCGACGGCGACAACGTCCGCCACGGCCTCAACAAGGACCTCGGCTTCACCGACGAGGACCGGGTGGAGAACATCCGCCGGGTCGCCGAGGTGGCCAAGCTGATGGTCGACGCGGGGCTGATCGTCCTCGTCTCCTTCATCTCGCCGTTCCGCGCCGAACGGCGGCTGGCCCGCGAGCTCTTGGCCGAAGGCGAGTTCATCGAGGTGTTCGTCGACACGCCCCTGGAGGTCGCCGAGCAGCGCGACGTCAAAGGCCTCTACAAGAAGGCCCGGGCCGGCGAGCTGAAGAACTTCACCGGCGTCGACAGCCCCTACGAGGCCCCCGAGCGCCCCGAGATCCGCATCGACACCACCGCCATGACGCCGGCCGAGGCCGCCGAAGAGATCGTCCGCTGGCTGGACGGCGACCTGGGCGACTACAGCATCTGACCCCCTCCTCTCCGCGACCTGAACGCGCGGGGGGAGTGGCCGGGACAGCGGCGTGGCGGCCCCGTCGCACACGCGTCCGTGACGGAACTCCGGCGAAAAACGCCGGTTCTTTCCATGCGCGCGCTTCTGAGGTCTAGCGCGAGCCCTCTTGTCGGGTCCGGCGGTCACGTCCCTGGTCGCCGGGCCCGATTTTGCGTCGGCGCCTGCTTCCTACCTCCCCCGCGCAGCGGCGGGAGGGGGACCGCCCGCCGAAGCCGGCGCACGCCGGCTGCAGAGCGGGGGGTGGAGGGGGCGGGCCACCCGCACCGCCTCGCCGCCGCGACTCAGCCGCAGTTCAAAACGCCCCGCCTACGGCCCGCCCCCTCCACCAGTCGCTCTTCGCTGCGCTCGGCGACTGGTCCCCCTCCCGCCGCTTCGCGGGGGAGGTAGAAGCTCCTTCAGAACGTCAGCACGATCTTTCCGAAGTGCTCCCCCGCCTCCATCGCCCGCAGCGCCGCCTGCGCTTCGGTGAAAGGGAACCGCTTGTCGACCACGGGGCGGATCTTGTGCAGGTCGATGGCCCGGCACATGGCCTCGAACATCGCCCGCGAGCCGACCGAGACGCCCACCAGCCGGGCCGAGTTGCCGATCAGCGAGGCCGGGTTGAACGGCGCCCCCTCGCCGGCCGCCAGCACGCCGATGATGGCGATGTGGCCCGCCTGGCGCACGGCCCGCATGCTCTGCTGGATGGTGCCCTGGCCGCCGACCTCCATGATGAAGTCGGCCCCCTGGCCGCCGGTCGCCTCGCGCACGCCGCGCGCCCACTCCGGCTGGGCCCGGTAGTTGATCAGGTGGTCGCCGCCCATCGCCTTGGCCCGCTCGAGCTTCTCGTCGGACGAGGAGGTGACGATGGTCCGGTAGCCGGCCGCCTTGGCGAGCTGCAGCCCGAAGATCGAAACCCCGCCGGTCCCCTGCAGCACCACGCTTTCGCCGGGCTCCAGGTGGGCGTCCTCGAACAGCGCCCGCCAGGCGGTCAGCGCTGCGCACGGCAGGCAGGCGACCTCCTCGTCGGTGAGGAACTCCGGCGGCTTGGAGAGCCCCTCCTGATTGTAGACCGCGTACTCCCGCCCGACCCCCGGCACCGGCCAGCCGAGCGCACTCATTCCGGTCCGCTCCGGCGTCGGCCGCCCGTCGATCCAGCCCTGGAAGAACATGCTCGCCACCCGGTCGCCGACCTGGAAGCGGGTGACGCCCTCGCCCACCGCCTCGACGATCCCGCAGCCGTCGGAGAAGGGGGTGAGCGGGCCCTCGATCGTCCCGCGCGCGGCGCCGTGGCGGATCATCGACAGGTCGCGGTAGTTCAGCGACACCGCCCGCATCCGCACCAGCACCTCGCCGGGGCCCGGCTTCGGGTCCGGCCGCTCGACCACCTCGACCCGATCGATGCCCCAGGGGGCGGTCACCTGCAACGCACGCATATTCACTCCTCCCGTTCGGCGGCGAATGGGACTGCGGGCCCGCAGCCTCTATAGTGGGGCCATGCCCCCTCGCCTGCTCATCTGTGGCTTTAGCGCCTTCCCCGAGGCCATCCGCAACCCCGCACAGGCCGCGGTCGAGGCGCTGGCCGCGCACGGCTGGTCGCCAGAGGGCGCCAACGCCGACTACCTGACCGTGCCGGTCGCCTGGCGCGGCTCGGCGGAGGCCATCCTCGACCGCCTGGCCGCCGCCCCCGCCGACGCGGTGCTGGTGGTGGGCGTCGCCGTGAGCGCCGCCAGCTTCCACGTGGAGCGGCTCGGCCGCAATCGCGCCGCGGCGGAGAAGCGCGACGACCTGGGCGAACTGTGGGGCGCCGAGCTGATCGCTGCGGACGGCGCCGACGAGATCCGCACCGTCGCCCCGACCCGCTCCATGGTCGCCGCCATCGAGCGCGAGGGGCTGGCGGCCGAGCTCTCGGACGACGCCGGCGACTACCTCTGCAACTTCACCTACTACCGGCTGCTGGCCGCCGAGGCCGCCCCCACCGTCGCCTTCCTGCACGTGCCGCAGGTGCGCGAGTACGTCGAGGGCGCGGCGTTCGGGCTGGCGGACGTCGCCCGGGCGGTGCAGGCCGCGGCCGGCGCCATGGCCGAGGCCCTCAGCCGTCCAGACGCCTCGCGCCGTACAGCCTGAGCGCGCCCAGCACCCCCACCAGGCTCATCGCGGTCATCAGCAGGTAGCCGCCGGCGCCGTAGCGGTCGAACAGCGGCCCGGACGCCAGCGTCGCCAGGCCCGCCAGCAGGCCGCTGGAGAAGGCCGAGTTGATGGTCTGGGCGGCGGTCATGTTCACCGGCGAGGACAGCCGTTCCACGAGCTGCAGAGAGGCGAGGAAGGTCGCCGCATAGCTGAGCGCATGCAGCCCCTGCAGCGGGAACAGCAGCCAGAGCGGCGGCGAGAAGGCGTAGGCGGTCCAGCGCACCAGCGCGGCCAGGCCGCCGATCACCAGGAGCCGCCGCGGCCCGATGCGCCGCCGCCAGGGCTCTAAGAACCACATGAAGACGATCTCGACCGCGACGCCCACGCCCCAGAGGACGCCGGTCAGGTTCTCCGGGATGCCCTGGGCCTTCCAGGCCAGCGCCGAGAAGCTGTAGTAGAAGGCGTGGGCCGACTGGATGAGCCCCACCGACAGCACCGCCAGCAGGAACAGCCTGTCCTTCAGCAGCAGGCCCAGGCCCGCCAGCCGCTCGCGCAGCCCGGCGACGCCGCCGTGCTCCAGCACCGGATCGGCCGGCAGCAGGAAGCGCGAGGCCAGCGCCGCCAGCAGCGCCGCGGCGATGATCCACACCAGCACCGCGTCCGAGGACGTCGCCACCAGAAGGGCGCCGGCGGCGATGTTGGCGACGATGAACGCCGCCGAGCCGATGCCCCGCGGCCAGCCGTAGTTGAAGCCCTCCGTCCGCGCGCGGGCCAGGGCGACGACGTCGGTCAGCGGCGGCAGGGTGGCGAACGCGCTCGCCGCCACAAACCAGACGGCCAGCCACCAGGGAAAGCCGAACGGGGCGGCCATCATCAGATAGCCGAGCGCCGTCGCCAGACTCAGCAGGATCAGCGGCGTGCGCCGTAGCGCGAAGCTGTCGGCCCAGACCGCCAGCGCCGGCGCGGTCACCACCCGGGCCAGCATCGGCAGCGACAGGATCAGCCCGATCTGCGCGCCGGAAAGACCCCGCTCGGCGAACCACACCGGCATGTAGGGCGCCATCGCCCCCGTGCCGACGAAGATGGCCGAATAGCAGAGGCCGAGGCGCACGGCGGAGGACATGGTCCTGGCGTGCTTACCGCGAGTCTCGCAAGACCTCTCCCCGCAACGCGGGGAGAGGGGTGGGTGAGGGGGCCCGAAGCGCAGCGAAGGGCCTCGGGCGTCAGGGCTGCGGAGGCGCCGCCCCCCTCACCCTACCCTCTCCCCCCGCTGCGCGGAGGGAGAGGTTTAAACCGTGGCCATGGGCTCCAGCGCCTTCGCGGCGGTCTCGGCGGTGCCGAGGTGCCTCACGTAGAACCGCTCCCAGCTCGCGCCTTCGAAGGGCGGGATGCCCATGTGGCCGCCGGGGTTGATGTGCATGGTCTTCTCCGCCGAGCCGAAGGCCTCGAACAGGGCGATGCCGTGCTCGCGGGGCGCGACCGCGTCGTCCCACTGGAAGACGAACTCGACGGGGATGGTGATGGACCTGGCCGCCGCCTCGAACTCGGCCGCGCCGGGGCGCAGGCCGGCCAGGCCGAAGACGGCGCACTTGATCCGCGGTTCCTGGGCCACGAACGGCACGCCGATGGCCGTGCCCATGGAGACGCCCCAGTAGCCGATCCGCCCGTCGTCGCCGACGAAGTCCAGGCTCAGGACGGCGTCGAGGGCCGCCTTCCACTCCGGCACGGCCTGGGCGGTGCGCTGGGCCATCTGCTTCAGCCGCTCGGGCGTGAAGCCGGCCGGCGCCTGGCCGGTCACCCGCGCGCCGACGTCGCGGGCCATCGCCTCGGCCTGCTCGCGGGAGATGCGGTCGCCGTGGCCCGGCGCGTCGATGGCCAGCGTCGCGTAGCCGAACTTCTTCGCGTAGATCCGCGCCCGAGCGACGATGCCGGCGGTCTTCTTGTGCTGCGAGCCGCCGTGGCCCATCAGGATCAGCGGCCGGGGCCCCTTCGCCCCTTCCGGCGTCCACAGCGCCGCGGGCACCGTCTCGCCGCCGACCGACAGCTCGAATAGCCGGCGGGTGACGCCCGGCTCGTCCTGCCGCTCCTGCGTGAACTGGATCATCTCCTCCACCACCTTCTTCTCGTTCCTGGGACAGCCGACAGCCTCGTGCCCCGGCGGTTGAAGTCAAGGCTGACTACCGGCTGACGAACTCGGTCGGCCAGTCGTCGAGGGGCACGCCGCGGCAGTCCGGCATCACCTCCGAGCGCTTCAGGGCGAAGGCCTGGCCGGTCCAGACCCAGCTGGTGAAGGCGCCGCAGTCGCCAAGCCCGCGGGCCTTGTCGAAGTTGGTGAGCGTCTGGGAGCCGGGGTCGAACTCGGCGTTCATCAGCCGCCCGCTCTCCGCCATCCCGCTCTCGTACGGGAAGTCCGGCGCGCCCTTGAGCGTCCCCTTCTCGTCCAGCAGGCTGAAGTCGTAGATGATGTTGTAGGCGCCGCGGCTGCACGCCGTCTGCCACATCAGCAGCCCGGGAGCGAGGCGGAAGACCTGCGGATCGATCCCCAGCTCGCCGATGTCATCGTCGCAGGACTCCCACGGGTACTTGATCGCATCCGGCAGCGCCTTCGGAAGCCCGGCTTGCGAGACCGGCGCGGCCGCACGCACCAGCGGCGGCGGCGGGACGGCCGGCACGGCGCTCGCCGGCTTCGGGCCCTTGGCCACCAGCGCCGTGACCGTTCCGGCGCGCTTCTGCCGGTCGTCGGCCCAGCGCAGCGCCGCCGAGCTCCCCTTCAGGGAAATCGCCGAGACGATATCCCGGCCTCGCCAGATCGAGAGGATCCCGCCGTTCGCCAGGCCCTTCAGCAGCGTCGCCGTCTGCGCCGAACTCAGCACGGCCCGCTGGTAGACCTCGTCCTTGCCCGCGCTGGCCGGGACCTGGTCCACCACCGCAAATCCGTCGATCTCCAGCCGCCAGACGGCGCTTCCCTCCCCGTTCGCCGAAATCGAGATCGTAGGCGCAGCGCCGGCCGCTCCGCTGCGGGTGATGCGAATGTAGGAGAGCTGCTCCGTGTCCTGATCTGAGAAGCCGTAGGCGTTGCACGTCCGGACGTTGTCGCAGACCACGATCCAGTCGCCGAACGCCCCGGACTCCGCCCGCGCCGCCCCCGCAAGCGCCACAACCCCCGCCGCAAGAAACCCGATCAACGCCGCGCGCATGACCCCTCCCGTTCGCATTCGCCGCCACATACCCTAGAGCTGGGCTGATCGTTCGCAATCGGGTGGCAGGAACATGTGGACGGCTCGCAACTGGATGACGCTGGCGGCGCTCCTCGGCCTCGCGGCCGTGGCCGGCGGCGCCTTCGGCGCGCACGGCGTGGCCGATCCCAAGGCACGGTCATGGCTGCAGACCGGGGCGGAATATGCGCTGGCTCATGTGCTGGCGACGTTCGCCTGCGCGATCCTGGCTCAGTTCGGCGCCCGCAGGGTCGGGCTCGCGGCGGGCTTCTTCCTCGCAGGCGTCGTGCTCTTCACCGGTTCGCTGTTCGCCATGGGACTGGGCGGACCGCGCTGGCTGGGCGCGGTCACGCCCATCGGCGGGCTGTCCTTCATGGTCGGGTGGGCGGCGCTGGCCTGGGCGGCCCGGGGCGTCCGCCGCCCTTAGGCCTTCTCGCGGCTCGGCAGCGCCAGCGTGTGCAGCGCGATCGCCGAGCCGGCGATGGCGACCAGCATGATCAGCGCCATCGGCCGCGCGGTCGCATCGTGCAGGGCGGCCGAGATGCTGGCCGCCACCGCGCCGGCCGCGAACGAGGCCGCCCCCGTCAGCGCCGAGACCGAGCCGGCCCGCAGCGGATCGACGCTGAGGGCGCCGGCGGTCGTGTTGCCCTGCATGAAGCCGTAGCTGGCCAGCAGGATGAACAGCAGGCCGAGCACGCCCCACTGGCCGCCCCAGCCGGTGACCGCGACGAGGGCCAGGAGGGCCGCGAGGCCCGCCGAGACCAGGCTCGCGGTCGCCAGCACCTGGTCCGGCGTGCGCCTGCGCAGAAGGTGGCGGTTCACCTGGTTGGCCCCGATGATCCCGAAGGCGTTGAGGCCGAACACCCAGCCGAAGTTCTGCGGGCTGATGCCGTAGGTCCCGATCAGCAGTCCCGGCGAGGCGGAGATGTAGGTGAACAGCGTCGCCCCGTTCAGCGCCCCGGCCAGCAGGTAGCCGATCAGCCGCTTCTGCCTGAAGAGGGCCGCGTAGGCCTGCAGCGGGCTCTCGCTGCGCGCCTGGGCGGCCGTCGCCTCCGAGCGCGACTCCTTCAGCCGCAGCAGGACGGCGGCGCCGACCGCCACGCCGAACGCGGCCAGCACCCAGAAGTTGGCCCGCCAGCCGGCGATGGTGAGGATCACGCCCCCGAGCAGCGGCGCGAGGATGGGCGCCAGGCCCATGATCAGCATCATCAGCGACAGCATCCGCGCCGTCTCGGTGTGGTCGAACTTGTCGCGGATGATCGCCCGCGCCACCACCCCGCCGGCGCAGCCGCCCAGCGCCTGGACGAACCGGGCGGCGATCAGCATCTCCGGGCTGGTCGCCAGGGCGCAGGCCACCGAGGCGGCGGTGTAGACCACGACGCCGACGAGCAGCGGCGCGCGCCGGCCGTAGCGGTCCGACGCCGGGCCGTAGATGAACTGGCCGATGGCCATGCCCGCGAAGAAGGCGGCGACCGTCGCCTGCGCCTGTCCGGCGCTGGCCGACAGCCCCTGGGCGATCGCCGGCAGGCTCGGCAGGTACATGTCGATGGCCATGGGTGCGAAGGCGGTCATCGCCCCCAGCATGACGACGAGGCCCCAGGGGGTCGGGGCGGGCTTGATCTCGGCGTCCTTCGGCATGGGCGCCTTCTAGCGCGTCGGCGCGGGCGAAGAACCCCTTCCCTTCCGCCGCGGAGCCTGCGCAGCCTGCGGCGCCTGGAACGAGTCCCGGAGCAAGCCATGCCCACCACCGAGATGCCGCCCGCACAGCGCGCCGCCGTGAACGGAATCGAGCTCGCCTATTACGAGGTCGGCCCGCGGCAGGGCGTCCCCGTCGTCCTCTGCCACGGCTTTCCCGAGACCGCCTTCTCCTGGCGCCATCAGCTGAAGGCGCTGGAGGCGGCCGGCCGCTGGGCCATCGCCATCGACGGGCGCGGCTATGGCCTCACCTCCCGCCCTCCGGCGGTGGAGGACTACGACATGGAGCACCTGACCGGGGACCTCGTGGGCCTCCTGGACCACCTGGGCGTGGAGAAGGCGATCTTCGTCGGCCACGACTGGGGCGGCTTCGTCGTCTGGCAGATGCCGCTGATGCATCCGGGCCGCTGCGCCGGGATCATCGGCCTCAACACGCCGTTCCAGCAGCGGCTGGGCATCGACCCCATCGCCCTGTTCCGCAAGGTCTATGGCGACGAGATGTACATCGTCTGGTTCCAGACGCCGGCCGAACCCGACGCCCTGCTGGCGCAGGACGTGGAGAAGACCATGCGCTTCTTCATGCGCGCCGGCGACGGCCTGAAGTCCGACGCCCAGCCGAAGGCCGAGGGCCGCTCCACCTTCGCCTTCGGCGAGACGCTGAAGCGCTACGATCCCGCGGGCGACGCCCGCCAGTTCCTGAGCGACGAGGAGCTCGCGGTCTACGTCGAGGCGTTCCGGCGGACCGGCTTCACCGGCCCGATCAACTGGTACCGCAACTTCACCCGCAACTGGGAACGCTCGGCGCATCTGCCGCAGCGGATCGACGGCGTCCCCTGCCTGATGATCACCGCCGAGCACGACCCTGTGCTGCGCCCTTCCATGGCCGAGGGCATGGGCGACCACATTTCCGACCTGGAGACGGTGATGATCGAAGGTTCCGGCCACTGGACGCAGCAGGAGAAGCCGGAAGAGGTGAACCGGATCATCCTTGGCTGGTTAGATCGCCGCTTCCCGCGGTAAGAAGAACATCGAATGGAACGCACCACGCCCGCGCCCGCCGTGTCCTCGCTCGCCGGCCGAAGAGGCCTCTACGCGGACAACGAGCCGTTCGCCTACGGCTGGCTGCCCACCGGCGGCCCGCACGAGATCTTCTACGAGGAATGCGGGCGGCCCGACGGAAAGCCGGCGGTGATCCTGCACGGGGGGCCGGGCGGAGCGATCAATCCGACCATGCGCCGGTTCCTCGACCCCGCCCGCTGGCGGATGACGCTGTTCGACCAGCGCGGCTGCGGCCGCTCGCGCCCGAACGCCTCCCTCGAGGACAACACCACCTGGTCGCTGATCGAGGACATCGAGCGGCTGCGCGAGCATCTCGGAATCGAGAAGTGGACCGTGTTCGGCGGCTCCTGGGGCTCCACCCTGGCGCTGGCCTACGCGATCAAGCATCCGGATCGGGTCGCGGGCCTGATCCTGCGCGGCGTCTTCCTACTGACCGATCGGGAGCTGGGCTGGTTCTACCAGGACGGCGCCTCGATGCTCTTCCCCGACGCCTGGGAGCGGTTCTGCGCCCC
This sequence comes from Phenylobacterium terrae, assembly GCF_042681205.1. NCBI lineage: Bacteria > Pseudomonadati > Pseudomonadota > Alphaproteobacteria > Caulobacterales > Caulobacteraceae > Phenylobacterium > Phenylobacterium terrae. The sequence continues at coordinate 163,960 of NZ_JBHUEY010000012.1, forward strand.
GATCCCGGCCGCCGAGCGCGCCGACATGATCGGCGCCTACCACCGCCGGCTGACCCACCCGGACCGCAAGGTCCAGGCCGAGGCGGCCGCCGCCTGGAGCCAATGGGAGGGGGACACCATCTCGATCCGCGGACCCGAGGCCCGGCCCTCGAAGTTCAACGAGATCGACTTCGCCATCGCCTTCGCGCGCATCGAGTGCCACTTCTTCGCCAACCGCGGCTTCTTCCCGGAAGACGGCTGGATCCTGAAGAACATCGACAAGATCCGCGGCATTCCGGGCTGGATCGTCCAGGGCCGCTTCGATGTGGTCACGCCGATGGAAGCGGCCTGGAAGCTGAAGACCGCCTGGCCGGAAGCCCGCTTCGAGGTGGTCTGGGACGCCGGCCACGCCTCCACCGAACCGGGCATCGTCGACGCCCTCGTGCGGGCGACGGACCAGGCGCTGGCGGTCTGAATACAGAGGGAGCCGGTGACTGGTTGCGCCCCAGGCGCTACCTGTCACCCGTATCGAGCCGCTGCGCCGCGTAGGGTGACAGGTAGGGCCGCTCCGCGTCCCAACCAGTCACCGCGCAAGGTTCGCTAGAACAGCCCCTTGCTGCTGCCGACCTCGGAGTAGCGGTGCACCCGCACCGACTGCACCAGGCCAAAGCCGATCATCACCGTCATCGCCACCGTGCCGCCGTAGGACAGGAGCGGCATCGGCACGCCCACGACGGGGGCCAGCCCCATCACCATCGCCCCGTTGATCAGCACGTAGCAGGCGAAGGTGGCGGTGACGCCCGCGGCGGCCAGCCGGCCGTAGTGGCTGTGCGACAGCGAGGCGGTGCGCAGGGCCATGAAGATGACCGCGGCGTAGAGCGTCAGCAGGAAGGCGCAGCCGACGAAGCCGAACTCCTCGGCCAGGGTGGCGAAGATGAAGTCCGTGTGCTTCTCGGGCAGGTAGTCGAGCTGGCTCTGCGAGCCCAGGCCGTAGCCCTTGCCGAGCAGGCCGCCCGAGCCCAGGGCGATCATCGACTGCAGGATGTGGTAGCCCGACCCGGAGGGGTCGCTCTCCGGGTCGAGGAAGGTCATGACGCGCTGGCGCTGGTAGGGGTGCAGCACGAACATGACGATCGGCGGGATCGAGACGAGGAAGCCCGCCACGCCGGCGATGATGATCTTCCACGACAGGCCCGCCAGGAAGACGACGGCCAGGCCGGTGAACAGGATCAGCATGGCGGTGCCGAGGTCGGGCTGGTGGGCCACCAGCGCGAACGGGACGGCGATCATCAGGCCCGGGATCAGCAGCCGCCAGGAGAGCCGCGCCGTCTGGGCCGAGGCGCCGTGGTAGAAGCGGGCCAGCGCCATCACGATGCCGACCTTCATCACCTCGGAGGGCTGGAAGCTGAACGGCCCTATGGACAGCCAGCGCTGGGCGCCCATCCGCACGTCGCCCACCGCCTCTACGGCCACCAGCAGCAGCAGCGCGACGGCGTAGACCGGGTAGGACAGGGCGAACCAGACCCGGATGTCGACCAGCGCCAGCACCACCATGACGCCGAAGAACAGGGTGTAGCGGACCAGGTGGTTGGCCGCCCAGGGCGTCCAGGAGCTGCCCGCCACCGAGAACATCATCAGCGCGCCGAAGCAGGCGATCAGGGTGACGAAGAAGCAGAAGGTCCAGTCGATCTGGGCGATCTTGACCGTCGGCCGGTCGCGCTCGCCCGGGCGGGTCAGGGCGCTGGCGCTCATGCGGGTGCTCCCGGCGGGGCGGCGATGGGCGTGTCGGGCGCCGCGTCCGGCGCAATGACCGAGGGCGGATCGGGGATGTCCACCTCCCCCTCGGGCGGCAGCTCGGGCATGGGCAGCGGCTGTTCGATGCGCGCCCGGATTTCGGGGTCCTTCAGCAGGGCCACGCGCATGATCTCGCGGGCCCGCGGCGCGGCGGCCGTCGAGCCGCCCATGCCGTGCTGCACGATCACCGACAGCGCATAGCGCGGCTCGTCGAGAGGCGCGAAGCAGACGAAGAGGCCGTGGTCACGGTACTTCCACGGTCCGCCCTTCCCGCGCGAGCCCCCGGCGGTGTAGTTGCGAACCTGCGCCGTGCCGGTCTTGCCCGCCATCAGGATGTCGCCGAGACCGAGCTGGCTGGCGCGGAAGCCGGTGCCCCCCGCCTCGGTCACCGCGGCCATCCCCTCGCGCACATAGTCGATGTGCTCGCGCTTGAACGGCAGGTCCGGGACGTCCGAGCCGGCCTTGAGCACCTGGTCGCCTACCGACTTGATCAGCCGCGGATTGAGCGCCTTGCGCCCGTTGGCCAGCCGCGCGGTCATCACCGCCAGCTGCAGGGCGTTCACCTGCAGGGCCCCCTGGCCGATGCCGTAGCTCAGGGACTCGCCCGGCATCCACTCCTGGTTCGCCGGGTTCTTCTTGTAGTAGCGCCGCTTCCACTCGCGGGACGGCACGATGCCCTTCTTCTGGCCCGAGATGCCGATGTCGAAGATCTGCTCGAAGCCGAAGGCCTTGGCGACCTTGGCGATCTGGTCCGGGCCGATGCGCAGGGCGACCTGGTAGAAGTAGACGTCGCAGGAGTTCTTCAGGGCGTCGCGCATGGTCTGCGGGCCGTGCCCCCCGCGCTTGTGGCAGTGGAAATAGCGGCCGAAATGCCAGCCGCCGCCGCAGAAGATCCTCACGTCGGGGTCGATGCCCGCGTCCAGCGCCGCCAGCGCCGTGATGGTCTTGAAGGTCGAGCCCGGCGGGTAGAGCCCGGACAGGGCCTTGTCGAGCAGCGGCCGGCGCTCGTAGTTGGCCAGCGCCCGGTACTCCGGCCCCGAGAGGCCGCGGACGAAGCGGTTGGCGTCGAACGACGGCGCCGAGGCCAGGCACAGCAGGTCGCCGGTGCGGCAGTCCATCATCACCGCCGCGCCGCTCTCCTCGCCGAACACCTCGATGGCGCGGGTCTGGACGTCCACGTCGAGGGTCAGCTGGATCGGCTTGCCGGGGACGGCGGGGATGTCGCCGTCCGGGTCGTGGCGCACCTCGCGGCCGTTGGCGTCGACCTCGACCTTCTGGGCGCCGGGCTTGCCGCGCAGCTCCAGGTCGAAGGCCTTCTCCACGCCCTGCCGGCCGATTCGGAAGCCGGGGTGCAGCAGGATGGGATCGGCGTTCGGCCCGGTCTCCTTGATGTCTTCCCGGATCGGCTTGGCCACGTAGCCGATCACGTGGGCGAAGGCGCCGCCGTGCGGATAGACCCGCACCTCGCCCATGTCGGCGACCACCCCCGGCAGTTCCGGGGCGCGCAGGTTGATCGCCGAGAACTGCTCCCAGCTCATGTCTTCCATGACCTGCACCGGCACGCGCCGGGGCGAGCGGTCGATCTCCTTCACCAGCCGGGCCTGCCGCTCCGGGTTCAGCGGCACATAGTTGGCCAGGGTCTTCAGCGTGGCCTCGTGGTCGAGGTCCTCCTCGCGGCGCACCAGCAGGCGGAAGTTGGGCCGGTTCGAGGCCAGCACCACGCCGTTGCGGTCGAGGATCACGCCGCGGGGCGGCGGCACGAGCTTGAAGTTGAACTGGTTGGAGGCGGCGAGCTTCTGGTAGCGGCCGGATTCCACCAGCTGCAGGTACCCGAGCCGGGTCGCCAGGGCGAGGATCCCGCCGCCGGCCAGCCCGCCCAGCAGGAAGGTGCGCCGGTGGAAGGCGCCCTGCCGTTCGTTGACGTCGGAGAAGTAGATGGCGGTCTGCGGCATGCGGCTACCGGAAGCGGACGTCGGCGTCTTCGAAGCGGTCGATCAGGCGGTGGACGAGCGGATAGAGCAGCACCGTCCAGAACCACTGCCAGGCCAGCGGCCGGAAAGCGGGCGCGGCGTCCAGCTGCATCAGCGTGAACATCGACCCGGCCGCCAGGGTCAGGGCGCACATCGCCCCGTACCAGCCCCACAGCACCGCCCCGCTCTGGCCGACCATGAAGCTGCGGGCCGACAGGGTCACGCCGTAGGCGATCAGCATCGACAGCGCCCACAGCCCCAGTGGCGAGCCCCAGAAGATGTCCAGGAACAGGCCCAGGACCAGCACCGCGAACGGCGCCAGGATCGAGGGCCGGATCACCGCCCAGGCGAACACCAGCGCCAGCGGGAAGGCCGGCTCGGGCAGCTGCAGGCCGAACACCCGCAGCGGAACCGCGAACAGGATGGTGGCCGCGATCGCCCAGAGCATGGGCAGGCCGATCCAGGTTCCAGGGTCCAGCGGTCGCGCGCCGCCGGGGCTCATTGCGCAGCTCCGGCCTCGGCAGGCGCCGGCGCGGCGGGCGCTGTGGCGGGCGGCGGGGCTGCGGCCGTCGCGGGCGCATCGGCGACGGGCGTCGTGCGCAGCGGCGCGGGCGCCGCCGGCCGCGGGGCCGCCGCCGGGGCGACGGTCGTGGGGGGAGCCGCAGGCGCGGCCCGGGGCGCGGCGGGCGCCGGGGGCGTGGCCGCGGGCGCCGGGCGCAGCGTCACCGTCGCAGGCGGGGCGGGCGTGGGCGCGGCGGGCGCGCCGGCCGGCGGTGCCGCGCCCGGGGCGGTGATCAGCGGCGGCGGCGTCATCTTGTTCAGTTCCTGGGTGTTCACCAGCTGGGAGAAGTCCTGGAACAGCAGGATGCGGACATAGTCGATCGGCGCGGAGTCCGAGGCCAGCGCGACCCGCCAGCGGCCGTCGAGGCCCTTCACCGCCACGCCCACCGGCAGGCCGCGGGGCAGCATGCCGCCGTCGCCCGAGGTGACGACCCGGTCGCCCTCCTTCACCGGCTCATGGCCGCGCAGGTATTCGAGCCGCGGGTTCGGCCCGCCGTCGCCGGTCAGGATGGCGCGGGCGTTGGTGCGGTCGATCATCACCGGCGTGCGCGAGGCGATGTCGGTCAGGGTCAGAATGCGGCTGGCGCCGTCGGTGACGCCGACCACGCGGCCGACCAGCCCCTTCTCGCTCATCACCGGATGGCCGGCCTGGATTCCCTTCTCGCGCCCGGCGTTGGCGATCCGCGCCTGGGAGAAGGGCCCGCGCGAATCCTGCACCACCCGCGCCGCGACCATCGGGATCGGCGGGTCGGTCTGCAGGCCGAGCAGCGTCTTGTAGCGGTCGTTGGTGTCGCGCAGCGCCACCGCCAGGTCGCGCCACTGGCGCATCTCCTGCAGCTCGGCCTTGAGCCTGCGGTTCTCCGAGACGGCGAAGAAATAGCCCCTGACGGTGTCGACCCCGGAGCCGACCCAGCGCAGCGGGGTCGACAGCACCCCGCCCACCGGCGCGGCCACCTTGTCGCCCACCTCGCGGGTGACGCTGTAGGCGCCGGCGGAGATGTCGCCGCGCCGATCGTTCATCAGGAGGGCGAGCGCCACTATGGAGGCGATGACCACGGCCACCGTCGCCATCCAGGTGAGCGGCACCTTCAGCTCGCCGAACGTCGAGTCCCGCAAGGACACTGGTCGCCTCCAATCAGCGACTTACGCCGTCAGCCCCCCGGCCGACGCGAATCGTTGAACTTCAAGTCTTAAGCCAGCGTGGACTCGAGGACGCCCTTCATCCACTTCGGATGTTCGAGCACCTTGCCGCACCCCAGCGCCACGCAGGACAGCGGATCGTCGGCGACGGTCACCGGCAGGCCGGTGTGGTCGCGGATCTCGGAGTCCAGGCCGCGCAGCAGCGCGCCGCCCCCGGTCAGCATGATCCCCTTGTCGGCGATGTCGGAGGCCAGCTCCGGCGGCGTCGCCTCGAGCGCCAGCTTCACGGCGTCGACGATCTGGCCGACCGGCTCGGACAGCGCATCCGAGGCCTGCTTCTCGCTGATCCGCACTTCGCGCGGCACGCCCTGCATCAGGTCGCGGCCCTTGACCTCGATCGACAGGCCCTCGCCGTCGGACGGGGCGCGGGCGGTGCCGATCTCCTTCTTGATCCGCTCGGCGGTGGTCTCGCCGATCAAGAGGTTATGGTTGCGGCGCATATAGCTGATGATCGCCTCGTCCATCTTGTCGCCGCCGACGCGGACCGAGCGCGAGTAGACGATGCCCGAGAGCGACAGGACCGCCACCTCGGTGGTGCCGCCGCCGATGTCGACGACCATCGAGCCGGTCGGCTCGTGGATCGGCAGGCCGGCGCCGATCGCGGCGGCCATCGGCTCGTCGATCAGGCCCACGCGGCGGCCGCCGGCGTTGAGGCAGCTGTCGTTGATGGCGCGGCGTTCAACGGCGGTGGCGCCGGACGGCACGCACACGATCACCTTGGGGTTCACGAAGCCCTTGCGGTTGTGAACCTTGCGGATGAAGTACTTGATCATCTCCTCGGCGACTTCGAAGTCGGCGATGACCCCGTCGCGCATCGGGCGGATGGCTTCCATGTGGCCCGGCGTGCGGCCCAGCATCTGCTTGGCCTCGATGCCGACGGCGTGGACGACCTTTCGTCCGCCGACGTTGCGCAGGGCCACCACGGACGGCTCGTTCAGCACGATGCCCTTGCCCTTCATGTAAATGAGGGTGTTGGCGGTGCCGAGGTCGATGGCGATATCGTTCGAGATGGCGCCGAAGAGGGACTGGAGCATGCAGGGCCCTAAGCGAGATGCGGCTGACGATTGTGTTCTTTGAAGTCGCGTAGAAAGGGTCCCCAGAACCCCTGAGCGTCGGCCCCTTACGCTTCGAATCGAAGCGCTCGACCCCCAGGACTCGCTGACAGGACAGTAGCTCGTGTGCCTTGCCGTAGAGTCGAGATCAAGGGTTATTCAAGGGGTGCGCGCCCCCGCCGCGCGGCGTTCTGCCAGTACAAGGGGCATATCTCTGTGGGCGAATCGCGCAAGGCCGGATTCGCCTGTGGCGTGCAGGCCTAAACCGCGAATCGCAGGGGAGATTCCGATGGCCCCCGAAGACCTTGCCGAGGCGCTGCGCCGGTTCGGCCTGACCTATCCGGAAGCGCACCTGAAGAGCCCCTGGCCGGGCCACCTGGACCTGGCCGTCAGGGACAAGACCTTCGCCTACCTGCCGCCGGCCGGTCAGCCGTTCAGCCTGTCGGTGAAGCTGCCCTTCACTGGGCCCGAAGCGCTCGAGCTGCCGTTCGCCAAGCCCGCCGGCTACGGCCTGGGCCGTAGCGGCTGGGTGAGCTTCGATCCCGCGCCGGACGAGGTCCCGCCGCTCGAGACGCTGAAGTCCTGGATCGACGAGAGCTACCGCGCCCAGGCGCCGAAGAAGCTGATCAAGTTGATCGGCGGTGGCGGCACGGCCTGATGCTGCCCGGCGCCGGCCGCGCCTCGAGCGCCGGCGGCTCGAAGATCGCCAGGTAGCCGAGGCCGCCCTCCAGCGTGATGAAGTCGGTCTGGCGGTAGCCCACCGCCTCCAGCTCGCACTTCAGCAGCGCCGGCGGGGTGCCGTGGTGCTCGGGCAGCCGATCGACGTCGAGGACGCCCACCCTGGCCCCGGGCTTCAGCGAGGGGACCAGGTTCCACATCAGGGCGTAGGGCTGGGCGATCTCGTGGTACATGTGCGCCAGGATGGCCCGGTCCACCGAGGCCGGCGGCAGCTTGGGATCGTCGCCCGCCCCGACCACAGTCTCCACGTTGGAGATGCCGCGCCGGGTGAGCTCGCGACGGAGCTCCGCAAGGTAGGCTTCGGTCACGTCCTGGGCGTAGACCCGCCCCTCCGGTCCCACCACCGGCGAGAGCCGCAGGGCGTGGTAGCCCGACCCGGCCCCGATGTCTGCCACCGCCATGCCCGGCCCGATGCCGAGCGCGCGGATGATCTGGCCGGACTCGTCGGCCTTGTCCCGGTCCGGCCCCGATGACCAGGTCGAGCTGACGATCTCGGCGATCGGCCGGTCGGGCTCCGGGAACCGGCCCTTGGCCGTCGGCTGGCCCGCGCTCGGCTGGCTGCAGGCGGCCGCCAGCAGGGCGGCGGCGACGGCGGCGATGAACTTCATGCGGCGCGGACTCACCGTGGCGGCGTGACGCTGAAACCATGGCGCCGGAAGATCGCGCTGGCCTCAGGTCCCGATAGATAGGCGAGGAATCGCCCCGCCGCACGGTTTCCGGCGCCGCGGCCGGTGAGCGCGGCCGGATAGACGATCGGCGGATGGCTCTCGGCCGGGAAGGCGCCGACGATCCGCACCCGCCGGTCCGCCTTGGCGTCGGTCTCGTAGACGACGCCCAGCGGGGCCTCGCCGCGGGCCACGAACTGCAGCGCCGCCCGCACGCTCTCGGCGGGGGCGACGCGGGCCTCGACGCTCTCCCAGACGCCCAGGCTCGTCAGGGCGGCGCGTCCGTAGCGGCCCGCGGGGACGTCCGGCGCGGCCATCGCCAGCCGGCCGTCGCCCAGCGCGGGGGCCAACGGCATGCCGGGTCCGATGGCGATCTGCGCCTCCGACCCCGCCGGGGCGATCAGCACCAGCCGATTGGCGAGCAGGTCGCGCCGGCTGGCCGGCTGGATCAGCCGCCGTTCGGCCGCGTAGTCCATCCAGTCGCGGTCGGCGGAGACGAACAGATCGGCGGGCGCGCCCTGCTCGATCTGGCGGGCGATGGCCGACGAGGCGGCGTAGGAGAAGCGCACCGGCTGGCCGGTCTGCCGGGTGTAGGCGCCGCCCACCTCGTTCAGCGCGTCCTGCAGCGAGGCGGCGGCGAACACCGTCACCGTCTGCTCCCGCCCGCAGGCGGGCAGAGCCGCGAGGAGCGGCAGCGACAGCAGCAGGGCTCTGCGGCGCAGCAAGCGTCAGCCCAGGACCAGGGCTTCGTTGACGGCGCTGACCTGTCCGCCGGACTCCTTCACCCCCCCGCCGATGGCGTAGACGCGGCCGCCGACGGCGGCGCCGGCCAGACCGTGGCGCGGCGTGCGCATGGCCGGCTCGGCGGTCCATTCGTCGGTCTTCGGATCGTAGCTCCAGCACTCGGGGATCATGCCCGGACCGCCCTCGCCGCCGAACACATAGAGCTTGCCGCCGGCCGCCGCGCCGGCCAGGCCGCCGGCGCCCTTGGGCATCGGCCGCAGCGTCTCCCAGGCGTCGGTCCTCGGGTCGTAGCGGTCGAGACGGGCGCTGTTGCCCTCCCCCACCCGACGCCCTCCGGCAAGGTAGAGGCGCCCGTCGATCACTGCGCCCGTGGCGCTGTTGCGGGCCTCGGGACACGGCCGCGCCGTCGTCCAGCGGCCGGAGGCGGGCTCGAACACCTGGTGCAGGTCGATGTCGCCGTGGTCGCGCCAGCCGGCGTTGGCCGCCCCCTTGGGCGCGCGCCCGCTGACGACGTGGACCCGCTCCCCCAGCCCCAGGGCCACCGTCTCGCACTGCAGGCGCGGCATGGCGGCGACAGGCGTCCAGGTCTCGTCCAGGCGCAGCGCGTCGGGGATGGCGACCCAGGACCCGGCCTCGGTCTCCCGGAAGCCGCCGAAGGCGTAGACCTTGCCCCCCGCGGCCGCGAGCGCCGGATGGTGGCGCGGGAACGGCAGCCGGGGCCCCTCGCGCCAGCGGTCGGCGGCCGGATCGTAGATCCCCGTGCGGTCCTGCGGGTTCACCGCCCCCTGCGACGGCGCCATGCCGCCGGCGATGACGACCGTCTCGCCCAGCGCCGTTCCGTAGACCTCCTGCACGGGCCAGGGGATGTCCGCCCGCGGCTCCCAGCGGGCGCCCGCGGCGCAGGCGGCGGAGGGTCCGAGCATCGCGGCGAAACCGGCGGCCAGCGCCGTCCTTCTGTCGAGGTCAGCCATGGCCGCAACCTTACTCAGGCCAGCGCCGTCGTCACCACGCCAAGTCCGGTGGCCACTCCGCCGACGATCTGGCGCAGGCTGAGCCTCTCCTTGAACAGCCGTCGGCCGGCGGCGGCGGCGATGGGCAGTTCAACGACGCCGACCGCCCTCACCTGCCCGGCCGGCGCGATGGCCAGGGCGCTGAACCAGCAGGCCGAGGCCGCCGCCCCGCAGAACCCCGCGCCCAGCGACTCGCGCCACGAGACCGCCACCGCCTTGAGGGCCGCGGGCTTGGTGACGGCCAGGATCAGGGTCAGGCCGAGCGACTGCAGCGCCTGGGCGATGCAGACCGCCGCCGTGCCGGCATAGATCGGATGGTCCGGCTCCAGCGCCAGGCCTGCCTGCCGGTAGGCGTTCAGCACCACCGCCATCGCCGCGCCCGAGGCGACGCCCAGGACCGAGCCCAGCAGGCCGCCCGACTGGAAGCCGCCCTTGGGCCAGGAGAGGATGCACAGCCCCGCCGTGGCCGCGGCCAGCCCGGCCCAGGCCCCCGGCGCCATCACGTCGGCGAACACCAGCCAGCCGAACAGGGCCGAGAGCGGCAGGTTGGTCTGCTGCATGAAGGTCGCCACGGCGAAGCCCGAGCGCCGCATGGCCAGCAGCAGCAGGGCCGTCTGGATCACCTGGCCGAACGCCCCGACGGCGACGGCCAGCCAGAACCGCCCCGAGGCGTGCGGCTCGGCGCCGGGCGTGAGCAGCGCCACCACCGCGAAGATCGCCACCGAGAACGGCAGGCCGAACAGGAAGCGGACCAGGGTCGCGCCCCACGGCCCGGCGTCGCCCACCAGGCCGCGCTGCAGGGCGTTGCGCGCGACCTGCAGCGGCGCCGCCGCGGCCGTCAGGAATATCCAGAGCATGTGAGCCCCCGCTCATGCTCGTGCAGCCGGGCGCGCACGCGACGGCCCGCTGGTACGGAGAAACTGCTTTCCCCGCACCCGCGGGGAACGGGCGGGAATCAGAAGCCGCTGGCGACCTTGGCGTCGTCGGGCGCGCTCTTCTCCTTGCGGGCGAAGAGGTTGTTCAGCGCGTTGACGTAGGCCTTGGCCGAGGCGGTCAGGGTGTCGGTGTCGGCGGCCTGGCCGGTGGCGATCCGGCCGTCCTCCTCCAGACGCACCGAGACCTGGGCCTGGGCGTCGGTGCCCTCCGTCACCGCATGCACCTGGAACAGGCGCAGGATCGCCGTGTGCGGGACCACCTCGTGGATCGCGTTGAACACCGCATCCACCGGCCCGTCGCCCGTGGCCTTGGCCGAGCGCTCCTCGCCGTCGACGGTGACCGTCAGGTTGGCTTCCTGCGGGCCCTCGGTGCCGGCCAGCACGCGCAGGTGCTTGACCTGGATGCGGTCGGTCCCGTGCGCCAGGGCGTCGTCCACCAGGGCGATGAGGTCGTCGTCGTAGACGTGCTTCTTCTTGTCGGCCAGGTCCTTGAACCGCTGGAACGCCTCGTTCAGGGCGTTCTGACCCAGCTCGTAGCCCAGGTCCTTCAGCTTCTCGCGGAAGGCGTGGCGGCCGGAGTGCTTGCCCATCACCAGGTTGGAGCTGCCCTGGCCGACGTCCTCTGGAGTCATGATCTCGTAGGTGCCGCGGTGCTTCAGCATCCCGTCCTGGTGGATGCCGCTCTCGTGGGCGAAGGCGTTCTTGCCGACGATGGCCTTGTTGAACTGCACCGGGAAGCCGGTGATGGCCGAGACGTAGCGGCTGGCGCGGGTGATGTGGGTGGTGTCCACGCCGGTGTGGTAGGGCAGCCGGTCGCCGCGCACCTTCAGCGCCATGACGATCTCTTCCAGCGCCGCGTTGCCGGCCCGCTCGCCGATGCCGTTGACCGCGACCTCGACCTGCCGGGCCCCGCCCTGCACGCCGGCCAGGCTGTTGGCGACGGCCAGGCCCAGGTCGTTGTGGCAGTGGGTGGAGAAGATCACCCGGTCCGCGCCCGGTACGTTCTCGATCAGGTCGCGGAAGATGTCGGCGTATTCGCTGGGGTAGGTGTAGCCGACCGTGTCGGGGATGTTGATCGTCGTCGCCCCGGCCTTGATCGCCGCCTCGACGCAGCGGCGCAGGAAGTCCTGCTCGGTGCGGGTGGCGTCCTGAGCCGACCACTCGACGTCGCCGCAGAAGTTGCGGGCCATGGTCACCGAGCCGGTGATCATCTCCAGGATGTCCTCCTGGCTGGCGCGCAGGATGTGGTCCCGGTGCGAGGGGCTGGTGGACAGGAAGGTGTGGATCCGCCCGCGCTTGGCCGGCTTGATCGCCTCGGCGCAGCGCTCGATGTCGGCCACGCCTGCCCGGGCCAGGCCGCAGACCACGCTCTCGGTGACGATCTCGGAGACCTGACGGACGGCCTCGAAGTCGCCGTTGGAGGCGATCGGGAAGCCCGCCTCGATCACGTCGACCCGCATCTCCTCGAGGATCTTCGCCAGCTCCAGCTTCTCGTCCAGCGACATGGAGGCGCCGGGCGACTGCTCGCCGTCGCGCATGGTGGTGTCGAAAACGATGACGCGGTCGCGCTCGGAGGCGGCGGTGTTTTGTTCGGTGCTCATGGGAGGTCTCTTCGCGGGAGTTCTTAATCCGATCGGGCGGTCAGGTCATCCCCTGAAGCGCCCGGCCGCGAAGAGGTCGCGCAGCCTAGTAAGGCGCCCAGGGGCGGCTAAGCCGAAGCAGAAGAGACAGGCTTTGGGGCCAGGTGCGCATGGAAAGCTTGATAGCCGATCGGGCACGCTCGCGCAATGGTCGTGCCGTGAAGCTCGTCAGATGTGGCTTTCGCGCAAGATCCTACCGGCCAGACGCATGACCAATCACTCAGTCGAACCGAGCTGCTGGCCGTCAATGATCTCATCAATGACCGGTGCCTTCCAGATGAACCCAAGCTGCGCACCGACGGCTCCGTCAGGTTGCAGCCGACCTGAATAGATACCGATGAACCGCGTCATGGGGCCGAGCATCATCACGCGCGAACCGTCGTCCCTCTCCCCGAGCGTCGACCGGATGATGACGGGCGAACCAGACATCCCCGCCGAAGTCGCTGTGTCCACGTACATCAAGGGGAGGTTTTCGACATCAATGTCTGGTTCGGTCGCGATGCTTGCTCGTTTCCAGATTGCCATACGACTTGGCCCCACGCCCATCGGGAACCCGAGAATAAACGCGTCGCCTCCAATCTGCGCCCTGATACTTCCAACCGCCAATTCATTGATTGGGTAGACCCATTTCGGATTGAGGGATCCCAATTCGAGGGCTACGACGTCCACCCGCTTCCGATGCACCGGGTGCTCAAGCCAGAGAGGCTTACCTTGAGCGTCGCGAATCTGACCAATGGCCGCTCGCCTCCGGTTGATGTCCCCCCCTTCGAACACGTCAAAGCTCAGGGAATTGGGTTCAGCGGCCGTCGGAGAAAGATGAACTCCGGTCCTCGGATTCTTGCCGCTTACATTGTGCCAGTTCGTAATCAGGTATGTGCGGTTGTTGCGCCGCCAAAAGAATGCGGTTCCTGATGAAATGACTTGGCTCTGGAAGGTCATCTGAAGGGGCGTCGCGGTGACGGAGTATGGATCAACCTCAATTCGTCTGCCTGGGGCAAACTGAGGCATCACTGGGCGAAAATCTTCTGTTGCCATTCTAGCGATCCGGCTTCTTCAGCATCGCGCCTTAGGTGTCGTGCAGAGGTGGGTCTGCCTCGACAACCAACCCTTGCCGCGCCGCCGCCTCTCGCGACTTCAGCCACCGGCGCGCATACCAGCCGATGATCAGCCAGGCGGCGGCGACGCCGACCAGCATCGGCAGGTGGGCGGCCCATTCCCCGCGCATCACCTGGACGATGGAGTTCCCGGCGAAGGCGGTCAGCGCGATCTTCGGGACGATGCCCAGGCCGGTGCCGGCCAGGAAGCTGCGCAGCCGCATGGGCGTCACGCCCGCGGCCATGTTGACGACGATGAACGGCGCCGAGGGCACCAGGCGAACGATCAGGCTGGCCCAGAAGCCGTTGCGGCCGACCAGCTCGATGAACTGCTTGACGCTGTCGCCCGAGAAGCTCTCCAGCGTCCGCGCGCCGGCCAGCCGGCCGACGCCGAACCCGACCACCGCCGAGACCATGGTGCCGATCCAGCTGTAGGCGAATCCCGTCCAGGGCCCAAACGCCACCACCGCCGCAGCGATCAGCACGAACTGGGGCACGCCCAGGAAGGCCAGCAGGGCGAAGGCGGCCACCGCCGCCGGCAGCGCCCACGGCCCGTCCGCCGCCAGCCCCAGCCACTCCTCGACGGTCGCTTCGCCGTCGAAGCCCAGCACCTGGGCGCCGAACAGGAACACCACCCCCACCCCGCCGAACAGCACGAAGGAGACGGCCAGCGCCCGCCAGGCCTTGGCGTCCATGTTCGTGAGGAACAAGAGGAGGCGGCGCATCGGCGGAGGCGTCGCTTATCGGGCGAGCCGGGTCAAGCTCGGGGGCCGCAGACGCATGGCCCGGATGTTGAGACGCGACGCCCTTCCTACGGCGGGCAGCGCATCAGGGTGATCGGCCCGTCCCAGGCGCCGCGGGAGACGGTCATCGAGCGCGGCGGGGCCGGATCGGTGAGCGTCAGGCTGAACTGGTAGGGCTTGGTCTCGCCCTCGGCCGAACAGGTGGCGGTGACCTGGTAGCCGGAGCTGGTCTCGCTGACCTGCTGGAACTCGCACGCCACTTCGCCGGCGGTCACCACCTTGTCGCGGTCGAACACCCAGGCGCCCTGCGGACAGAGGTCGGCCTTTGCGGCCCACAGCCCCACGTAGGGCGGCGGCGGCGGCTCGGGCGGCGACGGCGGCGGCGCCGGCGGGGCCTGCGCGGTCTTGGCCGGCGCGGGCGGCGGCTCCTCCTGGCAGCCGGAAAGGCCGGCGGCGATCGCCAGGCCGACGGCGAGCGATCGGACGGGTCTCATTGAACAGCTCCCCTGTTGCCTTTGGGCAAACGCCTGCGGCGAAGCTCCGGTTCTTTGCGGGCCCCGGGTTCCGTCGAGTGAGGCCTTCAGGTAAACGGGCGCCCCGACTTCCTTCCACTTCTGGAGCCCCCTGGCCATGTCGCTGCAATCCGCCGCGCTCTCCCGCGTGAAGCCCTCCGCCACCCTGGCGGCGGACCAGAAGGCGCGCGAGCTGAAAGCGCAGGGCCGCGACGTCATCAGCCTGGCGGCCGGCGAGCCCGATTTCGACACCCCGGACAACATCAAGGAAGCGGCCATCCAGGCGATCCGCGCCGGCAAGACCAAGTACACCAACGTCGACGGCATCCCCGAGCTGAAGGAAGCCATCGTCGCCAAGTTCAAGCGCGAGAACGGGCTCGAGTACAAGCCTGCCCAGGTCAACGTCTCGCCCGGCGGCAAGCCGGTGATCTACAACGCCATGGTCGCCACCCTGAACCCGGGCGACGAGGTGGTGATCCCGACGCCCTACTGGGTCAGCTATCCGGACATGGTGCTGCTGGCCGGGGGTGTGCCCGTGCCGGCGCCCACCAGCGCCGAGACCGGCTTCAAGCTGCAGCCGGAGGCGCTGGAGCGGGCGATCACGCCGCGCACGCGCTGGATCATCCTGAACTCCCCGTCGAACCCGTCGGGCGCGGCCTACACCAAGGCCGAGCTGCGCGCGCTGGCCGACGTCCTGCTGCGCCACCCGCACGTCTGGATCCTGACCGACGACATGTACGAGCACCTGGTGTTCGACGACTTCGAGTTCTGGACCATCGCCCAGGTCGAGCCGGCCCTCTACGAACGCACCCTGACCATGAACGGGGTCTCCAAGGCCTACGCCATGACCGGCTGGCGGATCGGCTATGCGGCCGGCCCCGAGCCGCTGATCAAGCTGATGGCCAAGGTGATGAGCCAGTCCACCTCCAACCCCTCGTCCATCTCGCAATGGGCGGCGGTGGAGGCGCTGAACGGGCCGCAGGACTTCATCAAGCCCAACGCCAAGCTGTTCCAGGAGCGGCGCGACCTCGTCGTCTCGATGCTCAACCAGGCGCGCGGCATCAACTGCCCGACGCCGGAAGGCGCCTTCTACGTCTATCCCTCGGTGGAGGGCCTGATCGGCAAGAAGGCCCCCTCGGGCAAGGTGATCCAGAGCGACGAGGACTTCGCCGTCGAGCTGCTGGAGACCGAGGGCGTGTCGGTGGTGTTCGGCGGGGCCTTCGGCCTCTCGCCCTTCTTCCGCATCTCCTACGCCACCTCCAACCAGGTGCTGGAGGAGGCCTGCAGCCGCATCCAGCGGTTCTGCGCCTCGGTCGGCTGATGGACGCGGCGGCCCGCAAGGTGCTGGGCGGCGACCTCCACGCCGCCGCCCACCTGACCGGCCGCTTCACCCTCCGTTCGGGAAAGGTCTCCGGCGAGTACTTCGACAAGTACCGCTTCGAGGCCGATCCGAAGCTGCTGGCCCGCGTCGCGGCCGCCATGCTGCCCCTCGTGCCGGCGGAGGCCGAGGTGCTGGCGGGCGTCGAACTCGGCGGCGTGCCGATCGCCACCGCCATGTCCCTGGCCAGCGGCAAGCCGGCCGCCTTCGTCCGCAAGGAAGCCAAGACCTACGGCACCTGCCTGGCTGTGGAAGGCGGCGACCTGCGGGGCCGCAAGGTCGTGCTGGTCGAGGACGTGATCTCCACCGGCGGCGCGATCCTCGACGCCAGGCGGCACCTGGACCATGCGGGCGCCCAGCTCGTGGCCGTCCTCTGCGCGCTCTGGCGCGGCGAAGGCGAGCCCCGCATCCCCGGCCTCGACGCGCCGGTCTTCGCCGCCCTCACGCGGGCCGACCTGCCGTAGCCTTCTTCCTTTCCCATTCATGGGAAAGGGGGACCGCGCGCCGAAGCCGGCGCACGCCGGCTGAAGAGCGTGTGGTGGAAAGGGAAAGCCCCAAGCGCGGCGCTGCGTCCCGCTCCAATCTGCACTTCTCGTTCCGCTGCGCGGGCGGCTCGCCCTCTCCCCCACCCCCGCTCCGCAGGGGAGGAAGGGACGATCCTAATGCTTCTCGCGCCAGGCGGTGGTGGCGGCCTGGCCGGTCATGTTCAGCCAGACCCGGTCGTTGTCGATGTGGTCGACCCAGGTCATCGGGATGTAGTGGTGCTTGAACCCTGACGACCGGTCGAGCCTGGCCAGCTCGATCTCCTCGCCGAGCACGTGGTCGACCTTGCCGACGTGACCGCCGTCGGAGCCGACCACCTCCATGTGCTCTTTGATCAGCGAGTGCAGGAGCATCATTCCTCGTCCTCCGCATCGCCCCCGCGGCCACGCCGCCGGGGTCTGCGGATTCAACACTCCAGCCTTCGGCGCGGTTTCGCCGTCGCGGCCGCCGCTCGGGCTAGTCCTCCGGCAGAGGCATGTCGATGGTGCAGCGCACGCCGGCCGGATCGAAGATGAGGTCCACCTGACCGTTCAGCTGACGGCGCAGCCCGGTGGTGATCAGCCGCGCGCCAAAACCCTTGCGGGTCGGCGGCGCCACCGGCGGCCCGCCGATTTCCTCCCAGCACAGCTCCAGGCGACGCTCGGCCCCCTGGCCCGACAGCCGCCACTCGATCTCGACCCGGCCGGCGTCGGTGGAGAGCGCGCCGTACTTGACCGCATTCGTGACCAGTTCGTGCAGTGCCATCCCGAGCGCCACCGCCAGGTTCGGCGACAGCCACACCGCAGGTCCCTTGGCGGCCACCCGGCCGGTGCGGGCGCTCTCGTAGGGGGCCACCTCCACCTGCACTAGGTCGGCCAGTCTCGCGCCGCGCCAGGAATCGCGCGTCAGCAGGTCGTGAGTCTGGCTGAGCGCCACCAGCCGGCCCTCGAACTCCTCGCGGGCCTCGTGCGGCGCCTGGCCTTCGCGCAGCGTCTGGGCCGCGACCGACTGCACGGTCGCTAGGGTGTTCTTCACCCGGTGGTTCAGTTCGTCGAGCAGCAGCCGAAGCTGGCCCTCCGCCGCCTGGCGCGCGGCCACCTCGTGCTCGGCCGCCAGGCGCGCCCTCACCTGGGACCAGGTGGCCGCCGCCACCAGCAGGGTGGCCAGCATGCCGCCGCCGAGGAACAGCAGCGGGAAGCTGCGCCCGGAGCCCAGCTCGAACTCGGGCCGGGTGAAGAAGCGCAGGGTCCAGGTCCGCCCGGCGATGGTAATCCGCCGTTCGCTGGTGAACCTGGCGTCGGCTGCGCGCGCGGCGACGCTCCCGCTGAACGAGCGGTGCAGCAGGTTTTCCGGCTCGGGCGCCCCGTCGTAGACGGCGAAGTCGACCCGCGGGTTCTGCTGGTCGCTGTAGATGCCGTGCAGGAGGTCGTCGGCGCGAAAGGGCGCGTAGACGAACCCGTCCAGCAGCCGCCGGCGCTCCTCGACCGCCGTCGGCGTCGCCCCGCCCCGGTAGACCGGCTGGTAGATCAGGAAGCCGGCCTGCTTGTCCTCGGTGATCTCCTGCACGAGCTCCACCTTGCCCGACATGACCGGCTCGCCGGCGTCGCGGGCGGCGGCCATGGCCGCGCGTCGGACCGGGTGGGTGAACATGTCGAAGCCGATCGCCGCCTCGTTCCGCGCGTCCCGCGGCTCCAGGTAGACGATGGCGTGCACCTCCTCGCGCGGCGTGTCCGGCCGGATGGTGAAGTCGGGATCCCCCTGGCGGCGGATCTCGGCGATCAGCGCCGCCTTGTCCGCGGCGGCGACCTTGCGGCTGAAGCCGATCCCCTGGATGCCGGGGTAGACGGCGGGAAGCTCCAGATGGTCCGCGAAGGCGGTGAACTGGGCGGCGTCCACCTCGCCCTTGAAGGCGTGGAACAGCCCCTCCCCCGCCTTCAGGATGGCCACATAGGCCTGCATGCGGGCGGCGATGTCGCCGCTGGTCTGGTCGGCGGCGTGCTGGAACCGCTCCATGTCCTTGGCTTCGACGAGCCAGCGCACCTGCAGTGAGGCGGCGGTGGAGGCGACCATGCCGATGATCAGCACGAATACGGGGAGCGACCTGGGGAGGCCCAGGCGGCGCCCCATGGCGCTGGCGCCGATGCGACCGAGCAGTCCCCGCATTTCCGAGGTTAAGTGCCTAATGTTTGGGCGATTGTCGAGCGCTCGGCTATTCTGGCGGGCGTGACGCGAGGTGGAGGCCCCGGGGCGTGAGCGAGATCGTCAACCTGAACAAGGCGCGCAAGGCGAAGGCCCGCTCGCAGGCCAAGGCCGGCGCAGCGGAGAACCGGGTCAGGTTCGGGCGCACCAAGCTCGAGAAGACCGCCGCCAAGGCCGAGGCCGCCAAGCTGGAGCGGCGGCTCGACCAGGCCCGGCGCGAGGATTAGGCCGGCAGGATGTCCCGGTTGGCCGGCGGGATCGATTCGTAGACCTTGGCCGGAACGATGCCGAGCCGGCGGCGCGCCGACTCCAGCGGCTCGTTCAGCACCCGCTCGTAGTCCTCGCCCAGCAGCCAGGCGGCCGCCTTGCCGCGCCGGTAGCCCTCCAGGATCGCCTTCTTGAACGGATAGGCCCCGTTGCGGCCGGAGCGGAACGCCGCGCCGAGCGCGATCAGCGCCCAGCCCAGGCCCTTGGTCTGGGCGTAGGAGAAGGCCACCAGGCAGGCCTCGCCCAGGGCGTCGCGGCCGTAGCCGGTCAGGATGTGCCAGATGTCGTGCACGTCGCGGGTGCGCCGGCCCATCCAGGCGTAGGGGTGCGGGTTGTCGATGTCGCCCACGCCCTCGCGGCTGACCATCGCCAGCCCCTCCGCCGACAGCTGCTCGGAGCGCACGAAGGTGCGGTAGGCCGCGCCCACCGAGCCCTCGGGGAAGCTGTCCAGCCAGGCGTCGTCCATCAGCTTGTGGGCCAGCTCGACCCGCTCGTAGGCCAGCCGGCCGCCCTCGGTGGTGGTCAGCAGGCGCTGGTACGCCTTGGCCGTGGAGTCCCCGTTCAGCGCCCGCATGATCTCGAAGACCTGGCGGGTGTCCTCCTTGTCGGCCAGCAGGCGCTGCAGCGCCTTCAGGGCCGGACCCCATTGCAGCTTGTAGGAATAGGCCCGCGGCTGGGTCTTCTCGGCGGGCGCGAGGGCGGGATCGAAATCGACGGCGGTCATCGCGGCGGCTCTGCCAGAGTGAGATTGATGATCCATGAAAATGACGCAGGCGTCATTTTTTCGCAAGACCCGCCCCTCGCTCTTTTCGGCGGGGCGGTTATGCGGGCATGTATCGCTCCCATGCCACGCCTTTCCAAGCGGTCCCTGCTCCTCGCCGGCCACGCCACCTCCGTGGCGCTGGAGCCGGAGTTCTGGGCCGTCCTGGAAGAGATGGCCGCGGCCCGCGGCGAGAGCCTGGCCGGCTTGATCACCCGCCTCGACGAGGGCCGGGGCGCCAGTTCGCTGGCCTCGGCCTGCCGACTGGCGGCCCTCGCCCACGCCAGGTCCGCGCAGCGCTAGCTGGGGTTGGCGGTCTGCGGCGTGCCCGGTGCGGCCGGCGTCACGGGCGTGGCCGGAGCGACGGCCGGCGCCTGCTCGGCGGTCGGGTGGGTCCCGCCGGACGGCGTCTCGACCGCCCCTTCCCGCTGCACGAAGAAGATGACCGCCCAGCCCACGAAGATCGCGACGATGATCCACACCAGCGGCGGGATCTTCCGCTTGGGGTAATGCGGCTTGGATGGGGAGTCGTGGGGTCGGTCTGAGCTCATGAGCCTCTCTTGGGTTCAGCGTCGGGAAGCGGCGTCGGCGGCGGCGCCCTGGGCGTCTGGACCACCGGCCCCGAGGCGGCGATGTCCGGTGCGCTGGTCCGCAGCGCCGCAAAGCCGAACGTCAGCGACAGGGCGATCAGCACGGTCAGGCTCAGCCACACCAGCGGCTGGGGCCGGGAATGTCCGGGGCCAGGCATGGCTCACCTGGGCGCCGGCACCGGCGCCGGCGGCAGGTTGGGCGCGTCCGGCAGGCTGGACGGGCTCGGCAGGTCCACCGCCAGGTCCGCCGGCCGCGGCAGATCGGCTTGCTGGGCCCGCGCCGCGAACATGTAGGCGCCGATCACCACCAGGGCGATGACCAGGCCGCCGACCAGCCACCAGATCCAGTTGCGCGGTTGCTCGCGTGAGCTTGTGGCCATGCTCGCCTCCCAAGAACCCCCGCTGCATGCGAAGGGTAACGACGCCCTTTCGTCGCGGTTCCTGCCCTTTGGCCGCCGCGCTCGTGTGCTACATATGTTTCGTTGTCGCGAGCAAGACACCCGAGTTGGTGAACCAATTCGCTCGGGCTATAGTCGGGCGTCACGCGCCGCTCACCACTCAGAAAGGCACGGCGGTCGGGCGCGGCCGATGCAGGGGTTATCCGCTAACCAGTGCCCCTGCCGTGACGCTCATTTCTGAGAGCGCAGACCGGGAATCCGGATGTCCCGAATATGGCGGGGGATCGCCACGCCGACCTTCACCCAAGAGGGACCTGCGGCGTCGCAATAGCGACAACGGGCGATCTCGCGAGCGCGGGTGAACGTCGTGGTCTCGCCGAAGCGCAGGAACGCAGCGAGCGGATCGAGATACTCCCGCCGGGCGCAATTCCGGCAGTCCACCTCTAGCTCTTTGTCGGTGTCTCGGAGGATGGCGAGGGTGGGCTCTGGCCTTTGCATCCGTTAATCGTAGCTCGAACACGACGAGAACGAAACAGGACCAAACGCAAAGAAGCCCACCGGCTGGAGACGGCGGGCTTCCCTACGAACCGGGCAACCGGGCAAAATGGACTCCTTCCCGACCGCCCACACCTACTTATCGGCGTGATTTCAACGTCCGGCCGTAAATAGCCGTATGACATTCCTGCTGATGACGTCAGCGCAGGGGTTCCCTGCCCTACTCTGATCCCTCCGCTCGCCGCGAAGCGCGGCGCCGCTACCGAGAACGCCACCCGAAGAGGCTCCTACTCTCCGCAGCCCGAACCCGCGCCGAGCGGCTCGGCGTCCCGTTCGATCTCACCGAAGATGACTTTGAGATCGGCGACGTCTGTCCGGTGCTCCACATTCCCCTACTGACCGGAGAGAATGCGATTTGGGACTACAGCCCCACGATTGACCGGGTCATCGGCGACCTCGGTTACATCAAGGGCAACGTCCGGGTGGTGTCCGCGAAATCAAACCGCATCAAAAACAACGGGACCGCCGACGAACTCCAGCGCGTCGCCACGTGGCTTCGTGAGAACGAAGACCTCGCCCGCTATGGGAGGCGCCGCAAATGACGCCCCTGGAGAACTTCCTCATCCATGCCCGGCTCCTGGGCGCCGATCCCCTGGAGGTGTTCGAAGCCGCTTACGAGGCGGTCGCGAACATCATGAAGAGGATCGGGATGAAAGCGCGTGAGCCCGTCCCGAGCCTCAGGGATTGGGCCACCGCCGTGACGATCCTCGTGGAACAGAACCCCGTCGTCTTCCTCACCATAGAAGAGTCGTTCCGCGCCATCGCTGAGGCGGGCGAAGACGTGGCTGACCTGTTGGCCAGATGCGAGGCGGTGCAATGAGCGCCGTCACGACCTTTCTCGTCGCCGCCCGTCTCTGCGACGTGCCCGTGGAATGGGTGGAGTCGGAGTCGCAGTGGATCAGCCCTGACCTCTATCCCGGTCTCCTGCTGATGTGCGGCGACTATCAGACCGCCGTTGACCTCGTGGCATGGGCTAGAGCGGTCAACTGGCTAGCCTTCTGCCGGGAAGACGACGACGCCATTCAGATGTTGAAGCCGCTGTGGGATCGCGTCGTGGACGAATGTCCGGCGCTCGACGTCGAATGGGTCGAATATACCGTCGCGCTGTCTCGGGACGGGCAGAAATTAGCCACCCGACTTCGTTGATGGCATGCTCCCCACGGGGGGACCATGC
Organism: Phenylobacterium terrae; assembly: GCF_042681205.1. Classification (NCBI taxonomy): domain Bacteria; kingdom Pseudomonadati; phylum Pseudomonadota; class Alphaproteobacteria; order Caulobacterales; family Caulobacteraceae; genus Phenylobacterium; species Phenylobacterium terrae. The sequence goes on from NZ_JBHUEY010000012.1 coordinate 186,440, forward strand.
GAACAGCCATCACCACGATCATGCTCGTCGCTGCGCTAGGCGGTTGCGCGAGAAAGCTTCACGATCCCTGCACGGGCAAGATGATCTCGGAGCGTCTTAAGGACAGCGACTACGTCCTCGAACGAGCAACGTATTGGCGCGCCCGTTCTGCGGAGCTTGGCCAACCGTTACGCTGCCCGACCAGCGAAGAGATCGGTGAAATCGGGACCACTACGGTCCAAGAACGGGAACTCCGCGAGCAATGGCGTCGGGACGCCCTGAAATGAAAGAGCCGCCGGGCTGGAGGTCCGACGGCTCTAACACACGCTACTATTCAAGGAACCCAAGGAGTGGGCAAGAGGCTACCCCGACCACTCATGAATATTTATACAGGATCGGGCGGCTGATATAAATATCTGGCTGTTGTTGACCACAGTTTGGCTCCCCTCGTCCCATGAAGACTTGAGCCAATGAACCCCCGGCTCGCGCATGGTCGGGGGTTCTTCATTTCAATTTTCCGGCCTGACGACCTGCTGTGATAAATAATGTTTAGAACAGAGATCGTCGCGGGTCCACGTTCACGGATTTCCTTTAACTCCAGCCGTCGGGATGGCGCTGAGTTCAACTGAAACCCCTCACTTGGCCCGCGACCCGAGTGAGGGGTTTCTTTATGCACGTCAGTTTCTTTGATGATGTTCACGATAACCGGCCAAAAACGGTTGACGCAACCTTTGACGAATACGCCGAACTCCTCCGCTATGCTTCAGAGCTACCGTTCGCGCGTGACACCAAGACCGCCGCGATGTGCAGCGTCCCGGCGCTGTTCGATCCACCGCAGCGCGGGTCCATCAACGTTGTTCAGCGCTACGCCTTCACCGGCGACGTCGATGGTGACAAGCCGGGCGATCCTGGCTTCGACGGCATGGTTGCCCTGTTGGCCCGTGTCGGGTTCCGCTTCGTCGTCCACACGACCACGAATTCGTCTCTGACGACCAACCGCTACCGGGTCATCATCCCATTCACGAAACCGGTTGATGGTCCCACCTACGAGGCGCTCTGCACGAGCATCAATCAGATGCTCGGCTCGATCTTCGACGAGTCCACCTTCGACGTTGGGCGGCTGAGCATCGTCGCGCATCGCTGGCGCGGCGCCTCAGACAAACTCCCGAACGAAAGCGACGGTCACCACGGCTTCGCCGCCGTGTTGGAGGGCGATGATCTCGATCCCGAGATCATCATGTCGGCTTACCCGCCGGTCATCCGAGAAAAACCCGACGATGCGGCCACGACGGCATTCCTCGCCGAATACGTGGCCAGCGTGGAAGACCACGACATCTTCGCGCTGATGGATTTCGACCGCTCGCCCTTGGTTAGACCCGAGTTCATCGACGCCTACCTGATGAGCCCCAGCGGTGGGCGCTTCTACTCTTTCATGGTCAAGGTCGCGGGCCGCGCCTTGGCCAAGGGTCTGCCCTGCACACCCGAAATCGTTCTCGCGCTCGGGCTCGAAATGAGCCGCAGAGGCGGGAAGTCGCATCGGCCCTACGCGCGCCACGAGGCGCAAAACGCTGTCCGCTTTGCGGCTCAGCGTCACGTCGCCTCAGGCAACTCAATCAACCCCGATGAGCAAAAAGAACAACGCCTTGCTGCCATCATGAGAAGACTGTCGAAAACAGCATAAGGAAGAAATGAACGATATCATCGCCATCCTCAACAACTGGGCACCCGACTACCGCGCTGGACAGCGCGAGATCGCAGAGTTGATTTACGCTGCTGAGCATGCAGAAGGCATCTCACCCGGCGACTACACGTGGAAGCGGCTAGAAGAGGCTCTCGTGACCAACGCGGGGATGTCCGAAAAGAAAGCCCGCGCGGAAGTCCGTCGGTGTCGAATTCAGAGCGATCTCGGCACCGTGCCGCAGACCGCCGAAGACTTCATCCCGCTGTTCATCCGGAGTCGCGGTTACTCGCTGGACTACAACGGCAACTTTCGCAGCCGTGAACGAGAGCGCGACATCAACTACGTGCTCCGTGAGATCGCCCTTTGGTGCGGGAGCTACAACCACCTGACCCGACGGGACGCCGAAGCCGCCTTGCTCAATTGGCAGGCTGACGAAGTTCTGCGCGTCATGCAGCGGCGAGTTCAACATCTCGCTTACGATCCGGACCTCGGCGACCGGTTCGAACTTAAGCGGCTGGCCCATTATCTCGTGACAGATACCGGCGACGCCGCCCTCAACGACCGGAACCGCCAAGCGGCCGAAGTCGCCCTCGCGAACTTCATTCACCGGGTGAAGAACCACATGCGGGGTCGCTGGAGCCACGGCAGTCACCTCATGCCGGTGCTGTTCGGACCGCAGGGGTGCGGCAAGTCCACGCTCATCACCCACCTGCTGACGCCGCTGGAGGATTTCTACGTCGTCGCCGACTTCGGAATGATGGAGCACACGAGCACGGCCTACGACCTCACCCGCATGCCCGTGATGTTCTTCGATGAGATGCCGGGCATCGGCAAAGCCGACCTCGAAAAACTCAAGGGTCTGATGACCTCGAAGGTTCGGCAGGTCCGGCAGTCCTACGAGAAAGCAAGCCTCAAGACCCTGATGAGCACCTTCATCGCGGCCACGAACAAAGAGATCGATCTCACCATTCGCGACGAGACCGGGAACCGGCGGTTCCTCCAAATCGACGTCGGGCAACTAGATCGGGCCACGATCCTCGGCTTCGACGCCTTGGCGATTTGGCGCTCCATCGATGAAGACGCCGACGCCCCGCTTTTCGCCGAAGCCGACGGGCTCGCCGCCGTGCAACAGATTCAGACCGAGCAACGCTACCGCGACCCGGTGGAACGCTGGCTCAGCGAATGCAGCACCATCCCTCGTGGCGAGTGGATGCGGTCTAGCCAGATCATGGAAGCAAGCTTCCGCCCGTGGGCGGAGATCGCCGACCCCACGGGGACTCGCTACGTCAACGAAATGACCTTCGGGCGGAGCCTCTCCCGCTTGGCGGGTGGGCTTTACCACGATGTCGTGTCCAAGCGGACGCGAGCCAACACCACCGAATACCGCTTTGTCGGTGAACGGAGCCGAGTGCTGCCATTCCCGAAGCAGTAAACCCCATCAACCCCAACAAACCCCACTAGCTCAATTCATCCATTCCTTCAGTAAAAACAAAGATGATGTTGAGTTGGTGGGTATTGGTGGGAAGAAGTTGAAGAGTTGTTGTTTAGAGTCGATGATTGAATTGGAAAGTTTGAAAGTATGACCCCAACCCCCACCACCCCATCCAACCCCAACCGGTTCTACGTCACTACTAATGGCGGAGAGACAAAATTCGACGTGTGGTGTCGCCTCAATGGCGTCAAGCCGGTTCGCTCGCTACGCGTTGGCCCCTCTGGGCGGCACCGCCTGCATGTTTTCGAGCATCGACTAGACGAGTGCTTTCCGGCGCTTGAGACGCTCGGGGATTTCGTTCTCGGATGCTTTGAAGGTCCGCCGAAGTGAGGATCATCATGACACCCGAGATCGCGGAGTGGCTCCGCTCCGAAGTAGGCTCGCGTTGCCGGGTCACTCAGGAGTGGATTGTGACGAAGGGAATGCGTTCCTGGCGGGAGGCTGACATCGTCTTCGATGACGACGCCGACGCGGTAAAGTTCTCGCTCTGCTGGCTGTAATGTCCGTCCTAAATACCACCATGGACTCAAAACTCATCATTCGCGACATCCGCGATGGCCTCGTTCTGTTGGTCGTAGCCCAACTCCTACACCTCGGCGCCGCCTTCCTGATCGAATTCGATCTCTCCCTCATCTACCGGCTCCACACCGTGGCGCTCGGCGTCATCGTCCACGTGACGGCGTCGGCGCTGACCGTGCTCGGTTTGTCGTCGCTGTGGATGGGAATTAGGGCGGCTGTGAAGCCGGAGGTGGCGAAATGAGCCTGCCGCCCATCACCACCATCCCGGCGGCGATGCTGGCCAACTCCGCAGCGATGCTCACCACTTCAGACGCAGGTGAACGCGCTCCACCGCGCCCCCGTGGCGAAGACCCGGATCACCGAACGCAAGACCTTCCGCGTCAGCGGCGCGACCGCCGAGACCGTGCCGATCATGGCGTGGATCGTCGAGAACACGCCGTCGTTCGCCCTGAGCAATCAGGAAGGTCCGACGCAATGGAGCCGGGGGTCTTCCTTCGCCTTCGACGTGAGCTTTGGGGAAGACCGGGACGCGGTGGCGTTCAAGCTGCGGTGGATCGAAGAATGACCACCCTCCCCTATTCGTTCGCAGGCTACGCGCCCCGCGGTGAGATGCGGGAGTGGATCGGCGGCAACATCCGCACGCCCGGCCCCTACGTGATCGTTGATGGTCCGGAAGGTCGCGAACTCTACTGCATCACGCTCGTGGAAGAACGGGACGTCATCGCGTTCAAGATGAGGTGGCTGTGATGACGAAGCCCATCACCATCTCGCCTGCCCTGTTGGCCACATCGCAAGTGACCGGCGCCCACATCGTTCGGGGAACGATCCGGGCGAAGATCGGCTTCAACCCTTTCTTCGATGAACTCACGCACGAGGGGTTCATCGTCTTCAGTCTCTGGAACATGCCTGAGGCTGCGTCAGAGGCGCTGACGTTCTGCAAGTCGCGCGGGCTCCCCTGCAACATCGATCCGGACCGTGGCGACCACTCCCTTTGGACGGAGCCCGGCTTCTACCAATGGCGAAGCTGGGGGAAAGCGATGGTCGTCTTCGCGCCCGAGCAACACGCCCTCGCCGTCGAGTTCAAGCTTCGGTTCGGGGGTGAGGAATGACCGTCGCGCTCGAAATCGTCGTGCCGCCGGAGACCTACCTTCCGGCTTTGGTGCAGGTCTCGTCGCGTTGGGACGAGCGCCCGAAGTTCTTCAGAACGGCAATTGAGACCGCCCTGGAGCCTCTCAGCACGTGGCTGAAGGAATGCGCTCCGACGTCCACGATCAACGCTCTGCCCACTTACGATCAGATTATGGACGCCATTAAGCGGGTTCCGCCTGCGCGGGCTCTTCGTTGTGGTTTCGCCTTCAAGACCGCCGCCGACGCCGTCGCGTTTAAGCTGCGGTGGAGCGACGAGTTCGAAATCGTGGAGGTGGAGGCGTGACCGTCGCGCTCGACATCGTCTTGGAGACCGGAGAAACGCTCCCCGACGTTATGGAGTGGGCCTCTCAACGCGGCATCCCATACGAGAGCGGCGCGCCGCGGGGTTTCTGGGGCGGCTCCACGCGTCGCTTCACCTTCAAGACCGCCGCTGACGCCATCGCCTTCAAGCTCAGATGGTCGGACGAGTTCGAGATCGTGGAGGTGGTATGACCGTCGCTTTCGAGATCGTTGCGCCGATCAATCAGGTGAAGTTCTACGCCGTTGGTGATCTCGACGACTATGCAGCGCCGCTGAGGGCCATCTCGTTCGGCCAGTATGACGGCGAGATCGAGACCCGCCGTGCGATCTTCAAGCACGCGATCCGACGCGTGCTCACTCCAGTGGTCAACTGGGCAACGGAGAACGCGTCCGCGACGATCAGTGAGATCGTCGAAATCAGAGGCACGATGTTCAAGTCGGCGCGAGCCTGTCGATGCAGGATCGAGTTTGAGAGCCTCACTGAGGCGACCGCCTTCATGTTGAGGTGGTGTGATGAATACCCCATCGAAAGGGTAAATGACTGACCTCATCCCGCCTTCCGGCTCCCACCATCTGCGGATCACGGCGACCTTCGCCGACGCCTACCCGTTCATCCAAGCCATTAGCCAGTTGCCCGGTTGGGGGATGATCGCGACCCACGCTGAGGGTTCGCCCACCTGGACCTTTGACATCACCCTCCCCTACACGCCGCCCCCGCCCGATCCGCTGGCAGGAGCAAAGTCCCGCCCTATAGGTGAGGGTTAGTAAAGGACGGGATGTCGCACCCACCAGACCACGCGAATAATGACTAGCCTCTAGTCCGTGTGGATAAATAGGTTCATGGGACTCACTCATGAACACGTCAGGGAACTGTTGGATTACTTCCCTGATACTGGCGAATTCCGCTGGAAGAAAATCCCCCATCCGGCAACCGGCATGCAGCGTCGTCACAACACGATGCGGGCTGGCAAGATCGCCGGTGGCAAGCACAACGCCGTCGGCTGCATCGTTCGGATCGAGGGGCGCTACTACCCGGCTGGACGGCTGGCGTTCTTTTGGATGACCGGCCGGTGGCCTCGTTCGATGATCCGCCACCGCAATTTCAACGCCAGCGACAACCGGTGGGACAATCTCGTGGAGGCGACGCCTTCGCAGATCAGCCGCGCCGCTCGCCCCCACCATGACGGCAGCAGCCGCTTCAAAGGCGTCTACCTGCGGAAGAACGGCTACATCTGGACGTCGCAGATCACGCTCAACGGCGAGGTCCATTTCATCGGCAACTTCCCCGACGAGGAAACTGCCGCCCGCGCCTACGACGTCGAAGCCCGCAAGCACTTCGGCGAAGACGCGTTTTTGAATTTCGGCGACGAGGGGTCAGCGCAATGATCCCCGGCTCTCCCGAATACCACGCCCGCGAATACGTCCACGGGATCATTCAGCGCGAATACCTGCGCCTGAACGGTCGCCCGAGCCTTCGCCGCCGACTGTTCGGCTGCATGGCTGACCTCCCGCTTTTCAACCTCTGAAAGGAACACCTGTGAAGAACATCATCGCCGTAGCGGCAGTAGCCGTCCTCATGATCTCCACCCCCGCCCTGGCTCAATCGGTGTCGGGCTCTAGCAGCGTCTCGACGTCCACGCAGACGAGCACGAGTGGCAATCAGACCGCGAGTTCGTCTTCGAGCGCCAGCCAATCGAATTCGTCGTCTCAGACGTCCACGACGGTCCTGCCCGCTTGGATGCTGTTCCTGCTGGGGTGGCGGTGATGGGCGATTTCACAGACATGCTCGATGTCGCTCTCGTTTTCTTGTTGGCGTTCCTCGGCTTCGTCATGTTGGTCGCTGGCTACCTGGGCTCTGGGTTGAGCGACGCCGCACGGTTTTACGCCCTAGGCCATGGCTCGCTGATGTGGGTCTCGGCCGCCCGGCTGGTGTTCCTCCTTCGGAGACACCCATGAGACCCGCCCTCATCCTCCACATCCTCTTCGGCCTGCTGACCCGCCGCTACCGCATGGTGGTGCTGGATTGGGATCGGCACGGCGAGTCCGCTCTCGACGCCGCCCTCGAAGGCGTGAAGGTCGAAGACTTCATCCTGCAACGCACCTTCGGTCCGAAGAACCGGTGGCTCGTGAACATTCATCGGGTGGCGCGATGAGCGTGACCCTCAAGCTCGCCGACGGCCTGAAATGGCAGAAGGCAGTCCATTTCGCGAAAGACTTGGACAAGATCAAATTCGAGACGCTCAGGGATGACTATCTGAGTGACTGCGTGAAGAAAGCCATCGCGGACGTCGAACAGTTCGTCCTAAAGGACGAGAAGGCGACGGAGTGGTTGGCGGCGAGACCTTGTCGTTTCGAGCATAGCCACGATCAAACTTGGTCAGGTATGGACGCGCTCTTCGCCGGGCACGTCGCCTTCATGCTGACCCTTCGGATCACAACTCGGCTTGAGTTCGACCGTGACGAAGACGCCATCGAGTTCCGGCTCACCTTCCCCGACGTGGTGGTGGTCGAATGATCCCGATCCTCTCCCGCATCGCCAAGGTCTTCAGGCGCGAGCCGAAGCTTCCTGAGCGGGCTCGTCCCGCCATTCCGCTCGTGATCCCGGCCGACGTCCTGGCCATTTTGGCTGACGGGTCTCACCGCCTCGAAGTCCTGAAGTTCGACGCGGAGAAATACCCCAACGGCGCACCGCCGCCCTACGAGATGCCGCCATTTCAGACCACGGCCGGTGTCGAACACGAATTCCTCTGCCGGGCGATCAAAACTGGAGACGATCAATGACCGTCTCGCTCATCGACCGTCTGTTCTCGATCTTCCGGCGCGAGCCGAAGGTTGAGCCGAACCTGTCCGATCTCAGTGACCGGCTCGTCGTGAGAGCGTGCAACTATGGCTACCAACCTTCCGGTTACTCAGAATTCGCCCTCAACTGGCTCGAACGACACGATGAGCAAATCATCGTTGCTTGGGCGCGGGCCAATCGTCTCCGCGTGAGGCGCCAGAACTGGTGGGACATCGGTAAGTCGGGTCTCTACCTGATGAGCGGTTCTCATCCAAACGGTCGATTGGTGTTGGGTCCAAGCCAATCCCACGCCGCCGTCGAGTTCACTCTCCGCTGCGGAGGCGATCAATGAGCCGTCCCTCGCTCGCCGACGTCAAAGCCATGCTCGTGGACGCCCTGAGCAAGAGTTGCTTCCACGGCGACATCTACGTGGTGGACAACGAGATCGGCTGCACGAACGACTTCAGTGCGTTCGACGCCGACAAGCTCGCCGAGACCGTCTTGGAATGGGCGGAAGCGCGAGAGGCTCAGCGCAACGCAGTCGCGTGGGTTTGGGATTGCCCCGAGATCACCGCCGATTGGTTGGCCAACAACGGCATCACCTATCACCAAGACTGTGATCCCGGTGACTGCCACTACCACGCAGACTATGCGCCCTTCCTGAAACCCGGCGCCTACGACGCCTATGGCGAACTCCACATGGTTGTTCTGCCGCCGCACGACGCGCGCCTCGTCGCATTGAAGCTGATGGGCTGCAAGGTCGAAGGCGGTGACCAATGAACGTCGTCATCTCTGAGGTTCAGGCGATGCTCGTGGAGGCGCTGAAGGCGTGTGCCGACGAAGAGACCCACGTCGGACTCTTGGTCAATTCCGATATCAACATCTACTCGGACACCCACGCGACCGGCTCGTCTACCTTCAACTCGTTCAGGCTCGCCGTGATGATTGCCGACTACTTCACCCGTTTGGAACAACAGCAAAGGACCCGATGACCACTCAGACCTACGACTTCACGAAAGCTGAATCTGCCTTTCTGATCGCCTACAGCACCGTCCGCGCCCTCACCCCGGCAACCACCATCACAATGAAGGGTCAGGACGTCACCGACATCACCCCGCACCTCGCCGCCGCCGATCCCGAGACCCGCGCCGCGCTCTGGCGCATCGCCGTCTCCCACGCCGTCAACTCTGCCCGCACGAGCCGCGAGATCGCCGTGATGATCGATCAGCCGCTTCGCGACCTCTTGTGGGAAAAGCCTGACCTGCAAGCCCGCTACTACCATCGTGCCGGTGGGTTCGCCGAAATCCGCGCCGCGTGGGGTATCCGGTGATGGAAATCCCACCCGATTCCCCAGCCCGTCCCTCACCGGCGCCTGCACCCCAGCCCCGGCCCGTCACATCTCAATTGGTCGCCAAGGTCGAAGCCCTGATGCGCGAGTTCCCTACGGTGGGTTGGCGCGACGGTAAGAAATATCTCCACTGCTACATCGACCACCGCACTGGCGAAGGTCGCTTCATCATGGGCTACGGCCCCGACGACGACACGATCCTGATGACCGTCGTCGATCCGCGAGAGAATTTCGAACTCGCAAACCAAACCGCCGTGCCGGTCCTGGCTGAAGTGCTGCGAATGGCGGTGCGGCGGTGACTGCGTTCGTTCTGCGACCGGACCGGTGCGACGGACAGCGTCAGGTGGGATGGACGATACCGTCAGCACCGGCGCCCGATGTCTGGACGTGGCTCGCAGAGACCCCCTCTCATGCGCCCCACAGCGTCCGGTTAGCTGACGAGCCACTACAGATCGCGATCCCAAACGGTTGCGCTTACGTGATCCCGGTTGTCGTCAGTTTCGAAGATGAGCGGGACGCGGTGGCCTTCAAGCTTATGTGGACAGACCACATCGTCGCTGATGCGTAAGCGCTACGACGACCGCAGCCCTGAGGCGAAGGAATGGAGGAAGCTTTATTCACGTGCTTCCTGGCAACGACTGAGGATGGCTCGCCTCAGGGCTGAGCCATTCTGCCGTTTCTGCATGGACGAAGGACGGGTCAAGCTCGCGACCGTGGTTGATCACATCAATCCACACAAAGGCGACGAGGAACTGTTCTTTGACTACGAGAACACGCAGTCGCTCTGCCGCCACCACCATGATGGAATCAAAGCGCAAATCGAGCGACGCGGCTATCACACCGGCACCGATCTAACTGGCTGGCCTACCTCACCGGACCATCCTGCAAATCGGAGGCGCTAATGGCAGACGTCATTCCATTTCCCGGTCAGCCTAAGCGGAAGCCGCAGCGCACCGCGGCGTGTCTCTGCGGCTGCATTCTCTTCATAATCGTGGAGGGATCGAACGGCGAGTATATCGCCAAGTGTTCTCAATGTCATGGCGAGTATCCCATCGGTCAATAGTGAAACCGACCGGCCACCCGTCTACAATGAGGGATGATCACTCACGAGGAACTACTCTCTATCATCCACTATGATCCTGACACTGGAATCATGACGTGGAAGCACCGGCCCCGTTTTCCCGCAGGCGGTAAGCCAGTTGGCCTGTTGTCCCACCAAGACGGTTTCTACCGGGTCCGCATCCGGCGAAAAGACTATCGCCTTCACCGGCTCAGTTTCTTCTACATGACCGGCCGATGGCCTGAGCGTGTCCGCAACATCAGCGGCGATAAGGACGACAACCGCTGGTGCAACCTCGAAGAGTCCAGTTGGGACCACGAGCGCGAACGCAAAGCCCAACAAGCGGCAGAGCGACAGGCACAGCGAAAGGCTGAGCGTGCCGTAGCCAAGGCCACCCGAGACGCTGAGAGAGCCAAGACCAAAGCAGAGAAGGAAGCCAAGGCTGCGGCCGATAAGACCGAGCGCGATGCGCGGCGGGCTGAGCGGCAGGCCACTGCTGCACAACGAAGAAAGGAAGCAAGACGCGCTTACTACAAGGCGAACCCACACCTACGGCGAGCGGCCAAGTCTAAGCGGCGAGCGAAGATCAGAGGCGCGAAAACAGAGGACGCAGACAGCCAGAAGATCGCGTCCATCTACGAGATGCGCGAGCGCATGGAGCGGCTACTCGACACTCCCTACCACGTCGATCACGTCATTCCGCTCAGCAAAGGCGGACTGCATCACCAAGACAACCTCGTCGTCATGCGAGCGGATTTCAATCAGTGGAAGTCAGATCGGATACTCGAACAGATCATCCGTCATTTCACTCCCTACGAGCCGCCCGAAGATAAATAACTGTGACCCCAGCGGGTCTCCCCTTGAAGAGAGTGACGGCGGCGAACGCGCCGTCACTCATCTCGGGTCACCCCGGAGGGGTCTTCGGATCGCTAGAACCACCCGCTCGCGCCGACCCCCGGCGCCTCAAATTTTCTAGACCGCAATATTTTGAGTGTTTTTCGTGATGATCCACAACATATAGTGTGGTGATTTCGAATATCCGAGCCGAACTCTAAATATCGGCATGGAACGTCTCAACCAAATCGCCAACTCCACTCTCGCTGTTCTTCGCTACCGCGTTCCCGTCTACGCGATCCTCATTGGGCTCGCCTTCTACGGGCTAGCCGTGAGGGCATTCTGATGCCAGCCGGTAGACCTCGCATCCCCACGGCGCTGAAGGAACTCGCTGGCAATCCCGGCAAGCGGGCGCTGAACAAACGCGAGCCCAAGCCCACCAACACGCCCAAACCCCCTTCGACCATCAGCCCTGGCGCCCTGGCTGTGTGGAAGCGGATCGTCTCGACCATGCCCGCCGGTGTCTACGCGGCCACCGATGAGAACCTCTTGGCTGCCTACTGCGAGGCTGTCGCCGGATGGCGCGAAGCCACTGAGGCGATCAAGACTCAGGGTCGCTACGTCAACGGGTCAACCGGGCAACTGGTCATCAGCCCGGCGGTGAAAGATCAGAACACGCAAGCCGATCAGATGAATCGTCTCGGCGCGCGGCTCGGACTCGACCCCGTATCTCGGCAGAACATCAATGCTCCCGAGACCGAAGAGGATAACGAGTTCAACATCCACTGATAAATCTCTGTGTGACTCTAGAATTCGAACACATTGAGATCGTCAGAAACAAAGAGCGCGCTGACCGAGTCATCGACTTCATTCAGAAGCTCAAGATCACCGACGGCAAGCGCGCTGGCCAACCCTTCATCCTGACGGATTGGCAAGAGAAATACATCAGGGACGTCTATGAGCCCGCTGACGCCCGCACTCCAGACTCCCGCCTAGTCACCAAGGGCATTTTCTCGGTTGGGCGGAAGAACGGGAAGAGCGAACTCGCCGCCGCCCTGGTGCTCGTCCACCTCATCGGTCCTGAGGCGGAAGCCAACGGTCAGATCATCAGCGGCGCGACCACGGCCGAACAAGCCCGCGTGGTCTTCGACAAAGTGGTGGCGTTCATCTACGCGTCGCCCGCGCTGCTCAAGTATCTGCGGATCGTTGACACCCGCTCAACGATCCACGTTCGCCCCGGAACGTCGAAGCGCGCCGTTGGCTCGAAGTATCGCGCGATCTCGGCAAAGCCCAACGCGGCCCACGGTCTCCACCCCTCGTTCGTGATCTTCGACGAACTCGCCCAATCCGTGGGGCGCAAGTTCTTCGACGCGTTGATCTCGGCTCAGGGCGCCCGCGGCGAGCCGTTCTTCATGATCATCTCGACGCAGAACGAAGACCCCAACCACGTCATGAGCACGCAGATCGATGACGCGCTCAGGACGCAGAACCCCAGAACCGTCGTCCACCTCTACGCGGCGAAGGAAGGCTGCGACCTACTCGACGAAGAGCAATGGTATGCGGCCAACCCCGCTCTCGGAGCGTGGATCAACTACGACCGGTTCAAGGCTGAAGCCATCGAGGCGAAGCTGTCACCGGCCGAAGAGGCGCAATTCCGTCTCTACCGTCTCAATCAGAGAGTCTCGGCAAGCACGCCGCTGGTCACGCGCGAGAGTTGGAACGCCTGCCTGATGCCGGACATCCCGGCGCCAGCGGTCCACACTCAGACGTGGTTCGAATTCGAGCCGGGTGAACGCCTCTACGGCGGTCTCGACCTCTCTCACCGCACCGACCTCACGGGTCTCGTGCTCGTGTCGGCCGAGCGCATGCACGTGAAGTCGTGGTTCTGGAAACCCAAGATCGACATTCCGGATCACACCCTCACCGACGGCTTCCCCTACGACGTCTGCGAGCGGCAGGGCTGGCTCACCGGCACGCCCGGCTTGACGATCAACCTGGGCTTCGTCGCCGCCAAACTCGCCGAGCTACACGAGCGCTACAACATCGTCGGCATCGCCTACGACCCCTACCGGATGAACGAACTCCTGACCGTCATGGAGCACTCGAACATCGATGCTCAGGAAGGCGACGGTCCCGGCATCCGGTTCGTCAAGTATAAGCAGAGCTACGAGCGCATGGGCATCGGGGTGGACGCGCTCGAAGACGCCGTCCTGAACCAACGCCTTCGCCACGACGGGAATCCGATCCTGACGTGGAACATGGCGAACGCTGCGCAGGACCCGCACCCGGCCGGACGCAAGCTGATCAAGCTCGTGCCGCGGGCGAGGATAGATGGCGCTGTCTGTTTGACTATGGCTCTCGGCTATATGTCTGAAGATCGCGGAAATGCCGCTAGTCTCTGGAACACTGATCTTGTCAGCATCTACAAGTCTCTGGGAGTGGGCGCCGCATAAATACCGGCATGGCCCTATTCGGAATTCTCGGAAATCTTGGCGAAACTCGCGCTGCTCCGGTAAATCTCAGCGATAAGAACGCCCGTATCGTCCTTTTTGGCGGTGGAACAAAGAACGCCGCGGGCGTTACGGTCAACCGTCACACGGCGATGGGCATCCCGGCGTTTCGCTCAGCCGTGGATTTCCTCTCCGACACTGTCGCGAAGCTTCCCTTCCACACCTTCAAAGAAACGGCGAAGGGTCGGCGTCGCAGCACCAAGAAACTCTACTCGATCCTCCACGACTGCGTGAACGACGACTTCCTGACGTCGTTCGAATGGCGGAAGTGGATGATGACGCAAGTGCTGACCACGGGTCGCGCACTGACTTTCATCGAACGTGACGCCACGGGCGAAGTCTCTAACCTCTGGCCAATCGTCAACCCGGTCGAAGTCTCCATCGGGTCCACCGGTCGCAAGGTCTACGAAGAGACGCTCCCGAACGGCGGTAAGCGGCGCTACTCCGCGGCTGAAATCTTTGACCTCGTGTGGATGCCGGGGGAAGACAACCTCGGCCATATCGACCCCATCGTGAGCGCCGCTTCGACGCTCGGGCTCGCCATCGCGGCCGAAGAATACGCCTCGATCCTCTTCCGGAACGGCGGCGTCCCCCACCACATCGTGACCGCGCCTGCCCATGGCGCCAAGTCCATCGAACAAGCCGTGGGCAACCTCAAAGCGGTGATGAAGCTCATCCGCGAGGAAGAGCGGAACGAGCTTGTCCTGCCCGAAGGCGTGGACGTCAAAACGCTCGGGCTCGATCCCGACAAGACGCAACTCCTAGAGCTTCAGAAATTCATGGTGGTGCAGATCGCGCGGCTGTTCCGCCTGCCGCCGGTGTTTCTGCAAGACCTCACGCACGGCACGTTCACCAACACCGAACAGCAAGACCTCGCGTTCGTGAAGCACAATCTGACCGGTTGGCTCACCCGCATTGAACAGCAACTCAACGCCAAGCTCTTCAACGACTCCCGCAGCAAGGCGCACTTCGTTGAGATGAACGTCGATGGTCTGCTGCGTGGCGATTTCACCACCCGCATGACCGGCTACGCGACGGCGATCCAAAACGGCATCCGGACGCCCGATGAATGCCGTGCGCTCGAAACCCTCCCGGCGATGGGCGGCAACGCCGCCAAGCTGATGATCCAAGGCGCGACGCGGTTGCTCGAAGACGCGGGCGCCGAGTTCCAAGGCGATCAGACCTCCAACCAAGACGAAGACCCGGTCGAACCGGGCGGAGACGACAGTGAATAAGCGCGTTGCCCCTGAGGGCGCGGAGTTCCGCCTCTCGACCAATCTCAAGATCAACCACAAGCCCGAAGTCCGCGCCGACGGTCAGGAAGCCGTCAAGCCGCTGATCGAAGGCTACATCGCCGTCTTCAACAGCGCCTCCGTGGACCTCGGGTGGATCGAACAGATCGCGCCCGGCGCCTTCAAGCGCGCGCTCGAAGAGAACCTCATCCATTTCTTCTGGCAGCACGACAGCACCCAAATCCTGGGCTCGAACATCGCCAAAGAGAGCGGCGTTCTGACCCTGGAGGAAGACGACACCGGCCTGCGGTTCACCCTCGAACCCTCCCGCCTGACCAAGGCGCAGTTCGACGCGGTTCGCGAGGGCGAGCTTCAATGCTCGTTCGGGTTTTTCGTGAAGCGGGACTCGTGGGTCTTCGCCGACGAAGAGGGCGAGCACGACCGCCGCACCATCCTCGAAGCCGACATCTTCGAAGGCTCGCTGGTCACCTACCCGGCCTATCCCGAGACCTCTGCGGGCGTTCGCTCGCGCGAGGAAGCTCGTGCGGCTCACCAACCCACCCCGGAAGTTGAAGAGACCCCGGAAGAGGTGGTTGCTGCTGACAACTCGGCGGCTCGCGCTCTACGCGCCGAGTATTTGATGCGTCTACTCAAAGACTAGCTGGCGTCCGACCGGCCTTTCTACTCTGCTCGATAAATACTTCGAAATCCTCTTTCGGAGTAAACACTAATGAGCATTGAGAACATCAATTCGCAGATCGCCGATCTCAACGACGGCATCGAAGCGAAGCTGGCTGAAATGGAAGCCGAAGGCACCACTGAAGAGCGTGCCGCTGAAATCGAAGCCGAAGTCCGCGCCGATTTCGCCAAGATCGAAAAGCTGAAGACCCGCGCCGCTGACTACGCCCGCGTCGCCGAAGAGCGCGCCCGCCTGACGGCTGCCGATCCCCGCCGCCCGACCGAAGAGCGCTCGGCTCGCATCACCCCGGTTGCGACCTCGGACGCCGAAGAGCGCGCCACCAACTTCCTGCGTGTCGCTGGCACCCGCGAAGTCGAATTCCGCGCCCCGCAATCGGTCGGCACGAACACCGCAGGTGGCCACACCGTCGCGACCCCGACCCTGATCACCAAGGTCATCGAGACCCTGAAGTTCGCTGGCCCGATGGCTGACCCGTCTGTCGTGACCGAATACGTCACCGACCGCGGCGAACAGATGAAGTTCATCACCGACGACGACACGGCCAACTCCGCGTCCGCCGTTGCTGAAGCCGCTTCCATGGGTTCGGCTGAACTGGCTGTCGGCGAAAAGCTGCTCGGCGCCTACAAGCGCGCGACCGGCGTCGTGAAGATCACTCACGAACTGCTGACCGACTCCAGCATCGACATCGTCAGCCACGTCGCTGACCGGCTGGGCAAGCGTATGTCGCGCAAGGTCAACACCGACCTGACCACGGGTGACGGCTCGGGCGATCCGACCGGCATCATCACCGCGCTGGGCACCCCCGCTCTGGAAACGGCTGCGGCCAACGCCATCGCCTACGCCGACCTGATCGACCTCATCCACTCGGTTGATTACGAGTATCGCAAGGGCGGCAACAACGCCTTCATGATGCACGACGCCCAAGTGGCTCGCCTGCGCAAGCTGGCCGATTCCAACGGCCTGCCCATCTGGCAGGACAGCAACATTCAGAGCGGCGCCCCGGCCCGCCTGCTGGGCTACCCGGTGCTGGTCAACAACGCGATGGTCTCGACGGTCGCTGACGACGTGGTTCCGATCATCTTCGGCGACTTCAAGGCTTATGCCTTCCGTCGCGTGGGTGTCGTCCAAGTGCAGCGCTTCGACGAACTCTACGCTGCTGACGGCCAAGTCGGCTTCAACCTGTGGCTCCGCTACGACGGCAACCTGCTCTCCACCGGCGCCGTGAAGGGCCTGAAGATCAAGCCTGCGGCCTAATGCGAGCCAAACTGACAGTCTCGCTCGCCTTAGAGAACGGAGTTCTCGGGGCGGGTGAGATCGTCGAAGGAGAGTTGGCCCGCCGTTTCATCAGAGACGGTGTGGCCACCCCTCTCCCCGACGATGCGGCAGAGCCCGAACGGGCCACAGTTAGCGCAAACCGCGCCATCCGCCGCAAACCCTCGAAGTAGTCTCACGGATTGCTTCACGAGCCCCGCAGGTAATCCCTGCGGGGTTTTTGCTTTCCGAAGGCCAATACCCCTCCGCGCCTAAATACAGGCATGTTCTGGACGAGATTGACCCGAGTTACGCCGCCCACTGAGACGGTGGTTAGCCTCGACGAGGCAAAGCTGCACTTGCGGATCGGCGATAGCAATTCCGACGATGACGAACTCGTCGAAAGCCTTATCGCCTCGGCGACCGCCATGGTGGAAGGACCGCAGGGGATCGGCGTCGCCCTTCTCGAACAGACGTGGCGGCTGAGCGTCGATGAACTCGACGACGAAATCCTCATCCCGTTCGGTCCGGTGCAGTCGGTCACGTCAGTGACCTACCGCGACGAGGATGGCGCCACGCAGACGCTCGCCACGAGCCTCTACGGCGTCGATACCGACCGCCAACCTGCTGCGATCTATCGCAAGCCCAATCAAAGTTATCCGGAAGTTGAGGGAACAAGCGGATGCGTAAAGGTCACCTTCGTGACCGGCGCCGCGTCCGCCGCTGAAGTCCCCGCAGACCTCCGACACGCGGTTTTGCTTCTCGTGGGTCACTACTACGAGAACCGCGAAGCCACTTCCGCCACCAGCCTCAAAGATATTCCGCTCGGCGTCTGCGCTTTGCTCGACCGCCATCGCGTCTCTTCTCTGGCTTAAGGAGCCCGATGACCACAGTCCACTTCCTGCATGACTTCGACTTCACCCCCGAAGGCAACCGCAACGTCACCATCGCCTACCGGGCGGGCACGACGATTGAGGTCTGCGCTGAGTGCGCGGCGAAAGCCATTGCGCGCGGCGCTGCGGAGGAAGTCGTCGTCGATGCAGAGGCCATCGAGATCGAGGCGGGTGACGAGCCCGGCGAAGACTGATGGCGCCCCCTTCGATCACCGCCGGTCAACTGCGAGAGCGCGTGCGTGTGCAGCGGCGCCCGAACACGTCTGACGGCATGGGCGGCACGGTGGACACGTGGCGCACCCTGGTGAGCGACATCCCGGCGAAGATCGGACCCACCCGCGGCGGCGAAGAGGTTCGGGCCAACCGGCTAAGCGGCATCTCGCATTTCGACGTCTGGATTCGGAGCGACTCCACCACACGCGGGATCACGACGGCTGACCGGCTCGTGGATCAGCGCAGCGGCCGGACCTTCAACATCCTGTGGATCGGCAATCTCGATGAGAAGAACCGCTTCCTCACCCTGACGTGTGAGTCCGGGGGTGTGCTCGATGGCTAGGCGGACGAAGGCGTGGAACGCCGAGCGCTTCAATCGGCAGATCGGCAGGCAGCCTGAGGCGGTCCGTCAGGTCGCCCGCGAGCAAGTCGAGAAAGCCGCCGAAGAGATGAAGGCGCTGGCTCAGAAACTCGCCCCGGTCCACCCGGAGGCGCCGCACATCCGCGACAATATCCGGATCGAGAAGGAAGACGAATACACGTCTTACGTTCTCGTCGGTGATGAGAACAACGAATACGCCCCGGCGCTGGAATTCGGGAAGAACAAGAATGGCGTCCACATGGATGCCCAGCCCTTTTTCTTCGTCGCCGCCAAGGTTCTTCAGAAGCGTATTGGCCAACGGCTCCGGAGAGCCGTGCGGAAGGCGCTTAAGGCAACCTGGGGAGGCACGAAATGAATGATCCGTCTCACGCCCTTCAACAGGCGATTTTCGACGCCTTGGTGGCTGCTAACGTGGCCAACGCCAAGGTCTATCACCGCGTCCCACCGGCAACGCCCCTGCCTTACGTTCAGATCGGGCAAGACCTCATCACGGCCGATTTCGCACCGGGTGAGTTCTACGAGTGCGACGCCACGGTCCACGTCTTCGCCGCCTCGATGCCGCTCGTGAAGGCGCTCGTCGGCGACGCGGTCACCACCCTGAGTAAAACCCTCACGATGGCTGGTTTCCGCTGCCATTTCGGCAGGCTTGAGCGCGTCCGCTACATCAACGACTCCGCCCCTGACGTCGCCGCTCATGCAGTGATTGAGTTGCTCTACAGAGTCCAGCCCGAGGAATAGTCACCCTCGAATAAATACTCCGAACATCCAATTCGGAGTAATTACACATGGCATATGTTGATCCAGTTGACGCTGGCTCTATTCTCGTGAAGATCGGTGACGGCGCCGCTACTGAGGTCTTCGCTCACCCCAACGCGATCAACCTGTCTCGCGGCATCACCTTCAACGTGAACGCTGACCCGGTTGAACTCACCAACCTCTCTGACCAAACCCTTCCGGCTCAGACGACCCGTAAGGCTCGTTCGTTCGATTCCAACATCGAAGGCACCGGCCGCCTGGACTCGACTGACGTCGAAGATTGGCTGGATTGGTCGCTGAGCGGCGCGAAGAAGAACATCCGCTTTGAAGTCGGCGGTCGCATGATCACCGGCCCCTACATCCTCACCTCGTTCTCCATCACGGGTGAGGCGGGCGACTACGCCGAGTGCAGCGTCTCGCTGGCTCAGGCTGGTCCGATCACTCACGCCGCGGTGTCCTAATGACGGGCACCCGCACGGGTAAAGTCATTGTCGAAACAGGCGAAGGCGAAGTTCATCTTTGCCTTCGCATCGGCGAACTGATCGACCTCCAAGACAAGCTTGGTCTTGGACCTCAAGCGCTGATCAACCGGCTGAGTTCAGGCGAGTGGTTTGTTCAGCACGTCGTTGAGACCGTCTATTTCGGTCTTCTGGGTGGCGAGACGATGAAGCAAACGGAAGCCCGCGCCTGGGTCCGTCGCAACATCAAAGAGGGGTATGTTCTCGATTACGTCCCCATCGCCCTCACCGTTCTCTACGCCGCCATGGTCGGCGCACCGGAGGATGATCCCGTGGGGGAGCCGGAGGCGGCTCTAGCGGAGACGGCTACGCAGATGAGCGATCTCTCATCCAATGGTCTGTCATCTACGGAAACGCCCGAGCCGCCGACATCAGCCTAGCTGACCTGAAGGCGATGTCCCTGTGGGAGCTTAACGCTTCCATCCGGGGGAAGACCGCCGATTACGGCGCGTCGAGTAAGCCCAAGGCGCCATCAGCAGACGACTACAAGAGAATGGTCGCGAACGCGAAGTTCTGACCTGGGCCACCGCTCCAAACCGGGCGGTGGCCTAAATATCGTTATGTCAAATGACGAAATCCTCAAGGTTCGCTACTCGGCGACGATTATCGACTTCGACCGCGAAGTCAAAAAGATGCAGCGGCTCAACGCCAAAGTCGCCAAGCAAATCGAGGATGACCACAACCGAGCCTCAGACAGCGTCTCGAAAGCGTGGCGGAAAGCCAACCTCTCACAGGCGATCAGCGGGCAGGTTGGAGCCATCAATGGGCTGAAGGGCGCTCTGATGTCGCTGGCGCCCGCCCTGGCTGCGGCGCTGAGCGTTCAGGGCGCCATCGCCGCCGCCGACACCTACACGCGCTTCAGCAACAGCCTGAAGACCGCCGGGCTTGAGGGCGAGCAACTCGCTCAGGTTCAGAGCCAACTCTTCGACATCGCTCAGAAGAACGGGCAGGCGCTCGAACCGCTGGGTCAACTCTACGGGCGCGCCAGCCAAGCGGCGAAGGAACTCGGCGCCAGCCAAGCGCAACTCGTCCTCTTCACCGACGCTGTGGCGTCGGCAGTCAGGGCGCAAGGCGGATCGGCAGAGTCGGCGCAAGGCGCCCTGCTGCAACTCTCGCAGGCGCTCGCGGCCGGAACGGTCCGAGCCGAAGAATTCAACTCGATCAACGAGGGTGCTCTACCGCTCCTGCAAGCTGCTGCGAACGCCTCTGAGAAATACGGCGGATCGGTCGCCAAGATGCGGGCGGCGGTTCTCGACGGGAAGCTGTCGTCGCAGGAGTTCTTCAACCTCATCCTTCTGGGCTCGGAAGAGCTTCGTCGGAAGGCGGCGAGCGCGCCGCTGACCTTCGCGGCCTCCATGCAGACCCTTCAGAATTCGCTCGTCCAATACATCGGGCAGGCGGACGCGACCCTTGGGGTCACGGAGAAACTCGCTCAGGGGATCAAGCTCCTGGCTGAGAACCTCGATGTCGTCTTCGAGGCCATCGTCATCGTCGGCACGGCGCTCGCGGCTCGGATCGCGGCTCCGGCTATCATCGGCGGCGTTGCTGCGGTCGGAACAGCCATCGCAGGCATGACGACCGCTGCTGGTGCGAGCGCGGTGGCCATGCGGGCTCTCGGTGGCGCCATGGCGTTCTTCGGCGGTCCCCTCACCCTCGCGATCACCGCTGTGGGTGCGGCGCTCGGTGTGTTCGCAGCCAAGAGCGCGGGCGCGAGCATTGAAGCCGCCGCCCTGAAAGCTGAGGTCGATGCCGCTTGGCAAGCGATGGAGCGGGAAGAAACCGCAGCTAAGAAAGCTGCGGCCGAGACCGGCTTTCTCGACGAGACCCACAAGCAGGCGGTCACCGCCGTCGCCAATCTCACGGGCGAAGCCCACCTGTTGGGCGACGCGTGGTTCCGGGTCGCGGCGGAAGCGAAGCGGGCTGCCCTCGAACAAGCGAAGGCGGCTGCCGTCAAATCGATGACGCGGTATCGCGCCGCCGAAGACGCCTATCAGGACGAAATCCGTTCCGGCATGCGCGTCCCGCTCATGGGCTACAACGGCAACCCGCAGCTTGGTGGCGCGCCGCTCACGCGCGAGACCTACGACCAACTCCGCGCCGAGATCGAAGGCAAGGTTTTGAAGGGAGAGACCGGGCAGACGCGCACCCGCGCCGCTCAACTCTACCTCCGTGACTACAACCTCTATCAGGGCATGAAGGATGACCCGCTAGAGAAATTCAACAGCCGCACGACCGCCCCGGCTGGTGATGGCAAGGGCAAAGGCGGCAAGAGCGCTAAGGACAAAGCTGAGCGCGAAGCCGAACAGAAAGCTCGGCGTGAAATCTTCGATCTAGAGCAAAAGCTCAACACCGCTCGTCTTCGGAACGACGAGGTTGAGGCCAAGCACCTCGAACGGAAAATCCGTTACCTCCAGACGGTCGCCCAACTGCGTCAACTCGGCTCGAAGAACGCCGAGGCGGAAGCTCGCGCGCTTCTCGATGAAGTCGAGTTGCTCGAAGACCTCGCCGAGAAAAACAAGATCGTCGGCGTCAAGCTGCCCGGCAATGTCGATGGGTTGAAGACCATCGAAGACACCGATTTCCACGAGGTGGGCGAAGCCCTTCAGAAGCAAGTTGACGATATGCGCGAGAAAATCCGCGACGCCGTCGCCGGTGGGCTTGAAGCGGCGATCAACGGCGGTTGGCCCGGCCTCGTCGAGTATATGGCCAACACGCTGAAGCGCCGTCTCGTCGAGAACCTCACCGACACGCTCACCGACCTCATCATGAAGGCTGGCGGCGACTCTGCCGCTCGTGGTGGTGGTGGCGGCGTCATGGGCTCGATCATGAACTTCGTCGGATCGATGTTTGGCGGCGGACGTGCGGCCGGTGGCCCGGTTCAGCCCGGCATGGTCTACCGGATCAACGAGAAGGGTCAGGAACTCTTCATGCCGCACACGGCCGGTCGGATCGTGCCCAACAACCTCGTCGCCGGAGCCATGGGCGCCGCGGTCGGCGGTGGCGCAACTGGGCAACCGGTCCAACTCGTCACCAACGTCTACGCCAACGACGCTGTCATGACCGAAACTGTGAAGCAGTGGATCGCCGCCGCTCACATTCAGGCAGTGCAGAAGGCGCGCAACCTCACACAGCAGGACATCGCTCAGCGCGGTCAGCGTCGGCTCTACTAGGGGGTAACCGGCTAAATAGCGGGTGACCGTTCAACTCCCCACAATTGTCGGCTCGTCTTCTACTTTCGAGCTTATGACGAACGCCGCTCACCTTCGTCCGGTGTTCGGTGGACCTGAGCAACGTGTGGCCCGCTTGGGCGACCGCTGGGCTTGCGACACGACCTGTCGCGCCTTCGACGCCGAAGACGGCGCCGCCGTGGTCGCCAAGCTCATCCAAGGCGTGACGGACAAGGTCCGCTTTCCCGTTCAGCAGCATCTCGACATCGGCAGCCCTGGCTCCCCAGCGGTGTCGAGTGGTTCCGGCCGGACCCTGAGCGTCAGCGGATTCACGTCTGGCTACGCCGTGAAGGCTGGCCAGTTCTTCAACGTCATCAAAGACGGCAAATACTACCTCCACATGGTCACTGATGCGGTGACCGCGAGCGGCGGCAGCGCGACGCTCTCCATCGTCCCGATGCTGAAAGTCGATGTCGCCGGTGCGACGCTCAACTTCGCATCACCCCAGATCGAAGGCTTCCTCGCAGGTAACAGTCAGAGTTGGACGGTCGATTACGCTGAGAGCGTGGGTCTGACCTTCAAGATCGTGGAGAGCAACTGATGGCTCTCGATCCGACCCTTCTCACAGCCGTCCAACAACAAACCGTCCGTGGCTTCGTCGCCTTGCGGATCGAGCTTCCGGCTATCCCCGACGCACCTGCCCACACCATCCGCCTCATTGATGGCTCGGGTGTCGTGACGTTCAACGCCGAGACCTTCACGGGCGAAGACCCGGTCTTCGGCACGTGGCAGACCGTAAGCTCGATCACCGAAGAGGTCAGTCAGTCTGCGCCTGCCCTCACCGTTACCCTGTTGCCCTCTCAGGACGGCAGCACCGGCTTGATCATGAGCCCCCTCTATCAAGGCGCTCCAGTGCGGATGTGGGTCGGAGCGATCAACGAAATCGACGGTTCGGTCATCGGCGCGCCAGAACTCCTCTGGGCAGGCGTTCTCGACGTCGGCGTCATCAATACCGACCACGGCGTTCGGACGGTCGAACTCCAGATGAGTTCGGTGTTCGAGCGCATGATGCAGGGACGCGAGGGCATCCGGCTCTCGGACGCGTGGCATCAGAGCATTTGGCCCAATGAACGCGGCCTCGCCCTCATGACCTCGTCCACGGACCGGCCGGTGTGGGGCAAAGACGCCCCGGCTCGCAACACCACTGGAGTTTCCGGTGGAGGCGCCACGTGGTCAGGCAACCCTTGGGACCTCGTTCGGCGCTAGGTTTCAGAGCCTCCGATAAATATCGGCATGGAGCCAATCAAGCGCCGGAACGCCGCTCAAGCGGTGTTCGACAAATACTTCAACACGCCTTTTGAGCTTGGAACGCATGACTGCGTCCACCTCGCTGCGTATGACCTCGTTCAGCTTGGTCATGACGACCCGCTGATTTCGATTGGCCCGTATGAAACCGTCAGAGGTGCTCGCAAAGCGCTGAAGAAAGCGGGTTGGTCATCGCTCGAAGACTATCTCGACGCGCGCGGCTTTCAACGCATCCCGCCTGCCGCGGCCCTGCCCGGCGACATCGTTGGTTTCAAAGAAACCCGCAGCGTTGCAGGGCTGGCGCTCGGCGTCGCTCTCAGCGGCGGCAAGGTGATGGCCTACGTCAACGGCGGCTGCTGCTACGGCCCACCTGACGACGGGATGACGGCGTGGCGCATCCCGCCCGCTGAAGCCCATCCGCCCGTGTCCCCTGGCTCGGAGGGCGCGGCCTAATGGAAGCTGTAGTCGCCGTCGCCGCTTGGGTCGGCAACGCCCTTATGACCGTCGGCGTCAGCGCGACCGTCGCCGCGGGAACGGCCAACGCCATTGTCGCCGTCGGCGCCGCCGTGACCTCGTGGAGCGGGATCATGGCTCTCGGCAGCCTCGCCGTCTCGATGAGCCAGAAAGTCCCACGACCGGAAAGCACCGGCGTTCAGCTTGAGGCCAAAATCGATCCGACGGCGCCGGTCCCCATCGCCTTCGGGCGGACGGCGACGGCTGGCTACGTCTACTATCAGGCGGCCTACGATGGCGGCGGTGGCGAGCCCAATGCTTGGTATCTCCTGGGCAATGTTCTGTCTGCTGGCGGCCCCATCGAGGGCTACGAGAGCTTCACGGCTGACGACTACCCGCTGACCTTCAATATCGGCGGCAACACGGTCGATCAGGCGGCTCAGACGCCCGGTGTGGGTGGTGGGTCGAAGCTCTTCATCCAACCGCACCTCGCCCTACTCCAGCGTCCTGGCTCCACGCCTGAGACGCAGGACCCACTCACCCGCGCTGGTCACCAAGCTCTCGCTGAACCGTGGAAGAGCGGAACGGCCGGTTTCTCGATCACCGACTTCCGGCTGAGCGGCCTCGCTCACACGATGCTCTACCACAGCTTCAACGAAGAGGCGTTCCCGCAGGGTCCGCCGAAGCCGCTGTGGGTGATCAAAGGGATCAAGTGCTACGACCCCCGCCTCGACTCCACCTACCCCGGCGGCTCGGGCTCCTGTCGGGTCGCTGACCCCTCGACTTACGTCTACAGCGAGAACCCCTACATCCACGCGCTGGCGTGGGTCCTGGGTCGCTACGCGGGTCCGAGCAACACCGCGAAGGTGTTCGGCATGTTCGCGCCGTGGGACCTCGTCGATGTCCCGGCGTTCGTCGCAGGCGCCAACCTCGCCGATCTCAACGAGTGGAAATGCGGCGGCGTCGTCACCACGGACGACAACCCCTACTCGGTTCTCACCACTCTGCTGTCCTGCGGCGGCGGCACGCCGATGAGCCTCGGCGCTCGCCTGTCCTGCATCGTCGATGACTACAAGGTCGCAACGGACCTCATCACTGAGGCGGACATCACCGGCGCGATGCGGGTGACGAACTCGACGGCGTTCCGCGAACGGAAAAACACCGTCCGGCCGCTCTACCGCGAACCCTCGCAAAAGTGGGAGATGATTCAGGGCGAGACCGTCACGGCGACGGTCTACGTCGATGAAGACAACGGCGAGACCAAGTCCGTCGAAGTCTCCTACCCCTTCGTCTCGTCGGCTAAGCAGGCTCACCAGCTTGCCACCTACGAGATGCTCAAGAGTCGGGAGTTCCTGACCTTCGAGATCACAGGCGGGCTGCGCTTGCTGACCGACCGGGTCGGCGACGCCGTCACACTCCACATTCCTGAGATCGGCGCCGACAACCAACTCTGCACCATCGTGGAGCGGAGCTTTGATGCTCAGAGTTTCCAAGTTCGCCTCGTGCTCCGCGCCGATATGGGTCAGGCGAAGCACGACTTCGCCCTTGGTCGCACCAACGTGGCGCCGCCGTCGCCGTCGCTCGAAGGCAGCTATGATCCCAGCAATCCGGGTGGTCCTGCCCACGCCAATGACTGGTCAGCCGTCGGCACCTACACCGAGAAAGATGGTCTGCGCCAACCCGTGATCCTAGTGCGCGGGGGCATGGATGAGATCGACCGCGTCAACAACAAGACGATCATCGTCGAGTTTCGAGAATACGGCGACGGTGACGACGAATGGATTCATCACGCCGAGTCCCCGAAAGACGAGACGGCCTTCAACATCTTCGGTGTCAAGCCGCAAACCGCCTACGAAGTCAGCATCCGCTACCGGAACAATCACGACGTGTTGGGTGAACGGCTCATCCTGGCTGTCGTCACAACCGGTGACTTCCAAGTTCCGTCCACCAACGTCGATCACCTCGGCACCTTGCTCAACTTGCTCCTGGCGCAGTTGCAGCAAGACCTCATCGACCTGAACGACGACCTCGAACAGCTAAACAACGACCTCGCTAACATCGACACGGGCATCCCCGGTCACGCCTCCGAGCCTAGCCCGAGCGGCTTCGCTGAGGGTGACTTCTACTACAACACGACGGAGAAAAAGCTCTATCGCCTTGAGGGCGGAGTGTGGGTGAAGCTCAACACGGGAATCCCCTATTTCGCGAGTGCGCCCGCCACGACCGGCTACGCGGAAGGGGACTTCTACTTCAACACCACCGACGGGAAGCTCTATCGGCTGACGTCGGGGGCGTGGGTCGCTCTGCAAACGGGGGTTCCCGGTTTCTCTGCTGCGCCTGCGACCACCGGCTACAAGGAAGGCGACACCTACTACAACACCACCGATGGCAAGCTCTACCGGCTGACCGGTGGGGTGTGGAAGGCGGTCGAGGCTGGCATCGACACGCGCTCGTCGGCGCCGACATCGGGCATGGTGGAGGGCGACCTCTACTACAACACGACTGACAAGAAACTCTACCGCTACAACGGCACCGCGTGGACTGCGGCGGTTCCGGCCGCCGACATCTCGGGCACGCTGACGGATGCCCAGATCGCCGCCGTCGCGGCCTCGAAAGTCACCGGCCAACTCACCAACGCGCAGATCGAGGCCATCGCGGCTGCGAAGCTGACGGGTCAGATCACGAGCACGCAGATCACCGATGGTGCGATCTCAACCCCGAAGCTGGCGGCTGGGTCGGTCACGACTGAGAAGCTCGTGGCCAACGCGGTCACGGCCAACGAACTCGCGGCCAATTCGGTCACGAGCGCGGAGATCGCAGCCGGTGCGGTGATCGCTGGGAAGCTGGCGGCCAACGCCGTTCAGGCTGGCAACGTCGCGGCTGGAGCCATCGTCGCCGGAAGTCTGGCGGCCAACTCGGTTACGTCCGTGGAGCTTGCGGCGAACTCTGTGACGGCGAACGAAATTCTCGCAGGCGCCATCAATGCGGGCCACCTTTCGGCGAACGCCGTCACGGCAAACGCCGTCGCCGCCAACGCGATCACGGGCGGCAAGATCGCGGCCAACCAGATCACCGGCACGCACATTCAGGCGAGCACGATCACCGGCAACAACATCGTCGGCGGCACGATCACGGGCGCGAAGATCGCGGGTTCGACGATCACGGGCGACCTGATCGCGGGCAACAGCATCGCGGCTGGGCATATCCAGTCGAACTCGATCTCGTCTGAGAAAATTCAGTCCGAAGCGATCCTGGCCAGCCACATCGGCGCGGGCCAAATCACCTCAAACAAAATCGGCGCCGGTCAAATCATCGCCAACCATATCGGCGCCGGGCAGATCGTCAGCAATCTGATCGCCGCCGATACCATCGTGGCCAACAACATCCGCGGTCACGCGATCACGCGCGTCACTGTGACCTCTCAGGGCTACTTCAGCGCTATCGGAGGACAGACGAACGTCTGCAACTGCGGTCACACCACGGAGGTCGGAGGCGCGACCCACCTCATCACCGTAGACGCAAACCTCAGCAATCAGAACGGCCTTAATGGCTGTGTGATCGACGTCTACCGGAACGGCTCGCACATTGGTCAACGCGCCATTCTGCTTGAGCAATCGTTCTCGTTCTCAGGCTCTTTCGTGTTCTTCGACAACCCGCCTGCCGGGACGAATACATATCAGGTCTATGCTGCTCGCTCCGGCGGATCGAGTGGGAACTTCACCTATCAGGCTACCTACATGACAGTTACGGAATTTAAGAGATGACAGACAAGATCATCATCACATATCGCTCGAATGGACAGCCTCTCGGCGTGCAAGACTGCGACGAGGATCACATCGCCAACACTGTCGCCGCCCTGGCCAACGCGGTGGGCGAGACCCTGCAATATGCTGTGGTCGAGACGTGGCCCGACATCATGAGCCTGACGCCCATCGACGGCATCAACGGCCCCCTCGACTACGCCATCAGCAGCACGTCGTTCACGTCGAACTCCGTGACCTACAACGCCGCCCGGCTCGATCACTTCGCCAACGGCTGCACCCTCGTGATCGACGACGTCGATGTCACGAGTTCGATCACCTGGGTGGACGAGACGGTTCAGAACCGCGTGGACATCACGCCGACTGAGATCGGCACGTGGACCGGCACGCTCTCTAAGGACGGCTACACCCCTGTGGTCTTCACGGTCACGAGAACCGCCAACAGCGTCTCGGCGAATGCGGTGAGCGGCTGATGGGTATCGCGTTCATCTCCAAGGTCAGCGACTACGCGGCCTACCGGGTGGCGGCGAAGGCGCTCGTCAACACCGCGGCGGGCGAGGCGCAAGCCAGTCTCGTCTCGTCGAGCCCGATGCAGTCCTACGTCGATGCCCAACTCTACACAGAGGCGAAGGCATACGAGACGGCGCCTTTGGCCTCTTACCCGTGGATGCAAGCCATCGCCGACGAGATGGGGACCACTAAGGCCACGGTCTACAGCCGGATCATGACGCAGAAGACGCTCGCCGACGCGATCCTACAGGCAATCGAGGCGGTGCGAATGAGCACGATGAAGCAAATCGACGACGCCGACGATAGTCAGTTGGCAATCGATGCCATCGTGACTGCGGCGCAAACTTCCATTGCGGTGATCGTAAGCACTTACACTTAGGGTCTACGGGCGAACAACACCCCACAGCGGCTAAATACTCCTAAACCTCTTTAGGAGTATTGAAAAATGGCTGCTTCGGCATGGGCGGTTCTGAACCGCGCA
Organism: Phenylobacterium terrae; assembly: GCF_042681205.1. Taxonomy (NCBI): domain Bacteria; kingdom Pseudomonadati; phylum Pseudomonadota; class Alphaproteobacteria; order Caulobacterales; family Caulobacteraceae; genus Phenylobacterium; species Phenylobacterium terrae. The sequence continues at coordinate 215,713 of NZ_JBHUEY010000012.1, forward strand.
AAACCCAAACTACTGACCGGTGGTCTCGACCTCGACTCCGGCACTTGGAAGATGGCTCTCTGCACGAGCGCCCAATCCATCACCGCTGACTTCGCCGGAACGTCCACCGACGCCCGCTACTCGGACCTCACCGGCCAAGTGGCTAACGGCAACGGCTACACGACTGGCGGGCAGACCATCACCCTGACGGTTACTCGCAGCACCGGCACCGTTACGGTCGATACCTCGGACGTCTCGTTCACGTCATCGACGTTTGACGCCAAATATGCCGTCATCTACTGCGACTCCGCGACGAACAAAGACATTCTTTGCTTCTGCGACCTCGAAACCGGTGATGCTGACGGCCTTTCGCCGAACAACGGCACCCTGAGCGTCACCATCCACGCGAGCGGCCTCTTCACCCTGGCCTAACGCATCTCAAAGCCGCACAACAGCGCCGGTAGGGAAACCTACCGGCGTTCGTATTTCCGGCTTCCGATAAATATCGGCATGCCGGAATTCCAGATTACTTCTGACGATCTCGACACGACTGACGTTCAGAAGTGGATCGACTTTTGCCTGACGCAGAACGCCTGCGATCCGGCCCAAGCCTACTTCGAAGCTTGCCGCGATGGCGGTCTGACGATCCGTCAGACGATCTACGGCGCCATCGACGCTGCGCCTGACCTCTATCAGCCGTGGGCCATGTGGGGTCGCGAGACCTTTGGTGGACTCGTGGCGCCGGAAGTCCTCGCGGTCCTGTCCGACGTGGTGACGTGGAGCGATCCCCGTCAGGCGGCGACCTACGACATCTACCTCACGGATGCCTCGCTGGCTGAACACGCGATGCTGAGGGCCAAATGGCATTCCGCCCATAATGGCGGAACGGTCCTCTTCCCGACCATCGAACATGAAGTCGCGACCGGCGTGCTTGCGCTGATCCCGCTGGAGTAGCGCGGGATGGCGACGGTTCTCATCACCACCACGGGCACGGGAACGTGGTCAGTTCCCGCAGGCGTGACGTCCCTCGAAGTCGAGTGCTGGGGCGCTGGAGCGGGCGAAGCCTACACGTCTAGCACCTTCGACGTCTCGGGCGGCGGCGGCGGTGGCGCCTACTCGAAGGCGACCTTCACCGTCACGCCCGGAGCGTCCCTGCCCTACAGCATCGGCGCAGGCGGCGCAGTGGGCGTTGCGGGTGGTGACACGTGGTTTGGTCACGCGAGCTTCGCGAGCGCGAACGTCGCGGCCAAGGGCGGGTCTGTCACTAATTCTGGCGGCGCCACGAGCGTAGGCGGGCAGGCTTCAGCCGGGATCGGCGACCTCAAATACAGCGGCGGCAACGGCGGCGTCGGCAACACCGGTCAGGGCTCCTACATGGCTGGCGGCGGCGGCGGCGCGAGTGCGTCGCCGAGCGGCGATGGCGGCAATGGCGCTAACAGCGCCGCTGTTTCTAATGGCGTCTACAACGGTGGCGCAGGCGGTTCATCTCCTGGCGCTGGCGCTGGCGGCGCGGGCGGCGGGACCTGGGCTTCGGCGCAGGGACAAGACGGAACGTCGAACGCCAACGGCGGCGGCGGCGGCGGCGGCGGCGCAGTAGAGACGTCCCTGACCACCTATACTGGCGGCAACGGTGGCGCCCCTGGTGGCGGCGGTGGTGGCTCCTCTCAGACAGGAGGCCAAGGCGCGCGTGGCCAAATCCGCATCACCTACACGCTGCCGCCCCCGCCTACGAACACGTCCGTTCCCACGATCAGCGGGACCAACACGGTGGGGTCCACCCTCACCGCGAACCCCGGCACGTGGACGGACTCGCCGACGTCCTACCACTACACTTGGTATTACCGCGCGAACTCTGGATCGACAGCATCACCGCGCACTTCGGGCGACGGCGTTTCGACCTACACAATCACGACCGCTGATAACGGCGGTCAGATCGCGGTCGCCGTCAGAGCGACGAACGCGGGCGGGCAATCGTCGGCTGTGTGGTCCGACTACATGGACATCGAGGCGATCCCCGTGCCGTCGAACACCGCGCCGCCCTCGCTTTCGGGCACGGCCACCGTGGGAGCGACACTAACGGTGAGCGCGGGCACATGGTCCAATTCGCCCAACTCCTACAATTACGCTTGGTATCGCTACAATTCGGACTTCACCGGCGAGGCTAATTTCTCGAACGGGTCAAGTTCGTCCACAACCGACACCTACGTAGTCAGTGCCGCCGACACCGGCAAACGCCTCCGTGTCTCTGTTACGGCGACCAACTCAGGTGGAGCATCCGCGGCGGCTTGGACCGATTACACAGATGTCGTCACCAACTTCCTGCCGGAAAACACATCACTCCCGACGATCAGCGGCACGCCCAACATCGGCGAGACCCTGACGGCGAGCACAGGTTCGTGGACGAACTCGCCGACCTCTTACGCCTATCAGTGGCGTCGTGGCGCCTCGAACATCAGCGGTGCGACGTCCTCCACCTACACGCTCCAAGCTGCCGATGATGGTCAATCGATCACTGTCCGCGTCACGGCGACGAACTCCTACGGGAGCACGAACGCCACGTCCTCTTCGGTCACCGCGAGCTACCCGGCGCCATCCAACACCGTCGCGCCTGTCATCAGCGGCACGGCGGCGCTCGGACAGACGCTCACCGTCTCGACCGGCACGTGGAGCACCGGAGGCGCGACCCCGACCTACACTTACAAGTGGTTCTTGGACGGAGTTGAGGTCACCGGTCGCACGACTTCGAGTTTCTACATCAGCAACCCTGCCATGGGCGGGCAGACGATCACCGCTGAGGTCACCGCCACGACGAGCGGCGGCGCCGTTGCGGCGAGCGCGGCTGGCGTTCTGATCGCGGAACCCGATCCCGGCACGTTCAACGGCACGCTCGTGGTCTATCCCTCCACGGCGAGCACGTCGGGCAGCGGCACGAACTGGAGCAACCCGACCAACGTCACGGCGACCGACGGCGCGACGGCGACGTTCCAGAACACGAGCACGAAGAACTCAGCGACCTCGCGGTTCCTGAACGCCCCGCTTCCGGTGGGCACAGTCGATCTCCCCGAAGAGGCCACGATCACCGGTCTGGCGCTGACGATCCGGCGCCGGTCTACAGCCACGAACAAGTCGAACGACGCGAACCTCACCCTGACCTTCAATGGCGCGACGACCGCCTCATTGGCGTCGGGGTCGTTCTGGCCAACGACCCTCACGGATGCGACCTACGGCGGCTCGGGTAATCTCCTCGGCTTGACCCCCGCCCCATCATCGGGCGGCGGAGCGACCGCGAGCGTCGCCATGACCGTGACGAACGGCACGAGCAGCACGGCTCACGTCGATAGCTTCGCCCTGACGATCTACTACAGCATGGTGGTCGAAGCCGGGTCGGGCGGTGACGCGACCGCAGAGCCGGGAACCGGCAGCCTTACGATCACCGGCTATGCGCCGACTACGAGCGCGACCCGCAGCTTCACCGCCGAACCGGCCACCGGCGCTCTGACGCTGACCGGGTATGCGCCTACAGCGACCGCCTCCGTCGTCATCAACGCCACTGCGGAACCGGGAACCGGATCACTGACGATCACCGGGTATGCGCCTACGACGTCGGCGACGCAGAGCTACGATGCCACCCCTGCGACCGGCTCTCTGACGCTGACCGGTTATGCACCGACGATCTCCGCGACGGCGAATTTCACGGCTGCACCGGCCGCGGGCGCGCTGTCGATCACCGGTCAGGTCCCGACCGTCTCGGCGAGCGCCAACGCCCTGCCCTCTACCGGCAGCCTCACGATCACCGGATACGCACCGACTGCGGATGCGAACGGCAACATGACCGCGCTGCCCGGCACGGGCAGTCTGACGATCACCGGCTATGCGCCCACGGCGACCGCCACGAAGAGCTACGAAGCCACTCCTGCGACCGGCAGTCTGACGATCACCGGGTATGCGCCGACGACGGCTGCAACCCGCAGCTTCACGGCTGAGCCGGGAACTGGCGCGCTCGTCATCACGGGCTACGCGCCTCTGATCGAAGAGGCTGACAACTTCACCGCGCTGCCCGCCACCGGCGCTCTGACGATCACCGGCTATGCGCCGAGCGTCTCTTCGAGCGTCTCCGCGGCGCCGGGTGCTGGCTCCCTGACCATCGCGGGTCAGACGCCTGTGGTGAGCGCTTCGGTCAATGCCGAACCGGCCGCGGGGTCGATGGTCATCACCGGCTATGCGCCGACGACGTCCACCTCCGTTGCGGCCGAACCGGCGACCGGCGCTCTGACGCTCACCGGCTATGCGCCTACGGCGGCGGCGAACGGCAACTTCGAAGCCACTCCTGCGACCGGCAGCCTCACGATCACCGGCTATGCGCCGTCGCCAAGCGTGGACGCCACCGCCCTGCCCGGCACGGGTAGCCTGACACTGACCGGTTATGCGCCAACGATCTCGGCTGAGATCGTGGCGGCTCCGGCTGCGGGTTCCATCGTCATTACGGGTTATGCCCCCACGGTGAGCGCCAGCGCTGAGGCCACGCCCGGCACGGGCAGCCTGACCCTGTCCGGCTACATGATCGAGGCTGCGGCTTCGACCGTGGCTTATCCCGGCACAGGCAGCCTGAGCTTCACCGGGTATGCGCCGACCATCGACTACACGGCGTCGCCCACGGCTCTGCCCGGCACTGGCCAACTGGACATCGAGGGGTATGCGCCTGCGGTGTCGGTCTCGGTTGAGGCTCAGCCCGCAACCGGCTCGATGACGATCACGGGCTTCGCGCCCGACGTCTCGGTTAGCTACGAGGCCACGCCCGCAACCGGCCAACTCGTCATCGAGGGATATGCGCCCGACGTCGCCGCGGGTGCGACGGCCGAGCCGGGCACGGGCGAGATCGCCATCACGGGCTTCGCGCCGTCCACGTCCGTGGATGTCAGCGCTGCGCCCGGCACAGGCTCACTGACGATCACGGGCTACGAACCCGAGACGTTCGTGATCAATCCGGGCGTTGACCCCATCCGCGCGTATGAGCACGTCCTGAAACCAGACAAACGCAGCCACGAACTCCGCGCACCGCGACGCGGCCACGTTCTGAAGGCGGACAAGCGCGGCCACGTTCTCTGACCCCTCTGGGTAAATAAAGGATCATCCGGAGACCGCTTTGATCTCGACGACTTTTGACCCGAAACATCCCAATGACGTTGCCGCCGTGTGGTTCGACACGAAGCGGATACTCGCCCAAGCCACCGACACTCTGGCGTCGGCTGAATGGCAAGATTCCGTCTTCGCCGACACAGGACTTCCGGGCGACCTCGTCGTTGGCCCGACAAGCATCAGCGGGACACGATGCACCACGATCCTTTCGAGCGGCACGGCCGGTCGCTCCTACTACGTGACCCTGCGGTTCGAGGGTGCTTCCGGTCAGGTCTGGAACCGAACGTTCGAGATCGCGGTGGAACAGCCCTGATGGACACCGACGTCAAAACCGAACTCGCCGTCCTGGGCGCCAAGCTGGACTCCGTCCATGCGCTGATCTTGGAGAAACTCTCCAACATGGAGAACCGGATCGACCGGGTGGAAGACGACGTCTACGCGCGCCTCCGGCATGAGCGCGGCAATCAGGACATGCGCTTCGACCTCGTGCAGAAGGAACTCGAAGATCGCGTGACGAAAGATCAGTTCACGCCGATCCGCTTGGTCGTTTACGGGCTCTGCGGGCTCTGCCTCACGGGTGTCGGCGCCGCCATCCTGCAACTCATCAAACTGCCCATCCCGTAAATACCGGGCCATGGCCCGCAAATCCGCGATCCTCGAACGTTGGCGGCACATTGCGGCCTACACCTACCTCTTCATCTGCGTGTTCGACTTCGTCGGGATGCCGGTCTTCTACGAGGTCGTCCACGAGCGCCCGACCAACGCTGCCCTGGTCGATCTCGTCAGCCGGATGCCGCCTGACGCTCAGGTCCCGGTTCTCCAACTCCTGCGTGACGAGCGCCGATGGGAGCCCCTGACGCTCGGCGAGAACGGTCTGTTCCACGTCGCGTTCGGCACAATTTTGGGCGCGGCGGCTTTCACCCGCGGCCGAGAACGTATCGCGCGCCTCCGCAGGCGCGATCCCGACGAATTCGAGTCTTTTGAATCGTTTGAGCCCGACTCCTATAGTCGAAATCGCGATCTCTATTAGTAACCCTTACCTATAGAGAAGTTCATCGCTCAGTTGAATCTTTACGAAGCTGCGTCGAACCTGTTGACGTAGCTGCGAGATGTGGTCAGCTTTGTGGCGTTGGGGTAGCTCTACCAGCCTTACTGCCCTGACAAAGGGGCGGCGTCTTGCCTCGTGGCGCCGCCCCACCTTCAGGGGAGCGAAATGAACCAAGTAAAACGTATCAATCCGACTGAGAGTTATTGCGTGCCGATACCCGCCGACGTCCTCAGCGACTTCGCCTTCAAGCGCGGCGTCGATTGGGTCCTCGCCTATGCCCCCGCCGTCTGGTGTCGGTGCAACGACGTCACGCCACCCGTCGTCATCGAGACCGGGCTGTTCCCCGGCGCGCCCGTGATCCTGTGGTTTCGCAATGCCGACGAGGTGGAGCGCTTCGAACGCGCCCACTGGCTGCTACTCGACTGAGGAACATCATGAAGAGACTAATCGCTGCTACCGCCCTCGCCCTGGTCGCGTCATCCGCTCACGCGGCCGATTGGTCCTACCATGAGGAGCGCGACCCCATTGACGACACGCTCACCTCGGGAGCGATCCTGAAAACGGAAGACGCGGACCTGACAGTGATGTGCTCGGAAGGTCGGACGCTCGGCGTCCTTTTCACCGCGCCCAAATACCTGTCGTCACGAGACTACGGCCCGCTCGTTTATCGCTTCGATGACGGGGTCATTCACGAGCGTCGGTGGTTTCGAACGAAGAGAACTGCGTTGGCCTCAGGAGAAGAAGCGTTGCGTTTCGTCACTGGCCTGAACGGCGGGCGCAAGGTCGCAATCCGAGCCAAATCTTACGACGGGACAACGGTCACTCGCGAGTTCGATCTGACCGGCGACAATTCACCGGTAAGTCGGGTTTTGGCCGCGTGTGGGCGGGCGCCACTTGAACCAAGAGCGGCTTCCACCGAACCGAAAGAGCGCATCTGAGATGCCGCTCACGAAGCCCGAGAAGGTCGCAGAAGCGGTTCGCGACTCCGTCAGCTATGCGGGGGTTCTGCGCCGTCTCGGGCTGCCCGCCACCGGCTACTACTACGCCGTGCTCAAGACCTACATCGCCCGCCACCGGCTCGATACGAGCCACTTCCGTGGCAAGGGCTGGCGCAAGGGGACGGGCGCGTTGGGCGACCGCACTCCCTGACGCTTTTTGCTGACAATCCTCAATCCTGAGTCATCCTAGACCTGCGAGACGGGTGATCGGCATCACGGCGCAGGAGAGCGCCCTGATGTCCAAATCCCGATCTCTCGAAGAATGGATCGCCCTACACGTCCGCAGCGCCACCGACCCCGCGATGAGTGACAGCGAGGTTCGGAGCCACCTGCGGCTTCTGAGGAAGAGACTCGAAGACGAGAACCTGTCGTTCGAGAACTTGCGGGTGAGCCGGGTCGCGAACCCCTTCGACACTCCGATCCCGCCCCCGCCGGTCTATAACTCCTACGAGGGCATGAAGGCGTCGCTCGAAGAAATGCGGCGGGAACTCGCCGCGAGGGACGTCGAAGTCATCCGGCTGAAGAGCAAGATCGCCCGCTTGGAGAAACGGCTCAAGCCCGGTCCCGTGAGCGGCCTCAACACGGCCAACGCCCTCGTCTACCGGCATCTCCAGCAACATGGCGCCGCCGGAGCCGAAGACATCGGCAGGGCGCTCGGAGGGCGCAGGGAAGGCCAGAACTTCATCAGCGGCGAGATCAGTTTGAGCAGCGTGAAGAACGCCCTGCGGCGTCTGCGGGCGCTCGGGCTCATCAGGCTCACGGGCGCGGGCAAGCACGGAGACCCCCACATTGCCCATCCCGTCGATCTCGCGAAGCTCAAGCCGGATCAGCGCAAGCTCGCCGATGCCCTGTTGGCCAGTTGAGAGTCGCTGCCCGGTTGCCCGGTTGGCCATCGCCTAGGGCTTCCGTCTGATGTTCCACACGAGCCCCGAGATCGCGACGATCACGGCAGCGATACCCATGAGAATGGAGTGAAGGTGTTCCAACGAGGCAGACTCCCACTTTCAAATCCGTGTGGGTGTCTGTTGCTGGTTTCGTTTACCCAAAAGAATCAGACCCGCTCGCGCGATTCGGGTCAAGAGGCTCCCAACCGCACAGCCACAGGTTCCTTAGCCACCTGTTAACCGGGCGCGGCGCGACGGCCCCGATGACGAGGCCGAGGGGCGATGAGGATTTCGGGGGTGATTGCGGGCATGCGCGTCCGGACCTTGAACGCCGCCCCCAGCACCCGCCCTTATTCCGCGATCCCCTACGCGACCACCTCTTCGATGGCGAAGTAGTCCCTTCCGCCGCGGTTGCGCATTTCGGTCCGGTCCATACCGCCGTCGGTCACGCAATACCAAGTTCGGCCGCTCACGAGGTGAAGGATGACATCGCCATCCTCGTCGAACGAAACGGCGTCCACGATGGCCCGCAGAGCCACGCAGAGCCGGGAGCGCAGCGCGTAGAGGTCAGGACCGGTCATCGCCGCCATCTGCGCCCAAAGGGCTTCCACGCGCTCCCTGTGGCCCTCCAGCGGCGTTCTCACCGCCACCCGGTCCAACTCCCTGATCCGGGTGTCCAACTCGTCGAGTTGCGCTTCCAAGGCGCTGAGGCGCTTCTGAGCCGAACGCCCGGCCGTCGCCCTCTCCATCTGATCGAGTAGGTTCTCGATCCGGCGCTCGATGTCGTCGCGGCGACCCCGCATGAGGCTGAGTTCGACATCGGCCGGTTCAGGCTCACGGCTCAAGTCGATCTCGATGACGTGGCGCAGGACCGTCTTTTCGAGGTCGGGGTAGAGGAACCGCCGGGCGTTGTCGCAGCGATGACCCCGATGCGCGTTGGCGCACTTGAGGAAGGGGATATTGCGGCCCCGCTTGTCCACGTAGGACATCTTCCCGCCGCAGGACCCGCAACGAGCGATCCCGGTGAAGAGGTTGGAGAAATGGACCCCGTGGTTTCCCCCACCCTTCTGACCGCCCTTCGAGCGTAGGGCGATGCGCTCCTGCACACGGTAGAAGAGGGCGGGATCGACCACGCACGGGTAGCGGTCAGGGATCGGATCGCCGTCGAGTTCGCGCTTGCCGTTCTCGTCCACCTTCACGGGCTGATACTCGCCGATCAGCGCCCGGTTCTGCGCCAGCCGGACTACGAGCGCGTGATGCCATCCGTCACCGTTCTGGAAAGCCTCAACGCCATCATCGTTGAGCCGCCGGGCGATCTGAAGTCCGCCGAATCCGGCGTCGAATTCCCTCAGGATGCGGTTCGCGACGTCGATCCGGTCTTGCCGACGCTCCCAATCACCCTTCTCTTTGTTCCACGTCAGCCAGCGAGGCGCCCGCCCGCCGAGTTTCTCACCGGCGCGAATGCGTTCCTTCCGGCTCGCCCACGACTTCGAAACCATCTCTCCTTTGCGGCTGGATTCGGCGTTCCCGCGAATGACCTCCATGACGTAGTGGAAGAGCTTCGTGGGTTCCTTCCGCAACGTCTCCAGACTGTAGACGTCGCCCCGGTCCGTGATGACGAGGATGATCCCGGCGTTGATGATCGTGGTGAAAACGTGAAGGGCGAACGTCGGCTGTTCGCGGCTCAGGCGGTCGGTGTTTTCGACGAGGAAGTGGTCTCCCGCCGTGACGACGCCGCTCTCGACCATGGCGAGGAATTTGGCGAGATCGCCTTTCTTCCGGTGCTTGCCTCGGAACGCCGATAGACCGATATCTCGAAACGGCGGTTGGAGAACCAATCCGTTTTCGGCCGCATACCGTTCCGCCGCTTCGATCTGCCGCTCTTCGCCATGGCCATCGCCTTGACCTGCGGTGGAGAGTCTCCGGTAACTCCAAGCTCGCGCCATTCCCAACCCTCTCATGGATCGCCGAACCGTCAACAATTGCGGTTTTGGTGTTTTGGTAGTTTCAACTGTTCTGATGCCTCCGTCCGACTCGTACCCCGTCCCCGCTTCCGGCGGCCCGCGCGTGAGCGATCTGGCGCGCGTGCGCGGCGCCGAACCCGACTACCTGGACGGCCTCAACCCGGAGCAGCGGGCGGCCGTGGAGGCGACGGAAGGCCCGGTGCTGGTGCTGGCGGGCGCGGGCACCGGCAAGACGCGGGTGCTGACCACGCGGCTGGCGCACATCCTGGCGACCGGCAAGGCGCGGCCGTGGGAGCTCTTGGTCGTCACCTTCACCAACAAGGCCGCGCGCGAAATGCGCGAGCGGATCACGGCGATCATCGGGCCGCAGGCCGAGGGGCTGCGCTGGCTGGGCACCTTCCACTCGATCGCCGCGCAGATCCTGCGCCGGCACGCCGAACTGGTGGGGCTGAAGTCCAACTACACCATCCTCGACACCGACGATCAGGAGCGGCTGCTCAAGCAGGTGCTCGAGGCCGAGAACGTCGACGCCAAGCGCTGGCCGCCCAAGGCGCTGGCCGGCCTGATCGACCACTGGAAGAACCGCGGCTGGACGCCCGACCGCCTGCCCGCCTCCGAGAACGCCCAGTTCGCGAACGGCCGCGGCCAGGCCCTCTACCGCCTCTACCAGGAGCGGCTGCGGATCCTGAACGCCTGCGACTTCGGCGACCTGCTGCTGCACAACCTGACCATCTTCACGAGCTCGCCGGACGTGCTGGCCGAGTACCACGACCGGTTCCGCTACCTGCTGGTGGACGAGTACCAGGACACCAACGTCGCCCAGTACCTGTGGCTGCGGCTGCTGGCCCAGAAGCGCCAGAACGTCTGCTGCGTCGGCGACGACGACCAGTCGATCTACGGCTGGCGGGGCGCCGAAGTGGACAACATCCTGCGCTTCGAGCGCGACTTCCCGGGCGCCAAGGTCATCCGGCTGGAACGCAACTACCGCTCCACCAGCCACATCCTGGCCGCCGCCTCGGGCCTGATCGCCTCCAACAAGTCCCGCCTGGGAAAGACCCTGTGGACCGAGGCCGAGGGCGGCGAGAAGGTCATCGTCCGCGGCGTCTGGGACGGCGAGGCCGAGAGCCGGCTGATCGCCGACGAGATCGAGCGGGCCAAGAAGGCCGGCCGCCGCTACCGCGACATGGCCATCCTGGTGCGCGCCTCGTTCCAGATGCGGGCGTTCGAAGACCGCTTCATCCTGTTGCAGATCCCTTACGTGGTGATCGGCGGCCCCCGCTTCTTCGAGCGGGCCGAGATCCGCGACGCGGTGGCCTACCTGCGGCTGATCTACTCGCCGGACGACGACTTGGCCTTCGAGCGGATCGTCAACACGCCCAAGCGCGGGATCGGCGAGACCACCGTCCAGAAGCTGCTGCAGGTCGCGCGGGTGAACGGCGTCTCCGGCAGCACCGCGGCCCGCGAGATCGTGCGCACCGACGAGCTGGCCGCCCGCACCCGCACCTCGCTCTCCAACTTCCTGCGCGACCTCGACCGCTGGCGGGCGGAAGCCGGCCGGCTGCACCACGCCCGGCTGATGGAGACGGTGCTGGAGGAGAGCGGCTACACCGACGCCCTGCGCCTCGACCGCAGTCCGCAGGCCCAGACGCGGCTGGAGAACCTGAAGGAGCTCGTGGGTGCGATGAGCCAATACGAGACCCTGGAGGCCTTCCTCGAGCACGTGGCCCTGGTCCTCGACCTCGACCGCGAGAGCGGCGACGACCGGGTGCAGATCATGACCCTGCACCAGGCCAAGGGGTTGGAGTTTCCGCTGGTCTTCCTGCCCGGCTGGGAGGAAGGCGTCTTCCCGTCCCAGCGCAGCATCGACGAGACCGGCGAAAAGGGCCTCGAAGAGGAGCGGCGCCTGGCCTACGTGGGCCTCACCCGGGCGCGCGAGGAGGCCCGCGTCTCCTTCGCCGCCAACCGCCAGGTCTACGGCCGCTGGACCAGCCAGATGCCCTCCCGCTTCGTCGACGAGCTGCCGCTGGCCAACGTCGAGGCCTCGTCCGAGACCGGCTACTACGGCGGCGGCCCGGGCATGCAGCAGCACGGCAGCCGCTGGGACGAAAGCCCCTCCTTCGGCGCCGGCTACTCCTCGCCGGGCTGGCGGCGCGCTCAGGCCAGCAACTACAAGGGCAGCCATCCGGGCCGCCAGCAGGTCATCGAAGGCGAAGGCCGCCTGGTCGCCGTCTCAGAGCCCGCCGCCAGCGCCTATTCGCGCGGCGACCGCGTCTTCCACGTCAAGTTCGGCTACGGCCAGGTCACCGCCATCGAAGGCAACAAGCTGACCGTGAACTTCGAGAAGGCCGGCGAGAAGAAGGTCATCGACAGCTTCGTGGAGAAGGCGTGAGGGGCGCAAGCTAGACAGCAGCGCCCCGATGTTCCATGATTGTTCCCGATCAACGGGGGGCGTTCATGATCCGACGCTTGGCGCTGTGGGCCGCATTGGCCGTAACGTCTCTCCCTGCCCCAGCGATGGCGGGCAGCGCGACGTGCATTTGGGACAACCTGTCTCAGTCTAGCCGCGATTGGGCGTTCAGCATCTACAAGCCCGACGGATCGTTGCGTGACGAGGATGCTCCTCCTCCCGACGAAGAGTTCGAGCGCGCCGCCACCGCTTGCGGTCATGAGATCACTGACGAGACGTTCACCTACCTTACCGCCGCCGCTGGCGGGATAGCGTTGAAGAAAGCTGCGGCGGCCCGCCTGAAGACGCTCGCTGGCCTCGATGAGACCACGCTCGACAGCCACTGGCTTGCTCTGAGCGCAAAGCAGCGACAGGCGGCCGAGGCGTACGTGCTCGCGGGCGACTCGGAATCGCCCCCAAAGGAAGATGATCTCCGCCCGATGCTCTTTATGGGGCTTTATGTCCTGGCGGGTTGGACACCTGTCGCGGAGGATCCGCTCCTGCCTCACTTCGTCAACTATTACGCAGGACTGGTGTCGGCGTCCGCGTACGAGAAGCTGTTCTAGGCCCGCGTCAGCCTGTCCTCTGGAGGGCGCAACCGGCCTCATGGGCGAAGTGACCGGTGGGCCGAAGGCCTACCTGTCACCCAGCCCCAGGATCACTTCTTCCTAAGGAACGCCCGGGCGATCAGCGCGCCGACGCCGAGAACGGCGGCGGCGATGCCGCCCGCGACGGCGGTCTTGTTGCCGCCGGGCAGGCGCTGGAGGAAGTCGGGTTCGTCCGAGGCCGGCTTGGCGGCGAAGGGCTGGGCCTGCGGCGCAGCTTCGGCGGCCGGTGCGGGTTCAGGCGCGGGCGCGGCCTTCGGCTTGGGAGCGGCCTTGGGCTTGGCGGGCGCCTTGGCGGCGGCCGTCGGAGCCGCCTTGGCTTTGGGAGCCGGCTTCGCCTCGGCCTTGGGCGCGGCGGCCTTCGCGGCCGCAGCCTTGGCCGGCGCCTTCTTCCGCGCGGGCTTGGCCGCGTCGGCCTTCAGGAAGGTGACCGTCCCGGCCTTCGTGTCGACGTCCATCACCTGCCAGCCGGCGCCGAGCCAGGCCTTGGACTGGGCCTTGGCCGGGTCGTTCGCCCACCAGGCGACGCCGCTGCGGGCGGTCTTGGGCAGCGGCGCCCCGAGCAGCTTTTCGACCTCGTCGAAGCCGCCGCGCCACTCATTGCCCTTCTGACCGGCCAGGTGGTCGGACAGGCCCTGGTATTTGCTCATGATTGTTCCCTCTCCCGCTCCGCGCCGAAAGCTTCAACCCGGCCGGACGCTCCGGCAAGCCTGAACCAAACCGCCGCTGCGGCGCTTAGCGGCCATGACCGCCGAAGATGCTGCGTCGCCGTTAAGGATGCTCTACCAGGGGATCGCCGCCGCCAGCGCCGCGGGCCTGCTGCTCGGCGGGGCGATGAAACCGACGCTTCGCGAGATCGCCGGCCCCGACGGGCCGCAGATGCTGGCCGGGGTCTCGGGCGCGCGCGTCTACCGCGATGGCTACAGCGAGGCCGATTTCGCGTCCTGGAGCGGGCCGACCCCGGACTACGTCATCGGCACCGACTGGCTGCGCCCGCCGGCCTACCCCGACGTGGTCGCCTACGAGCCGCCGACCTACGACTACGACCACTACGCCTACGAAGAGGACCTGCCGCCGGCCGACTACGCCGCCCCACCGCCCTACGAGCTCGCCGACCTGGAGGACAGGCCGGCGCCGCGCATGCCCTCGCTCGAAGGGGACGTGCTGGCCGGCGTGGGAGTCCCCCCGCCGCCGGAGCCGCCGGTCGAGGACGCCTACCCGCCGGGGGCCTGACCCTCTCGCCTTTCGCGCCGGACGCCTCTAGACGGGCGCCATGGACCAGGCCCTGCAGATCATCGCCCGTGGACCTCGCGACCAGGCCGAGGCGGCCGCCGTGGCCATCGATTCCGACCCGGCCCTGGAAGGCGCCACCTACTCCATCCTGGAGGAGGACGAGGATCGCGGCGTCTGGCGCATCGACGCCTATCCGACGTCGGACGAGGAAGCCGAGGCCCTGCAGGCCGCCCTCGCCCCCTTCGGCCTGAAGGTCTCGACCGAGGCGCTGGCCGACGCCGACTGGCTGGCGATGGCGCTGTCGGGCCTGCCGCCGGTGCGGGCCGGCCGCTTCTTCGTCTACGGCGCCCACGACCGCGGCCGCGCGCCGCCCAGCACCGTCAATCTGCGAATCGAGGCCGGCGCCGCCTTCGGCACCGGCCACCACGGCACCACCGTCGGCTGCCTGCTGGCTTACGACGCCCTCCTGAAGGCGCGCCGGTTCGAGCGGGTGCTGGACGTGGGATGCGGCACCGGCGTTCTCGGCATTGCGGCCGCGCGCACCGGCTCCAAGGCGGTGGTCGGCACCGACATCGACCGCGTCTCGGTGCGGATCGCCCGCGAGAACGCCGCCCTCAACCGGGCCGATGCGAGGTTCGTTCACGCCTCCGGCCTTGGCCACCCGCAGGTGCGGGCCCAGGCCCCCTACGACCTCGTCTTCGCCAACATCCTGGCCGGACCGCTGATCATGCTGGCCCGCGACATCCACGGGGCGCTGAAGCCCGGAGGCCTGGCCATCCTCTCTGGCCTGCTCCGCTCGCAGGAGCGGCGGGTGCTGGCGGCCTACCTCTCGAAGGGGTACCGGCTGCGCTCGCGCCTGCACCGCGACGCCTGGGCGACCCTGGTCGTGCAGCGCCTCTAGGGCTTGCGTCCGGCGCGCGCCGGAACCTCAAATGAAAGACTCGCGTTCGGTGCGGTGCAACGGGCGGCCTTCGGCGCCGCCGCAACCGAAGGACGTCGACATGCCCAACAATGAGCGCACCGTGGAGCGCGAGGTCCGCGGGGACCCGGCCTATGTGCAGCGCGAAGAGGTGCGCGAAGCGGGCCCGGTCCATGTCATCCGCGAGAACAACACCGCCGCCTGGTGGCTGGCCGCCCTGGTGGCCATCGTCGCCGTGGTCGGCCTGATCTGGTTGTTCAACACCAACCAGCAGCAGGTCGCCGACATCGAAGCCGCCCGCGAGGCCGGCCGCGCAGAGGCGATGACCGACCTTGCCGCGGCCCAGGCCCAGTCGGCCGCGATCGCCGCCCAGGACGCCTCGCGCAACGCGACCGACAGCATGGCCCGCGCCACCGAACAGGCCGCCGCCAACGCCGCCGCCGCGAGCCGCCAGGCGGCCGAGGAAGCCCAGGCCGCCGCCGCCAACGTCTCCGACGCCGCCCGCGACGCCGCCGCCGAAGTCAGCGTCACCGTCCCCGACGAGCCGGTGGAGTAGGCAAAAGAGGCTTCCCCGCTGGGGGAGCAAGAAAGGTTGGGTCGACCACCAAGACCGCCAAGGGGCCTGTGCTGTCCCGCCACGGCGCGATGAGAAGTCGCGGCGGCGACTGAGCCCCTTCATCCGCTTGGTGGTCTTGGCGGTTCAACCATTGGGCAACCCCGCCCACTCCTCCGCCAGCACGGCGTACAGCAGCGTGTCCTGCCAGCCGTCGCGGCGCAGGTTCGCCTTCTTCAGCACCCCCTCGCGGCGCATGCCGAGCTTCTCCATCACCCGCCAGGAGCCGCGGTTGCGCGCATCGCAGGTGGCCCAGACCCGGTGCAGCTTCATGTCCTCGAAGGCGATCGCCAGCAGCCGGCGGGCGCCCTCGGCGACCAGCCCCTGGCCCCAGTAGGGCCGGTGGATGGAGTAGCCGATGTCCGCCGTTCGGTTGGCCGCATCCTTCACCTCCAGCCGCATGGAGCCGATCACCCGGCCCTCGGCCGCCAACTCGACGGCGACGTTGACCGCGTGCGGCGGCCGCTCGGCCTGCCCCGCCAGGGCGCGCCCCAGATACTCCCGGGTCACCTCGGGGGTGTTCGGGCCCCAGTCCATATAGCGGACCACGTCCGGGTCGACGGCGTAGGCGTGGATGTCGTCGAAGTCGTCCTCGCGGAAATCGCGCAGGATCAGCCGCTCCGTGCGGAACGGCGGGACGGGCGCGGGCGGAATGTCGGTGGTCATGGGAGCCTCTCCGGGGTTTGAAGCCTTCGGAGGGGCGCGTCGTTCGCTTCAGACCCCGTCCGGAAGGCGGGGCCTGTTCGTCGCGAGCCTTAACGCACGCGCACGCAACAGCCCCGGCCGGGACCGTTGGAATTGCACGAAGCTTGCGCAGCGCGGGCGAACATGGGGCCGCTCATACCACGGTTATCGCCAAAGCCAAGCTGATCGGCCCTTTGCCGCCCGCCGTGGAAGGGCTTACATCCCCCACATGCGCCAGACGTTCGACGAAAGCACCGACCCCTCCTTCGGGCCCAAACACGTCCCCCTGATCCGCGAGGCCATGGCCCGCCAGGGCCTCGACGCCTTCGTGGTGCCGCACGAGGACGAGCACCAGAACGAATACCTGCCCGAGGCCAACGACCGGCTGGCCTGGGCGACCGGCTTCACCGGCTCGGCCGGGGCGGCGGTGATCTTCAAGGACAAGGCGGCGATCTTCGTCGACGGCCGCTATAGCCTGCAGGTCCGCGACCAGGTGGACCCGGGCCTGTTCGAGGTCCGCGACCTGGTGGACGGCGGCGTGCCCGCCTACCTCGAGGCCGCCGCGGCCCGGGGCCAGGCCATCGGCTATGACCCCCGCCTGCACAGCCCGGACGCCCTGGAGCGGCTGAAGCGCGCCGCCGAGAAGGCCGGCGCCCAGCTCAGGCCCGTCACCCCCAACCCCCTCGACGCCGCCTGGGGCGAGAAGCGCCCGCCGCAGCCCAAGGCGCCGGTCGTGCCCCATCCGCTGGAGTACGCCGGCGAGGACTCCGCCGCCAAGCGCGCCCGGGTGGGGGCGAGCCTGGCCGAGAAGAGCGCCGACGCGGCGGTGCTGACCGCGCCGGCCTCCATCGCCTGGCTGTTCAACATCCGCGGCGGCGACGTCATCCGCTCGCCCCTGCCGATCGGCCAGGCGATCCTGGAGAAGGACGGCTCGGCCCAGCTGTTCCTCGATCCCGCCAAGGTGACGCCCGAACTGCCGGCCTGGCTCGGCAACCAGGTGGCCCTGCAACCGCCGGAGGCCCTGCCCGCCGCCCTGAAGGCCCTCGGCGGCCGGCGCGTGCTCGTCGACCCGGCCCAGTCGGCGGCCTGGTACCTGGAGCAGCTCGGCGAGGCCGGCGCCCAGGTGATCCGCGCCGAGGATCCCTGCGCCCTGCCCCGGGCCTGCAAGAACCCGGTGGAGATCGAAGGCGCCCGCCGGGCCCACGCCCGCGACGGCGCGGCCCTCTCCCGCTTCCTGCACTGGCTGGCCACCGAGGCCCAGACCAGCCTGCCGGACGAGGTGGAGGTGGTCACCCGGCTGGAAGGCTTCCGCGAGCAGACCGGGGCGCTGAAGGACCTTTCCTTCGACACCATCGCCGGCGCCGGTCCGAACGGCGCCATCGTTCACTACCGCCCGACCACGCGACTGAACCGGCGCACCGAGCCCGGGTCCCTGCTGCTGGTCGATTCCGGCGCCCAGTACCTGGACGGCACCACGGACGTGACCCGCACGGTTGCGATCGGCGAACCCAGCCGCGAGATGGCCGAGCGCTTCACCCTGGTGCTGAAGGGCCACCTGGCGCTGGCCCGCGTCCGCTTCCCGCAGGGCACCACCGGCTCGGCGCTGGACGCCCTGGCCCGCGCGCCCCTGTGGTCGGCCGGCCTGGACTACGACCACGGCACCGGCCACGGCGTCGGCTCCTACCTCGGCGTGCACGAGGGCCCGCAGCGCATCTCCAAGGCCCCCAGCCCCGTCGCCCTGCGTCCCGGGATGATCGTCTCCAACGAGCCCGGCTACTACAAGGAAGGCGCCTACGGCATCCGCATCGAGAACCTGCAGTTCGTCACCGAGCCGGCCCCCGTGCCCGGCGGCGAGCGCCCGATGCTGGGCTTCGAGACCCTGACGCTCGCCCCCATCGACCGCCGCCTCATCGTCCGCGAGATGCTGACCGAGGAGGAGCGGACCCAGATGGACGCCTACCACGCCCGCGTCCTGGCCGTGGTCGGCCCGCAGGTCGAGCCCGACGTCCGCGCCTGGCTGGAAGAGGCCTGCGCGCCGCTCTAGGCGGGCTCCAGCGTCGCCGGCCGCCGCTCGGCCCGGGCCTGGTCGGTGAGCTCGGCGATGCGCTGCAGGGCTGGGCCGGCGGCCTCGCGGTAGCGCTGCAGGATGGCCAGCCGCTCAGGCGTCGGCTCGCGGCCCGCGCGGGCGATCATCCCGGTGAACCTGTCGAGCCGGGACGCGGCGAGCCAGGCCTGAACCTGCGCCGACTGCGACCAGGCGCGGCGGTTGGCGGCGTCCGCCAGGTGCATGCGCAGCCAGTCGAGCGGCTCGTCCGGGGCGGGCACGGGCCCGCACAGGGCGTTCTTCTCCGCCTCGCCCGCAAACGTCGCCTCCACGTGGGCTATGAAGGCCGCACTGAAACAGGGCGAGCAGCGGCGCACGTACTGCAGCACGATCCGCTCGCCCTGGAAAACCGGCGTCGCCGGGCGCCTCGGTATGCCGTCCGCCGTGCAGTTCACATGGATCCGCCCCGGGGACGTCGGGATGGTCCCGCGGTCCAGGACGATGCGGCCGGACTCGATCGCCCGCACATGCCCGAGCCGCACGACATCCTCGACGCGGCGCAGCAGCTCCAGCTCCGGCGCGCTGACGATCGCGCAACGGAACATGGTCGGGGCGACGGTGCGGTCGATCCGGGTCATCAGCCCCGCGGCCTCGAGCCGGTCGAAGAGGTCGGCCATCGAGACGGCGTCCCGGGCCGCCTCGAGTTCGCCGGCCAGCGCCCCTATGGTCGGCTCGAAGAAGTCGAAGCTCGGCTGCACCTTCTCGCGAGGCATGAGCCAGGGATCGCGCGGCCGGATCCAGGTGATATTGTCGGCGGCGACGCCCTGCTCAAGCAGCCAGACCACGGTGTCCATGGCGGTCTTGCCGGCCCCCAGCACCACGAACCCCTCGCCGCCTTCCGCGCCCGGCAGCGCATGCGGCGGGATGCAGCGCGCCTCCGGCGAGACGGCGAAGCTCGGCGGCTCCGTCACCGGTAGGCGGGTGTCGGCGTAGGTCGCATCCACCAGCTTCCTTGTCGCGCGCAACCGGGTGCGGGCCCCGGTGATCCGTGAGGTGGCGATCCCGTCCCGATAGTCGGTCAGAGGCAGCCAGGTGACGCGCCCGCTGGGCAGGAATCGCTGCCGCATCAGCTGGTCAAAATAGGCCAGGACTTCCGTCCCGCTCGCCTGCTCCAGCAGGCCGCGGTTGATCCCGACCGCCTCGATGGCTTCCGAACCCAGCGGCCGCGACTCGGCTCCGTAGACCAGCGACGGCCCGTGCAGCCGAACGAACGGATAGGCGTCGTTCCAGTGGCCGCCGGGCCTCGCCCGCCGGTCGACCAGCGCCAGACTGGCGTCGGTTTCGGACAGCAGGGTGTCGGCGAAGGCCATCCCTGCGGCCCCCGCGCCGATGATCACATAGTCGGCTTCAATCTCGTCCATCGCGGCCTCCGTCGCCTTCTGGCGAGCCAATTGCCACTCTTGCCGGCGCTCCGCTTGCAGGAGCCCTGGAGATTCCCTGGAGACTTACGCCGCCGCCCGGCTCGCCACCTGGGCGGGCGGGGTCCCGCGGCGGCGGGCGAGCAGGGCCTCGCGCTTCTTCGCCACGTCCGCCTCGATCTCGCGGATCATCGCCTGGAACCTGGGATCGCTGCGCAGCGGGGCCAGCATCGGGTAGGCGTCGAGCCGCAGGAAGATGTCCATGTCGTAGAGGGTGCGGTAGCCCGCATCGATCGCCGCCCGCAGCTCGGCCAGCGCCCGTTCGTTGTCGCCGAGCATGGCGAAGGCCTTCATCCGGGCGATGCGCCTGGCGTGCGCCTGCCATCTGCCGGGGCTCGGCTCGGTCACACGCAACACCTCCTCCAGGATCCGGCGCGACTGCCCCTTGTCGCCCAGCTGGGCGATGACGAAGGCTGCGGCGACCACCTCGTTGGCGGCGCTGGGCGACACCTGCGGCTCCGGCTCGAACAGTTCGGGGTGGATGATCAGCAGCTGCTCGCGGGCGAACTCCCAGTCTTCCGCAAGGGCCGCCGCCGAGAAGCCGATGGCGTGCCAGATGGGATCGGGCTCCGGCTCGGCCAGCAGCTTGTGGCTGCGCGCGAGCAGCTCCTGGTAGCGCGCCTCGGTGATCAGAATCACCGCGTTGGCCACTTCGGCGGCCACGGGCGAGGACTTCAGCCGGCCCACGGTCGTGGCCATGTCCTGCCTCAGGCCCAGGTTCAGGTAGAGGTGGGCCAGCTGCAGGTCGGCGGACGGATCGGTGCCCGGCTGGGCGGCGGCCCGAAGCCAGGGCTCGGCCTCGTCGAGCTTGCCCTGCACGATCAGGAACCCGGCCAGGTTCTGCTTGGTGTCGATGAAGTCGGGGAACAGCTCGGCGGCCGTCCGGAACTGCCGCTCGGCGGCCGCGAAATCGCCCGTCGCCGCCAACGCTTCCGCCAGATAGGTCTGGGCGATCTTGTCCAGCGGATCGATGGCCAGGGCGCGGCGCAGGTAGGTGATCGCCTCGGCCGGCCGGGCGACCGAGATGTCCGCGCCGTAGAGGCTGAGCGCTTCCGGATTGCGCGGCTCCAGGTCGGCCGCCCGCTTGAACGCGGCCGTCGCGACGCCCTCGCAGCTCTGGCAGGACGCCCGGATGAACTTCATCCGGTTCACCCACCCGCGGGCGATGTAGGCCGAGGCCGACTTGGGATCGAGCTCCAGGGCCTTGGCGATGGCGGCCTCGGCCTCGCGGATCGTCGGGGTGAAGTCGCCCTGGAGGTGGTGCTGGACCAGCAGGGCCGAGGCCTGGGCGAGGCCCGCGTACCCCTCGGGATTGTTCGGCTCTAGTTCGATCAGCCGCTTGAATCCCTCGTGCGCCGCCGTCAGCTGCGCCAGGCCCAGGTGGCGCAGCTGGGCGCGCGACGTCAGCTCCAGCTCGTAGGCCTCCGGGTTCCGACGGCTCGCCCGCGTCGGCCTATCCCCCGCCTTCAGCTCGGCCTTCAGCGCCTCGGCGACGGCCTCGGCGATCTCGGTCTGGATCACGAAGGCGTCGCTCATGTCGCGATCGAACGTCTCGCTCCACAGGTGGAAGCCGTCCGAGACCTTGATCAGCTGGGCGGTGACCCGCAGCCGGTCGCCGTCGTGCCGCACGCTGCCCTCGACCACGTGGGCGACGCCCAGCTTCTTGCCGATCTCGCGCAGGTCCTCGTTCTTGCCCTTGAAATAGAAGGCCGAGGTGCGGCCGGCGACCTTCAGGTCCTCGACCTTGGCCAGGGAATTGATCACCTCCTCGGTCAGGCCGTCGGCGAAGAACTCCATCTCCGGCCGCGTGGAGAAGCTGGCGAAGGGCAGCACGGCGACCGACTTCTCCTCCGACGGCAGGAGCGGCACGCGGGCGCCGCCGGCGAACACGCCGGTCGCCTGCAGGACGGTGATCACCAGCACGCCGCCGATCGCCGCCAGCAGGGCGCCGTCGAACCAGCGGAAGGTCAGCGGCGGCGCATCTTCGGGCGGGGCCTCGGTCCGGCGGACGCCGCCCTCGGGCGCCCGCTCGAAGGCCCAGGCGATGATGACGGCGATGGGCAGGCCGAGCGCCAGCAGGACCAGCAGCAGCTGCGAGGACCACTTGGGGAAGCTCAGGACCTCGAAGATGGTCCTGGCGATGCCGAACAGCGCCCAGGCCGTGACGAGGTAGACGCCGCCCACACGGATGACGTTGCGCCGCTTCAGCTCGCTGAGGAACCGTCCCGCCAAGCCCCGTCCCCCTTCGGACTAAGGACTATGCCGCAACTTCGTCCGGCGCCAAGGTTTTCGGCGAACACCGGATTCTGCTCGTCACCAAAGATCGTCGGTCACGGGTTGCGGCTCAAGCGCTACCTGTCGCCCGCCACCAGCGCCAGCCACTCGTCCTCGGTCAGCACCTGGATGCCGAGCTCGGTCGCCGTCTTCAGCTTCGAGCCGGCGCCAGGGCCGGCCACCACCAGATCGGTCTTCTTGGACACCGAGGACGCCACCTTGGCGCCGAGGCTCTCGGCCTGGGCCTTGGCCTCCTCGCGGGTCATCTTCTCCAGCGAGCCGGTGAAGACGACGGTCTTGCCGGCCACCGCGGTGTCGTTCTTGGGCTTTTCGGCGTCGAGCACGGTGAGCTCGGCGAACAGGTTCTGGACCGCGCGCCGGTTGTGGTCCTCGGCGAAGTAGCTGGCCGCCGCCTCGATCACCGCCGAGCCGATCTGGTCCATGGCGTCGAGCTCCTCCATGGCCGCCGGATCGCGCTCGGCGACCTTGTCCATCGCCTCCAGGAAGTGCTGCGCCGACCCGTAGCCGCGGGCCATCACCACCGCCGTGGTCTCGCCGATGTGGCGGATGCCGAGGCCGTAGATGAACCGGTCCAGCGAGATCGTCCGCCGCGCCTCGATGCCGGCGACCAGGTTGCGCACGCTGGTCTCGCCGTAGCCGTCGGCGGCCCGCAGCTCGGCGAGCTTCTCCTCGTCCTTGGCCAGCCTGAAGATATCCGCGGGCTCGCTGATCCAACCGCGCTCTGAGAAGGCGATCAGCTGCTTCTCGCCCAGGCCCTCCACGTCGAAGGCGCGGCGGGAGACGAAGTGGCGGAGGTGGGCGAGCTTCTGGAACGGACAGGCGAACTCGCCGGTGCAGCGGCGCACCACCGTCTCCGCCCCCGAGGCCGTCGTCTCCCGCGCCACCGGCGTGTGCAGTGGACACGGGCAATGGCTGGGGAACTCGTAGGGCTCGGCGCCCGCCGGCCGCTCCTCGGGCACGGCGCCGAGGATCTGCGGGATCACGTCGCCGGCCCGCTGCAGGATCACCGTGTCGCCGATCCGCACGTCCTTACGGGCGATCTCGTCGGCGTTGTGCAAGGTCGCGTTGACCACCACCACGCCGCCCACCGTCACCGGCTTCAGGCGCGCCACGGGGGTCAGGGCGCCGGTGCGGCCCACCTGGATGTCGATGGCCTCCAGCACCGTTCGGGCCTGCTCGGCCGGGAACTTGCGGGCGATCGCCCAGCGCGGCGAGCGCGAGACGAAGCCCAGCCGCTGCTGCCAGTCCAACCGGTCGACCTTGTAGACCACGCCGTCGATGTCGTAGCCGAGCTTCGGCCGCACCGCCTCCATCTCGCGGTAGGCGGCCAGCAGGCCCTCGGCGCCCTCCACGCAGCGCGTCTCTGGCGTCACGCAGAAGCCCCAGGCCTTCAGCAGCTGCAGCGCCTCCCACTGGGTCTGGGCGAACGGCGCGCTCACGTAGCCCCAGGCGTAGGCGAAGAACCGCAGCGGCCGGGCGGCGGTGATCTTCGGGTCGATCTGGCGCAGCGAGCCGGCGGCGGCGTTGCGTGGGTTGGCGTAGGTGCGCTGGCCGGCCGCCTCGGCCGCGGAGTTCAGCGCGGCGAACTCCTCGTGGCCCAGATAGACCTCGCCGCGGATCTCGATCACGTCCGGCCAGCCGGAGCCGGAGAGCCGCTTGGGGATCTCCTTCAGCGTCGAGAGGTTGGCGGTGACGTCCTCGCCGACCCGCCCGTCGCCGCGTGTGGCCCCCTGCACGAAGACGCCCCGCTCGTAGCGCAGCGAAGCCGACAGGCCGTCGATCTTCGGCTCGGCGGTGAAGAACACCTTCTCCTCGCCCAGCCGCAGAAAGCGGCGCACCCGCGCCTCGAACTCCAGCGCCTCCTCGTCCGAGAAGGCGTTGTCGAGGGAGAGCATCGGCACGCCGTGCTCCACCGGCGAGAACTGCTCCGCCCGCGCCGCGCCGACCCGCAGGCTCGGCGAATTCTCCCGCACCAGGTGCGGGAAGGCCGCCTCGATCTCGGCGTTCCGGCGCTTCAGCGCATCGTACTCGGCGTCCGAGATGGTCGGCGCATCGTCCTGGAAGTAGCGGATGTCGTGCGCGGCGATCTCGTCGGCGAGGCGGGTGAGCTCGAGGGCGGCTTCGGCTTCGGTGAGGTCGGAGACGGGCTTCATCCTTCCCTCCCCTTCATGGGGAGGGTGGCCCGGAGCGCAGCGACGGGTCGGGTGGGGAAGTCAGCCAATTCGATCACCTTGGTGATTGTCCCCTCACCGCCCCACCCGTCCGCCGGCTCGCGCCGGCGTCCACCCTCCCCATAAAGGGGAGGGAAGGCTTGGCTCAAGCCGTCATCAGCGCCCTCGCCGCCGCGCGGGCCGCGTCGGTGACCTGGGCGCCGGCGAGCATGCGGGCGATCTCTTCCTCGCGCTCGGCGGCGGAGAGCGGCTCGACAGTAGTGCGCAGGCGGTCCCCTTCCCCGGCCTTGGAGATCCGCCAGTGCGCCTCGGCCCGGGCCGCGACCTGCGGGCTGTGGGTGACGACGAGCACCTGGGCGCAGGCGGCCAGGCGCTTGAGCCTGAGGCCCACGGCGTCGGCGACCGCGCCGCCCACCCCCTGGTCCACCTCGTCGAAGATCATCAGCGGCTGCACGCCGCCGCCGCGGGCCGCCAGCGCCGCCTTCAGCGCCAGGGCGAAGCGGGCCAGCTCGCCGCCGGAGGCGATGGCGCCCAGCGGTCCGAAGGGCGCGCCGGGGATGGTGGCGATCTCGAAGGCGACCTGGTCGACGCCGCTCGGCCCTTCCCGGCCGGACGGCTCCACGCGGACGCGGAAGCGGGCCTTCTCGAGCTTCAGCGGCGCGAGCTCGCCCATCACCGCCTGGGCCAGCCGCTCGCCCGCCTCGCGGCGCAGCTGCGACAGCTTCTCGGCCTCGGCGCGGTAGGCGGCCTCGATGGCGGCCAGGTCGGCCTGCGCGCCCTTCAGCGCGTCTTCGGAGGATTCGATGGCCCGCAGTTGGTCGGCGAAGCGGGCGCGCAGGCCCGGCAGTTCCTCCACCGAGACGTTCAGCTTGCGGGCCATGGCGCGCAGGGCGAACAGCCGTTCCTCGGCCTTCTCCAGCTGGTCGGGGCGGAAGTCGAAGGCGTCGGCGGCCGAGTCGATGGCGGCCTCGGCTTCCTGGGCCTCGACCAGGGCTCGGTCGACGGCGTCGGCGGCCGAGGCGAGGCGGCGCACGGCCGCGCCGTCCTCGGCGGCGCCGGCGGCCAGGGCCCGCTCGATCGCCCGGGTCAGGGCCCGGTGGGCGGTGGCCAGCCGGCCGGAGAGGCCGTCGAAGCCCTGGCGGGCGGAGCCGATGTCGGCCAGCGCCTTCTCCGAGGCGCCGAGCACCGCCCGCTCCTCGGCCAGCGCCGCCTCCTCGCCCTCCTGCGGCTCGAGCCGGTCGAGCTCGGAGAGGCGCAGAGTCAGCTCCTCGGCCTCGGCGGCGGCGCGGCCGACGGCGGCCTTCAGATCCTCCACCCGCTCGCGCGACTGGGCGAGCGCGCTCCACAGGGCGTCCACCTCGGACAGCAGCTCGCCGGCGCCGGCGAAGGCGTCGAGCATCCGGCGGTGGGTCTTGGCGTCCAGCAGGCCGACGGTCTCGTGCTGGCCGTGCACCTCGACCAGAAGGTCGCCGATCTCACGCAGCACCCCGACGCTGGTCGCCTGGTCGTTCACGAACGCCCGGCTGCGGCCGTCGGCGGCCAGCGTGCGGCGCAGGACCAGGTCCTCGTCGCGGGCGTAGCTGAGGCCCTTCTCTTCCAGCAGGTCCCAGACCGGGTGGTCGGGCGCGGGCGCGAACACCGCCGAGGCCACCGCCTGGGTGGCGCCACGGCGCACCAGGCCGGCGTCGGCGCGCGCGCCGGTCGCCAGGCCCAGGCTGTCGAGGATGATCGACTTGCCGGCGCCGGTCTCGCCGGTCAGCGCCGTGAGGCCCGGGCCGATGGACAGGTCCAGGGCCTCGATCAGCACCACGTCGCGGATCCACAGCCCGATCAGCATGTCGGACAGGATCGCCTCGAATCAGCGAAGCCGGAAGCGCTGGCTACTGGGCGGAGCCTTCCGCCGCAGGCTCGGCCGGCGCGGCGGGCGCTTCGGCGGCCGGCGTGGCCTGCGCGGGCGCGGCCGGAGCCGCCTCGACAGGCGCGGCCGGGGCGGCCTCGGCGGCCTGCACCGGGGCGGCGGCGGGCGGCGGGGCGGCCTCGGTCACCGCCGGCGGGCGCACCGTGGTCTCCTTGCGCTTGCCCCAGGGCAGCGGGATCCGCGGCATGAACCCGCCCGAGGGTTTGGCCGTGGCCGGCTGCAGGCCCTTGTCGGTGAGCAGGTTGTAGGCGTCCCGGTACCAGATGTCCCCCGGGTAGTTGTGGCCGAGCACGGCGCCGTTGCGGCGCGCCTCCTCGCCCAGGCCGAGGGTCAGGTAGGCCTCCACCAGGCGGTAAAGCGCCTCCGGCGTGTGGCTGGTGGTCTGGTAGCGGTCGACGACGGTCTTGAAGCGGCCCACGGCGGCCAGCGTGTCGCCGTTGCGCAGGTACCAGCGGCCGACGGTCATCTCCTTGCCCGCCAGTTGGTCGTTGACCATGTCGATCTTCAGTCGGGCGTCGGCGGCGTATTCGGTGTTGGGGTAGCGCTGGGCCACTTCCTGCAGGGCGTTCAGCGCCTGGCCGGTGGCGCCCTGGTCACGGCCCACGTCGACGATCTGCTCGAAGTAGCAGATGGCCTTCAGGTAGTGGGCGTAGGCCGCCGCCGGGTTGCCGGGATAGAGCGAGATGAACCGCTCGGCGTCGGCGATGGCCTCGGGATAGTCGTTGCCCATGTAATGGGCGTAGGCGGTCATCAGGATCGCCCGGCGGGCCCATTCCGAATAGGGGTGCTGGCGCTCCACCTCTTCGAAGTACTGCACCGCCTGGCCCCACAGGCCGCGGTCCAGCCGGTCGGCGCCGGTGGCGTAGAGCAGCTCCACCGGCCGCTCCTCGTACGCCAGCCGGGGCTTCTTGTCTTTTCCGGCGCATCCGGCGAGCGCGACGGCGGCGATCACGGCCGCCATCGTCGGACGAGCCCAGGAATTGTGAAGCAAGGACACCTTCACCTCAAAAAGAGAACCATCGCGCGCCCCCGCGCCGCGTTAACCCCCTCTCTACACCACCCCGTTGGGCGAGCAAACGGATGCGAGGTCGCGGGGTTGTAGAACCTCGCGCCCCTCGCCTCCGCAGATTACTTCCGATCGCCCCGGCGTTCGACGCGATGACCGGGGCGGTTTGGCTAAACCGGCGCGAACTGGGCGGCGTAGCGCTCGATGGCGGGCGTGGCGATGACGCCGCCCATCTCGTAGACCTCGGGCTCGGCCCACGGGACATTCAGGTCCGCGAGGGCTTGCCGCAGCGTGGGCAGGAAGACCTCGAACTGGTCGCGCCGCTCCCACACGTCGACGACGCAGAAGCCGCCGTCGTCCGAGAAGCCTGCGAGGTGGGACACCGCGCCCTCGGGCAGCTGGCCCGCCGTACGCGCCATGATCTTGGGATAGGTGGTGCGGTCCACGTCCCGGGACCGGTAGACGACCATGAGCGGCATTCTGCGCCTCCCCGTTGCGAGCGGCCTTCGCCGCAAGGGAAGCGTGCGCCCACGCACGGGCGCGCGAAATTCACATATCGGTGTTACCGCCCGGAGCGGGCTTAGACCGCCGCCTTCAGGGGGTCGGCGAAGGTGCGCCAGCGCCAGGCGGAGGGCTGGGCGAGCAGCGCGCGGACCAGGGCGTTGTTGAGCGCGTGGCCGGCGAGGATGCCCTCGAAGCGGCCGAGCACCGGGCCGCCGAGCACATAGAGATCGCCGATGGCGTCGAGCGCCTTGTGGCGGACGAACTCGTCCGGGCGGCGCAGGCCCTCGGGATTGAGGATCCGGTCGCCCTCGATGACGATGACGTTCTCCATCGAGCCGCCGCGGGCCAGGCCCATGGCGCGCAGGGCCTCGACCTCGTGCAGGAAGCCGAAGGTGCGGCAGTTGGCCAGTTCGCTGCGGAACGCGGCCTCGTCCATCGCCATGTCAATGCGCTGGCGACCGATGGCCTTGGACGGGAAGGCGATCTCGAAGGCGACCTCGAAGCCCTCGGCGGGCGACAGGGTGGCGCGCTTGTCGCCGTCGACCACTTCGACGGTGTCGAGGATCTCGATGAACCGGCGCGGCGCCTCCTGGCGGCGCAGGCCGACGCGGTCCAGCACCTCGACGAAGGCTTCGGCCGAGCCGTCCATGATCGGCATCTCCGGCCCGTCCAGCTCGACCATGGCGTTGTCGACGCCGAGCATGGCGAGCGCCGCCATCAGGTGCTCGATGGTGGACACGGTCACGCCGGCGGCGTTGCCGATGACGGTGCCGAGCTGGGTCTTGACCACCGACTCGCCGGTCGCCGGCACGCGGTTGTCGCGGTCGGTCACGTCGGTGCGGACGAACACAATGCCGGTGTCGGGACCGGCCGGGCGCACGGCCATGCGCGCATGCGCGCCGGTGTGCACGCCGATCCCCGCCAGGACCGCGGGCCCCTTGAGGGTGTGCTGATACGCGGATGCGTCCAAAGCTCGCGACCTTCTACTCGAGGCGGCTTGCCGGCCGCGGTGTCCCAGCGGCTGGGATAAGGTGAATGCTGCGGCGCCGCAAAGCACATCCTGTTTCCGAATGTTTCGCCTGCGCCGTGGCGGAATTTTGGCAGAAATCCCTTGCGTTTCAGCCGCTTAGATTAACGAGAACGGGCCCCGGCGGAGCGCCGGGACCCGTTTAGAACGCCTAACCTTAAGGGCTCGTTTACCCAATTCGTACGCGAGCCGATCCCGCGCTAGTTGGCGAGACGACGCAGGAAGGAGGGGATCTCCAGATCCTCGCCGGTGTCGGCCTGCTCGATCTCCTGAGGCGCCTCGACCGGCTGGGCGCCGCCGCGGGTGGCCGCGGGGCGCGGGGCCGGCGGCGGGGCGTCGTAGCGGGGACGGCCGCCGAACAGGCTCATGAAGCCGCCGCGCTGCGGGCGCCGCTCGGTGACGACGGGCTGCGGGAACAGCGGGGCGGCGTCCTCGAACTCGGCGACGGATTCGTCGACGATCTTGGTGACGGGCGCGGGCTGCGGCGCGGGCGCCGGCTCCGCCGCGGCGGTGAGAAGGTCGCCCTGCAGTTCCTCGATGGCCTCGGCCGCCAGGGGCTCCGGCTCGAGCTCGACCGGCTCGGGCTCCATGTCGGCCAGGACCGGCTCGGGCGCGGCGGCCACGGGCGGTTCGTAGGCCGGGACCAGCGGGCGCACCGGTTCGGACTGGCCCAGCGCCGGACCGCGGGACATCGTCCGCCGTTGGACCTGCGGCTCGATCATGGTGATGGAGCCGGAGTCCATGCCGGTGGCGACCACCGACACGCGGATCACGCCGTCGAGGGCCGGGTCGAAGGCCGCGCCGAAGATGATGTTGGCTTCCGGGTCGACCTGTTCGGAGATGGCGTTGGCCGCCTCGTCGACCTCCAGCAGGGTCATGTCCAGGCCGCCGGTCACGTTGACCAGCACCGCCTTGGCGCCCTTCAGCGAGACTTCGTCCAGCAGCGGGTTCTGGATGGCGTTCTGGGCGGCCATCAGGGCGCGGTCTTCGCCGGTGCCCTCGCCGGTGCCCATCATCGCCTTGCCCATCTCGGTCATCACCGTGCGGACGTCGGCGAAGTCGAGGTTGATGAGGCCCGGCAGCACCATCAGGTCGGTGATCGAGCGCACGCCCGAGTGCAGGACCTGGTCGGCCATGCCGAAGGCTTCGGCGAAGGTGGTCCGCTCGTTGGCGATCCGGAACAGGTTCTGGTTGGGGATGACGATCAGGGTGTCGACGTAGCGCTGCAGCTCGGCGATGCCGGCGTCGGCCAGGCGCATCCGGTGGCGGCCCTCGAAGTGGAAGGGCTTGGTCACCACGCCCACCGTCAGGATGCCGCGCTCGCGGGCGCACTTGGCGATGATCGGGGCCGCCCCGGTGCCGGTGCCGCCGCCCATGCCGGCGGTGATGAACACCATGTGGGCGCCGTCGAGGTGCTCGCCGATCTCCGGCACGCTCTCCTCGGCCGCGCTCATGCCGACCTCCGGGTGGGCGCCGGCGCCGAGGCCCTGCGTCACCTGCACCCCGAGCTGGATGCGGCGCTCGGTCTTCGAGAACGCCAGTTGCTGGGCGTCGGTGTTGGCGACGACGAACTCGACGCCTTCGAGGCCCGCCTCGATCATGTTGTTGACCGCGTTACCGCCAGCCCCGCCGACACCGAAAACAACGATGCGCGGCTTGAGCTCGGTCTCTTGCGGCGCCGAGAATGCGATTGCCATGGACCCCACGTCCTTCCGCCAAAATCAGGTCAAACGCCGCGCGACCCGCCCGCGAAGCGCCCTTGGTTAGGATGCGGTTAACTAGGCGCCCGACACCCCTAACGAGTGGTTAATCGGATAGCCTGAGTCGGCTTTTCGTCGACGCGGCCGAGGCCCTTTTTTCCACAATGGATGGCGGGGCTTAGCTTGACCATTGGAGCCCGGATTCGCGGTCGGGCGCGAGCCCGTGCGCGGCGCTCGCCCGAGGCTCGCGCGATGCGGCATTCACCCGGTTTTCAGCCACTTAGGACAGCGACTTCGCAGGCGCCCCTGCCTGCGATCTGCGGGCGTTCCGCAGCGTCAACCCGCGCCCTGGCCACGCCTTCGGCCGCAGGGCCCAACCCAGGAAGGCGCCCGGACCGGGCGCTTCGCGACGAAGTTTCGCAGCGCCGCGCCGCCGCCTACTCGCCGTCCGGCGGCGCGATGATGGTCACCGTCCGGCCGTCGTCGCTGAAGGCCCCGAGCGGCCGGGCCTTGCCGTCCAGGATATCCAGCAGCAGCGGCGCGAGGGTCGCCGCCGAAGGGCGACCGTCGTAGTGGCCGAAGATCGCGGTCCGGCCGTCCTGCTGAAGCCTCGCCACCCACCTCGGGTCGGACCGCCGGCTCTGCTCGTCGAAGATCAGGGTGAGCTCCGCGTCCTCCGCCGTCTCCAGCACCGGCGGCGACTCCAGGGTCATGGCGCTCAGCCGGTCGACCTTGGCGTCTTCGCCGTCGGGCGTGACGCCCCGCCAGGCGAGCATCGGCCACGCCCGATCCTCGATGGGCGCCTCGGCGCAGAAGAGGATCGGCGTCCGGGGCTCCGCCCTTCCCTCCTGGGCCGCGGCCTGCGCCACGGCGCCGAGCAGCGCGCCGACCAGCGCGTCCGCCGCGGCTTCGTCGCCGGCGTGCTTCACCGGCCGACCCGTGCGTTCGGGCGGCGGGGCCTTGGCGCAGGCCTTGAGCTGAGCGCCGGCCGAGGCGAGCGCGCCCTGCGTCAGCGCCGCGATCTGCGCCTCGACCGCCTCCGCTGCGGCGTCGTCGTAGGTGGCCCGGACCTTCATCGTCCACCCTTCGAGCGGCGCCATCCACAGGTCCGCCCGCCGCCCGCCGGCCTCGGCGTACCGGGCCCTGCGCCAGCGGAGCCCGCCGAGATCCACCGGCTCGTCGGCCACCTCCTTCGGGTTGTTCAGCAACGGACTGCCCGCGAGCTGCTCTTCGGCCTCGGCGAAGCTCGCGTCGAGGTCGCCGCGCCGGTAGAGGAAGAAGGTCACGATCGCGCCCGGGGCATTGTAGCCGCAGCTCACGTCCAGCCCGAAGGCGTCGTAGGTGATCAGGTTGCTGCGGGCGAACATGCCCATCGACGCCGGGCAGCGAAGGCCGCTCTGCAGATGCCTGGCGTCTCCCGCAGGGTTCTCCCAGACGCTCTTGGGGACCGGCGGCGCAGCCGCGGCCTGCGCCGGCGCGGCGGCCGGGGTCGGCGCGGCGAGCGCTGGCCCGGCCAGCAGAACGAGGACGGCGGAAAGGACTCGCATGGCTTCACCCCCAACGGGCGGAGCCTAAGCGCAGCGTGTGGGGCGGCCTAGAGGTTCTCGCGCAGCCAGGCCGCCGCGCGGGCCACCGGATTGGCGCCCGGGTCGAGCGGCTCGCGCCGGATCTTCGAGCTGGCCAGGGCCTTGGCGGAGACCGCCTCGCGCGGGCCGAAGGCGGCCCGGTGGAGGATGCCGGCGGCGGCGCAGAAGGCCGGGCCCGAGGCGGCGTCGGCCAGGTGCGGCACCCGGCGCGGGCGGCCCAGGCGCACGGGCCGGTCGAACACCCGCACGGCGACTTCGCGCACGCCGGCCAGTTGGCTCGCGCCGCCGGTCAGCACCAGGCCCGCACCCGGCTCCACCGGCGCGCCGGAGGCCTTCAGCCGGTCGCGCAGCAGCTCCAGCGTCTCCTCGACGCGCGGCGCGATGATCCCCTTGAGCAGGCTCCTGGGGGCGATCACCGGGCCCGCGCCGGGATCGTCGCCCCGCGGCGGGGCTTCGATCATCTCGCGGTCCTCGTTGGCCGAGGCGATGGCCGAGCCGTGCAGGGTCTTGATCCGCTCGGCGCCGGCGATGGAGGTCGAAAGGCCGCGGGCGATGTCGGCGGTGACGTGCTGGCCGCCCACCGGGATGCTTTCCACGTGCACCAGGCTGCCGTGGTTGAACACCGCAGCGCTCGTCGAGCCGCCGCCCATGTCGATGCAGACCGAGCCCAGGTCCATCTCGTCCTCCTCCAGCGCGGCCAGGGCCGAGACGAAGGGGGCGGCGACGACGCCCTCGAACTGCAGGTGGGCCCGCTCGACGCAGGCGCCGAGGGTCTGGAAGACGGCCTCGTTGATCGAGACGACCAGAAGCTCGACGCCGAGGCTGCGGCCGAACATGGCCCGCGGGTCGCGCACGCCACCTTGCCCGTCCACCTGCCAGGCGATCGGCAGGATGTGGGCGGCCCGGCGGCCGGGCAGCTTCACCTGGGCCAGCGCGGCCTGGATGGCGCGGATGAGGTCCTGGTCGCCGATCGGCCGGCCGCTGAGCGAGACGCGGCTGGAGACCCGGTGGCTGGCCAGCTGGCCGCCGGCCGTCGAGACGGTGACGCCCTGCACGGACACGCCGGCCACGTTCTCGGCCCGCTCCACCGCCTGGGCGATGGCCTCGCTGGCCTCGTCGAGGTTGACGATGGTCCCGCCGCGCACGCCGCGCGACTGGACATAGCCGACGCCGGTGGTCGTCAGCGTCCGGTCCACCCGGCGCACCCCGTCGGCCTTCATGATGAAGCACGCCACCTTGGATGCGCCCAGGTCGACGGCGGCGACCACAGGCACGCGCCCCAGCGCCGCCTTCAGGCTCTCCCGGCCGCTCGCCTCCTTGCGCTCCTCGCCTCTTGCAGGTCCCGACTTGCCCACCTTGCCCATTCCCTTCAGGCGCCGCTCGCCACCAGCTGGCCCGGCAGCACGCCGTCGCGTGGCCGGACCGCAACCACGTTCGGATCGCGCATGTCGATCCGCTCAAAACCCAGCTCGAGGATGCGGGTCCGCTGGTCCAGCTGGTCCAGCTGGAGCAGCGCCGCTTCCTCGTCCACCGCCGGCAGCTGCACCAGGCTGCCGTCCTTCAGCCGCAGGTCCCAGCGCCGGTCGTCGACCCGGATCAGCGCCACCAGCCGGCTGGACAGCCGCGGCCGCGCCGCGACCGCCGGCAGGATCTGCGCGGCGTGCTCGTTGGCGCCCACGCCCACCACCAGCGGCAGGTTCGGGAACCGGGCCGGGTCGGCCTTCGGAATGATCCGGCCATGCTGGTCCACCACGTGGATCCGGCCGCCGTGCTGCCAGACGGCGAGCGTCTTGCGCTCCTTCACCGCGATCACCAGCGTGTCGGGCATCAGCCGGACGATGCGCGCCTCCTCGACCCAGGAGACCTCCATCACCTTCTGGCGCATGGCTTCCAGGTCCAGGCCCAGGATCGGCTGGTCCTTGTAGAGGCCGGTGGCGGCCAGGATGTCGCGGGTCGCCATCTCGGAGGCGCCCTGGATGTGCACGGCGTTCAGGCGGAAGCCGGCCGCGCCGAACGCCTTGTCGATGCCGCCGGTGATCGCCTGGCCGACCATTTCGGCCCGCCCGCCGGTGCCGAGCACCGCCGAGACGGCGATGGTCAGCACGGCGCCGGCGGCGATGAGCGCCTGTTTGGGAGTAAGGCCCGCCCCTTTGGCGGCCTGCAGCTTGCCCGCAGCCTGCGGCCCGCGCGCAGGCGCGGCCGGCCGGCTGCGGCCCGGCTTAGCGGACGCTTTCGCTCGAGGTCTCGCCGATACGCGCGATTCCCCCCGCACCGCCGCGGGCATAAGCGTCCTCCGTGATCCACAGCACCAAACGGTCGAAGTCCACGCCCTTGTGAGCCGCCTGCTCTGGCGCGAGCGAGGTGGGCGTCATCCCAGGCTGTGTATTCACCTCTAGAAGGACCAAAATGTCGTTAACGTCGTCATAACGCAGGTCCGACCGCGTAACCCCCCGGCAACCCAGGGCCGCGTGCGCGCGCTCGGCATAATCCAGGCATCTTTCAATAACTTGTCGCGGCAAGTTCGCAGGAACGACGTGCTCGGAACCGTCTTCGCCGTACTTGGCCTCGTAGTCGTAGAAGCCGGTCCTGGGGATGATTTCGGTAACCGTCTGGGCCT
The DNA here is from genome assembly GCF_042681205.1 of Phenylobacterium terrae. Classification (NCBI taxonomy): domain Bacteria; kingdom Pseudomonadati; phylum Pseudomonadota; class Alphaproteobacteria; order Caulobacterales; family Caulobacteraceae; genus Phenylobacterium; species Phenylobacterium terrae. The sequence continues at coordinate 250,568 of NZ_JBHUEY010000012.1, forward strand.
TGCCGTCCATCACCGCGACGGCCAGCTCCTTGCCCTGCACGAACGGCTCGACCATGACCTCCTCGCCGAACGTCCAGGCCGGCTCGACGATCTCCTGCGGCGGCCGATTCGCCCGCTCGCGGACGATGAACACGCCCACCGAGGAGCCCTCGGCGTTCGGCTTGACCACGTAAGGCGGCGGCAGCACGTGGTCGCGGGCGACCTCGAAGCGGTTGTAGAGGCCCCCGCCCGGCACCGGCACGCCGGCCGCGGCGATCACCGCCTTGGACTTGGCCTTGTCCATGGCCAGCGCCGAGGCGAGCACGCCGGAGTGGGTGTAGGGGATCTGCAGCGTCTCCAGCACGCCCTGGACGCAGCCGTCCTCGCCCCAGGCCCCGTGCAGGGCGTTGAAGCAGACGTCGGGCTTCAGCTTCGTCAGCACGTCGGCGAGGTTCCGGCCCGCGTCGATGCGAGAGACCTTGGCCCCCAGCCGCTCGAGGGCGTCGGCGCAGGCCCGGCCCGAGACGAGGCTCACCTCCCGCTCGGAGGAGAGGCCGCCCATCAGGACGGCGACGTGATGTCCGGAGAGAGGAAGGGTCACGGGGCCTCCGCGGCTAGCTGTCGAAAGTCGATGTCGCTGGCGGCGACGGTGTAGAGAAACGATGTCCAAACCGCGACGCTCTGGGCGAGCTTCTCCGGGTCCACCTTGTCGAAGGTGTCGTCCGCGGAGTGGTGCAGGTCGAAGTAGCGGGTGACGTCGGGCGACAGGCTGGCGACCGGCGCGCCCAGGCGCACCAGGTCGGCCACGTCCGCCCCGCCGCTGGTCGCCGGCTCCGGAGCGAGCACGACCTCCAGGGGCGCGATCGCCGCGGCGAAAGCCTGCATCGCCGGATGCTTCGACGACCCCTTGGGCAGCCGCACGCGCCAGATCGGTCCGTCGCCGGAGTCGCTCTCCGAGACCACCACCATCTTGCCGACCTCGTCCTTGTGGGCCGCGGCGTAGGCCTCGCCGCTGTCGGCCAGCTCCTCGGCGCCCCACATCACGAGCCGGATGGTCCGCCGCGGCCGCTCCGCGGCGACCAGCCTGGCGGCGGCGGTGGTGATGGCGATGCCGGCCGCGTCGTCGATGGCGCCCGTGCCGGGGTCCCAGGCGTCCAGGTGGCCGCCGACAACAATCACCTCGTCCGGCGCCTCGGTCCCGGGGATCTCCCCGACCACGTTCCAGGCCGGCACGCTCTCCCGGTAGGTGTTCTCCATCTTCAGCTTCAGGCGCACCGGCTGGCCGCGTGCGACCAGGCGCTCCAGCAGCTGGGCGTCCGGCGGCGACAGGGCCGCGGCCGGGATCACCGGCGCGTCCTTCGGCCGGCTCATGGCCCCGGTGTGCGGCAGGCGCGTATCGTCCGTGGAGCTGGAGCGGGTCAGGTAGGCGACCGCCCCCCGCCTCGCCGCCTCGGCCGCGCCTTGCGTGCGGTTGCGGTTGATGAAGCCGTAGCCGGAGCCGTCCTGGGTCTTGGGCATCGGCTGGCTGACCACGGCGATCTTGCCCTTCAACGCGCCGGGCGGCTGGGCCATGAGCTCGTCCAGCGAGCCGAACAGGGCGATCTCCGCCTCGATCCCGCCCTTTGGCGTCGGCCCCGAGCGGGCGAGGCCCAGGATGTGCAGCTTGTGAGGATAGGGCGCGACCACCTCGGCGCTCTCCTCGCCCCGCAGCCAGGACTCGGCCCGGAACTCCTCGACGCGCACGTTCGAGAAGCCCAGCGCCTTCAGCTTGGCGACGCCCCAGTCCCTGGCCCGCTCCATGGCGGGCGAGCCCACCGGGCGCGCGCCCACCTCGGTGGTCAGCGACTCCGTCAGCTCGTAGGCCGTCCGGTCGGCCAGCGCCCGGTCCCGCAGCGCCTTGGCCTTGGCGGTCAGGTCCTGCGCCTGGGCGCTGAACGGCAGGGCGAGGGCGACGGCGAGCGAAGCGATGACGAGAGGGCGCATGCATCGCGGGTGCGCCCGATGGAGATTCCCGTCAAGGCGGCGCTGCGTCCCGGCCCTGGCGAGGGCTACCAGAGGCTCGCCTTGGCCCGCTCCGGCCACTCGCGGTCGTAGGCCTCGCCGCCGACGCGGTTCTGCGACATGCACGCCAGGATCTGGCCGGCGGTCGGCAGGCTCCTGGGATCGATCTGGACGTCCGGGTCCCAGAGGCGCGAGCGGACGATCGCCCGGGCGCACTGGAAGTAGACCGCCTCGGTGGTCAGCACGATGGCGCTGCGCGGCGGCTTGCCCTCCTCGGCCAGGCTCGCCAGCAATTCCGGATCGATCGACAGCCGCGCCCGCCCGTTCACCCGCAGGCAGTTGCCCGAGCCCGGGATCAGGAACAGGAAGGCCGCGCGCGGGTCGCGGACGATGTTCCGCAGGCTGTCGCAACGGTTGTTGCCCTTGCGGTCGGGCATCACCAGGGTCTGCGCATCCAGCATCCGCACGAACCCGGGCCTGTCCCCCCGCGGCGAGCAATCCAGCCCCTCCGGCCCGCTGGTCGCCAAAGCCACGAACGGCGAGGCCTCGACGAAGGCCCGGTACTGCTCGGTGACATGGTCGGCGACCTTCACCAACGAGGCCTCGTTGGTCGGCCCATAGATGGCTTCCAGCTGCTCGATGGTGTCGATGGTGGTCATCGGCCGCTCCCCTGTCGCTTCGGGCCGACCTTAGCCGCAATCACACGAGTCTCGAACGCGCCGCTTTCCTTTCCCATTCATGGGAAAGGGGGACCACGGGCCGAAGCCGGCCAAAGGCCAGCTGAAGAGCGCGTGGTGGAAAGGGCAAGCCCCAGGCGCGGCGCAGTGGACCGCTCCAAACCTGCACCCTTCCAAGCACTGCGCAGGCGGCTCGCCCCCTCCCCCACCCGCTCTTCAGCCGGCCTTCGCCGGCTTCGGCGGGCGGTCCCCCTCCCCCGCTTCGCAGGGGAGGAAGGAGCTTAGCCCCGCCCGATCCGCTTGATCTCCCACTCGAGCTCGACGCCGAGCTTTTCCTTCACGTCGGCGCGGACGGCTTCGCCCAGGCCTTCAAGGTCGGCGGCGGTGGCCTCGCCGGTGTTGATCAGGAAGTTGGCGTGGAGGGGCGAGAACATGGCCCCGCCGAACGGCTTGCCGCGCCAGCCGGCGGCGTCGACCAGCTTCCAGGAGGAGTGGCCGGGCGGGTTCTTGAAGGTGGAGCCGCCGGTCTTCTCGCGGATCGGCTGGGTCTGCTCGCGGCGGGCGGTGATCTCGTCCATGCGGGCGGTGATGGCGGCGGGCTCGTCCGGACGCCCCTTGAACAGGGCGCCGGTGAAGATCAGGTCGCCCTTCGCCGCGCGGGCGGACTTGCGGTAGCTGAAGTCCATATCGGCGTTGGAGAGCGTGATCCGTTCGCCGGACCGGGTGACCGCATAGGCCTCGACCAGGACGTCCTTAGTCTCCGAGCCGTAGCAGCCGGCGTTCATGATGCAGGCGCCGCCCACCGACCCGGGCACGCCGCGGTAGAACTCCAGCCCCGCGATGCCGGCCTTGGCCGCCTCGCGCGCCAGGATGGCGTCGGGCACCGCCGCGCCGGCGAAGATGGTGGACTCGCCCCGCGCCTCGACCTTGGCAAAGGCGCGCCCGCCGAGACGGACCACCACGCCCTCCACGCCGCCGTCGCGGACCAGGGTGTTGGAGCCGACGCCCAGCGGCGTCACCGGCACGGCCGGATCGAGGCCCTTGAGGAAGCCTGAGAGGTCGTCCTCGTCCTCCGGCAGGAAGATGACGTCGGCCGGGCCGCCCACCCGGAACCAGGTGAAGGGCGCCAGCGGCTCGTCGAACAGCAGCTTGCCGCGGACGGCGGGCAGATCGTCCTTCCAGCTCATTCGGCGGCCGCGCCCAGCTGCTCGAGCTGGCCGGGCAACGCATAGGCCCAGCTGGTGATGTCCCCGGCCCCCAGGCAGACCACCAGGTCGCCGCTGCGGGCCTCCTCGCGAACCACGCGGGCCAGGTCGGCCGGGCCCTCCAGCGGCAGCACCCGGCGGTGGCCGTGGCGGCGCAGGCCCTCGACCAGGGCCTCGCGGCTGGCGCCTTCGATGGGCGCCTCGCCGGCCGCATAGACGTCGGCGACGATCACCACGTCGGCGTCGTTGAAGCAGTTGCAGAAGTCGCCGAACAGCTCCTTCAGGCGCGAGTAGCGGTGCGGCTGGACGACCGCCACCACCCGGCCGTTGGTGACCGCCCGGGCCGCCTTCAGCACGGCGGCGATCTCCACCGGATGGTGGCCGTAGTCGTCGATCACCCGCACCCCGTCGACGACGCCGACGCTGGTGAACCGGCGCTTGACGCCCTCGAAGCCCAGCAGGCCCCGGCGGATCGCCTCTTCCCGCACGCCCAGCTCCCGGGCCACGGCGATGGCGCCCAGGGCGTTCAGGACGTTGTGGTGCCCGGCCATCGGCAGGTGGAGGTCGGCCATTCGCGCGGCCTCCTCGTCGCCATGGGGGGCGATCACCGCGTCGAAGTGGGCCCCGTCGGCGCCCATGGAGATCTTCTCGGCCCGCACCTCGGCTTGCGGGTTGGTCCCGTAGGTAACGAGCCGCCGGTTCTCGACCCGCGCGGCCATGGCCCGCACCTCCGGGTGATCGGTGCAGACCGCCGCGAAGCCGTAGAAGGGGATGTTCTCGACGAAGTCCTGGAAGGCCTTCTTCACGGCTTCGAAGTCGCCGTAGTGGTCCAGGTGCTCGGGGTCGATGTTGGTGACCACCGCGACGGTGGACTTCAGCCGCAGGAAGGTGCCGTCGCTCTCGTCGGCCTCGACGACGATCCAGTCCCCCTGCCCGACCTTGGCGTTGGTCCCGTAGGCGTTGATGATCCCGCCGTTGACCACGGTCGGGTCGAGGCCCGCAGCGTCCAGCAGGGCCGCGACCATCGAGGTGGTCGTCGTCTTGCCGTGCGTGCCGCCCACCGCGATCGAGAACTGCAGCCGCATCAGCTCGGCCAGCATCTCGGCCCGGCGCACCAAGGGCACGCGCCGCTCGCGGGCGGCGAGGATCTCCGGATTGTCCGGCTTGACCGCGGTGGAATAGACGACCGCGTAGGCCCCCTCCACGTTGGCGCGGTCCTGGCCGATGAAGATCCTGGCGCCCAGGCCCGCCAGCCGCTCGGTGTTGGCGCTGGCCTTCAGGTCAGAGCCCTGCACCTGATAGCCGATGCGCAGCATGATCTCGGCGATGCCGCTCATGCCGATGCCCCCGATGCCCACGAAGTGGACGGGGCCGATCTCGAAGGGGACGGGGCGGCGGGTCATGGGGCCTTCCTAGCTCGCGTCAGTCCGGACGACTAGGTCCGCAGCGGGCGGGGTGACAGGTAGCGCCGTCCCGGCGCAACCAGTCACTGGAGAGCGTCGGTGACTGGTTGGGCGCAAGCCCTACCTGTCACCCATCCCTCGGCGGGGATGAGCGGCATTGAATTCAGCGCAGCCTCGCCGTCTCTTCCACCAGGTCCGCGAGCTTCTCGGCCGCGTCCGGCTGGGCCACAGACTTGGCCGAGGCGGCCATGCGGGCAAGGCGTTCGGGATCCTTCAGCAGGGCGTTCAGCGCGCCGGCCATGGAGTCCACGGTCACCTCGTCCTCCAGCGCGACGGCGGCGCCGCCGGCCTCCTCGAGCAGGCGGGCGTTGTAGCGCTGGTGGTCGTCGGTGGCGATCTTCAGCGGCACCAGGATGGCCGGCCGCCCCGCCACGGCCAGCTCGCAGCAGGTGGAGGCGCCGGCCCGGCCGATGACCAGATGCGCCTGGCCGAGTCGGCCGGCCATGTCCCGGAAGAAGGGGGCGATCTCGGCCTCGATGAGGGCGTCGCGGTAGGTGCGGCGGGCGACGTCCATCGACTCCGGCCGGCTCTGCTGCTGGACGATCAGCGCCATGCGCAGCGGCTCGGGCAGCTTGGCGATCGCCTGGGGCACGAGCTCTGAGAGCAGGCGCGCGCCCTGGCTGCCGCCAGTGATCAGCACCCGGATCCGGCCGCCGGGCTCGGGCGCCTGGTAGAGCGTGTTGAAGAGGGCGCGGATCTCGGGGCGGACCGGATTGCCCACCACGGTCGCGCGCGCCTTGGCCTTCGGATCGGCCTTCATCAGCGTCGGGAAGGCGCAGGCGATGCGGTCCACCTTCGGCGCGAGGTAGCGGTTTACGCGGCCCAGCACCGAGTTCTGTTCGTGGATCAGGGTCGGCCGCTTCTGCGCGATCGCCGCCAGCAGGGCCGGCAGGCTGGGATAGCCGCCGAAACCGACCACCACGGCCGGATCCAGCGTGCGGAACGCCTTGCGCGCCTGCAGCACGCCCTGCGCCACCGCCAGGCCCGCGCGGGCCATGCCGATGGGATCGCCGGCCTTGGCCGTGCGGGCGGACAGCGCGATGCGGTCATCGGCCGGGAACTTGTCGGCGTAGGCGGCCCCCCGCTCGTCGGTGGCCAGCACGATGCGCCAGCCGCGGGCGGCCAGCGCTTCGGCCAGCGCCTGTGCGGGGAAGAGATGGCCGCCGGTGCCCCCGGCGGCGACAACGGCCGTCTTGCCCATCGGACCTTTCGAACTCAAGCGAAGGCGTTCTGGCCGAGGCCGTCATGCACGTAGGCGCCCGGCCGGCGGCGCGTAAGCGCCAGCGCCATCCCCATGGTGAGGGCGATCGCCAGCATGGACGAGCCCCCGTAGGAGATGAACGGCAAGGTCATGCCCTTGGTCGGGATCATGTGCAGGTTCACGGCCACGTTGATGAAGGTCTGCTGGCCGATGAGCACGAACAGCCCCGCGGCCGCCACCTGCTCGAAAGGATCGGTCAGCTTCATGGCGCGGTAGAGGCCGCGGATCACGATGAAGGCGAACAGGCAGATCAGCAGCAGCGAGAAGATCAGGCCGTACTCCTCGGCGGCCACCGAGTAGATGAAGTCGGTGTGCAGGTCGGGCACGTGGCGCTTCATCACTCCTTCGCCCGGTCCACGACCGAACAGGCCGCCGGCGGCGATGGCCTCGGCCGCCCGGTCCACCTGGTGGGTGTCGGCCTGCTCCGGCTTCAGAAACCGGTCCACGCGGGACGCCACGTGGGGGAACAGGAAATAGGTGCTGGAGAGGCCCGCGATGGCCGCCCCGCCCATCAGCATCACCCAGGAGAGCGGCACGCCGGCCATCCAGAACGCCGCGCCGAAGGCGACGGTGATCAGCACCGTCTGGCCGACGTCCGGCTGGATCAGCAGCAGCCCGACGGAAAGGCCGTAGAGGGCGAAGGCGATCGAGACGCCCGGCACGCCCTGCCCCTTCTGACCCTCGGCGAACATCCAGGCGACCAGCACGATCAGCGCCGGCTTCATGAATTCCGACGGCTGGAAGGTGAAGCCGGCGATGTGGATCCACCGGGTGGCGCCCTTGGCCTCGTGGCCGATGAACGGCAGCGCCATCATCACCGCGATGGAGATCAGGTAGACGAAGAAGGCCGTTCGTCGGATCCCCCGCACGTCCATCATCGAGACGGACAGCAGCACGAAGGCCGCCGCCGCCGCGAACACGCTCTGGCGGACCGCAAAGTGGAAGGGGTCGCCGACGTTCATCCGGGCCGCCGCCGCCGGGCTGGCCGCGAACGACAGGAGGACGCCGAGGGCCAGGAGGATCGCCACCGCGCCCAGCAGCCACCGGTCCGTGGTCCACCACCACATCCCGACCTTGGACCGATCGGACCGGGCGAAGGCGTGCGCCTGATTGGCTTTCATCGAGCGACGGCTCCCGCAGGGGCGTGCATCAGCGCCTGGACGGCGGCCCGGAAGGCTTCGCCGCGCTCCTCGAAATCGGCGAACTGGTCGAAGGAGGCGCAGGCCGGCGAGAGCAGCACGATGGCGTCCTCGCCGCTGGCCGCCGCGTCGGCGTAGGCCTGGGCGACGGCCGCGGGGATGGTTCCGCTCTGCACGACGGACGCCTTGCCCTTCAGCGTCTGGGCGAAGGCGGGAGCGGCCTCGCCGACCAGGTAGGCCTTGGCGATGCGCGGAAAGAGATCCTGCAGAGCGTCGATGCCGCCGGTCTTCGGCTGGCCGCCGGCGATCCAGTAGAACTTGGGATAGCTCGACATCGCCTGGCGGGCGGCGTCGGCGTTGGTGGCCTTGGAGTCGTTGACGAAGCGGACGGCGCCGATCGTCCCGACGGTCTCCATCCGGTGCGCCAGGCCCGGGAAGCTCATCAGCCCCTCGGCGGCTTCCTCCGGCGAGATGCCGAGGCCGCGCGCGGCGGCGTAGGCGGCGGCGGCGTTCTGCCAGTTGTGGCGGCCGGGCAGGGAGCGGGCCCGCAGCAGGTCGGCCACCTCGACCGCCCGCTCGCCGGTGGCGTCGTAAAGCAGGCCCTGCAGGACGTAGGCGCCCCGGCCCATGGCCTTCGACGCGCTGATCGGCACGATGGTGCGGCGGTTGGCGGCGGTGATCTCGGTGCAGATCCGCTGGCCCCAGGGATCGTCCACGCCGATCACCGCGGTGTCGCCCTTGCCCTGGTTCAGCAAGACCCGGCGCTTGGCGGCCACATAGCCCTCCATGCCGCCGTGCCGCTCCAGGTGGTCGGGCGAGATGTTCAGCAGCACCGAGACGTCGGGCTTGAGGCTGGAGGTCAGGTCGAGCTGGTAGGAGCTCATCTCCAGCACGTAGACGGCGCCGCCGTGCATGTCCTCCAGGCCCAGGACGCCGACGCCGATGTTGCCGCCCATCCGCGTGTCGCGGCCTGCGCTGGCGCAGATGTGGGCGATCAGGGCGGTGGTGGTGGACTTGCCGTTGGTGCCGGTGATCGCCACGACCTTCGGCCGCTTGTGGTCGGGCGCGGCGTTCACGGTGCGGGCGAACAGCTCGATGTCACCGAGGATCTCGACCCCGTGGGCGCGGGCCCGCTCGACGGTCCAGTGCGGGGCCGGATGGGTCAGCGGCACGCCGGGCGAGAGCATCAGGGCGGCGAAGCGGCTCCAGTCGGCGGTCGTCAGGTCGACGACCGGCAGGCCCTCGGCTGCGGCCGCCTCGCGGGCGGCGGGTTTCTCGTCCCACAGCGCCACCTCGGCGCCGCCGGCCTGCAGCGCGCGCGCGGCCGCCAGGCCCGTGCGGGCCAGGCCGAACACGGCGACCGTTTTGCCTTCGAAGCCGCGGACCGGGATCATGACGCTACGACGCCCTCCCCTACCGCAACTTCAGGGTGGCGAGGCCGAGCATGGCCAGGATGAAGGCGATGATCCAGAAGCGGATCACCACCGTGCTCTCCGACCAGCCGAGCTTCTCGAAATGGTGGTGGATCGGGGCCATCAGGAAGACCCGCTTGCCCGTCAGCTTGAACGAGGCGACCTGGATCATCACCGACAGCGTCTCGAGGACGAACAGGCCCCCGATGATGCCCATGACGATCTCGTGCTTGGTCGAGACCGCCACCACGCCGATGCCGCCGCCCAGGGCGAGCGAACCGGTGTCGCCCATGAAGATCTTGGCCGGCGGGGCGTTGTACCAGAGGAAGCCCAGGCCGGCGCCGATCATCGCCCCGCAGAACACCGCCACCTCGCCGACCCCCGGCACGAAGTGGACCTGCAGGTACTCGGCGAAGACGAAGTTGCCGACCAGGTAGGCGATGACCCCGAAGGCGGCCGCGGCGATCATCACCGGCACGATGGCCAGGCCGTCCAGGCCGTCGGTGAAGTTCACCGCATTGGCCGCGCCGACGATGATGAAGCCGCCGAACAGCGCATAGAGCCAGCCGACGTCGAACAGCGCCTCCTTGAAGAACGGGAAGGCGATGGAGGTGGGCAGGTCGGGGCTCTCGGGCGGGCGGCCGCCGAACTGGACGATCAGCAGCACGGCGACGATGGCGATCAGCCATTCCATGCCGAACCGCAGCTTGCCGGAGACGCCCTCGGTGCTCTGCTTGGTGACCTTGGCGTAGTCGTCCAGGAAGCCGAGGATGCCGAAGCTGCCGGTGACCATCACCGCGGCCCAGACATAGACGTTGGACAGGTCCGACCACAAAAGGGTGCCGATCAGCAGGCCGGCCAGGATCATCACCCCGCCCATGGTCGGCGTGCCGGCCTTCTCGATGACGTGGCGCTCGATGCCGTCCTTGCGGATCGGCTGGCCCTTGCCCTGCTTGGCCTGCATCCAGCGGATGAAGCGGCTGCCCATGGCCACGACGACGAACAGGGCCGTGAAGATGGCCATGCCGGTCCGGAAGGTCAGGTACTTGAAAAGGTTGAGCAGCGGAAAGGCGTCGGCGTACTGCTGCCCGAAGCGCTCGTAGAGCAGATAGAGCATCAGCCGCCCTCCCCAGGTCCGCGGCCGAGCGCCTTCAGGGCGGCGGCGACCACCCCGGCTTTCGACCCGTTCGAACCCTTGACCATCACCAGATCGCCGGGCTCTGCGGCCCGTGCGACCAGCGGCGCCAGCGTCGCCGCGTCTTCGGCGTACGCGCCTCGCCGAGTCGGTGGAAGTGCGTCGAAAAGGGATTTCATCTGCGGCCCGGCGCAGAACACGAGGTCGATCCCGGCCTGCTCCAGAGGGGCCGCAAGTCCGGCGTGGAAGGCGGGGCCCTCGGCCCCCAGCTCCAGCATGTCGGTCAGCGCGACGATCCGCCGCCCCGAGGTCTTGCGCGCGCCCAGCGTCTTGAACGCGGCGGCCATCGAGATCGGGTTGGCGTTGTAGCTCTCGTCGATCAGCGTGAAGGCCCCTCCGGCGATCTTCACCTCGGTCTCGGCGCCGCGGCCCTCCAGCGGCTCGAAGCTGCCGAGCGCGGCCAGGCTGTCGGAGAGGTCGACGCCGAGCGCCTCCAGCATCAGCAGCACGGCCATGCTGTTGAGGCCCCAGTGGAAGCCGGTCTGCAGGATCGGGAAGTCGAGCCCTTTGCCGTGCAGGCGCGCCTGGACGAGGGCGTGGCCGGCCGCGGGCTGGAAGTCGATCAGCCGGGCGTCGCAGCCCTCGGTCGTGCCGAAGGTGACCACGCGGGCGCCGATCTTCTCGGCTTCCGCCTTCAGGAGGTCGAACCACCGGTTGTCCGCGTTCAGCACCGCCAGGCCGCCAGGCTCCAGGCCGGCGAAGATCTCCGCCTTGGCGCGGGCGACGCCCGTCTCGCCGTCGGGGAAGTTCTCCACGTGCACCGGCCCGACGGTGGTGATCACCGCCGCGTGCGGGCGGACCATCTGCGACAGCGGGACGATCTCGCCGGCGTGGTTCATGCCGATCTCGAACACCGCCCGCTGCGTCGCGCGCGGCATCCGGGCCAGCGTCAGCGGCACGCCGATGTGGTTGTTGTAGCTCTTCACCGAGCTGTGGGCGGGACCGGCCAGCGTCAGGCCGGCGCGTATCGCCTGGGTGACGCTGGTCTTGCCGACCGAGCCGGTGACCGCGCCGCGGCGCGCCTTCGGCGCACGAACGCGGGCTGCTTCCCCGAGCTTTTCCAGCGCCTTGAGCGTGTCTTCGACGACGACGCCCGCGCCGTTGGTGGCCTGGGAGACCAGCACGCCCGCGGCGCCCTTGGCCAGCGCCTGGTCGACGAACTCATGTCCGTCGCGCACGCCGGCCAGGGCCACGAACAGGTCGCCCGGCTCGATGGTGCGGGTGTCGATGGAGACGCCGGTCGCGGAAAAGCCCGCGCCCTGCGGCGTCCCGCCCGTGGCGGCGAGGATCTCGTCGGCGGTCCAGAGGGGCTCAGCCACGGGCCGCCTCCAGCGCTTCGCGGACCTCGGCGACGTCGTTGAAGGGGTGAACCACGGCGCCGATGGTCTGGCCCTCTTCGTGTCCCTTGCCGGCGACGATGAGGACGTCGCCGTCGGAGAGCTCGGCCACGGCGGCCCGGATCGCCGCGCGCCGGTCGCCGATCTCGCGCGCCCCCTTTGCGCCGGCCAGGATCTCGGCGCGGATGGCGGCGGGGTCCTCGGTGCGGGGATTGTCGTCGGTGACGATGGCCAGGTCGGCCAGCCGCACGGCGATCTCGCCCATGATCGGCCGCTTGCCGCGGTCGCGGTCGCCGCCGGCCCCGAACACCACCATCAGCCGGCCGCGCACGTGGGGCCGGAGCGCCTTCAGCACCGTCTCCAGGCCGTCGGGGGTGTGGGCGTAGTCGACGTAGGCCTCGCCGCCCTTCGGCCCGCGCCCCACCCGCTGCAGCCGGCCCGGCGCGCCTTCCAGATGGGCCAGAGCTTCCAGCACGGCGGCGACGTCCTCGCCGGTGGCGATGCACAGCCCCGCCGCCACCAGGGCATTGGAGGCCTGGTAGCCGCCCACCAGCGGCAGGGCGACCTGGTAGGTCTTCCCTTCCGCCTCGATCGTCAGGCGCTGGCCCTCCGGCGTCGGCTCCCGGGCGACGAGCTTCAGCCCCTGGCCGTTTTCGCCGACCGAGAAGACCGTATGCCCCGCCTGCACCGCCGCCGCGGCGAAGGCCGGGTAGGCGTCGGAGTCGGCGTTCAGAACTGCCGTCCCGCCACGGGTCAGCAAGGTCTCGAACAGGCGCAGCTTGGCGGCCAGGTAGGCCTCCATGGTGCCGTGGTAGTCGAGATGGTCCTGGGTGAGGTTCAGGAACCCGGCGGCGGTCAGCTTCACTCCGTCCAGCCGGCGCTGGTCGATGCCGTGCGACGAGGCCTCCAGGGCCAGGTGGGTGACGCCCTTGCCGACCAGCTCGGAGAGCAGCTCGGCGACGTCGGCGGCGTCCGGCGTGGTCAGGCCGGGCGGCGTCAGCTGCTCGTCGGCCGTGCGCACGCCCAGGGTGCCCATGCTCGCGCCCTTCCGGCCGAGGCGGGTGTAGATCTGCCGGCAGAAGGTCGCGACCGAGGTCTTGCCGTTGGTGCCGGTCACCGCCACGCAGACGTCCGGCTGGGCGCCGAAGTAGGCCGCCGCCGCCAGGGCGTAGGCCCGGCGCGGGTCGGGGGTGACGATGGTCGGCGCGCTCGCGCCCTCGATCTCGGCCTCGGCGATCACCGCCGCGGCGCCCTGGGCCAGCGCCTGCTGGGCGAAGGCGCGGCCGTCCACCTTGGTCCCCGGCAGGGCGGCGAACAGCGACCCCGGCTTCACCTTGCGGCTGTCGGCCGTGACGCCGGTGATCTCCGGGTCCTGCGCCAGGTCGCGGCGCACCAGTTCGGAAAGCCTGCGCGCCATCAGCGTTCGGCTCCGGCCAGCTTGCCCGCGGCGACGAGGTCCGGCTCGGCGAGATCGGACACGCGCTGGACGCCCAGCACCGGGCCGATGCGGTCGATCACGCGGCCCGCGGTCGGGGCCGCGGTCCAGCCGCCGGTGGCGAAGCCGAAGGTCTCCTTGGTGCCCTTCGGCTCGTCCATCATGATCAGGACGAAGTAGCGGTCGGCCTCCAGGGGCCCGTCCGCCGGGAACACGGCGGCGAACGAGGCGACCAGCTTGTCGCGCTGGTAGCCGCCGCGGCCGGGCTTCTCGGCCGAGCCCGTCTTGCCGCCGACCCGCAGGCCCTCGGCGTTGGCCTTGCCGCCGGTCCCGTGCACGACGTTGGCGCGCATCAGGTCGAGCATGGCCTTGGAGGTCTCCTCGCTGATCACCCGCCGGCCCCGCGGCCGCTCGCCGTCGGCGACGGGCTTGATGGTCAGCGGCACGTAGGTGCCGCCGTTCAGCACCGCGCCCATGCCCGCGGCCACCGCCAGCGGCGTCACCGAGATCGCGTGGCCGAACGAGGCCGAGGCCAGGGTGTTGGGGTCCCACTTGCTGGGCGTGATCGGCCGGGCGGACTCCCGCAGCTCGATGGGAGCGGCCTCCAGCAGGCCGAAGTCCTTGTAGTACTTCAGCATGGTGTTCGCCCCGGCCATCAGGGCGATGCGGCTGGTGCCGATGTTGGACGAGTGCATGAAGACGTCCGCCACCGTCATGGCGCGGTTCTCGGCGTGGTAGTCGCGCACCGACCGGCCGGCCATCTTCAGCGGCGAGGAGGCGTCGATCACCGAGCCGATGTTGACGGTCCCGGAATCCAGCCCCATGGCCACCGAGAAGACCTTCATGATCGAGCCCATCTCGTAGACCGAGGCGCCGGCCCGGTTCGTCAGGGCGTCGGCGCTGGCGCGCCCCGGCTCGTTGGGGTCGTAGGTCGGCCAGCTGGCCAGGCCGAGGACCTCGCCCGTATGGACGTTGGTCACGATGCCGACGGCGCCCTTCACCGAGTGGATCTGGGCCGTCTTGAACAGCTCCTCCTCGAGGGCGGCCTGGACCCGAAGATCGATCGAGAGCGGCACGGTCGAACCGGGCTTGGCGCCGCGCACCGCCTGGTTCAGCGCGAACTCGGCGCCCGAGAGACCCTCGCCCCCGGTGTCCGAGAAGCCGATCAGGTGGGCGGCGGTCTGGCCCAACGGATAGATCCTGCGCTGCTCCGGCTCGAAACTCACGCCGGGCAGGCCCAGTTCGTAAATCTTCGCCTTCTCCGTCGGATTGAGGCCGCCGAACACGAACCCGCGGCGCCCCGAGCGCAGCACCTTGTCCAGCCTGGCGGGCGACATCTCCGGCACGCGGGTCAGCAGCAGCCGGCGCGTCTGTTCCACTTCCCAGACCTCGGTCGGGTCGACGTAGAGCCCGTAGTGCAGCAGGTCCGCGGCCAGCATCCGGCCGTTGCGGTCGACGAGGTCGGCGCGGGCGGCGGTCGCCCAGCGGTAGCCGCCCCCCTGGTCCAGCCCGGAGAACACCGCCGCCCGGGTCGCGCCGATCGCCAGCGAAGCGAAGGCGAAGGCGAACAGGGCGAGCAGGAAGAAGATCCGGATGCGGGTGTCGTCCTCGGCCTTGTCCGAGGCGCGCGCGCGCTCGAAGGCGCGCTCCAGGCTCCAGAAGCCGCCGGTCAGCCAGCGCCGGCGCGGGGGCCCCTCGTATCCGGGATGGGCGACGGTCATTGGCCGGCCTCCAGGACAGGCGCGGCCGGAACGGCGGCGGGCGGCGGCGGGGCTGCGATCGCAGGCTTGGCGGGCGCGGCGGCCTTCGGCTTGGCCTTGGCGGCCTTCTCGGCGATCTCGTCGAGCTGTTCGGTCGTCGCCTCGTTCTTGGCGGTCGCCGGGACCATGCCGAGATAGGCCTGGCTGAGCTGGCCAATCCGGGCCGGCTGCTCCAGGTGGCTGACCTCGGCCTCCAGCAGGCGGATGCGGCCGCGCTCGGCGGCGATCTGGCGCTCAATGCGGGCGATCTCGGCCCGCTCGCGGCCGGCGATGGTCTTGGCCAGGTAGACGCCCAGGACCAGCGCGGCCAGCAGCCCCAGGGCCACCACGTCCACCAGCTTGAAGCCGCGGACCTTGCGATCGAGCAGGCTCATGCCGCCCTCCTCCAGACGGGGGCTTCGGTGCGGACGGCGGCGCGCAGCTTGGCCGAGCGGGCCCGGGGGTTGGCCGCGACCTCGGCCTCCGAGGGGGCGCGGGCGCCGTTGAACAGCAGGCGGAAGCTCGGCTCCGCCCCACGCGCGGCGGGCGGGGCGTGGCGGGAGCCGGCGGGGGTCTTTCCGGCGCGTTCGGCCAGGAAGCTCTTCACGATGCGGTCTTCCAGCGAGTGGAAAGTGACGACGGCGAGCCGGCCCTCGGGCTTCAGCGCGCGTTCGGCCGCCGCAAGTCCCGCCTCCAGCTCGGAAAGCTCCTCGTTGACCGCGATTCTGAGCGCCTGGAACGCACGCGTCGCAGGATGCGTCTTCGCGCCGCGACGCCCGCCCAGGGCCTGCTCGATGAACTCCGCCAGCTCGACGGTGCGGGTGAAGGGCTGGCTCGCGCGCCGGCGGGCGATGGCGGCGGCGATGCGGCGCGACTGCCGCTCCTCGCCGTAGACGAAGATGATGCGCGCAAGCTCGGCCGGATCGGCCTCGTTGACTAGGTCGGCGGCGGTCGGCCCCTCCCCGCCCATGCGCATGTCCAGCGGCCCGTCGCGCATGAACGAGAAGCCGCGCTCGGCTTCGTCGAGCTGCATGGACGAGACGCCGAGGTCCAGGGCGACGCCCTCGACCGCCCCCTCCCCCACCTCGTCGGCCATGCGCGAGAACGTCGCCTCGACCAGCCGGAAGGCCTCGGGATCCAGGCCCTCGGCGAACCGCGCCGCGGTGGGGTCGCGGTCGAAGGCGACGACGCGGGCGCCGCGAGCGAGGAAGGCGCGGGTGTAGCCGCCGGCCCCGAAGGTGCCGTCGACGATGGTCTTGCCGGCGGCCGGCTCGAGGGCCTCGACCACTTCGTCGATCAGGACGGGCGCGTGGGGGCTGGTCACTGGGCCCCTCCGGCGCGGGCGGCGCGTTGCTGCGCGCGCAGCTGGGCCAGGCCCTCGCGGGCCAGCTCGCGCTGGGCGGCGCGGTGGGCCTGGAAGGCCTCGCGCTGCCAGATCTGGAAACGGTCGCCGAGCCCGACGATCACCACCCAGTCGGTGAGGCCGAACATGTCGCACAGGCTTTCCGGCAGGGTGATCCGGCCGGCGGTGTCGAAGGACAGCTTGGCCATGCCGCCGAGCACCGAGGTCTCAAGCGCGCTGCGCAGGGAATCGCCGAAATCCAGCTCCTCGATCACGCCCATGTAGCGGTCGAACAGCGCCTTGCCGCCGCCTTCGATGCAGTCGGCCTCGATGGAGGGGAAGCAGAACACGCCCTCGAAGGGCCCCGCGGCCAGGGCGCGGAAATCCTGCGGCACCACCAGGCGCCGCTTGGCGTCCAATTGTTTCTCGAAGGTCGAGAGAAACATCCCGCCTGCCGCCCCATCACCCGGCCGTTGCACCCGCACAGCCCCCCGGCGCGGCGCAAATCGCTAAAGCTCAGCCAACGGTGATTGGGTTAACACGGGATTGAATGGGACACAATGACTCCAAACCGCGATTCTGCGGCGAAACAAAGATGTCGCGACCCATTTTAGTTAACGGCTATAAAGCATTCACAGAACATACATGGAACTTGTTAAGCATACCCGCTCTGGGCGCGGCGAAGCTTAACGGCTGGGGCCGGCGTGTGGCGGGCCGCCGGTGTCAGTACGTCCCAACGGCTGGCTGTGACGGGTTGGGCATAAGCCCTACCTGGCGCCTCTCACGGCGCGGCGTGACAGGTCGCGCCCTGCGGGGCCGCAACCAGTCACCGGCTGGTGTCAGCGCGTCCCATTCGATCGAGGAAAAACGGACCAGACGGCCTGTAAGCCGGGTTCTGTGCCGCCCGCCGGAGCGGGCGCGGCGATCATTCCTCTGGACCGCTCCTCGCGGAGCGGTTCTCGCGACCTACCCGGGCGTCTCGGGCCGGCGACAGCCCTGCCGGAGGGGTCTCCGGCGCAACGCCCCTATTCGGTCTTGCTCCTGGCGGGGCTTGCCGTGCCGCCTCTGTTGCCAGAGACGCGGTGCGCTCTTACCGCACCCTTTCACCCTTACCCGCGCTCGAAGGCGAAGGCGGTTTGCTTTCTGTGGCGCTATCCCTGGGGTCGCCCCCGGCGGGCGTTACCCGCCGCCATGTCGTCGTGGAGCCCGGACTTTCCTCGAGCTTGCGCCCGCGATCGCCCGGCCGTCTGGTCCGAGGCGGAAGGTGGGGAGATGCGGTCTCTGGGTCAACCCAGACGTCAGGCGGCCAGCCTGAGCAGCGCGATCAGCCGCGCCCGGGTCTCGCCGTCGGCGATCCCGTCCACCCGCTCCGGCCGCCAGTGGCGCTGGAAGGCCTTGACGATGGTGGTGGTGTCGGCGTCGAACCGGCCCGAGGGCGGGCAGTCATAGCCGAGGCGGGTGAGACCGGCCTGGAAGGCGAAGACCCCGGCCCCCTCCTCCCCTTCGGCCAGCGCCGCGCCGGGCGCGGGCGCCGGCTCGACCCACAGGCCGTGGCCTTCCTCGGCCAGCCGCTTCCAGGGGAACAGCTCGCCGGGGTCGATCTTGCGGTTCGGGGCCACGTCGGAGTGGCCGACGATGTTGCGGTCTTCGATGGTCCAGCGGCTGCGGATGTCCGCCACCAGCTCCAGAACCGCGGCGACCTGCGCTTCGGGGAACGGCCGGTAGCCGAACTCGTGGCCCGGGTTGACGATCTCGATGCCGATCGAGGCGTGGTTCACGTTGCGCTCGCCGCGCCAGAAGGAGACGCCCGCATGCCAGGCCCGCCGCTCCTCGGGCACCAGTCGGAAGATCCGGCCGTCCTCCTCCACCAGATAGTGTGACGAGACGCCGGCCTCTTCGGAGCGCAGGCGCTCCAGCGCCGCCTCGCCGGTCTGCATGCCGGTGTAGTGCAGCACCAGCATCCATGGCGGGGCGGTGCGCTCGTCGAAGTTGGGCGAAGGCGCCTCGATGAAGGTCACTGGTCTCGGTTCCTGACAGCCAAGAGAAGCGGCATGACCCGGTTGGGCCGAAGCGCGATGATCAGCACCCCGGCGAGCGCCAGGGCCGTCCCCGCCGCCATCCGCCACCCGAAGGGATCGTTCGTCACCAGCACGCCGAGCAGGATGGTGGCGAGCGGCGTCATCAGGGTCAACGGGCTGATCAGGTTGGCGTCGTGGCGCTGGATCAGGCCGTAGTAGGCGGTGTGGGCGATCACCGAGACGACCACCGCCGAGAACACCACCGCCGCGGCGAACGGCCAGCCGGCCGCGATGGCGGCGTGATGGGCCCCGGGCTCGAACCAGAGCGTCAGCGCGGTCAGGGGGAAGATGGAGGAAAAGCCCACCCACGCCTGGAACTGCAGGGGCTTTACGCCCTCCACCTGCTTCATCATCACCGCCCCGAGCGAGCCCAGGAAGGCGGCGAGCGCGATGTAGATCAGGCCGACGGAGATGGCGAAGCCGTCCGGGTTCCACATCACCAGCATGGCCCCGGCGAAGGTCAGGGCGATGCCGATCCCCCGCCGCCAGCGCAGCTTCTCGCCAAGGATCAGCCACGACAGCAGCGTGGTCATCGGCACGCCCAGCTGCAGCACCACCGCCGCGGCCGAGGGCGTGGAGGTCTTCAGGCCGACGAAGAACACCGCGAAATTTCCTCCGCCCATCAGCAGCGCCACCACCACCACCCGCCAGAGCGGCCGCGGCGCCGGGAACAGCCAGGGCAGCGTGATCGCCGCCACCAGCGCAAAGCGCACCGCCGCATAGAACAGCGGCGGCGTGGCCAGGTCGCTGACCACCAGCTTGGAGATGATGTTGTTGAGCGCCCACAGCAGGCACACGCCTACCAGCAGGGCGAAGTCGCGCAGGGGCATCGGCGCCCGTTAGGCCGCTTTCACGGCGGCTGGCAACTCACGCTGTGCAACTCTTTCCGTCATCCCGGACGCGCCGCAGGCGCGATCCGTGACCCAGGGGTCCGGGAACTGGGCGCCGGCCCGCCGCGGCCGGGACGACGGCGAGAGATCAGCTCCCGTAGAAGAACCGCTCCTCGACGATCTTGCCGTTCTTGACGGTGTAGACGCCGATTTCGTCCATCTGCATCCGCTGGCCGCTGGCCTTCTGGGTGATGTCCATGGTGAAGCGGACGGCGAACTGGTCGCTGTGGACGTAGGGCCCGCCGACCTCGACGCTGTTGATCTCGTGCGCGTGGGCCCACTGCTCGCCCTTGGAGCGCACGGCCGCGATGCCGCGCGTCACGGCGCCCTCGCCCATCGGCTCGAGGCTGACGACGGTGTCGGCCCAGTAGGTCTCGCCGGCCTCGTCGAACTGGCCCGCCTTCAGAAGGGCGGTGAAGTCGTTGGCGATGTCCTGGGTGGTTTGGGCGATGGCTTCGATGGTCATGTCCGTCCTCCTCAATACGAGAAGGCGACCCTAGCCAGCCCCTGCCGCCAGCATGCTGTCAGCATGGAGACCTCTCCCCCCGCTCGGCGGGGGGAGAGGGTTGGGTGAGGGGGGACTCTGCACCTCCCCGGCGCCGCCGCGCTCGCGACCAGCGCCGGGCCTCCCTCACCCTACCCTCTCCCTCCGCGAGCGGAGGGAGAGGTCTGGAGTTACGCCGCTCGCGACAGCGACAGGCCCTCGTACCGCGCCAGGTGGTGATCGGTGTTGCCGAAGGCGGCTTCGATCATCGTGGCGCGCTTGAAGTAGTGGCCAATGGCCATCTCGTCGGTCATGCCCATGCCGCCGTGCAGCTGGATGGCGTTCTGGCCGACGAACTTGCAGGCCTTGCCGATCTGCACCTTGGCCGCCGAGGCCGCCTTGGCCCGCTCGGCGGCGTCCTCGGAGCCGACCTTGATGGTGGCCATGTAGGTCATCGAGATCGACTGCTCGACGTTGATGAACATGTCGACCATCCGGTGCTGCAGCACCTGGAAGGTGCTGATCGGGGCGCCGAACTGCTTGCGCTGCTTGGTGTACTCCAGGGTGCCCTGGTGAAGCTGGGCGAGCACGCCGCAGGCCTCGCCGCAGAGCGCCGTCACCGCCTCGTCCACCACCCGCTCGACGAGCGGCAGCGCCTGGCCTTCCGGCCCGATCAGCGCCTCGGCCGGCAGGGCCACGTTCTCGAAGTAGACCTCCGAGGCGCGCTGGCCGTCCACGGTGGGATAGTCGCGCGTCGTGACGCCCGGCGCGTTCTTCTCGACCACGAACACCGACACGCCCTGCGCCTCGCGCTGGGACCCGCCGGTGCGGGCGGTGACGATCAAATGGGTGGCCCAGGGCGCGCCCACGACCACCGCCTTGTGACCGTTGAGCTTCCAGCCCGCGCCGTCCCTGCTGGCCGAGGTCTTCAGGTCGGCCAGGGCGTAGCGGCCCTGCGGCTCGGCGTAGGCGAAGGCGAACACCGCCTCGCCGGCGATGATCTTGCCGATCAGGTCGGCCGCAGCGGCCGGCTTGCCGTGCTTCAGGAAACCGCCGCCGATCACCACCGTGCCCAGGTAAGGCTCGACCACCAGCTTCTTCCCGAACTCCTCCATGACGATCATGTTCTCGACGTAGCCGCCGCCGAGGCCGCCGAGCTCTTCGGAGAAGGCCGCGCCCAGGATGCCGAGCTCGTTGGCGAACGCGCTCCAGACCTCCGGCCGCCAGCCCGGCTCGGCCTTGATCACCGCCCGGCGCTTCTCGAAATCGTAGTTGTCGGCCAGATAGCTCGCGACCGTGTCGCGCAGCATCGTCTGTTCGTCGGTGAAGTTGAAATCCATGACCTAAGCGGCTCCGGTTGGGACTTTGACTGACGCGGGCGGGATCAGAGCCCCAGCACCATCTTGGCGATGATGTTGCGCTGGATCTCGTTGGAGCCGCCGTAGATCGAGGTCTTGCGGCCGTTGAAGTACTCGCCGGCCACCCCGCGGGCGTAGTCGGGGCCGACGCCCATGTTGGCGCCGTCCTCGCGCAGGTAGGGCGCGCCGTAGTGGCCGGCGGCCTCGAGGGCCAGCTCATTGAGCCGCTGCTGGATCTCGGTGCCCTTGATCTTGAGGATGGAGCTCTCCGGCCCCGGGCCCTTGCCGCTGGATTCGCCGGCCAGCGTGCGCAGCTCGGTGAACTCCAGCGCCGTGAGGTCGATCTCCAGCTCGGCGAGCTTGCGGCGGAAGAAGGCGTCCTCGATCAGCGCCCCGCCATGGTCGCCCCGCTCGGTGGCGGCCACCGTGCGCAGCTTTTCCAGGCCGCGCTTGGAGCGGGCGACGCCGGCGATGCCGCTGCGCTCGTGCGC
The DNA here is from genome assembly GCF_042681205.1 of Phenylobacterium terrae. NCBI lineage: Bacteria > Pseudomonadati > Pseudomonadota > Alphaproteobacteria > Caulobacterales > Caulobacteraceae > Phenylobacterium > Phenylobacterium terrae. The sequence continues at coordinate 272,054 of NZ_JBHUEY010000012.1, forward strand.
CAGCAGCGCCTTGGCGCAGGTCCAGCCCTGGTTCTCGTGGAAGATCCGCTGGTCGACCGGCACCTTCACGTTGTCGAGGAAGACGTCGTTGACCTCGTGGCCGCCCTCCAGGGTGATGATCGGGCGCACCGTGACGCCCGGGCTCTTCATGTCGATCAACAGGAAGCTGATGCCCGACTGCGGCTTGGCGTTGGGGTCGGTGCGGACCAGGAAGAAGCCCCAGTCGGCGTACTGGCCGAGCGTGGTCCAGGTCTTCTGGCCGTTGACGATGTAGTACTCCTTGCCGTCGTCGCCGGTGACGCGCTCGGCGCGGGTCTTCAGCGAGGCCAGGTCCGAGCCGGCGCCCGGTTCGGAGTAGCCCTGGCACCACCAGACGTCGCCGTTGTAGATGCCCGGCAGGAAGCGCTTCTTCTGCTCGTCGGTGCCGAAGGTGTAGATCACCGGCGCCAGCATGGAGAGGCCGAACGGCAGGGTCGGCAGGCAGTCGGCGCGGGCCAGCTCCTCGTTCCAGATGTACTTCTGGGTCGGCGTCCAGCCGGTGCCGCCCAGTTCCTTCGGCCAGCCCGGCGCCACCCAGCCCTTCTTGGCCAGCACCTTGTGCCAGGAGAGCTGGTCTTCCTTGGTCAGCGGCTCGCGGGCGTCCTGCTTGCGGCGCAGGTCGGCGGGGTAGTTCTCGGCGATGAAGGCCCGAACTTCGTCCCGAAAGGCCAGGTCTTCGGCGGAATAATCGAGGTTCATCGCGCTGCTCCCGTGCGCCCGGGCGACCGGTGCCCGCGGCGAAGTGGCACGTTTAGCTCCGCGCCCCGGCGTTGGGAAGCTTGACGTTAACGTAAAGGTCAGCATTCGTGGGCCGGGACGTGAGGCCCCGGGGAACCCCCGACAGCCAAGCCGCCTTGTCATCGCCGCAGGACCCGCGCAGAACACCCCGCCCATGCCTCGGATCGTGACCTACAACGTGCACCGCTGCGTCGGCGCCGACCGGCGGCTCGACGTGGAGCGGATCGGGGCCGTGCTGGCCAAGCTGGAGCCCGACATCGTCGCCCTGCAGGAGCTGGACGTCGGCCGGGCCCGCACCGGCGGCGTCGACCAGGCCCACGAGATCGGCCGGCAGCTGGAGATGCAGTGCCACTTCCACCCGGCCATGAAGGTCGAGGAGGAGCTCTACGGCGACGCCATCCTGACCCACCTGCCCGAGCGGCTGGTCAAGGTCGGCCCCCTGCCCGGCTACCACCGCATGCCGCAGCTGGAGCCGCGCGGGGCGCTCTGGGTGCAGGTGGAGGTGCAGGGCAAGCCGGTCCAGATCATCAACACCCACCTGGGGCTGGTGCCGCGCGAGCAGCAGCACCAGGCCTCCTGGCTCGCCGGTCCCGAATGGCTCGACCATCCGGACCGCAAAGGGCCGACCATCCTGCTGGGCGACTTCAACGCGACCGCGACCTCGGTGGTCTACCGCACGCTGACCGCCCGGCTGGAGCCGGCCCGGCGCCTGGCGCCGCGCAAGACGCCGACCTCCACCTTCCCCTCGCCGCTGCCGGTGCTGCGCATCGACCACATCTTCGTCTCGCCGGAGATCAAGGTGCTGGACGTGTTCGCCCCGTTCGAGCCGCTGCACCGGCTCGCGTCCGACCACCTGCCGCTGGTCATGGACTTCGAGGTGGCGTGATCGTCGGGCCTTCCCGGCTCTTGTCCGAGATCAGGCGGGCCTCGGCGTAGACCTTCTCCCGCCGCCGCCCCAGCCGCCAGCTGTCGCCGGCGTTGGCCGGGTCGCCGATGTGGTAGGCGGCGATGAACTCGCCCAGCGCCGACATCTTCCGCGGCACCAGCGGCGCCAGCCGCCCCTCCCGGTTCAGCACGTCGATGGCGGCGCACAGGCCGCCGTGGTCGGCGCGGGCCTTGGCCACGGCGTCGCCGGTCACGGCCATGAAGTGGCCCACCAGCCGGTCGCGGAAGGCGGTGACGTTGATCCGGTCCTCGGGCCGTTCGGCCAGCACGGTCAGCTCGCACTCGGTGTCGAAGCCGCCCGAGCGGTTGTTGAGGTTGGCCGAGCCGACCCGGGCGAAGGCGTCGTCGATCACCGTCACCTTCGAATGGACGATGATGGTCGAGCCGCCGCTGGTGATCGGGTAATAGGCCCTGAAGCGGCCGAACACGTCCGCCGCCTTCAGCCGCCAGATCATCGTCGTGCGGGCCCGGTCCATGGTCAGCCGGTCGAACCAGCTGGGACTCTTGCCGGTGGAGATCAGCACCACCTCCGGCCCGTTCGGCTCGGCCAGACGCTCGGCCAGCGCCTCGGCCACCGCCGGGGCGGTGAAATACTGGTTCTCCAGGTAGATGACGTCCTTCGCCGACCGGATGGAGGCCAGCGTCAGCCGGCGGATCTCCTCGACCGCCTCCTGCCCGCGCCAGGCCGGCACGGTGCGCGAGACGCCGACCTCCACGTCGGTGAGGGCTGCGGGGATGTGGTCCGGCCAGGGATCGCCGGGGCTGGGCTCAGGCGGCGGAACCGCATCGCCGGTGGCGCGGCGCCAGCGCTCGCGGGCGAGCTCGCCCAGGGCCGCGGCGGCCGGCCCGTCGACCAGGATCATCACCTCGTGGCGCGGGTCGTGGCACTCCTGGCGCGGCATGATGCGGCGCTGGTCGTCCTCCAGGTGGGCCGGGGTGTCCCAGCGGTCCACCGAGATGTCGCCGCCGCCGCAGAAGGCCACCTTGTCGTCGATCACCAGCACCTTCTGGTGATGGCAGGCGCCGAACGGGACCGCGTCGTCGAGCCGGAACTTGACGCCGGTGCCCTTGAACCAGCGGCGCGCCTTGTGCGGGAAGAACTCCTGGCTGGCGCTGATCGGCAGGGCGGAGTGCCAGATCAGCAGCCGGATATCGAGCTGCGGCCGCCGGCGGGACAGCTCGATCAGCACGCGGCCGACCTCGTCCGGATCGTCCGGGCCGTCGTAGCCGTCAGGGAACAGGCGGGTGCGCGGGTCGAACCCCCAGCCCAGCAGATGGATCGAGCGCTCGGCCTTCATCATCGCCTCGAAGGCGGCGGTGAAATAGGCCTCCGTGTCGATCAGGAAGGCCGCGCGCGCCGCCCGCTCCCTGCGCCAACAGGTTTCGCCCGGGATGAGGACGCTCATACACTTCCTTGCCTCGGCGCCGCCGCCCGGCGCGCGCCGATTGTAAGCCTTGGCCGCAAGGTGGGTTCCGCGGCCCGGCCGCGCAAGAAAAAGCGCGCCCGGACGCGCCGGGCGCGAGTTTCAGGGGCATCGGCCACAAGGCGCGGCCGACGATGGGACCCGCGGGGTCGCGGGCCGCCAATCTCAGTTGCCGGCCAGCTGCAGCTTGAAGGCCTGGCAGGCGCCGGACAGCTCGGCCTCGAGCGCGGCCTTCTTCTCGCCGGACGCGGTCAGCGCTTCCTGCTTGGCCAGGCTCGCGGCCATGTCCGCCCGCCGACGGGTGGTGATGGTGCGCCCCTCCTCCTCGCTCTCGAGGAAGGCCTTGAAGGCCTGGAGGTCGGGGCTCTTGAACTTGCTGGAGCGGGCGATGGCCGCGCAGCGGCTGGCCTGGATGTAGTCCTGATCGCTCACCTCGGCCGAGGCGGGCGCGCCGAGCGCCAGGACGGACGCGGCGGCGAACACGCTAATGGCGAAACGCATGACCGAATCTCCTCTAGGTCCCCCGCACGGCAGAAGACAGCCGCAACGCGACGCTTCAAGTTAACTGTTGGAAATCTTGTCTCGGCCACCACTACAATGTGTCCGGCCGGACAGAATTGACGCGCAAGAACAAAGAAAAGAGGCGCCCGGACTGAGCCGGACGCAAGAGTTGGCGACAATCTCCTTCCGCGAGGTCTAGGCGGAAGGCAGGGGTCTTGGGGTCGGGCCGCCGGCTCTAGCCGCCCAGGAGAGGCCCGGAAGGTCTGCTCGCTCTTCCGGGCTAGGCGCCGGCGGCCCGCCCCAAGCCTCTCTCGAGGGAGAGAGCTCTTAGGACGCGGGGGTCGCGCCCGACTTGGCGGCCGTGCCGGTGGACTGGTCGGCGATGAAGGCCTGGCAGACGCCGCCGAGCTCGGCGGCGACCTTCGCCTGCTTCTCGGCGCTGTCGCTGCGGGCGTCGCGGGCGGCCTTGGCGGCCGCGTCGTCGGCCATGCGCTTGATCGTGGCGGGACGGCCGCGCGCCTCGACCTTGGTGTAGGCCTTCAGTGCCTCGGCGTCGGCGCCGCCGTCGGCGGCGGCCAGGGCGTGGCAGCGGCTGGCCTGGATGTAGTCGACGTCGCTGATCCGCGCGGAGGCGGCGGTGCCCCAGGCCGCCACGGTGGCGGCGGCGGCGATGGCGAGAGCGGCGGTGCGCATGGGTGTCTCCTCGAAAAACTGACGAGGCCAGGGTGTCAGCACCAGCGCAGAGTTCAAATGAACTTCCGTCAATAATCGGGGTCGCTACATTAATATTCGCTCATGTTTGGCAGGTATCCACATGTAACATGAATTTCTTGTCATCTTTCCGACCGCGTGTCATTCCCAGATGGATGAACCCGCTGAAGCTGACCGGCCCCGAGGTCCAGGCCCTGATCCAGAAGGCCTTTCCCAAGGCCGATCCCGACCGGATGCCCAAGGTGACCGAGGCTGCGCCAGGGCGGCTGCGGATGGTGGCGCCCTTCCAGCCCGAGATGCTTCGCCCCGGCGGCGTCATCGCCGGGCCCACGCTGATGAGCCTGGCCGACACCGTCGCCTACGCCATCGTGCTGGCCCACGTGGGCGAGCAGCTGATGGCGGTGACCAGCACGCTGACCATGCACTTCCTGCGCGGCGCCAAGCCCGGCGACCTCGTGGCCGACGCCGGCCTGCTTCGGCTGGGCGCCCGCAGCGCCGTCTGCGACGTGCGCATCTGGACCGAGAGCCCCGACGCCCTGGCCGCGCACGCCACCGTCGCCTACGCCCTGCCCGCCGCATGACCGACCGCCCCGCCCCGCCCAAGCCGATCCGCACGCCTTGCGTCCAGGTCTGCGCGGTCGACGGCGAGAGCGGCCTTTGCCTGGGCTGCTATCGCACGCTGCCGGAGATCGCCGGCTGGGCGAAGCTGGCCGAGGCCGACCGCGAGGCGCTGATGGCCGAGCTGCCGGCCCGCCGCAGCCGCATCCGGCCGGAGAAGCTGGCGATCTTCGGCTGAGCGCCTCCCCAGGGTGGGTTCGTAAACGCCTCGGCAACCTCCGATTCACCGGATGCAAACCCCGCCGGGCCTAACCTCGCGCTCAACAAGGCCGAAAAGGCCGAGCCTTTGGTGAGGCAGGGTGTCGGATATGCTCAGGTTCGCGTTGCTGGCTGCGGTCAGCGCCATTTCGGCCGTCGCGGCCGCCCAGGCGGTGGCCCATTTCGAGGCGCGTCAGGCGCCGGAGCCGCGCGCGGCGGTGGCCCAGGTCCGGCCCCTCGCCGCCCCGGAAGCGGCCGGCGAGGCCGCCTCCATCGCCAAATCGTCGGATGGCCACTTCTGGGCCGAGGCCGACGTCGACGGCCGCCGCGTGCGCTTCCTGGTGGACACCGGGGCCAGCGCCGTGGCCCTGACCGTCGAGGACGCCCGCCGGCTCGGCCTCGATCCTTCGACCCTCAACTACGAGTACGGCGTGCAGACTGCGTCGGGCCAGGCGCGCGCCGCCCAGGTGAAGCTCGACAGCATCTCCATCGCCGGCGCCCGCGTCGACGACGTCGAGGCCTTCGTCATCGAGAGCGGCCTGGAGACCTCGCTGCTCGGCATGACCTACCTCGGCCGCCTCTCGCGCTTCGAGGCGACCCGCACGGCGCTGATCCTCAGGCCCTAGGCCGCCGCCTCGACCTCGGCGCCCGCGCTGCGCAACGCCGCGAGGGCCCGCTCGATCACCTCCAGCCCCGCGCCGGTCTTGGCGCCCTCGACGGTCAGGATCCGCCGCCAGGCGCGCGCGCCCGGCCGGCCGTGCATCAGCCCGAGCATGTGGCGGGTCATCCCGGCCAGGTGGGCGCCGTGCGACAGCCGCTCGGCGACGTAGGGCAGGTAGCGCTCCACCGCCGTGAACGGATCGACGTCCTCCCCTTCCCCGAAGATCAGCCGGTCCGCCTGCCCCAGCAGCGCCGGCGTGTGGTAGGCCGCCCGCCCCAGCATCACCCCGTCCACATGCGCCAGGTGCGCCTGCGCCGCCTCCAGGTCCGGCACGCCGCCGTTGATCACGATGGTCAGGTCAGGGCGCTCGCGCTTCAGGCGGTGGACCAGGGGATAGTCCAGCGGCGGGATGTCCCGGTTCTCCTTCGGCGAAAGCCCCTTCAACCAGGCCTTGCGCGCATGGACGACGAAGGTCCTCACGCCGGCCTGGGCGCACCGGTCGACCAGCTCGAACAGGGCAACCTCCGGGTCCTGCTCGTCCACGCCGATGCGGCACTTCACCGTCACCGGGACTTTCACCACAGAGCCCATGGCCGCCATGCACTCGGCCACCAGTTCCGGTTCGCGCATCAGGCAGGCGCCGAACGCCCCGCTCTGCACCCGGTCCGATGGGCAGCCGACGTTCAGGTTGATCTCGTCGTAGCCCAGGTCCTCGCCGATCCGCGCCGACGCCGCCAGGTCCTTCGGATCCGAGCCGCCCAGCTGCAGCGCCACCGGATGCTCCACGTCCGAGTAGCCCAGCAACCGCTCCCGGTCCCCGTGCAGCACCGCCCCGGTCGTCACCATCTCGGTGTACAGCAGCGCCCGCGCCGACAGCGTCCGGTGCAGCACCCGGCAATGCCGGTCCGTCCAGTCCATCATCGGGGCGACGGAGAGCCTGTGGGGCGGGTAATCCAAGTCGTGTCCTCGGCAGCTCGGCGGATACGCCGCCGGGGCCTAATAGCCCATGAAGCTGTCGAGCCCCAGAAGCTCATGGATTTGGGCGACATTGGATGCCACACGGACTTGGTCGAGCAGCGGCACTAGGATCTCCTCGCGCTCGTCTTCCGCGCAGTAGTACTCCGATGTCAGCTCGACGGCCGCGATGGCCCGGGCCTTGATCTCGTCGAGCGACAGGGGCGGAAGCGGCTCAAGTTCCTGTTCGATCCGCGACTGGGGTGTCGAGAGGACAGCGGAGACGAGCCACAGCAGCAATGGCTCTCCCCTTCCTAGACGTCGGACAGAGCGGACAACCCAGCGCCGCCCATCGCCGGAAACGAGTTCCATTCCGACTTGCATGTCCTTCTTCAAGGTCATGGGTCCGCACGAGGTGAGGGTGTTTAAGTCCGGGAACCCCCAAATGTCTCCGTCCGGCGTGAAGCCGATTACGGGGAAACTCATATCCACTTGGGTCGACTTCATCCGCCCCGCTGGCTCCGCCTCACCTAACGTCCTTGGCGCGGCTTCTGCGGCGGCTGGAACGGCTGAGTGACATTCTCCCAGGTGTCCGCCGCTCGCGCCGCCCGATTTGAGATTACCCGTCGCCCGCCAGCCGAGGCAGCCGACACCTCAGCATGATCTGCTACACGCTTAAGCTTGTCAAGAACAAAGCGGGAACGCGCCGTCTACTCTGCTGCGCCGCGCCCAACGCCCTCTACCCACAACTCGACCAGCCGCCGCCGCGGGTCCTCGACCGCGCCGCTCGATGGCGTTCCGAACACCATGGTCGTGCGCTTGGCCGCGTCATAGGCAGGCCAGGCCGGGGTTTTGGGGTTGTTTGGGTCGCCCTTGGCGGCGAGGGCGACGAAGGCCGAGGCGATCTCGTCGGCGAGGCGGCGGTTGTCGGCGATCGGGCCGGCCAGCGGCATGCGGATGTCGTGCATGGCGTAGGAGACATCGACGCCGTGGGTCGCGCCGTAGCGGCCGCCGAAGGCGGGGCTGGGGGCGGTCCACAGGTAGGCCCAGAGCGGCGCCGCGCCCTGCTGGGCCTTGCGGTCGGCCATGATCCGGGCGCTCTGGCGGAAGGTGGCGTCGGTGACGATGCGGGCGTTGATCACATAGGGCGTCGCCTTCGGGTCCTCGTCCCGGTAGGCGGCGAGGATCTCGTCCGCCCGGGCGCCGGCGCGGGCGGTCAGGTTTTTCCGCACCTCCTCCCAGGTCATGCCGAAGTTCGCCTCGCGGTAGGTCCGCTCGTCGAGCACCGTCGAGACGATCAGCGGAATGTGGGCCGACTCCGCCGGGGCGGCGGGCGCGAACGGGTGGTGCGGGATGGCCGAACCCAGCACCGGGGCGAACGAGCGCGGCGCCTCGCCCCTGGCCCGCTGGCCGGCCTCGAGCTCGGCCTGGGCCGCCAGGATCGTGGTCCACGGCAGCGCCTGCAGCTCGCGGATCTGGGTCGCCTTGAGCCCGAGCTTGCCGAGCAGTTGCTCCGACGTCGCCTGCGCGTCGGCCCGGCTCATCGCCGTCAGCCGCGATCCGCTCATCACCGCGGCGCTGGAGAACAGCCCCTTGGCCGAGGGCATGGCCAAGAGGTGGCTGACCTTGGCCCCGCCGCCGGACTGGCCGAAGATCATCACCCGCTTCGGATCGCCCCCGAACGCCTCGACGTTGCGGCCCACCCAGGCAAGGCAGGCGACCAGGTCCTGCATGCCCGCCGAGCCGGAGTCGGCGAAGTTGCCGCCATCGCCGAGATGCAGGTAGCCGAAGGCGCTCAGGCGGTGGTTGACCGTGATCACCACGCAGTCGCCGAAGCGCGCCAGCATCTCCCCGTCGCCGCCCGGCGAATTGCTCGAGCCGCCGTAGAAGCCGCCGCCGTGGAAGCGCACCAGCACCGGCTTCTTCGCCGCCCGATCCAGGCTGGGAGTCCACAGGTTGAGGACCAGGCAGTCCTCGCCCATGCCGCCCGGCTGCATGTCGTTGAAGATCAGGTCCGCATAGTCGCGCCGGCGGTCGGCCGGCACCTGCGGCGAGATGTTCCCGAAGTCGAGCGTGTCGCGTACGCCCGCCCACGGCTTCAGCGGCTGCGGCGGGCGGAAGCGGTTCGCCCCGGCCGTGCTCTCGGCGTAGCGGACGCCCCGGAACACCTTGATCCCGCCGGACGTGAGGCCCCTCAGCCGCCCCTCGGCCGTCTCGACGATCGGAAACAGGTCCGCCTCCGCCGCCCTCGCCCGCGGCCCGAAGCCGGCGACGCCGAGCGCCGTCCCGGCGGCCAGCAGGCCGCGCCGATGGATGATCATCTTCCCCCTCCCCCTTGCTCTCGTCTCGCGGCCCTAAGCCGTCTGCGGCTGCGCCCTGGCCCAGTAGGCGTCGCGGATCAGCCGCTTGTAGAGCTTGCCGGTCGGATGCCTCGGAAGCTCCTGCATGAAGTCGATCTGCCGGGGCAGCTTCACCGAGGAGAGGCCCGCGCGGCAGAAGGCGGTCAGCTCGGCCCGCAACGCGTCGCCGGCGTCGGCCCAGTCCATCGGCTGGATCACGGCCACGACCTTCTCGCCCATCTCCTCATCCGGCGCGCCGATGACCGCAGCGTCAGCGACCTTGGGGTGGGTGATGAGCAGGTTCTCGATCTCCTGCGGGTAGATGTTCACCCCGCCGGAGATGATCATGAAGCTCTTGCGGTCGGTGAGGTAGAGAAAGCCCTCCTCGTCCAGCCAGCCGACGTCGCCCAGGGTGGTCCAGCCGTACTTGTTGGTGCTCTCGGCCACCTTCTCCGGGGCGTTGTGGTAGGAGAACTTGCCGCCGCCGGCGAAGTAGACCAGCCCTTCGGTCCGGGGCGGGAGCGGCTCGCCGTCCTCGTCGCAGATCTTCACCTCGACGGGCGGGGTCGCGCGGCCGACCGAGCCTTTGTGGGCCAGCCACTCCTCGGAATTGATCGTCGTGCGCCCGTTGCCCTCGGTCCCGGCGTAGTACTCGTGGATGATCGGGCCCCACCAGTCGATCATCGCCTGCTTGATCGGGACCGGGCACGGCGCGGCGGCGTGGAAGACCACCTTCAGCGACGCGTGGTCGTATTTCTCCCGCACCTCGGCCGGCAGCTTGAGCATGCGCACGAAGTGGGTCGGCACGAACTGCACGTGCGTCACCCGATAGCGCTCGATCAGCGCCAGGCACTGCTCGGGATCGAACTTCTCCATCAGGATTACCGTCCCGCCGAGCCGGTGGACGTTCATCGACCAGCCCAGCGGGGCGGCGTGATAGAGGGGCGCAGGCGAGAGGTAGATGGTCTCCTCGTCCATGCCGTAGAGGGTGCGCGCCCACTGGGTCAGGGCGTCGGCGCCCGCCAGCAGCGGCCCGCCGGACAGCTCGCGCCTCACCCCCTTCGGCCGGCCGGTCGTGCCCGACGAATAGAGCATCGGCCCGCCGGGCGTCTCGTCGGCGATCGGCGTCGTCGGATGTTTGGCGCGCTCGGCCTCCAACGAGGCGAAGGGGCCCAGCGCCGCGTCGACCATCAGCAGGTGGACGCCCGGCGTGCGGGCGGCGACCTCCAGGGCCACGTCGGCCATCGCCTGCGAGGCGATGAAGGCCTTCGAACCGCTGTCCTTGACGATGTACTCGACCTCGCCGGCGGTGAGCCGCGAGGAGACGGCCGTGTAGCGCAGGCCCGATCGCTGCGCCGCCCACAGCACCTCGTAGTAGATGGGGTGGTTCTCCATCATGATCGCCACCCCGTCTCCGGGGCGAAGGCCCAGCGCCCGGAAGAGCTGGGCCCCCTGGTTGGAGCGCTCGTCCAGCTCCCGATAGGTCACCGTCAGCCCCGAGCTGGCCATGATGTAGGCCGGGCGGTCGGGACTGGACTTGGCGAACACCGTCGGGTGCATGGGAGCGCTCCCCTACCCGCTAGTCGACGCGCGCCTCGGCGTAGCCGGAGAGCACCTCGACGCCCTCCTGGTTGACGGTCTTCACGTCGAGCTCGACCAGCTTCTGGCCGTCGCGCTCGACGATGTTCTTCACCGTCGCGGTGGCGTCCAGGGTGTCGCCCGGGAACACCTGGCTGGTGAAGCGCACGCCGTATTTGGTCAGGCGCGCATCGCCGACCCAGTCGGTGAGCATCCGCCCGGTCATGCCCATGGTCAGCATCCCGTGGGCGAACACCGACGGGTATTTGGCGACCTGGGTGGTGTAGATCTCATCAGTGTGCAGCGGGTTGTAGTCGCCCGAGGCGCCCGCGTACTGGACGATCTGGGTGCGCTTCAGGTCCTCGACGATGCGGGCGGTGTGGGTCTGGCCCGGCTGCAGCTGGCTGGCGGACAGGGGCATCAGGCGGTTTCCTCTTTCTTGGGCTGCTGCTCGACGGGCTTGGACGGCCGCACGCCGACGCTTCGGGCGGTGACCACCAGCTCGCCGTCCTGGTTGCGGTATTCGGTGACGCTCTCGGAGAACATCAGGGTGCCGCCGCGGCGGCCCTGCTTCTCCCAGGTCTTGCCCGGCGTGGTGGTGGCGGTCAGCACGTCGCCGGCGCGCAGCGGGCGGTGGTACTCGTAGTGCTGCTCGGCGTGCAGGCCGCCGCCGCCGCCTCCCCCGCCACCGCCGCCGCCGGTGCGGACGATGCCGGTCGGGTTCTTGCCCGACCCGAACCAGGGCTGGCCGATCTTCGGCCGAAGGCCGTAGTCCGGGTCGAACTGGGCGCTCGCCTGGACGAAGGTCGGCGGGGCGATGATCCCGCCGGCCTCGGTCTTCTTGCCGGCTTCGGCGTCGTAGTAGACCGGGTTCGGATCGCCGATCGAGCGGGCGAACATCATGATGTGCCCGGCTTCCACCGGGAATGTTTTGGCAGCCATGTCGCTTCCTCTTGTCGTTGTCGTTTAGGCCGGGACCGCCTGGCGGCCGCCGAGGATCTTGGCCGCGCGCTCGCCCAGCAGCTGCTCGGCCTGGCGGGTGATGTTGCGGACCACCTCGGCGCAGGTCGGGATGTCGTGGATCAGGCCCTGGCTCTGGCCGACGGTCCAGATGCCGCCGTCGGTGTCCCCCATGCCCATCACGTTGGTCCGCCCGCGGATGCCGGCCACCAGGTGCTTCACGTCCTCGATGGTCTTGGTCGGGTCCTGCTGGATCCGCACCACCTCTTCCGAGACCGCGTTGCGCGCCACACGCGAGGTGTTGCGCAGGGTGCGGTTGGTCAGCAGCGTGTCGCGCTCGGTGTTCTCGACGATCTTCTTCTTCACGTTCTCATGGATGGCGCACTCCTGGGTGGCCATGAAGCGCGTGCCCATGTTGACGCCGTCGGCGCCGAGCATCAGCGCCGCGGCCAGGCTGCGCCCGTCGGCCATGCCGCCCGAGGCGATGATCGGCACGTCCACCGCGTCCGCCGTCGCCGGCAGCAGCACGATGAGGCCCACGTCGTCCTCGCCCGGGTGGCCGGCGCACTCGAAGCCGTCGATGGAGACCACGTCGACGCCGTTCTTCACCGCGGTCACCGCGTGGCGGACCGAGGTGCACTTGTGGATCACCTTGACCCCGTTGGCCTTGAAGTCCGGCAGGTGGTCGGTGGGGTTGCGGCCGGCCGTCTCGACGATCTTGATCCCGCTCTCGATGATCGCCCGGCGGTACTCGTCGTACGGGATCGGGTTCAGCGACGGCAGCAGCGTCAGGTTCACCCCGAACGGCTTGTCCGTCATCTCGCGGCAGCGGTTGATCTCCTCGAACAGCTCCTCGGCCGACTTGGAGTGGTGGGCGGTGATGAAGCCCAGGGCCCCGGCGTTGGCCACCGCCGCCACCAGCGGCGCGTAGCCCACCCCGGTCATGCCCCCCATCACGATGGGGGTCTCGACCCCGAACATCTCGGTGATGCGCGTCTTGATCATCGGGTTTCCTTCCCTGGCGTTCCCATCTCAGTCACTAGGCGAATTCCGGAAGGTGGCGCTTGTCCAGCTCGCTTCTCACCTTCGTCGGGATCTCGATGGGCCGACGGGCGTCGAGATCCAGTGCGATCGCCACATTGTCGTTCAGCGACACCAGCCTGCCCGTGGTCAGGTTGAATATCCAGCGCCGCGAGTGGCGGACCTTGGAATGCAGGCCGATCTCGGCCCCCAGCGAGCAGATGGTCTCGCCCACCCGGGGCTGCTCCAGGCGCACGTTGCGCGTCTCCAGCGAGGCCCAGCCGAAGCGGTGGCCCTCGTCGGTGGTGAAGGTCATCGGCCCCCACTTCTCGTCCGGCTTGGGCGCGCTGCGCACGTGGCCGAACATCATGTCCTCGCGCTCGGAGAGGAAGCCGTACTCGTCGCAGCTGGCCGCATCGATGACGCGGGTCATCCGGCGCGACATGGGATCGGCGATCTCCTCCGAAAGGCGCGCGGCCACCTCGTCGTAGGCCAGGTCCAGGCGCGGCGCGGACAGGTCGATGGTGCGCGGGGCGCCATGGGCCGGCAGTTCGACCTGGAAGGCCTCCGCGGCCGACAGCACCTCCTGCGGGATCGACATCCGCACCCGGCTCGTGCGGCTCGTCAGGCCGACGGCGATGATGAAGGTCGCGGCCACCTCGCCCTTGGCGTCGTTGGCCAGCTCGAAGAACAGCCGCAGCCGCTCGGGACCGGCCTCCAACACCCCGCCGCGCACCGTGATGGTGGCCCCGACGAACTGCTCGCGGTGATAGCGGCAGTAGACGTCCTCGTTGATCAGCAGCGCGCCGCGCCGGGCGCAGCTCTCGGGGTCCAGCCCCAGCTTGATCATCAGCGCCTGGTTCGCAGCCAGCGCCCGCGACTGGTAGTAGCGGACGTTCATGTGGCCCAGCGCGTCGATTTCCGTCGGCTCCACCGCCGACGTGTGCAGCACCTGCATCCTCAGCTCAAATCCCCTCAAACAAAATCAAAGCAAAATCAGAGACTAGTCACGATCAATGTCGTCTTGGGCGCGGCCCGGAAAGCCCCGGGGTCCGTCAGCCGAGCCATTGTTGGGCCAAACCCGCCCCCGCCTCAAGTGGCCGCTGCGTCAGCCTGACGCAAAGGCGCCATGGAATCTGGAGTGCTGTACGGCGACGCGGGGCGCGCAGGAGCCCATGCCGATCAGGCTGGACCTGATCGGGAAGGGCTCTACTTCAAAGGTTAGAGCGCGGTCTGACCGCAAAACCGGTAGCCACTTTTGCGGACCGCGCTCTAGGGTAGCGCGACTTCAGCCCCTCACGAGGACTTCATGGCCGGCGGGTCCGCCGATCGCGACATGGACGAGCGCGTCCTCGAGGAGCTGGTCGGGCTGCTCTCGCCGCTGCTGCGCGGGATCGAGCTGCTGGGCCTGGTCGCGCGCCATTTCCACCCGCCGCAGTTCGCCGACCTCGCCGGGCTGATCGCCGGCGCCGACGTTTCCCTGCTCAACGCCCGCTCGCGCCTGACGCCCTGGCCCGAGGGGCTGGGCGACGTCCGCGGCGCCCTGGAAGCGGCCGCCGACGAGACCCTGGCCGCCTTCGACGGCCTCGGCGCCGCGTTCGACGAGGGCGACCTGCGCCACGGCTTCCGCGCGCTGCGCCACCTCTCCCTCGCCCAGGAGGCGCTCTATCGGCTGGCCAGCCTGCCGCCGGTCAGCCGCTACTTCATCGAGCCGGCCCGCCGGGCGGACGGGGACCTGCTGACCCGCCTGGCCGCAGCCGGCGCGCCGGAAGGGACCGGCGTCCTGCACTTCGACAACAGCCGGGACGAGCGCGGCGGCTTCTCCGTCTATGTGCCCGAATACTACGACGCCGGGCGCGAGTGGCCGGTGGTCGTGGCCCTGCACGGCGGCAGCGGCCACGGCCGCGCCTTCCTGTGGAGTTGGCTGCGCGACGCCCGCAGCCACGCGACCATCCTGATCGCCCCGACCTCCGTCGGCCCCACCTGGGCGCTCTCCGGCCCCGACGAGGACACGCCCAACCTGGAGCGGATCCTGGCCTTCGCCGCCGAGCGCTGGCGGATCGACGCCTCGCGCCTGCTGCTCACCGGGATGAGCGACGGCGGCACCTTCTCCTACGTCACCGGCCTCGAAGGCAGCTCCCCCTTCACCCACCTGGCGCCGGTGGCCGCCTCCTTCCACCCGATGCTGGCCGAGTTCGCCGACCGCGAGCGGCTGCGCAACCTGCCGATCCGCATCGTGCACGGGGCGCTGGACTGGATGTTCCCCATCGAGGTCGCAAGGAGCGCCTTCCAGGCCCTCTCCATGGCCGGCGCCGACGTCAGCCTCACCGAACTCGCCGACCTCAGCCACACTTACCCGCAGGAGCAGAACCCCGGGCTGCTCGAGTGGCTCGCGGCGGAGCGGGGGTAGCCGTCGAGAGGCACACAAATCCCCGCCCATCCCGGCGCTCCTCCTACCTCCCCCGCGAAGCGGCGGGAGGTACGGGCAGGAGCGCCGCGGTTCAGTAGATCAGGAACCGCCGCCGCTCTTCCTCCCAAGCCGCCTCGTCGGGCCTGGTCAGCGCGTCGAGGTCCGCCGGCGCGGCGTTCGCATTGTCCACCCACTCGCGCAGCAGGGGCGAGCCGTTGATGACGTCGATGGGCAGCTTGCCGATCTCGTACTCGTAGGGGAAGTCGCGCCAGATCTCGTAGCCGGGATGGAGCCGCCGGATCGCCTTGAAGGCCAGCGCCTGGATGCGCCAGGGCCGGAAGGCCGCGTGGTCGTAGTCCGGGTCCTCGGTGTGGATCTGAACGCCGTTGCAGAGCTTGCCCACATGCTTGTGGAAGGTGGGCTCGAACCAGCAGTCGCGCAGCTTGCAGCCGGCCAGCCAGTCCGGCGCCAGGGCCCGCATCTCGGCCATCACCGCCTTGGCGTCGATGTCCGGCGCGCCGAACAGCTCCAGCGGCCGGGTGGTGCCGCGCCCCTCCGACAGGGTCGCCCCCTCCAGCATCACCGTGCCGGCGTAGGCCCTAGCCATCCACAGGTTGGGCGCATTGGGGCTGGGGTTGACCCAGGTGCGCTCGCCCAGCGGCCAGCCGTAGCCGGGGCCCTCGTCGGGGCGCCAGCCCTCCATCTCGATCACCCGGTACTCGACGTCGAGCTTCAGGCGGTCGATGAACCAATGGCCGAGCTCGCCCAAGGTCAGCCCGTGGCGCATCGGCATGGGCCCCGCGCCCACGAAGCTCTCCCAGCCTTCGCGCAGGGTCAGCCCCTCCACCGGCCGGCCGGCGGGGTTGGGCCGGTCCAGCACCCAGACCGCCTTGCCGTGCTTGGCCGCCGCCTCCAGCACGTACCGCAGGGTCGTGATGAAGGTGTAGATCCGGCAGCCGAGGTCCTGCAGGTCGACCAGCAGCACGTCCCAGGGCGCCATCATGGCGTCGGTCGGCCGGCGCACCTCGCCGTAGAGGCTGAACACCGGGATGCCGTGCGCAGGATCGGTGAAGTCGGGGCTCTCCACCATGTTGTCCTGCTTGTCGCCGCGCAGGCCGTGCTGCGGACCGAAGGCGGCGGTGAGGTTCACCCCCGCCGCGGCGAGGACGTCCAGCCCGTGCTCCAGGTCGCGGGTGACCGAGGCCGGGTGGGCCAGATAGGCGACCCTGCGTCCGGCGAGGGGCGCGCGGAGGGCGGGGTCGGACAGCAGTCGATCGAGGCCGAATCTCATGGGGTCTGAGCTTCGGGAAGATCGAGCGCGAAGCAATCGGGATGATGGAAATCTGGCTTGCCGGGCGGATGGGCCACAGCCCAGTAGGCCTTGGCCCCGTCGATTCCCTCGATCACCGCCGACAGCCCCAACCGCCAGCGCCCCTCGGCCAGGCCGGAGAGCGATAGGGTCACCTCGACCGTCAGCCGCTCCGGCCCAGCGGTGGCGACGATGCTCGGCGCGGTCAGCGGCTCCAGCGGCTGCATGCCTTCCCGGTAGCCGCTGAAGGCGTAGGCCGCCCACTCCCCCGACGGGGCGAAATTGAACTCGAAATACCCCTCTCCGCCGGCCGGCCGCAGGAAGGCCTCGAAGCAGGTGGTCTGCCACAGGCCGTCGGTCCGGGCGGGCGGGCGCTCCGGCGGCACGCGCAGGTCGGCGATCCGGCCGGCGAGTTCGTAGCGGAACGACAGGGCGTCGTGGGCGGGCCGGGCCACCTCCACCGCGATGCGTTCGGCTGCGGGGCAAGGCCAGTCCGGATGCGGAGTCAGTTCGGCGCGCATGGGTGGGAGCCTAGCAGCCGCCGGCAGAGTCGGCGCATTCTCTATTGCTCTCTACGACTCGACATTTGAGGAACGTTGAGGAATATGCATTGAGGAGACCACCCTTGCTCGACGCCCTCCCCGAACACCGCCGCGACGAAGCCCGCGAAGCGCTCACCGCCGCCTTCGGCCTTAAGCGGGTGGAACGCCTGCACCCCGTCGCCGGCGGCGCCTCGGGCGCCCTCACCTATCGGGTGGAGGCGGGCGGCCGGGCCTACCTCATGCGGCTGGAGCCGCCGCGGGACGTGATGCGCGACCCGGACCGCGGCTACGCCTGCATGCGCATCGCGGCCGAGGCCGGCGTCGCCCCGCCCGTCCGCCACCTCGACCCCGGCTCGCGCATCGCCATCATGGATTTCATCGAGGCGCGTCCGCTGGCCGAGTTCCCCGGCGGGCCGGCCGCACTCGCCCGCGCCCAGGGCGAGCTGATCGCACGCCTGCAGAGGACGCAGGTGTTCCCGCCGCTGATGGACTACCCCGACCTGCTGGCCGGGATGCTCGACTATCTGCGCACCTGCGGCCGCTATCGCCCGGAGCTGTTCGCGCCGCACGCCGAGGCGCTGGCGCGGATCCGCGAGGCCTATCCCTGGGACGCCGCCGCCCTGGTCTCCAGCCACAACGATCCGAACCCCGGCAACTTCATCTTCGACGGGACGCGGCTCTGGCTGGTCGACTGGGAGACCGCCTTCCGCAACGACCCGCTGGCCGACGTCGCCATCCTGGCGGACAACCCCGCCGTCCCGCCGGCCGCCGGCGAGGCGCTGGTCGAAGCCTGGCTCGGGCGGGCGCCGGACCGGGCGCTGCTGGCCCGGCTCACCCTGATGCGGCTGATGACCCGGCTCTACTACGGCGCGCTGATGCTCAGCGTCGGCGCGGCGGCGCACGACCCGCAGGACGACCTGACGGCCCTCACCCCGGCCGAGCTGCAGGCCGCCGCGGCCGAGGGCCGGCTGAAGGTGGGGCCGCTGGAGACCCTGGTGGTGGTCGGCAAGACCACGCTGGCCCGTTTCCTGTCCGGCCTCGCCGAGCCCGGCGTCGACGAGGCGCTCGCCATCGCCCGGTCCGACTCGCCGCGCGCGGCCCTATAGTCCCGATCGGAATGGCCGAAGAGCTCTGCACCGTCGATTTCGCCGCCGAGCGGCTGAAGCTGCACCCGAAGACGGTGCTGCGCTTCATCCGCGAGGGCCGCCTGCCGGCGCGCAGGATCGGCAAGGCCTATCGCATCCGACGCGCGGACCTCGACGCCTTCGCCGGCGTGCCGCCGAGCGAGACGCCTGCCGCGGAGCCGTCCGTCACCACCATCGTCGACATCCCCGGCGTCGGCGCCGCACTGGCGCAGAAGTGGGCGCGGACGGTGACGGGCGCGCTGAACGCCAGGCCGACGGGCGGCGCCTCGCTGCGCGCCGACGTGGTCTACGACGCGGCGCGCGAGCACCTGAAGATCATCGCGGTGGGGCCGCCCGCGGCCGTGGTCGACCTCATGAACCTGGTCCGCGTCTGGCTGGATCAGCTGGAGGTCTGAAGCCCCCATTGTGAACACACGTGATCGGCGCACGGTTTGACAGTTCGGGCCTAAGGCGCCGCTATAGGGCATGGCGTTTCGCCTGCCTTTCCGACGATTTGTGCATCACGGCGGCAGCCTTCTGGCAGGCCGTTAGCCCCGGACCCTGGAAGCGCGCGGCGCAGCGGGTTCGGGGGACCGATCTTCGCCATTTTCCTGCACCGAAACTAACGCAGCCTCGTCCGCAGGGCTGATTCGCCGAGTTGAGTGCGTCGATGCTTCTCCTGAGTTCTTCGCGCCCGCCTGCTCCCGCCGCCGGAGCCGCGGCATGAACGCGCCCGTCCAACGCGCCACCCGCCTGCTACCCGAGCTGTTGGACGACATCGCCCAGGAGGCGCGCTGGCAGTCGCTGGACCTGATCGCCCGCCGCGGCCGCGAGGCCGCGCCCAACCTGCTCCGCGGCCAGGCCGCCGAATACGCAGGCTCTCCCCTCGCCCACGACCTCCTGCTCGGCCTGGCGTTCGACCAGGCCGCAGAGACGATCGCCTCGACGGGCGCGCCGGTCATCGACCTGGCCTACCTGCTGCGGCCCAGCGAGCTGGCGCCCGAGCGCTGTGTGGAAGTCCGCGCCGCAGCCGAACGGATGAGGGGTCAGGCCCGCTGGATCGACGATCTGATCGCCCGCATCGAGCGCAACGCCGGCCAGCTCGAACGGCTGCGGCTTCTCAAGGCCCACGCGCTGCTGAATGAGCGGTTCTGGTCGGACGCCCGGCTGTCGGCCGACGATCAGGTCCGCGCCCGCATGCTGGCCTGCGCCCCGCCGTTTCGCGCGCGCGCCGAGGTCGCGGCCCGGCGCGCCCGCGGCTGGCGCCAGATGGCCGGCCGCCTCGGCCTGCCCAAGACCCTGCTCGGCTAGAACGACTTGGGCTGGCCCAGCACGTGGGTGGCCACGTGGCTGAGGATCAGGTTCGTGGAGATCGGCGCCACCTGGTAGAGCCGCGTCTCGCGGAACTTGCGTTCGATGTCGTACTCCTCGGCGAAGCCGAAGCCGCCGTGGGTCTGCAGGCACATGTCGGCGGCGAACCAGGAGGCCTCCGAGGCGACCAGCTTGGCCATGTTGGCCTCGGTCCCGCAGGGCTCGCCCGCCTCGAACAGGGTGGCCGCACGATCCACCATCAGGCTTGCGCCGGTCGCCTGGACGAAGGCCCTGGCGAGCGGGAACTGCACGCCCTGGTTCTCGCCGATGGGCCGGCCGAACACGACCCGCTCCTTGGCGTAGGCGCTCGCCCGGTCGATGAAGAACCGCGCGTCCCCGATGCACTCGGCGGCGATCAGGATCCGCTCGGCGTTCATCCCGTCGAGGATGTAGCGGAAGCCCTTCCCCTCCTCCCCGATCAGGTTGGCGGCCGGCACCTCCAGGTCCTCGAAGAACAGCTCGGTGGTGGCGTGGTTGAGCATGGTCCGGACCGGGCGGATGGTCAGGCCCTTGCCCACCGCCTCGCGCATGTCCACCAGCAGCACGCTCATCCCGTCAGACGGCTTGGCCGCCTCGTCTCTGGGGCTCGTGCGGCAGAGCAGCACCATCAGGTCGGAGTGCTCGGCCCGGCTGATCCAGATCTTGCGGCCGTTGACGACGTACCGGTCGCCCTCGCGCCGGGCGAAGGTGGTGATGCGGGTGGTGTCGGTGCCGGCGTCCGGCTCGGTGACGCCGAAGGCCTGCAGGCGCAGCTCGCCCGAGGCGATCTTCGGCAGGTGGGCCTGCTTCTGGGCCTCCGTCCCGTGCCGCAGCAGGGTCCCCATGGTGTACATCTGCGCGTGGCAGGCCGCCCCGTTGGCGCCCGAGCGGTGGATCTCCTCCAGCACCGCCACCGCCGCCCGCAGGCCAAGGCCCGAGCCGCCGTACGCCTCGGGGATCAGCACCGAGAGGAACCCGGCCTCGGTCAGCGCCCGCACGAACTCGGTGGGATAGGCCCGCGCCCGGTCCAGCTCGCGCCAGTAGGCGCCGGGGAAGCGGGCGCACAGGCGGCGCACCGCCTCGCGGATCTCCGGAAAGCTCTCGTCCGCCATCTGCCGCTCCTCGATCTTCACGCGATCTAGACGAGCGGGGCCGCGCAGGCCACAGGATCGCTAGGGAACCACGGAGATCCAGATGGTGCAGGGTTGGAAGGAAGTCGGGCCGCAGCGCTACCGCGAGAGCTTCGGCCGCTACCTCGAGGACTTCAAAGTCGGCGACGTCTACGAGCACCGCCCCGGCAAGACGGTGACCGAGTACGACAACCACCTCTTCACCCTGCTGACGCTCAACACCCATCCGCTGCACTTCGACGCCGAGTACGCCAAGGGCAGCGAGTTCGGCCGCAACCTGGTGGTCAGCCCCTACACCCTGGCCCTGATGATCGGCATGAGCGTCACCGACTGCTCGCAGAAGGCTATCGCCAACCTCGGCATGGACGAGGTGAAGTTCCCGGCCCCGGTGTTCGCCGGCGACACCCTCTACGCCGAGAGCGAGGTGCTGGACGTGCGTCCCTCCAAGTCGCGGCCCAACCAGGGGATCGTCACCATCCGCACGATCGGCAAGAACCAGCGCGACGAGGTGGTCTGCAGCTTCAAGCGCTCGATCCTGATCCCCGCCCGCGGCCACTCGGTGGAGGACCGGCCCGGCAGCCGCTACTAGAACCGGCCACGGACGAACGGCGTTCTGACACGCACCGGGCGGGGGGCCAGGAGGCTCGCCCCATGGTCAAGCACCGCACGCTGAAGCTCGACGGCTACGAGGTCTTCTACCGCGAGGACGGCCCGCCGGACGCGCCCGCCGTCCTGCTGCCCCACGGCTATCCCTGCTCGTCCTACGAGTTCCGCAACTACATCCCGGCCCTGGCCGACCGCTGGCGGCTGGTGGCGCCCGACTTCCCCGGCTGCGGCTACAGCGACACGCCGGACGGGTTCGCCTACGACTTCGACGGCTACGCCGACTTCCTCGAGAAGTTCGCGGACGCGCTGGGCATTGGCCGCTTCGCCATATACCTGCACGACTTCGGCTCGCAGATCGGGCTGCGCCTGGCGATCCGGCGCCCTGAACGGATCGCGGCCCTGATCATCCAGAACGGCGACATCTACGAGGACGCGCTCGGCCCCAAGTACGCCCCGCTGCAGGCCTTCTTCCGCAACCCGACGGCCGAAGCCCGCGAGAAGCTCTCCGAAGCCGTCAGCCTGGAAGGCTTCAAGGAGGAATTCCTCAACGAGGTCGCCCCGCCCGAGGCCGAGGAGATCCCGCCGGATCTCTGGCATCTGCATTGGGCGCTGATGACCCCGCGCCGGCGCGAGATCGCCACCGACGTCATCGCCGGCCTGAAGGAGAACCTCGCCTGGTTCCCCCGCTATCAGGCCTACCTGCGCGAGCACCGCCCGCCGACCCTGATCGTCTGGGGCCCGAAGGACGGCTACATGCCCGAGCCCTCCGCCCGCGCCTACCTGCGCGACCTGCCGGACGCCGAGCTCCACATCTTCGAGGACGCCGGCCACTGGCTGCTGGAGACCCACCTCGACGAGGCCGTCGACCTGACGCGGGACTTCCTGAGCCGCGTGCATTTGCGGCAGGCGCGGCCGGCCCCCGCCGAGGCGCGCCCGGACCTGCGGCACTAAAGCCTACCCCTACCTCCCCCGCGAAGCGGCGGGAGGGGGACCGCCCGCCGAAGCCGGCGCATGCCGGCTGAAGAGCGGGGGGTGGAGGGGGCGGGCCACACACGCCGCCTCTCCACCGTGACCCTTTAGCAGTCCAAAACGCCTCGCAGGCGGCTCGCCCCCTCCACCAGTCGCTCTTCGCTGCGCTCGGCGACTGGTCCCCCTCCCGCCGCTTCGCGGGGGAGGTAGGAGCGCTCAAAGGTCCGGGGTATCCAGCATCTCGCGGGCGAAGGCGCCCCTGGGCATCGCCGCCTCCAGTTCGGCCTTGTCGAGGCCGCCGTCGCCGTTGCGGTCCAGCGCGGCGAACCGCGGCTTGATTCCCGCCGCCAGGAAGCCGCGCAGCTCCTCGGGCCGGAGCAGGCCGTCGACGTCGTTGTCCAGCATGCCCAGCATCATCGAGCGGGCGAGCTCGACCTGCAGGTCGTTGCGGACCCGGTCCACCGTCTCGTCGGCCCATCGGTAGTTGATGCGGAAGTACATCATCTCGTCGGGGGTCTGCTCGCCCCAGGTCACGTCGCGCGTGGGATCGGGGTTGGCGACGTTGTGCTTGGAGTTGTCGTAGACCCAGGTGGCGACCAGCTTCGAGCCGGCCTTGGCCAGGATCGGCTCCACCGGATCGTAGTCGCGCTGCCAGTTGAAGTCGTACCTGGGCAGCGACAGCAGCATGGTCTCGGTCCCGTCCGGGGCGATCATCTTCAGCTCGACGTGGATCCCGCGGTAATGGGCGTGCGGGTAGAGGGTGTAGAGGTAAGCATCGGCCGGCAGGGTGAGGTAGGCGACCTCTGTGTGCCGCTGGGCCCCGGCCGGGATCCTCAGGCCGAAGTCGCCGATCACGATGGAGCGGCGGATGTACTTCGGCTTCTCCTTGGCCAGGTAGAAGCCGACCAGGGTCTTGTCGACCGTCTCCGCGCCCATGGTCGTGTAGTGCATCTGGAAGTTCAGCTGGCCGCCGCCGGGCACCGGGGCGCCGGCCTCGTCGGGGATCACCTGGGCCTCCGCGCCCGGGGTGTAGGAGCCGACCGAGCCGCCGGGAATGGTCCGCGGCCGCGTGCGGTCCGGCACGTGGTTGGAGACGACGTGGTGCAGCACCCGCCGATCACCCGGCTTCATGGCGATCGCCCGCAGGAAGGTGTCTTCCTTGAACGGGTTCTCCACCCGCATGAACTGGTAGTCGACGAGCCCGGTCGCCGGGACCGTGAAGGCCGGCAGCTCGACCACCACGTCCGGCTCGCCCAGGTGGGCCGGCCACTCTGGCGCGGTCTTGCCGGCATTGGCCAGCAGCGGGTCGGGTCCGTCGCCGCGCGGGGCGCCCGCCTCGATCCAGTGGACGATGGCCTTGGTCTGCTCGGGGCTCAGGCCCTGGTCGTTGCGGAACGTCCCGATGTGCGGATCGGCGAAATAGGGCGGCATCCGGCGGGTGCGGATGGTCTCGCGGATCATCGGCGAGAAGCCCTTCACCACCTCGTAGCTGTCCATGGCGAAGGGGGCGATGCCGCCCTTGATGTGGCAGCTGACGCACTTCTCCTGGAGGATCGGGGCGATCTGCCGGGCGTAGGAGATCGTAGCGAAGCTCGCCTTCGCCGCCCGGGCCGGGAAGTCGATCGCCTTGCCGGCGGTCATCGGCGCCCGCGGCGCCGGCGCGGCCTTGCCGGCCAGCAGCGCCTCGATGGCCTGGCGCGCGTAGGGCGACCTCACCGGCGTGCGGGGATCGACCGCCGCCCTGCCGAACCTATCGTCCAGCGGGCCGCGGTAGGCCACCGTCCAGGTCTTCGGGTCGATGACGAACACCTCCCCTTCCCGCGCCACGCCCAGCTGCTCGCCCACCAGCTGGAGCTCGTCGATCAGCACCGGGATGACGAAGCCCTGGCTCTTCGCCTCGGCGGCGACCGCCTCGCGCCCTTCGGCCGAGTTCAGCATGAAGAAGACCACGCCCTTGCCGGCGTAAGCGTCGGAGAGCTTCTGCAGCTCCACCGCCGCCGCCCGCGAGAAGCCGGTCCCGTTCGCCTGGCTCATCACCACGATGGCCGGCGCGTAGCCGTAATAGTGCAGGTCGTGGGCGAAGCGGGTGTGGTCCGTCAGGCGGAAGTTGTCGACCTGCGCAGGCGCCCCGGCCGCCGCGGGCTGCGCCGCCGGCGCCCCGCCGAAGGCCGCCAGGGCCAGGCTCCCCGCCAGCGCCGCCGCCGCCAGTACCAGCTTCATGAACCCTCTCCCGACCGTGTTCGGCGGTTCGGATAACACCGGTTCTACACGCCCATGTTGCAGCGGCGCGTCGGCGGCGACATGGACAGGCACCGGCCCACGGGGGGCGAAACCGGCGGCGCGGGCCGCAGGTTCTCCGCGCGTGACCGCCGCGCCGCGCGGGTCCGCCGGCGCGACGTCCGCGAATAGGAGGACACGCGATGGCGAACCGCGACCTGAGCCCCTGGCGCTCGGGCGGCCAGCTCGGCCGCCCGGGCTTCGATCCCTTCACCTCGTTCCGGCAGGAGATGGACCGTCTGTTCGACGACTTCTTCGCGCCGGCCGAGGCCCGAAGCTTCGCCGGCCCGACCGCGGCGACGGGCGCGGCCTGGCCGCGCCTCGACGTCAATGAGACGCCCGAGGCCTACAAGGTCTGCGCCGAGCTCCCCGGCGTCGATCCGAAGGACGTCAACATCGAGCTGAAGGACAACGCCCTGACGCTCAGCGGCGAGAAGCGCGACGAACGGCGCGAGGAGGACGGCGACCGATTCTACACCGAGCGCTCCTACGGCCGCTTCCAGCGCACCATCCCCCTGCCGGCCGAGGTCGATCCCGACAGGTGCGAGGCCAACTTCAAGGACGGCCTTCTCACCGTGACCCTGGCCAAGAACCCACAGGCGCGCGACCAGGCCCGCCGCATCGAGATCAAGCCCCAGGCCTGACGTCCCGGCCCGTCCGGCGCTCCGCGCGCCGCCGGACGGGCCGGGCGTTCCGCAAATGAGTTTGCTTTTCAAACCAGTTCATGTATCGCTGCTCTCCGAACAAGGGAGAGCGCCATGACCGCCGCCGCCGAGTCCGACCGCCTGCACGCCCTGGACGCCGTCCGCGGCTTCGCCCTCACCCTGGGGGTCTTCTTCCACGCCACGATGAGCTACCTGCCCGGCCCGCCGATCTGGCCGATCCAGGACGCCGACCCCAGCCCAGCGATGGGGGCGACCTTCTTCGTCCTGCACATCTTCCGGATGAGCCTGTTCTTCCTGATCGCCGGCTTCTTCGGCCGCATGCTGCTGCACCGGCGCGGGACGGCCGGCTTCGTCCGCGACCGGCTCCGCCGCATCGGCATCCCGCTCGTCGGCTTCTGGCCCATCTCCATCGCCAGCATCGTGGCCGTCTCGGTCTTCGCCTGGGTCTCGACGCATCCCGGCGTCGCGCCGCCCCCAACGCCAACTGCGCCGCCGGTGGGCCCAGGCGTCTTCTTTCCCCTCACCCACCTGTGGTTCCTGTACGTCCTGTTGTGGCTCTACGCCCTGGCGCTGCTGGTGCGTGCGCCCATCGCCGCCCTCGACCGCGACGGCCGCTTCCGGCGGGGCGTGGACGCGTGCGTGACCCACCTGGTCCGCAACCCGCTGGGCGTGATCGTCCTGGCCGCGCCCTTCCTGGCGGCCCTGTGGTTCGCCCCGGCCTGGATGATGTGGTTCGGCATCCCGCCGGCCGACACCAACCTGGTGGTGAACCCGCAGGCCCTGGCCGCCTTCGGGACCGCCTTCGGCTTCGGCTGGCTGCTGCAGCGGCAGGTGGATCTGCTTCAGGTCATCGCCCGGCGCTGGGCCTTGCACCTCGCCGCCGCCCTGGCGCTGACGGTCGCCTGCCTGTGGATCGCAGGGCCGCAGCCGATCCTGAAGCCCGCCGCACGCACGGCCGAGACCTACGCCTTCGCCGTCTGCTACGGCCTGGCCATCTGGACCTGGAGCTTCGCCCTCCTCGGCCTGGCGCTGACCTTCCTCTCGGGCCACAGCCCGGCGCGCCGCTACCTCGCCGACGCCTCCTACTGGATCTACCTCGTCCACCTGCCGCTGGTGATGTTCTTCCAGGCGCTGGCGGACCTCATCGCCTGGCCCTGGTGGGTCGAGTACCCGCTGATCTTGGTCGCCGCCTTCCCGATCATGCTCGGCAGCTACGAGCTCTTCGTGCGCTATTCTTGGATCGGGGCGATTCTGAACGGCCGCCGCTTCCCGCGGCCGGCCCGGTCCCCCGCCAAGCCGGCCCTGCAGGGAGCCTGACATGACGGCGGAACGTTCGACGGCCGAAGACGACCTGGCCTTCGTCCGGCGGCTCACAGCCCTCGACCAGGGGCCGGCCTGGCGACGGGCGTTCGGGCGGATGTACGCCCTCTGGGGCTTCGCCTTCGGCGTGCCGCTGCTGTTCGAGTGGGCGCGCTGGGCGGGATACCTCGAGCTGCCGCGCGACTTCTGGCTCTGGTGCGCGCTGGCCGTGACCCTGCTGATGACCGGCCTCGGCGTCTACTTCGCCCGCCGGGACGGGCCGGTGGTCGGCGTCCAGCCCCGGGCGCTCAACGCGGTCTTCGCCGGCGCCGGGCTCGCCAATGTGGTGATGCTGGCGACGCTGCTCGCCACCGCCTTCCACATCGGCGACTTCCGGATCCTGATGCTGCACGCCTCCATCGTCTTCGCCTTCCAGGGCGCGGCCTGGTACGTCGTCTGGGCGCTGCGCAAGCAGCTCTGGGCCGGCCTCCTGGCGGCCGGCTGGAGCGTCACGGCCATCGCCCTGGGCGTCACCCTCGCCACGCCGAACTTCCTCCTGATCGCCGCGCTGGGCCTGCTGCTGCTGATGGGCGCGCCGGGCGTCCTGATGTGGCGCGCGCCCGTCCCTGAGTGACCATGGCCGCGTTCGACATCGGCAAGCTGGACGACGTGATCCACGGGCGCATGCGCCTGGGGATCATGGCCTATCTGGCCGACGCCGAGGTCGCCGACTTCAACGAGCTGAAGGCCGTGCTCCAGGCCACCCAGGGCAACCTATCCGTCCACCTGCGCAAGCTGGAGGACGCCCACTACATCGAGATCGAGAAGAGCTTCCTCGGGCGAAAGCCGCTCACCCGCGCCCGCATCACCCCCCGCGGCCGCAAGGCGTTCGCGGAATACCTCCAGGCCATCGCCAAGCTGGTCGGCGATTAGGCTTGTAGTCATAGGACCAACGGTCGAGCGGGCGCCCGGAAATGGACCTACCTCCCCCGCGAAGCGGCGGGAGGGGGACCGCCCGCCGAGGCCGGCGCCAGCCGGCTGAAGAGCGGGGGGTGGAGGGGGCGAGCCGCCTGCGCAGCCTCTCCACCGCGCCCTCTGCCGCAGTCCGACGCGCCCCGCCTGTGGCCCGCCCCCTCCACCAGTCGCTCTTCGCTGCGCTCGGCGACTGGTCCCCCTCCCGCCGCTTCGCGGGGGAGGTAGTTGTCTGCGTTGGGTCGACAGTGACGAGGTTGCTCCCGCCGCCCCTACACCGGCCGCGCGTCCCCTTCCGGCTCCGGCAGCGGATCCACTTCCGGCGGCCCCACCTCGCGCCAGAAGCTGAGGACGATGCGGGCGGTCAGGGCCCAGACGGCGCCCAGGGTCCAGCCGCCCAGCACGTCGGTTGGCCAGTGGACGCCGAGATAGACGCGCGAGACGCCGACGGCGACGGTCAGCAGCACCGCGATCCCGAAGATGAAGGCCTTGGCGCGGCGGCGGGTCTGGAAGCTGGAGAGGATCGCCGCGGTGGTCAGGAAGGTCGCCGCCGAGAGCATCGAGTGCCCGCTGGGGAAGGAGTGGGTGTAGACGTAGCTGCCGTGGCTGACGAGCTCGGGCCGGGCGCGATCGAACAGCAGTTTCAGCGCGTCGTTGGCCGCCGCCGCCAGCGCGATGGAAACGCCCAGCACGATCGCCTGCCGCCGCTCGCGGTAGAAGGCCAGCGCCGCCACAGCGATCACCACGAACAGCGTCAGGAAGGTGAAGCCGCCGAGGGCGGTGACGTCGCGCATCATCTCCTCGAACCATCTGGGCCCGAGGGGATCGGCGGGATCGCCCGGCGCGCGCAGCATCAGGATCAGCGTCCTGTCGATCTGACCGGTCTCGCCCTCGCTGACCTCCTCGGCCAGCCCGAGGAACACCCACACCGCGCCGACCGCCGCGATCAGCAGTACGAGCGTCTGGAACTCCAGCCTGTGCAGGATGCGCCAAATCAGGCCCACGCGCGTTCTCCCGTCCAAGCGGGGCCGTCTTCGGCGCCCGCCCGTGCTACATAGCCCCGTCCGGGGATGGGAGGTTCCATGCGCAGAAGCGCCCTCGCCCCTCTCGCCGTCCTGCTGGCCCTCGCCGCCTGCGCCTCGCCGGGCTCGAAGGACCCCTTCGTCGGCTTCGGCCCCAACCCGCAGCTGCCGCCGCCGCAGAAATCGCTGCTGCCGGTGATCGCCGTCCCCAAGGCGGTCGGCTGGCCGCAGGACCGCATGCCCCAGGCGCCGCCCGGCTTCGTGGTCACCCGCTTCGCCGCCGGCCTCGACCATCCGCGCTGGCTGCACGTGCTGCCCAACGGCGACGTGCTGGTCGCCCAGTCCTCGACCGAGCCCAAGAAGCCCGACGGCATCCGCGCCTGGCTCGCCCAGCGCATGCAGAAGCGGGGCGGCGCGCTGATGCCCAGCCCCAACAACATCATCCTGCTGCGCGACGCCGACGGCGACGGCGTGGCCGAGGTGCGCGAGGTGTTCGCCCAGGGTCTGAAGCGCCCCACCGGCATGGCGCTGGTCGGCGAGACCCTCTACGTCGCCAACGACAACGCCCTGGTCCGCATGCCCTACGCCGCCGGCCAGACCCGCGCGGCCGGCCCGCCGGTGAAGGTCGTGGACCTGCCCTCAGGCATCAACCACCACTGGGTGAAGAACGTCGTCGCCGCGCCGGACGGCTCGAAGCTCTACGTCACCGTCGGCTCCAACTCGAACATCGGCGAGAACGGCATGGAGGCCGAGGAGGGCCGCGCCGCCATCCACCAGTTGAACCCGGACGGGAGCGGCATGCGCCTGTTCGCCTCGGGCCTGCGCAATCCCAACGGCATGGACTTCGAGCCGGCCACCGGCGCCCTGTGGACCGCCGTCAACGAGCGCGACGAGCTCGGCAACGACCTGGTGCCCGACTACATGACGTCGGTGCAGGACGGCGGCTTCTACGGCTGGCCCTACAGCTACTACGGCCAGATCGTCGACGAACGGGTGGAGCCCCAGCGGCCGGACCTGGTGGCGAAGGCCATCAAGCCGGACTATGCGCTCGGTCCGCACACCGCCTCGCTGGGCCTGACCTTCTACCGCGGGACCGCCTTCCCCGCCGCCTACCACGGCGGCGCTTTCGTGGGGCAGCACGGCTCCTGGAACCGGAGGCCGCCGAACGGCTATCGGGTGGTCTTCATCCCCTTCGTGAACGGCCGCCCGACCGGCCCGCCCGCCGCCTTCCTCACCGGCTTCCTCTCCGAGCGCGGCGAAGCCTACGGCCGGCCGGTGGACGTCAAGGTCGACGCCCGCGGCGCCCTGCTGGTCGCCGACGACGCCGGCAAGACGGTGTGGCGGGTGGCGCCGGCCCAGCCGGCGGCCGTCACAGGCCCTTGACCAGCAGAGACACCGTCTCCGCGCCGGCGTGCCGGTCCTTGGAGATCTCCTGGTATTCGGGATCGTCGACGAACGCGCGGGCGGCGGCCTCGTCCGGGAAGGCCAGCAGCACCACCTTGTCCTTGGACCAGCGGCCTTCCAGCACCTGCGGGCTCTCGTCGGCCGCCAGCACCTGGCCCTCGAACTTGCGGAACACGTCGCCGAAGCGGGCCCGGTAGCGTTCGTAGGCCGGGCGGTCAGTGAACTTCAGCTGGGCCAGGACGTAGACGGTCATTGGCGCGCACCCTCTTCTTCCTCGGCTTGACCACGAAGGACCATAGGCCGAAGCCGCCCATGCCAGCCAGCGCCAGGCCGCTGAGGAAGGTCACCACGTCGTAGACCCGCCCGCCCACGAAGGCGGCGTGGATCGGGTAGATGGCGTTGGAGATGCGGGCGGCGGTCCCGAGGCTCTGGGCGCTGGTCGCCTCGAGCACCGTGCTGGTCGCCGGGTCGATCTTCACCACCGTGCGCCCGTTCGGGTGCCACTCCGCCGGCAGCTTCATGCGGATCGAGACCGGATCGCCCGGCTGGGCGGGGACGCTCGCCATGCGCAGTTGGGCATTGGGGAAGGCGGCCTGGGCGGCGGCCAGGGCCTTGGGCCAGTCGACGTCGCCCCGCCCTGGCGGCGGCGCGAACACCTCCTCCGGCTCGTGCGGGAACATCGCCAGCAGCAGGGCGCGGGTCTCGTCGTGGAAGACGATCGCCCCGCCGGTCAGGCAGAAGACGAACACCGGGACCGCGAACACGATCCCGACGTCGCGGTGGGCGCTCAGCAGCTCGCGCCGGCGGCTCGACCTCGGCCACATCCGCCAGGCGAAGCTGCGCCAGGCCGGAAACCAGACGACCAGCCCGGTGAGGACCATCACCGCCCCCGCCAGCGCCGCGACGCCCGCCACGATCATCCCCCGCTCGCCGGCCAGCAGGTAGTGGTGAAGGTCGAAGAGGAAGGCCTCGGCCCGGGTCGGGCCGGTCCACTCCGCCAGCACCTGCCCGTCCGCGGAGGCGTAGCCTTCGGTCTCGGCCTTGCGGAAATAGAGCTTGTGGACGCCCAGGTGCGGCCCGGCGAAGGCGATGGTGCGGATCTCGCCGGGCCTCGCCCGCTCCAGCGCCTCGGCCGCCGCGCCCAGCGCCTGCGGCGTCGGGACCACCTCGGCGCGGGCCTGCGGCACGGTCAGCCGGATCCAGTCCTCCTTCAGCACCAGCAGCGAGCCCGTCAGCCCGAGCACCACCAGCACCAGCGCGACGACCGCGCCGGCCCAGGCGTGGATCAGGCGGATCAGGCCCATCAGAAGGTCTTGCTGACGCCGAGCGTCACCGTCCGCCCCCGGCCGAAGTAGTAGGACAGGTTGTCGGTCGGCGACTGGGTGTCGCTGAAGTAGGTCACATAGTCCTCGTCGAAGAGGTTCTGGACGCCCAGGGTGAAGGTCGCCGGCTCGGCCCGCCAGGTGAGCACGGCGTCGGCGATCGCGTAACCCTCGAAGCTGTTGGCCGCCGGCTCGCCCTCGAAGTCGCGCTCGAAGAAGGTCTGGTGCTGCAGCCGGCCGCTGAAGTCGCCGCGGGTCGCCTCGACGTAGAGCAGCAGGCGGTCGGGGGCGATGTTCACCCCGGCCAGGTCACGCTCGACGCGGCCGTCGCCGTCCCCGTCCGTGCGGCCCTCCAGGTGGGCGTAGGAGCCGCCGAGGGTCAGCCAGTCGTTGGCCTCCCACCGGCCGGTCAGCTCGATCCCCTCGATCTCGGTCCGCTGGCGCTGGACGTCGAAGTTGCCGTCGGCGTTGCGGATCAGGAGCGCGCCCCGGTCCGAGGTGGAGCGGAACCAGGCCGCCGAGGCCCGCAGCGGCCCGCGGCCGTACTCCAGCCCGAGCTCGACGTTGTCGGAGATCACCGGCGTCACGTCGAGGTAGGTGTCGATGTCCGCGCCCGGCGTGTTCACGGCCCTAAGCACCCGGCCCACGTCCGGCATGGTGAAGCCCTCGTTGTAGGAGGCGTAGGCGATCAGCCCGTCCAGCGCCTCGTAGGTCGCGCCGAAGTTGACCAGCACCTCCTCGAAGGAGGGCTCGCCGCCGGCCACCTGCTGGTTCCCCTGCCCCCACAAGGTCCGGTAGTCGCCGACCTCCAGGGTGGCGTTCTCGTAGCGGACGCCGGCGGAGAGGTGCAGCCGCTCGTCCAGCAGCGACTGGCGCAGCTGCAGGAAGGGCGCGAGGCTCTTGTAGGTGGTCTCCGGCACCCACAGCCGGTTCGTGTGGATGACCGCCTGGAAGGTCTTGTCGCGCAGCCCGTCGAGGCCGATCAGCGCGCGCAGGCCCGGGACCGCCTCGATGGTCCGCTCGTAGTCGATCTTGAAGCCCTGCTTCTCGGAGTTGTTCGCGGACTGGTCGAACAGCTGGCCGATGGGCGCGATGGCGGGGTCCTGGAAGCTGGCGAAGGTCCCGCCGCCGAACACGCCCTCGTAGTCGTGGGCGTAGACCTGGGCCCGGAAGGTCCCGCCCAGCAGGTCGCCGTCACGATAGCTCAGCGCCGCCGAGGTGACTTCGTTCGTCGGCGGCACGCCCTCGATGACGCCGCGGACCGAGGTGGTCGGCAGGCCGGTGGCGCGATTGCCCGCCACGGCCACGTAATCGCCGTCGCCTTCCAGTTCGAAGTGGTTGGCCATCAGCTCGAGCCGCCGCGTCTCGGAGAGGTCCCAGCCGGCCTTCAGGAACAGCGACCAGCTGGCGCTGTCCTGCAGGTCGCCCTGGGTGCCGTCGACGCCGATCCGCCGCTCGTCCGCGTCGTAGAAGGCGCCCCGCCGCTCGTAGGCCGCGCCGACGACGAAGTCCCAGGCGCCCATATCGCGGCCCACCAGGCCCGCCGTCTTCCAGCCCAGGCTGTCGCCGACCATGCCGTCGTCGAAGGTGGTCTGGGCCATGGCCTTGCCCGCCCAGCCCTCCTCGAGCTTGGGCGTGGCCGCCGTCACGTAGTTCACCACGCCCCCGGTGGCGCCGATGCCCTGGATGGCGCTGGAGCCGAACACCACCTCGACGCGGTCGATGAAGAAGGGATCGATGGTGAAGCCGTCGCGAGAATCGTCCCGCAGCGGCGTCGACTGCGGCACCCCGTCCACCAGGTAGAGCGGCGAGCGGCCCCGCAGGCTCTCGCCGAATCCGGAGAGCTTCTGCCGCGTCGGCGAGAAGGACGGCACGAGGTTGGCCACCGTCTCCACCGCGCTGGCGCCCAGCGCCTGCTGGGTGGTCAGGTCCTGCGAGCCGATCACCGTCACCGTCGCCGGCAGGGTCGCCCGCGGCGCCTCGCTGCGCGCGGCGGTGATCACCACCTCGCCGACCTCGACCTCGTCGGCCGTCTGCGCGAGCGCCGGCCCCGCAGCCAGCGCCAGCAACACCCCGCCCAGCGCGGTCAGGCAACGACGATCGAACATGAAATCCCCTCAGCGACGCAGTACGGGCCGCCTGAGAGCAAAATTGCAGTTGCAAGTCAATCGCAAGAAGCAAACCAGCGCCGCATTCCTCTCCCATTCATGGGAGAGGGGGACCGCCCGCCGAAGCCGGCTCGCCGGCTGAAGAGCGGGTGGTGGAGAGGGAAAGCCACGCGCTCAGCGGGACGGACCGCGACCGTCGAGCTGCCGGTGCTCCGCGCTCGTGGCTGGCCCTTTCCACCACCCGCTCTTCGCTGCGCTCGGCGGATGGTCCCCCTTTCCCGTGAACGGGAACGAAGAGGGCCTCACACCCGCCCGACCACCGGGATCAGCGCGCCGGTGACGGCGCTCGCCTGTTCCGAGGCCAGGAACAGGATCACCGCCGCCAGCTCCTCGGGCTTCACCCAGGTGTCGAACTTGGCCTTCGGCATGTCGGCGCGGTTGGTGGGGGTGTCGATGATGGAGGGCAGCACGGCGTTCACGGTCACGCCCGTCCCCTTCAGCTCCTCGGCCAGGGCCTCGGTCACCCGGTGCACACCGGCCTTGGAGGCGGCGTAGGCGCCCATGCCGGCGGCGGCCTTCACCGCCCCGTGCGCGCCGACGTTGACGATCCGGCCGGCCGAGCTCGCCTTGATGTGCGGCAGCGCGGCGCGGCTGGCGTTGACGCAGGTCTTGGTGTTCAGCGCGTACAGCCGGTCAAAGGCGGACACGTCCCCCTCCTCCAGCGTCTGCCAGACGAACCCGCCGGCGACGTTGACCAGCACGTCGAGGCCGCCCAGGCGCTGCGCGATCTCGTCGAACGCCGCCTTGGCCGCTGCAGGATCGGTCAGGTCCACCCCGCCGCGCACGAAAGCGCCCTCGGGCGCAGGGCCCGAGGGCGCGATGTCGATCAGCGCCAGCTGTCCGCCTTGATCGGCCGCCGCCTTCGCCACGGCCTGCCCGAGGACGCCGAAGGCGCCGGTGATCGCAATCTTCCGCCCGTTCATGGGCGGATGCTTATCAGAGCCGCTCGACGATCGTCACGTTGGCCATGCCGCCGCCTTCGCACATGGTCTGCAGGCCCCAGCGCTTGTTCCGGTTCTTCAGGGCATGCACCAGGGTCGCCATCAGCTTGGTGCCCGAGGCGCCCAGCGGGTGGCCGAGGGCGATGGCGCCGCCGTTGACGTTCAGCTTGTCCGGGTTCGCGCCGGTGGTGTTCAGCCAGGCCACCGGCACCGAGGCGAAGGCCTCGTTGACCTCGAACAGATCGATGTCGTCCACCTTCATGCCCGCCTTCTCCAGCGCGCGCTGGGTGGCGGGCAGCGGGGCTTCCAGCATGATCACGGGGTCGTGGCCCATCACCGACAGGTGGTGGATTCGCGCCATCGGCGTCAGGCCCAGTTCCTTCAGCGCCTTCTCCGAGACGATCATCACGCCCGAGGCGCCGTCGCAGATCTGGCTGGAGGTCGCCGCGGTGATCGCCCCGCCTTCCTGCAGCAGCTTGACGCCCTTGATGCCGTCCAGGCTGGCGTCGAAGCGGATGCCCTCATCCACCGTGTGGTCGCTCTCGGCGCCGGCCTCGTCCTTCACCTTCAGGGGCACGATCTCGTTCTTGAAGGCGCCGGCCTGGGTCGCGGCGATGGCCCGCTGGTGGCTCTGGTAGGCGTATTCGTCCAGCTGGTCCTTCGAGAGGCCGTACTTCTTGGCCATCATCTCGGCGCCCATGAACTGGGAGAACTGGATGTTCGGGTACTTCTCCTGGATGCCGGGGCTCATGTAGCTGCCCATGCCGGCCTGCGAGGCGAGCGCCGCGGACGAGCCCATCGGCACCCGGGTCATGCTCTCCACGCCCGAGGCGATCACCACGTCCATGGTCCCGCTCATCACCGCCTGGGCGGCGAACTGCAGCGCCTGCTGCGAGGAGCCGCACTGGCGGTCGACGCTGGTGCCCGGTACGCTTTCCGGCAGCTTGGAGGCCAGCACCGCGTTGCGGGCCACGTTGATCGCCTGCTGGCCGACCTGCATCACGCAGCCCATGACCACGTCCTCGACGCGGGCCGGATCGACGCCGGTGCGGTCCACCAGCTCGTTCAGCACCACCGCGCCCAGGTCCACCGGGTGCCAGTCCTTCAGCTTGCCGCCCTTGCGCCCGCCGGCGGTCCGCACCGCCTCCACGATGTAGGCTTCACCCATCTTCGTCACTCCCGTTCGGCCGCGCCTCGGCCGGTCGTGCGAAACTCTAGGCCGGCGCCGTGACGGAAGCCAACAGGGCCAATAGCTTGACCACAGGACGGCCGTCGATCGACATGGGTCCTCATCGCAAGGAAGCTGCCCTGCACCCTCCCCTGATCTTTCTGCCCGGCGCCGGCGCCTCGCCCGAC
Source organism: Phenylobacterium terrae (assembly GCF_042681205.1). Classification (NCBI taxonomy): domain Bacteria; kingdom Pseudomonadati; phylum Pseudomonadota; class Alphaproteobacteria; order Caulobacterales; family Caulobacteraceae; genus Phenylobacterium; species Phenylobacterium terrae. Next base: position 307,606 of record NZ_JBHUEY010000012.1, read on the forward strand.
TTCTGGCGGCCCCTGGCCGAACGCCTGCCTGGCGACTGGCCCCGGCGCCACCTCGGATGGCCGGGCCTCGGCGACCAGCCGGCGGCCGCGGACGTGAACTCGCTCGACGATCTTGTGCGCCTCGTCGAGGCGGCGATGGGCGATGGGCCGGCGGACTTGCTCGCCCAGTCGATGGGCGGCGTGGTCGCCCTGAAGGTCGCGCTGCGCAATCCGGGCAAGGTCCGGCGGCTGGTGCTGTCGGTGACCTCCGGCGGCGTGGACGCCGCCGCCCGCGCGGCGGCGCTGCACGACTGGCGCGCAGGCTACCAGCAGAACTACCCCAACGCCGCCGCCTGGATCCGCGAGGATCGCACGGACCTGACGGACCAGATCCCCGCCATCGGCTGCCCCGCCCTGCTCCTCTACGGCGACGCCGACCCGATCGCCCCGCCCTTCGTCGGCGAGCGGCTGGCCGGCCTGTTGCCGGAGGCGCGGCTGCACATCGTTGCGGGCGGTGACCACGACCTCGTCGTCAGCCGCGCAGACGAGGTCGCGCCGCTGATCCAGGCCCACCTGGCCTGAGCCCGGCGAATGGGTGACAGGTAGGGCTCGCGCCCAACCAGTCACCGAAGCGCGCCGGTGACTGGTTGCGCCGGAACGGCGCTGCCTGTCACCCGCTCCGTGTGTTCACGGCAGCCGCACGCCGCCCGAGCTTCGGCCGTAGAACTCGATCTTGAACGGGCCGAACCAGAAGGTCTTGCCGAGGCCGCGGGCGGCCCGGTCGGCGGTGAAGGCGAACTTCGGCGAGCGGGTGAGCCACTGCACGCCGGCCAGCGCGCCGAACAGGCCCGCCTGCACCAGCCCCTGGGCCATCCAGCCGGCGACGCCCAGCCATCTCGGCGGGCTGGCCGCCGCGCTGGCCGCCGTGGGTCCCTGCCCGTAAGCGAAGGCTCTCGCCAGCGTGTAGCGCAGGCTCAGCCGCGAGGGCACGGGGTCCTCCCAGACCCAGGCCTCCGCCGCCCAGGCGAACCGCGCCCCCGCCGCCTTCATCTGGCCGAACAAGAGGTCGTCCTCGCCGCCGATGTGGTTGCGGACGGCCGAGAAGGGCCGGTCAGGATCCGGCAGCGCCGCGCGCCGCAGCAGGCTGTTGCCGCAGCCGTAGTAGTGGTCGATCGCCCCGCTCTCGGCCGGCCCCTCGCGGGAGAAGAAGCGCTCCAGATACTCGCGATGGCGCACGACGTGCGGCGGCGCCCGCCCGCGCACGGGCCCGAACACCACGTCCGCCCCGTACCGCGCTTGCGCCTCCAGCAGCGCCGCCAGCCATCCCGGCGGCGCCTCCTCGTCGTCATCGAGGAAGGCGATCAGCTCTCCGGTCGCGGCCGCCATCGCCGCATTCCGGGCGTTGGCGACGCCGGGCTCCGGCGCATGGACGTAGCGGACCGGAAACGGCGCCTCGGCCGCGAACCCGCGGACATGGGCTTCAGCCGACCCCGCCGGATCGTTGTCGACGACGATCAGCTCCAGATCCAGCGGATCGACGCCCTGCTGCCCCAGCAGCGAGCGCACCGCCACGGCCAGCCCCTCCGGCCGGCGCACGGTCGGCACGATCAGGCTGACGCGGCGCGCCTCAGGCGAAGGTGCGGGCAAGGATGGCTTCCAGCGCGGCGGCGTCGGTCTCGTCGAAGGCGGCGGGCTCGGTCGCGTCCACGTCGAGCACGGCGATCAAGGCGCCGGCCCGGTCGAACACCGGCACGACGATCTCGCTCGCCGAGCGCGAGTCGCAGGCGATGTGGCCGGGGAAGGCGTGCACGTCCGGCACGACCTGCGTCGTCCGCGTCGCCGCCGCCGTCCCGCAGACGCCGCGGCCGAAGGCGATCCGCAGGCAGCCGAGCGTGCCCTGGTAGGGACCGACCACCAGCTCGTCCGGCTTGTCCGGATCGACCACGTAGAAGCCGGTCCAGAAGAAGTGCGGGAAGGTCGCAGCCAGCATCGAGGCGACGGTGGCCATCCGCGCCGTCAGGTTCGGCTCGCCCTCCAGCACTGCGGCGATCTCCTCGGCCAGCACGGCGTAGCGCTCGGCCTTCTCGCCCGGCAGGACTTTCTCGTTGAACGCCTCGGCCATGCAGCTCCGTCCGGTGGGTCCCCGCGTTCATCGTTCCTTAGAGCGCCGCTGACAAGGTCGCCCGCGTGACTGCTCTCGCCCCGTCGGCGCCCTTCGAGGCCAAGCTCAGCCGCTTCCTCCCGTCCGCGGCCGCCCTGACCGGCCTCATCGTCTATCTGGAGCTGCTGTTCGCGCCGCAGATCCTCAACGACGGCGACACCTACTGGCACATCCGGGCGGGCGAGTGGATGCTGGCCCACGGGCAGATCCTGCACGTCGACGTCTTCACCTACACCTACGCCGGCCGGCACTGGCAGACCCACGAGTGGCTGGCGGAGGTCGTCATGGCCCTGGCCTACCGCGTCGGCGGCTGGGGCGGCGTGATGGCGCTGACCGCCGGCTGCGCGGCCGCGGCCGGGGCGGTGGTCGCCGGATACCTGCGGCGCTGGCTCGCGCCGCTGCCGCTGACGCTGGCGCTGGTGCTTGGCCTCGCCTGTCTGGCGCCCGGTCTGCTCGCCCGGCCGCACGTCTACGCCTTCCCGCTGCTGGCCGCCTGGGTGGTCGGGCTGCTGCGCGCCCGCGACGCCCACCGCGCGCCGAGCCTGTGGCTGCTGCCGCTCATGGTGATCTGGGCCAACGTCCACGGCAGCTTCGTGCTCGGCCTGGCGCTGATCGGCCCGTTCGCCCTGGAAGCCCTGATCGAAGCGCGCGCCCGACCCTGGCCGACGATCCGCGCCTGGGGCCTGTTCGGCCTTGCCGCCCTCGCCGCCGCCGTCGTCACCCCGCACGGCGTGTCGGGCCTGATCTTCCCGTTCGAGCTGATGAGCCTGTCGACGATGCCGAGCATCGACGAATGGCGCCCGTTCGACTTCTCCACCTTCCAGCCGATGACGGTCGGGCTGTTCGTGGCGCTGTTCATCGGCTTCTGGCGCGGGATCCAGGTGCCCCCGATCCGCCTGATCGTCCTGCTCGGCCTGTTCTTCCTGGCGCTGCAGCACCAGCGCCACGCCATGGTGCTGGGCCTGCTCGCCCCGATGCTGCTCGCTCAGCCGATGAGCGGCCACGGCCAGCCGAAGGACAGCTTCCAGCGCTCGCCCCTGTGGGTCGCCGGCGCCGTCTTCGCCCTGCTCGCGGCCTTCACCGGCGCGCGTCTGGCGCTGCCGCACGAGCGGCAGGACGCGATCAGCACCCCCGCCTCGGCCCTCGCCTCGGTGCCCGCAGAGCTCGCCGGCCGTCCCGTGCTGAACGACTTCGGGTTCGGCGGCTACCTGATCTGGTCGGGCGTGAAGCCCTTCACCGACGGCCGCGCCGACATGTACGGCGACGCCTTCATGGCCGCCTACGACGAGGCGGTCAGCGGCGACCGGCCGGCGCTGGAAGCCCTGCTCGCCCGCTACGGCGTCGCCTGGACCATCTTCCACCCCAACAATCCGGCGGTCGGCGTGCTCGACCACCTGCCCGGCTGGCGGCGCCACTACGCCGACGCCCATGCGGTGGTGCACGTTCGGGCGGACGCCCGGGCCATGTCGCTGCGGGGCGCGGTGCGCTGAACAGCGGCGCCTCATTGCGGGCGCCCGCGGCCGCCAGGGTCGGCTAGGCTGACGCTTCCGAATCCGCCGCTCCCGCGAGACCGCCCCGACCTGTGCAGATGACCCCGGCCGACCCGGTCGAGGCGACGCCGCCTCCGCCCGCCCCGACCGCCGACGGCAAGATCCCGCCCGGCAAGCGGGTCCGCGCGGCGCTGATCCTGTTCTGCGCCATCGCCGCCGGCCTGTTCGTCTACCTCAGCATGACCCTGCCGCTCGGCCGGGCCCTGCAGCCGCTGGCCGACCCCAGCCTGGTGATCGAGGATTCCGGCGGCCGGCCGATCGCCCGGCTCGGCGGCTACAAGGAGCCGCCGGTTGAGGTCGAGAAGCTGCCGCCGCACGTCGCCCAGGCCTTCATCGCCATCGAGGACAGGCGCTTCTATTCCCACCCGGGCATCGACCCGCGGGGGCTGGCCCGGGCGATGGCGGCGAACGCCCGCGCCGGCCGCTGGGTGCAGGGCGGCAGCACCATCACCCAGCAGCTGGCCAAGAACGCCTTCCTGGACAGCCGCCGCGACCTGACGCGCAAGGGCAAGGAGGCGCTGATCGCCCTGTGGCTCGAGCTGCGCCTCTCCAAGGACGACATCCTCTCGCGCTACCTGTCGGCCATCTACTTCGGCGACGGGGTGTGGGGCCTGCGGGCCGCCGCCCGCCACTACTTCGACAAACCGCCGGAGGAGCTGACGCTCGGCGAGGCGGCCATGCTGGCCGGCATCGTCAAGGCGCCCTCGGCGCTGTCGCCCACCCGCAACCTGGAGGGCGCGCGCGAGCGGGCCCGGCTGGTGCTCGCGGTGATGGCCGAGCAGGGATTGATTACCGAGCGGCAGGCCCGCCGGGCCAGGCTGCCCAGGCCCCGCCGGGGCCGCGATCCCCTGCCCTCCGGCAGCTGGTTCGCCGACTGGGCTGCGCCCGACCTTCGCGAGGCCTACGGCGGCCGGTTCGGCGACGTGGCGGTGCGCACCACCCTCGACCGCCGGCTGCAGCGGCGGGCCGAGCAGATCATCGCCCGCGCCCTCGACGGGCAGGGCGGACGGGCGGGGGCCGACCAGGCCGCGCTGGTGGCGATGCGGCCGGACGGGCGGGTCGTGGCCCTGGTCGGCGGACGGCGCTACCAGGCCGGCGGCTTCAACCGCGCCACCCAGGCCAGGCGCCAGCCCGGCTCGGCCTTCAAGCTGTTCGTCTACCTCGCGGCGCTGCGGGCCGGCGCCGCTCCCGACAGCCGCGTGCTGGATGCGCCCATCGACGTGAACGGCTGGAAGCCGCAGAACTACGACGGCCGCTATCGCGGCGAAATCGACCTGACGACGGCCTTCGCCCACTCCAGCAACACCGCTGCGGTCCGGCTGACCCAGCAGGTGGGGCCGCGGGCCGTGATCCGCGCCGCCCGCGACCTCGGCGTCCGCTCGCCGCTGGAGCCCGCCCCGACGCTGGCGCTCGGCACCGAGGAGACCACGCTGATGGAGCTCACCGCCGCCTACGCCGCCGTCGCGTCCGGCGCGTATCCGGTCGTCCCGCGGGCCACCGACGAGCCCCTCCCCGGGCGCCGCGCCCGCCAGCGCCCCCTGCGCGAGCAGGAGGACCTGAAGGTGCTGCTGCAAGCCGTGGTCGACCGCGGCACCGGCCGTTCCGCTCGGCTGTCCCGACGGGCGTACGGCAAGACCGGCACCACCTCCGACTACCGCGACGCCCTGTTCGTCGGCTTCTCCGGCGATCTCGTGGTCGGCGTCTGGGTCGGGGCCGACGACCACAGCGCGATGCGGAACGTGACCGGCGGCGGCCTTCCGGCCCGCATCTGGCGCGACTTCATGAGCGGGGCGTCGGCCCGGGCCCGGCCGCCCCCGCTGCCCCCGTCCATCCCCGATCCCGAGCCGGTTCCGCCGCCGGAAGGCGTGGAGCTGCTCCCCTCGCCCCCCGACCTGCCGCCGCCCGAGGCCGGGCCCGGCGAGCTGCCGCCCAGCATTCCGCCGCCGATCGAGATCCCGCCGCCGGACCTGCCGCCCGCGATCCCGCCGCCCGGTTGACGCAATCGTGCCGGAACGCCGCCGCCGGTGCGGCATTGCGGGAACATGCGTGGAAGTCCCTGGGCTGTGCTCGCCGCGGCGGCCGTGCTCGGCTGCTCCCCCGGCATCCCGGACGAACAGCTCCAGCCGCCGGCGACGCCGCACCTCGATCGCGGCCGCGTGAGCGCGATGCTGGAACAGGCGGCGCAGTCGTCGAGCCTGGCCTGGGGCCGCGCCTACGGCTTCGTCACCGGCGCCGCGCCCAGCGCCGCCGGGCCGGCCATCGCCTCCTCCATCCGCTACTCCCGCGCCGAGGCGCTCGACGCCGGCGCCCAGCCGCCGCCCGCCGACATCCGTCGCGAGCTCGCGCCCTATTTCGGCGAGGAGCTGATGGACGACGTGAGGTGGACCCTCGCCGGCCACCGCCTCAGCCTCGGTTCGATTCTGGCCAGCTGGTACTTCGACGAGGCGGCGGTGACGCTGGAGGACGTCCTGGTCTTCTCCAGCCCCCACGCCAGCCGCAACCTGTGGCTCTGGGCCCACGAACTGGCGCACGTCGAGCAGTACCGGCGCTGGGGCGTCCAGGGCTTCGCCACCCGCTACGCGGCCGACTGGGCCGGGATAGAGCGGGCGGCGACCCGCCGGGCCGACGAGGTGATCGCCGACATCCGCCGCAAGCGCGCCGAAAGGGCCGCCGCGGCCGCGGCGCTCAAGACCTGAACTTCGGCGGCGCTTCCGGGATCGGGCCTCAGTTGCCCGCCGGCGCGGTCATCTTGCCGGCCCGCGACATGGGCGCGCCGTAGCGGGCGCGGTTCTCAGGCGTGTCCGGCACCGGGCCGTTGGTGATCAACCGCGTGGTCGCGCTGGCCGGCTCGGCGTACTCGGTCGCCGCCGGGGCGGCCGGAGGCGCCGGCGGCGGGGCGGTGTCGAGTTCCGCCAGCTCGGCGGGCGGCGCCCAGCCCGGACCGCGGGGCGTGGCGCTCGCGACCGCGATCTTCATCTGCGAGAAGGCGTCCCGCTCGGCCTGCTCGCGACACGACGGCACGGGGCTGGCGGGCGAGGCGCGCGAGGGCTCGCCCAGCTCGGTGCAGAGGTCGCGCGCCGTGTCGCGGATCCGCTGGCGCAGCATGTCCTGGCCGACCTGGGTGGTCAGGTCGAGGTCGCGGTAGCTGATCACGCGGGACAGCGTGGTCGGCCGCCCGTCAGGGCCGAACCGGCCGACGACGGTGATCTCCTCGACCTCCTGGGCGGCGGCCGGCATGGCCGTCACGCCCAGGCCGCCGACGGTAAGCAGGGCGCACAGCGCGCCGCTTCGAACGAGCTTGTGTGGGTTGGGCATCAGATCAGCTCCAGTGCGTTCACCGCCTGGCGCTCGCCCCCACCCCGCGTGCGGCAGGCGGCCTCTCAAGGCGCCGCCTCAACTGTCGGGCGCCCGACGCGGTTCCGTGCGGCCGCTCAGCGGGCCCCGAGCGCGGCGGCGCGGCTGCCGCGGGTGGAGAGCCCGGAGAGGCTGACGTGCGCCTGACCGACCACGGTGCCGATCGCCACGTCGGTCAGCACCCAGACGTCCGCCGCCGGCGCGCGGGCGAAGGTCGCGAACGCCTCGCCGGTGAGCACCGGGGACTTGCGACGGCTGCCGCCCAGGCCGCGGATCGGGTGGAAGGTCAGCCGGCAGCGCACCGCCGGCCCGAGCTTCAGCCCCTGTTGCGAGCGCAGCAGCCGCCCGGCCCCGGCCGGTGCGAAGGTGAGGTCGTAGCGCTGCTTGCCGTCGAAGAAGGCGAGGCGGCCGCGGCACGGGTTGCCGGACGCCGGCGTCAGCATCAGGCCTAGGATCTGGGTCAGCGGATCGGCCGATCCGTCCTTCTGCGGAAAGGCGACCGCGCGCTGCTTGCGCCCCTCGGCCTGGGTGAAGCGGCGGGCGAGCGGCCGGCCCGCGGCGACGGCGCCGGTGGACTGGGCCAGGATGCTGTAGGGCTTGATGAAGCCCAGCGCGCCGGCGCTCTTGACCCGGGCCCCGGCCCGGAACCGCGTGCGCTCGACCACATGGTCGCTGCGGGCCTCCAGGACCTTCACGTGCAGCCGGCCCTCGTAGTGCAGCGTCAGGGTCAGCGGCGCCGCCGCCGGCTGGGCCGCGAGCGCCGAAGGGGCGGCGGCCGCGGCCGCCGCGAGGGCGAGGATGCGGGCGATCGCGCGGACCACGGCGCTGGGCCTAGAGCCTGGCCGCGTGCCAGGCGATGTGCTCGCCAATGAAGCTCGCGATGAAGAAGTAGGAGTGGTCGTAGCCCTCGCGCCGGTTCAGCGTCAGCCCCTGCCCGGTCGCTCGGCAGGCTTCTTCCAGCAGCTCGGGCTTGAGCTGGTCCGCAAGGAAGCCGTCGGCCAGGCCCTGGTCCACCAGGATCTCGTCGAACCGACCGCGGGCCGCGCCCGCTTCGATCAGCCGGGCCGCATCGTGCTGCAGCCAGCCGTCCTCGTCCGCGCCGAGATAGGCGGCGAAGGCCTTGCGGCCCCACTCGCACCGAGTCGGCGAGCAGATCGGCGCGAAGGCCGAGACCGAGCGGAACAGCTCCGGCTGGCGCAGGGCCAGGGTCAGCGCCCCGTGCCCGCCCATGGAATGGCCGAAGATCCCGCAGCGGGCCAGGTCCACGGGAAATTCCGCCAGCGCCTGGAGGAGGTCGCCGGTGACGTAGCTCTCCATGCGGAAATGCGCCGCCCAGGGCGGCTCGGTCGCGTCCACGTAGAAGCCGGCGCCCTGCCCAAGGTCGTAGGCCGGATCGTCCGCCACACCCTCGCCGCGCGGGCTGGTGTCCGGGGCGACGATCGCCACGCCGGCCTTCGCCGCCGCGCCGTACGCGCCGGCCTTGGTGGTGAAGTTGTCCTCGGTGCAGGTCAGGCCCGAGAGCCAGATCAGCACCGGATGCGGCCCCTCGCCGGGCGGGACGAAGATCGAGAACCGCATCGGCGTGCCGGTGGCCGCGCTATCGTGCCGGCAGTAGCTCAGCCGGCCGTCGTGGACCTTGTGCGACTGGAGGGTCTCGACGCCCATCAGTAGACCACGACCGAGCGGATGCTCTCGCCGCGATGCATCAGGTCGAAGGCCTCGTTGATCCGCTCCAGCGGCAGGACGTGGGTGATCATCGGGTCGATCTCGATCTTCCCGTCCATGTACCAGTCGACGATCTTCGGCACGTCGGTGCGCCCGCGCGCACCGCCGAACGCCGTACCCTTCCACACCCGGCCGGTGACCAGCTGGAAGGGCCGCGTGGCGATCTCCTTGCCGGCCTCGGCGACGCCGATGATGACGCTCTCGCCCCAGCCGCGATGGCAGGCCTCCAACGCCTGGCGCATGACGTCGGTGTTGCCGGTGCAGTCGAAGGTGTAGTCGGCCCCGCCGCCGGTCAGCTCCACCAGGTGGGCGACCAGGTCGCCCGAGACCGTCTTCGGATTGACGAAGTGGGTCATGCCGAACCGGCGGCCCCATTCCTCGCGGTCAGGGTTGATGTCGACGCCGACGATCATCCCGGCGCCGACCATCTTCAGCCCCTGGATGACGTTGAGCCCGATGCCGCCCAGGCCGAAGACGACGCAGTTGGCGCCGGCCTCCACGTCGGCCGTGTTGACCACCGCGCCGACGCCGGTCGTCACCCCGCAGCCGATGTAGCAGGCCTTATCGAACGGCGCGTCCTGCCGAATCTTCGCCACCGCGATCTCGGGCAGGACCGTGTAGTTCGAGAAGGTCGAGCAGCCCATGTAGTGGAAGACCGTCTGGCCCTTGTAGGAGAACCGGCTGGTCCCGTCGGGCATCAGCCCCTTGCCCTGGGTGGCGCGGATCGCCGTGCACAGGTTGGTCTTGCGCGACAGGCAGCTTTTGCACTGCCGGCATTCGGGCGTGTAGAGCGGGATCACGTGGTCGCCGGGCTTCACGCTGGTGACGCCCGCGCCGACCTCCACCACCACGCCCGCGCCCTCGTGGCCCAGGATGGACGGGAAGATGCCTTCGGAGTCGAAGCCGTCCAGGGTGTAGGCGTCGGTGTGGCAGATTCCCGTCGCCTTGATCTCCACCAGCACCTCGCCGGCCTTGGGCCCCTCGAGGTCGAGCTCGACGATCTCGAGCGGCTTCTTGGCCTCGAAAGCGACGGCGGCGCGGGTCTTCATCGGGATCACCTCTGGCGGCGTGGGGAGGGCCCGAAAATGTCACGTCCCGCCGGCGGCGCAAGGCGGGGGTTGGCGGAGCGCACGCAACACAAACTCCGCTCATCCCGGCGTTCGCCGGGAAGAGCGGTTAGTGGGGCGCTAGTGCGTCTGCGAGTGCGCGCCGCCGGGCCGCGAGATCTCGCTGAGCGCTTCGCCGGCCCGCCGCGGCTCTTCGCGGCCGGCCAGGTCGCCGATGGAGATGATGCCCACCAGCCGCTTCTCGGCGTTCAGCACCGGCATGCGGCGGACCTGCTGCTCGCCCATGTTCTCCAGCACGTCCTCGGCGTCGTCGTCCTCGAAGCAGTAGCGGACGTCCTGGGTCATCACCTCGCGGATCTTGGCGTCCGGGCCCTTGCCCTCGCCGACCCCGCGGACGGCGATGTCGCGGTCGGTGATCATCCCGACCAGCCGGTCGTTCTCGCCCACCGGCAGGACGCCGGCGTCCAGGTCGGCCATGGCGCGTGCGGCCTCGCGCAAGGTCTCGTCGGGACTGGCCAGCCTCACGTCCCGGGTCATGCATTCGCCTACCTTCATGGCGGTCTCCTGTGGTGCGGGTTCGCCCCCCGAAACGCCTTGCGACAACCCGCGCCGGACCGGCGCAGTTCCGACGCCTCCCGGCCGGAACAAGCGGGCCGCCGCACGGTTTGGTGAGCGCTGGGGATGAGGGACGGGAAGCCCATGCTCGACGTCGTCCAGGCTCGCGAGAAGATGGTGGAGCGGCAGATCCGCCGCCGGGGCGTCGCCGACGCCCACGTTCTCGAGGCGATGCGGAGCGTGCCGCGCGAGGCCTTCGTCACCCCCGGTCTCGAGGAGTTCGCCTACGAGGACTCCGCCCTGCCGATCGAGGCCGGCCAGACCCTCTCCCAGCCCTACATCGTGGCCCTGATGATCCAGGCCGCGGAGATCCGGCCGGGCGACCGGGTGCTCGAGATCGGCGCCGGATCCGGCTACGCGGCCGCGGTGATGAGCCGGATCGCCGGCGAGGTCTACGCCATCGAGCGGCATGAGGCGCTGAGCGCGCTCGCCCGCCAGCGGCTGGACCGGCTGGGCTACGACAACGTCCAGCTGCGCACCGCCGACGGGACGGGCGGCTGGCCCGAGCAGGCGCCGTTCGACGCGATCCTCGTCGCCGCCGGCGGGCCCGGCGTGCCCCAGCCGCTGAAGGACCAGCTCGAGATCGGCGGCCGCCTCGTGATGCCCGTGGGCGACACCCCCCGCGACCAGCGGCTGGTGAAGGTCACCCGCACCGGCGCGACCCACTTCGAGGAGGACGACCTGGGGCCGGTGATGTTCGTGCCGCTGATCGGCGAGCACGGCTGGGACGAGGGCGAGGCCGAGGCCCGCCGGCCGGCCGAACCGCGCAGCTTCAAGGCGCCGTCCGCCCCCGCGCCCATCCCGCAACTGATCCACGAGGCGGCCGAGCCGCTGCCTGACCCGGCCGATCCCAGATTCGCCGAGGCCTTCGACCGCTTCGCCGACGCCCGCGTGGTGCTGCTGGGCGAAGCCAGCCACGGCACGTCCGAGTTCTACCGCGCCCGCGCCGCCATCACCCGGCGGCTGATCGAGCGGCACGGCTTTTCCATCGTCGCCTGGGAGGCCGACTGGCCCGACGCCGCCAGCCTCGACCGCTACGTGCGCCAGCGGCCCGCCCCGGCCCATGCCGAGCCGCCGTTCCGCCGCTTCCCGACCTGGATGTGGCGCAACACCGACGTGGAGGCCTTCGTCGAAGGGCTGCGGGCCTGGAACGAAGCCCTGCCGCCCGAGCGGCGGGCCGGCATCTACGGGCTGGACCTCTACAACCTCTCCGCTTCCATCCAGGCGGTCCTGGGCTACCTCGACGAGGTCGACCCCGACGCGGCCCGCGTCGCGCGCCAGCGCTACGGCTGCCTCACCCCCTGGGCCAAGGAGCCGCAGGCCTACGGCCGCATGGCGCTCAGCTCAGGCTACGCCCGCTGCGAGGAGGCGGTGATCAAGACGCTGGGCGACATGCTCTCCAAGCAGCTCGAGTACGTCGGCCAGGACGGCGAGGCCTTCCTGGACGCCACCGCCAACGCCCGGCTCGTCAAGAACGCCGAAGCCTACTACCGGGCCATGTATTACGGCGCGGCCTCCAGCTGGAACCTGCGCGACACCCACATGTTCGAGACGCTCTGCGCGATCCTCGACGCCAAGGGGCCGCAGGCGAAGGCCGTCGTCTGGGCCCACAACTCCCACATCGGCGACGCCTCCAAGACCGAGATGGGCATCGTCCGCGAGGAGCTGAACATCGGCCAGCTGTGCCGCGAGAGGTTCGGCGATCAGGCCGCCCTGATCGGCTTCGGCACCCACACCGGCACGGTCGCCTGCGCCGACGACTGGGACGAGCCGATGGTGGTCAAGAAGGTGAACCCCTCGCACGCCGACAGCTACGAGCGGCTGGCCCACGAGGCCGGCGAGCCGCGGTTCCTCCTCGACCTGCGCGAAGGCCGCCACGAGGCGCTGCGCCACCGCCTCCTGGGGCCGCGGCTCGAGCGGTTCATCGGGGTGATCTACCGGCCGCAGACCGAGATCTGGAGCCACTACGTCGAGTGCTCCCTGCCCCAGCAGTTCGACGCCTACGTCTGGTTCGACGAGACGAACGCGGTGACCCCGCTGCCGACCCGCGCGCGCCGCGGCGCCGAGGAGACCTACCCCTTCGGCCTCTGAAGGAGCGCCCTCATGAACACCCAGCCCCCGGGCGATCCCCTGCCCCCGCCCATCCCGCCGGAAATGCCCCAGCAGCCTCCGCCGGAGGACACCCCCGTCTATCCCGACCCGGACAATCCGACCGGCCTGCCGGCTACGCCGGGGGACGACAAGCCGGTGGTGTGAAGGTCACTGGCGGGGCCAACAAGAGACGTCATCCCGGACGGCCGAAGGCCGATCCGGGACCCAACCGCCGAGCGTACGAACTGGGTCCCGGCTCTCCAGCCCGCTCGCGGGCTTCCGGCCGGGATGACGGGTGGGGTTAGGTTTGCGCGGCCGACGCTACTCCGCCGCCACCGCCTCGCGCCGTTCGAGCCGGAACCCGCGATAGCCCTCCGCCGCCACGGAGTTGCAGATCTGGCGGTAGTGCCCACCGACGTAGGGCATGAAGACGCGCGGCTTTCCGGGGATGTTGGCGCCGATGTACCAGCTGTTGGCCTTGGGAAAGAGGGTCTTGTCGGCCGCCTCGTTGACCTTGGCGACCCAGTCCTCCTGGGCCTGCGGGTCGGCCGCGATCACCTCCACGCCATTGGCGTCCACCCAGGCCAGGCAGTCGCTGATCCAGTCCACGTGCTGCTCGCAGCTGCTGATCATGTTCGACAGCACCGAGGGGCTGCCCGGTCCGGTGATGGTGAAGAGGTTGGGGAAGCCCGCCACCTGCAGGCCGAGGTAGGTCTTCGGCCCGTCCCGCCAGGCCTCGGCCAGGGGAAACCCGCCCTCGCCCCGGATGTCGATGTTCAGCAGCGCCCCGGTCATGGCGTCGAAGCCGGTGGCGTAGACGATGGCGTCGACCGGATACTCCTGCGCTGTCGTTCGCACCCCGGCCGGCGTGATCGCCTCGATGGGCGCCTTGCGCAGGTTCACCAGGGTGACGTTCTCCTGGTTGAAGACCTCGTAGTAGCCGGTGTCGACGCAGATCCGCTTGGCGCCGATGGGATGGTCGTCCGGCAGCAGGGCCTCGGCGACCTCCGGGTCCTTCACCGTCTCGCGGATCTTCTCGCGCACGAAGTTCGCCGCGGCGTCGTTGGCCACCGGGTTGGTGAGCAGGTCCGCCAGCGCGCCGAGGTAGCCGGCGCCGCCGATGTTCCACAGCTCCTCGAACCTGGCCCGCTGCTGCTCGGCGGTCAGGCTCCGCATCGGGCTGCCGCCGGCGATCCCCGCCGTGCCGTCCAGCACCATCTGCCGGTAGGCCGGGTACTGCTCCCAGAAGGCGGCGTAGTGCTTGTCGGTGAGCGGGCCGTTGCGGGCCGGCACGCTGAAGTTGGGCGTGCGCTGGAAGACGTAGAGGCGCTCCGCCTCCTTGGCGATCTCGGTGATCGACTGGATGGCGGACGAGCCGGTGCCGATCACGGCGACGGTCTTGCCCTTGAAGCTGACCGGCTCGTGCGGCCAGGTTCCGGTGTGGAAGCTCGCGCCCTCGAAGCTGTCCTGGCCGGGGATCTCCGGCGCGCGCGGCACGGAGAGGCAGCCGGTGGCCATGATGCAGAAGCGGGCCGAGACGTCGTCGCCGCGGTCGGTGGTCACCCGCCACCGACGCTTGGCGGCGTCCCAGGCGGCGGACTTCACCTTCGTCTCGAAGGCGAAGGGGCGCTTCAGGTCGTACTTGTCGGCGACGTAGTTGGCGTAGGCCAGGATCTCCGGCTGGGCGGCGTACTTCTCGCTCCAGCGCCACGCCTTCTGCACCTCTTCCGACCAGGTGTAGGAGTAGAACAGGCTCTGGATGTCGCAGCGCGCGCCCGGATAGCGGTTCCAGTACCAGGTGCCCCCGACGCCGCCGGCTGCATCGAACCCCTGGATGCTCATCCCCAGTTCGCGCAGCCGGTGAACCATGTAGAGGCCGCCGAATCCGGCGCCGACCACCACCGCGTCCACCTCCGCCACGATGGGCGCCCTCTGATCGGTCACGCTGTCACTCCCCGGCATCGCTTGTTGTTCTCTCTTGCCGCCCAATCAGAAAAGCCCGGCTGACGCTGTTCGGCAACTCGCGCCTCTCCTCTCCCCCGAGGCGCAGCCCGAGGGGAGAGGTCGGGAGAGGGGTGGAGCGGCCATTGGGCTTCGAGGCGGTGGGTCGAGCGCCCGCGGCGCGCGCCGCCCGACTATCCGGTGCGGCCGCAAGACCTGCGCCGCCCCTCTCCTCGATCCTCTCCCCTCGCGCTTCGCGTCGGGGGAGAGGAGGTTGCCCGCCCCGACGTCAACCTTGCGCGGCCCCGGCGGCTGAGGCTTTGTGAGGGAACCCGCCCCGCGTTCGAGAGGGCGGGAAGGGAGTGACGCATGGGAACGCTGACGGCGCAGGAGCGCCTCGCCTTCCAGGATTCGGTCCGCCGGCTGCTCGCCGACCGCGGCACGGAGGCGGACGTGCGCCGCGTCATGGAGACCGACGCCGGCTACGACCCCGAGGTCTGGAAGGCGCTGGCCGAGATCGGCGCCGTCGGGCTGCTCATCGATCCGGAATTTGGCGGCGCGGGCGCAGGCCCCCTCGAACTCGAGCTGGTGATGGAAGAGGTGGGCGCCGCCCTCCTCTGCTCGCCCCTGCTCTCCAGCGGCGTGCTGGCGGCCGGCCTGCTGCAGGCGCTGGGCGATCGGGATGCGAGCTCCCGCCTGCTGCCCGCCATCGCCGACGGCTCTAAGATCGCCACCGCGGCCCTGACGGGCTCGCGCGGGACCTGGACGCCGGACGCCGTGGCGGTCCGGGGCCGCGCCGACGGCGAGGCCTGGCGCCTCGACGGCCAGGCCAGCTACGTCACCCACGGCCAGGTCGCCGACCTGCTGCTGGTCGCCGCCGACACGCCTGAAGGACTCGCCGTCTTCGAGGTCGAGCCCGCCGCCGGCGTCGCCGTGAAGGCGCTGCCGACCTTCGACCACACCCTGCGGCTGGCGGAGATCGCCTTCGACGGCGCGCCCGCGCGGCGCATCGCCTCGCAGCGGCCGGCCTGGGAGGCCGTCGAAGAGGCCCTGGACCTGGCCCGCGTCGCCCTGGCCGGCGAGCAGGCCGGCGGCGGCCGCCACGTGCTGGAGTTCACCGTCGACTACGCCAAGTCCCGCATCCAGTTCGGCCGGGCCATCGGCAGCTACCAGGCCATCAAGCACATGGCCGCGGACCTGCTGCTGGAGTCCGAGAGCGCCACCTCGGCCGCCCGCCACGCCGCCGCCCAGCTCGCTGCGGGCGCGCCGGACGCCAAGGCGGCGGTGGAGCTCGCCGCCTTCGCCTGCGCCGACGCCTTCGTGAAGATCTGCGCCGACGCGATCCAGATGCACGGCGGCATCGCCTTCACCTGGAAACACCCGGCCCACCTCTACCTGCGCCGGGCCCGCGCCGACGCCCAGCTGTTCGGCGCGCCTTCGTTCCACCGCGAGCGCTACGTCGCCGAGCTGGAGGCCGCCCATGGCTGACGACGCCGCCCTGCCCCTCACCGACGAGAGCCTGCGCGAGGAGGTCCGCGCCTGGCTGGCCGCCAACTGGACCGGCCCCCTGCAGACCGACGCCGAGCGGAAGGCCTGGATGGCGAAGGTCGTCGAGGCCCGCTGGGCCGTCCCCCGCTGGCCGAGCGAATGGATGGGCCGGAGCCTGAGCGACGCCCAGGCCCGCATCGTCGAGCGCGAGTTCGCCGCCGTCGGCGCGCCGGGCACGGGCCAGGACCGCACCAACCTTTGGGCCAACACCCTGCTGGCGCGCGGGACGCCGGCCCTGAAGGAGAAGCTGATCGTCCCGCTGCTGTGCGGCGAGGTCGGCATGTGCCTGCTCTACTCCGAGCCCGGCGCCGGCTCGGACCTGGCGGGCATCCGCACCCGCGCCGACCGCCAGGGCGACCACTTCATCGTCAACGGCCAGAAGGTCTGGACCAGCTACGCCGCCAGCGCCGACTACGGGATGCTGATCGCCCGCACCGACTGGGACGTGCCCAAGCACCGCGGCATCAGCTTCTTCTTCCTGCCGATGAAACAGCCCGGCGTGGAGGTCCGGCCTCTGCGCCAGATCACCGGCGAGAGCCAGTTCAACGAGGTCTTCATCACCGACGCCGTCTGCCCGGCCGAGAACCTGCTGGGCGAGCTCGGCCAGGGCTGGGGCGTGCTGCAGACCGCGCTGGCCTACGAGCGGTCGGTGATGGGCGAAGGCGCCAGAGGACCCCGCAGCGGGGTCTCGGAAGGCCCCGGCGAGCCGCTGATCGCGCTGGCCCGCGAGGCCGGCGTGCTGTCCGACCCGCTGATCCGCCAGGAGATCGCCAGGGTCGTGGGCCTGAAGAAGCTCAACGCCCTCAACACCGCCCGGGCCAAGGCGGACCTGAAGCAGGGCACGAGCTCGGCGCTGATGAGCCTCGGCAAGCTCGCCATGAGCCGCATCCTGCACGAGGAGGCGCGCGTCCGGACCCTGATCCTCGGCGCCGGCAGCCTGCTGGAAGGGCCGGACCATCCCAGGGCCGAGGACGCCAACTTCCTGACGCTGAACGCCTACTTCACCTCCATCGGCGGCGGCACCGACCAGATCCAGCGCAACATCATCGGCGAGCGGGTCCTGGGCCTGCCCAAGGAGCCGGAGGTGGACCGGGACATCCCGTTCCGCGAGGTGCGCACCAGCTAGAGGGCGACAAGCCCCCACAACGACAAAAGACTAGGGAGACAGACGCGTGGGTTGGAACTTCGGAGACATTCTCGAGACCATCGAGCCGGTCCTGCCGCCGGACGCCCCGGCCTTCATCCACGGCGAGCGGACCATCCCCTGGCGCGAGGCGAGCCGCATCTCGAACAACCTCGCCCGGGCCCTGATCGCCCGCGGCGCGGCCGCCGGCGACAAGATCGCCGTCTACATGCGCAACCGGCCCGAATACATGCTGGCGGTCGCGGCAGGCTTCAAAGCGCGGCTGACCCACGTCAACGTCAACTACCGCTACACGCCGGACGAGGTCTGGTACATTTTCGACAACTCCGACGCCCAGACGGTGGTCTACGCCTCGGAGTTCCGCGACGCCGTAGAGCAGATCCGCGACCGCCTGCCCAAGGTGAAGACCTGGGTCGAGGTCTCCGAGAGCGGCCAGACCGCGGCGTTCGCCGAGAGCTTCGACAACCTGGCCAATGAAGGCGACGGCTCGCCCCTGAACATCGAGCGCTCGGGCGACGACCTGTTCTTCATCTACACCGGCGGCACCACCGGCATGCCCAAGGGCGTGATGTGGCCGCACCACGACCTGCGCGAGATCACCCTCAGCGCGGCGCGGAAGATGGGCACGGTGCCGGAGACGCTGGAGGAGCTGCGCGAGCACACCCGCAAGATCGGCCCGGGCGGGAAGGTGCTGATCGCCCCGCCGCTGATGCATGGCACCGGCCTGCTCACCGCCATGGGCTCGCACCTGGCCGGCGGCTGCGTGATCACCCTGACCGGAGAGACCTTCGATCCGGTGGAGACGCTGGACGCCATCGATCGCCACAAGCCGCAGTCGCTGACCATCGTCGGCGACAGCTTCGCAAGGCCGCTGCTGAACGCGCTGAACGCCAACCCCGGCAAGTGGGACGTCTCCTCCGTCGCCATGGTCGTCTCGTCGGGCGTGATGTGGAGCCTGGAGGTCAAGCGGGGCCTCTTGGAGCACATGCCCCAGGCGATGCTCAGCGACGCCTTCTCCTCCTCCGAGGCGCTGGGCATGGGCAACTCGATCATGACCAAGATGGGCGAGGTGAAGACCGCCAAGTTCATGATCGGCGAGCGCTGCCGGGTGTTCGACGAGAACGACCAGCCGGTCGAGCCCGGCTCCGGCGTGCGGGGCCTGGTGGCCCTCGGCCCGCCCAACCCGATCGGCTACTACAAGGACGAGGAGAAGACGGCCCGCACCTTCCGGACGATCGACGGGGTCCGTTACTCCATCCCCGGCGACTGGTGCATCGTCGAGGCCGACGGCACCCTCACCCTGCTCGGCCGCGGCAACGCCTGCATCAACACCGCCGGCGAGAAGGTCTTCCCCGAAGAGGTCGAGGAGGCCCTGAAGACCCATCCCAGCATCGAGGACGCCCTCGTGGTCGGCGTTCCCGACGAGAAGTGGGGCCAGGCGGTGACCGCCGTCGTCCAGCTCGCGCCTGGCCAGCCCCTCGACGAGGCGGCCCTTAAGGCGCACGTGCGCAAGACCCTGGCCGGCTACAAGACGCCCAAGCGGATCTTCGTCGCCGACCGGTCGCTGCGCGCCAGCAACGGCAAGGCCGACTACGGCGCCGCCAAGGCCGTCGCCGAAGCCGGCGCGGGCGAGGCGGTCAGCGCATGAGCGCGGCCGTCCTCGTCGAGCGCCGCGAGCGGGTGATGATCGTCACCCTCAACCGGCCCGAGGCCCGCAACGCCGTGAACCGCGCCGTCACCGTCGGCGTCGGCGAAGCGCTGGAGGAGGCGGACCGCAACCCGGACATCTGGGCGGTGATCATCACCGGCGCGGGCGACCAGTCGTTCTGCGCCGGCGCCGACCTGAAGGCCCTGGCCGCCCGCGAGCCCTTCGCGGTGGGCGAGCGCGAGCAGGCCTGGGGCTTCGCCGGCTACGTCGAGCACCACATCTCCAAGCCGACCATCGCGGCGGTGAACGGGACGGCGCTCGGCGGCGGCACCGAGCTGACGCTCGCCAGCGACCTGGCGGTGGCCTCCGAGACCGCCACCTTCGGCCTGCCGGAGGTGAAGCGCGGCATCCTGGCGGCTGCCGGCGGCGCCTTCCGCCTGGCCCAACAGCTGCCGCGCAAGATCGCCATGGAGATCATGCTGACCGGCGAGCCGATCTCGGCCCAGCGGGCGCTGGAGCTCGGCTTCGTCAACGCCGTGGTTCCGCAGGCCCAGGTGCTGGACGCGGCCCTGAAGATGGCCGCCCGGATCACCGCCAACGCGCCGCTGGCGGTGCAGGCCACCAAGCGGATCGCGCTCGGCATCCAGCACGGCAAGATCGCCTCCGAGGAAGCCGCCTGGGCGCAGACCCGCGCCGAGATCGGCGCCCTGCTGCGCTCCGAGGATGGCCGCGAGGGCCCCCGCGCCTTCGCCGAGAAGCGCGCGCCGGTGTGGCAGGGCCGCTAGAGCTGAGTTCGAGTCAAAGGGACGGAAGATGAGTGACGACGCCGCGCGCATCCCGGTGATCGTGGGAGTGGGCCAGGTCAACGACCGGCCGAAGGACCCGCGCGAGGGCCTCGATCCCATCGGCCTTATGGAGGCCGCCCTGCGCGAGGCGGACCGCGACGCCGGCGGCGGGTGGATCGCCCGGCTGGACTCGCTCGCCGTCGTGGACCAGCTCTCGTTCCGCGAGCTCGGCGACGCCTCGGGTCCGCTGGCGGCCAGGCTCGGGATCGCCCCCAAGCTCTGCTACAAGAGCTCCTACCCCGGCGGCGACACGCCGATCCTGATGCTCAACGAGGCGGCCCGCCGGATCGCCGAGGGCGAGATCCAGGCAGCGGCCGTGGCCGGCGGCGAGGCCCTGCGCACCGCCGCCCAGCTCGCCGCGCTGAAGGCGGGCGATGATCCCTCCGCCCACAACCCGCTGCGCCAGGCGACCGGCCGGGCCGGCCCGCCGTCCCTGCGCCAGCGCTATGGCCTAACCGCTCCGGTGGACGTCTATCCCCTCTACGAGAACGCCGGCCGCGCCGCCTACGGCCAGACCTTCGCCCAGGCCCAGGCCGAGAGCGGCGAGATCTGGTCGCGGTTCAGCGAGGTGGCGGCCGAGAACCCGGGCGCCTGGATCCGCAAGCCGACTCCGCCGGAGGCCATCGTCACGCCCTCGGCCGAGAACCGGCCGATCGCCTTCCCCTACAACAAGCTGATGGTCGCCAATTCCTCGGTGAACCAGGGCGCGGGCTTCCTCGTCGCCAGCCTGGCCGCCGCCCGCGAGGCGGGCATCGCCGAGGACCGGCTGGTCTTCGTCGGCGCCGGCGCGGCCGCCCACGAGCCCGGCGACTACCTGCGGCGCGACCGCTACGACCGCTCGGTCAGCATGGCCGTGTCGCTGAACCGGGCGCTGGACCTGAACGGCGTGACGGCGGCCGACCTGGACTTCGTCGAGCTCTACAGCTGCTTCCCCTGCGTGCCGAAGATGGCCCGCCGGGTGATCGGCTGGCCGGTGGACAAGCCCGCGACGGTGTTCGGCGGCCTGACCTTCGGCGGCGGGCCGATCGGCAACTACATGAGCCACGCCGTGGTCAGCATGGTGCTGAAGCTGCGCGAGGCCGGCCGCAAGGGGCTGCTATTCGCCAACGGCGGCTACGCCACCAACAACCATACCATCGTGCTCGGCCGCGAGCCCTTCCCCCTGGAGACGGTGCGCCGCGACTTCGACTTCCAGGCCGAGGCCGACGCGGCCCGCGAACCAGTCCCCGAACTGGACGAGGCCTACACCGGCCCCGGGATCATCGAGACCTACACCGTCCTCTACGAGCGCGACGGCTCCCCGAAGTTCGGCGTCATCGTCGGCCGCGCTCCCGCCGGCCAGCGCTTCCTCGCCAAGATCCCCGCCAGCGAGGAAGCCGCCATCGACTTCCTCACCAACGGCAAGGCGGAGCCGGTGGGTCGCCCCGGCCAAGCCGTCCCCGGCCCCGACGGCGACGTGTATTGGCGGTTGGGGTGAGCAGGCACACCCTCCCCGTCATCCCGGACGGCCTGAAAGGCCGATCCGGGACCCAGACTCCTGCGCCTGGGGCTCTGGGTCCCGGCTCTCCGCTGCGCTTCGGCCGGGATGACGGTGTGGTTCAGGCGGCGGGATAGACGCTCGGCCGGAGCAGCTTCAGCTTCACAGCCTGGCCGGTCCCAAGCCCCTCGGGCAGGCTCTGGGCCGAGCCGTGGATCTCCAGCCGCTCGGCGCCGATATCGCACTCCACGCGGGTGACCGGGCCGGCGGCGAAGACGCTGCGGACGGTCGCCGGCACCCCCGACTGGTCGGGCGGCAGCAGCGAAACCTCGTGCGGGCGGAAGAAGACGTCCACCCTCCCCTGCGGCGCGCCCTCCGGCGCGCTCGTCTCCCAGCCCGCGACGCGCAGCTTGCCGCCGTGCACCTCGCCCGACAGCCGGCAAGAGGCGCCCAGGAAGTCGAAGACGAACGCCGAGCGGGGCTGTTCGTAGACCTCCTGCGGCGGGCCGACCTGGACCAGTTCCCCCTCGCTGAGGATCGCCACCCGGTCGGCGAGGTCGAGGGCTTCCTCCTGGTCGTGGGTGACGAACACCGTGGTCACGCCGGTCTCGTCGTGGATGCGGCGCAGCCAGTGGCGCAGCTCGCGGCGGACCTTGGCGTCCAGGGCTCCGAACGGCTCGTCGAGCAGCAGCATCCTGGGCTCGATGGCCAGGGCCCGGGCGAGCGCGACCCGCTGGCGCTGGCCGCCGGAGAGCTGGGCCGGGTAGCGGTCGGCTAGGCCCTCGAGCTGGACGAGGCGCAGCAGGTCGGCCACCCGCTTGTCGATCTCGGCCTTGGCCGGCCGCTGGCTGCGGGGCCGCACCGACAGGCCGAAAGCGACGTTGCGGGCCACGGTCATGTGGCGGAACAGGGCGTAGTGCTGGAACACCATGCCCACCCGCCGCTCGCGGGCCGGCAGGGCCAGGAAGTTCTCGCCCTGGAAGCTCACCTCCCCGCCGTCGGCCTGCTCCAGGCCCGCGAGGATGCGCAAGAGCGTGGTCTTGCCCGAACCCGACGGGCCGAGCAGGGCCAGGAACTCGCCCTGGCGCGCTTCCAGCGAGACGTCCCGCAGCGCGGGGTAGCGGCCGAACGCCTTGGCGACGGACTTGATCGATAGGCTCATGGGGTTCCGTTCAGTGGCGGCGCATGGCCCGCAGTTCGCCGGCGTATCGAAGCTCGAGGCCGGTCTTGACGATCAGGGTCACCAGGCCAAGGCCGGCCAGCAGCGACGCCGCCGCGAAGGCCCCGACGAAATCGTACTCGTTGTAGAGTATCTCCACGTGCAGCGGCAGGGTGTTGGTCAGGCCCCGGATGTGGCCGGAGACCACCGAGACCGCGCCGAATTCCCCCATCGCCCGGGCGTTGCAGAGCAGCACCCCGTAGAGCAGCGCCCAGCGGATGTTGGGCAGGGTGACCCGGAAGAAGGTGGTGAAGCCGCCGGCGCCCAGGGTGATCGCCGCCGCCTCCTCGTCCGACCCCTGCTCCTGCATCAGCGGGATCAGCTCGCGGGCGACGAACGGCAGGGTGACGAGCAGCGTCGCCAGGACCAGCCCGGTCGTCGTGAAGATCACCTTGATCCCCGCCGCCTCCAGCTGCGGCCCGAACCAGCCGTGGGCGCCGAACAGCAGCACCCAGACCAGCCCCGAGATCACCGGCGAGATCGAGAACGGCAGGTCGATCAGGGCCAGCAGGAAGCTCTTGCCCTTGAACTCGAACTTGGCGATCGCCCAGGCGGCCGCGACGCCGAACACCGCGTTCAGCGGCACGGAGATGGCGGCCACGGTCAGCGTCAGCCGGATGGCCGCCCAGGCGTCCGGTTCGCGCAGTGGCTCCAGATAGCCCTCGAGCCCGTTGCGGAACGCCTCGACGAACACCGTGCCCAGCGGGAGCAGGATCAGCACCGTCAGCACCGCCACGGCGGCGAGCACCAGCAGTGGCGCGATCCCGGGAAGCTCGATCCGCGCCCTCATGCCGCGCCTCGCCGGGAGATGACGGTCTGGACGAGATTGAGGGCCAGCAGCGCGCCGAAGGAGATGACCAGCATCGCCAGGCCCACGGCCGCAGCCCCGGCGTAGTCGTACTGCTCCAGCTTGATGATGATCAGCAGGGGCGCGATCTCGGAGACCAGCGGCAGGTTGCCGGCGATGAAGATCACCGAGCCGTACTCGCCCACCGCCCGGGCGAAGGCCAGGCCGACGCCGGTCAGCAGCGCGGGCGTGACGGCCGGCAGCACCACCTGGACGATCCGCTGCAGGTCGGTGGCGCCGAGCGTGCGGGCCGCCTCCTCCACCTCGCGGTCGAGATCCTGCAGCACCGGCTGCACCGATCGCACCACGAACGGCAGGCCGATGAACAGCAGGGCGATGAATACGCCGAGCGGGGAGAAGGCGGTCTTCAGGCCCACCTCGTCGGCCAGCGAGCCGATCGGCCCATTCGGCGCATAGATGGCCGTCAGCGCGATCCCGGCCACCGCCGTCGGCAGGGCGAACGGCAGATCCACCAGCGCGTCCAGCAGCCGCCGGCCGGCGAAGTCGTAGCGGACCAGCACCCAGGCCACGAGCAGCCCGAGCGGCGCGTTCACCGCGGCCGCAAGCGCCGAAGCCCCGAAGCTGAGCTTCAGCGCCGCCAGCACCCGCGGCTCGGACAGCGTGCGCACGACCCCGTCCACGCCCAGCTCCCACGGGCGCAGCGCCAGCGCGACCAGCGGGATCAGCACGATCGCCGCCAGGTAGAAGAGGGTGAATCCCATCGCCAGGCCAAAGCCCGGCAGGACGCTGTGTTCTCGCCAGCGCCCCCAGCCCTTCGATGCGGCCATGCCCTAGCCCGGCTTGTAGATGCGGTCGAACACGCCGCCGTCGGCGAAGTGGGTCGCCTGGGCCTTCTTCCAGCCTCCGAAGGCATCGTCGATGGTGACCAGCGGGATGCGCGGGAACTTGCGCGCCCACTTGGCGGCCGCCTTGGCGTCGCGCGGGCGGAAGTGGTGCTTGCCGATCAGGTCCTGGGCCAGCGGGCTGTAGAGGAAGTTCAAGTAGCCGGTGGCCTGGTGGCGGGTCTTCTTGCGGTCGACGACCTTAT
This sequence comes from Phenylobacterium terrae, assembly GCF_042681205.1. Classification (NCBI taxonomy): domain Bacteria; kingdom Pseudomonadati; phylum Pseudomonadota; class Alphaproteobacteria; order Caulobacterales; family Caulobacteraceae; genus Phenylobacterium; species Phenylobacterium terrae. The sequence goes on from NZ_JBHUEY010000012.1 coordinate 331,865, forward strand.
CCACCAGGGCGACGGTCGGCTCGGCGAGGATCGAGACCGACGGGTAGACGATGTCGAACTTGGGCCCAAACTCCTCGATGGAGAGGTGCGCCTCGTTCTCCCAGGCGAGCAGCACGTCGCCGAGGCCGCGCTGGGCGAAGGTGGTGGTCGAGCCCCGCGCGCCGGTGTCCAGCACCGGGACCTGCTTGAAGAGCTGCTGGACGAAGGCCTGCGCCTTGGCCGGGTTGCCGCCCGGCTGCTTCAGCGCCCAGGCCCAGGCCGCCAGGTAGTTCCAGCGCGCGCCGCCGGAAGTCTTCGGGTTGGGGGTGATGACGTCGATGCCCGGCTTCACCAGGTCGCCCCAGTCGCGGATTTTCCAGGGGTTCCCCTTCTTCACCAGGAACACGATGGTCGAAGTGTAGGGGGCCGAGTTGTGCGGCAGGCGCGACTGCCAGTTCGCCGGCAACAGCTTGGATCGCTGGGCGATCTCGTCGATGTCGTAGGCCAGCGCCAGGGTGACCACGTCGGCCGCCAGGCCGTCGATCACCGAGCGGGCCTGCTTTCCCGAGCCGCCGTGACTCTGCTGGATGGAGATCGTCTGGCCGGTCTGCTTCTTCCAGTAGGCGGCGTAGGCGGCGTTGACCTCCTTGTAGAGCTCGCGGGTCGGGTCGTAGCTGACGTTCAGAAGGGTGATCCCCTTCCCCGCCTGCGCCTGGACAAGGCCGGGGACGGCCAGGGCCGCGGCCGCGCCGGCGCCGCCGGCGATCAGGGCGCGTCGGGACGGATGGATGAAGCTGCTCATCTAAGTGGGCTCCGAGGTCAGAAGGCGTATTGGGTGCGGAAGGACCAGATGCTGAGGTCCTGGCCGACCTGGGCGCCGGCGGGCGGCGTGGCCGGGGCGGCGCCGAAGGCGGTCCCGCCGGGCGAGAGGCGGTCGACGGTCACGTACTGGTACGCGGCCTGGAAGCGGACGTTGGCGTTCGGGTACCAGTTGAGGCCGGCGGTGAAGATCTCCTGCTCGCCGCCGCGGACGGTCGAGGCGAGCGGGATCGTGCCCGGCGCGCCCTCCAGGTGGTTCAGATCCAGCACCGAGTAGCGCAGGCCCAGCTCCCAGACGCCCGGCGAGCGGTCCTTCCAGCTGAACGGCTTCTCGCCGCGCGGGGCGTCGAACGTGCCGTTGTTCGTCTGATAGCGGCGCGGCTCGCCGGTGATCGTCCAGCCGGTCTGCACGTACCAGCCGGAGAAGTTCGGGTCGGAGAGCGCGCTCGCCCGCCGCTGCACGTCGATGCCGAACCACTCGGCCTGGACGTAGAGGTTCTTGCGCTGGGCGCCGAACTCGAGACCGACCGTGGAAAGGCCCTCGGCGTCGATATTGCCGGTGTCCACCAGACGCGTGCCGTCGACGCGGAGCTCCGGCCGCTCGCGCAGGCGGATGTTGGTGGCGACGCGGTTCTCCACGTCCGGGCCGCTGGCCGGCGGCTCGACGACGACCGTGCTGTTGATCCCCAGGTGGACCAGCCAGTCGGGGCCGCGGGCGGGGACGTAGGTCAGCCGGCCAACGAACGCAGACTGCTCGTCGAAGGTCTGGGCGCCGATCAGGTTGCCGGTCCAGGCCAGCGAAGCGGTCCAGCGCTCGCCGTTCGCCCAGACCATGGCGGCGGTCCGCCCATCGCCCGACGCGATTCCGCGGACCAGCTCCGAGGCCGCCGCCCGCTCGGCGAACAGCGAGCCGTTGGTGGAGACGGCCTCCTCCAGGCCCCCGGGCGGCGAGAAGGCGCCGGCCCTGATCTTCCAGCGGCCGAGGCCGTTGTACTGCACCCAGGCGGCGCTGATCCGACCGGCCTCTTCGACGCCCGAGCCGCCGAATTCGTAGAGGAAGTTGTACTCCCAGTCGCCGAACGCCCTGCCCTCGACGCCCAGCCGGGCTCGGCGGAAGTTGGCGCCGTCGTTGAGATCGCGCGCCCGCTCGTTCTCGACGGCATCGCCGAACGATCCGCGCCGGAAGTCCGTGGCCAGGCTCCGCGGCGCGTCCTGGTCGTAATGGGCGGCGTCCAGCTGGAACACGCCGCGGAAGGCGGCGGTGAACTGGCCGTCGCCGCTGGCGATGGTCGGCCGGCCGTTGGCGATGGTGACGGTGTTGGCCCGCTGGTCGGCGCGCACCGCGGCGATGTTCGCGGCGGTGGAGCCCTTCAGGTCGGCGATCATCTCCCGCAGCTCGTGAAGCTCGGCTTCGAGCGCGTCGATGCGCGCCGCCTGCGGATCGAGGCGCGGCGCAGCGGACGTCCCGCCGGTCGCTACGGGCGCGGGATGCTCCGACGGCGCTTCGGTCACCCCCTCGTCGAATGCGGCGGCCGAGTTGGCGGCGGCCTCGTCGGCGGCCTGGCCCAGCGCCGGCTGCGCGCAGGCCCAGGCCAGCACCCCGACGGCGGCGTGGGCGGCTCTGCGAACGGGTGCGATGGACATGGCGGCTCCCCAGGTGACAGGTCGAGCTGAGCCATAACCTATAATCTCTATGTGCTAAGTAGGCTTTTAATGGAGGCCCGTTCAGTTTTTCTGCGCACGACCTCACGTGGCCGGTTCGGCGGAGGCTGCCCGGAATTTGGGCGCCTGTTAGCCCGACCTTTACCGAGCGTGCGTCAGATGGTCGCTAGCGAGCGGCGCGCGCGCATGCGCCGCCGAGGGGGAACGTCTGCCATGACCGGCCTTTTCCGCCGACGCAAAGGTGACGCCGCCGACGCGCGGCTCCGGCACCTCGAGACCATGTTCAAGGCGCTCGGGGGCCGGCAGGGACACCTGGAGCTCGAGCTCGACGGCACGATCCGCAGCGCCAACGAGATGTTCCTGCAGATGATGGGATACGAGCTCTCCGAGGTCGTCGGGCGCCACCACGACATGCTTGTCTACCCGGAGCAGCGCGGCGCCGGCTCCGAGGCCTTCTGGTCCGCGTTGCGCAGCGGCCAGCCGGTCAGCGAGCGATTCCGCCGGCTGACGAAGGATGGGCGGGAGCTCATCTTCTTCGGCACCTACTACGCCCTGTGCGGCCCGGACGGCCGACCCTACCAGTACATGCTGTGGGGGGCCGACGTGTCGGACCAGGTCCGCGCCCAGCGCGCCGCCGACGAGGCCCTGGCGCGGCGCCGCGAGGAGCAGCAGCGCGCCTTCGCAAGTCTTCACGGGGCTCTTACGGCGCTGGCCAAGGGCGACCTCACCGCGCGCATGCAGGAGAACCTGCCGGAGGAATATCTGCCGCTGAAGCAGGACCTCGAGCTTGCGATGGCGGAGCTTCGATCCGCCCTGGGGCGGATCAGCGAAACCACCGAGGGCATGAACGCCGGCGCCGCCGAAATCGTCCGCGCAACCGACGAGCTCGCGCGCCGCACCGAACAGCAGGCGGCCACGCTGGAGCAGACCGCCGCGGCGCTCGAGGAGATCACCGCCACCGTGCAACGCACCGCCGAAGGCGCGGTCCAGGCCAACGCCGCGGTCTGCGGCGCCAAGCAGGAGGCCGAGCGCAGCGGCGAGGTCGTCCAGGGCGCGGTCGCGGCCATGGACCAGATCGCCGCCTCGGCCCGGCAGATCAGCCAGATCATCGGGGTGATCGACGAGATCGCCTTCCAGACCAACCTCTTGGCCCTCAACGCCGGCGTCGAGGCGGCCCGTGCAGGCGAAGCCGGCCGCGGCTTCGCCGTGGTCGCGTCGGAGGTCCGGGCGCTGGCCCAGCGCTCGGCCGAGGCCGCCAAGGAGATCAAGGCGCTGATCAGCGCTTCCACCCAGCAGGTCGGCCAGGGCGTCGAGCTGGTCGGCCAGACCGGTCAGGCTCTGGAGAGCATCGTCGCCCGGGTGAACGAGATTTCCGGCCTGGTCTCCGAGATCGCCGCCTCGGCCCAGGAGCAGGCGACGGGACTGGCGCAGGTCAACACCGCGGTCTCGCAGATGGACCACGCCACGCAGCAGAACGCGGCCATGGTCGAGGAGACCACCGCCGCAAGCCACGCGTTGCAGAACGAGGTGAGCGAGCTCGTGGGACTGGTCAACCGGTTCCGCACCGGCGTCGACCGGCCCACCCGCGAGCGCGGCTCCATCGCCGGCGGCGCCCGCCGCAGCTACGCCGCCCCTGCCCTGAAGACGACCAGTCAGGTCGCGGAAGCGCCCGAAGCCGGCGAGTGGGAAGAGTTCTAGGGTCTAGCGGCCCCTCACCCCATTCCACCTCCCCCGCGAAGCGGCGGGAGGTGGGAGCGCTTCTAGAACGCGAACGCGGGGCCCTCCACCCGTTCGCCGATCATGAAGGCGTCGGCGACGTGGCGGAACGGGGCGACGTCGACGTCGCTGCGGCGCTCGGCGATCAGCCGGGCGAAGTGGGCGTAGAGCGGGGCGTACTCGGCGTGCGGGCCGTGCGCGCCGGCCGTAGCCGCCGTCCCGTCCACCGTCATCTCGGACCCGCCCTTCGACAGCACGAGCCGGCCGCCGTCGGTCTCCACCTCGATGTCCCAGCGCTGATCGCCGGTGTGCAGGAAGTCGAGCTCGGCCGCGATCGGCGCGCCCCGGGCGTCCTCGAACGCCAGCTCCGCGGCGATGGGCGCCTGCCGGTTGCTCGGGAAGACCAGCCGCCCCCGCCGCAGGGCGAAGGTCTCGGGGAGGATCTCCGTGACGATGGAAAGGGCGTTCACGCCGGGATCGAAGACGCCCATCCCGCCGGGCGCGAAGATCCATTCCTGGCCCGGGTGCCAGACCCGGACGTCCTCCTTCCAGGTGATCCTCGCCGCCCGCACCGTCCGTCCCTGCAGCCAGGCCTTGGCCGCCGGCACGGCGGGCGCGAACCTCGAATGCCAGCTCGCGAACAGGGTGACGCCCGCCGCCTGCGCCCGGCGGGCCAGGTCGTCCACCTCGCTCAAGGTGGCCGCCGGCGGCTTCTCCAGCAGCACGTGGACGCCGCGGGAGATCGCCAGCCGCGCATCCTGGGCCCGGCCCACCGGCGGCGTGCACAGCGAGACCGCCTCCACCTCCGGACAGGCGTCGAGCAGTTCGGCCAGCGATGTGAAGCTCTTCACGCCCTCGACGCCGGTCGAGCGGCTGGCGGCGGCGGCCAGTTCGAAGTCCGGGCTGGCGGCGATCACCGGCAGGTGCTGGTCGCGGGCGATCTTGCCGACGCCGACGATGGCGAGCTTCACGGGCATGGCGGCCTGTTCGGTCTGGTGGGACGGGACGTCACTCTCGCCGCGGAGGGCGGCCCTTGCCAAACGATCTCGTCGCCAAGCCGATGCAGGTCAGGCGACGGCCCGCTCGGGCTCGGCTGGACGGCGGTGGGTGTCCTCCCACCAGTCCCCAAGCTGATCGATCAGCGGCACGAGCTTTTCGCCAGCCTCCGTCAGCCGGTACTCCACCTGGGGCGGCACGGTCGGGATGACGGTGCGCGAGATCACCCCGCCGGCCTCCAGCTCGCGCAGGTCCAGCGACAGCATCCGGTGCGAGATGCCCTCATTGGCCCGCTTCAGCTCGTTGAACCGCATCGGGCCCTTGCTGAGATAATAGATGATCAGGGCGCGCCAGCGCCCGGAGATCAGCAGCACGGCCTTCTCCAGCGGGCATTCCGAGACAGTTTCCTTCATCGGCGGTCAGCCTCCAGTATAATTTATGTAACCCAAGCACATTATTTTGCGCTCTTGCCGCCTCGATCAGAAGAATTAGGTACGCGTCTCCACTCTTCTGGAGGATACGCGAAATGACCCCCGTTCTTCTCTATGGCGTCCCCGAGGGATGCTCCTTCGGCTCGATCGTGGCGCTCGAGTGGCTCGGCCAGCCCTACCGCCTCTGCCGGATCCACATGCCGGAGGAGACCCAGACCGACCTCTACACCCGCATCGCACCGGTCGGAGAGACCCCGGTCCTGATCACCGAGGACGGCCGGGCGCTCACCGAAAGCATGGCGATCCTGAACCACGTGGCTGCGCATGGGCTTCAGATGGGGCTTGGCCATCGCCAGGGAAGCCCCGGGTTCGATGCGCTCAACCGCACCCTCGCCTTCCTGAACACCACCTTCTTCGCCGCCTACGGACCGCTGTGGTTCGCGCTCGAGCATGCGCAGGATCCTGAGACCCACGCCGCGCTGCGCCGGTTCGGCGAGACCCAGGTCCGCGCCGCGCACCTCAAGCTCGAGGCCCTGCTCGGCGATGCGGCCTGGCTGAGCGGCGAGCGGATCGGCCTGGCCGACGCCTACTTCGCCGCGATCGCCCGATGGAACGATTTCCACAAGGTGGTCGACCGGTCCGACTTCCCGAAGCTCCAGGCGCTCTACGAGCGGGTGCAGCAGGACCCGGCCGTCCGCTTCGCCCACGAGATCGAGGCCGGCCGCGAGCCTTCCGGGGCCGGCGGCTTTCGGGGCCACGTGAGCCTGGAGGACGTCGCCGCCGAGCTGGGCCTGACCGCCGCCGAGCCGGCCTGATCGGCGGCGCCGGCCGCGCCAGAGTCTTTTTGCGATTGATTCTCAGGTGCGGCCGGCGTCACCATGTCGGGCGAAACAAGGAGGCAGGGATGAAGACGCTCACGCTCGAGGACCTCGACCGGCTCTACAAGCCCGCCTCCAAGCTGGTGCGCGACAAGGTGCTGGACCACGTGGAGGCGCACGGCCGGGCCTTCATCGGCCTGTCGCCCTTCTGCGTGGTCAGTTCGGCCGGGCCGGACGGGACCATCGACGTCTCGCCCCGCGGCGGCGAGCCGGGGTTCGTGCACGTCAGCGAGGACGGCCGCCACCTCTTCCTGCCGGACCGGCCGGGCAACAACCGGCTCGACACCCTCCGCAACCTGCTGGGCGGCCCCGGCCGGATCGGGCTGATGTTCATGATCCCCGGCTTCGACGACGTCTTCCGCGTCAACGGCCGCGCCGAAGCCACCGACGATGCGGACCTGCTGGCCAGCTTCGAAGAGTTCGGCAAGCTGCCGCGCATCGTCGTGCGGGTGGCGGTGGAGGAGGCCTTCCTCCACTGTCCCAAGGCGATCATGCGCGCCCGCCTCTGGGAGCCTGAGGCCCAGGTTCCGCGCGAGCGCCTGCCCAGCGGCGCCCAGATGATCTTCGACCAGCTGCAGCTCGGAAAGCCGCCGATCAGCGACGAGCAGATCATCGAGAGCTACAAGACGCAGCTGTGACCGCTCCCCTTGTGGGCGCGGGGTGACAGGTAGCGCCTTGCCGGCGCAACCAGTCACCGGAAGGCGTCGGTGACTGGTTGGGCGCAAGCCCTACCTGTCACCCATCCCCAAGACCCAGCTGTGAGCCCCTCCCCCGGTTCCGGGTTGCCGCTTGGCTGACGGAAGGGCGCCCGGTCTAGCATCGCTGCGGGCGATCTCTGGAGTTCGGGCGTGGAACGGTACGACTACATCATCATCGGCGCGGGCTCGGCCGGCTGCGTGCTGGCCAACCGGCTGAGCGAGGACCCTCAGACCAAGGTCCTGCTGGTCGAGGCCGGCGGCAAGGACAAGTCGATGATGGTCACCATGCCGGCCGGCGTCGGCGTGCTGATCCCGACCCAGAACCCGTTCAACTGGGGCTTCTGGACCGAGCCGGAGCCGCACCTGGACGGGCGCAAGCTGTGGTGGCCCAGGGGACGCGGCTGGGGCGGCTCGTCGTCGATCAACGGGATGATCTACATCCGCGGCCATGCGCGCGACTACGACCAATGGCGGCAGATGGGCCTGACCGGCTGGGGCTATTCGGACGTCCTGCCCTACTTCAAGCGCTCCGAGACCCTGGAGGGCGGCAGCGACGCCTGGCACGGCTCGGATGGGCCGCTGCACGTCTCAAAGGCCGCGAGCAGCCATCCGATCTACAAGGCCGCCATCGAGGCCGGCGCCCAGGCAGGCTATCCGCTCACCAACGACTTCAACGGCTTCCAACAGGAGGGCTTCGGCCCCTACCAGGTCACCATCAAGAACGGCGAGCGCTTCAGCGCGGCGCGGGGCTACCTGCACCCGGCGCTCAAGCGGCCCAACCTGACCTGCCTCGTCTCGGCGCGCACCAGCCGCATCCTGATCGAGAACGGCCGCGCGGTGGGCGTGGAGATCATCGACGCCAAGAAACAGACCCGCACCATCCACGCCGACGCCGAGGTGATCCTGGCCGCCGGGGCTGTGCAGTCGCCGCACATCCTGCAGCTTTCCGGCGTCGGCGATCCGGACGACCTGCGCCCGCACGGCATCGACGTGGTCCACGAGCTGAAGGGCGTCGGCGCCAACCTGCAGGACCACCTGGACGCCTCGATCGCCTACGAGTGCCCGCAGCCGATCACCATCCACTCCATGCGCAAGGGCCACCGACAGCTGCTGGTGGGCCTGGACTACATGTTCCGCCGCCAGGGGATCGGGCGGCAGAACTTCCTGGAGGCCGGCGCCTTCCTGCGCTCGCACGAGGGCCTCGATCGGCCCGACCTGCAGATCCACACGGTGCTCGCCATCATGCAGGACCACGGCAAGGTCAGTCACAAGAAGGACGGCTATACCTTCCACGTCTGCCAGCTGCGCCCGGAGAGCCGCGGCCGCATCGGCCTGAGGAGCGCCGATCCGCTGGCCGACCCGGCCATCTTCGCCAACTACCTGGCCACCGAGACCGACCGGCGCACCCTGCGCGACGGGGTGAAGATCGTCCGCGAGGTGGCGGCCCAGGCGGCCCTGAAGCCGTTCACCGGCGAGGAGCTGTTCCCGGGCAGGGACGTGCAGACCGACGCCGAGATCGACGCCTGGATCCGCCGCGCGGCCGAGACCATCTACCACCCGGTCGGCACCTGCCGGATGGGCGCGGCGGGCGACGCCATGGCCGTGGTGGACGGGGAGTGCCGTGTCCAGGGCCTGGAGCAGCTGCGCGTCGTCGACGCCTCGGTGATGCCTACCCTGGTCGGCGGCAACACCAACGCCCCCACCATCATGATCGCCGAGAAGATCTCCGACGCCATCCGCGGCCGCGCCTACCTCGCCCCCGAGGAAGCGCCCGTCTACGAGCCGGGCGGCGCGCAGGCGGCGTGAGCCCTCCATTCAACGCTCATCCCGGCGGAGGCCGGGACCCAGAATGGCGGGCGCAGCGGCGGGCTCCACAATCGCAGCGCTCATCCAGCCAATTCGGAGACTTGGATCTGGCTCCCGGCCTTCGCCGGGATGAGCGGAGTTGAGGGGGCGTCACCGGCGGCCCTTGGTGACTGGTTGGGCCGCACGGCCCTACCTGTCACCCGTCGCTGCTATCCCCACACCTCGATGTTGTCGCGGCGCTCCACGCGGAAGGGGCGCTCGGCCTCGAGGAAGGGAAGCAGACCGCAGTCGGCCAGCAGTTCGCGCACCGACGCTTTCGCAGCCGCGTCCATGGCGGCGTAGTCGTCGGTGATCCGCTGCCAGAGGTACATGGTGTAGGGCGCAGCCCCGCTCTCGAACGGGACGCGCCGGAAGCTGGTGGCGACGCGGCCGATCATCCGCTGGTGCGGCTTGGCCGAGACCGGCTCGCCCGGGCGGCAGCCCTGCTCGGCCACGTGGCGGGCCAGGAACGCCAGCTTGTCGGTGAGCTCGGGGAACAGCTCCTCGGCCGCGTGCGCGAGCAGCGGTCGCAGCGTCTGCGGGATCTCGTCGTCCGCCAGGTAGCCGGCGGGGTAGCCGCGGTACTCGGGAATGTCGGCGTCCGGCGCGTTCATCCGCTCGACCCAGCGGTACACCTTCGGCGCGCGGGCCTTCATGATCGCCTCGGGAACCGGGTCGCGGCCCAGGTGGGCGAACAGCGGCCCCAGCATCCCGTAGTCGCCCAGCGAGGGCTGGCCGCCGAACAGGTAGGGATGGTCGGCGAAGTGGGCCTGCAGGATGTCGAGGAGCCGCAGGTAGGACTCCTCGATCGCCGGGATGGTGTCGGGCGTGACGCCGAGCGCCGGCAGGTAGGAGGCCATCCGACCCATCACCGCCGCCGCGGCCTGGGGATCGCCCCGGCCGGCGAAGGCGTCCTTCAGGAAAGTGAGCTGCTGGTCGGCGTAGGACCAGCGGTAGTGCATGGCGTGGCGGGTCATGCCGACGCTGCCGTAGATCTCCAGCACGTGGGCGGCGATCAGCTGGCGCGGCCCGGGCGGCCGGGCGCTGACCGGCGCGCCGTTGGCTTCGAAGTGGTCGAGGATGTCGACGCTGTCCTGCACGATGGTCCCGTCCGGGCAGACCAGCACCGGGATGATCGAGCGCCCGATGCGCGGCATCACCTCGTTGCGGTAGGCCGGCTCGCCGGGCGACTTTTCAACGTAGCGGACGCCCTGCTTGCGCAGATAGGCGCGGCTCTTGCCGGTGTAGAGCGAGTGCGGCGCGCCGTAGAGGATGTAGGGCTCGCTCATTCGCCGGCCGGCGCTCCCGTCCGGGCGATCAGGCGATCGAGGGCCGCCATGTGGTTCTCCTTGATCAGCTGCAGCGCCCCTTCCACGTCCACCCAGGGCCGCGGATAGAGCACGTCGATGGCCAGGCCGCGCAGGGCCGCCACATAGACGGTGACGATGCGGTCGAGCGCGGCGCGGTCGGTCACGCCCAGCCGCTGGGCCAGGCCCCAGATGGCCTCGCGGTACAGCCGGTCCGTCGTCTTGTTCTCAGGCGCGATCCGCTTCAGCAGCTCAGGGTCGCTGTAGGCGGCGACCATGATCTCCAGCCGCACGAAGCCCTCGGGCTTGGAGACCTGGTCCCAGAGCACGTCGACCAGCAGCTCCCAGCGGTGGCGGTCGTCCCGCGCCTGGGCCAGGCGGCCGCGGTAGGCGTAGTGCCGGTCGACCGCGATGTGCCGCAGGACGCCGGCCATCAGGTCGGCCTTGGTCGGGAACTGGTGGAGGAGGCTGCCGCGGCTGACGCCCGCCCGCTCCTGCACCAGCAACGTGGTGGTGCCGTAGTAGCCGCACTCGAGGATGCAGGCGACCGCGGCGTCGAGGATCTTCGCGCGCGTGGCGGCGCTGCGGACCGCGTTCGGGCCCCTCGCCTTCCGCTCCGCCTTGCCTGCCGTCTCGCTGGTGTTTCCGTTCACGCCGCCGCCGTCGATGATGCGAAGGCGCTTGTAGCGCGCGGCGGCCGTCAGACCCAGCCTCGAGGAAACGGGCCGGGGCGCCACGTCAGCGCGGCGCCGGCCGCTGGTAGAGCTCGACGGTGTAGCCGTCCGGGTCGCGCACGAAGTTGGTGCCGTCGGCGATCCGGGCGGGCGGATAGCCCGCCGCCGCCGCCCGCTCGGCCAGCTTGCGCCCGTCCGGGACGGTCAGCACCAGGCGGCCGAAGCCCGCCGCCGCCGGATCGACCTTCTCCACCTTGCGCAGGACCACGAGGGTGTCGCCCCGGAGGTCGCCGTTCAGGCCCAGCAGATACTCGACAGCCTCGCCGCTGGCCGGGACCCGGGCGGCCACCTTGAAGCCGAGCACCTCGGTGTAGAAACGCTTCGAGCGCTCCAGGTCGGCGACGTTCAGGCCGACGCCGGCGGCGCGGATCGGCTTCAGCTCGTCCGGGATGGCGGGCGCGGAGGTCTGGGCCGGCGCAGCGCCGGCGCTCAGGGTGAGCGCAGCCGCGACGAAGACGGCGGTCGAGAGCTTCATGCGGTTTCCTTCGGCCTAGCTTCCGGCCGTGTCGGCGGCCGCTGTGGTCGCCGCGGCGGCGGGCGGACGCAGCTGTTCCGGGGTCTGCGACACGGCCGCTTCGCCGGCGCGGACGACGATGCCGTCGATGACCCGGAAGGGCGCCGCGGCGCGCTCTCGGGCGACCGGGGCCGGCGCGGAGGCCTTCCAGGAGGCGGCCTTCGCCACCTGCAGCTTGGCGTCCGGCGTCATCACGAAGGCCGGCACCGCGTCGATGCGCAGCGCGGACGAGATGTGGGTCTTCTCGCCCTTCGGCCCGGTCGGGCTGTAGTCCGCGTTCCGCTTCAGCGCGTAGTAGACCGCAGGCAGCTCGACCCAGGTCAGCGCCTCGATCACCGGGCCGCGGGCGTCGACCCAGCCGCGGTAGACCGGCTCCCAGGGTCGGTAGCCGCCGAGGTAGCCCTTCAGCGTCCCGTCCGCCTGCATCTGCAGCTTGGCCTTCGCCCGCAGCAGCTGCATCTCGCGGGAATAGCCGGGGTCGCGGATCCACACCTCCGGCGCGGTCTCGGTGACGATCTCGCCCTTGCGGACCTTGGCCTTGAAGACCGCCTCGAACTTGGCGTCCGGCTGGATCCGGAAGGTGTAGTCGCGGGCGATGTCCCCGTTGCCGTCCTTCACCAGCTTGTCCGGGCTCATGTAGAAGCCGACGGTCGCGTCGGCCTCGTTCATCGGGTCGTTCCCCTCGCCGGAGACGACGATCACGATGGTCCAGCCGCCCTCGCGCATGATGTCGTTGAACTGCAGCGCGCCGCTCGATTTGCGCGGCGGCCCCCGGTAGGTCTTCCAGCAGCCGAGCGTGCGGTAGAACTCGTTGTCGATCCCCCGCTCGCCCGTCGGGCTGACGAAGCCGGTGCGGGCGTCGCCGTCCAGGTTCAGCCCCTCGGCGATTTTGCCCGTGACGCCCACCAAGCCGGGATCGGGCGTCGAGGTCGGATGGATGTAGACGTTCGCCCGATCCTTGCCGCGGAAGGCCATCTGGTTCTGGCCGTGCACCGCGCTGCGGGTCGGGTTGGCGGGGTCGCGCAGCCACCGGGCTTCTTCCGGGGTGTAGCCCGCCTCGACCAGGATCTTGATCCAGTCGGGCTCCGGGTTGCTGCCGCCGGGGCAGTCCGTCCCGGGATCGATCACGCCGTCCTTGGCGCCGTAGTACATGGCCGGCTCGTACCACTCGACCGCGTAGGCGCGGGTCCAGGCGGCGGAGGCGGCCGCGGGCGCGGCCAGCGCGGCGGCGGCGGCGAGCGCGCCGAGCGCGAGGGAAGCGGGCTTCATCACGCCATCACCTCGCTGATCGGCTTGGCGGTCTTCATCGCGCCGGTCCCGAACTCGCCCACCGGCAGGCCGGCGAGCTGCTGGGCGGTGAGCGAGACCCGGGTCACGGACTCGCCCTGCGAGGCGATGTGCTGGCCGGCCTTGTGGCGGCCGTTGGCGCCGCCGGCCAGGATCATCGGGATGTTCTCCAGCGAGTGGATCTTGGCGTAGCCGGTGTCGCTGAAGCCCAGCACCAGGGTGTGGTCCAGCAAGGTGCCGTCGCCTTCCTTGATGGCGTCCAGCTCGGCCAGGAAATCGCCGAAGCCTTGCATGACGAGGCCCGCCAGCTTGCTGGTCATCGGCTGGTAGCCCAGCTTGGCGTCGGTCGGCTCGTCGTGGCTGTACTGGTGATAGATCTTGGAGTCCCCGGGGATGTAGGTCTCCGAGGCGCCCGCGGTGTGCACCACGTTGAACACCTTGGTCTGGTTGCAGGCCAGGCCCATGGCCAGCAGCCGCGCCATCGCCTTGTTGCTGGCGTTCACGACGTCGATGGCCGCGCCGCGCTTGGGCTCCTCGGGCTTGCCCGGGATCACGCAGGCCTCGCACTCCTCCGGCTTCTGGAGCTGGATCGCCAGCTGGTTCTCCATCTCGCGCAGCGAAGTGAAGTACTGGTCGAGCTTGACCTGGTCGGCGCGGCCGACATCGGCCATCAGCGCCTGGCGCTGGTCGGCGATGGCCGACAGCACGCTCTGGCGGAGCATGACGTTGGGGTCCGGCTTCCAGTCGGGGCTGTTGGGGTCCTGGAACCCCTCCCCGAAGATGCGGGTGTAGAGCGCCAGCGGCGTCGTCTCGGGCGTCGCGAATCCCTTGCCCGTGCGGGTCGAGTAGCTCACCGGCTTGCCGGACGGCGAGACGTCCAGGACCTTGAACCGCGAGCCGCTTCCGATCGCGTCAGCGACCGCCGTGTCGAACGACGGCGCATCGAAGCTGCCGGTCTTGGCCGGGGCGACGCCGCTCAGGATCGAGGCGTGGCCGCTCCAGTGGACGATGTTCGGCCGCCCGTCGCCGATGGCGCGGAAGCCGGAGAAGACCGAGACCTTGTCCTTCACCGCCGCCAGCGGCTCCAGCTCCGGCGTGATCTCGAAGCCCAGGCCGGTCTTCGTCGGCACCCAGCGGGTCCCGGCCGGCGTGTGGGTCAGGCCCAGGCCCCAGAAGTAGGTGCCGAACCTCGTCGGCAGCTTCGCGCCGTCCGCGAACGCCTGGCCGTTGCCGTCCAGGAACAGGTCGAGGGCCGGAACGCCGACGCAGACGGCGGCGCCGCCCAGCATGCCGCGCATCAACGAGCGGCGGTTGAAACGCGCGGTCATCGCACCTCTCCTGCAAGACGTTGCGGCCGCGCCTCGGCGACCCTTTGAGCTGGCTTCGGCCGGGCCGGGACCACGACCTTGAAGAGTTCCGGGCTGGACCCGATCCGCGTCAGCAGCGCGCGGAAACGGTAGCCGTCGGCCGCGAAGGCCTTGGCCTGGGCGGCGAGGTAGTCCTCGTCCTCATCCTCGTCGGGCGCTCGGCCGGTCCCGTAGGCGTAGGCGTTGCGCACCAGGCAGGCCGCCGTCTTGGGATCGTCGTACAGCAGCTGGCCCAGCCCCTGGGCGCCTTCGAACTTGCGGCCGTTGATCTCGGAGCTGACGTCGATCAGCGTCCCGTTCTCCAGGGTCCGCCGCTGGCCGAGGCCGTCGAAGTGCTCCAGCGCCAGGCCGGCCGGGTCGCTGATCCGGTGGCAGGCCGCGCAGCCCGGGTTGGACATGTGGTCGATCAGCCGGGTGCGGACGGTGCCCTTGTCCAGCGCCTGCACCTTCGAGAAGTCCACGTCCGCCGGCGGCTCGGGCGTCGGCTCGCACATGAAGATCTCGTAGAGCTTCACGCCCCGCTTGGTCGGCGAGGAGGCGGCCGGGTGGGCGAACAGCGACAGGAAGCTCACCTCGGTGAGGATGCCGGAGCGGCCCGCCTCCTTGGCGAAGCTGAAGCGGGTCCAGGGCTCCTCCGAGGCGTAGGCGACCTGGTAGACCGCCGCCAGGTGCCGGTTGATGAAGGTGTCCTGCGAGGTGAAGATCTCGCGGTAGTCGCCGTTCTCGGTCACCACGTGGTGGATCAGCGTCTTGAGCGTCTGCTCCTTGGCCGACTCCGCCAGCGCGGTGCTGAATTTCGGATAGGTCAGGGTGTCCTTGGTGAGGTTCTCGAACTCGCTGAGCTGCAGCATGTCCTCGAAGAAGGCCCGCGCCCCGTCCGCCAGCTTGGGCGAGGCGGTCATGCGGGCGAGCTCGCGCTGCAAGCCTTCCTCGGTGTGCAGGTCGCCGCGTGCGGCGGCGGCCAGTAGAGCCTCGTCGGGCTCGGCGTCCCACAGGAGGTAGGAGATCCGGCTCGCCTTGGTGTAGCCGTCGAGGCGCAGCGCGCCCGGGTTCGCCGGATCCGGCTCGGCCCGCTCGATGCGGAACAGGTACTCCGGCGCCATCAGCAGGCTGACCAGGGAGAGCTTCAGCCCCTCGTAGAAGTCGCCGGTCTTGGCCGCGCCGTTGTTCGCCACCGCGACGCGCGCCTCCAGGTCGCCGCGGCTGAGCGGGCGGCGGAACAGCTTGGTCCCGTAGGTCTGGATGAACCGTTCGGCGCAGGCTGCGTCCGGCTTCTTCGGATCGGCCGGCGCGCATCCGACCACCGCATCCCGGCGCTTGGGATCGAGGGCCTGGTCGGCGATCGAGCGCGCCAGAGCGTAGTACTGCTCGAACCCGCCGGAGGTGATGGAGAGCTGGGTGACGCCGATGGCCAGCAGCCCCTCTTCGCGCTTGCCCGGCTCGAAGCGGGCGTTGATCGCGATCTCCGGCCCGAAGGCGTTGGCGATGGCGTGGCGGTACTGGCTTTCGGTGATTCGGCGCGTGGCGACGGTGACCGGCTGGGCCGCGGCGGCGGCCGGCTTGTCGGCGGCGAACGTCCCCGAACCCGCGGCGGCCACGAGGCTGGCGGACGCCAGAATCACGGCGGCCGACGATGCGAACCACGACTTCACGATGAACTCCCTCCCCGGCGACCGACGGCCGCGTCCCCGCAAGGTCTTGTCGCCTCTTGCCGTTGAGGATTAGGCACAGCTCCGTTAGTAGTCAACCTGACTGTAAATTGAGTCAGGTCGCGGGGAGAGTCGTCGGTGCGTTTTGGTCTTCTTCTGCTGGCGGCGGCGAGCGCCAGCCTCATCGCCGCCGGCGCCGTCACCGGCCAGGAGGCCGCCCCGTCCGCCGCCGCTGCGGCCGGGGACGCCGAGGCGGGCAAGGAGGCCTTCAAGCTCAGCTGCCGGGGCTGCCACACCACCGTCATCGCGCCCACGCTGCGGGGCGTCGCCGGACGCAAGATCGCGAGCGTCGAGGGCTTCGGCGGCTACACCGCCGCCCTTAGGGCCAAGGGCGAGGAGACCTGGACCGCGGCCAGCCTCGACGCCTTTCTGAAGGCGCCGGCCGCGTTCGCCCCCGGAACGTCCATGATGCTGTCCGTGCCGGACGATGCGGCGCGCGCCGACCTCGTCGCCTACCTGCTGTCGCTCGAGGCGCCGTCCTGACGCGCGCCAGCGCCAACCGCCCCTGAAGTTCCGGAGTGATTCCCATGGCCATCCATCGACGCGGCCTGATGCTGTCGGCCGCCGCCGCAGCGGCCCTGCCGCCTCTCGCCCACGCTCAGGCCGACGAGCCCGTGCTGGTGACCATCCCGAAGACGCGCACGGCGTTCGAGCCTGGCGAGGTGACGATCACGAGCGGCCAGACGGTTCGCTGGCGCAACCGCAGCATCGTCGAGCACAGCGTCGTCTGCGACCCGACCCAGCCGAAGGACCCGGCCAGCTCCGCCCTGCCGGACGGCGCCAAACCCTTCGACTCCGGCCCGTTCAAGGACGGGGCGACCTTCGAGCACAGGTTCGAGACGCCCGGGACCTACGTCTACTTCTGCCGCGAGCACGAAGGCATGGGCATGGTCGGCAAGGTGATCGTGACCGCCTAGGCCCCGGCAGGCGCGCGGCCCATCACCGTGTCGCGCAGCTTGGCCATGCCCTTGATCCAGCGGTCGTAGTCGCCGGTCTTGCGCTGCATGTAGGTGACCACCTGCTCATGGGGCAGGATCAGGAAGCTCTCCCGGTCCAGGCCCTCGACGACGCTTTCGGCCACCGCTTCCGGCGACAGCACTCCGTCCACCGACTGCGAGCCCTTGGCGCCGCCCAGCATCGGGGTGTCCACCGCCTGCGGGCAGAGCAGCGAGACGCGGATGCCGTGGTTCTTGTGGGTGATGGCCAGGCTCTCGCCGAAGCCGATCGCCGCGTGCTTGGTGGTCGAATAGACCGCGCTGCCGATCTGCGAGAGCAGGCCGGCCGCCGAGACGGTGTTGAGGAAATAGCCCTCGCCCCTGGCGATCATCCCCGGCAGCGCCGCGCGGGCGGCGTAGACGTGGGCCATCACGTTGACCCGCCAGCCCAGCTCCCAGGTCTCGTCCGCGGCCGAGGCGGCGTTGTCCACGTCGGGGTCGCGGCCGGCGACGCCGGCGTTGGAGCAGAACAGGTCGATGCGGCCGAACTTCTCCTCGGCGGTGCGGGCCAGCCGCTGGACGTCGGCCTCGCGGGTGACGTCCGCCTTCAGCCCGATGCCGCCGATCGCGGCGGCGACCGCCTCGGCTCCCTCCCCGTTCAGATCGCCGACCACGATCCCTGCCGCGCCCTCGCGGGCGAACCGCTCGGCCAGCGCCTTGCCGATGCCGCTGGCCGCGCCGGTGACGACGACCACCTTGCCCTGAAGCTTCATCCCGTCCCTCCCGGATATGGAAAGCCCCTCCCCCGGGCGTCCGGAGGAGGGGCTGGTCCGCGTCAGTCCGACCTAGTTGCGGAACACCGCCGCGGTCGACGGATCGGCCGGCATCTCCCGGTACTGCCGCACCTCGTTGCGGCCCACGACCATGTGGTGGACCTCGTCCGGGCCGTCGGCCAGGCGCAGGGTGCGGGTGGAGGTGTACATCTTGGCCAGCGGCGTCTTCTGCGAGACGCCGGTGGCGCCGTGCATCTGGATCGCCTGGTCGATGATGGTGCAGACCCGCTCGGGGACCATGGCCTTGACCATGTGGATCCAGATCTTGGCCTCGTCCCTGGGCAGCACGTCCATGGCCTTGGCGGCCTTGAGCACCATCAGGCGCATGGCCTCGATCTCGATGCGCGCGCGGCTGATGATCTCGATGTTGCCGCCCAGCTGGATGATCGGCTTGCCGAACGCCTCGCGGGTGAGGCCGCGGGTGATCATCAGGTCGAGCGCCTTCTCGGCCTGGCCGATGGCGCGCATGCAGTGGTGGATGCGGCCCGGGCCGAGGCGCAGCTGGCTGATCTCGAAGCCGCGGCCCTCGCCCAGCAGCATGTTCTCCTTCGGCACGCGCACGTTGTCGAAGACGATGTGCATGTGGCCGTGCGGCGCGTCGGGGTCGCCGAAGACGTTCATCGGCCCGACGATCTTCACGCCCGGATGGGGCAGCGGCACCAGGATCTGCGACTGGCGCAGGTGGGGCGGTCCGTCGGGGCTGGTCTGCACCATGACGATCATGATGCGGCAGCGGGGATCGCCGGCGCCGGAGATGTAGTGCTTCTCGCCGTTGATGACGTACTCATCGCCGACCAGGGTGGCGCGCATGCGGATGTTCTTGGCGTCCGACGAGGCCATGTCCGGCTCGGTCATGGCGAAGGCCGAGCGGATCTTCCCCTCGAGCAGCGGCTTCAGCCACTTCTCCTTCTGCTCGGGCGTGCCGACGCGCTCCAGCACCTCCATGTTGCCGGTGTCCGGCGCGGCGCAGTTCATCGTCTCCGAGGCCATCGGGTTCTTGCCGAGCTCGACCGCGATATAGGCGTAGTCGAGGTTCGACAGGCCCTCGCCGGTGTGGGCGTCGGGCAGGAAGAAGTTCCACAGGCCCTCGGCCTTGGCCTTGTCCTTGGCCGCCTCCAGCACCTCCAGCTGGCCGGGGGCGTAGGACCAGATGTCCTCCTTGCCTTCGCCGAGCCGGTGGAACTCGGCGCTCATCGGCTGCACGACCTCGCGGATGAAGGTCTTCACCCGGTTGTAGAGCGGCAGCGCCTTGTCGGACATGCGCAGGTCGTTGAGCTCGTCCTGCGGATTGAGCTTGAATTTGGACTCCGGCCGTTCGGCGGTCATGGTCATGGGCATCCTCCAAAGCGCGAGCCGCGGCCAAGGCTGCGGCGCCTCGACCCGTGCGACACCTTTGGCCCATCCGCCGGCAAAATCAAACAAGCGTTTTACGAATTGTGATTGAACCCGTCCGGCGCGGGCCGTCCGGAGGATGACGTAGCGTCAGCTGACGTTGCGGCGGCCTTGCAGCCCCGCCGCAGAGGCATAGGCTCGACTTCAAAGAACAGAGGTCCTTCAGGGAGGATCGTCCATGAGCCCAGCCGACGACGTGCGGGCCCTAGAGCTCGCGCCCCCGTTCAAGCCGCTGCCGCAGAAGGGCCCCGACGTCAGCGTGGAGCGACGCGCCGACGGTTCGGTGCTGATCTGGTCCAACCATCCGCCCGGCGAGGGCCCCCGCTCCATCGGCCACCTGCTCGCCGAGCGCGCCGCCGCACATCCCGACCGGCGCTACATCCTGCAGCGCGAGCCGGGCCACGGGCCCTGGCGCGGCGTGACCTACGGTGAGGCCAAGCAGGCCGCCGACGCCATCGCCCAGTGGCTGCTGGACGCGGGGCTGACGAACGACGATGCGGTGATGGTGCTCTCCGGCAATTCGGTGGAGCACGCCCTGGTCATGCTGGGCTGCTACACGGCCGGCGTTCCGATCGCCCCGATCAGCCCGGCCTATTCGCTGATGTCCAGCGATCACGCCAAGCTGAAGCACTGCTTCGGAGTCGTCCGGCCCAGAGTGGTCTTCGCCCAGGACAGCCAGATGTTCGCCCGCGCCTTCGAGGCGCTGCGCAGCCTCGACCCCGCCCTGACGTTCGTCACCGTCGACGGCGGCGCAGGCACGATCCCGTTCCCCGAGCTGGCCTCGACGCGCCCCACGCCCGCGGTGGCCGCGGCCCTCGACCGCGTCGACCACGACACCACCGCCAAATACCTCTTCACCTCCGGCTCCACGGGCATGCCCAAGGGCGTGCCGCAGACCCACGGCATGTTCGCCGGCGTCATCGCCGGCCAGGAGGGCCTGCGCGACGAGCCGGCCGATCCGGACCTGGTCCCCGAGGCCCTCGAGTGGATGCCCTGGAGCCACATCTCGGCCGGCAACATCGGCTTCAATGGCGTGCTCTGGAGCGGCGGGACCCTCTACCTCGACGAAGGCAAGCCGCTGCCGGGGATGTTCGAGACGACCATCAAGAACCTCTACGAGGTCTCGCCGATGGTGTTCGGCTCCGCGCCGATCGCCTTCGGCATGCTGGCCGAAGCCATGGAGCGGGACCCGGCGCTTCGCCGATCCTTCTTCAAGAACCTGCGCTACATGGGCTACGGCGGCGCCACCCTGTCGAACGACGTCTACGAGCGGATGCAGGCCCTCGCCATCGCCGAGACCGGCTTCCGCATCCCGCTCACCACCATGTACGGGGCCACGGAGACGCAAGGGATCACCGTCGTCCACTGGGTCACCGAGCGGGTGGGCCTCGTGGGCCTGCCGCTGCCGGGCATCACCCTCAAGCTCGTGCCGAACGGCTCGAAGTACGAGGTGCGGGTCAAGGGGCCGACCGTCACCCGCGGCTACCACAACGACCCGGTCAAGACGGCCGCCGCCTTCGACGAGGAGGGGTTCTACAGCCTGGGCGACGCCGCCAAGTTCCTCGACGCCGACCAGCCGGAGCTGGGCCTCGTGTTCGACGGCCGGGTGACCGAGGACTTCAAGCTGGACTCCGGCACCTGGGTCTCGGTCGGCACCCTGCGGCCGGACCTGGTGGCCGCCTGCAGCCCCTACGCCCTCGACATCGTCGTCACCGGCCAGGACAAGCCCTTCGCCGGGGCCCTCATCTGGCCTGCGCCTGCGGCCCTGCCCGCGCTCGGCGCCGATCCGCTGCCGAAGCTGAACGAACTGCTCGCCGAGCGGCTGGCCGCATTCAACGCCCAGGCCGGCGGCTCCTCGCGCCGCATCGGCCGATTCCTGGTGATGACCGAGCCGCCGTCCATCGACGCCGGCGAGATCACCGACAAGGGCTATGTGAACCAGCGCGCCACGCTGGAGCGGCGGGCGGCCCTGGTGGAGGCCCTCTACGCCCAGCCGCCGGGACCGGGGGTCGTCATCGTCTGAGGGGAACCACGGCCCGCGCCTCCGGCTTCCATCGGCGCACGCGAGAGGCCGCCATGACCCCCAACACGCCACAGGACCCCTTCACCGAGGGCGCCGAGCGCGCCGCAGACGCCGAGCGCCGCATCCAGCAGAAGATCGACGCCGAGGAACGCTCGTTCGAAGGCCAGGATGGCGGCGGCGCCATGCAGGCCGGCGCCCGGCGCTATCCCGAGCCGCCCTTCCCCGAGCAGCACCTCCAGAAGCCCGGCCTCGAGGCCGACCTGCAGCCCCGGCCGATGTACGACGCCCCGTTCTGGAAGGGCTCGGAAAAGCTCAAGGACAAGGTGGCGCTGATCACCGGCGCCGACTCCGGCATCGGCCGGGCCGTCGCCATCCTGTTCGCCCGCGAAGGCGCCGACATCGCCGCCTGTTACCTGACCGAGCACGAGGACGCCGAGGAGACCCGCCGCGCCGTCGAACGCGAGGGCCGCCGCTGCATCCTGATCTCCGGCGACGTCGCCGACCCCGCCTTCGCCCAGGCGGCGGTCGACCGGTGCGTGAGCGAGCTCGGCAAGCTCGACGTGCTGGTCCCCAACGCCGCCTTCCAGGAGCACGTCAGCGACTTCTCGCAGCTCACCGCCGAGCACTTCGACCGGACGCTGAAGACCAACCTCTACGGCTACTTCCACATCGCCCAGGCCGCCGTGCCGAAGATGAAGCCGGGGAGCGCCATCGTGATGTGCGGCTCGGTCACCGGCATCATGGGCAACAAGGAGCTGCTGGACTACTCGATGACCAAGGGCGGCATTCACGCCTTCGCCCGCTCGCTGTCGACCCACCTGATCGACAAGGGCATTCGGGTGAACGTGGTCGCCCCAGGACCGGTCTGGACGCCCCTGAACCCCGCCGACAAGTCGGCCAAGGACATCACCCAGTTCGGCGCCTCCACCCAGATGAAGCGGCCGGCCCAGCCGGAGGAGATCGCCCCGGCCTTCGTCTTCCTGGCCTCCGAGCAGTGCTCCAGCTTCATCACCGGCGAGATCCTGCCGATCCTCGGCGGCTACAGCGGCGGCTAGGGGCCCGGATCCGGAACAGGGCCTCGCGCCTCCACGTTGCAGTGGAGGTTGGGAGAGGTCGATGCTCGAGGCCCTTCTGAAGCGCGTGATCCGGACGGGCGCGCTGGCGGTGCGGCTGCCGTCCGGCGAGGTGATGACCTTCGGCGAGGCGGAGGATGCGCCCCTGCGGATCGCCATCCGCGACCGGCGCACGGCGCTGCGGCTGGCCATCAACCCGCAGCTGGCGCTCGGCGAGGCCTATGTGGACGGCGGCCTGGTCATCGAGCGGGGCGAGCTCTGGGACCTGCTGGACCTGATCGGCCGCAACCTTCCGCAGCGGACCGGACGGCCCCCGCTCCTGACCCGGCTGCTTGGCCGGCTGGACCAGATGAACAGCCGCCGCGCCTCGCGCCGCAACGTCGAGCATCACTACGACCTGGGCCTGGACCTCTACCGCCGCTTCCTGGACGAGGACCTGCAGTACTCCTGCGCCTACTTCCAGCATCCGGACACGAGCCTCGAACAGGCCCAGCAGGCGAAGAAGCGGCGCCTGGCCGCCAAGCTCGCCCTGCGGCCAGGGCTTCGCGTCCTCGACATCGGCTGCGGCTGGGGCGGCCTGGCCATGAGCCTGGCTGAGCAGGCCTCGGTTCGGGTCACCGGGATCACCCTCTCGCCCGAGCAGCTCGCCGCCGCCCGCGCGCGCGCCGCCGAGCGCGGCCTTTCGGACGACGTCGAGTTCCGCCTGCAGGACTACCGCGACATGGACGGCCCCTTCGACCGGATCGTCTCGGTCGGCATGTTCGAGCACGTGGGAAGGCCCAACTACCGGGCCTATTTCGACTCCATCGCCCGGCTGCTCGCCGACGACGGCGTGGCGGTCGTCCACTCCATCGGCGTGACCTCGCCGGCCGGGCGGGTCCAGCCGTGGATCGGCAAGTACATCTTCCCCGGCGGCTATACGCCGGCCCTGTCGGAGGTCCTGCCGGCCATCGAGCAGGCGGGGCTGTGGGTCACGGACGTGGAAGTGCTGCGCCTGCACTACGCCCAGACGCTGCGCGCCTGGCGCGAGCGGTTCACCGCGCGCCGGGCGGAGATCGCCCGCGACTACGGCGAGCGGTTCTGCCGGATCTGGGAGTTCTACCTCTGCCTCAGCGAGCTCGGCTTCCGATACCGCGGCTGCATGGTCTTCCAGATCCAGCTCGCCAGGCGCGTGGACGCCCTGCCGATCACCCGGGACTACATGTCCGACCCGGTCGCCGCCGACGGGACCGGCGGCCGCCGCCGGCGAACGCCGGGCGCCCGCCTGCAACAGCGCACCTGATCGGCCGCCGCCTGAATGACGCTGGCGTCACTTTCAAAGTTGACACCCGCGTCACTTTCGATCAGCTAGGTCCCGGCGAACTGGGAGATGTGAGATGGCCGACGGCAACCTTCTGAACCGCGAAGCCGCGCGCGAGCAGGCCTACGCGACCCCGCTCGAACAGCTCAATCCCGCCCAGCCGGCGCTGTTCCAGGCCGACGCCATGTGGCCGATCTTCGACCGCCTGCGGAAGGAAGCCCCGGTCCACTACACGCCCGAGAGCGAGTACGGCCCCTACTGGTCGATCACCAAGTACAACGACATCATGGCCGTGGACACGAACCACCAGGTGTTCTCGTCCGAGCCCGGCATCACCATCGCCGACCAGAACGGCGATCAGGGTCCCCTGCCGATGTTCATCGCCATGGACCCGCCCAAGCACGACATCCAGCGCAAGACCGTCAGTCCGGCAGTCTCGCCCGCCAACCTGCAGGTGCTGGGCCCGCTGATCCGCGAGCGCGCGGCGATGATCCTCGACTCCCTGCCGATCGGCGAGGAGTTCGACTGGGTCGACAAGGTCTCCAAGGAACTCACCGGCATGACCCTGGCGACCCTGTTCGGGATGCCGCAGGAGGACCGCCGCAAGCTGATCTACTGGTCGGACGTGGTCACCGCCGTCCCCGGCCAGGGGCTGATCGACAGCCTCGAGCAGAAGATGCAGATCTTCGTCGAGTATCACGCCTACTTCACCGCCCTGTGGAACGAGCGGGTGAACGCCCCGCCGACCGGCGACCTGGTCTCCATGCTGGCGCACGGCGAGGCGACCCGGAACATGGAGCCGCGCGAGTACTTCGGGAACATCGTGCTGCTGACCGTCGGCGGCAACGACACCACCCGCAACACCATCTCGGGCTCGGTTCTCGCGCTGAACCAGAACCCGGACCAGTACCAGAAGCTGCGCGACAACCCCGGCCTGATCGCCTCGATGGTCTCCGAGACCATCCGCTGGCAGACCCCGCTGGCCCACATGCGCCGGCGCGCCACCCAGGACATCGAGTTCGGCGGCAAGCAGATCAAGGCCGGCGACAAGGTCGTCATGTGGTACGTCTCGGGCAACCGCGACGACGAGGTGATCGAGAACCCGAACGCCTACATCATCGACCGCGAGCGGCCCCGCCAGCACATCTCCTTCGGCTTCGGCATCCACCGCTGCGTGGGCAACCGGCTGGCCGAGCTGCAGCTGACCATCATCTGGGAAGAGATCATGAAGCGCTTCCCGGAGATCGTCGTCACCGGCGAGCCGAAGCGCGTCTACTCCACCTTCGTGAAGGGCTACGAGACCCTGCCGGTGGTGATCCCGCGCCGGAACTAGGGCGCCCCTGGTCCCACGGCGGCTAACGAGCGCTCCGGCTTCCGCGGTCGCCCGTGCGTCGAAGAACGGCCGCGAGGCCGATTGTCGCCATGGCGAACAGCCCGACCGCCGCGCCGGCGCCGGCAAGGCCCGCGTTCGCCAGCGCGAATCCGCCCGTGAAGGTGCCCAGGGCGATGCCGAGATTGGCGGCGGCGATGTTCAGTGAGCCCGCCAGATCTGGGTGGGCGGGCGCGGCCGACATCACACGCACCTGCGAAAGTACGAAGCCAGCCGCGTGCGCGGCGCCCCATAGCGCAAGGATGGCGAACGCGGGGCCGTCGCCGGGGCCGGCGAGGAGCGCGGCGGCCGCGACAGCCACCGCCAGCGCGACCCCTGCGCTTCCCCAGACCGTGTGGCGCTCAAGCCGGCCGCCGAGCCAGTTCCCCCAGAAGCCGGCCAGGCCGAAGAGCAGCAGCCCCGCGGCGGTCCCGCCGGCGCCCAGGCCAGCGTGGCGCAGCATGGTGGCGATGTAGGCGTAGCCTGCGAACATCGCGGCGAAGAGCAGGGTGGAGAGGGCGAGCTGGGCAGGGAACCCTTGCGTGCGCATCAGCGCAGCGACGCCGCCCGGCCTGCGGGACACAGGCGGCGCGTCGATGAAGGCCGAGCATACCGCGGCCATAAGGGAGAGCGCTCCGAGAGCAAGGGCCGGCGCCCGCCAGCCGAAGGCCTCGGCCGCCAGGCCGCCCAGAGGCGGCGCGAGCCATCCGCCCAGCGTGACGCCGATATAGAGCTGGGCGACGCCGCGCCCTGCGCCCTGCCGGGCGGCGAGGACGGCGCCGGCCACGCTGACATAGACCGGCAGAGCCGCGCCCTGGGCAAGACGCAGCGCCATCGCCAGGGGCAGACTGGCGAAGAGCGCCAGCAGCAGGTTGGCGGCGAACGGCAGCAGGGACAGTGCGAGAGCGGTGTGAGGCGCCAGGCGCGTGGCGCCTGCCGCCGCCGCAGGCCCGAACAGGATCGAGCCGAGGGCGAACAGCGTCATCATCCAACCGGCCCCCGTCGGGGTGACGCCCAGTTCGCTCGCCATCTGCGGCGCCAGTCCGATCGCGACGAACTCGGTGGCCACCACGACCGCCGCCCCGAAGATCAGGATCGGGGCGGGGGATCGCGCCAGCCGGGCGTGCGTCACGCGTTGGCGCCGTTGTCGATGAGCCAGCCGGCGCCGTTGACCGAGCGGCCGGCCTCCGAGGCGAGGAAGGCGACGACGGCGGCGATCTCCGCCGGGTCGGCGAAGCGCTGGTGCGCCATACGACCGCGCTGCGCGTCAGCGGCCTCGCCGTCCGCCGGATTCATGTCCGTATCGGTGGAGCCGGGATGGACGACGTTCACAGTTATGCCGCGCGGGCCGAGGTCCCGCGCCAGGGCCCGAGTGAAGCCGATCAGCGCCGCTTTGCTCGTGCTATAGGCGACGAGGCCGGGGGTCGGCGCCTGGCTGGCGAGGTTGCTGCCAATCGAGATGATCCTGCCGCCGTCAGGCATGTGCGGCAGCACCGCCTTGGTGGCGACGAAGACGGCGCGCAGATTTATCGCCATGGTCTCGTCGAACGCCTCCAGCGAGAGGGCGTCGATCGGTGCGGCGTGGAACACGCCCGCATTGTTCACGAGGATGTCGAGCCCACCCCAGGCCACGGCGGCCGCATCGACGGCGTCCCCGAGGGCCGCCGCATCGCGGTTGTCGGCCTGCAGCGCCATCGCGACGCCGCCCGCCTGGGCAATCTCTTCCGTCACCCGCCGGGCGTGCTCGGCCCCCGCAGCATAGGTGACGGCGACCTTGGCTCCGCCCGCCGCCAGACGGCGGACGATCGCGGCCCCAATCCCGCGTCCGCCTCCCGTGACCAGCGCGCGCTTGCCGATGAACTCCTGCATCTCCGGCTCCATATTTGTAGTGATCGCTACACATATGAGCGGCTTGCCACGCCGGTCAACGCCTTTGATAATGATCACTACAGAAAGGAACGCCTGTGCCGGACAGGGGCCGTCCCCGGAGCTTTGATCGTGACGTCGCCTTGGAGCGTGCGATGGACGTCTTCTGGTCCAACACCTACGAAGGCGCTTCGATCGCCCAGCTCACCGAAGCCATGGGCATCAGCGCTCCGAGCCTGTACGCCGCCTTTGGGGACAAGGCGGCGCTGTTCCGGGAAGCGCTTGGCCTCTACCTCGAACGGTACGGAGACGCGATCTGGGCCCCGCTCGAGGCGGCGCCTGCGGCGCGGGACGGCGTGGCGCGGCTGCTTGCCGCCACCGCCGAGGCCTACTCCAGGCCGGACACGCCCCGCGGCTGCATGGTGGTGCTCGGCGCGCAGCACGGCGGCCTGGACGACCCCGTCCGCAGCGACCTTCGCGCGCGTCGCCTCGCCAACTGGAAGGACCTCGAAGCCAGGATGCGGAGGGGCGTCGCCGAGGGAGACGTTCCGCCCACCTTCGACATCCCCGCGGCGGCGGCCTTCTACATGGCGGTGCAGACCGGCATGTCCGTTCTCGCGCGGGACGGCGCCGATCGCGAGGCGCTCTGCGCAGCCGCCGCCGGCGCCATGCAGGCGTGGGACGGCTTCGACCGAAACTCAGGGACGGACGAGCGCTGAGCCCCGGCGGGTGCGGCTGGCGTGCCGTCGGGCGCCGCGGTTGTGCGGATGGGAAGGTGCGATCGCGGCGAGGATCGTCTGCGACGGCGCGTTGCAGGTGATCGACCACCGCCCCGAGGCCGCGTGAGGGCGCACCATACCGGCGATGTGGAGCAGGAGTATCGACGTTGAAGGTGATGTCCCTGAACGGCTGGGGCGGAAAGCTCCATCGGGAACTGATCGCTTATCTCGGGGCCGCGGCGCCTGACATCCTCTGCCTCCAGGAGGTGGTGCACAGTCCTGCGACCGACAAAGCCTGGCTGACGTATCGCGACGGCGACCATGTGTTGCCGCAGCGCGCCAACCTGTTCGGCGAGGTGGCCGCCGCGCTTCCAGACCACCAGGCGATCTTCTGCCCCGCCGCCCAGGGGATGCTTTGGGACGGCGAGGTTCCTGTGCCGTCACAGTGGGGGCTCGCCACCTTCGTGAGCCGCGACCTGCCGATCGTCGAGCAGGCGCAGCGCTTCGTCCATAAGACGTTCTCGCCCAATGGGTTCGGCGAGCACCCCCGCTCCCGGAACGCCCACGCGGTCCGGGTCTATGACTTCCGGCGCGGGCGGTTCGTCTGCGTCGTCCACATGCACGGACTGCGGGACCTTGCGGGGAAGGCGGACACCGCCGAACGCATCTTGCAGGCGGAACGTCTGGCGGATCTCGTTCGCTGGATTTCGTCCGAGGGCGACGACCTGGTGGTCTGCGGCGACTTCAACGTGGAGCCCGACAGCCAGACCTTCCAGATCCTCGCTCGGTGCGGCCTCACAGATCTGGTTAGCGCCCGGGGCAACGCCAGCACCCGTACGCGCCACTACACCAAGCCGGGTCGGTTCGCCGACTACATGCTCGTGAGCCCGGCGCTGGAAGGGGCGGACTTCTCGGTGGTGTACGAGCCCGAGGTCTCGGACCACACGCCCCTGATCCTCGAAATCTAGACGTCGCCGCGGCGCGCGAGGCCTGTGTGTACAGGCCCCATCCGGAACGGCCGCCCGGGGCTGGCGTTGGCCAGCCATGGTGGGGCGCCGCTCCAGCAAGTCCGACCTTCCGGCCCTGCCGGCCGCCGCGCCGGCCAAGGCGCCGCCGACCGGCGCCGGGTGGCGGCATGAGGTGCGTCTCGCGGGGCTCCGCACCTTGTTGCGCGTCGAAGGCGGCAAGGCCGTGTGGGGCGACGGCAAGGCCGGGGGGCTGAAGGCGCTCGGCAGGGCAGCCGCCAGGCTTCCCGACGGCCTCTACGAGGCCGAGCTCTGCGCGCTCGACGCCGAGGACCGCCCGGTTCCGGAGCGGCTCGAGGAAGCGCTGGCGGGCGGCGAGGCGGTGGCCTTCCTGCACGACCTGCTGTTCGACGGCGGCGCCGACATTCGCGACCTGCCCCTGGAAGCGCGGCTCGAGCGGCTGGCGGCGGCGGCCGCACCGGCGCTGGGGCCGAAGCTGCGGCTCGTGCAGCCCCTCCCCGGCGGCGGCCGGCCGCTGCTCGACGCCGCCTGCCGCCTCGGGCTTCCGGGCATCGTCAGCCGCCGGCTGGACGCGGCCTACGGGGCGGAGGGGGCGCAGCTGGAGGCGCTTTGCGGGACGCCGCCCAAGCCCGCCGGACATGCGCACGTCGACCGGGCGGACAAGGCGCTCTGGCCCGCGCACGGCGAGGCGCCGCCGGTCACCAAGGCCGATCTCGCCGGCTACTACGAGACCATCGCGCCCTGGCTGCTGCCCTACATCGAGGGCCGTCCCTGCACCGTCGTTACGGCCCCGGACGGGATCCTCGGCGAGGTCACCTGGGTCCGGCACGAGGGCCACTGGCAGGGGAGCCTGCGCACCTCGCCGCTGATCACCCACTGGACCGTGGCCGAGAAGGGCAAGACCTATCCCGGCTTCGACACGCCCGAGGCGCTGGTCCAGGCGGCCGACATCGCCGTCGTCGAGATCCATCCGTGGAACAGCGTGCCCGGCCGGCCGATGCTGCCCGGCCGGCTGGTGTTCGACCTGGACCCGGAGGAGGGCCAGACCCTCGACCAGATCCTCGCGGCCGCGACCGAGCTGAAGGCGCGGCTCGAGCAGGCGGGCCTCGCCGCCTTTCTGAAGAGCAGCGGCAAGCGCGGCGTCCACCTCGTCACCCCGCTGCTGCAGCGGGAGACGGCGCCGACCAGCTGGCAGGCGGCCCGGGACTTCGCCAAGCGCCTCTGCCTGGAGATGGCCGCCGACAGCCCGGGCCTCTACACCACCGCCCTGCCCAAGGCGCAGCGGCGCGGGCGCATCTTCCTGGACTACCTGCGAAACGACCCCGGCCACCACGCGGTGGCCCTACTCTCGCCGCGGGCCGCGCCCGGCGCGCCGGTCTCCATGCCGCTCGCCTGGGGCGAAGCGCGCAAGGCCTTGAGCGGAGCGCCCTTCACCATCCGCAACGCCGCCACGCGGTTGCGCCGGCGCGATCCCTGGGCCGATCTCGAGGCGGCCGCCGCGCCGCTGCCCACGGCGCGGTAGCGGGAACAAATCCCCCGGCTCGCTGGCTCCTCACCCGACCCAACGCCGGCACCGGAGGAGCCCCCATGCGCGCCCAGCAGATGATCGCCACGCACCCGCACGTCCGCGGCGACGAGAACGCCGCCCTCGCCCGCTGCATCGAGGCCTGCTTCGACTGCGCCCAGGTGTGCGCCAGCTGCGCCGACGCCTGCCTCGGCGAGGAGATGGTGGCCGAGCTGGTCCAGTGCATCCGGCTGAACATGGACTGCGCCGACGTCTGCCTGACCAGCGGCCTGATCGCCACCCGCCGCTCGGGCGGCGACGTGCCGGTCATCCTGGCCCAGCTGCGGGCCTGCGAGCTCGCCTGCAACCGCTGCGCCGCCGAGTGCGAGCGCCACGCGCAGAAGCACGAGCACTGCCGCATCTGCGCCGAGGCCTGCCGCGAATGCGAACAGGCCTGCCGCGCGGCCATCGCCAGCCTGCCGGAAGGCTCTACGCCCCACTAGCCCGCGGAGCCGGATCCGGGGTCCGGCCGTTCCGTCGGGACGGAGGGAGAGGCCCGTGAAACGCAACGACGCCACCGACTGGATGTGGGCCGACGCCCTGCAGATGCTGGCCCAGGCCGAGCGGCTGCACCGGCACATGTTCCGCCCCGCCCGGGCCGGCGCGGCCGCCTGGGAGCCGCCGGTCGACGTCATCGAGACCGACCAGCAGGTGCTGATCCTCGCCGCCCTGCCCGGCGTCGATTCCGAGAAGGTGGAGGCGGCCATCGAGGACGGGGTGCTGCGGATCAGCGGCGTACGCATCCTGCCGCCGGAGCTGCAGACGGCGGTGATCCATCGCCTGGAGCTGCCGCAGGGCCGCTTCGAACGCGCGGTGCCGCTGCCGCCCGGCCGTTACAGCGCCGTCGCCATGCAGGCCGCGAACGGCTGCCTGCTGGTCACATTGCAGAAGGCCGCGTGAGGGGATCGAGATGGCCGACACCAACGCCGCGCCCGAACAGCCCGCCGTCCAGCTCCCGCCCCTGCCGGCCGACGCCGTGCTGATCGTGCCGGTGCACGGGGCGGTGCTGTTTCCCGAGATCGTGCTGCCGTTCATCCTGAGGACGCCGATGGGCATCGCCGCAGCCCAGGAGGCGGTGCGCCAGCAGAAGCAGCTGGCCATCGTGCTGCAGCGGGGCACGGGGCCCGAGCCCGGGCCGGACGACCTGCACCGGACGGGCGTGATCGCCAACCTGCTGCGGTACGTCACCGCCCCCGACGGCTCGCACCACGTGATCTGCCAGGGGCTGCAGCGGTTCCGCATCACCGAGTTCCTCGCCGGCCGGCCCTACCTGGCCGCCCGGGGCCTGCACCTGGCCGAGCCGGTTTCCGAAGGCGACGACCTGGAGGCCCGGTTCCTGGCCCTGAAGCACCAGGCCATCGAGGTCCTTCAGCTGCTGCCGAACGCGCCGGCCGAGCTGGTCGAGGCGGTGGAGGCGGTGACCTCGCCGGGCGCCCTGGCGGACCTCGCCGCCGCCCACATGGACATCACCGCCGAGGAGAAGCAGGAGATCCTCGAGACCGTGGACCTCAAGCCCCGGCTCGAGAAGGTGTCGGAGAAGCTCGCCCACCGG
Source organism: Phenylobacterium terrae (assembly GCF_042681205.1). Taxonomy (NCBI): domain Bacteria; kingdom Pseudomonadati; phylum Pseudomonadota; class Alphaproteobacteria; order Caulobacterales; family Caulobacteraceae; genus Phenylobacterium; species Phenylobacterium terrae. The sequence goes on from NZ_JBHUEY010000012.1 coordinate 363,419, forward strand.
CTGCAGGTCCTGCGCCTCTCCCGCGAGATCAGCCAGCAGACCCAGGCGGCCTTCGACGAGCGCCAGCGCCAGGCGGTTCTTCGCGAGCAGATGGCCGCGATCCAGCGCCAGCTCGGCGAGGAGGACCCCAAGGCCGAGCTCGCCGAGCTCGAGACGGCCATCTCGGACGCAGGCATGCCCGAGGAGGTGGAGCAGCAGGCCCGCAAGGAGCTGCGCCGGCTTGAGCGCACGCCCGACGCCTCGGCCGAGTTCGGCATGGTGCGCACCTACCTCGAGTGGCTGACCGAGCTGCCCTGGAAGGTGGGCGAGCCGCCGCAGATCGACATCGACGAGGCGCGCAGGATCCTCGACGCCGACCACTACGGCCTCGAGAAGATCAAGGACCGGATCATCGAGTTCCTGGCGGTGCGCAAGCTGGCGCCGGAGGGCCGCTCGCCGATCCTCTGCTTCGTGGGCCCGCCCGGGGTCGGCAAGACCTCGCTCGGCCAGTCGATCGCCAAGGCGATGGGCCGCAAGTTCTCGCGCCTCAGCCTCGGCGGCGTCCATGACGAGGCCGAGATCCGCGGCCACCGGCGCACCTACGTCGGCGCCCTGCCCGGCAACATCATCCAGGCGATCCGCAAGGCCGGCGCGCGCGACTGCGTGCTGATGCTGGACGAGATCGACAAGATGGGCGCGGGCGCCCACGGCGATCCCTCCTCGGCCCTGCTGGAGGTGCTCGACCCCGCCCAGAACGCCACCTTCCGCGACAACTACCTGGCCGTGCCGTTCGACCTGTCGCGGGTGGTGTTCATCGCCACCGCCAACGTGCTGGACGCCATCCCCGGGCCGCTGCGCGACCGGATGGAGGTGATCACCCTGGCCGGCTACACGGCCGAGGAGAAGCTGCAGATCGCCCAGCGCTACCTCACGCCCCGCCAGATCGAGGAGAACGGCCTGAAGGCCGGCCAGCTGGAGGTCTCCGACGACGTCGTCCGGCGGCTGATCGCCGACTACACCCGCGAGGCCGGGGTGCGGAACCTCGAGCGGGAGATCGGCCGCGTCGCCCGCCGGGCGGCCGTGAGGATCGCCCGCGGCGAGGCCGAGTGCGTGCGCCTGACGCCCGAGGACCTGGCCGAGGTGCTGGGCCCGCCCAGGTTCGAGAACGAGACCGCCCTGCGCACCAGCGTGCCCGGTGTGGCCACGGGCCTGGCCTGGACCCCGGTCGGCGGCGACATCCTGTTCATCGAGGCGGCCCGCACGCCCGGCTCGGGCAAGCTGATCCTCACCGGCCAGCTCGGCGAAGTGATGCGCGAGAGCGCGCAGACGGCGCTCAGCCTGCTGAAGAGCCGGGCCGCCTTGCTCGGGCTACCCGGCGACGTCTTCAAGGACCAGGACGTGCACGTCCACGTGCCGGCCGGCGCGACGCCGAAGGACGGCCCCAGCGCGGGCGTGGCGATGTTCACCGCGCTCGCCTCCCTGCACACCGGCCGCACGGTGCGCAGCGACACGGCGATGACCGGCGAGATCAGCCTGCGCGGCCTCGTCCTGCCGGTGGGCGGGATCAAGGAGAAGGTGCTGGCGGCCGGCGCGGCGGGCGTCCGCCGGGTCCTGCTGCCCGCCCGCAATCGGCGCGACTTCCAGGATATTCCCGAGGAGGCCCGCCGGAAGCTGGAGTTCGTCTGGCTGGAGACCGTCGACCAGGCCCTCGCCGAAGCCCTCGATCCGGCCGCCGCAGACGCGGCGCCGTCGAAAGGCGGGACCGCGCACGCGGCCTGAGTCCGCCCCGCCGTCGCGCGCGGGCCGCGCCGTCGCGAACGACGGCGCATTTCTCGTCGCGCGTCCGGCAACCCAAGGGCGCGTCCACTGTTAGCGCACCAGCCCCCCTGTTGCATCGGGCTGGTTCGGGGGCTGTGCAGTGCAGGGAATGACAGTGGCCGAAACGATCTTCGACGTCCGTGATTTTGGCGCCAAGGGCGATGGCGTGACCAACGATCGCGATGCGATCCAGGCTGCGGCCGATGCGGCCGCGGCCAATGGCGGCGGCGTCGTCTACATCCCCGCCGGGATCTGGGGCATCGGGAACGGCGGCCTCGACAAGACCGACGCCGGGATCCAGCTGCGCGACAACGTCACGCTGCGGGGCGACGGGCCGGGCGAGACCGTGCTGATGGTCCTGCCGGGCAACAACAACAGCATCACCGGGGTGGTCCGCACGCCGTTCGATGAAGTCACCACCAACGTGACCGTCGAGGGCATCACCATCGACGGCAACCGCGACGCCAACAGCACGGGGAAGGTCGACGGCTTCTTCTGCGGCACCGCGCCCAACTCGACGCAGCAGTGCGCGGACATCACGGTCCGCAACGTCGAGATCAAGGACTGCTCCGGCTACGGCTTCGACCCGCACGAGCAGACGGTCCGCCTGACCATCGAGAACTGCGTCGCCCACGGAAACGGCCTCGACGGCTTCACGCTCGATTTCCTGATCGACTCGGTCATCCGCAACAACGTCGCCTACAACAACGATCGCCACGGCTTCAACGTCGTCACCTCGACGCGGAACACGCTGCTCGAGAACAACGACTCCTACGGCAACGGCGGCAACGGCATCACCGTTCAGCGGGGCAGCGAGGACATCCCCTCCCCCCACGACCTGATCATCCGGGGCGGCGAGATCTCCGGCAACGCCCTGGCCGGCATCCTGCTGAAGTTCTCGCACGATATCGAGGTCGACGGCGTCTACGCGCACGGCAACATGCGGGAAGGCCTGAAGATCTACGGCAGTTCGGAGGTCACCGTCCGGAACTCCCGGTTCGAGGGCAACTCCCAGGCCGGCGCCGGCGCCTACAACGAGATCTACACCAACTCGGCCCCGGACGAGGTCACCGGCCGGACCTGGGTCTCCTCCGGGAACACCATCGTCGACAACACGATCGTCGGCGGCGCGACGATCAAGGCGGCCTACGGGATCCGCGAGTCGAAGGAGACCTTCGACAGCTTCATCGACGGCAACACGATCAGCGGCATGCTGCGGGCGCCGACCCTGACCGGCCCGCAGGTCCGCACCGAGACGCCCGACCTCAGGGCGCCGGTCAGCGCCTTCCACTATACGATCCCGGCCGGCTCCTACGTCGACATCGACGCGGGCGACACCGTCCGGCTCGCCCTCCAGCTGATCGATGCGTCGGGGAACCTGGTGAACGGCGGCGTGCTGCCGAGCTGGCTCACCTTCGACCCCACCACCGGCACGATCAGCGGGACCCCGACGTCGGCCACCACCGTGCATCTTCGGGTCGCCGCGGCGGACCGCTCGGACGACACCGAGTTCGATCCGTTCGTGCTGACGGTCTCGCCCTCCGGCCCCTACAACGTGAAGTCCGGCACGGGCGAGCCGCCGCCGCCCTCCGGCGTCGGGACCGCCGGTGACGACTCGCTGCTGGGCACCTCGGGCAGCGACAGCCTCAGCGGCCTGGGCGGCCGCGACACCATCGACGGCGCGGCCGGGGCCGACACCATGGCCGGCGGCGACGGCGACGACCTGTTCAGGGTCGACAACGTCGGCGACGTCGTCTCCGAGGTCACCAACGCCGGCGCCGGCGGCGTCGACACGGTCGAGTCCAGCGTCAGCATCGCGGCGCTGTGGAACGATGTGGAGAACCTGACCCTCCTCGGGTCCGGCCACCTGAACGCCACCGGCAACAACGGCGGCAACCGGATCATCGGCAACGCCGGGAACAATGTCATCGACGGCGGGCTCGGCGACGACACCATGATCGGCGGCGCGGGCAACGACACCTACGTGGTCAACGTCACCACCGACGTGGTGCAGGAACTGGCCGGCGGCGGGATCGACACAGTCCAGAGCGCGGTCACCTACACCCTCGGGGCCAACCTCGAGAACCTGACCCTCACCGGGACGGTGGTGACCGGAACCGGCAACGAGCTCGACAATCGGATCGTCGGCAACGCGTCCGGAAACCGGCTGGCCGGCAAGGAAGGCAACGACACCCTCGACGGCCTCGGGGGCGCAGACTCGCTCTCCGGCGCCGCCGGACGCGACATGCTGTTCGGCGGCGACGGCGACGACACCCTCGACGGCGGCGCGGACGCCGACGTCCTTTGGGGCGGCCTCGGGGCGGACTCGCTGGTCGGCGACACGGGCTTCGACTACGTCCGGTACGACGACGCCGCCTATGCGGGCTTCACGGTCTCGCTGGCGGATCCCGCGCGCAACACGGGCGTGGCCGCGGGCGACCGGTTCTCCGGCATCGAAGGCCTGATCCTCGGGACCGGCAACGACTACGGCTTCGGCGACGCCGGCGACAACTACATCTACGGCATGGGCGGGCACGACCAGCTGTTCGGCGGAGCCGGGGCGGACTACCTGCACGGCGGCGCCGGCTTCGACTACGCCCGCTACGACGACCAGGCCTACGCCGGCTTCA